>NZ_JODY01000091.1 GCF_000718015.1 Streptomyces catenulae | reverse complement strand
CGTGGGCGTCGGGTGCGGCGTTTATCGGTTTCGCATGCGTTTCATTCCCCGTTGATGGAGGGGATGTTGGAGGATTTTCGGGCGGTGGCGAAGGGGATTTCTTTTGCGGCTCCGGTGATTCCTGTGGTGTCGACGGTGACGGGGAATTCCGCTGCGGGTGAGGATTTGCGGTCGGCTGATTACTGGGTGCGGCAGGTCCGC
>NZ_JODY01000090.1 GCF_000718015.1 Streptomyces catenulae | reverse complement strand
CGTGGGCGTCGGGTGCGGCGTTTATCGGTTTCGCATGCGTTTCATTCCCCGTTGATGGAGGGGATGTTGGAGGATTTTCGGGCGGTGGCGAAGGGGATTGCGTTTGCGGCTCCGGTGATTCCTGTGGTGTCGACGGTGACGGGGAATTCCGCTGCGGGTGAGGATTTGCGGTCGGCTGATTACTGGGTGCGGCAGGTCCGC
>NZ_JODY01000089.1 GCF_000718015.1 Streptomyces catenulae | reverse complement strand
CGTACGCGGCAGCGCCGTCAATCAGGATGGTGCGAGTAATGGTTTGACGGCGCCGAACGGTCCGTCGCAGGAGCGGGTGATCCGTGCCGCCCTTGCGGATGCTGGTCTGTCGCCTGCTGAGGTGGATGCGGTGGAGGCGCACGGGACCGGTACGCGTCTCGGTGACCCGATCGAGGCGCAGGCGCTGCTGGCGACCTACGGC
>NZ_JODY01000088.1 GCF_000718015.1 Streptomyces catenulae | reverse complement strand
CCGCGAACATCGCGGGGATGATCGCGAAGTACTTGGCGACGTCGTTGGCGATGGAGAAGGTGGTCAGGGCGCCGCGGGTGATCAGGAGTTGTTTGCCGATCTCGACGATTTCGATGAGTTTGGTGGGGTCGGAGTCGAGGTCGACCATGTTTCCGGCCTCCTTGGCGGCGGAGGTGCCGGTGTTCATGGCGACGCCGACGTCCGCCTGGGC
>NZ_JODY01000087.1 GCF_000718015.1 Streptomyces catenulae | reverse complement strand
GGTGCCCTTGACGTGGTACGTGTTGAAGGTGGGCTGGATCACCTGGAGGAGGCCCTTGGAGGGGATGCCGTTGATGGCGTTGATGTCCCAGTCGTTGACGGCGTTGGGGTTGCCGGAGGACTCGCGCATGATGTTGCGGTGCAGGCCCTCGTAGGAGCCGGGTATGCCCTTGTTCTTCATGATGTCGAGCGACTGACGGATCCAGCCGTCCAGGTTGTTCGCATACGACTTCGGGGC
>NZ_JODY01000086.1 GCF_000718015.1 Streptomyces catenulae | reverse complement strand
ACTGGGTTGATAGGCCAGATATGGAAGCGCCGTAAGGTGTGGAGTTGACTGGTACTAATAGGCCGAGGGCTTGTCCTCAGTTGCTCGCGTCCACTGTGTAGGTTCTGAAGTAACGACCTGTGATTTTGCCGGGTTGGTTAACTTCATAGTGTTTCGGTGGTCATTGCGTTAGGGAAACGCCCGGTTACATTCCGAACCCGGAAGCTAAGCCTTTCAGCGCCGATGGTACTGCAGAGGGGACTCTGTGGG
>NZ_JODY01000085.1 GCF_000718015.1 Streptomyces catenulae | reverse complement strand
GCTTTCGGGTGAGGCATTCCACCTTGAAAGCGGGGGTCGCTGTCAGTGCCCGCCCTTAGCCTTGAACTCATGCACACGACACTCCAACCCACGGGACCGTCTCGTCCGTCCGCCTCAGAGGCGAACGAGGCGATACGGCACCTCGTCGAGACCCGTGTGGACGACGAGTGGCCTTCCGCGGCCTACGAATTCCTGCTGGAGGAATGGGCCGTGGCCTCCCGCGCGGAGGCTTCCGGGGCACCGTAGTCCGGCGCCGTCGGCGCGCCGCCCGTTCGGGCGGCGCCGACATCCGCGCAGGAG
>NZ_JODY01000084.1 GCF_000718015.1 Streptomyces catenulae | reverse complement strand
ACGCCGACCTGATGGTCACCGGCAGCATGGGGCAGCCGGTTGCGTCGCCGCTGGTGCAGGAACTTCGCCAGCACCGCGGTGTTCTCGCTCGACTGCTCGGCTGGCTGAAGCTGCCGGACGAGGAGGAGCCGGCGAAGGGGAACGCGTCTGCGTCTGCACGGCAGGCTGCGATGACGCGTTGGGGCCGTGGCGCGTAGACGGTCGGTTGAGCGTCAGGACGATGGGCACGACGAGGTCATCCGTTGGTATCGGGAGCGACTGGCAGAGGTTGCGCCACGGCCGGAGTTGGAGTGGGAGCCGAAGCTGATCGGCCCGACGTGGCAGCTGT
>NZ_JODY01000083.1 GCF_000718015.1 Streptomyces catenulae | reverse complement strand
CTTTGTGCCTGTTTCACCAGGCTCTCCGGGCGCTTCCCTTCGGTCTTGCGTTTCCGACTCTATCAGATCCTTTCGGTTCTGATTTTCGCCGGTGCGGTCCGGCCTTTCGGCTTTTCCGCAGTTCCAACCTTACCAGATCCGCTGGGCGTTTCCGGCCCCCTGTTGGAGCGGGGTTGGCCTTCTTGCTTTCGCTTTCCGGCCTTTCCGAGTCTATCAGATCCGTTTCTCGCCGTTTCCGGTCCGAATTCGCTTCCGATTACCCGTCGGAGGGGTTTGCCTCGGGCTGCTTACTTTCGTTTGCGGCGCCTTGGCGTGGTCACTACTTTAGCGGAATTCCTCGGTGACGCAT
>NZ_JODY01000082.1 GCF_000718015.1 Streptomyces catenulae | reverse complement strand
AATCGTCGAAGGTGGGACTGGCGATTGGGACGAAGTCGTAACAAGGTAGCCGTACCGGAAGGTGCGGCTGGATCACCTCCTTTCTAAGGAGCACTTCTTACCGAGTCCTTCGGGACGAGGTCAGAGGCCAGCATGTGAGCGAATGTCTCGCACTGGTTGCTCATGGGTGGAACGTTGACTACTCGGCAAGTTTGAGATCGCTTCTGTTAGTACTGCTTCGGCGTGGAACGCAGAGGGGCGAGGACTTGTCGGGCACGCTGTTGGGTGTCTGAGGGCACGGACGAGAGTTCGTACCTTCGCGATGCCGGCCCCAGTGAACTCAGCCTTCGGGTTGGGGTGGTGGGTGGCTGGTCGTTGCTTGAGAACTGCACAGTGGACGCGAGCATCTGTG
>NZ_JODY01000081.1 GCF_000718015.1 Streptomyces catenulae | reverse complement strand
AATCGTCGAAGGTGGGACTGGCGATTGGGACGAAGTCGTAACAAGGTAGCCGTACCGGAAGGTGCGGCTGGATCACCTCCTTTCTAAGGAGCACTTCTTGGCTGCCAGCTTGCTGACAGTCCAGAGGCCAGTACATCAGCGAATGTCTGATGCTGGTTGCTCATGGGTGGAACGTTGACTACTCGGCACACTCGGTTGTTGATCGTTAGTACTGCTTCGGCGTGGAACACGAGTCAGCGAGTGAGGGTGTCGGGCACGCTGTTGGGTATCTGAGGGTACGGGCTTTCGAGTCTGAACCTTCGCGATGCCGGCCCCAGTGAACTCAGCCTTCGGGTTGGGGTGGTGGGTGGCTGGTCGTTGCTTGAGAACTGCACAGTGGACGCGAGCATCTGTG
>NZ_JODY01000080.1 GCF_000718015.1 Streptomyces catenulae | reverse complement strand
CCGATGAGCCAGGCGGCGCAGAACCTGAACTGGTTGATCACCAACTTCGTGGACAACACCCCCGGTGTGTCCCACACGGTCGTGGTCTCCGCGGACGGTCTCCTCCTCGCCATGTCCGAAGGCTTCCCACGGGACCGAGCCGACCAACTGGCAGCAGTGGCCTCCGGCCTCACCTCGCTGACCTCCGGCGCCTCCCGCATCTTCGAAGGCGGCAACGTCAACCAAACCGTGGTGGAAATGGAACGCGGCTTCCTCTTCATCATGTCCGTCTCCGACGGATCCTCCCTGGCCGTCCTCGCACACCCCGAGTGCGACATCGGCCTCGTCGGCTACGAAATGGCCCTCCTGGTCGACCGCGCAGGCAACGTCCTCACCCCCGACCTACGCGCCGAACTCCAGGGCAGCCT
>NZ_JODY01000079.1 GCF_000718015.1 Streptomyces catenulae | reverse complement strand
TCGGGTCAGGGTGCGCAGTGGTTGGGGATGGGGCGTGAGTTGTATGGGGTGTATCCGGTTTTTGCGGGTGCGTTCGATGAGGTGTGTGGGGTGGTGGACGGTTTTCTTTCTCGGCCTTTGAGGGAGGTGGTTTTCGGGGTTGAGGGTTCGGGTGCGAGTCGGTTGTTGGGTGGTACGGGTTTTGCGCAGCCTGCGTTGTTTGCGTTTGAGGTGGCGTTGTTTCGTTTGGTGGAGTCGTGGGGTGTGGTGCCGGATGTTGTGGTGGGGCATTCGGTGGGGGAGTTGGCTGCGGCTCATGTTGCGGGCGTGATGGGTTTGGAGGATGCGGGGAGGTTGGTGGCGGCGCGTGCGGGGTTGATGCAGGCGTTGCCTTCGGGGGGTGTGATGGTGGCGGTGGAGGCTTCGGAGGGGGAGGTGTCCGAGGTGCTTGCTGTGTGTGGTGGTGAGGTGGGTATTGCGGCGGTGAATGGTCCGGGTGCGGTGGTGGTGTCGGGTGTGGAGGCTGGTGTGGAGGCGGTGGTGGGGGAGTTTGTCGGCCGTGGGCGTCGGGTGCGGCGTTTATCGGTTTCGCATGCGTTTCATTCCCCGTTGATGGAGGGGATGTTGGAGGATTTTCGGGCGGTGGCGAAGGGGATT
>NZ_JODY01000078.1 GCF_000718015.1 Streptomyces catenulae | reverse complement strand
GGATGGGGCGGGGGGAGGGAGGGGCCCCCACCCCCTCCAGTGCCCCCAGGACGCCTCACCGCCCCGCACCCGCACCCGCACCCGCACCCGCACCCGCACCCGCACCCGCACCCGCACCCGCACCAAGCCAGCCCATACGCCAGCCCCATTACAACGTGGCTGGAAAGGGGTGTCGGGTGGCTGGAGCTGAGGGTCGGCGTCGCGTATGGAGAATGGAGAATGAAGGGACGAAGCCAGCTGAGCCCCGTTGGCGGGAGAAGTATCGGGGGCCTGATCCGGGGGAGAGTGTTGTGATGCGGAAGTTGCTGGTCACAGCGTTGGCCGCAGTGTTGTACGGGGGGACGTTGAGCCTGACGACGGCGTCCGAGGCGGCCGCTGCCGGGCCGCCCGTGCAGTGCGTGAAGGTGCGGAAGTTCTATACGAAGGGCCATCAGCGGTACGTACGGCTGACGAATCTGTGCAGTCGGCGTCCGGCGTGTTACGTCATCGTGGTCCCGCATCATGCCGATCCTCGGGGGCGGCTCTCCAAAGGCGCTACGAAGAATGTGCGCTACGCCAAGAGCAATTCGGCGCGTGCGTTGTATGTGAAGAACGTGCGCTGTTGATCCGGGGGTGGGGAGCGGATGCCCTACGGCGAGCTGTCGGCCGGGCGGACGACCCTGCACTGTGCGCCTGACCGGGCGGAGCTTCAGGTCGTCTGGTGGGGCGGGGCCTCAGATCACCTGGTCAGGTAGGCAGGCGGAGAGCGGCGACAGTAGTCGGCGGTGGGGCGGCGCCGGAAAGTCGGGCACCGCTTCCGCCACCCCGGGGCTCAGTTGCCCCTCGCCCCGCATAGGCATACATCCCGCCCGGCGGCGCGGAGCCGGACACCCCGAGCTTCGCGCCCATCCGGCGGGCGCCGTGTCGCCGCGAGCATGATGCGGCCCGCCGACCCGGTCGAGCGTGCCGCTCCCCGTACAGGCAGACGCCCCGCCACCACCACGGCTACGGCACCTCGCACCACCGCGCCCCCGGCCCGGCCTGGCCCCACCGCTGAACGGGAGGCCCGGGCACCTACGCAACTGAAAGCCCCCCGCCGCCCCCCCCGGCCCGGCCTGGCCCCCCCGCTGAAGGGGGGGCCCGGGCCCTTACCAAATGAAAACCCCCCCCCCCCCCCCCCCCCCCCCCGTAGCCG
>NZ_JODY01000077.1 GCF_000718015.1 Streptomyces catenulae | reverse complement strand
GGTGGGGGTCGGGGGTGCGGCTGGAGGGGGCGGGGTGGCCGGTCGGAGGTGGGGTGGTCGGTCAGGGCTGCGAGGTGGCTGGCCGGAGGTGGGGGCCGGTGGTGGCCGGGCGGAGGCGTGTGGACGGTCGGCGGTGGGGGCCGTGCCCGGGGGCGCGTGGCGGGCCGGGAGCGTTCGGTCCGGTGGCCGGACGGTCGTCGGCCCGCGGTGGGCGGCTCGGTGTGGCGGCCGGGGTGCGGGGCCCGGGGCCGTTTCACTGAGGGCCGGGCCGGGGTATCCGGCCGCACCCGGTGACGACGGAAGGACCGCCCGGACATGACGGAGACCATCGACTTCGGCGCACAGACCGCGCTCATCGCCCACCTCGCCGCCCGCACCCGCGACGAGCAGCTGGCGGCGCCGACGCCGTGCGCGGAGTACGCGGTACGGAATCTACTGGGGCATCTGGTGGGCCTGACCGCGGCGTTCCGGGACACCGCGGCCAAGGAACTGGGCCCCTCGACCGGTACGTCACCGGGCAGCGCCCTGCCCGACATCGCCCCCGGGTGGCGCGACGAGCTGGCCGCCAACCTCGACGCGCTGGCCACGGCCTGGCATCACCCGGCCGCCTGGGAGGGGGAGACGCAGGCGGGTGGCATCACCCTGCCCGCGGCCCTCGCCGGACGGGTCGCGCTCAACGAACTCGTCCTGCACGGCTGGGACCTGGCCCGCGCCACCGGCCAGCCCTACGCACCCGACACCGCGAGCCTCGGGGTGTCGTACGCGCTGCTCGCCCCCGCCGCGGAGGACCCGGCCCGCGGCGGCATGTTCGGCCCGGCCGTCCCCGTACCGGACGAGGCGACCCTGCTGGACCGCGTCGTGGCCCTGAGCGGGCGCCGCCCGGACTGGACACCGGCGGCGGGGTAGCGGGGGGCGGGCGGCCTCGGGGCGGGTGGGGTGCGCGCCCAGGAGGGCACAGCCCCGCGGACGGGTGGAGTGCGCGCCCCGGAGGGCGGCGCGGAGAGCGGCTCGGAGGGCGGGTGGTGCGCGGCTGCGAGGCTCGGCGGCGCGCAGCTCCGGGGCCGGGTGGTGCGCGGCCGAGGAGCCCGGCGGGCCCGGGTGACCGGTGCGCCCGGGTGACCAGCGGGCCTGAGTGAACGGCAGGCCCAGGTGACCGGCGAGCCACCCGGGCGACCCGCGAGCCCGAGTGAACGGCAGGCCCGGGTGACCGGTGCCCCCGGCGTCCCCGGGGCCCCCGCCCCGGGAACGCCCCGCCCCGGCCGTACGTGCCCCGGCCGCGTACGCCCCGGCCC
>NZ_JODY01000076.1 GCF_000718015.1 Streptomyces catenulae | reverse complement strand
GTGCAGGCCCTCGTAGGAGCCGGGTATGCCCTTGTTCTTCATGATGTCGAGCGACTGACGGATCCAGCCGTCCAGGTTGTTCGCATACGACTTCGGGGCGGCCTTGGGGGCGGACTTCGGGGCGAGGGAGGCGCGCTCCATGGAGCGGTTCGCGGCCTCGTGGGCGGCCCGGTCCTGCTTCGCCACCGCGGTGACCTTCAGACCGTCGGCCACCGACGCGGAGACGTCCGCGGTCTTGGCCTCGGCGGTCGTCGCCTCGCCGGTCACCAGCTTCGGCAGACCGTTGGCGCTCACCGGCTTGACCGCGGCGGGGGCGTGCGCGGCGGCGGGCTGGGCGTTGCTCGCGGTCGCGGTGGCGGTCACTGCGCCGGTGGCGCCGGCGGCGACGAGCACGGCGGCGGCGACCTTCTGGGTGCGGGTGATGCGGGCGGTGCGAAGCAGGGCGAAACGGGACATGCGGTGGTGACCTCTTCCGAATGCGGGATGCGGGGGAGCGGCCTGTGGCGGCGCGTGGAGCCGAGGGTCAGGCCGTGCTCGCTCACCTGACGGGAGGAGCTCGTCGGCACGTTCTCGGTGCTTACGGGATTCATGGTTAGCGCGGCCCCGCAGCGGTGGCAATGATGTGACGTACTACCTCTCGTAGTGAGATCAGGCGATATGTCCGATGTTGCGGGCTTTTTATGCTGTGCTGACGGGGTGGGGGCGGCACTACCAGCCCTCGTAGGTGACGTGCGTCCTGTGCCCGGCATCACCTGGCGCCCCCTCCCGAGGGGCCTCGTGTGTTGCCCGGGTCACGCCCGGAACGGGCCCGGATCCGGAGCGGAATGCGGGCCTCGCCGCCCCGCGTCGCGGCCGTGTGGGGCGCCCGTTGCGGCACAGTCGGTGGGCCGTTCGCCGCAGCGTCCGGACTGTCGCGGCGGCCGGGGCGCGCGGCTCGCGGAGGCTGGGCCCGTCCGAGCCCTCGCACCGTAAGGAAACGCCGATGTTCCGTCGTCTGACCGTCCTGGTCGCCGCTCTCTGCGCCGCGGGCGCCCTGGCCGTCGGCCCGGCCGTCGCGGCACCCGCCGACGACCAGGACCTCACCCCGAAGGAGAAAGCCGGTCTGGAGGTCGTCGGCCAGGTCGTCGGCGCCCTCCTCGGCCTCCCGCCGCTGGGCGGCGACGCCGTCCGGTAAGGCGTCCGCGCGCACGACGACGAGGACCCTGTCCGCGGGGAGCGGACAGGGCCCTCGTCGGTGCTCACGACCGGCCGGTGGCCGGTCGCCCGATGCCGTCGCCGTCAGAGATGACGGCCGTCATGTTCCGGCTCAGTAGGCGGAGTTGACGTTGTCGATGGAGCCGTAGCGGTGGGCGGCGTAGTTGGCCGCGGCGGTGATGTTGGCGACGGGGTCGG
The DNA here is from genome assembly GCF_000718015.1 of Streptomyces catenulae. Taxonomy (GTDB): domain Bacteria; phylum Actinomycetota; class Actinomycetes; order Streptomycetales; family Streptomycetaceae; genus Streptomyces; species Streptomyces catenulae. The sequence continues at coordinate 112 of NZ_JODY01000076.1, read as the reverse complement.
TGAGCTTATGGGCGGTGCCCTTGACGTGGTACGTGTTGAAGGTGGGCTGGATCACCTGGAGGAGGCCCTTGGAGGGGATGCCGTTGATGGCGTTGATGTCCCAGTCGTTGAC
>NZ_JODY01000074.1 GCF_000718015.1 Streptomyces catenulae | reverse complement strand
CGCAAGGGCGGCACGGATCACCCGCTCCTGCGACGGACCGTTCGGCGCCGTCAAACCATTACTCGCACCATCCTGATTGACGGCGCTGCCGCGTACGACGGCGAGGACGCGGTGGCCATTGCGGCGGGCATCCGACAGCCGCTCGACCAGGAGCAGGCCCACACCCTCCGACCAGCCCGTGCCGTCCGCGGTCGCGGCGAACGACTTGCAGCGGCCGTCGGCGGCGAGACCCCGCTGCCGGGAGAACTCCACGAAGACGTGGGGGCCCGCCATGACGGTGACGCCACCGGCGAGGGCGAGGTCGCATTCGCCGTTGCGCAGCGCGCTCGCCGCCAGATGCAGCGCCACCAGTGACGACGAGCACGCGGTGTCCACCGTCACCGCCGGGCCCTCGAACCCGTAGGTGTACGACAGCCGCCCGGAGACGACGCTGGAGAGATTCCCGGCCAGCAGGAAGCCCTCGTACTCCGCGGGGCCGGCCGCGAGACGGGAGACGTAGTCGTCGTACATGGCGCCGGTGAAGACGCCGGTGCGCGAGCCGCGCAGGTCGGTCGGGTCGATACCGGCATGTTCGAACGCCTCCCACGCCGTCTCCAGCAGCAACCGCTGCTGAGGATCGATGGCGGTGGCCTCGCGGGGCGAGATGCCGAAGAAGGCGCGGTCGAAACGGTCCGCGTCGTGCAGGAACCCGCCGTGGCGTACGTAGGAGGTGCCGGTGTGGTCGGGGTCGGGGTCGTACAGGGCGTCGAGGTCCCAGCCGCGGTTGGTGGGGAACCCGCTGACCGCGTCGGTGCCGTCGGCGACCAACCGCCACAGGTCGTCCGGGGAGGCGACGCCGCCCGGGTAGCGGCAGGCCATCCCGACGATCGCGATCGGCTCGTCGGCGGCGGCCGACGACCGCGGCCCGGCCTGCGCGGGGGCGGTGTCCGGGGTGATCCGGGCCAGGAGGTGGTTGGCGACCGCCTGGGGCGAGGGGTGGTCGAAGACGACGGTGGCGGGCAGCCGCAGGCCGGTGCGGGTGGCCAGGCGGTTGCGCAGGTCCACCCCGGCGAGCGAGTCGAAGCCCAGCTCGTTGAAGGCGCGCCGCGGGTCGAGCCGCTGCGGGTCCGCGTGGCCGAGGACGGCGGCCACCGTGTCGCGTACGAGGGTGAGGACGGCCTCGCCGCGCTGTTCGTCGGGGAGTGCGGCCGTCCGGTTCGCCCAGGCGGTGCCGTCGGCGTCCGCCACGGGTGCGGCGCGTCGCGGGCGGGTGCGGACCAGGCCGCGCAGCAGGGCCGGCGGTTCCCCGTCGGCGGCGCCTGCGGCCTGGGGGTCGAGGGCCACGGGAACGCGCAGGGCGTGCGGGGCGGCGACGGCGGTGTCGAAGAGGGCGAGGCCCTGCTCAGGCGTGAGCGGGCGGATTCCGGCGCGCGCCCAGCGGGCGAGGTCGGCGTCGCCGAGGGTGGCGCCCATCCCGTGGGAGGCATCCCACAGCCCCCAGGCAAGGGACGTCGCGGCCAGTCCTTGCCCTCGGCGGTGTGCCGCCAAGGCATCCAAGTAGGCGTTCGCCGCAGCGTAGTTGGCCTGACCTGCCGTACCCAACAAGCCCGAGACGGACGAGAAGAGCACGAACGCCGACAGACCCATCCCCCGGGTCAGCTCATGCAGATGCCACGCCGCATCCACCTTCGGACGCAGCACAGCCTCCAAGCGCTCCCCCGACAGCCCCTCGACCGTCACGTCGTCCAGCACGCCCGCCGCATGGACCACACCCGACAACCGGCCCACGCGACCCAGCAACGCGCCCAGCGCCTCCCGATCACCCGCGTCGCAAGCCTCCAGCAGCACCTCCGCGCCCAGCTCCGACAACTCCTGCCGCAACACCAACGCACCCGGCGCATCCGCGCCTCGACGACTCACCAACACCAACCGCCGCACCCCATGCACCACCACCAAATGACGCGCCACCAACGCACCCAACCCACCCGTACCACCCGTGATC
>NZ_JODY01000073.1 GCF_000718015.1 Streptomyces catenulae | reverse complement strand
GTCCACCACCCCACACACCTCATCGAACGCACCCGCAAAAACCGGATACACCCCATACAACTCACGCCCCATCCCCAACCACTGCGCACCCTGACCCGAAAAAACAAAGCCGAGGCCGCCATGGGCCGTGGCGCTCGGGGCGCCGGGGACGGCGGAGGCCGGCTCCGTGGCCAACCCGTGCAGGGCGCGGGTGAGTTCGTCGCGGTCGGTGCCGGTGAGGACTGCGTGGTGGTCGTGGCGGGTGCGGGTGGTGGCGAGGGTGTAGGCGAGGTCGGCGGCGGACTGTTCCGGGTGGGCGGCAAGGTGGGCGTGGAGGCGTTCGGCCTGGGCACCCAGGGCGTCGGCGCTGCGGGCCGAGACGATCCAGGGCACAGCGGGCAGGGTGCGCGCCGGTTCCGGCACCTCGCCTCCGGCGCTCGCGGGTCGGTCCTCGGGGGCTTCGAGGATGAGGTGAGCGTTGGTGCCGCTGACGCCGAAGGCAGACACGGCGGCGCGGCGCGGGCCGTGGTCGCGAGCGGGCCAGGGCCGGGCCTCGGTGAGGAGCTCCACGGCGCCCGTGTCCCAGTCGGCCATGGGGGTGGGCCGGTCGATATGGAGGGTCTTCGGCAGGGTGCCGTGGCGCATCGCCTGCACCATTTTGATCACGCCGCCGACGCCCGCGGCGGCGACGCAAGGGCGGCACGGATCACCCGCTCCTGCGACGGACCGTTCGGCGCCGTCAAACCATTACTCGCACCATCCTGATTGACGGCGCTGCCGCGTACGACCGCGAAAATCTGATGACCATGACGACGGGCATCCGACAACCGCTCCACCACCAGCAGACCCACACCCTCCGCCCAGGCGGTGCCATCCGCCGCCGCCGCGAAGGACTTGATCCGGCCGTCGGGCGCGAGGCCACTTTGCCGGGAGAAGTCGACGAAGCCGCCGGGGGTCGCGGTGACGGTCGCGCCGCCCGCGAGGGCGAGAGAGCACTCCCCTCGGCGTACCGATTCGACCGCCAGGTGGAGGGCCACCAGCGACGACGAGCAGGCGGTGTCGATCGAGAGGGCCGGGCCCTCCAGCCCGAGGGTGTAGGCGATGCGGCCAGAGGCGACGCTGCTGAGCTTGCCGGTCATCAGGTAGCCCTCGAACTCCTCGGGCCCTTCGAGGCCGAGGTAGCTCTGCTCGACGATGCCCGCGAAGACGCCGGTGCGGGTTCCCTTGAGCGTCGCCGGGTCGATGCCTGCGTGCTCCAGCGCCTCCCAGGCGGTCTCCAGCAGGACCCGCTGCTGCGGGTCCATCGCCCGTGCCTCGCGGGGGGAGATGCCGAAGAACTCGGCGTCGAAGAGGGCGGCGCCGTCGAGGAACCCACCGTGGCGGGTGTACGAGGTGCCGGGCTCGTCGGCGTCGGGGCTGTAGAGGGCGTCGAGGTCCCAGCCGCGGTCGGCGGGGAACGCGGAGATCGCGTCGGTGCCGTCGGCGACCAACCGCCACAGATCGTCCGGGGAGGCGACACCACCCGGAAAACGGCAGGCCATCCCGACGATCGCGACTGGTTCGGTCGCGGCGGACTCCAGCGCGGTGATCCGCTCACGGGCCTTCGTCAGGTCCTCTGTGACCCACTTCAGGTAGTCGACCAGCTTCTCTTCCCGGCTCTGCCGGTCCTTGCCGCTCTCGGTGCCGCTCCGCTGTTCCCGGCTGCGGGCGGAGTCGTGTGCGTCGGTCAGGTCAGCGGACATCGGAATCCGTCTCTCCTCAGTTACCGATAGGGGGTGGGGCGGGCGGTGTCAGTCGGCGGCCCGGCCGAGCTGGGTGTCGATGAAGGCGAAGAGTTCGTCCGCCGATTTCGCGGCCGACGGCCCGGCGACCGTCTCGGGACGCTCCTCGGGCGGCGCGACGCGGCGCCCGGCGGGTTCGGGTTCCGGCGGCCCGGCGGTGGCCTGGGCGCGGACGTGGGCGGCGAGGGCAGCCGGGGTCGGGTGGTCGAAGACGACGGTGGCCGACAGCCGGAGGCCGGTCTCGGCACCGAGCCGGTTGCGCAGTTCGACGCCGGTGAGGGAGTCGAAGCCCAGCTCCCTGAAGGGCCGGTCGGGGGCGACGGCGGCGGTGTCGGGGTGCTTGAGGACCGCCGCGACCAGGGTGGTCACGGTGCGCAGGAGGTACTGCTCCTGCTGGGCCGGGGTGAGGTCGGCCAGCCGGTCGGCCAGCGGGGCAGGCTCGTCGCCGCCCTCGTCCCGCGCGTCCGGCGCAGGGGGCGGGGTGATCGGTCGGGTGCCCGCCGCGTCTTGGGGCGGCTGCGCGTCGAGCCAGTAGCGGCTGCGTTGGAAGGCGTAGGTGGGCAGGGGGACGCGGCGGGCGCCGGAGCCGGCGAAGAACGCCTCCCAGTCGACGGGCACTCCGCGTGCGAACAGTGTGCCGACCGCTTCGACCAGCGTCTCCGGCTCGGGACGACCGCCGCGGTGCGCGGCCACGGCGACCAGGGCGTCGGGGTCGCGTACGGCCTGGGGGGCGAGGGCGGCGAGGACTCCGCCGGGGCCGACTTCCAGGAGCGTGGTGACGCCTTCGGCCTCCAGGGTGGTGAGGGCGTCAGCGTACCGGACGGTTTGGCGGACCTGCCGCACCCAGTAATCAGCCGACCGCAAATCCTCACCCGCAGCGGAATTCCCCGTCACCGTCGACACCACAGGAATCACCGGAGCC
>NZ_JODY01000072.1 GCF_000718015.1 Streptomyces catenulae | reverse complement strand
CCCCGTACCTCCCCCTCCCCCACCCCCACGTGACGCTCGGCGTATCTTTTACGAGTAAAACACCTGTTAATCTTCTTGTATGGGTAAGCACGGCAAGGTGGGTGGGAAGCGTGGGGGCGGGGCGCTGTTGAGTGGGGTGCGGCCGTTGCCGGTGCGGAGTTCCGTGCGGTTGCGGCGGCCGGTGGACATCTGGCACAAGCCCGCGTTGAGCGCCGTGGTGGCGCTGGCGATCCCGGATGTCACGCTCTTCGCGCTGGGCCGGATGGATCTGGTGCTGTACACCTCGGCCGGGGCGATGTGCGCCCTCTACGGGCACGGTCTGCCGTATGCGGCGCGGGCCAGGACCCTGCCGTGGGTGGTGCTCGGCATGGTGGCGAGCCTGGGGGCGGCGCTGACGGCGGCGTCGTTGATCTCGTCCGCCGTGGTGCTGGTGGCGTTGGCCTCGGTGCTCGCCGCGGTGCACAAGGTGGTCTGTGATGCGACGCGGATCGGGCCGCCGGGGAATCTGATCTTCACGTTCATCGCGGCGTCGGCGTTCTTCGTACCGCAGCGGATCTCCGAGGTCCCGCTGCATCTGGTGCCGGCGCTGGCGACGGGGGCCGTGGCGTGGCTGGTCGGGATGGCGCCCGCGCTGGTACGGCCGCGGGGGCCGGAGCGGATCGCGACCGCTCGGGCGCTGGAGGCCGCGGCGGCGCAGTTGCGCGCCGAGGCGGCGGCCCGTACGGAGGCGCCCGGGGCGGCCGAGGGTGCGGTGGTGCGGGCCCGGCAGGCGACGGCGACCGCGGTGAACGCCGCGTGGCACACGGTTTTCCTGGTTCCCGCGCGGACGCCCGCGAAGGCCGGGGCGCGGGCCGCACTGGAGCGGCTGCTGATCCGGGCCGAGGCCGTGCTGAGCGGGGCGGACGGGGACACCGGCCCGGGAACGCCCGCTGAGGCGGAGCTGTTCGGGCGGTGGGCGCAGGAGGTCCGGGGTGGCGGGCCGCTTCCCGTGGTGGCGCTCACGCCGTCACAGCAGGCGGAGCTGGCCGGTGTGGAGCTGGACCACCGGCAGGCGGAGCAGCCGGGCGCGCACCGCGACCGGCACCGCATCGACCGACCTGTTGTTCCCCACGTGGCCCCGGACGCAGGCCTGGCCCGGTCACAGGAGGACGGGGGCGAGGGCTGGACGGGTCGGCGCGCCGAGGGCCCGGGGCAGCCCGGGAGCACTGCCGAGGACGGCGTCGGCGGTGCCGGGAGCCCTGCCCCGGGAACCGCTGTGACCTGCGGCTCCCCCGGTTACGGTCCGCGCTGTCCGGCGCCCGGGCGGGTGCGGGGATGGCGGGCCGTGGCAGCCGCGTTCCGGGGCGGCTCGCCGTTGCTTCCGGTGGGGGTGCGGACCGCCGTGGGATGTGCGTCGGCCGGGTGGGCGTCGATGGCGCTCGGGGTCGGGCATCCGTACTGGGCCGTGGTCACGGCGGCGTCGGTGTTCCAGGCGAACACGACGCTCTCCTGGCAGCGGGCGTTTCAGCGGTCGGTGGGGAATCTGCTGGGGCTGGTGGTGTTCACGCTTCTGCTGCCGGTGATCCACACCGGTCATCCGGCGATGATCACGCTGGCGCTGGTCTTCCAGTTCGGTGCGGAGGCGTGGATCACCCGGAACTACTGGCTGGGGTCGGTGTGCGTCACGCCGATGGCGTTGTTGCTGACGGAGTTCGGCAGCCCGTTGCCCGCCCGGGTGCTCGTCGCGGACCGGTGGATCGACACGCTGGTGGGGGCCGCGTTGGGGCTGGTCTGCTGTGTGCTGGTGACCAATCGGCGGGCCGGTGACCGGATCGGCGCGGCGTTGGAGCGGACCGCCACGGCGCAGGCCGCGGCCGGGCAGTTGCTCGCGGCGGACGCGGTCCCCGGTGCGGCGCACGCGCGGGAGACCGGCTGGGCGCGGGACCGGCTGGCCGGGGCGCTGGCCGAGCTGCGGGAGGCCGTCGAGGTGGCGTCGGGTGAGTGGTGGCAGCGGGCGTTGCCGGAGGAGCGGGTGGCCCGGGCCGAACAGCACGGTCACCGCACCCTGGCGTTGCTCGCGCGGCGGCTGGCCGGGGCGGTGCCGTCCGTCCGGCCCGTGCCGGAACCGATGGCCGCGGCAGGCACAATTGACGGCGTACGACGGTGACACGACGGTGAGCTGAGCCGGGCCGACGCCGTACGAGGGCGAGAGGAGAGCCGGGTGGCCGAGGACATCGTCGCGGGGGTGCTGCGTCAGTGGCAGCAGGTGCATCCGGGGCTCGACACCGGTCCGATGGCGTTGATCGGGCGGCTGAACCGTTGTTCGGCGCTGTTGCAGCAGGCGGCCGACGCGCCGCTGCGGCGGGCCGGGCTGTCCCGTCCGGAGTTCGACATCCTGGGCACGCTGCGCCGGATGGACCGGGAGCTGACGCCGGGCCGGGTGGCGCGGGAGACGTTCGCGTCGGGCGCCGCGGTGACCAAGCGGCTGCGGCAGTTGGAGGCGCGCGGGCTGCTCAGCCGCCGGGTGGACGACCGCGACCGCCGGGTCGCCCATCTCTCCCTCACCGACGAGGGCCGCGATCTGATCGACCGGATCCTGCCGGAACAGCTGGCGTACGAGGCGACGTTGCTCGGCGGGGTCGGTGAGCGGCGCCGCGACGAACTCTCCGAGGGGCTGGGCGAACTCCTCGTCGTCCTGGAAGGCCGCCTGGGCAGCCTGATGGATTGAGGGCGCCGCGGGCGGGGGCCCGGTGATGCGTCAAAGGCGGGGAAGCCGCGGCGGCCGGAGGCACGGCCGTCGCGGCTTCCGCCGTGGCCAACGTCCACGGTGGTCACCGCTCGCCGTCGCCACCGGCCGCACGGCGACCGACCGGCCTCGCCCTCACCCTTGTCCAGCCGCTGCCCCTCGGCCGCTCCCCCGCCCGGCGCGGCGGCTCGGACCGCTATCCCCCCGAGCAGTTCCACACCCACTTCGAGCCCATCCAGTGCCAGCCGCAGCGCGGGGTGGACGTCGGGCTGGGCGAGGCCGTGGGCTGCGTGAACGTGGGCGACGGGGTCGGGGTGGGCGTCGGCGTGGGGGTCAGGGTCGGCGTCGGCGTTTCCGTCGGACTCGGGGTCGGAGTCGGGGTCGGAGTCGGGGTGGGCGTAGGGGTCGGTGTGGGGGTCAGGGTCGGGCTCGGGGTGGGTGCTGTCTCTTATACACATCTGACGCTGCCGACGATACTCCTTGTGTAGATCT
>NZ_JODY01000071.1 GCF_000718015.1 Streptomyces catenulae | reverse complement strand
ACCTTCGCGATGCCGGCCCCAGTGAACTCAGCCTTCGGGTTGGGGTGGTGGGTGGCTGGTCGTTGCTTGAGAACTGCACAGTGGACGCGAGCATCTGTGGCCAAGTTTTTAAGGGCGCACGGTGGATGCCTTGGCACCAGGAACCGATGAAGGACGTGGGAGGCCACGATAGGCCCCGGGGAGCTGTCAACCGAGCTTTGATCCGGGGGTGTCCGAATGGGGAAACCCGGCAGTCGTCATGGGCTGTCACCCGCTGCTGAACACATAGGCAGTGTGGAGGGAACGCGGGGAAGTGAAACATCTCAGTACCCGCAGGAAGAGAAAACAACCGTGATTCCGGGAGTAGTGGCGAGCGAAACTGGATGAGGCCAAACCAGTCACGTGTGATACCCGGCAGGGGTTGCGTGGTTGGGGTTGTGGGATCTCTCTTCTGTCGTCTGCCGGCGGCAGGGCGAGTCAGAAACCGTTGATGTAGGCGAAGGACATGCGAAAGGTCCGGCGTAGAGGGTAAGACCCCCGTAGCTGAAACATTGACGGCTCGTTTGAGAGACACCCAAGTAGCACGGGGCCCGAGAAATCCCGTGTGAATCTGGCGGGACCACCCGTTAAGCCTAAATATTCCCTGGTGACCGATAGCGGATAGTACCGTGAGGGAATGGTGAAAAGTACCGCGGGAGCGGAGTGAAATAGTACCTGAAACCGTGTGCCTACAAGCCGTGGGAGCGTCGCACAGAGACTTGTTCTTTGTGTCGTGACTGCGTGCCTTTTGAAGAATGAGCCTGCGAGTTTGCGGTATGTTGCGAGGTTAACCCGTGTGGGGGAGCCGTAGCGAAAGCGAGTCCGAATAGGGCGTTTAGTAGCATGCTCAAGACCCGAAGCGGAGTGATCTAGCCATGGGCAGGTTGAAGCGGAGGTAAGACTTCGTGGAGGACCGAACCCACCAGGGTTGAAAACCTGGGGGATGACCTGTGGTTAGGGGTGAAAGGCCAATCAAACTCCGTGATAGCTGGTTCTCCCCGAAATGCATTTAGGTGCAGCGTCGTGTGTTTCTTGCCGGAGGTAGAGCACTGGATAGGCGATGGGCCCTACCGGGTTACTGACCTTAGCCAAACTCCGAATGCCGGTAAGTGAGAGCGCGGCAGTGAGACTGTGGGGGATAAGCTCCATGGTCGAGAGGGAAACAGCCCAGAGCATCGACTAAGGCCCCTAAGCGTGTGCTAAGTGGGAAAGGATGTGGAGTCGCAGAGACAACCAGGAGGTTGGCTTAGAAGCAGCCATCCTTGAAAGAGTGCGTAATAGCTCACTGGTCAAGTGATTCCGCGCCGACAATGTAGCGGGGCTCAAGCACACCGCCGAAGTCATGTCATTGCAGTATTACTCTTAACGGAGGCTGTGATGGGTAGGGGAGCGTCGTGTGCCGGGTGAAGCAGCCGTGGAAACGAGTTGTGGACGGTTCACGAGTGAGAATGCAGGCATGAGTAGCGATACACACGTGGGAAACGTGTGCGCCGATTGACTAAGGGTTCCTGGGTCAAGCTGATCTGCCCAGGGTAAGTCGGGACCTAAGGCGAGGCCGACAGGCGTAGTCGATGGACAACCGGTTGATATTCCGGTACCCGCTTTGAAGCGTCAAACATCGAGCCCTCTGATGCTAAGGCCGTGAAGCCGCCCTGATCTCTTCGGAGTTGAGGGGAGTGGTGGAGCCGCTGAACCAAGGTGGTAGTAGGTGAGTGATGGGGTGACGCAGGAAGGTAGTCCAGCCCGGGCGGTGGTTGTCCCGGGGTAAGGGTGTAGGACGCACGGTAGGTAAATCCGTCGTGCATGGAGTCTGAGACCTGATGCCGAGCCGATTGTGGTGAAGTGGATGATCCTATGCTGTCGAGAAAAGCCTCTAGCGAGTTTCATGGCGGCCCGTACCCTAAACCGACTCAGGTGGTCAGGTAGAGAATACCGAGGCGTTCGGGTGAACTATGGTTAAGGAACTCGGCAAAATGCCCCCGTAACTTCGGGAGAAGGGGGGCCATTGCTGGTGAGGGGACGTGCTTCCTGAGCTGGTGGTGGCCGCAGAGACCAGCGAGAAGCGACTGTTTACTAAAAACACAGGTCCGTGCGAAGCCGTAAGGCGATGTATACGGACTGACGCCTGCCCGGTGCTGGAACGTTAAGGGGACCGGTTAGTCACATTTCGGTGTGGCGAAGCTGAGAACTTAAGCGCCAGTAAACGGCGGTGGTAACTATAACCATCCTAAGGTAGCGAAATTCCTTGTCGGGTAAGTTCCGACCTGCACGAATGGCGTAACGACTTCTCGACTGTCTCAACCATAGGCCCGGTGAAATTGCACTACGAGTAAAGATGCTCGTTTCGCGCAGCAGGACGGAAAGACCCCGGGACCTTTACTATAGCTTGATATTGGTGTTCGGTTCGGCTTGTGTAGGATAGGTGGGAGACTGTGAAGCGATCACGCCAGTGGTTGTGGAGTCGTTGTTGAAATACCACTCTGGTCGTGCTGGATGTCTAACCTGGGTCCGTGATCCGGATCAGGGACAGTGTCTGGTGGGTAGTTTAACTGGGGCGGTTGCCTCCTAAAGGGTAACGGAGGCGCCCAAAGGTTCCCTCAGCCTGGTTGGCAATCAGGTGTTGAGTGTAAGTGCACAAGGGAGCTTGACTGTGAGACTGACGGGTCGAGCAGGTACGAAAGTAGGGACTAGTGATCCGGCGGTGGCTTGTGGAAGCGCCGTCGCTCAACGGATAAAAGGTACCCCGGGGATAACAGGCTGATCTTCCCCAAGAGTCCATATCGACGGGATGGTTTGGCACCTCGATGTCGGCTCGTCGCATCCTGGGGCTGGAGTCGGTCCCAAGGGTTGGGCTGTTCGCCCATTAAAGCGGTACGCGAGCTGGGTTTAGAACGTCGTGAGACAGTTCGGTCCCTATCCGCTGTGCGCGTAGGAGTCTTGAGAAGGGCTGTCCCTAGTACGAGAGGACCGGGACGGACGAACCTCTGGTGTGCCAGTTGTCCTGCCAAGGGCATGGCTGGTTGGCTACGTTCGGAAAGGATAACCGCTGAAAGCATCTAAGCGGGAAGCCTGCTTCGAGATGAGGGCTCCCTCCCACTTGATGGGGTAAGGCTCCCAGTAGACGACTGGGTTGATAGGCCAGATATGGAAGCGCCGTAAGGTGTGGAGTTGACTGGTACTAATAGGCCGAGGGCTTGTCCTCAGTTGCTCGCGTCCACTGTGT
>NZ_JODY01000070.1 GCF_000718015.1 Streptomyces catenulae | reverse complement strand
GTCCACCACCCCACACACCTCATCGAACGCACCCGCAAAAACCGGATACACCCCATACAACTCACGCCCCATCCCCAACCACTGCGCACCCTGACCCGAGAACACGAATCCGGTTCGGCCGGTGGTGCGGGGGACGGGGGTGAGCAGGCGGAGGCGGGCGCGGAGGGTTTCGCTCCCGGTGGCCACGGCCACCGCTCGGTGCGTGTGGGCGGTACGGGTGGTGGCGAGGGAGTAGGCGATGTCCAGGGGGTCGGGGGCGTCATCGCCGTCGGTGTGGTCGAGCAGCCGGGCGGCCTGTGCGGTGAGGGCCTGCGGGGTGCGGGCGGTCAGTATCCACGGCAGCGCGGGGACGGCGGTCGGCTGTGCGGCGATGTCGTCGGCACCGGCCGGGGCGTCGTCCTGTACGCCGCCGGGGTCCTCGGCGGGTGTCTGGGCGGGGGCTTCCTCCACGATCACATGGGCGTTGGTCCCGCCGAAGCCGAAGGAGGAGATACCGGCGCGGCGTGGACGCCCGGTGGCGGGCCAGTCGGTCTGCTCAGACAGCAACTGCACGGCGCCCGAGGACCAGTCCACATGCGGCGACGGCTCATCGACATGGAGGGTCGCCGTAGGTCGCCAGCAGCGCCTGCGCCTCGATCGGGTCACCGAGACGCGTACCGGTCCCGTGCGCCTCCACCGCATCCACCTCAGCAGGCGACAGACCGGCGTCCGCCAACGCCGCACGGATCACCCGCTCCTGCGACGGACCGTTCGGCGCCGTCAAACCATTACTCGCACCATCCTGATTCACCGCACTCCCACGCACCACCGCGAAAATCTGATGACCATGACGACGGGCGTCCGACAACCGCTCCACCAGCAGGAGTCCGGCCCCTTCCGACCAGCCGACGCCGTCGGCCCCGGCGCCGAACGACTTGCAGCGGCCGTCGGGGGCGAGGCCACGCAGGCGGGAGAATTCGATGAAGGCGACGGGTGTCGCCATGACGGTGGCGCCGCCCGCGAGGGCGAGGTCGCATTCGCCGTTGCGCAGCGCGCTCGCCGCCAGATGCAGTGCCACCAGCGACGACGAGCACGCGGTGTCCACCGTCACCGCCGGGCCCTCGAACCCGTAGGTGTACGACAGCCGACCAGCGGCGATGCTGCCCGCGCTGCCGCTGAACAGGTAGCCCTCGAACCCGTCCGGGGGCAGATGCGGGCGGGAGCCGTAGTCGCTGTACATCAGGCCGGTGAAGACGCCGGTGCGCGAGCCGCGCAGGGCGGTCGGGTCGATACCGGCGTGCTCGAACGTCTCCCACGCCGTCTCCAGCAGCAACCGCTGCTGAGGATCGATGGCGGTGGCCTCGCGGGGCGACATGCCGAAGAAGGCCGGGTCGAAACGGTCGGCGTCGTACAGGAACCCGCCTTCGCGCCCGTATGTCGTGCCGGTGCGGTCGGGGTCCGGGTCGTACAGCGCGTCGAGGTCCCAGCCGCGATCGGCGGGGAAGTCGCCGATCGCGTCGGTGCCGTCGGTCACCAACCGCCACAGATCGTCCGGGGAGGCGACGCCGCCCGGGTAGCGGCAGGCCATCCCGACGATCGCGATCGGCTCGTGCTGCCTGTCCTCGATCGCGCGCAGTTGCCTGCGTGCGTCACGGGCATCGGCGACGGCCTTCTTGAGATAGTCGCGGAGCTTGTCCTCGCCCGCCATGTGCTGTCAACTCCCCCTGCGTGGTGTGGTGGTCGGCCCGGTCGCGGCGGGTGGGCCGGACGGGTCGGATGGTGGGCCGGTTCGGTCAGGTCGTCCGGTCGAAATCGTCGACGAGGGCGAACAGTTCCTCGTCGGTGGCGGCCGTCAGGTCGTCCTCGGTGCCTGCGGCCCCTGCGGCGCCGTCGGCGGCGTCGAGGAGTTCACGGAGGCGGGTGGTGATCCGGCCGTGGGCCGACTCGTCGGACGCGGCGGTCTCGATGGCCGCCTTGAGCCGGGTCAGTTCCGCGAGGACGGCTTCGTCCGGGGCGGTCTCGTCGACGGCGAGCCGCTCGGCCAGGTGTCCGGCGAGAGCCCTGGGCGTCGGATGGTCGAAGACGAGGGTGGTCGGCAGGCGTGTCCCGGACTCGGCGCCGAGTTGGTTGCGCAGTTCGACAGCGGTGAGCGAGTCGAAGCCGAGCTCCTGGAGCGGCCGGTCCCCGTCGATCGCCGCAGGGTCGGTGTGGCCGAGCACCCCGGCGACCTTCTCGCGTACCAGGTCGAGCAGTGCGCGGTCCCGGTCGGCCGGGGACAGGGCGGCGAGCCGTGCCAGGAGGCGATGGCCGGTGTCCGGTGCGGTGGCGGTGCGGCGTTCGGGGGTCTTCCGTACGAAGCCGCTCAGCAGGGGCGGGGCCTGGTCGCCGAGGGAGGTCAGGGCCGGGGTGTCGAGCCTGGTGACGGCCAGGAGGCTTTCCCCGGCCGTCGGGGCGGCGTCGAGAAGGGCCAGGCCGTCGTCGGTGGCCAGCGGCAGCAGCCCGGAGCGGGCCAGACGGGCGAGGTCGGCGTCGCCGAGGGTGGCGCCCATCCCGTGGGAGGCGTCCCACAGTCCCCAGGCGAGGGACGTCGCGGCCAGTCCTTGCCCTCGGCGGTGTGCCGCCAAGGCATCCAAGTAGGCGTTCGCTGCAGCATAGTTGGCCTGACCTGCCGTACCCAGCAGGCCCGAAACGGACGAGAAGAGCACGAACGCCGACAGACCCATGTCCCGGGTCAGCTCATGCAGATGCCACGCCGCATCCACCTTCGGACGCAGCACAGCCTCGACGACTCACCAACACCAACCGCCGCACCCCATGCACCACCACCAAATGACGCGCCACCAACGCACCCAACCCACCCGTACCACCCGTGATCAGGACGGTTCCGTCTCCCCAGGGGGTGTCCGGGGCGAGGGTGGTTTCCGGGACGGTGAGGCGGGGGGTGAGCAGGGTCCCGGCGCGGATCGCGGACTGCGGCGGTGCCGCTGCCACCGCCCGGGCCAGCAGCGCCTCGGTGAGGTCGTCCGCCACGTCCAGGAGCTGGATGCGGCCCGGGTGCTCGGTCGCGGCGGCGCGCAGCAGGCCCCACAGCGGTGCGTGGGCGAGGTCGGTGACGTCCTCGTCGGCCGTGGTGGCGACGGCGCTGCGGGTCACGACCACCAGGCGGGTCCCGGCGAACCGTTCGTCGCCCAGCCACGCCTGGACCTGCGCGAGGGCGCGGCGCGCCGCGATATGCGCCGCCGCGGGCGGGGCGGTGTCCGGCCCGGGGGCGGCGGTGTGCGGTGCCAGCAGGACCGCGGGGGCGGGGGCGCCCTCGTCCACGGCGCGGACCAGCGCCGCGAGGTCCGGGTAGGCGGCGAGGTGCACGGCGGCCTTGCCGAGACCGGCCGTCGGGCCGACGACCGCCCAGGGCTCCGCCACGGCGGGCGCGGGTGCCCCGTCCTCGGACAGCGGGGTCCATCCGACCCGCAGCAGGCCGTCGACTCCGCTACGGCCCGCGGACCGCAGCGCCGCCACGGAGAGCGGGCGCAGGGTCAGTCCCGCGACGGTGGCGACGGGCGTGCCGGTGGTGTCCGCGAGGGTCAGGGCCACCGTCCGGGAGCCGTCGTCCGCGGCGGCCGCGGCGGCGCCGGTGAGGCGGACGCGGAGCGCGGTGGCGCCGGTGGCGTGGACGGTGGCGTCTGCCCAGGCGAACGGCAGCACGGCGATGCCTTCCGGCCGGGCGACGCCGGGGAGCAGCGGGTGCAAGGCCGCATCGAGGAGGGCCGGATGGAGGGTGAAGCCGTCGCCCTCGGCGCGCCGGTCGTCGTCGAGGGCGACCTCCGCGTAGAGGTCGTCCCCGGCGATCCACAGCCGTCGCAGGTTGCGGAAGGCGGGCCCGTAAGCGAAGCCCTGGTCGGCGAGGTGCTCGTAGACGCCGGTCAGATCGGTTTCGACGGCGCCGGGCGGCGGCCAGTCCGCCAGACCGGCCTCCTGGGCGCCGTCCGGGGAGTGGCCGGGGGCGCCGTGCAGGGTGCCGTGGGCATGGAGGGTCCACTCGGTGTCCAAAGCCGCGTCGTCGGGCCGGGCGTGAATCCGCACGGCACGTACGGTGTCCCCGCCGTGGGCCTCCGGGGCACCGACGGACACCTGGAGATGTACGCCGCCCTGCTCGGGCAGGGCCAGGGGGGCGGCCAGGGTCAGGTCGCCGACCGTGGTGGCGCCGAGTTGCTCCCCCGCTCGCAGGGCGAGTTCAAGGAGACCGGCGCCGGGGACGAGGACCGTGTCGGCGATGGTGTGGTCGGCCAGCCAGGGATGTGTGCCGCGGGCCAGGCGGCCGGTGAAGAGCTGCTCGTCACGGTCGGCGAGGGCGAGGGCGGCGCCGAGCAGTGGGTGGTCCGTCTCCACGAGCCCGAAGCCGGTGGCATCGCCGGTGGTCCGCGGCCCGTCGAGCCAGTACCGCTGTCGCTGGAAGGCGTACCCGGGCAGGGCGGTTCGGCGGGCTGCGGGGAAGACGGTGTCCCAGCGCACCTCGGCACCGCGGGCCGCGAGCAGCCCCAGCGCCGACGCCCAGGTCCGCGCCTCGGAGCGGCCCTTGCGCAGGACGGGGGCGACGGCTCCACCCGCACCATCCGCCTCGGCGTCCGTGTCGGCGGTCAGGGTTTCGGCGACCAGGGCGCTCAGTACGCCGTCGGGTCCCAGTTCGACCCATTCCGTGACGCCCCGGGCGGCCAGCAGCCGTACGCCGTCCGCGAAGCGGACCGCTTCCCTGATGTGGCGGGCCCAGTAGTCGGGCGAGGTCAGTTCCCCGGCGGTGGCGAGGTCGCCGGTGACGTTGGAGACGACGGGGATGCGCGGGGTGTGGAAGGTCAGCCCGGCGGCGACCGCGCGGAACTCCTCCAGCACCTCGTCCATGTGCGGCGAGTGGAACGCATGACTGACCGGCAGCCGTGTGGTCCGTGCGCCGCGCTCCTTCCACCGCGCGGCCAGCGCGTCCACGGTGTCGGCGTCGCCCGAGATGACGGTGGAGCGGGGGCCGTTGACCCCGGCGACGGCGACCTTGTCCCCACAGGCGGCGAGCGAGGCGCGTACCTCGTCCTCGGGCGCTCCGACGGCGGCCATCGCGCCGCCGTCGCGGGCGGTCTGCATCAGGCGGCCGCGTTCGGCGACGAGGGTGCAGGCATCGGCCACGTCGAGGACGCCCGCGAGGTGGGCGGCGGTGACCTCTCCGATGGAGTGGCCGAGCAGGTAGTCCGGGGTCAGGCCGTGGTGGGCGGCGAGCCGGAACAGCGCGGTCTCCAGGGCGAACAGGGCGGCCTGGGTGAAGACCGTCCGGTGGAGCAGCGCCGCCTCCGGCGCGTCGTCATCGGCGAAGAGCACGCTCCGCAGGGGCTGCGGGAGGCGGCGGTCGAGGTGGGTGCAGACCTCGTCGAACGCGGCGGCGAACACCGGGGACGTCTCGTACAGCTCCCGGCCCATCCCGAGCCGCTGGGCGCCCTGCCCGGTGAGCAGGAAGGCGGTCCGGCCGCGCGGCGCGGCGTCGGCGCGCAGCACGTCCGCGACGCTCTCGCCACGAGCCAACGCACCCAGGGTATCCAGGAGTTCACCGCGGTCGGCGGCGACGGCGACGGCCCGGTGGTCGTGCAGGGTGCGGGTGGTGGCGAGGGACCAGCCGGTGTCCGCAAGGCCCTGCTCGGGACGGTCCGTCAGATGCGCGCGCAACCGCTCCGCCTGGCCCCGCAGGGCGTCCTCATCGTGGGCGGAGAGCAGGAAGGGCGCGGGACCGGCGAGCGTCGGCGCCGTGTCCGACTCCTCCGCAGGCTCCTGGGCGAGGGCCTCCTCCACGATCACATGGGCGTTGGTCCCGCTGATCCCGAAGGAGGAGATACCGGCGCGGCGTGGACGCCCGGTGGCGGGCCAGTCGGTCTGCTCGGACAGCAACTGCACGGCGCCCGAGGACCAGTCCACGTGCGGCGACGGCTCATCGACATGGAGGGTCTTCGGCAGGGTGCCGTGGCGCATCGCCTCCACCATCTTGATGATGCCGCCGACGCCTGCCGCAGCCTGCGCATGACCGACGTTGGACTTCAACGAACCGAGCAGCAGCGGACGTTGGACATCGCGGCCCTGGCCGTAGGTCGCCAGCAGCGCCTGCGCCTCGATCGGGTCACCGAGACGCGTACCGGTCCCGTGCGCCTCCAC
>NZ_JODY01000069.1 GCF_000718015.1 Streptomyces catenulae | reverse complement strand
GAAGGGGGCGGGGATTCCCCCCCCACCCACCCCCGGGAATGCTCCGGCCCCCCAGGACGTTCCCCTACCGTCGCCACTCCGGCCACGCCTGTGAGGCGTCGGTCGGGTCCGGTTCGGGCTCAGGGTCCGGTTCGGTGTGGCGGCTTCTGTTCGAGAGTCTTACCGAAGGAGCGCGGGACGCATGGCGGGCACTGTGACGATGTACAGCACGACCTGGTGCGGTTACTGCCGTCGGCTGAAGGGCCAGATGGACCGCGAGGGCATCGCGTACACCGAGATCAACATCGAGCATGACGCCGAGTCCGCGGCGTTCGTGGAGAAGGCGAACGGCGGCAACCAGACGGTGCCGACCGTGCTGGTGGTTCCCCCGTCCGGCGGCGAGAACATCGTCATGACGAACCCGAGCCTCAACCAGGTCAAGCAGGCGCTGGCCGTCTGAGGCACCGCGCGCCGACTGTGCCCTCCCCGGAGTTTCCCGGGGAGGGCACAGTCATGTCCGGACGGCGCACCGATGGAGGACGCCCCGGCCCCGGCACCGCCCCCGGCGGCGACGCTCCCCCACGGAACGCGCCCCGCCGTGCGCCGCGGGTCAGGGCTTGGGCAGCGGCTTGCCGTACCAGGCTTCGATGAGGCGGGCGGCGATGGAGATGCCGTACGGGGGCAGGACCTCGCCGGAGGCGAAGGCGGCGGTGAGGTCGTCGCGGGAGAACCAGCGGGCCTCCTCGATCTCCTCGCCGTCGACGTGTATGTCGGAGGAGGTGGCGCGGGCCATGAAGCCGAGCATGAGGCTGGAGGGGAAGGGCCAGGGCTGGCTGGCGACGTACTCGACGTCGCCGACGACGACGCCGGCCTCCTCGAAGACCTCGCGGGCCACGGACTGCTCGATGGACTCGCCCGGTTCGACGAAACCGGCGAGGGTGGAGAAGCGGCCTTCGGGCCAGTGGACCTGGCGGCCGAGGAGGGCGCGGTCCTGGTCGTCGGTGACGAGCATGATGACGGCCGGGTCGGTGCGGGGGTAGTGCTCGGCGCCGCAGGCGGGGCAGCGGCGGATGTGTCCGGCGGCGGCGATGACGGTGCGTTCGCCGCAGCGGGAGCAGAAGCGGTGCAGGCGCTGCCAGTTCTCCAGGGCGACGGCGTGGACGAGGAGTCCGGCGTCGCGCGGGGAGAGGAGCAGTCCGGCTTCGCGGAGTCCGGCGGCGCGGGCGGACTGGTCGAGGCGGCCGGGGAGGACGTCCTTCTGGAGGGCGAAGTAGCTGATGCCGTCGGCGTCGGTGCCGAGGTAGTAGCGGTGGGCCTCGGTCAGGGGCGCCTCGAAGGACGGCGTCATGATGAGTTCGGTGCGGCCGTCGGGGGTGTCGTCGATGAGGGCCTGACCGCCGGAGACCACGAAGACGCGCGTGGAGGGGTGGCTCCAGGCCGCGGCGAGCCATGCCTCGTCGAGGCGGTGGTGTGCGGCGCGGTCGATGCCGCTCGGTGCGCTGAAGGTGATCGGCCGGTCTGCGTCGTGGTCGGTCCAGGTGGTCACTGCTGTCTCCAACTCCCCCTGTGGCGTGGGTGGTTGCTGCGTGTGGGGCGGCGGGCGGTGTGGCGGGTCAGGTGGTGTGCCAGTGCTCCGCGAGGTCGCCCCAGAGGTGTGCGGTGGTTTCGGCGCCCTTGAGGAGGAGGTCGAGTTCGACCTTTTCGTTGGGGGCGTGCCAGCCGTCGGAGGGGATGGAGATGCCGAGGAAGAGGACGGGTACGCCGAGGACGTCCTGGAGGTCGGCGGCGGGTCCGGAGCCGCCTTCGCGGGTGAAGCGGATCTTCTGGCCGAACGCGCGGCCCATGGCGCGGACGACGGACTGGAGTGCGGGGTGGTCGAGGGGGGTGAGGCAGGGGCGGGTGGCGCCCCAGAAGGTGAGGGTGTGGCGGATGCCGTCGGGGAGCTGGGCGGCGACCCAGTCGCGGACGGCCTGCTGGACGGCGTCGGTGTCCTGGCCTGCGACGAGGCGGAAGGAGAGCTTCAGCTGGGCGGTGGCGGGGACGATGGTCTTGCCGCCGGGGCCCTGGTAGCCGCCGGAGATGCCGTTGACCTCGGCGGTGGGGCGGGCCCAGATGCGTTCGAGGGTGGTGTGGTCCGCCTCGCCGAGGGTGGCGTGGGAGTGGGCGGTGCTCAGCCAGGCGGCTTCGTCGAAGGGCAGTTCGGCGAAGAGGGCGCGTTCCTGGTCGGTGAGGGGGATGACGCCGTCGTAGAAGCCGGGGACGGTGACGCGGCGGTCGGTGTCGTGGAGGGCGGCGGCCAGGCGGGCGGCTTCGGTGGCGGGGTTGGGGACGGCGCCGCCGAAGGAGCCGGAGTGGATGTCCTGGTCGGGGCCGTGGAGGTCGATCTGGCAGTCGGTGAGGCCGCGCATGCCGGTGCAGACGGTGGGGGTGTCCTTGGACCACATGCCGGTGTCGGAGACGATCACGGCGTCGCAGGCCAGGCGGTCGGCGTGGCGGGCGATGAGGTCGGGGAAGTGCGGGGAGCCGGATTCCTCTTCTCCTTCGATGAGGAGTTTGAGGTGGACGGCGGGGGTGGTGCGGCCGGTGGCGGCGAGGTGGGCGCGGACGCCGAGGGTGTGGAAGAAGACCTGGCCCTTGTCGTCGGCGGCGCCGCGGGCGTAGAGCTTGCCGTCGGCGGTGTGTGGTTCGAAGGGGTCGGTGTGCCAGCCGTCGTCGCGGGTGGCGGGCTGGACGTCGTGGTGGCCGTAGACGAGGACGGTGGGGGCGTCGGGGTCGTCGCTGGGCCAGTGGGCGAAGACGGCGGGGTGGCCGTCGGTCTCCCAGATCTCGGCGGTGGGGAAGCCGGTGGCGGTGAGCTTGGCGGCGAGCCATTCGGCGCTGCGGCGCACGTCCGGGGTGTGGCCGGGGTCGGCCGACACGGAGGGGATGCGCAGCCAGTCGGCGAGGTCGGCGAGGAAGGTGTCGCGGTGGGCCGTGAGGTACGCGTGGACGGCGCTGTCCGGGGTGGTGCTCATGGGTCCGAGCCTATCGGCCTTCCGGGTGAGGGCGGTCGGCGGTCTCGCCGCGGAGGATGCGTTCGAGTTCGGGGCGTCCGGGGAGGTGGGCGGGGCGGATGAGGGTGCCGGTGCGGACGTGGAGGAAGGCGGCGTCGACGGCGGTGGGGGGCAGGTGGTGGCGTTCGGCCCAGGCGAGGCGGTAGATGGCGAGTTGGAGGGGGTCGGCGTCCTGGGTGTGGCCGGTCTTCCAGTCGATGATCTCGAAGTGGTCGGTGCCGTCGGGGCCGGGTGTGGTGTAGACGGCGTCGATGCGGCCGCTGATGACGCGTCCGGCGAGGGTCATACGGAACGGTGCTTCGACGCGGTGTGGGGCGCGGTGGGCGTAGGGGGTGCGGGCGAAGGCTTCCTTGAGGGCTTCGAGGTCGCTTTCGTCGGCGATGTCGGGGTGGGCGTCGGGGTCGGCGCCGGGGAGGTCGTCGGGGTCGTGGAGCGGGAGGGGGAGCGCTTCGTGGCGGGAGGCGACCCAGGCGTGGAAGCGGGTGCCGCGGCGGGCGGCGGGCTGGGGTGCGCGGGGCATGGGGCGGGCGAGGTCGCGGGCGAAGGCGTCGGGGTCGGCGGCGAGGTGCATCAGCTGGGTGGCGCTGAGGGCGTGTGGGAGGGGGACGTCGCGGACGGTGGCGCGGGCGCGGCGGAGTTCGGCGGTGAGGGCGTCGAGGTCGCGGTCCCAGGAGGCGAGGGTGCGGCGGTCCTCGGGGAGGAGGGCGGTGTCGGTGGCGTCGTGGTCCGGGGTGTCGGGGCCGGTGGGGGTGGG
>NZ_JODY01000068.1 GCF_000718015.1 Streptomyces catenulae | reverse complement strand
CCCCCGCCCTCCGCGACGCCGCCGCCCACCGCCTCGCCCGCCTCGCCGCCCTCCGCGACGACGACGACCGCCCCCTCGTCCCCGCCGCCCACCCCGACAACTGGTGGGGCCTGCGCGAACCCACCCACAACACCACCCCGCTCCGCGACCGCGACCAGCCCGTCGTCCTCTCCGGCAGCGCCCTCGACCAGCTCGCCCGCACCTGCGCCCTCCAATGGTTCCTCGGCCGCGAGGTCAAGGCCGACGCCCCCGCCACCGCCGCCCAGGGCTTCGGCAACGTCGTCCACGTCCTCGCCGACGAGGTCGCCTCCGGCCGCACCCCCGCCGACCTCGCCGTCCTCCGGGAACGCCTGGACTCCGTCTGGGACACCCTCGCCTTCGACGCCCCCTGGAAATCCCGCCAGGAGAAGGAGAACGCCCGCGCCGCCCTGGAACGCTTCCTGCGCTGGCACACCGACGAACGCGACCTGCGCGGCGCCACCACCGCCGCCTCCGAACACGACTTCGACGTCACCCTCGACGCGGGCCCCCACCAGATCCGCATCCGCGGCACCATGGACCGCGTCCAACGCGACGACCAGGGCCGCGCCTACGTCGTCGACTTCAAGACCGGCAAACAGAAACCCACCGGCCCCGAGGTCGCCCACCACCCCCAGCTCGCCGTCTACCAGCTCGCCGTCCGCCGAGGCGCCCTCGACGACGCCTTCGACGGACGGACCCCCGACACCGCCGGTGCCCAACTCGTCCACCTCCGCCTCGGCGCGACCCGCAAGGAGGGCGGCGACGCCCTGCCCACCGTCCAGACCCAGCCGCCCCCCGACGACACCTGGATCGGCGGCCTCCTCGCCGAAGCGGCCGGACGCGTCCTCGACGAACGCTTCACCCCCACCACCGGCACCCACTGCACCCACTGCGCCTTCCGCGCCTCGTGCAGCGCACAACCGGAGGGCCGCCAGATCATCGAGTGACGACCACCCGGCGACGAACCGCGACAGGGGACGGGCCCCGCCCCGCCCACATCAGCATCTCCGCAGGTCACCCCCGGTGCGCACCCCGACCCGGACCGGAATGTCAGTCCCGCCCGTTACCGTTTTCGATGTGTCCGCGCCACTCAACGACCCCGAGCAGCTCAAAGCACTCCTCGGCATCCCGTTCACCCCGGAGCAGACGGCCTGCATCACCGCGCCGCCCGCCCCGCAGGTCATCGTGGCCGGAGCCGGATCCGGCAAGACCACCGTCATGGCCGCCCGCGTCGTCTGGCTCGTCGGCACCGGCCAGGTCGCCCCCGAACAGGTCCTCGGCCTCACCTTCACCAACAAAGCCGCAGGCGAACTACGCGGCCGCGTCCGCACCGCCCTCCACGCCGCCGGAGTCACCACCCCCGCCGACGACCCCACCGCCCCCGACGGCCACCCCGGCGAACCCCGCATCGCCACCTACCACGCCTTCGCCGGAACCCTCCTCAAGGACCACGGCCTGCGCATCGGCATCGAACCCGGCGCCCAGCTCCTCGCCGACGCCACCCGCTTCCAGCTCGCCGCCCGCGTCCTGCGCACCGCCCAAGGCCCCTTCCCCGCACTCACCACCTCCCTCCCCACCCTCGTCGACGACCTCCTCGCCCTCGACGCCGAACTCGCCGAACACCTCGTCACCCCCGACCGCCTCCAGGACTACGACACCGAGCTGCTCGCCACCCTCGAAAACCGGCCGCTGACAAACGCCGACCTGCGCAAAGTCCCCGAGACCGCCCGCGCCCGCCGCGAACTGACCACCCTCGTCGCCGCCTACCGCGACGCCAAACGCCGCCGCGACCTCCTCGACTTCGGCGACCAGATCGCCCTCTCCGCCACCCTCGCCACCACCCGCCCCGACGTCGGCGCCCTCCTCCGCGACGAATTCCGCGTCGTCCTCCTCGACGAGTACCAGGACACCTCCGTCGCCCAGCGCCTCCTCCTCGCCGGACTCTTCGGCGCCGGATCCGGCCCCCACCCGGGACCCGGCACCGGCCACGCCGTCACCGCCGTCGGCGACCCCTGCCAGGCCATCTACGGCTGGCGCGGCGCCTCCGTCGCCAACCTCGACGACTTCCCCGCACACTTCCCGTTCCCCGACGGCACCCCCGCCCGCCGCTTCTCCCTCAGCGAGAACCGCCGCAGCGGCGGCCGCCTCCTCAACCTCGCCAACACCCTCGCCGCCCCCCTCCGCGCCCGCCACACCGGCGTCGAAGCCCTCCGCCCCGCCCCCGGCGCCGCACACGACGGCACCGTCCGCTGCGCCCTCCTCCCCACCCACGCCGACGAGCTGACCTGGCTCGCCGACCACCTCGCCCACCTCGTCGCCACCGGCACCCCACCCGGCGAGATCGCCGTCCTGTGCCGCACCGCCACCGACTTCGCCCGCATCCAGGGCGAGCTGGTCGACCGCGACCTGCCCGTCGAGGTCGTCGGCCTCTCCGGACTCCTCCACCTCCCCGAGATCGCCGACCTCGTCGCCGTCTGCGAAGTCCTCCAGGACCCCACCGCCAACGCCGCCCTCGTCCGTCTCCTCATCGGCCCCCGCTGGCGCATCGGCCCCCGCGACCTAGCCCTCCTCGGCCGCCGCGCCCGCACCCTCGTCCACCACACCGGCCCCGCCGACGACCCCGAACGCCGCCTCGCCCAAGCCGTCGAAGGCACCGACCCCGCCGAAACGCTCTCCCTCGCCGACGCCCTCGACACCTTCCTCGAATCCGACGGCCCCGACGACGGCCTCCCCTTCTCCGACGAGGCCCGCCGCCGCTTCGCCTACCTCGCCACCGAACTCCGCGAACTGCGCCGCTGCACCGGCGACCCCCTCATGGACGTCCTCCACCGCATCCTCGCCACCACCGGCCTCGACGTCGAACTCGCCGCCTCCCCGCACGCCCTCGCCGCCCGCCGCCGCGAAACCCTCACCACCTTCCTCGACACCGCCGCCGGATTCGCCGCCAAACAGGGCGGCGCCGCCCTCGACGGCGACGCCACCCTCGCCGCCTTCCTCGGCTTCCTCCGCACCGCCGCCCGCCACGAAAAGGGCCTCGACACCTCCCTGCCCGGCGGCGACAACACCGTCAAGATCCTCACCGCCCACAAGTCCAAGGGCCTCGAATGGGACGTCGTCGCCGTCCCCGGACTCGTCGCCAAACAGTTCCCCGGCGAACAGCCCCGCGACAACTGGACCACCCGCCCCAAGGTCCTCCCGCACGCCCTCCGCGGCGACGCCGCCACCCTCCCCGACGTCGACACCTTCGACGCCCGCGGCCTCAAGGCGTTCAAGGAGGCGATGAAGGACCACCAGGCCACCGAAGAACTCCGCCTCGGCTACGTCACCTTCACCCGCCCCCGCACCCTCCTCCTCGGCTCCGGCCACTGGTGGGGCCCCCAGCAGAAGCGCCCCCGCGGCCCCTCCGCCTTCCTCGAAGCCCTCCGCACCCACTGCGAGGCCGGACACGGCGAGATCGACGCCTGGACCGACCCCCCCGAGGACGGCGCCGAGAACCCCACCCTCACCGACGAGGCCACCCCCCACGCCTGGCCCCTGCCCCTCGACCCCACCGCCACCACCCACCGCCGCACCGCCGCCGCCACGGTGCACACCCACCTCGCCCACCTGCCGGAAGAGCCCACCACCCCCGGCGACCAGATCCCGTCCCCACGCCGCGACGGCGCCCCCGGACCTACGGGAACGCGGGACGAGAGCCGGGGCCTTCCCGAGGCGCCGGGCCCCTACGGGAGCCCTGACCCGTTCGACGCGGTCGACCCGTATGAGGAGCCAGACCCCTACGGGGACCCCGACCCGTTCGATGCCCCTGATCCGTACGAGGAGCCCGAGCCGCACGGCCACGCCGAGCCGCACGAGGAAGCCGAGCCGTACGACGCCGTGTCCGCGCGCCCCGACGGCGGGGACGGCCCGGCCCGAGGCAAGGACGCCGCCGCTCACCGCGAGGACGGCCCGACGGCGGACACCCCCGCCCACCGCCGGGGGAGCGGCACCACCCCGCCCCGCCCCGACGCCCCCGACCTCTTCGCAGGCGAGCCCGACCTCCACCCCGCCGTCCCCGCCCCCCGCCACGCCGGAAC
>NZ_JODY01000067.1 GCF_000718015.1 Streptomyces catenulae | reverse complement strand
CCCGTGCCCCGTGCCCCGTGCCCCGTGCCCCGTGCCCCGTGCCCCGTGCCCCGACGGAGGATGCGGCCCGGCCCGATGGGTTCAGTCCCCCGGGGTCCCCGGTGTGCCCCGGCTCTCGTCGGTGTCCGAGGTCGCCTTGAGGGCGAGCCACAGCTCCATCCGGACGTCCGCGTCGTCCAGGGAGCGGCCCAGGATCTCCTCCACGCGGCGCATCCGGTAGCGCAAGGTGTGCCGGTGCACCCCGAGGTCGGCGGCGGCGGCGTCCCACTGCCCGTGCCGAGAGAGCCAGGCACGGAGCGAGGCGACCAGATCGCCCCGGCCGGTCGCGTCGTGCTGCCGCAGGGCGCGCAGCAATCCGTCGGCGAAGGCGCGGACGGCGTCGTCGGCGAGCAGCGGGAGGACGGAACCGGCAGCGACGTCCTCGTACTCGATCAGTGCCCGGCTCCGCCGACGGGCCACGGAGAGCGCCTGTTCGGCCTGGCGGTGCGCGGTCGGCGCGCCGCCGGGGCCGGTCGGGGCGGAGAGCCCGGCCACCAGCAGCTCACCGCCGTACGGGGCCTCGCCACGGGGCACCGCACCACGCGGCGCGGGCGACGGGTCCGGGCGGTCCTCGATGTCCACGGCGAACCGGGCACACGCATCTGCCGCGGCCCCACCGTCGGCGACGAGCGCCGTCAGCCGCCCCGTCTCGGCGACCACGAGCACCGCCTCCCCCGTACGGGCGGCGGCGGACTCCAGGGCATCCGCAAGGCCGTCGAGCACACCGGGCCCCGTATGGCCGGTGGCGCCGTCCGCGACCACCGATTCCGCGGCCAGCACCCGGAACGGCGCCTCCAGCAGACCTCCGTAGAGCCGCCCCGCCACGGACCGCGCATGGTCCGCCTCGCCCACCAGCAGCATCTTCAACACCGCGGAGGCGAGCCGCGCCTCGGCGTCCTGGAGGGCGCGGGAGCGCTCCGTGGCGAGCGTCAGAAGAGCCACGGCGGAGTGGACGGCGTAACGCTCCGCCGTGCCCAGGGCCGCCCCGGTGCCGACGGCGAGGACGCCCCGTGCCCGCCGCCCCGTGCCCAGGGACTGGAGTTCGACGCGGTCGTCGCCCTCCGCCACGCTGATCACCGCGCTGGCGGGCGCGGGGCGCTCCCGCAGCCGGGCGACGTCGGCGGTGAGCCGGGCGGCACGGCGGGCCGCCCAATCGGGCGCGGCGGCCAGCACGGCGCCGGACGCGTCGTAGAGCGCGGCCCAGCCGTCCAGGTGCGCGGCGAGCCGGGCCAGCAGGTCGGCCGGGCCCTCGGCGCTCAGCGCGGCGCGGGTCAGTTCCCGCTGCGCCTCGAACCCGGCGGTCACGGCGCGGTACTGGTCGGCGGCGACCGCGGCGGAGACGGCCTTGCTGATGGCGATGAACGGGGTCCGGCGGGGCACCCCGAACAGCGGCAGCCCCTCGGCGCGGGCCGCCGCGACGAGCGCCTGGGGCACCTCGTCGTAGTTGACGCCGATCGCGAAGCCGAGGCCGATGACGCCCGCGCGGGCCACCCGGCGTACGTAGGCGCGCGTGGTCTCCTCGTCCTCGGCGTCCAGTTTCAGCGCGGTGATCAGCAGCAGCTCACCGCCCTCCATGTAGGGCACCGGGTCGATCAGCTCGCTGGCGTGGGCCCAGCGGACGGGGACGTCGAGCCGGTCCTCGCCCGCGAGCACGGTCAGCTTGAGCGCGGTGTGGTTGACCAGGGAGGCGAGGGTGTGCGGCATGGGACCTTCGACGGCGACGGGGGCCTGCGGCCACCGCCGGTGGGGCGGGGGCGGCACCGCCCGGGGTTCGGCCGTCCCGTATGAACGGTCGCTGTCGATTCTGCCTCAACGGCGGCCGGAGCAGCCGGGCGGCACGGGCCGCCGCACCAGGGCCCGTACCGTCCGGAGGTGCCCCGTGCCGCGCCGCACGGCGGGCGTCCGCGGGTCGCGCGACCCGTACGAGGCCGGGGGCGTACGGGGCCGGTGCAGACGGAACGGCGACGCGCACGCTCCGCACGGGGCGGCGCATTCGCGGTGAGCCACGTGCGCGGGGCGCCCGCATGGGGCGCCGCACGGGGCCCTGCGCATGAGGCCCCTGCGTGCCCCCTGCGGCCGCCCGGCGCAGGCGCCCCGTCCCGCCGCTACCTCCCCAGATCGACCAGAACGGGGGGCGCGTGTTCGCCGCGTACCGAGGTGACCGAGAGCACCGCGTGGCCGGGCGGTACGGCGTTGGCCAGGTCGGAGGCGGACCAGCGTTCGCGCTCCACGGTGCGGACGGTGATCGCCTTGGCCGTGGCCGCCTTGCCCGTGACGACGCGGCGGAGCGCGTGGAACACCTTGCCCGCGGTGCTGTACGCGATGATCTGCCGGTCGGTGACATCGCGGGTCTCCACCCACTCCTTGCCCCACACCTCGGCGAACCGCGCCCCGTCCCAGGTCGTGACACCGGCGAACGCCATCCGGCACCCGACCGCGCCGAGCAGCGCGCTACGCAGCGCCTCCGGGACGTCGTCCAGCGCGCGGAGCGTCAGCACCACGCCCGCGTTGGCCGCCCGCAGCCGCTGCAGGCCCCGCAGCGCCTCGGCGGTGATGGTGTGCGCCGCCTCGTCGAGGACCAGACAGGAGAAGAGCGAGCGGTCGGTACGGGCCACCGCGGACTCGGTGAACTGGGCCAGCACCAGCCGGGCGAGGATCCGCGACGCCTCGGCGTGGCCCCGTTCCGGGAGCTCGACGCGTACCCGCAGCGGCTGGTCGAGCGAGCGCAGCGACACCTGGCGGGTGCGCCCCGTGGTGTCGAAGAACCCGGCGAAGGCGGGGCGGTCCAGCAACGCGATCCGGTCGGCGAGCAGCGCCCCGGCGTCGTCCGGACGCTCGGCCTGCCGGGCGCGGGCGTCCAGTTCGCGCAGCTGCGCCGTGGCACCGGCGGCGCGCAGGGCCTCACGCAGTTCCGCCACCGGCTCCGGCGCCCCGTCGAGGAGTTCGCGCAGCTCCGGCACGGACGGGAACCGGCCGTGGGCGGTACGGAACGGGCCGAGGAGCTGCCCGAGCGCGGTCGCCGCGCGTCGGCCGTCCGCGCCGGGCCCGCCGGTCGCCAGATCGCCGACCAGCGCCTCGGCGAGGATGCCGGCCGCCTCGTCGGGGTCGGTGGTGCCGCCGTAGAGATCGAGATCGGTGTCCTGACCGGGACGGCCGACGCGCACCACCACGTCGAAGGCGTCATCGGGGCCGAGGTCCGCACCCACGGGGCCGACGGCGACGACGGCGCACCGCCGGGCGAGCGCCTGCAGGCACATCGACTCGACGACCGGCTTGAGCACCCGGCTGGTCTTGCCGCTGCCGGGCGGGCCGACGGCGAGCAGCGAGGTGCCCAACAGGCCCGGCTCCAGGGCGAGTCCGGCGCCCCGATGCTGGTGCGGGTTGCGTTCGTGGTCGGCGGCGACACCGATGCGTACCTGGTGCGCCAGGAGGTCGTGGTGGGCGGTCCGGCGGGCCAGGTCCCGCGCGCCGGACGGGTGCGTCCCGGCGGCGGCGCCGTGCCGCAGAACGGTGTCGGTGAAGGACGCGACGCCGCCCGGGCCGCCCCGTGCGGCGCGCCATGCGTGGTCGATGCGGGCGACGTCGACATCGTTCATCCGCCCCGCGCGGGCCTCGGCGGCGAGCTTGTCGGCGGCGTCGACGGCGCCCGCGGCGCGCAGCTCCGGCCACTGCGCACGGTCCACGGCCGGTTCCGGCTTCGCCACGGGCGCGGTCTCCCGCATCCGCCGCAGCAGCGGACCGGCCACCCGGCCGAGCAGCTCGGGCCAGCGGCCGAGACGGCCGAAGACGACGGCGATGCCCGCGATCCACAGCCCGTAGTAGGCCCAGGAGGCGATGGCGTACGCCATCTCGTCTCCTGGGGTTGCTGCGGCCTGCCACGAGTCGGGGACGAGGAGGTACATGGGCCAGGCCCAGTACGGCCCCAGATATCCGTTCCACAACAACGACCACAGCAGCCACCCGCACAGCCCCGAGATGACCGCGCCGCTGATCAGCTGGCGCAGCGGGGCGCGGTCCGGGTCGGCCGCGGCGCGGGGGCGGTGGCCGTACGTCCAGATGCCGGGTGCGGCGGCGGGGCGGGGGGTGCGCAGCCAGCGCAGGACCGGGGGCTCGGGCGGCGCCTCGTGCGGGGCGCGGGGCGCCGCCACGGGGGGCGGCGGGGCGGGCCCCCCCCGGGCCGGGGGGGGGGG
>NZ_JODY01000066.1 GCF_000718015.1 Streptomyces catenulae | reverse complement strand
GGGGCACGGGGCACCGAGGCCCATCCGTCGGGCATGGGGCACGGGGCACGGGGCGCGGGCCCCATCCGTCGGGCATGGGGCGCGGCCCCACGCCCCCCGCGTGCCCCCACGGGCCGTCAGCCCTCCCGCCCGCACCACGTCCTCCGCCCCATGCCGCCCCCGCGTGCCGCTTCCGGCCTCGTCCACCGCGGAGAGACACACCGACGGATTGCGCCGCTTCGGACAAACGCCACGGCGGCGTGGCACCCCTACGGTGGGGGCAGAGTCGACAGCGCGGATCTGCTCGCCGGTCCGTGCGCACCACCCACCACTTCGGAAGGGCCGGGATCCACTGTGCCGAACAATGCTGCAGCCCCCACCGCCTTTTGGGTCGCCGGCCGCGAGGCCACCGGTGACACCACCTTCGACGTCACCTCCCCCTGGGACGGACGTCTCGTCGGCACGGTGAGCGTCCCGACCGAGGAGCAGGTCGAGGAGGCCATCGCCGCCGCCGTCACCGTCCAGGGCGAGTTCGCCGCCACCCCCGCCCACGTCCGCGCCGCGGCCCTCAGCCACGTCGAGCGCCGACTGGTCGAGCGCACGGAGGAGATCGCGCAGCTGATCTCCGCGGAGAACGGCAAGCCCATCAAGTGGGCGCGCGGTGAGGTCGGCCGCGCCGTGTCCGTCTTCCGGTTCGCGGCCGAGGAGGCGCGCCGTTTCAACGGCGGCGAGGCGCAGCGGCTCGACACCGACGGCGGCGGCGCCGGACGCCTCGCGCTGACCCGTCGCTTCCCGCGCGGCACGGTGCTGGGTATCGCCCCGTTCAACTTCCCGCTCAACCTCTGCGCCCACAAGATCGCCCCCGCCATCGCGGCAGGCGTGCCGATCTTCCTCAAGCCGGCGCCCGCCACCCCGCTGTCCGGTCTGATCCTCGGTGAGCTCCTCGCCGAGACCGACCTCCCGGCCGGTTCCTGGTCGATCCTGCCGGTCCCCAACGACCGCATGACGGCGCTGGTCCAGGACGAGCGGCTGCCGGTCATCTCGTTCACCGGCTCCGAGAAGGTCGGCTACGACATCCTCGACTCGGTGCCCCGTAAGCACTGCACCCTGGAGCTGGGCGGCAACGGCGCGGCCGTCATCCTCGGCGACTACGCCTCCGAGGCGGACCTGGACTGGGCGGCCCAGCGGATCGCCACGTTCTCCAACTACCAGGGCGGCCAGTCCTGCATCTCGGTGCAGCGGGTGATCGCCGACGCGCAGGTCTACGACCGCCTGGTACCCAAGATCGTCGCTGCTGTCGAGGCGCAGGTCACCGGCGACCCGGCCGACGCCGCGACGGAGGTCGGCCCGCTGGTCAGCCAGGCCG
Source organism: Streptomyces catenulae (assembly GCF_000718015.1). Classification (GTDB taxonomy): domain Bacteria; phylum Actinomycetota; class Actinomycetes; order Streptomycetales; family Streptomycetaceae; genus Streptomyces; species Streptomyces catenulae. Next base: position 3,335 of record NZ_JODY01000066.1, on the reverse strand, counting down.
CGGCCGAGCGCGTCGAGGCGTGGGTGGACGAGGCCGTCGCGGCCGGTGCCAAGCTGCTCACCGGCGGCAAGCGGGAGGGCGCCGCGTACGCGCCGACCGTCCTCGCGGAGCTGCCCGCCGACACCACCCTCGCCTGCGAGGAGGTCTTCGGGCCGGTGCTCTCGGTCGCGAAGGTCGACGGCGAGGCCGCCGCATTCGCCGCGGTCAACGACTCCAAGTACGGGCTCCAGGCGGGGGTGTTCACCCACGACGTGCAGGCGGCGTTCCGTGCGCACCGTGCGCTGGAGGTCGGCGGCGTGATCATCGGCGATGTGCCGTCGTACCGCGCCGACCAGATGCCGTACGGCGGCGCCAAGCTCTCCGGCGTCGGCCGTGAGGGCGTCCGCTACGCCATGGACGACTACACCTACGAGCGGGTCCTGGTGCTGACCGGCATCGACCTCTGAGGGACGGTGCCTGGCCCGTCGGCCGTGGCACCTCCCGTCCGCCCGACCCGGCCTGGACCGGTGGACAGCGCGGTCGTCCCCGAGACCGTCACATGAGTCCAGACCAGGCGCCGGTCCGCCCCTCCCGTGGACCGGCCCCGGCCGTGGCGCGCTCCGGCACCTTGTCCCGGAGCGCGCCACGGCCCGCGTCTTTTCGGCCACGGCCCGGGGCGCACCGGATCCCCACCGTACGGCCCCGTCCCCGGGGCCGTTTTCGCGTCCATGGGGTCTTGCGCCCGCGGCGGGGCCCCGCGCATGGGGCAATACCGGGACCCGCGCATGGGGCGGTTACGAAGCCCCGCATGGAGCGACCCCCGCGGGCCCCGCGCATGGCGCCCCCCTACGCATGGCGCCCCACGCCCCCCAGCACGGTGCGCCCCCACACCCCACGCATGGGGCAGCAGCAGGCCCCGCGCCCCATGCGGCAGCCCCTGCCGCGGCCCCGTGCCCAGCCCCCGCCCCGCCCCGTGCGACGGCCCCGCGCGTCGCGGTCACTGCGGCGGCGTACGCCTCACCGGCGCAACGCCCTCCCAGGGGTTCAGGGGCTGGCCGTCCCCGGCCGACGGCCCCCTCCGAAGCGTCCGGCGGTCGCGCAGCACTGGTGCAAACGCCGTATACCGGGTAAATCTCACAAGTACTCCATGAGTGCCCAGGGTGCCGTCCCAGCGGCCCCGGTCCGTCGGCACGATCGATCCGTCCGAACGCGGCGAGGTGAGCCCGACATGTCCGCTCCGACCACCCGCAACGTCTCCGAGCGGGAGGCACGGCAGGTCGCCGAGGCGGCCCGGGAACAGGACTGGCGCAAGCCCAGCTTCGCCAAGGAACTGTTCCTGGGACGCTTCCGGCTCGATCTGATCCACCCGCACCCCAGCCCGGCGACGGAGGACGTACGGCGCGGCGAGGCGTTCCTGGCCGCGCTGCGCACGTTCTGCGAATCCCGGATCGACGGCGCCCGCATCGAGCGCGAGGGACAGATCCCCGACGAGACCGTCAACGGGCTCAAGGAACTCGGCGCGCTCGGCATGAAGATCGACACGAAGTACGGCGGACTCGGCCTCACGCAGGTCTACTACAACAAGGCGCTCGCCCTCGTCGGCTCCGCCAGCCCCGCCGTCGGCGCGCTGCTCTCCGCGCACCAGTCGATCGGTGTCCCGCAGCCCGTGAAGCTCTTCGGCAGCCAGGAGCAGAAGGACACCTTCCTGCCCCGTTGCGCCCGTACCGACATCTCGGCGTTCCTGCTCACCGAGCCGGACGTCGGCTCGGACCCGGCGCGCCTGGCGACCACCGCCGTCCCCGACGGCGACGGATACCTCCTCGACGGCGTGAAGCTGTGGACCACCAACGGCGTCATCGCCGACCTGCTGGTGGTGATGGCGCGCGTGCCCGCGTCGGAGGGGCACCGGGGCGGCATCACCGCCTTCGTCGTCGAGACCGCGACGCCCGGCATCACCGTCGAACACCGCAACGCGTTCATGGGGCTGCGCGGGCTGGAGAACGGCGTCACCCGCTTCCACCGGGTGCGGGTCCCCGCCGCGCACCGTATCGGCCCCGAGGGCGCCGGGCTGAAGATCGCGCTGACCACCCTCAACACGGGGCGGCTGTCGCTGCCCGCGATGTGCGTGGGCTCCGGGAAGTGGGCCCTGAAGATCGCCCGGGAGTGGTCGGCCGTCCGCGAGCAGTGGGGCAGGCCGATCGGCGCGCACGAGGCGGTCGGCGCCAAGATCTCGTTCATCGCCGCGACCACCTTCGCCCTGGAGGCGGTCGTCGACCTCTCCTCCCAGATGGCCGACGAGAACCGCAACGACATCCGCATCGAAGCCGCCCTCGCCAAGCTCTACGGATCCGAGATGGGGTGGCGGATCGCCGACGAACTGGTCCAGATCCGCGGTGGCCGCGGCTTCGAGACCGCCGACTCGCTCGCCGCACGGGGTGAGCGCGCCGTGCCCGCCGAGCAGTTGCTGCGCGACATGCGGATCAACCGCATCTTCGAGGGATCGACGGAGATCATGCATCTGCTGATCGCCCGCGAGGCCGTCGATGCGCATCTGTCCGTCGCGGGCGACCTCATCGACCCGCGGAAGAGCCTCGGCGACAAGGGCCGGGCCGCCGCCGACGCCGGTCGCTTCTACGCCCGCTGGCTGCCCCAGCTCGTCACCGGGTCCGGTCAACTCCCGCGCGCCTACCAGGAGTTCGGTCAGCTCGCGGGGCATCTGCGGTACGTCGAGCGGTCCTGCCGCAAGCTGGCCCGCGCCACCTTCTACGCGATGTCGCGCTGGCAGGGACGGATGGAGACCAAGCAGGGTTTCCTCGGGCGGATCGTCGACATCGGCGCCGAACTGTTCGCCATGAGCGCCGCCTGCGTACGGGCCGAGCATCTGCGGCTGACCGGCGACCACGGGCGGGAGGCGTACCAGCTGGCCGACGCGTTCTGCCGACAGTCCCGGATCCGCGCCGACGAACTCTTCGCCCGGCTGTGGACCAACACCGACACCGTCGACCGCAAGCTCGTCTCCGGTGTCCTCGACGGCGCCTACCGCTGGCTGGAGGACGGCGTCGTCGACGCCAGCGGCGAAGGCCCCTGGATCGCCGACGCCACCCCGGGCCCCAGCACCCACCAGAACGTCCACCGCCCCGTCCGACGCCCCGGCTCCGACGCGCCGTAGCCCCGGGCGACGCACCACGGGGGAGCGGCGGGCCACCCGCCACCGTGCCCGCCCGCCCCGTGCCCTGCGCCCCATGCGCCGCGCCCCGTGCCCCGCGCATGGGGCACGACGCCCCCTCCGGCGCCGCCCCGTCCCACGCATGGGGCCCGGCGCCCCACGCCCCGCCCCATGCGCCACCACCCCGCCC
>NZ_JODY01000065.1 GCF_000718015.1 Streptomyces catenulae | reverse complement strand
ACCGTCCGCGGAGACCACGACCGTGTGGGACACACCGGGGGTGTTGTCCACGAAGTTGGTGATCAACCAGTTCAGGTTCTGCGCCGCCTGGCTCATCGGGCTCACACTAACGCTCCTGATCGTAGGTGCTGCCGGGGCCGAAGCCCTGTTGGTCATTGTGGGGGGACTCCGAGCGGTCCGCCCCCGCGTTGCGGCCCTGCTGGACACCGCGACGCAGATTGCTCAGCCTGCCGCGGATGTCCTCCGGGGCCCGGGAGACCTGGGGGCCACCCTGCGGGCTCTGCTCCGCCGAACCCTCGACCAGGTTGGCCTTGGGCACCCGTCGCGGCAGACCGGACGGGGTGACCCCGCCAGCCTTCGGCTCACGCAGCCGCTCCGCCCGCTCCCACCGTTCGTCGTTGGAGCTGCGCCATTCGGAGCCGTCCAGGACCTGGTCCGACGCCTCCCACCGCTGCGGGGGCACCGTCGACTCCCCGGGCTGCGCCCACTCCTGCGCAGCAGGCTGCGCCTGCTCGGTGTGGCCTCCGCGGCGCGGAAGGCCGGCATCGGTCAGCGAGTGGGTGTCGCTCGGGGACGGGCCCGGACGGTCGAATGGTACGCGCTCGGACGCGTGGGCGGGAGCGGCGGGTGTATTCCGGTCAGATTCCGCTTCGGCCCCGAAGTGCCCATCGTACGCGGCGGGTTCGAACCCGCCGCCGGTGACGGGTGCTTCGGGAGCGGCGTACGGATGCTGGTCCGTGGGGTGCGGGCCGACCGCAGGCCGGAAAGCTTCGGTACCGAAGGCACCGTCGCCGTACTGCGGTTGATCGGCTTCCGCATATGCCTGCGGCCCGGGGTGCGCGCCGTACCCGGAAAGGTCCGGCGCCGCGTTGCCCAACAGTGGTCCCCCGTCGGCCTGTTGGGCTCCCTGGGCCTCTTCCAGCGCTGCGCGACGTTCCTCACGCAGCAGTGAACGGCTCACGCCGTCCGGTCCGGTTCCGGCCGCGTGGGGGGTGGTGAACGCGGCGTCGCCGGTGTCCGGTGTGTCCGGACGTGGTGCGCGGGGTCGCTCGGGCGCGGTCCGGGGGACGGTGAAGTCCTCCTCGAACCGGCCGTTGCCACCACCGCCGTGTGTGATCGCGTCCGGCAGCATCACCAGCGAGGTGGTGCCCGCCTGCTCGCCCGAGGGGCGCAGCTGGACGCGGATGCCGTGCCGGTCGGCGAGACGGCCGACCACGAACAGGCCCATCCGCTGGGAGACCGCGGCATCCACGCTCGGCGGGTTCGCCAGCTTGTGGTTGATGTCCGCGAAGTCCTCGGCGGTCAGCCCGATGCCCTTGTCGTGGATCTCGACCATGATGCGGCCGTCGGACATGCGGGTCGCGGAGACCCGCACCTTGGTCTGCGGCGAGGAGAACGTGGTCGCGTTCTCCAGCAGCTCCGACAGCAGATGCACCAGGTCGGTGACGGCCTGACCGTGGATCTCGCTCTCGGTGACCCCGGCCAGCTCGATCCGCTCGTACGACTCGACCTCGGAGGTGGCCGCACGCAGGACGTCGACGAGGGGGACCGGCTGGTCCCAGCGGCGGCCCGGCTCCTCGCCCGCGAGGATGAGGAGGTTCTCGCCGTTGCGCCGCATGCGCGTGGCGAGGTGGTCCATCCGGAAGAGGTTCTCCAGCTGGTCCGGGTCGGCCTCGTTGTTCTCCAGGTCGGTGATGAGCGTCAGTTGACGTTCGATCAGGCCCTGGTTGCGGCGCGAGAGGTTGGTGAAGATCGCGTTGACGTTGCCCCGCAGCATCGCCTGCTCGGACGCCAGCCGGACCGCCTCGCGGTGCACCTGGTCGAAGGCGCGGGCGACCTCGCCGATCTCGTCGGTCGTCCCGATCGGGATCGGCCGGACCCGGGTGTCGACCCGGCCCGGCTCGGTGCGCGAGAGCTGGTCGACGAGGAGCGGCAGCCGCTGCTCGGCGATGGAGAACGCCGCGGTGCGCAGGGTGCGCATGTTCCGGCTCATCCGGCGCGCCATCAGACCGGCCACCAGGAAGGCGGCGATCAGGGCGGCGAGCACGATGCCGGTGTCGGTGAAGGTGGTCCGCTTCGCGTCCGCCGAGATCTGCGCGGCCTCCGCGACGGCCTTGTCCGCGAGGTCCTTCTCGATGGACCGGTACATGTCGAAACCGCCGGTGGCCGCCGCGAACCACACCCCGGGGGTGATGCCGCGGGCCGCCAGATCCTCCGGCGATTCGCCGGAACCGATCGCGGTGGCCATGGCGTCCATGGAGGGGGGAGCACGGAACGGCCGTCCGCCCGCCTCGGCCTCCCGCTCGGCCCGTGCGTTCTTCGACCTGACCGTCGCCTTCAGCGCGGCGGTGTCCTTCTTCAGCCGCTCGACGTCCTCGGGGGTGCCGCCGGAGGTGTACTCGCCGATGGCGATGTTCTCCAGGTAGCGGTAGGACGCGAAGGCGGTGAGCTGACGCTTGTGGGTGGTGCCGGTGGCCGGGTCGACGAGGAGGTGGACGCCGATCGAGCGCTCCAGCGAGGCCGCGGCCTTGGCGAGGGAGAGGGCGTAGACGGTGCGGCCGTAGGAGGTGATGTTGCCGGTGCCCAGGCCGAGTTCGTTGGCGAACTCCATCAGCGGGTGCTGGATGGCGACGTAACCCTCTTCGGTACGTACGCCGGGCAGTGCCGAGGTGTACGCGGAGTCGCGCAGCGCGCCGAGACCCTTCTCGGCGGTGGTGAACGCGGCGAGGCGGCGCTTGAGTCCCGGCTTGTCCGGCATCGACTCCGCGGCGGTACGGAAACCGGCCGCGGCCCGGTCGGTGGCGGCGCGGGCGTCCCCGACGGCCGGGTCGTTCTTCTTGCCGTCCAGCAGGGGTTCGGCGGTGCGGTCCCGCTCGTCGATGAGCGCGTTGCCGTAGGTGAGGGCGGCGCGGACGAGCTTCGCGGTGGCCTCGGCGTCCTGGGCGTCCTGCCAGGTTTCGAGGGAGGAGTTGACCCGCAGCCCGCCGAATACCAGGGCGAGCAGGACCGGGATCAGCAGAATGGCGTTGAGGCGGGTGGCCACCCGCCAGTTGCGCGGGGAGTACGGCTTCCCACCGGAAACGGGCGGGGTGGGGGCGGTCTCGGGCGTCCCGGGAGCCGGGCCGGTACTGCGCGACGGCGGGGTGAAGTTGCCCCGCCGGGCCTCCCGCGGCTCGGGGCTCGCCTTGCTTCGCCTCACTCGACCAACAACCTCTCGGCGCGACACGTCGTGCTGTGCCGTTTCTTCTGGGCGTCTCTCCTTCGGAGTTCAGCGAATTTCAGCACGTCGGACGGGTGCGTTCCAAACACTGAGCAAAGCCTGGGGGAGGCGGGGGAGACCTCAGATAAAAGGGGCGTTAAGGGCGAGCCGCGGCAAAATGCGGGGGAAGCGTGTGCACAGTGGAGCCAGATGTGCGCACGGTGTGTCTGTGGCGGGGTAATTGCCTGCCGAAACGTTATGAACACAATCGACAGCGTGTCCAACGACACAGCGTGTGACACGGTTGGTGACACACCCGGGTGGAACGCCGTACGGCGGGTCCGCCCGGAACGCTCCGGACGGACCCCCGCTCAGCGGAGCCGGGCCATCAACGCGTGCTCGACCAGCGTGATCAGCGCGCTCTTCGCCTCGCTGCGGTGGCGGGCATCGGTCGTGATGATCGGCGTACCGGGCCCGATCTGGAGCGCCTCGCGCACCTCTTCGGGCGTGTGCGGCTGCTGCCCCTCGAAACCGTTCAGTGCGATGACGAAGGGGAGTCCGCTGTTCTCGAAGTAGTCGACGGCGGGGAAGCAGTCGGCGAGGCGGCGGGTGTCGACGAGGACGACGGCGCCGATCGCGCCGCGCACCAGGTCGTCCCACATGAACCAGAAGCGGTCCTGACCGGGTGTACCGAAGAGGTACAGGATCAGGTCCTGGTCCAGGGTGATGCGGCCGAAGTCCATCGCCACGGTCGTCGTGGTCTTGTCCTGGACGTGGCTGAGGTCGTCGATCCCCGCCGACGCGGAGGTCATCACGGCCTCCGTACGCAGCGGGTTGATCTCCGAGACGGCGCCGACGAAGGTCGTCTTGCCGACGCCGAAGCCGCCCGCCACCACGATCTTCGCCGAGGTGGTCGAACGCGCCGGGGCGCCTTCCCCGTACGCGGCGTCAGAGCTTGCGAAGTCCACTGAGCACCCTCTCCAGCAGCGTCACGTCCGGCGTACCACCGGCCTCACCGCTGCCACCCGGCTGATGGATCGCCACCATCCCGGCTTCCGCCAGGTCGGCGACGAGAATGCGCGCCACCCCCAGCGGTATGTGCAGCAGCGCCGAGACCTCGGCCACCGACTTGACCTCGCGGCACAGGTGGCAGATGCGCTGGTGCTCCGGCAGCAGACCGGGGACCTGGGCCGGGTCGGCCGTGGTGCTGACCAGCGCCTCGATGGCGAGCTGGTAGCGCGGCCGGGTGCGGCCGCCCGTCATGGCGTAGGGACGCACCAGGGGCTGGTCGCCTTCGCCGCCGTACGACGCCTGACTGTAGGCATCGTAGGGGTCCGACGTGGGTGGCGGGGTCATGGATCCTCCGGGCGTGACAACTGTCTTGTGCGGGACGGCCGTCGGGTTGGGCCGGTGGCTGTTCGGCGGTGTACGGGACAAGTGCTGCGGCGCTTCAGTGCAACAGGCTGCCCTGGAGTTCGGCGCGTAGGTCGGGGGTGAGGACGTTGCCTGCGCGGTCGACCAGGAGGGCCATTTCGTAGCCGACGAGGCCGATGTCGCAC
>NZ_JODY01000064.1 GCF_000718015.1 Streptomyces catenulae | reverse complement strand
GGGGGGGGGGGCGCGGGTCCCGCCCCGCCCCCGTCAGGCCGCCCGTCCCCGTCCGCCCGCGACCGGGTGCAGCGCCGCGTACTCCAGGGGCGCCGACGGGTCGATGGAGACGTCCGCCGGGGCCGGTGCGGCGCCCGCGCGGACCAGGAGGTCGCCGACGGCGGCGATCATCGCGCCGTTGTCCGTGCACAGCCGCAGCGGCGGCACCCGCAGGGTGATCCCGGCCGCCGCGCACCGCTCCTCGGCGAGCGAGCGCACCCGGGAGTTGGCGGCGACCCCGCCGACCACCACCAGCGTCCCGACGTCGTACGCGGTGCAGGCGGCCACCGCCTTACGGGTGAGCACATCGGCGACCGCCTCCTGGAGCGAGGCGGCGCCGTCGGCGAGCGGCAGCTCCCGGCCCGCCGCGCGCTCCCGCTCCGCCCAGCGCGCCGCCGCGGTCTTCAGCCCGGAGAAGGAGAACGCGTAACGGGTGCGCGGGTCGCCGGAGGTGAGCGGCCGGGGGAAGGGGACGGCGCGCGGATCCCCCGCGCGCGCCGTCCGGTCGATGGCGGGCCCGCCGGGGTACGGCAGTCCGAAGACGCGCGCGACCTTGTCGAAGCACTCGCCCGCCGCGTCGTCCACGGTGTCCCCGAGGTGGACGATCGGATCGCGCGCCAGGTCCCGGACGAGCAGCAGCGAGGTGTGGCCGCCGGAGACGATGAGGACGACGCAGGGGTCGGGCAGCGGCCCGTGCTCCAGGGTGTCGGCCGCGACGTGCCCCGCCAGGTGGTGCACGCCGTGCAGCGGCACCCCGAGCGCGTACGCGAGGCTCTTCGCCCCGGCCAGCCCCACCTGGAGCGCGCCGGAGAGCCCCGGCCCGGTGGTCACCGCGACCGCCCCGATGTCCGCCATCGCGAGCCCCGCGTCGTCGAGGGCGCGGTGGACGACGGGCAGCAGCGCGTGCACATGGGCGCGGGCCGCGATCTCCGGGACGACGCCGCCGAAGCGGGCGTGCTCGTCCATGCTCGACGCGAGCGCGTGCCCCAGGAGGCGGCCGTCCCGCACCAGTCCGGCGCCCGTCTCGTCGCAGGACGACTCAATTCCCAGCACTACGGGTGAGGGCATGGGGGCGGCCTCCTTGGAGCAGGTGTTGCGGGGTACTTGTTGTTGCACATGGTAGGCAATAAGGGGCTGTCCCCGGGCCGGACGCTTTGCCGCTCCTGGGCCCGGCGCTGGGCCTCGCGCTGGTCCTGGCCCTGGTCCCCGGTTCAAGGCGCTCCGCCGCTTCCGGGCCTCGCGCTGATCCCGGCGCTGGTCCCGGCTCCGGCCCTCGTCCTGATCGCGCTTCGGGCGGGCGCTCCCGGGGGCGTACGGGCGTGGGCGTCCCGGGCGGTACGGGGCGAGCGCTTCCGGTGCCGGGCCTCGCACCGGGCCTCCCCGGGGCGCGCCGTTACCGGCGCTCCGTAGTGGCCACGGCCCCGTGCCGCCCGCGCCGCGTCCGCTCAGTAGAGTGCGGGGACGTCCCCGGCCGCCCGGCCGGCCCCCTTCCCCACCGGCCGCACGGCGGCTTCCGAGGTTCGAGGTACTCGGCAGTGACCCCCCTGGCACCCCCTTCACCGCTCACCTCACCCGCCCCGCCCGTGCTCACCGTCGTCGGCATCGGCGCCGACGGCTGGGACGGGCTGGCCCCCGCCTCCCGCGACGCGCTCCGCACCGCCGGGGTCCTGCTCGGCGGGGCGCGCCAGCTCGATCTGCTGCCCCCGGAGTGCGCCGGTGAGCGCGTCACCTGGCCGTCGCCGCTGCGCCCCGCCGTACCGGGCCTGATCGCCGCCCACGCCGGACGCGGTCTGACTGTGCTGGCCAGCGGCGACCCGATGTTCCACGGCATCGGCCGGACGCTCACCGAGGTGCTGGCCGCCCTCCCCGACGCCCCCGGGGCGCCCCGGCCCCGGCTGCGGGTTCTGCCGCACCCCTCGTCCGTCGCGTACGCCTGTGCCCGGCTCGGCTGGCCGGTGGCCGACACCGAGGTCGTCTCGGTGGTGGGGCGCCCGGTGGCGGGCCTCGCGCGGGTGCTGCACCACGGGCGCCGGGTGCTGGTCCTGTCCTCCGGTGCGGACACCCCCGCGCAGATCGCCGAGGTGCTGCGGGAGCGCGGTTTCGGCCCGTCCCGGATGCGTGTCCTGGAGCAGCTGGGCGGGCCCGCCGAGGCGCGGACCGAGGGCACCGCCGCCTCCTGGGCGCGCCCGCCCGGCGACCCGTTGAACGTCGTCGCCGTGGAGTGCGTCCGCGCCCCCGGTGCGCTGCGGCTGCCGGTCGTCCCCGGGCTGCCCGACGAGGCGTACGAGCACGACGGGCAGCTCACCAAGCGGCAGGTACGGGCCGTGACCCTCGCCGCGCTCGCCCCGGAGCCCGGCGAACTCCTCTGGGACATCGGCGGCGGCTCCGGCTCCGTGGCGATCGAGTGGCTGCGCGCCCACCCCGCCTGCCGCGCCGTCACCGTCGAACGGGACGCCGTCCGCGCCGCCCGTATCGCCCGGAACGCGGAGACCCTCGGCGTCCCGGCGCTGCGGGTGGTGCAGGGCGCCGCGCCCGCCGCGCTGGCCGGGCTGCCGGTCCCCGACGCGGTCTTCATCGGCGGCGGGCTCACCGCCCCCGGTCTGCTCGACGCCTGCTGGGCGGCGCTGCCCCCGGGCGGCCGCCTCGTCGCCAACACCGTGACGCTGGAGTCCGAGGCGCTGCTGACGGAGTGGTACCGGCGCCACGGCGGCGACCTGGTACGCCTCGCCGTCGCCCGTGCGGTGCCCGTCGGCGGCTTCACGGGCTGGCGGCAGGCGATGCCGGTCACCCAGTGGGCGGCGGTCAAACCGGCGCACCCCGGGGACGACGTCTCGGCGGCTCTCCCGGGGGAGGCCGGTTCGGGGGCCGCCCCCGGGGAGACCACCCTTGGGGAGACCGCCGGATCCGCTCCCCCCGGGGAGGCCACCCCCGCTTCCCCCGGGGCCGTCGCCCCCACCCCCACCTCCCCGGAGAACGAGGAACGATGACCGTCCACTTCATCGGCGCGGGCCCCGGCGCCGCCGACCTGATCACCGTGCGCGGTGCCCGTACCCTCGCCGCCTGCGGGGTGTGCCTGTACGCGGGCAGCCTGGTGCCGCGCGAACTGCTCGCCGAGTGCCCGCCCGGCGCCCGGCTGATCGACACCGCCCGGCTCGACCTGGACACCATCACCGCGGAGCTGGTCCGCGCCCACGAGGAGGGCCACGACGTGGCCCGGCTGCACTCCGGCGACCCGTCCCTCTTCAGCGCCGTCGCCGAGCAGATGCGCCGCCTCGACGCGGCGGGCGTGCCGTACGAGGTGGTGCCCGGTGTCCCGGCGTTCGCCGCCGCGTCCGCCGCCCTCAAGCGCGAGCTGACGGTCCCGACGGTCGGCCAGACGGTGATCCTCACCCGGGTCGCCGAGCGCGCCACCGCCATGCCCGAGGGCGAGGACCTCGCCACCCTGGGACGCAGCGGCGCCCTCCTCGTCCTGCACCTCGCCGCCCGGTACACCGACCGGGTCGTCGCCGAACTGCTGCCCCACTACGGCGCCGACTGCCCCGCCGCCGTGGTGGCCCTCGCCTCCCGCCCCGACGAACTCGTCCTGCGCGGCACCCTCGCCGACATCGCCGACCAGGTGAAGGCCGCGGGCGTGGTCCGCACGGCCGTCATCATCGTCGGCCGCACCCTGGCCGCGGAACAGTTCGGCGACAGCTTCCTGTACTCGTCGGACCGCGACCGCCCGGCGGACGGGCGCGGGGGCGCCTGGGGGGCGGACTAGGCGGAGGCGGGGCCGGGGCCGGAGGCGGAAGCGGGGTCGGGCAGGGGCGCCGGGCCCCGGCGTGCGGTGCGAGGTCCCACGCCCGGCGTGCGGAGCCGGAGCCCGCGCCCCGGCGTGCGGCGCCAGACCCACGCCCCCGCGCGCAGTGCCAGATCCCACGCCCCGGAGTGCGGCGCCAGATCCCACGCCCCGGCGCGCGCAGCCAGTCCCCACGCCCCTCCCCGCGCGCGGCGCCGCCTCCGTCCACGGTCGGGCGGGAGGCAAAGGAGGCCCCCCCCCCCCGCGGCGCCCGCCCCTACGCCCCCGGTCCCCGGGGCTCCGACCGCCCCACGACCAGTCCGGCCCGGTCGATGCACACCACGTCAACGGTGACGGGCGCGCCCCGCAGCACCGCCAGCGCCTCGTCCCGGGCGGTGGCGGCCACCAGATCGCCCAGGGGTACACCGGCGGCGGCGCACAACTGGAGCGCCCCGAGCCCCGTGTTGGCGCCCTCGACCTCGGCGGCCAGCGCCTCGTCCGCGCCCCCGCGCCGGGCCAGCTCCGCCAGGAACCCCTTGTCCACCTGCGAGCGCGCCGAATGCAGATCGAGATGCCCGGCCGCCAGCTTCGACAGCTTCGCGAACCCGCCGCACACCGTCAGCCGCTCCACCGGATGGCGCCGTACGTACTTCAGCACCGCGCCCGCGAAGTCCCCCATGTCCAGCAGCGCGTCCTCGGGCAGCCCGTACAGCGCCACCGCGACCTTCTCCGACGTGGACCCCGTACAGCCCGCCACATGGCGCCGCCCCGCCGCGCGCGCCACGTCCACGCCGCGCCGGATCGAGTCGATCCACGCCGAGCAGGAGTACGGCACCACGACGCCGGTCGTCCCCAGGATCGACAGCCCGCCGAGGATGCCCAGCCGCGGATTCCAGGTGCTGCGCGCGATCTCCGCACCGTGGTCGACGGAGACCTCGACCTCGACGTCGCCGCGCCCGCCGTACCGCGCCGCCACCTCGGCCAGATGCCCGGAGATCAACTGCCGCGGCACCGGGTTGATCGCCGGTTCGCCGACATCCAGCGGCAGCCCCGGGCGGGTCACCGTCCCCACGCCGGGCCCCGCCCGGAAGACCACCCCCGAACCGGCCGGCAGCTCCCGCACCGTCACCCGGATCAGCGCCCCGTGTGTCACATCCGGATCGTCCCCCGCGTCCTTCACCACCGCCGCCGTCGCCCACGACCGGTCCGCGGCCAACTCCTCCTTGGCCAGCGCGAACGACGGCGTGTGCCCCTTGGGCAACGCGATCCGCACCGGATCCGGGAACTCCCCGGTCAACAGCGCCGTGTACGCCGCCGCCCCCGCCGCCGTCGCACACGCCCCCGTCGTCCACCCGGCCCGCAGCCCGGTATGCGCCAACTGCGCACTGCGCCCGCCCTCCGCGCCCTGCGACCCCACCGGCCCCGCGCCGGACGCACCCACCGTCGCCACCTGCCCTTTCACCACCCGGCCCACGGCCGCCACACCACCGATACGCGACACCTGAGCCGCCCGCCCATGTTCCCCTGCCATCCCGGGGAGCGCCGGGGGCGGGGTCGTACACGGGGGCGGCAGCCACGCCTTCCGCCGTACGCCCGGAATGCCCGGCACCGCACGGCCCGCCGCCACCTTTCGGCCTGCCACCGGCCGAATCCCGCCGCACAAGCGTGCCATCTGCACGTATCACCTAGGGTGAACGGCTGTCTCACCAAGTGTGGAAAACGGGGAATCGGGGGCTGTTGTGCCGGATACCGATGTGCAGCCGAAGACGCTGCGCACCGCAGCGGGCCAGAGCGAGGAAATGCAATCGGGGGTGGGGTCCGCCGTCAGCGCGCTGAACGCGCATCACCACGGCGTGCCCGGCCAGACCACGGGTTTCTCCTTCGCCCAGCAACTCATGCGGACACACCACTCCTGGCAGGCCAGGCTCGGTGACGTTCGGAAGGAATGCGGGGACGTCGCACAATCCCTCCGGAATTCCGCGGACAACTATGAGCGGAACGACGACAACACCGCCAGGTCCTTCACTCAGCGCTCCGAAAGTCCGGCCATGGTCCTGCCCGCAGCGCAGTCGCGCCACAACAGCCCGTTCGGATGATGCCTGATGCCCACTCTTCAGGAAATCCAAGACCTTCGCTTTTCCGCCCTGGAAGAGGCCAAGGAGGAATGGGCGCGATCGGCACATCGCTTCGGTGGCTACCAGGACCGGGTGGAAACCTACCTGCGCCGCCCGCTGAAAAGCGACTGGTCGGGCAAGGCGGCTGACGCTGCGCAGAGTCGCCTGGACCGCCTTGAGAAGAACTTCCAGTTCGGCTCCCAGGAATGCACGCTCATCGAGGCCACCATCGACGGTTTCGTCACCGAGATGAAAGAGCAACAGAAGCGGCTGCGCAAACTCCTCGACGACGCCGCCGCGAAGGGCCTCAAGGTGTTGCCCAGCGGGGAAGTGACGTACAAGGACGAGGGCTCCATCCCGACGGGAGATCCGGACGCAGGCACCCCTGACGCAGAGGTCGAACGGCGTGACCTCGAGGGGGAAATCCTCAGTGTCCGGCGCACCGTCGACGAGATCGACGGCCGCTACTCCGTCGCCATATCCCGGCTCCAGGCTGATCGTGGCCTGAAGGTCGACAGCCGGGAATCTCGGCGGGACGCCTCCGACATCTCCCAGATCGCGGGTACCGCGGTCGGCCTCGATTCTGCTCCGCACCGGGGAACGGACCCGAAAAAGGTCCATGAATGGTGGAACGGCCTGAGCCAGGAGGAGCGGGACGAGCAGCTGGCACTGAACCCCGACGTCATCGGAAATCTCGACGGCATACCCGCCGAAACCCGAGACGAGGCGAACCGCGTCAACCTCGACCGGCTGATCGACGCGCATCCGCCCGGTTCGCCGATGTCGGAAGAGCAGGAAGAAAAGCAGAAGGGCTACCGCGCCATCAGGGACCGCCTTGACCGGGATGACGGGAAGGTGCCCGAGCCGCTCCTCCTTGGAATTGGAGGAGAGGGGCAGGGACGGGCCATTCTGTCGTACGGGAACCCTGATACGGCCGATAACGTCGCTGCGTATGTGCCCGGTTTCAGCACCACGCTGGAGAGCGTGGGCGGTGAGGACGGTGATCGGGCGCAGCAGGTCTGGAATTCATCGGGCGATGCGGGCGGCAGGAAAACCGCCTCGATCGTCTGGCTCGGGTACGACGCGCCGCAGAGCATCGAGGTCGCCGCAGACGGACCGGGCAAGCGGGGCGGGGCGGATTTCGGCACCTTTCTCGAAGGGGTTCAGGCAACCCACCAGGGAGAGAAGCCGCACGTCACGGCGATCGGTCACAGCTACGGTTCCTTTGCTGTGGGCCAGGGGGCGCAGCGCCCGGGCGGTATACCCGCTGACGACATCATCCTTGTGGGAAGCCCTGGTACGGGAGCGCAGAAGGCGGAGGACCTCGGCGTGGGCAAGGGCCATGTCTGGGTGGGCGCCGCGGAGAATGACCCGGTCACCCACGCGCCTTCCAAAAAGGAATCCATGGGGGGATCGGTCGGGATAGCGATCGGTTCCATATTTAACCCGCATCAACTGTGGTTCGGTCAGGACCCGGCCAGTCAAGATTTCGGCGGGATTCGCTTCGGTGTTGCGGACGGCGAGCCATTTCACTCACATTCGAACTACTTCAAGGATCCGGACGGCGGTGACTCCTTGGGAAACATGGGGGCGATCGTCGCCGGCCACCCGGAGAAGGTCTCTCTTCAGGCAGGGAGGTGATGTCTGTGTTCTCTCGTAAGGTCTGGCGGGATGCTTTGGTCGCCGTCATCTCTTTCGCTGCCTTTTCTGGTTGCTCGCTTATCCCGGGTGGTGGAGACGCTTCTTATCCCACGGTGAACAAAGCGCTTGAGCGTGTCGATTCCGTACTGGACGATACGTTGGCAGGGGTTCGTCCTCGCCTTCGGTGGCGTGACGGTCCCGCGCACATGTCGGAGCGTAGAAATTCTTTCACCAACGAAGCGGATGGCGAGATGGACGTGAGTCGGCAGCGCCATCTGCGCACACAGATATCGCAGGGGAAGAAAAAGGAACTCCTTGAGATCGTGTCGCGCCGCTGGGAGGAGAAGGGGTTTGAGATCAAGGAGCAGAACAATGGCAGGCCATCGCTTCTGAGCGAAGCTTCGGACGGCTGTATCGCAAAAATTGACGTCGGTGGTTCCGGCGATGTG
Source organism: Streptomyces catenulae (assembly GCF_000718015.1). Taxonomy (GTDB): domain Bacteria; phylum Actinomycetota; class Actinomycetes; order Streptomycetales; family Streptomycetaceae; genus Streptomyces; species Streptomyces catenulae. The sequence continues at coordinate 1,578 of NZ_JODY01000064.1, read as the reverse complement.
TACATCAGCGTCGGAGTGAGCGCGGTGTCGTCCGGTCCCAGCGGCGATATCGCGGGCGAAGAGGGGGATTCGTTCCCCGAGGCTTCCAGCGGGGCTCCGGATCACACGCCCGACCTCCGTGACCCCTACTGGTCGAAGTGACGGCCGCCCCGGAGACCGCGGAGTAAGGCGCCCGCTCGGGTATGCGAGCCCCCTCCCGTACCCTTCCAAGGCGTTTTCCGCCGCCGAAGTATCCGAAGCATCCGAAGGGCCCCGGACCGATGACTGATCCTGCTGCTCCGGGGCTCCCCCACGTGCTCATCCTCGGTGGCACCGCCGAGGCGAGGGAGTTGGCCGGGGCGCTCGCGGGCACCGGGGTGCGGGTTACGTCGTCCCTGGCCGGGCGGGTGGCGGCGCCGCGGTTGCCTGTGGGGGAGGTGCGGGTTGGGGGGTTCGGTGGGGTGGCGGGGCTGGTGGGTTGGATGCGGGCGCACGGGGTGGATGTGCTGGTTGACGCGACGCATCCGTTCGCCGAGGCGATGAGCGCGAACGCGGCGGGGGCTGCCGCTGCCACCGGGGTGCCGCTGCTGGCCCTGCGGCGTCCGGGCTGGGCGCCGCAGGACGGTGACGTCTGGCATCGGGTCGGGTCGCTGGACGAGGCGGCGGACGCGCTGCCCGGGCTCGGCCGCCGGGTCTTCCTCACCACCGGCCGCATGGGCCTCGCCCGTTTCGCGCATCTCGACGCGCTCTGGTTCCTCGTGCGTTCCGTGGACGCGCCGGAGGGGCCCCGTCCGCCGCGGATGGAGATGCTGCTCGACCGGGGCCCGTTCACGCTCGACGGGGAGCGGGCCCTGCTGGCGGCGCACCGTATCGACGTCCTCGTCACCAAGGACAGCGGGGCCGCCGCCACCGCCCCCAAGCTCACCGCCGCGCGGGAGGCCGGGGTGCCGGTCGTGCTGGTGACCCGGCCCCCGGCGCCCGTCGGGGTGGCGACGGTGCCGGGGCCGGCGGAGGCGGTGGCGTGGCTGCGGGAGCGGCTGGGCTGAGGGGTACGCCGTCCGCCGGTCAGCGTTTGCGGGTGGGGCGGCGCCGTCGCGTACCGCGACAGGCGCAGGTGAACGCCTCGTCGCGGACCTGACGGTAGGTCGGGGTGACCTCCCGGCCGCACTGCGTACAGCGGCACGGCCAGGGCTCGTACGCGCCGGGGCAGGGCATCAGGGGGAGGAACCCGGCGGCGTGCATGGTGCGTTCGGCGACGGTCGCCGGTTGGCCCGTCACCGGGGGCGCGGCGGGCGGCTGACCGGCCGGGAGCTGCGGCCCGGCGGGGGCCTCGGCGGTCGGCGGCGGTCCGGTCGGCGCATCGAGGTGCGGCGGCGTGGGCCCGGCCGGGGCGGGCAGCGGGACGGCGACGGGCGACGGGAGGTCGGCCGACGGGGGGCCGAACGTCGGGTCGCCGAATGCCGGTTCGCCGACCGGTGGGTGCGCCCCGCCGCCGTCCGACGCGACGGGCGCGAGCGGGGGCAGCGGCAACGAGGTGCTGCCGTTCGCGGACGGCGCGGGGAGCGGGGCGGGCAGCCCGTAGGGGGCGAGGACCGGGAG
>NZ_JODY01000063.1 GCF_000718015.1 Streptomyces catenulae | reverse complement strand
GCGCGGGACGGGGGGTTCGGGTCGGGGTGCTCCGTGCGGTGGCGGCGGAACGGTGTGCGGTGCGTCGTGCGTGCCCTCGGTGTCCATCCGGTGCCCCTTGTCCCCCTCGGACTGTGCCTGCGTCGTTCGTGGACCGTGCCCGCGTCGTGGACCGTGCGGGTGCGGTACGCCGCCGCTCAATCTACTGGCCCCGCGCCGTCGCTATGTCCGGCGCGGACAACGCAACACGCGCACTTCTCCCGAACGGAACATGCCAGACCCGGTCCACCGCCCCTAGCCTGCGAGAAAAGACCTTTCGTACGTCCCCTTCCACCCCCAGGAGACTGCCATGACCGAACTGTCCGGAGGCCCCGCCCTCCCCCAGGAGCGTCGCGTCGTCACCGCGATCCCCGGCCCCAAGTCGCAGGCGCTGTGGGAGCGTAAGCAGGCCACCGTGGCGGGTGGCGTCGGTGCGGTGCTGCCCGTCTTCGTCAAGCGTGCCGGTGGCGGTGTCCTGGAGGACGTCGACGGCAACTCCCTGATCGACTTCGGCTCCGGCATCGCCGTGACGTCGGTCGGCAACAGCGCCGAGGCCGTGGTGCGTCGCGCCACCGCGCAGCTCGCGGACTTCACCCACACCTGCGCCATGGTCACGCCGTACGAGCCGTACGTCGAGGTGTGTGAGCAGCTCGCGGAGCTGACGCCGGGCGACCACGCAAAGAAGTCCGCGCTGTTCAACTCGGGTGCGGAGGCGGTGGAGAACGCGGTGAAGGTCGCCCGCGCCTACACCAAGCGCCCGGCGGTCGTCGTGTTCGACCACGGCTACCACGGCCGTACGAACCTCACGATGGCGCTGACCGCGAAGAACATGCCGTACAAGCAGGGGTTCGGCCCGTTCGCGCCCGAGGTGTACCGGGTGCCGGTGGCCTACCCGTACCGCTGGCTGACCGGCCCGGAGAACTGCGCGCAGGAGGCCGCCGAGCAGGCCATCACGCAGATCACCAAGCAGATCGGTGCGGAGAACGTCGCAGCGATCATCATCGAGCCGGTGCTCGGTGAGGGCGGCTTCATCGAGCCGGCGAAGGGCTTCCTGCCCGCCATCGCGAACTTCGCGAAGGAGAACGGCATCGTCTTCGTCGCCGACGAGATCCAGTCCGGGTTCTGCCGCACGGGGCAGTGGTTCGCGTGCGAGGACGAGAACATCGTCCCGGACCTGATCACCACCGCCAAGGGCATCGCGGGCGGTCTGCCGCTGGCCGCGGTCACCGGTCGCGCCGAGATGATGGACGCGGCGCACGCGGGCGGTCTCGGCGGCACGTACGGCGGTAACCCGGTGGCGTGTGCGGCGGCGCTGGGCTCCATCGAGACCATGCGTGAGCTGGACCTGAACGCCAAGGCCCGCCGGATCGGCGAGATCATGAAGGCGCGCCTGGGCACGATGGCGGAGAAGTTCGACATCATCGGCGAGGTCCGCGGCCGCGGCGCGATGATCGCGATCGAGCTGGTCAAGTCCGGTTCGAAGGAGCCGAACGCGGAGGCCACCGCGGCGCTCGCGAAGGCGTGCCACCAGGAGGGCCTGCTGGTCCTGACCACCGGTACGTACAGCAACGTGGTGCGTTTCCTGCCGCCGCTGGTCATCGGTGAGGACCTGCTCAACGAGGGCCTGGACATCCTCGAGGCGGCGCTCGCGGCGCTCTGATCCGACGCCCGTCGGGACGCGGCACCTCCGCCCGGCAGACACAGCACCTCGGCCCGGGGCGCGGCACGGACCGCGTCCCGGGCCGAGGTGCGTGCGGGGCCCCGTGCGTCCGCCCCGTGCGTGGGGACGGGGCCGGGGGTACGGAAGTCCCTTGCAGGTCGGAGGGGTGGCAGCGTGAAGAAGATGTGCGAGGGCGATGGCGGCCGGGTGATCCGACTGTCGGGCGCGTTCCGGGTGCCGTACGGTTTCTGCAGATGAGAGATACACCCCGCTCGCAGGGGACTGCGGGCGACGCCCGGTCGGCGCTTCACCGGCTCCGACCAGGCCGTGCCCTCGCGCACGACTCCGGGGCCTCCGGCTCCGGGAATCCTCACCGATCGGACGGCCGCCCGCCCCAGACCCCCCGGGGCGCGCGGTACCCCGATCCGCGCGGCCGCCTCGGAATCACCCCCCCTGTTCCGAGGCGGCCGATTTCTCTGTCCGGACGCGGTGGCCCCGCCTCCGGGCGCCCCCGGTACCGGTACGCCGCCCAGGTTCTGGGCTGTCTGCTGGTGTTCGCGCTGCTCACCTGGCAGGTGGCCGCGCACGGGGCGCTGCGGACGCTGGACGAGCGGTGCGGCCTGGCCCTCGGTGGAAGCGCCGTTCCGGCACCGGTCGCGCAGTTCTTCGCCGACCTCGGCAACATCTCCGTCGCGCTGCCGGTTCTGCTGGTGGCGGTGGCCGCGGCGCTCCGGCGCCCGGTACGGGCCCAACGGCGCGCACGGGGCGTCGCACGGGGCGCGGGCACCGATCCGCAGGAGGCTCCGCGCGCGGTGGAGAGCCCCGGCGCCGTGCCGGTGCGGCGGTGGCTGCCGCCGGTCGCCGCGCTCGGCGCGATGGTCCTCGTTCCGGCGGTGGTGGTTCCCGCGAAGGTCTGGATCGGGCGGCCGGGGCCGCCGCGCATGGCGGGGGCGCCCCATGACGGTTTCTTCCCCTCCGGTCACGCCGCCACCGCCGCGGTCGCGTACGGCCTCGTGGCGCTGTTGCTCCTGCACGGGCGGCGGTCGTCCGGCCGCACCGTGCGGCGCCCCGGTGCGGCGCTCCTCACCGGAGCCGTCGTCCTGGTGAACGTCGGTGTCGGCGTGGGGCTGGTCCGGCAGGGCTACCACTGGCCGCTGGACGTGGTGGCGAGTTGGTGCCTGTCCGGGGTGGTGCTGACGCTCTGGTCGGCGGTCTGCGCCCGCTGGTACGAGCCCGGGGGCGTGGGACGGGACTGACCCGCGGCCCCGTGCACGGCGCCCGGCGCCCGGCGCCCCGTGCGGCCGTACCCGCCGTGGGACGCCGCGTGCGTGTGGAGAGCGGAGTACGGCCCCGGGCACGGTGCGACGCCGCCGCATGGTGCGGCGCCCGCCGTGCCCGGGCGTCCGGCCCGTGCCCCGTCCGGCGTCCGTTCCCGTCAGGTGTCGCGGGCGAGTACCGCTGCCGCTTCGTGCAGGGCCAGTTCGAGAAGACCAGGGTCGTTGAGCGTGCCCCGGCCATCAGGAGGAACGATCCAGCGGACGCCTCCGGTGGCCCGGCCCGGGTACGGGACGACGATCCAGGTGCCCTCCCCCACGCCCCGTACGCCGGTGCCCAGCCAGCGTGTGGCGGTGCCCGGCGGGACGAAGAAGCCCATCCGGGAGTCGCCGAAGTCGGCCAGGACGGGGCCGGGCCGGGGTGTCACCCACGTCAGGACGTCGAGGGTGGGGTAGCCGAGTCTCCCGTCGACGATCAGTACGTCCCATCGCTGACCGGCCGGAAGGAGAACCACCCCCAGCGGGTTGCGTTCCCATTCCCACCGGCAGGCATCGGGATCGGGTGCCGCCGATACCAGCCACTCCACTGCACGCTTCGCCCCCGCGGCGTTCATGTCTCTCCCTCGCTCTCCCGGCCCGTTCGGGCAGGTCCACGGGGAGAGGGCGCGGGGGCGGCATCCTTACACGGGTCCGTGGAGCAATTTTTCCGCCGCTGTGTGCGGTCGGAAGGACGAGGGTGCGGGACCGCCGTCGCGTACGGGCCCGGCGGGGCGTCGGCCGCACAGCGGCGGCCCGTTCGTACGACGGCTGTCGGCGTACGCGGAGAGGCCCCGCCCCGTGCCGACTGCCGTTCCGGCAGGTGCCCGCCGCATGGGGCGCGGGCCCCATGCGGCGGCACCGGGGCGGGCCCCGTGCGGCCCCGTGCGGCCCGCGCCCGGTCTCAGCTGTCGAAGCCGAGGCCCGCCTTGTCCATCGCCCGTAGCCACAGGTTGCGGTGTCCCTCGCGGGCGTCGGCGCGGGTCATCGACCACTGGGTGATCCCGATCCCGGCCCAGCGCAGCGGTTCGGGCGGGAACGGGAGGGGCTTGCTGCGGACCATCTCCAGCTCGGTGCGTTCGGTGCGCTCGCCGGAGAGGAGGTCGAGCATCACGTCGGCGCCGAAGCGGGTGGCGCCCACGCCGAGGCCGGTGTAGCCCGCGGCGTATGCGACGCGCCCCTTGTGGGCGGTGCCGAAGAAGGCGGAGAAGCGGGAGCAGGTGTCGATGGCGCCGCCCCATGCGTGGCTGAAGCGGACCCCTTCCAGCTGGGGGAAGCACCGGAAGAAGTGCCGGGCGAGCTTGGCGTAGGTGGCGGGGTGGTGGTCGTACTCGGCCCGTACGCCGCCGCCGTAGCGGTAGACGATGTCGTAGCCGCCCCAGAGGATGCGGTGGTCGGCGGTGAGGCGGAAGTAGTGGAAGTGGTTGTTGCTGTCGGAGAGCCCCTGACGGCCGCGCCAGCCGATGGCGGCGCGCTGCTCCTCGGTGAGCGGCTCGGTCATCAGCGCGTGGTCGTAGACCGGGACGACGTACGGGCGGACGCGCCGCAGCAGGGACGGGAAGGCGTTGGTGCCGAGGGCGACCTGGCGCGCGAAGACGCGGCCGTAGAGGGTGCGCACCGCCATGCCACCGCGGTACGGGGCGAGGTCCGTGGCGCGGGTGTGTTCGTGGAAGCGGACGCCGAGGTCACGGCAGGCGCGTTTCAGGCCCCATGCGAGGCGCGCGGGGTTCAGCATGGCGACGCCTTCGCGGTCCCAGAGACCGGCGTGGAAGGTCGGTGAGTCGACCTCGGCGCGCAGGGCGTCGCGGTCGAGGAAGGTGTACCGGTCGCCGTGGCCGAGGCGAGCGGCGTCCTCGGCCGCCTCCTCCAGTTCGGCGATCTGGTGGGGCCGGGTGGCGATGTCGATCTCACCGGTGCGTTCGAAGGCGCAGTCGATGCCGTGGCGGGTGACGGTGTCCGCGATGGCGTCGAGGTTGCGCAGGCCGAGTTCTTCGAGGCGGGCGAGTTCGCCGGGCCAGCGGGCGAGTCCGTTGCCGAGGCCGTGGGTGAGGGAGGCGGCGCAGAAGCCGCCGTTGCGTCCGGAGGCGGCCCAGCCGGTTTCGGCGCCCTCGATGAGCAGGACGTCGCGGTGCGGGTCGCGTTCCTTGGCGAGCAGCGCGGTCCACAGTCCCGAGTAGCCGCCGCCGACGACGAGGAGGTCGCAGTGGGTATCGCCGGTGAGGGCGGGCAGTGCGGCGGGGCGGTCGGGGTCGTCGAGCCAGAACGGGGCGGGGGTGGCGTCCGCGAGGGCGTGGACGGGGGACGGGGCGTTCATGGCAGCTCGTGCCATGGTTCTCAGCTCCTCTTTCTGCGTGCGCCGGCCAGTTGGCCGACGACGACGCACACGACGGCGATGAGGAACATCGCCGTACCGATGACATTGATCTGAACGGGCGTGCCCCGCTGTGCCGATCCCCAGACGAACATGGGAAAGGTCACGGTGGAGCCGGCGTTGAAGTTGGTGATGATGAAGTCGTCGAAGGAGAGCGCGAAGGAGAGCAGCGCGCCCGCGGCGATGCCGGGGGCGGCGATCGGCAGCGTCACCCGCAGGAAGGTCTGTACGGGGGTGGCGTAGAGGTCCTGGGCGGCCTGCTCCAGGCGCGGGTCCATGCTCATCACGCGGGCCTTGACGGCGGTGACGACGAAGCTCAGGCAGAACATGATGTGGGCGATGAGGATCGTCCAGAAGCCGAACTGGATGCCCATGTTGAGGAAGAGGGTGGCCAGTGACGCGGCCATGACGACCTCGGGCATCGCCATCGGCAGGAAGATCAGGGTGTTGACGGTGGAGCGGGCGCGGAAGCGGTAGCGGGCCAGCGCGAAGGCGATCATGGTGCCGAGGGCGGTGGCGCCGAGCGTGGCCCAGACGGCTATCCGCAGGCTGAGGCCGAGGGAGCCGCAGAGGTCGGCGACGCCGCACGGGTCGGTCCAGGCGTCGGTCGAGAAGCGCTGCCACTGGTAGTTGAAGCGGCCGTTGGGCTTGTTGAACGAGAAGACCAGGACGATGACGTTGGGCAGGACCAGATAGGCCAGCGTGCAGAGTCCGGCGATCGTGACGAGGTGGCGGCGGAGCCTGCCGGGGCGCCGCACGGTGCGGGCGCACGGTGCGGCGTCGGTGGTCTCGTGGGTGGTCATCAGACCAGGTCCTCCGTCCCGGACTTGCGGATGTAGAAGGTGACCATGGCGAGGATCGCCGCCATGAGGAGGAACGAGAGCGCGGCGGCGGTGGGGTAGTCCAGGACGCGCAGGAACTGCGACTGGATGACGTTGCCGATCATCTTCTGGTCGGTGGAGCCGAGGAGTTCGGCGTTGATGTAGTCGCCGGTGGCGGGGATGAAGGTCAGCAGGGTGCCGGCGACGACGCCGGGCATGGACAGCGGGAACGTCACCCGGCGGAAGGTGGTGGCGGGGCGTGCGTAGAGGTCACCGGCGGCCTCGTGCAGCCGGGGGTCGATGCGTTCCAGCGAGGTGTAGAGCGGCAGCACCATGAACGGCAGGAAGTTGTAGGTGAGGCCGCAGACCACGGCGAGCGGGGTGGCGAGGACCCGGTGGCCGTCGGTGAGCCCCAGCCAGCTGGTGACGTCCAGGACGTGGAGCGCGTTCAGGGCGCCCACCACGGGGCCGCCGTCCGCGAGGATCGTCTTCCAGGCGAGGGTGCGGATGAGGAAGCTGGTGAAGAACGGGGCGATGACGAGGATCATCACGAGGTGGCGCCAGCGTCCCGCCTTGAAGGCGATGAGGTAGGCGAGCGGGTAGCCGAGCAGCAGGCACAGCCCCGTCGCGGTGGCGGCGTAGAGCACGGAGCGGACGAACTGCGGCCAGTACTGGACGAGCGCGTCCCAGTAGGTGGCGAGGTGCCAGGTGACGCGGAAGCCGTCCTCCAGCGAGCCGGTCTGCAGCGATGTCGACGCCTGGTAGACGAGCGGGGCAGCGAAGAAGACCAGGAGCCAGGCGATGCCGGGCAGCAGCAGCCAGTACGGGACGAGCCGCTTGCGCAGCGGCGGCGTGCGGACCTCGGGCGGCGCGTCCTCGGGGGCGGGCGCGGGAGCCTCGGTGACGGTGCTCATGCGGCCTCCTCGTCGACGTCGGCACCGGCGCTGATGTCCTGGGCGGCGTCGAGGCCGAAGGTGTGCGCGCCGTTCCAGTGCGCGACGACGTCGGCGCCGGGCACCAGGCGGCCGTCGCGGGCGATGTTCTGCTCGTAGACGGCGAGTTCGCCGACGCCGGGGACGTCGAGGAGGTACTGCGTGGAGACGCCGATGAACGCGGCGTCCTTGATGCGGCCGGAGAGCCGGTTGTGGGCCTCGGGGACGGCGTCGTCGGGGTGGGCCAGGGCCATCTTCTCGGGGCGGACCCCGGCGAGGAGCTTGTCCCCCGTGCGGGCGGCATGGGGGCAGCGGCGGGCCGGGACGCGGAGGGCGCGGTCGGCGGCGCGCAGCAGCAGATCGTCCCCGTCGACGCCGGTGACCTCGGCCTCGATGAGGTTGGAGGTGCCCAGGAAGTTGGCGACGAAGGTGGTGGCGGGGTTCTCGTAGAGGTCGGCGGGGGCGCCGAGCTGCTCGACGCGTCCGCCGTTCATCACCGCGACGGTGTCGGCCATCGTCATGGCCTCCTCCTGGTCGTGGGTGACGTGCACGAACGTGATGCCGACCTCGGTCTGGATGCGCTTGAGTTCGAGCTGCATCTGGCGGCGGAGCTTGAGGTCTAGGGCGCCGAGCGGTTCGTCGAGGAGCAGCACCTGCGGGTGGTTGATCAGGGCGCGGGCGACCGCGACGCGCTGCTGCTGGCCGCCGGAGAGCTGCTGCGGTCTGCGGCGCGCCATGGGGCCGAGCTGGACGAGGTCGAGCATCTCCTCGACCTGCTTCTTCACGGATTTGATGCCGCGGCGGCGCAGTCCGAACGCGACGTTCTCGAAGATGTCGAGGTGCGGGAAGAGCGCGTAGTTCTGGAAGACGGTGTTGACGTGGCGCTTGTAGGGCGGCAGGGCGGTGACGTCCTCGCCGGAGAGTTCGACGGTGCCGGTGCTCGGGTCCTCCAGACCGGCGATCATCCGCAGGGTGGTGGTCTTGCCGCAGCCCGACGCGCCGAGGAGGGCGAAGAAGGAGCCTGCGGGGACGGTGAGGTCGAGGGGGTGGACGGCGGTGAAGGAGCCGTACGTCTTGCTGATCCGGCGCAGGCGGACGTCGCCGCCGCTGCCGCTCTGGGGGCTTGCGGTCTTCGTCATGTCGGTCGTCCCGTGTCTCGGAGGTCGAAGCGGCGCATGGGGCAGGGGCATGGGGCCGCGGGGCGGGGGCGGAGGGGCGGCGCACGGGGCGCGGCGCGCGGGGCCCCGTGGGGGGTGCGGGTCAGGCACCGGTGAGGTCGGAGAACTTCCGCGCGTACTCCTTGTTCTCCTCGGTGCTCAGGGCGCGGAAGGCGTGGGACCGTGCGGCCATGCCCTCGTCGGGGAGGATCAGCGGGTTGGCCGCCAGCTCCTTGTCGATCTTCGCGAGTTCGTCGCGGACGCCGTCGACGGGGCAGGTGTAGTTGATGTACGCGGCGAGCCGGGCGGCGGCCTTGGGCTCGTAGTAGTAGTCGATGAGGCGTTCCGCGTTCCGCTTGTGGCGCGCCCCGTTCGGGACCATCAGGTTGTCGGACGAGATCATGTAGCCGGCCTTCGGGACGGCGTAGGCGATGTCCGGGTTGTCCTTCTGGAGCTGGACGATGTCTCCGGCCCAGGCGATGCAGGCGGCGAGGTCGCCCTTGTCGAGGTCGTTGGTGTAGTCGTTGCCGGTGAAACGGCGGATCTGTCCCCGGTCGACGCCCTGCCGGATCCGGGCGAGGGCCGCGTCGTAGTCGGCGGCGGTGACGTCCTCGGGGCGTTTGCCCATGTCGAGGAGGGTCAGCCCGACGCTGTCGCGCATCTCGGAGAGGAAGCCGACGCGCCCCTTGAGGCGTGGGTCGTCCAGCAGTTGGCTGACGGAGTCGACGGTGCGGCCGCCGGTGGCCTTCTTGTTGTACGCGATGAGCGCGGGGATGCCCTGCCAGGGGTAGGAGTGGGCGCGGTCGGGGTCCCAGGCGGGGCGGCGGAACTGTGCGGCGAGGTGCTTCGTGGCGTGCGGGAGGTGGGCGGGGTCGAGCCGCTGGACCCAGCCGAGGGAGATCATCCGGGCACAGAGCCAGTCGGTGAGCACGACCAGGTCGCGGCCGGTGTCCTGGCCCGCCGCGAGTTGGGCCTGGATCTTGCCGAAGAACTCGTCGTTGTCGTTGATGTCCTCGGTGTACCGGACGGTGACGCCGGTACGGCGGGTGAACGCCTCCAGGGTGGGCCGGTGTTTGCCGTCGTCGCTGACGTCCATGTACTCGGTCCAGTTGGAGAAGGCGAGACGTTTCTCCGTGGCCGAGTGGTCGGGGGTCCGGACCGGGTCGGTGCGGCCCGCGGGCGGGATACCGCAGGCGGACAGGGCGAACGAGCCGCCGAGCGCGCTCGCGGCGAGGGCGCCCGCGCGCAGCACGGAGCGGCGGGTCAGGGCGAGTCGGCCGTCGCGCATGCTGCGCCGCACCGCGGCGGCCTCGGGCGGGGAGAGCGGGGCGGGCTGGTGCTGGTGGTGCTCCATGCGCGGAGGGCCCTTTCCAGGTGGACCGGCATGGTGCCGGTACTGACATTGCCGCGCGGCGCCCGCGGCCGGGGGTGGGACGGGCAGGGTGCCGGGCGTCATGCGGGGGTTCTTCTGCGGGGGTGCGGTGGCACGGGGGGGGG
>NZ_JODY01000062.1 GCF_000718015.1 Streptomyces catenulae | reverse complement strand
GGGGTTGGCCTTCTTGCTTTCGCTTTCCGGCCTTTCCGACTCTATCAGATCCGTTTCTCGCCGTTTCCGGTCCGAATTCGTTTCCGATTACCCGTCGGATGGGTTTGCCTTGGGCTGCTTACTTTCGTTTGCGGCGCCTTGGCGTGGTCACTACTTTAGCGGAATTCCCGGATAACCCATAATCGAGCTACGCGGTCGAAAATCGGCAACGCGAAAGTGACCCCGTTTGGGGAATCGAGCTTGAGTAGTGGTGGTGCCACCGTCCGGCTGCGCAGATAGCGCTGCCCATCTCCAGCGGCTCGGGCCACGTTAGACGTTCCGGTTCCTCGAGTCAAGGAGCTGCCCTGCGGGTCAGGTGGCCCCGGCGGTGCGGCGGCGCGGTACGTGCGGGCGGTAGCGGCTCACCGTCGGCTCGCCCTCGATCCAGTAGCGCCACGGATGGGCCGCGCCGTCGCCGCCCACGCCGGTACGGGGGCCGTTCCGTACCTGCTCGGGGGCGGGTGGGCGGCCGTGGAGGACGGAGAGGGGTGCGCCGGGGCCGGTGCAGAGGTCGGTGCCGTCGAGGGTGCGGTCGATGTCGAGGGCGGTGGCGAGGCGGGCGGGGCCCTGGGCCAGCTCGTGGGGGCGGCGGGCCTTGGGGCGGCGGGCCCGTGCCAGTTCCGTGCCGGTGAGGACCTCCCCGGCGCGTACCAGGACTCCGCTGGCGTGGTGCTCCGGGCCGCAGACGAAATTGAGGCTGAACCACATGCCGTAGATGAAATAGACGTACGCGTGGCCGGGCGGGCCGAACATCGAGGCGTTGCGCGGGGTGCGGCCCCGGTACGCGTGGGAGCCGGGGTCGCGCTCACCGGCGTATGCCTCCACCTCGGTGAGGCGCAGTTCGATCGGGCCGTCCGGGGTGGTGCGCACGAGGGTGCGGCCGAGGAGATCGGGGGCGACCTCCAGGACGGGACGGTCGAAGAAGGCGTGGGTGAGCGGCATACGTTCCGGTACGTCGGTCATGTGCGCCGAGAGTAGTGCAGTGGGGAGGGGGGCGACGTGGCGCGGGTGGGCGCCCTTGGGAGGCTGGGCCCGGGAACCGGCGGTCGCCGGTTGCCGTCGACAGCAGGTGGGCCGTGATCACGGCTGCCGGAGCGAGGTCAGGCGTCGGGCCTGGGGAGGACGGACATGGGGTTCAAGAAGCTGCTGGCGAGCTTGGGGGCCGGAGGCGCGTCGGTGGAGACGGTTCTCTTCGAGGAGAACGTCGTGCCCGGTGGCGTCGTCCAGGGTGAGGTGCGGATCCAGGGCGGGTCGGTGGCCCAGGAGATCCAGGGGCTGTCGGTCGGGTTGCAGGCGCGCGTCGAGGTGGAGAGCGGGGACGAGGAGTACAAGCGCAACGTCCGGTTCACCGAGGTGCAGCTCGGCGGGGCGTTCCAGGTGCAGGCGGGTGCGGTGCACACCGTGCCGTTCGGGCTGGAGATTCCCTGGGAGACGCCGATCACCACGTTCCTCGGGCAGCATCTGCGCGGGATGAGTGTGGGGGTGACGACGGAGCTGGCGATCGCGCGGGCGGTGGATTCCGGGGACCTCGACCCGGTGAACGTGCACCCGATTCCGGCGCAGCAGGCGATTCTCGACGCGTTCGGGCAGCTCGGTTTCCGCTTCAAGTCGGCCGACCTGGAGCAGGGGCACATCCGGGGCACGCGGCAGCGGCTGCCCTTCTACCAGGAGATCGAGTTCTCCGCGCCGCAGCAGTACCGCGGGCTCAACGAGGTCGAGCTGTCGTTCGTCGCCGACGACCGGGAGATGGACGTGGTGTTGGAGATGGACAAGAAGGGCGGGCTGATCAGCGACGGGTCGGACACGTACCGGTCGTTCACGATGGGGCTGCAGGATTTCCGGCAGACCGATTGGGCGGGGTATCTGAACCACTGGCTGGCCGAGGTCGGCGGGAAGCGGAACTGGCTCTAACCTGGCCGGACAGTGTCAGCAAGCGACCAGGAGGTGTCGAGGTGTCCGAGCTGAAGCGGCGGCCGCTCCCGCACGATTTCCACCCGCAGGTACCGGAGTTCACGGTGGCGAGCGACGAGGTGGCGCCGGGCGGGACGCTGGGTTCCGCGCAGGTGTACGCCGAGGGCAACCGTTCGCCGCAGCTGCGGTGGGAGGGCGCGCCCGCGGGGACGAAGAGTTACGCCGTCACCTGCTTCGATCCGGATGCGCCGACCGGCAGCGGTTTCTGGCACTGGTCGGTGTTCGACATCCCGGCGTCGGTGACGGAGCTGCCGGCGGGTGCCGGGTCGGGTGCGATGGCGGGGCTGCCCGAGGGCGCGGTGCACGTCCGTAACGACTACGGGACGCGGGACTTCGGCGGTGCCGCGCCGCCGCCCGGGGACGGTCCGCACCGGTATGTGTTCACGGTGTACGCGGTCGACCAGGAGAAGCTGGGGCCCGACGGCGATGCGTCGCCCGCGGTGGTCGGCTTCAATCTGCGGTTCCACACGCTCGGTCGGGCCCAGTTGGTGGCCGAGTTCGAGGTGGCTGCGGAGGGCTGAGGCCCGTAATTGCGTTGCGCCCCGGTGTTCCTCGCACGCAGGGTGGTTCCGGTCGGTGGCTCTTTCGGGCCATCGGGCAGCCGGTACCGCTGCGGCGGGAGCGCCGGGGCGCAGGTGTGTCGCCCCCTGCTCGCCGGGGGTCGGGCGTGTGGTGCGTCCGGTCGCCTCGCCGGTCGCCGTACGCTCCGGATCCGAGCGGTACACGGGGGTGGGATCCGGGGCGCACTCCCCCTTTCCCCGGCCGCTGCCGGGCCGTTGCCCCGGTGTCGTCCGTCCTTGTCGCCCGTGGTGTTCCGGGCTCTTCGCGCACCCGGGCGGGTCGCCGTCCCTTCGTTCGCCGATTACCCGTCATTTGCCTTGTGGCATGGGGAAATTGCGTTGTGGCGGGAAATGCTTGCCCTGCACAGTGGAGCCACTTCGCCGCGGGGGCGAACGGTCCGGGAGGTGGGCGGGATGCGCGAGACGCTGGTGCTCAACGCGAGCTTCGAGCCGCTGTCGACGGTGACGTCGCGTCGGGCCGTGGTGCTGGTGATGCAGGAGAAGGCCGTCGTCGAACACGCGCATCCGGGGCTGCGGATCCGGGCCGCTTCGGTGGAGGTGCCGGTGCCGCAGGTGATCCGGCTCAGCCGGTACGTACGGGTGCCGTTCCGGAGACGGGCGCCGTGGTCGCGGCGGGGTGTGCTGGTGCGCGATCAGCACCGGTGCGCGTACTGCGGGCGGCGGGCGACGACCGTCGATCATGTCGTACCGCGCTCGCACGGCGGTGGTGACACCTGGCTGAATACCGTCGCTTCCTGTGCGGAGGACAACCACCGGAAGGCGGACCGTACGCCGGAGCAGGCCGGGATGCGGTTGCTGCGGCGGCCGTTCGAGCCGACGCCCGCGGAGGCGATGCTGTCGGCGCTCGGGGTGTCCGTGCGGGAGGAGCTGCCGGGGTGGGCGTCGCCCGCGGCGTGACGCCCGGGCGCGGTGGCCGGGTGTGGTGGTCGTCGTCCGGCCGCGCCGTGGGGCGGCTGTCTCAGCGGACGAGTTGGACGATGGCCACGACGCCGACGAGGACGATGACGGTCCGCAGGGCGGTGGGCGGGAGTCGGCGGCCGAGGGTCGCGCCGATGCGGCCGCCGAGGGCCGAGCCGGTGGCGAGGAGGGCGACGGCCGTCCAGTCGAAGTGTGCGACGAAGAGGAAGAGCACCGCGGCGACGCCGTTGACCAGCAGGGTGAGGACGTTCTTGAGGGCGTTGAGCCGTTGCAGGCTCTCGTCGAGCACCAGGCCCGCCATCGAGAGGTAGAGGACGCCCTGGGCGGCGCCGAAGTAGCCGCCGTAGACGCTGGCCAGCAGCAGTCCGGTGAAGAGGACGGGGCCGCCGTGACGGCGGGGTGCGGTGCCGGTGCGGGCCCGGCGGGCGCGGAGGGCCGCGGCGAGGCGGGGCTGGGCGACGACGAGGACGAGGGCGATGCCGACGAGTACGGGGACGATCGTGTCGAAGGCCCGGGACGGCAGGGCGATCAGCAGGACCGCACCGGCGGCGCCGCCGAGGAGGGCGGCGGTGCCGAAGAGGAGGATGCGGGGGCGCTGGCCGGTCAGTTCGCGGCGGTAGCCGAAGGCGCCGCTGAGCGAACCGGGCACCAGGCCGAGGGTGTTGGAGACGTTCGCGGTGACGGGTGGGAGGCCGACGGCGAGCAGCACCGGGAAGGTGATGAGGGTGCCGGAGCCGACGATGGTGTTGATGGTCCCGGCGCCGAGGCCCGCGGCGAGAACGGCGAGTGCTTCCCAGGTGGTCACGCGATCCCCCGTGGTCGTCGGGTGCGGATGCGTCCGATCATGCAACAGGGGGTGCCTCCCCGGTCCGTGTGACCGGGGAGACACCCCCTGAGGGCGGATGGGTCAGTCGATGGGCGGTGCCTGGCGGGGCGTGGGGGTCTTGACGAGCGGGTCCTTGCCGCCGCCGGGGGTGAAGTTGCCGAGGGCGCCGCCGAGGCCCTTGAGGGCGTCGCCGATCTCGCTGGGCACGATCCAGAGCTTGTTGGCGTCGCCTTCGGCGATCTTCGGAAGCATCTGGAGGTACTGGTACGACAGCAGCTTCTGGTCCGGGTCACCGGCGTGGATGGACTCGAAGACCGTACGGATCGCCTGGGCCTCACCCTCGGCGCGGAGCGCGGCGGCCTTGGCCTCACCTTCGGCGCGGAGGATGGCGGACTGCTTCTCACCCTCGGCGGTCAGAATCTGGGACTGCCGGGTGCCCTCGGCCTGGAGGATGGCGGCGCGCTTGTCACGGTCGGCGCGCATCTGCTTCTCCATCGAGTCCTGGATGGAGGTCGGCGGCTCGATGGCCTTCAGCTCGACGCGGTTGACGCGGATGCCCCACTTGCCGGTGGCTTCGTCGAGGACGCCGCGCAGCGCCGCGTTGATCTCCTCACGGGAGGTCAGGGTGCGCTCCAGATCCATGCCGCCGATGATGTTGCGGAGCGTGGTGACGGTGAGCTGCTCGATCGCCTGGATGTAGCTGGCGACCTCGTAGGTCGCGGCGCGGGCGTCGGTGACCTGGTAGTAGATGACGGTGTCGATGTTGACGACGAGGTTGTCCTGGGTGATCACCGGCTGCGGCGGGAACGGCACGACCTGTTCGCGGAGGTCGATGCGGTTGCGGATCGAGTCGATGAACGGGACGACGATGTTGAGGCCCGCGTTGAGGGTGCGGGTGTAACGGCCGAAGCGCTCGACAATGGCGGCGCTCGCCTGGGGGATGACCTGGATCGTCTTGATGAGTGCGATGAACACGAGCACCACCAGGATGATCAGGACGATGATGATCGGTGCCACTGCGACTCCCGTGCCCTTCGTCTGGTCCTCCGGCCGTGGCCGGCTTGGGTGTTGATCGAGTCTTTCAGACTCGTGGTGCGTCGTCAGTGCGTTCCGGTCAGATGACCACAACGCTTTCCGGTCAGATCACCACGGCGGTGGCGCCTTCGATCTCCACGACGTCGACCTGGGATCCGGGTTCGTAGGCGCGGTCGCCGTCGAGGGCGCGGGCCGACCAGATCTCGCCGCCGAGCTTGATGCGGCCCCCGGCGCCGTCGACGCGCTCCAGGACGGTGGCGCTCTTTCCCTTGAGGGCGTCGATGCCGGAGGCGAGGGCGGGGCTCTGGGTGCGGTGGCGGTTGGCGAGGGGGCGGACGACGGCGACGAGCGCGACGGAGACCGCGGCGAAGACGAGGAACTGTATGACGGTGCCGCCACCGAGCGCTGCGGTGACGGCACTTGCGACGGCGCCGACCGCGAACATCCCGAACTCGGGCATCGCGGTCACGACGAGCGGAATTCCCAGCCCCACGGCGGCGATCAGCCACCACACCCATGCGTCCACCGCTTCATGGTAGGGCGGGGGTGCTCCGCGGGAACAGGGCGTAAAGCGTCAGGAAAGGGGCAGTCCCTGGGCGGTCCAGCGGTCGCTGCCGTTCCGCTCGACGATCAGGGGGAGACCGAAGCAGCGGGAGAGGTTGGCGGAGGTCAGTTCGAGCTCGAGGGGACCGGCGGCGAGGACCTTGCCCTGACGGATCATCAGGACGTGGGTGAAGCCGGGGGCGATCTCCTCGACGTGGTGGGTGACCATCACCATCGAGGGGGCGTACGGGTCGCGGGCGAGGCGGCCCAGGCGGCGGACGAGGTCCTCGCGGCCACCGAGGTCGAGACCGGCGGCGGGCTCGTCGAGGAGGAGCAGCTCGGGGTCGGTCATCATGGCGCGCGCGATGAGGGTGCGCTTGCGCTCGCCCTCGGAGAGGGTGCCGAACTTCCGGTCGAGGTACTCGGTCATGCCGAGGCGGTCGAGGAAGGCGCGGGCGCGCTGCTCGTCGATGTCCTCGTAGTGCTCCTGCCAGTGGGCGGTCATGCCGTAGGCGGCGGTGAGCACGGTCTGCAGGACGGTCTGGCTGCGGGGGAGCTTGTCGGCGAGGGCGATACCGGCGATGCCGATGCGCGGGCGGAGGTCGAAGACGTCGACCTTGCCGAGGCGCTCGCCGAGGATGGTGGCGCTGCCCTTGGTGGGGAAGAGGTAGCTGGAGGCGAGGTTGAGCAGGGTGGTCTTGCCGGCGCCGTTGGGGCCGAGGATGACCCAGCGCTCGCCCTCCTTCACCGACCAGGAGACCTGGTCCACCAGAGCCCGCCCTTCGCGGACCACGGATACGTCCACCAGCTCCAGCACATCGCTCATGAGTGCCCTGTCTCCCATTGCTTCTCGGTCGTCACGTGCGCCAGCGGGCGCCTCCCCCGTGCAAACCTACGCCACTCGATGTCAGTGCCGTTCCCTAGGCTGGGGGCCATGCTCGATGAACCTCGTTCGGGACGGCTGGCGGCATGGGGAAATGCCCTTTTGGCCGGACTTGTCTCACTTGATGACGCCGCGGAGCAGATCGCGGACGACGACGCCGTGCACCGGGTGCGGGGCCTGCCCGGTGAGGCCGCGCCGGTGGGGCTGACGCTGGCGCTCGGCCGGCTGCGGGCGATGGGTGCGGTGGGGCTGCGGGTCGCGCTGCCCGCGCCGGGGCATCCGCTGGGGCTGAGCGGGCCGCCGGAGTTCAACGCCCGGGCGCTGGACGCCGGGGAGGCGGTGCTGGCCGCGGGTGCCGGGGTCGGGCTGGTGCCGGAGATACACCGGGCGGGGCCGGACGGCGGCTCCGGGGCGGACGTCCATGTCGAGGTGGTGTGGGAGTGCCTGCCGGTGCGCGAGGCGCCGCCCGCCGATGTGCCGTCGCTGGGCGAGGCGGAGCGGGAGCTGGCGGAGGCGCTGCGGGAGGCGACCGAGGCGCTGACCCGGCTGGACGTGGCCGGGTCCGGGCCGGTGGCCCAGGCGGCGTTGGAGGCGTACCGGGCGCGGGCGGAGGCCGGGCGTCAGGTGCTGGCGCCCGGGTATCCGCCGCGGGCGGTGCGGGTGCTGGAGCTGGCGCAGCGGGTGGGGGCGCTGCTCACCATCGCGCGGGGTGCGGGCGGGGACGGCCGGGAGCACGGCGGCGCGGTCAGCTCGTCGGAGATCGCGGCCCGCGCGGAGGCGCTGCGTCCGGTGGAGCGTACGGCCCGGCGGGCGCAGGTGGCGGCGTACAACGCGGCGGTGGAGGAGCGGGAGCGGCGGGGGTGAGAGCCGGTCCGCCGGGCCGGGGGTGGGTTGCGGCCTGACATCGGCCCGGTGCGTTCGCACGGTGCCGATCCCCGGTTCGCGCGGCCCCGGTGCGGTTCGCGCGGTGCCGGTCCGGTGGCGGGTACCGGACCGGCGGCTCGGTGGGCGGTCAGCCGCCCACCCCGTGGCGGACCGCCCAGAGGGCGGCCTGGGTGCGGTCGGCGAGGTCCAGTTTCATGAGGATGTTGGAGACATGGGTCTTGACGGTCTTCTCGGAGAGGACGAGCGCGCGGGCGATCTCCCGGTTGGAGCGCCCGTCGGCGATCAGGCCCAGCACCTCGCTCTCCCGCTCGGTGAGCGTGGTGCCGCGCCCCTGACCGTTACCGCCCTCGTCCTGGGTGAGGAGGGCGCCGGCCACCTCCGGCTGGAGCAGCACATGTCCGGCGTGGACGGAGCGGATGGCACCGGCCAGCGCCTCGGGGTCGATGTCCTTGTAGACATAACCGGCGGCCCCGGCGCGCAGGGCGGGGACGACGGTGCGCTGTTCGGTGAAGCTGGTGACGATCAACACCCGGGCGGGGTTGGCCAGTTCGCGCAGGGTGCGCAGCGCCTCGATGCCGTCCGTGCCGGGCATCTTGACGTCCATCAGGACGACGTCGGGGCGCAGCCGTTCGGCGGCGGCGATGCCTTCCGTGCCGTCGGCCGCCTCGCCCACGACCTCGATGTCGTCCTGGATCTCCAGGAACGTCCGCAGCCCGCGGCGGACCACCTGGTGGTCGTCGACCAGCAGCACCCGGATGGTTCCGGTGTCGCCCGCGGGGTCCGTGGGGGCCTCGGCGGCGGGTGCGGGGGCGGTGCCCGCGGGGACGCGGCGCGGCTCGCGGCCGTCGCGCTGTTCGTCTCGGTTGCCGGTTCCGGCGTTCTCAGCCACCGGGCACCTCCATCTCTACAGCGGTGCCCTGGCCGGGCTCCGATTTCACGGTGAGTACGCCACCGACGCCGTTGGCGCGGTCGCGCATCGACACCAGGCCCAGGTGACGACCGGCCGTGCGGACCGCGCCGGGGTCGAAGCCGCAGCCGTCGTCGGCGACGCGGAGCAGCGCGCCCTGGCCGTGCCGGGCGAGGGTGACGTCGACGTGCCCGGCGCCACTGTGCCGCAGCGCGTTGTGCAGCGCCTCCTGGGCGACGCGGAGCAGCGCCTCCTCCTGGGAGGAGGGCAGGGCGCGGACGCCCTGGGCGCCGAAGGTGACGCGGGCGCTGTGGGCTCGGTCGAGGACCTGGGTCTGGGATCGGAGGGTGGCGATCAGCCCGTCCTCGTCGAGGGCGGCGGGGCGCAGTTCGACGACGGCGGCGCGCAGCTCGTCGGCGGCCTCGGCGGCGAGCGCGGCGACCTGGTGCAGCTCGCACTTGGCGCGGTCCGGGTCGCGGTCGACGAGTGCGGTGGCGGCCTGGGCGGTGAGCCGGAGCGAGAAGAGTTTCTGGGCGACGGCGTCGTGCAGCTCGTGGGCGAGGCGGGCGCGCTCCCCGGCGATGGTCAGCTCGCGGCTGCGTTCGTAGAGGCGGGCGTTGGTGAGGGCGATGGCGGCGTGCTGGGCGAGGATGCCCAGGAGGCGTTCGTCCTCGGCGGTGAAGCCGCAGCCGCCGGTCGGCTTGGGGCAGCGCTTGTTGGCGAGGAAGAGGGCCCCGAGGATCTCGTCGCCGTCGGCGACCGGCAGGCCCAGGAAGTCGGACATGTCGGGGTGGGCGGCGGGCCAGCCGCCGAAGCGGGGGTCCTTGCGGACGTCGGCGAGGCGCTCGGGGGTGGCGTGGTGGAGCATCGCGGCGAGGATGCCGTGCTGGCGGGGGAGCGGGCCGATGGCCTTCCACTGCTCCTCGCTGACGCCGTCCACCACGAACTGCGCGAAGCCGCCGTGGTCGTCGGGGACGCCGAGGGCGGCGTATTCGGCGTCGAGCAGTTCCCGGGCCGAGGCGACGATCGTCTTGAGGACGTCGCGCACCTCCAGATGCCGGCTCATCGCGAGGATCGCGCTGCTCACCGCGGGGATTCCGGCTCCCGGTCCGTTGGTCATACGTTTCACGGTACCGGCGCCCGGCGAGGGGTGTATCGGCCTACCGCCGCGCCGGTCCTCGGTCTCGGGACCTAGGCAAGCCGTCACCATTTCCGGCGTAACGGTCATTTTTCACCTTCGAACCAAACGACTCCTAGTCCCCTATATAGGGGCACCGTGCACGCCGCTCCCCTTTCCCCTCTCCCCCGGGGTACGGATCGCGCCGAAGTCCGCGGATTCGGCGGTCCGCGCCCCGGGAGGGCGCCCGCGGTTCCAGACTCGGCGCATGACAGAAGCGACGAGGACCTGGACCCCGACCCACGGCGACCCCTACCGCGGCGTTCCGTACCGTCCCGCGCGGATACCGGCGGCGGAGTCGCTCGCCCGCGCGGCGGAGCTGCGGGAGCGGATGGACGAACGGCGGACCGTGCGGCAGTTCTCCACCGATCCGGTGCCCGAGCAGGTCGTCCAGGACGCCATCGCCTGCGCGGCGACCGCGCCGTCCGGGGCGCATCAGCAGCCGTGGACGTTCGTCCTGGTCAAGGACCCGGAGGTGCGGCGGCGGATCCGGGCGGCGGCGGAAGAGGAGGAGCGCGTCTCCTACGAGGGGCGGCTGGGCGAGGAGTGGCTGGCCGCGCTGCGCCCGCTGGGGACGGACGAGGTCAAGCCGCATCTGACCGATGCGCCGTATCTGATCGTGGTGTTCCAGCAGCGGCACTGGCTGGGCGAGGACGGCAGCAAGCGCAAGCACTACTACGTCGACGAGTCGGTGGGCATCGCGGTCGGGATGCTGCTCTCCGCACTGCATCTGTCGGGGCTGGCGGCGCTGGTGCACACGCCGAGCCCGATGCGGTTCCTCCAGGAGGTTCTGGGGCGTCCGGCCAACGAGAAGGCGTTCGCCGTGATCCCCGTGGGATACCCGGCCGATAAGTGTGAAGTGCCGGATTTGATCCGAAAGTCCCTTGACCAGGTCCTGGTCGAGATCTGAGACTTATTCGCGTCATACGCACTGTGCAACTGCGATCACACCCGGCGAGGCAAACCTCGCCCGGGTGTGACGCCACCCATAGGGCCCAGGTCACCTACGACCCGCTTTAGTCGCCCGGCAAACCTTCATGAGCTGGGACTCTTCCCCGGGGGACGCATCACCGGGCACCCCGGTTCCACTATTCCGGGTCGTATGTCACCTCATTGCCCGGCGAATTTACGGCCGCTAAGAATGGCTCCCGTCGCTCGGCGCCGCGGTCCCCACCCGGCGTTCTCCGCCACCGACGGCCCCCTGCGACGTCCCCCTTTTCGGAAGGTCTACTTCGCCATGCCCAAGCACGCCCTTTTCGGCCTTGACCGCCTGACGCGGACCCACAAGCTCTCCGCCGCCGGCATCGCCGCGGCCGGTGCCGCCGCCCTCGCCTTCACCGTCGTGCCGGGCGCCGACGCGGGCCAGAGCACCGGACAGACCTCGGCCGCCCATGTGCAGCCGGTCGCCTTCAGCAGCACCGTCGGCAGCACGGCGCAGACCCAGCAGGCCACCATCGCCAAGCAGGCGGACGCCTCCACCAAGGCCGGCCGGGCCGAGGCCGCCGCCGAGGCCAAGGCTGCCGCCAAGGCGAAGGCCGAGGCCGCCGCGAAGGCGAAGGCCGCCAAGGAGCGCGCCGCGCAGCAGACCGCCAGCCGCTCCACCGACCGCGCCGCGCTGCCCACCGCCGTGAAGACGCCGGTCAAGACCTACACGAACAACCTCGACGGCTGGATCCGCCAGTCGCTCGACATCATGGCCAACAAGGGCATCCCCGGCTCATACAACGGTATCTACCGCAACATCATCCGGGAGTCCGCGGGCAACCCGATGGCCATCAACAACTGGGACATCAACGCCATCAACGGCGTGCCCTCCAAGGGCCTGCTCCAGGTGATCGCCCCGACCTTCCAGACGTACCACGTCGACGGCACCTCCTGGGACATCTACGACCCGGTCGCCAACATCACCGCCGCCTGCAACTACGCGGCCGACAAGTACGGCTCGATGGACAACGTCAACTCCGCCTACTGAGCGGACCGCGTCCGACCGCCGAGGGGCGGCACCCGATCACGGGTGCCGCCCCTCGGCGGTGGTGCGTCACGGACGCCGGGTCACTTGCGCATGACCTCCGGCTCGTGGCGGCGCAGCAGGCGCGCCACGACGAAGGCGAGGGCGACGCCGAGCGTGATCAGGATGATCATGTCCATCACATAGACACCGGGCTGGTGCTGCCACAGCGGATCGGGGTTGGCGGGCGTCCCCTTGGCCGGGTTGGCCGGCTCCCACGGCAGCAGGCGGTTCATGTCGGCGGTCGCGCCCATCGCGGCGACGGCCCAGCGCGACGGCATCAGCCAGGAGAACTGCGCGACGCCGATCGTGTCGAACAGCTGGAAGAGCACGCCGGTGAAGACGACCTGGACGATGGCGAACATGACCAGCAGCGGCATGGTCTTCTCGGCGGTCTTGACCAGCGCGGAGATGATCAGGCCGAACATCATCGAGGTGAAGCCGAGCGCGATGATCGCCAGCGTCATCTCGACGCCCGGCAGATGGCGGAAGATCACGCCCTCCGCGGGCATCGTCCGGGTGGCGAAGCCGATCGCCGAGATGATCACGCCCTGGAAGGCGGTGGCCACGCCCAGGACGATCACCTTGGACATCAGATACGCCGACCGCGACAGGCCGGTGGCCCGTTCGCGCTCGTAGATGACCCGCTCCTTGATCAACTCACGGACGGAGTTGGCGGCACCGGAGAAGCACATGCCGACCGCGAGGATCAGCATGATCGTGGAGGCGTCGCGGTTGGCGCCGTGCCGGTTGTCCGGCCCGTACCCGAAGCCGTAGTCGCTGGGGATCAGCATCGAGACGATGCCGAGGACCGCGGGCAGCGCCAGCATCAGGACCAGGAAGCCGCGGTCGGAGGCGAGCACCGAGACATAGCGGCGCATCAGCGTCCACAGCTGGGAGCCCCAGCTCTGCGACTTCTGCATCCGGGCGGGCGGCGACTGGATCTGCACCGACTGCGGGGCGACCGCATCGATGTCCGCCGCGTACATCTGGTAGTGCGGGGAGCCGCGCCAGCGGCCCATCCAGTCGTAGTCCCGGTAGTTCTCGAACGCCGAGAAGACGTCGGCCCAGGTGTCGTACTGGAAGAAGTTCAGCGCCTCCTCGGGCGGGCCGAAGTAGGCGACGCCGCCGCCCGGCGCCATGACCAGCAGCTTGTCGCAGATGGCCAGCTCGGCGACGGAGTGCGTGACGACCAGGACGGTCCGGCCGTCGTCGGCGAGACCGCGCAGCAGCTGCATGACGTCGCGGTCCATGCCCGGGTCGAGGCCGGAGGTCGGCTCGTCCAGGAAGATCAGCGACGGCTTGGTCAGCAGCTCCAGGGCGACCGAGACGCGCTTGCGCTGACCGCCGGAGAGCGAGAAGACCTTCTTGTCCCGGTGCACATGGAGCTTCAGCTCGTGCAGCACCTCGTCGATCCGCGCCTCGCGCTCGGCCTCCGCGGTGTCCCCGGGGAAGCGGAGCTTGGCGGCGTAGCGCAGCGCCTTCTGGACGGTCAGCTCCTTGTGGAGGATGTCGTCCTGCGGGACCAGACCGATGCGCTGCCGCAGCTCGGCGAACTGCTTGTAGAGGTTCCGGTTGTCGTAGAGGACATCGCCCTCGTTGGCGGGGCGGTAGCCGGTGAGCGCCTTGAGGAGGGTCGACTTGCCGGAGCCGGACGGGCCGATGACGGCGATCAGCGACTTCTCCGGGACGCCGAACGAGACGTCCCGGAGGATCTGCTTGCCGCCGTCGACGGTGACCGTGAGGTGGCGCGCCGAGAAGGAGACGTCGCCGGTGTCGACGAACTCCTCCAGCCGGTCGCCGACCAGGCGGAACGTGGAGTGGCCGACGCCGATGATGTCGTTCGGGCCGATGGCGGCGGAGCCGGACTTGGGGACCGGCTGACCGTTGACGTAGGTGCCGTTGTGGCTGCCGAGGTCACGAATCTCGAAGCGGCCGTCGGGGGTGGCGTGGAACTCCGCGTGGTGGCGGGAGACCTGGAGGTCGGAGACGACCAGCTCGTTCTCCAGCGCACGGCCGATGCGCATCACCCGGTCGAGTTCCAGGCGGTGGAACGTGGTGGGGTTGCGGTCGCCACCCTGCGGCTGCCGGGCCGCGCCCGCCTGCGGGGCGGGCTGCTGCCGGTCCTGCTGCGGCGGGACGTAGGGCTGACCGGCACCGGCGGGCGGCTGGTGCCCCTGCGCGACGGGCGGCTGCTGGGCGGCGGGCGGCTGCTGCCAGCCCTGCGCGGCGGCCTGCTGCGGCGCCGCGGCGGGCGGGCTGTAGGCACCGGCGCCCTGGGCGGCGGCCGGTGCGGCGGCACCCGACAGGGTGATCCGCGGGCCGTCGGTGGCGTTGCCGAGGTGGACGGTCGAACCGGCACCTATCTCCGTCTGCTGGATCCGCTGACCCTGGACGTACGTGCCGTTGGTGCTGCCCTGGTCTTCGATGACCCAGCTGTGTCCGGCCCACCGCACGACGGCGTGACGCCAGGAGACCCTGGCGTCGTCGAGCACCATGTCGCCCTGCGGATCACGGCCCACGCTGTAGGACCGGGACGGATCGAGCGTCCAGGTCCTACCGTTCAATTCCAGTACGAGTTCAGGCACTCCACGCCCCATTACATAGTCCCCCGAGTGACGCCCTGTATGGGAATCCAGGGATGGCGAACATCGTGGGGAACTATTTCAGGCTCGGCCCGCCTACCGGAAACCGGGACGCGGGCCCGGCGCGGACCGCGCGCGGCACGCCCGTACGGCGACGCGGGCGGCACCCGTCAAACCACACCGGAGCGGCGAAACCGTGCACCGCAACCAGCCGCGGAGCGCTCTGTTCCGGCCGCCGGGAGGGGTCACGGCGGGCCGGAAGGGGGTGCGGACACGAGTCCATAACGATCAGCCGTGGGGCGGTCCGGAGGCCGTCCGGACGGGGCCGGGGAGCCGGTTGCACGGCTGGTCACCGAGGGTCCGGAAGCGTGCTCGGGACGCCACGCGCGGCGGTCCGGACAACGGACAGGTGTACGGGCGAACGCGCCGGGCGGTTACCGTAAAGGCACCATGAGCGCATCGCAGATCCCGCCTGCCACCGCCGTACCGGGCGATGACGTACCGACCCTCCTCGTGAAGATCTTCGGGAAGGACCGGCCCGGCATCACCGCAGGTCTCTTCGACACCCTCGCCGCCTACTCCGTCGACGTCGTCGACATCGAACAGGTCGTGACCCGTGGCCGCATAGTGCTGTGCGCCCTGGTCACCGCGCCCGCCACCGGGGCCGAAGGAGCCTCCGAGGGCGGCCTGCGGGCCACCGTCCACAGCTGGGCCGATTCGCTGAACCTCCAGGCCGAGATCATCTCCGGCCGGGGCGACAACCGTCCGCGCGGCACCGGACGCTCCCACGTCACCGTGCTGGGCCATCCGCTGACCGCCGAGTGCACCGCCGCGATCACCGCCGCCATAACGTCCTGCGGCGGCAACATCGACCGCATTTTCCGGCTCGCCAAGTACCCGGTGACGGCCGTGGAGTTCGCGGTGTCCGGCGCCGCCACCGACGCGCTGCGCTCCGTACTGGCACCGGAGGCGGCCCTCCTCGGCGTCGACATCGCCGTGGTGTCGGCGGGGCTCCAGCGCCGGGCGCAGCGGCTGGTCGTCATGGACGTCGACTCGACGCTGATCCAGGACGAGGTCATCGAGCTGTTCGCGGCACACGCCGGATGCGAGGCGGAGGTCGCCGAGGTCACCGCTCAGGCGATGCGCGGCGAGCTGGACTTCGAGCAGTCGCTGCACGCCCGGGTCGCGCTGCTGGCCGGGCTCGACGCGTCCGTCGTGGAGACGGTGCGCAAGGAGGTCCGGCTCACCCCGGGCGCCCGCACCCTCGTCCGCACCCTCAAGCGGCTCGGCTACCAGGTCGGCGTCGTCTCCGGCGGATTCACGCAGGTCACCGACGCGCTCCAGGAAGAACTGGGGCTGGACTTCGCCGCCGCCAACACCCTGGAGGTCGCGGACGGGAAGTTCACCGGCAAGGTGACCGGCGAGATCGTGGACCGGGCCGGCAAGGCACGGCTGCTGCGCAGCTTCGCGCAACAGGCCGGGGTCCCGCTGGCGCAGACCGTCGCCATCGGCGACGGCGCCAACGACCTGGACATGCTCAACACCGCGGGCCTCGGCGTCGCCTTCAACGCCAAGCCGGTCGTCCGCGAAGCCGCCCACACCGCCGTGAACGTGCCCTTCCTCGACACCGTCCTCTACCTGCTCGGCATCACCCGCGAAGAGGTGGAGGCGGCGGAGACGCATGTGGGGTGAGGGGCGGGGGTGAGGGGATG
>NZ_JODY01000061.1 GCF_000718015.1 Streptomyces catenulae | reverse complement strand
CCCCACCCCTCACCCCTCCCCCGCCTCGCCCTTCCAGTGCTGCTGGCCGATGGTGATCAGCCGTATCTGCCAGCGGGCCGCCTCGACGACCCGTGCCCGTGCCGCTTCGGCGTCGTCGGCGTCCTCCGTGTCGAGGATCGCCGCGGCGGTCGTCACCAGCCGGTCGACGAACAGGTCGGCCAGCATCCGCAGATCGCGCGCGGTCCACCCCTGCGCCGCCGGCTGGGTCGCGAGCGCCTCGGCCACCTCGGCGCCGAACCGATCCAACTGGCCCGCGATGGCCTGGCGTACGGCCCGCACCCCGCCGTGGCGTTCGCGGGCCACGAACCGTACGTGGGCGGGGTACTCGCGGACGTGCCGGTCGACCACCGCCACCGCGCTCTCGATCTGCGCCTCCACCCCCGCCTGTTCGATCAGGACGGTGCGCACCATGGCGTGCAGGCTGCCGAGCGCCTCCTCCACGAGGGCGACGCCCAGTTCGCCCAGGTCGTGGAAGTGCCGGTAGAAGGCGGTCGGGGCGATGCCGACCGTCCGCGTCACCTCCCGCAGCCCCAGACTGCTCAGGCTCTGCTCCTCCAGCAGCCCGAGGGCGGCGTCGAGCAGTGCCTGACGGGTTCTCTGCTTCCGGGCCTGGCGGACCCCTACGGTGTGACTCACATCATCCAGTAAACAAGCGTTCTCCGAACTTCTCCACCCGGTGACGCCCTACACTGAGGGAAGTGAGTGAACAACTGTCCTCCGAATCGGAAAGGCAGAACGATGCTCTTTCTCGTCGCAGCCCTCCTCCTGATGGGGATCCTGCTGGGCGCCGCGGCACACCTCCCGTTCTCCGTCACTCTCCTCGCCGCCGCCGTCATCGCCGGCTGGCTGCTCGTCTTCTCCGTACGCGAACGCCGTCACCCCGCCGAGGGGACCACCCGATGACTCCCACCTCCCTCATCAAGGCACCGGCCGGACGACCGGAGGGCGCCGTGTCCGTCAACGCGTCACACCTTTCAAACACCGGCGGAGGCGCATCGGTTGCCGATTCCGCCGAGGATTCGGCGACTGTCGGTGACACCGGCGCGGACGCCGGTGCGGCGCCCCGTACCGAAAGCCGTGCCGGGAGCGCGTCCGCCGACGGGATGGCCGTCGCCTCCTTCGTGCTCGGGCTGCTCGGCACCCTGGTGTTCAACGTCGTTCTGGGGCCGTGCGCCCTCGTTCTCGGCACCCTCGCGCTGGTCCGCCGCACCCGTCGCCGGGGCCGCGCCGTGCTCGGTCTCGCCCTCGGCGCCGCCGACCTGATCATCCTGGCCACGCTGACCGCCGCCGACGCCACGGTCAGCTGGCACCTGGGCGGCTGACCGGACGCCGGTCAACGCCCGGGCCCCACCGGCACATTCACCGGTGGCACACCTTCACCCTCTGTCACGACGAGGGGCGCGGACATGACATCGACGTCACCGCAGAACCCGCCGACGGAGGCGCCCGCCGGATCGCTCTGGCGCAACCGCAACTTCCTTCTGCTCTGGTGCGGATAGGGCGCCGGCACCCTGGGCCCCCGCGTCGCACTGATCGTGCTGCCGCTGCTCGCCCTCGACACTCTGCACGCGAGCACCTTCCAGGTCTCGCTGCTCACCTCGCTGGGCTGGCTGCCGTACCTGCTCTTCTCGCTCCCGGCGGGGATCCTCGCCGACCGCGTCGACCAGCGGAAACTCATGATCGTCTGCGATCTGGGGCGGCTTCTGCTGATCCTCTCCGTCCCGCTCACGGCGCTGGCCGGGCGGCTGACGCTGGGGTACCTGTACGCGGTCGTCGGGGTGTCCGGCGTGCTGACCGTGGCCTTCACCGTCGCCTACCGCGGGCAGCTGCCGAAGCTGGTGCACCGCACCCAACTCGTCGACGGCAACGGCAAGCTCGGGATGTGTGAATCGCTGGCGGAGCTGACCGGGCCCGGCCTCGGCGGGGTACTGGTCGGCGCGATCGGCGCCTCCCGCGCCCTCTTCGCCAACGTCCTCACCTACGCGCTGAGCGCCCTCACCCTGGCCCTGATGCGCGTCCCCCAGGAGCCCGCCGACGCGCCCGCACCGCCCGCGCGGGTGCCGTTCCGCGCCGCCCTGCGGGAGGGCTTCGCCTTCGTCCGCCGTGAGCCGGTGCTGCTGAAGCTGCTGCTGTGCACCAGCGTGTCCAACTTCTTCGTCACCGCGGCCAACGCCATCGCCGTGACGTTCATGGTGCGGGAACTGCACGCGCCGACCTCCGCCGTCGGCCTGGTCTTCACCGTCGGCTCCGTCGGCGGGCTGCTGGCCGGGGCGCTCGCCAGCCGCATCGCCGGGCGGATGGGCACCGCACGGATCATCTGGGTGGCGATGCTCGCGCCCGGCCCGCTGTACTTCCTGATGCCCCTCGCCGCGCCCGGCTGGGGCGTCCTGCTGTACGCGATCGGTCTGGCCGCCCTCGCCGCCAACAGCACCCTGTTCAACGTCGCCGCCCTCTCGTACCGCCAACTCGTCACCCCGCCCGCGCTGCTCAGCCGGGTCGGCGCCGTCTACCTGTGGATCGCCTACGGGGTCATCCCGCTCGGCTCACTCTTCGGCGGTGCGCTCGCCACCGGCGCCGGGCTGCGGCCGACCCTGTGGATCTGCGCGCTGGGCATGTGGTCGGCGGCGCTGTTCGTGGTCCTCTCCCCGCTGCGCACCCTGCGGGACGTACCGGCCGGTCGCCCCGTCGCCGCCTGACGGGCGCCGCCCCCCGGGTCACCCCGTCGCATCGGCCGGGGTGCACCGCTCCGGGCGCGCTCCGATGCTGGAGCGGGGCGGGCCGATTCCGGGGTGCGCGCCGACGGGCGGAGCGGCGGGGCACCCGACCACGTCGTGAAGGAGCGGAGACCCGATGAGGCTTGTCGTCGATCTCAACCGGTGCCAGGGGTACGCGCAGTGCGCCTTTCTCGCGCCGGATGTGTTCGCCCTGCACGGCGCGGAGGCGCTGATGTACGACCCGCAGCCCGCCGACGACCGGCGTCCGCAGGTGCTCCGGGCCGCGCACGCCTGCCCCGTGCAGGCCATCACCGTCGAGGGTGAGGACGTCGGGCGGGCGTCCGACGGCGGAGGGGCGGGTGCCTCCCGTGTCGGTTGACGGCTTTCCGGAGACCTTCCGCCGCGAGGGCCGCATCGTCGTCGTGGGTGCCTCGCTCGCGGGGCTGCGGGCCGCCGAGACGCTCCGTGCGGAGGGTTTCCGCGGCACGCTCACGATGATCGGCGACGAGCCCCACGAACCGTACGACCGGCCGCCGTTGTCCAAACAGGTGCTGCTCGGCCTCGTACCCCCCGACCACACGGCGCTGCCGCGGCGGCGGGCGATCGACGCCCGGTGGCGGCTGGGCACCGCGGCCACCGGGCTCGACGCGGCCGCCAAGGAGGTGCGGCTCGCCGACGGCGACACCGTCCCCTACGACCGGCTGCTGATCGCCACCGGGGTCCGCTCCCGGCCCTGGCCGCACGAGTTGGAGTCGGATCTGGACGGGGTGTTCGTGCTGCGCACCCGGGACCATGCGGCGCGGCTGCACCGCCGGTTGTCGGCCGGGCCGCGCCGGGTGCTGGTGATCGGCGCCGGATTCACCGGTTCCGAGATCGCCTCGGCCTGCCGGGGGCGGGGGCTGCCGGTCACCGTCGCGGAGCGTGGTCCGGCTCCGCTGGTGGGGGCGCTCGGCGGGGTGATCGGGGAGGTGGCGGCGGAGCTCCAGCGGGCGCACGGTGTCGATCTGCGGTGCGGGGTGCAGGTCACCGGCCTGGAGGGGGATTCCGGCGGCCGGGTGCGGCGCGCCCATTTCTCGGACGGGTCGGCCGTCGACGCGGATGTGGTGGTGGTCTGTCTGGGCGCGACCCGGAACACCGAATGGCTGGCGGGCTCCGGGCTCGGCGCGGGGCCCCGCGGGATCGCCTGCGACGCCGGGTGCCGCGCCTTCGACGTGCGGGGGATCGTCACGGACGACGTGTTCGTCGCCGGGGACGTCGCCCGCTCCCCGCATCCGCTGTTCGGCTACCAGTTCCTCTCCCTGGAGCACTGGGGCAACGCGGTGGCGCAGGCGGAGACCGCCGCGCACAACATGATCAGCGCGAGCGTCGACCGGCGTCCGCACCTGTGGATGCCGTCGTTCTGGTCGGCGCAGTTCGGCGTCAACATCAAGTCCGTCGGGGTGCCGCCGATGGCCGACCAACTCCTCGTCACCCAGGGCTCGCTCACCGAGCACCGCTTCACCGCGGTCTACGGCCACCAGGGCCGGGTCATCGCCGCCACCACCTTCGACCAGGGGAAATGGCTGGAGTTCTACGAGCGGCAGATCGAGCGGGCGGCGCCGTTCCCGCCGGAGTTCCCCACCGTCGACCGGCGGCCGGAGGGGCGTCACCCGATCGCGGCCGGTTTTCCGGACCCCTCGCTGCCCACCCACGGTCCGACCGTCACCCTCAGCGGCCACTCCCCGGCCGACCGGCGCCTGTCGTTCACCCCACGGCGCGCGTGATCCGTCGCGCGCCCCTCAGTCCGTCCGCCCGAAGCCCGGAAGGAACCGTCATGACGTCGGCCTCACCCCTGCGTCAGATCCTCGACCCCGCCCACCGTGCCGACCCCTACCCCCTCTACGCGGAGCTGCGGAAGACCCCGGTGGTCCGGGACGGGACGGGCCCCTATCTGGTCAGCACGTACTGGGAGATCCAGGAGCTGCTGCACGACCCGCGGGTCAGCTCCGACGCCCGCAATCTGAACCCGGAGGCCGCCGCGTTCCTCGGGCAGGAAGAGGAGGACCCGAACCTGCCGCCGACGTTCCTGCGGCTGGACCCGCCCGACCACGACCGGCTGCGGGACCTGGCGATGCGGCCGTTCGGCCCGCCGCACACCCCGCGCCGCATCTCCGACATGCGCGGTGAGCTGGCCGGGATCGTCACCCAGCTCATCGACGGCTTCCGGGGACGCGACCACCTCGATCTCGTCGACAGCTTCGCCTACCCCTTCCCGGTCACGGTGATCTGCCGGCTGCTCGGCGTCCCGCGGGAGGACGAGCCCCGCTTCCATGTGTGGGCCGACACACTCGCCGCCGGGCTGGACCCCGTCCACGGCACCCCCGAGGAGCGGGAGGCGCAGCGGGAGACCCTGCGACGGGCCCGCGCCGACCTCGCCGCCTACCTCGCCGGGCTGGTCGAGGAGCGCCGCCGATCGCCCCGGGACGACATGCTGTCCGCGCTCGCCACCGACCACGGTCCGGACGGCCGGATGTCCCCGCTGGAGATGGTGAGCACCGCGGCTCTTCTGCTGATCGCCGGTCACGAGACCACCGTCAACCTCATCACCAACGGGATGCTCACCCTCCTCCGCGACCCCGGGCTGCTCCGGCGGCTCCGGGACGAGCCCGCTCTCGCGGCCCCGTTCGTCGAGGAGTTGCTGCGCTTCGACCCGCCCGTCCAACTGCTGCCGCAGCGCACCACGTTGGCGGACATCGACATCGCCGGGACGACCGTCCCCAAGGGCGCCTCCCTCTGGCTGCTGCTGGCCTCCGGCAACCGCGACCCGCGCCGCTTCCCGGAACCGGACCGCTTCCTCCCCGAGCGCCCCGACAACCAGCATCTGAGCTTCGGCAGCGGCATCCACACCTGCTTCGGCGCCCCGCTGGCCCGGTTGGAGACCCAGATCGCCCTGACCGAACTCACCCGCCGCCTCACCGGCCCCCGGCTGGCCGAGGACCCGCCGCCCTACCGCCGCAACGCGGTGCTGCGGGGGCCACGGCATCTGCCGGTGGTGATCGAGGGGCTGGCCGACTGACCGGGCGGGGGGGGCGGCCCGCCCGGTGTCTCACGTCTCCAGGTCGGCGGCGTGGTCCGGGACGTAGTTCTGCAGGTCGCGGGGTGGGCGGCGGTAGCCGGTGGGCGGTGGGCGCGGCGGCAGTTCGAGGACCGGCGGGGTGAGGTCGGTGTACGGCAGCGTCGACAGCAGATGGGCGATCATGTTCAGCCGGGCGCGGCGCTTGTCGTCGCTCTCGACGACGTACCAGGGCGCCTCCGTGATGTCGGTGTGGACGAACATCTCGTCCTTGGCCTGCGAGTACTCCTCCCAGCGGGTCAGCGACTGGAGGTCCACGGCGGAGAGTTTCCAGCGCCGTACGGGGTCGGCGAGCCGCCGCCGGAAGCGCTGTTCCTGCACCTCGTCGCTGACCGAGAACCAGTATTTGCGCAGCAGGATCCCGTCCTCGACCAGCATCCGTTCGAAGATCGGGCACTGCCGGAGGAACCGCCGGTGCTCGGCCGGGGTGCAGAACCCCATGACCCGCTCGACACCGGCCCGGTTGTACCAGCTGCGGTCGAAGAGGACGATCTCGCCCGCCGCGGGCAGATGTTCCGTGTAGCGCTGGAAGTACCACTCGGTGCGCTCGCGTTCGGTGGGCCGCGGCAGCGCCACGATCCGCGCCACCCGGGGGTTGAGGTACTCGGTGACGCGTTTGATGGTGGAGCCCTTCCCGGCCGCGTCCCGCCCCTCGAAGACGACGACGAGCCGCGCCCCCGACCCGCGCACCCACTCCTGGAGCTTCACCAGCTCCGTCTGGAGCCGGTACAGCTCCCGCTCGTACCGCGACCGCGACAGCTTCCGGTGACCGCCGCCCTTCCCCTTGGCCCCCTTCGCCTCCGCCATACGTCGACAGTACGGAGGAAAGCGGCGGCGCGGTCAGGCGTACGGGCCGAACGGGGCAGCGCCGCCGGGGTCTTGGCCGCCGCCGCCCGCGCCTTCACCCGCATGACCGAGACGGCGGGCGGAAAGTACGGGTACGGGTGAGATGTCGGAGCGCCCTGTCAGCCCGGGCAGCTCATCGTCCCGTACGTGGGGAGAGCCCATGGCCGATGGCCAGCCCGTCGACTCTGCTGACGCCTTCCAGGCATACGCCAGCGGTCCCCGGTCCCAGGAGGTCTGGGACCAGGGGGAACACGCCGTGATCGGGGTGAGCGCGGGGAACAGCTACTTCACCCAGGACCGGCTGGCCGGTCTGCTGCGCTGGGCCGCCCGTCACTTCGCCACCATCGACGTGATCTACACCGACGTCCACATCGACACGATGCTGGTCGCCCTCGGCAACGACGCCGGGCATGCGGCCAAGCTCGCCAAGTCGCAGATCAGGGACGTACGGCGGCGCACCCGGCGGGCGGTGGAGCGGCTGGGGGCCTCCGCGGAGAAGGTGCGGATGCAGCCCATGTCGTCCTTCTTCGAGCGGGCGGAGTACCAGGCGGTGCGCTCCCGTGTGGGCGAGGCGGTCGACGCCAGCGAGCGGCTGGCCACCGCCTGCAAGGAGATGGTGCACCACTTCCTCGACGGCCGGGAGGTGCCCGGGGAGCGGGTGCCGCACGTCATGGGCGCCGGGCTGGAGTACCTCCTGGCCGAGCTGCCGTTCTTCGTGGACAGCCCCGGCATCCTCGGCGTGGGCTCCTCGGCGGTCTGCTACCACGTGAGCACCCCGATCGTGGAGTACTTCAAGGAGCCGGACCACGACGTGCTGAGCGCCGCGCCGAACCAGGGCTACCTGGTCGTCCGGCCCGCCGCCTGGTCCGCCGGGGCCGACGCATGACCGGAGGCCCGGACTCCGGCGGCCGGACCCGCCCCGGGTCCGGCGGCACCCGGCTGCTGGACCTCAGCGACGGGCTTCTCGCCGCCCGCGCCCTGCACCTGGTGGCCGCCGTGGGCGTCGCCGACGCTCTCGCCACCGGCCCGCGGCCGGTCACCGAACTGGCGGCGGCCACCCGCACCCACCCCGACGCGCTGCACCGGCTGCTGCGCGTCCTCGCCGGTGAGGACGTGTTCCGCGAGGTGCGGCCCGGCGTCTTCGCGCTCTCCCCGACCGGGGAATACCTGCGGTCGGACCACCCGGACTCGGTCCACGCCCTGCTGGCCTTCTCCGAACTGGTGGGCCGCTCGTTCGCCGACGCCATGCACAGCCTGCGCACCGGCGAGGCGACCTTCCCGCAGACCTACGGGCGTCCCTTCTTCGACCATCTGCGCGCCCGGCCGGAGGCCGACAGCCTCTTCCACACCGGGATGGCGCAGGTCACCCGCCGCGACGCCGCCGCACTGACCGACGCCTACGACTTCGGCGGCGCCCGTACCGTCGTCGACATCGGCGGCGGCGACGGCTCCCTGCTGCTGTCGGTCCTCGACGCGTTCCCCGGCATCGAGGGCGTGCTCTTCGACCAGCCGCACGTGGTCGCGGCGGCCCGGGAGCGGATCGCGGCGGCGGGCCTCGCCGACCGCTGCCGGACCGTCGCCGGTGACCTCTTCGGCCCCCTGCCGCCGGGCGGCGACCTCTACCTCCTGAAGTGGATCCTGCACGACTGGCCGGACGAGGAGGCCGTCACCGTCCTGCGCGGCTGCCGCCGGGCCATGGGCCCCGACGGGCGGCTCCTGGTGATCGAGCGGCTGATCCCGCCGGGCGACCACCCGCACCCGGCGAAGATGCTCGACCTGGTGGTCCTCGTCCTCCTGGGCGGTCGCGAACGGACCGCCCAGGAGTACGAGGCGCTGCTGGCCGAAGCGGGCCTGGCCGCGCGCCGGGTGATCGACACCGGGTCGGGGCTGAGCATCCTGGAGGCCCGCCGGGCCTGACCCCGGCCCGGCGGCAGCGGCGTCAGGACGGCGGCGCGGACGCGGCGGGCTCCGGCGCGGGCAGTTGGAGACCGGCGACCATCTGCCGG
The DNA here is from genome assembly GCF_000718015.1 of Streptomyces catenulae. GTDB lineage: Bacteria > Actinomycetota > Actinomycetes > Streptomycetales > Streptomycetaceae > Streptomyces > Streptomyces catenulae. The sequence goes on along the minus strand of NZ_JODY01000061.1, from coordinate 8,174 downwards.
CACATCCCGTCGAGCAGGGCCGCGTAGTCGCGGTTCTCGTTGGGCGCCTGGTGCAGCAGGTCGTCCAGCCCGGCGTGGACCGCGACCAGTTCGGGACGGTCGCCACCGCCGTCCGCGTACAGCGCGAGGACGCGGCGGGCGCCGTCCATCAGCCGGTAGAGCGCGTACGACGGCGGTTCCTGGAGCAGCCGCCGGGCGCTGCTGAGGAGGTAGGCGGCGAGCAACGCCAACTCCTCCCCGCCCGGGTCATCCGGGGTGCGTGGGGTGCCAGTACTCATGGCGGACCACCTCCTGTGGGGCGCGGCGGGGCGAGGGCTGAAGGGGCTGGTCGGGTCGGCCGACCGGGACCAGCAGAAGAGGTTCGAGGTGGCCCGGCAGCCCCAGGAGCAGCTGTACGGGCTCGGCCAGGAAGCTGCTCACCGGGCAGCCGCCCAGCCCCTGCGCATGCGCGGCGAGCAGGAAGTTCTCCACCGCCATGGCCACACAGAGCGAGCCGACGTCCCGTAGGTGGGGATCGCCCGTCATCCGCGCGTGGTCGACGCAGGCGACCAGTACGAGGGGCGGCACCCCGATGATCCCCGGCGCGAACGCCCGCAGCCGCCGCACCCGTTCCGGCGCCCGGACCGCCAGAAACGCCCACGCCTGCTTGTTGGAGGCGGAGGGGGCCGCCAGCATCGCCTCCAGCAACGAGTCGAGCAGTTCGTCACCGACCGGCTCGTCCGTGTAGGACCGCACGACCCCGCGGGTGCGGATGACGTCCAGCGTCTCCGCGCCACGGGCCGCGGCGATCCGTACGCCCGGCCCCGGCCCGGCCGTTCCCACCTGCGCCTGCGCTTCCCTGTCCACCGCTACCCCTTCTCCGCGCGCAACAGAAGATTCACCGGCTCACCGCCGCCGTCCCCGTCGGCCAGGCCCCGCAACGGCTCCCAGACGACCCGGGCGAACCCCGCCCCGAGCAGCACCTCCTCGAACGTCCCGCAGTCCCAGTGGTGCACCCGCAACATGGTCGGGGGAACGGTCGGCACGGAGATCGTGTACGGGTCCCCGTCCCGGAGGCCCTCCGGCCGGTGCACGACGAACCCGTTCGCCTGCGGCACATCCGCCACCAGGCGCGGATTGCCCACCAGCGCCAGCAACCGGCCCCCGGGCGCGAGGTTCGCGCAGATCCGCTCGCACATCCGCGCCAGGGCCCGCCGACTGTCCGCGTAGTGCAGCACCGCGACGGCGACCGCCGCCGAGAACTCCCCCAGCACCGGCAGATCCACCAGGTCGTGCACCTCGTACCGCACCCCCAACGGCTCCCGCTCCTCCGCCCGCCGCGCCTCGGCCACCATCGCCGCCGACACATCCACCCCCACCACCTCGGCCGCCCCCCGCCGCCTCAACAACCGCGCATACGCCCCCGACCCGCACCCCACATCCAGCACCGAAGCCCCCTCGACCACCCCCAGAGCCCCCACCAGCGAAGGAACCTCCACCCGCTCCCGGTAGGGCCCCACCACCCGCTCGACCTCCGCGTCCCGCACCGCAATCGCGTCATATTGCTGACCCAACGGACCCTCCAGCCACATACCGGACAAACAATCCGTGCCCCCACACGACACCCGCCGCACAGATCCGCCAACGAATGCGCCGGAATGGCCGCTCGGGGGGGGCGGGTGGAGGGGGTGGCCGTGGTGGCCGTCATGGCCGTCGTGGCCGTCGTGGGTCCTTGGCCCCAGTGGCCCTAGTGGCCCCAGTGGCCCTCGTGACTGTCGCGGCCGTCGTGGTGCTCGTGGTCCTCGTGATCCTCGTGGCCGTCGTGGCTCGTTCGGCTCGCTCGGCGGGCGGGCCGACCATCCGAACCGCCCGCAGATCCGACCGGAGCCCGGACACCGGCCCCAGCCCCACCACCCACCCCCATCCGCTAACCTGTCTGGGACCGCCGCTCCCGGCGGTCCCTCTTGCCGAAACCGGAAGAAGCCCAGAGCCCTCCTCCACGTTTCACGCAAGGCCCCGCCTCCGTAGCTCAGGGGATAGAGCACCGCTCTCCTAAAGCGGGTGTCGCAGGTTCGAATCCTGCCGGGGGCACAGAGAAGTAGCAGGTCAGAGGCCCTGTCGTTCGAGTGGACGGCAGGGTCTCTGGCGTCCGGCGCGGGTTTGGGTCACATGGGGTGTGCGCCGAGGAGAAGGTTGTCGTGACGGGCGGACGCTACGCGTTACTGGATGGTCAGCGGCGGGCGGGGCACGCGGAGGCGTTGAGTTAGCCGGAGCGGACCGCAGTGACCGGGGGGCGGACCCGGAGGGTGGGCAGGTTCGGGGCTAGTGGTCGGTCGTTGGGGGCCGCTCGCGGCGGAGGAGGCCGAAGATCCAGGAGTCGGAGACGTCGCCGTTGACGATGCAGTCCTCGCGGAGGGTGCCTTCGCGGACGAAGCCGAGCTTCTCCAGGACCCGGGCGGACGCCGCGTTACGGGTGTCGGTCTCGGCCTGGACGCGGTTCAGGTCCAGGGTGTCGAACGCCCACCGCAGGACGGCGCCCGCGGTCTCCGTGGCGTAGCCGTGGCCCCACGCGGCGGCGGCGAAGACGTAGCCCAGGGACGCGCTGCGGAAGTCCGGGTTCCAGCCGGTCAGGCCGCACCAGCCGATGAACGCGCCGTCGGAGAGGCGGTCGACGGCCACCCGCGCTCCCGTGCCTTCCTCCTCCATCGTCCGGCAGGTCGTGAGGAACCGCTGGGCGCGGGACGGTTCGGTCCACGGCGGGGAGTCCCAGTAGCGCAGCACGTCGGCGCTGCTGTGCAGCGCGTGGAGCGGCGCCGCGTCGGCGTCGGTGAACGGCCGCAGCCGCAGGCGGGCGGTGTGCAACTCGGGTGTAGGCAAGGGCATACGAAGCATCCTGCCGCGTGACGCCCGCCCCGCCCATCCGTTTGTCCGGCCTGATCGGGGCGCGTACGTCCCGACCAGGCCGGACGCGCCGCGTGGGCGGTGGGTCGCATGGCGAGCAAGTGGCATACCTGGCAGACGGTGGCCGTACTGACGCGCCCTCGGGATGCTGATTGGGCTCGTGCGGAGACCGCATGGCCCTGGTCCGTGAGGGCGGGGAGCCGGAGCCGGAGGAGCTGTGCGAGGCCCCTAGCAACTCATGTCCCGCAGGAAGGACTTCAGACGCCGTCGGCGACGGGCCGAGCGTTCCGCGGGCGTTGTTCGCGGCGCTCGCCGGAGATGGACGGCCCTCGGGCGAAGTGGCCCGGTGGGATGCCCGGGATGCGTTTGAAGTGGCGGGTGAGGTGGGGTTGGTCGTAGAAGCCGCTGGCGGTTGCCGTCTCCGCCGGGGGTAGGCCGTCGAGGAGCAGGGGGCGGGCGTGGTCGATGCGGCGGGCCGTGAGGTCGCGGCGCGGGGGGATGCCGAACGCGGCGGTGAACGCGCTTACCAGGTGGGCGGGGTGGGTGTGGAGCAGCCGCGCGGCCTCGGCCAGGCGTAGGCCGGGGAGCAGCCGTTCGTCGAGGAGGTCGCGCAGGGCGTGGGCCGTGCCGTTGCGGGGCGGGGTGGTGCGGAGGCGGGGGCGCAGATGGCCGCGGAGCCGTTCGGCGACGAGGGTGAGGCGACTTTCGGCCTCCAGCTCGTCGCCCGGGGACGCCAGGGCGGTGTGCAGTTGGTCGACGCGGCGGCGGAGCAGGGCGTCGGCGAGGTCCGGGCCGTCCACCGCGGGGCCGATGAAGCCCTCGTCCAGTTGGGTCAGGTCCAGGTAGAGGACGCGTTTGCGGAAGCCGCGGGTGGTGGCGGACGAGCCGTTGTGCGGGACCTGGGGTGGGAGCAGGGTGACCGTGCCGTGCGGGGCGCCGTGTGCGCGGCGGTTCAGGTCGTAGCGGACGGCGCCGTCGTCGACGATGAGCAGCGTCCACTCGTCGTGGAGGTGCATCGGGTAGGCGTGCTCGGTGAACCGGGCGTGCAGCACCTCCACGACCCCCGGGACGCCGGGGCGCCATGCGGACACCTCCTGCCGCGCCACCATGCAAAGAACGTGCGGGGGGGCGCGGCGGGGCGGTTGGCAGCCTCGGGGGCATGACGAACGAGAACGCCCCGGTACGTTTCGACACCAAGATCGCGGTGCTGCTGCGGGAGGATCTGGCGGTCCGGCAGCGGCTGAATGTGACCGCCTTCCTGGTCAGCGGTGTCGGCACGGAGCTCCCCGAGGCCGTCGGCGAGCCGTACGCGGACGCCGACGGGGCCCCTTATCTGCCGATGTTCCGCCGGCCCGTGCTGGTCTTCGAGGGGACGTAGGAGGTCCTGGCCAGCGCCCACGGCCGTGCCGTGTCCCGTGCGCTCTCCTGCTCGGTGTTCACCTCGGACCTCTTCGCCACCGGCAACGACCGCGAGAACCGCGCGGCGGTCCGGGCCGTACCGGCGGATCAGCGGGATGTGGTGGGACTGGCCGTGTACGGACCGCGCAATGCGGTGGACAAGGTGGTCAAGGGGGCGCGGATGCATCCGTGATCCTGCCTGAGCTGCGTGGATGCCCGTTCGGCCCGGGTGCTCCGCGGTGGGGCCGCGGGCCGGGTGGCGTGCACGGAGCGGAGTTGTCCACAGGCTCGGCGTGGTCGGGTGGATTCCTCGTACGCTTTCAGGCATGGGTGAGGTCGACGTGGCAGGAAGCGCAGGCAGCGAGATGGTGGGCGAGCCGGATGTGGGCGAGGCGGTGCAGGTGCTGCGCCGGGTGTTCGGTTACGACGCCTTCCGCGGCAGTCAGCAGGAGATCATCGAGCATGTGATCGGCGGCGGGGACGCCGTCGTACTGATGCCGACGGGTGGCGGCAAATCGCTGTGCTACCAGATTCCGTCGCTGGTGCGGCCGGGCGTCGGCATCGTGATCTCACCGCTGATCGCATTGATGCAGGACCAGGTCGACGCGTTGCGGGCGCTGGGTGTGCGGGCCGGGTTCCTCAACTCCACACAGGATGTCGAGGAGCGGCGGCTGGTGGAGGCGGAGTTCCTCGCCGGGGAGCTGGACCTGCTGTATCTGGCGCCGGAGCGGCTGCGCGTCGAGCAGACGCTGAGCCTGCTGGACCGCGGCAAGATCTCCCTCTTCGCGATCGACGAGGCGCACTGTGTCGCCCAGTGGGGCCACGATTTCCGGCCGGACTATCTGGCGCTGTCGATGCTGCACGAGCGGTGGCCCGAGGTCCCGCGGATCGCGCTGACCGCGACGGCCACCGGGGCGACGCACTCCGAGATCACCTCGCGGCTGTCGATGGGCGAGGCACGGCACTTCGTGGCGAGCTTCGACCGGCCCAACATCCAGTACCGCATCGCGCCGAAGAACGAGCCGAAGCGCCAGCTGCTGGAGCTGCTGCGCACCGAGCACGCCGGGGACGCCGGCATCGTCTACTGCCTCTCCCGCGCCTCGGTGGAGAAGACCGCCCAGTTCCTGGTGGAGAACGGCGTCGCCGCGGTGCCGTACCACGCGGGGCTGGACGCCCGGACGCGTGCCGCGCACCAGTCGCGCTTCCTGCGGGAGGACGGCCTGGTCGTCGTCGCCACCATCGCGTTCGGCATGGGCATCGACAAGCCCGACGTACGGTTCGTGGCCCATCTGGATCTGCCGAAGTCGGTGGAGGGCTACTACCAGGAGACGGGCCGTGCCGGGCGGGACGGCCAGCCGTCGACGGCGTGGCTGGCGTACGGGCTGCAGGATGTGGTGCAGCAACGGAAGATGATCGACGGTTCGGAGGGGGACGACGCGCACCGGCGGCGGCTGTCGGCGCATCTGGACGCGATGCTCGCGCTCTGCGAGACGGTGCAGTGCCGCCGGGTGCGGCTGCTGGCCTACTTCGGCCAGGAGAGCGCGGCGTGCGGCAACTGCGACACCTGCCTGGCGCCGCCGCAGACCTGGGACGGCACCGTACCCGCGCAGAAGCTGCTGTCGACGATCGTGCGGCTGAAGCGGGAGCGCGGGCAGAAGTTCGGCGCCGGGCAGATCATCGACATCCTGCTGGGCCGCAAGACCGCGAAGGTCGTCCAGTTCGACCACGACGCGCTGAGCGTCTTCGGGATCGGCGCCGATCTGCGGGACGTCGAGTGGCGGGGCGTGGTGCGGCAGTTGCTGGCGCAGGGGCTGCTGGCCGTCGAGGGTGACTACGGCACGCTGGTGCTGACCGAGGCGAGCGGTGAGGTGCTGCGCGGGGGCCGTGAGGTGCCGATGCGGCGGGAGCCGGAGAAGGCGGCGCGCGCGGCGAAGGCGAAGTCGTCGAAGGGGAAGCGGGCGCCGGTCGATCTGCCGGAGGCGGCGCTTCCGGTCTTCGAGGCGCTGCGTGCCTGGCGCGGCAGCACGGCGAAGGAGCAGGGCGTCCCGGCGTATGTGATCTTCCACGACGCGACGCTGCGGGAGATCGCCGTCGCCCGCCCGGCCACCACCGCGGAGCTGGGCACGGTCAACGGCGTGGGCGAGAACAAGCTGGCGAAGTACGGCGCGCAGATTCTGGAGGTGCTCGCGGGCGGCGACGGCGGGGACGGTGCCGCGGCCGCTGCCGGGCAGCCGGTCGGTGCGGCGGCGCGGCCCGCGGCGGCTGCCGCCTCGCCCGCGGCCCGGCGGGCGGGCGGTCCGGGTCACTTCGACGGACCGGCGGGCGCCACGGACCTGCCCGAGCCTCCGCCGGAGGACTGGGACGCGCCGGAGCCGCCGGAGGACATCGACTGGTGACGGCAAGGGGTTCGGGCGGCGCCTGATTCCGGGCGCCGGGAGGGACGGCCCGGCTTCCGGGTCGCCCCACCCTCCGCCCGGTGACGGGGAAACCGCAGCTCAGGGGGTGTGATCGTGTTCGGGGGAAGGCGGGGGAAGGTGCAGGGTCGCGCGGGCGCCGCCGTCGGGTGCCTGGGAGAAACGCAGGTCGATGCCGAGGACCGCGGCCTGGCCGACGGCGATGGTCAGGCCCAGACCGTGACCGCGGCCACGGCCCGGCGCATCGGTGCGGAAGCGCCGCGGGCCGTGCCGCAGCAGATCGTCCGGGTAGCCCGCGCCGTGATCGCGTACCTCGATCGTCGGCGCACGGCCCGGCACACCGCCCGGGGCCGCGTCGACGGTGACGACGACCGGCGGGTGGCCGTGGCGGTGCGCGTTGAGGACGAGGTTGGTGAGGATGCGGTCCAGGCGCCGCCGGTCCGTTTCGACGACGCCGGAGGAGACTGTCCGGACCTCCGTGTCGAGGCCGGTGGCGTGCACACCGCGTTCGACGAGCGTGCCCAGGTCGTAGGAGTCGAGGTCGGCGTGTTCGGCGCCGGAGTCGAGGCGGGAGATCTCCAGCAGATCCTCGGTGAGCCGGTGCAGCGCCCGCAGCCGGTCGTTGATCATTTCCTTGGGGCGGCCCTCCGGGAGCAGAGCGGCCGAGGCCAGGATGCCCGTCAGCGGGGTACGCAGTTCGTGCGCCACATCGGCGGTGAAGCGCTGCTCGGCCTGGAGCCGGCTCTGCAGCGAACCGGCCACCGAGTCCAGCGCCGCGGCGACCGCCGCCACCTCGTCGCCGCCGGACGCGCCGCCCCCGGCGGTCTCGTCCGGCCCGCCGCCCGGTGGCGCGCCGACCCGGGCGTCGAGATCGCCCGCGGTGATCCGGCGGGCGACGGCCGCGGTCCTCGTCAACCGGCGGCTGATCCGGTGCGCGAGGAACAGTCCGGCGAGCGCCACCGCCGTCGCGGCCAGCACCGCCGACCCGAGGATCGCCGTGTCGAACTTCTCCAGGGACCGGCTGGTGTTCCCGTACGGCGACCACACGGCCATGATCTGGTCGCCCGCGGGCGCCGCCGCCCACATGACGGGACGCCCCTGATATGTCCCGACCATGCTGCCCTGACGGCCACTCCGCACCAACTTCCGTAGCGGCTCGGGTAGTTGGGGTGGGTCCAGGACGGAGTTGATGCCTTCGCGGGAGGTGCCGTACTCGAAGAGGTCCAGGGCGATGTCGAGATCCGCGCGCGTCTCCTTGCGGACCTGGCCGACGGTCTGACGGGCCACCGCGTTGTGCACCAGCACGCCGAGGACCGCGGCGACGGTGCAGCACACCGCGGTCACCGTCAACGCGATCTTCCACCGCAGGGAGACCGCCGCACGGCGCACCGCCCGGCGCGCCAACGCGACGAGCCGCCCCGGCACGCCGCGCGCGATCGCACGGGGGTGGGGTGAGGGGTGGGGAGGGGTGGGGGCGGGAGG
>NZ_JODY01000060.1 GCF_000718015.1 Streptomyces catenulae | reverse complement strand
ACACAAGGAGTATCGTCGGCAGCGTCAGATGTGTATAAGAGACAGTCCCCACACCGCTCCCCATACCGCTCCCGCAGCGCCGTCTTCAGGACCTTGGACAGGGGGCCGCCCCGGGGCAGCGCATCGGCGATCTCCAGCTGTTCCGGGAGCTTCTGCGTCATCAGGCCCGCCGCCCGCAGATGCGCGGTCAGCGCGGCCAGGGTGGGCGGTGCGGCGGCGGGGGCGAGGGTGACGACGGCGCACACCCGCTCGCCGCGGGAGCGGTCCGGCAGCCCGATCACCGCCGCCTCGGCGACCCCCGGATACGTCCGTACCAACTCCTCGACCTCCTGCGCCGAGATGTTCTCGCCCTTGCGGATGATGATGTCCTTGAGGCGCCCGGTGAGCACGAGGTGCCCGTCGGGGCGCAGATGGCCGAGGTCGCCGGTGCGGAAGTACCCGTCCGCGTCGAACGCCGCGGCGGTCAGCGCCGGATCGGTGTACCGCCGGAAGAGCATCGGCCCCTTGACCCGCACCTCGCCGCTCTCCCCGGTCGCGGCTGCGGCGCCGTCCGGCCGGACGATCCGCACCGTCGCGCCCGCGACGGGCCGCCCCACCGTCCGCGCCAGCTGCTCGTCCCGGTCGTACGGTGTGCCCATCGTGATCATGGGGCACTCCGTCATCCCGTAGCCGTGCACCAGCGCGCACCCCAGCTCCGCGACGGTCTCCGCGTACAGCTCCGCAGGCAGCGGCGCCCCGCCGCCGGAGAGCAGCCGCAGCGAGGGCAGGAGCGGACCGGCGTCCGGCCGCTCCTGCCGCCGGTGCCGGGACGCATCGAGAAACGCCTGGTAGAACGCGGTGCTGCCGCCCGCCATGGTCACGCCGTACCGCCGGTAGACGGCCGCCGCCGCATCCGGCCGGAAGGCGTCCAGCACCACGGCGGGGAAGCCTCCGGCCAGCATCGCGACGAGGTAGTCAGGACCGGCGATATGGGCGTACGGGAACGCGATCGATCCGATGTCGTCCGCCGTCATCCCGAGCGCCGTGGCCAGCCCGAACCCTCCGGCGATCAGCGTCGCGTCGGTGTGCTCGACGCCCTTGGGCGCGGCGGTCGTCCCGGACGTGTAGTAGATCCAGGCGGTGGGCGCCGCGGTCCCCGGCAGCGGCGGCGCCGGGGGCGGGGGCAGCACCCCGGGGTCCCCGGTCGGCAGCCCGAACTCCCGCCCGGGACCGCCGCTCGGCGCCCCGACCCCGCGCCCCGGCCCGCCGGAACTCTCCTCCTCGGCGGCCGTCAGCACCCGGACCCCCGCCCCGGCCACCGCCCGCGCCCGCGCCGTGAAGTCGGTGCCGCGCCACACCCCGGGGACGAGGACGAACGCGGCGGCCGATTCGGCGAGGATGAAGCCGACCTCCCGCTCCCGCAGCAGATGGAGCACCGGTATCTGCACCGCCCCGAGCCGGGCCAGCGCGAGCGAGACGAGCACCGTGCCGATCCGCGTCGGCAGCTGCCAGGCCACCCGCGTACCGGCCCGCACACCTTGCTCCCACAGCCCGGCGGCCACCCGCAGGGCCGCCTCCCGCGCCTGCGCGAAGGTGATCCGCCGTCCCTCGGCGTCGAAGAACATGGGTGCGCCGGGGGAGGCTCCCGCGCGGTACTCGACCAGTTCCCAGAGCGTCTGCACACGACCGGACTCGAACACGGCGCCTCCTGGCCACGGGGACGGTGCGGGGCGCCAAGCGTAGAACTGATGGACCGTCAGGTCTATATTCAGGCCGACCCGGAGGGGGTACACGCTCGCCGGGAACGGCCGCGGCCGGCGCCCGCGGATCCCTTACGGGCGCGGGGCCGGCCGCCGGATGGACGCCGTAAGGGCGTGGCCCTACGGGGCCAGGGGGATGTTGCTGTCGGCCGCGGTGAAGGTGCCGGGCGCGACCGGGATGTTGCTGTCGGCCGGGGCCACCGGGATGTTGCTGTCCTTCGGAGCCACCGGGATGTTGCTGTCCGCCGGGGCGAACGGGATGTTGCTGTCAAAGGTCGCGGGCGGCGCCGGGATGTTGCTGTCGGCCAGAGCGGGGGAGGCTGCGATGCCGAGCGCGGTGGCGCCGAAGGCGGCCGTGACCAGGGTGCGCGTGATGCGGTTCATGCCAGCTCCAAGATAGAGGGATCCGTACGGGAACGTTCCCTTGTGTGAACCGTGCCTGACCAGACGACCGTAGCCCCTTGTCAGCCAGATGTTCGACAAAATCCTAGGAAGTTGCCTAAAAAACATGCGAGTTGACGGCCCCTTGGAGGAGCGGGAGGCTCCGCCTCCACTCCTGTCCAGCCGCCATCCAGGCCGTTGCACCCGCACCGATGCGCCCGCGGATCGGCCGGAACGGACCTGCTCCGCCTCGCATTTCGGCATGGCCGGAAGCAGTCGGGCGCTATGGCTACGAGGGCGTGGTCCGGCGGACCTGCGGCCGTGCGCCGGGACGCTCTCCCGAGCCCGGTAACCGAGCCTGGTACCCGATTCCGGTACCCGATCCCCGCTGCGGTTCCGCGCGGGCCCCGTACGGGTGCGGCCGGTTTCGATGGCTCCCCTGATTACGTCATCGAAACCGGCCGCCACGATCCCCCGATCGTGCCCGGCGCACGGTGGCGCCGGGCGCCCGGAACGGTCGGCCCCTCCCCAGGTGCCGCCCGCCCGGACGTCTTGCCCCCCTCGGGCCTCACGGCCCATGGGCCCCGGAAGGCCCCGGAACTGACGGGCCTCGGCCCGGGGGGCGATCCGTACGGAGTGATCCGTACGGGCCGTCCCCCACGGGCGAGCCCTACGGGATTCGAGCCGACAGGCCCGGATCCCGCCCCCCTTGCCACCGCACCGCCGGTCCGCAGCGGTGCAGTTCCCCGTCAGCGGCAGCCGGGCCATCCCCCGGCCTGGCCGCCACCGACGTACCGGGCCCTCCCCCGAGCCCGGCCCCCCCCATGGTCCGTTCCGTCGGCGCCCCGATCCCCCCCGGGGCCCGTGGACCGGACCTTCCCCCCTGATGCCGTACGGCGGCGCGTTCACCCGGCTCTCCCCCGTCGGGAGTACGCCGTGCCGCCGTACCTCGGCATCTGCGGGCCGTGGTTCCCTCAGGGCGTGCCGTGAGGGAACCGGCCCTCGGCGGGTGCGCCGTGGGCGTCGCGTCCGGTGGACGGTACGACGCGACACCTACGGCGCCTCACCGTGGCTCAGTGCTTCGGCTCGGCGATCGGACGGTGGCTGTCCTTCGTCTCGATGCCGCCATCGGTCGCAGCCGGGCGGTCGGTAGCCGTCGCGGCGTCGATGACCGGACGGTGGCTGTCCCGGGTCTGGACGGTCTCGGCCGTGTCCCTCGCCTGGACGGGGCGGTGGCTGTCCATGGGCAGGATCGGTCGGTGGCTGTCCAGCGGACGGATGGGTCGGTGGCTGTCCATCGGGCGCACGGTGTCGTTGCCGTCTCCGTGCTGCGGATGCTGCGTGGTCATGGTGGCTCAACTCCTGTGTGTGGGCGCTGATGAACCCACTCGGCCGGCAACTCCCCCGTGGGTTGCCGGACGAGCAGACCAGGGCCGGACACCGTAGTGGTGGGGCCATGGGCGCCGAGCCGCTTGCCCCCCGAGGCGGCGGACCGGCATCCATGAGAGTGCCGGGTGGCGATGAACGATCGATAAACGCCCGAGGCGAAGCCCCTGACCTGCGGTTACGCGACGATCGCGGAGGGGATCAACGGCTGCCCGGCGGCGTTCCCGGGCACCGGGTGAGGCACCGGGCCGTCGGTGGGCAGACCCAGCTGCTCGTGGATGGAGACGACCTCCTGCCAGCAGACCTTCGCCCGGCCGGTGTGCCCGATCTGGTCGAGGGCGTGCCCCAGAGTACGCAGCACCTCCGCCCGCCAGCGTCGGCCGCCGATCCCGCGCAGCGCGGCCAGCGCCTGCTCGGCGTGGTCGGCGGCGCTGGTCGGGCGGTGCGCGGCGAGATCGACCTCGGCGAGCCGCAGATACGCCATCGCCTCCCAGAACCGCTGGCGGCTGTCCCGGAAGATGACCAGCGCGGCGAACAGCTGTTCCGAGGCCTCGTCCAGTTGCCCGGCCAGGGTGAGTGCCATGCCCAGGGCGTACATGCCGTTGCCGAGGCGGCGGGTGGCCCCGGCCTCCCGATAGCAGCTGATGCCCTGTCGGGCGAGGCGGATGGCGCTGTCGATGCGCCCGGTGTCCAGGTGGACACGGGAGAGGTTGCACAGCGCGCTGGCCTCGGACTGCTTGCTCTTGTTCTCCTGGAAGGCGAAGAGCGCCTGGTTGAGGTACGCCTCCGCCTCCTCGTGCTGGTGGCGGATGCTGGCAATGATGCCGCGGTCGTTGGGGCCGTTGGACGAGGAGAACGGGTCGCCCGCCGCCAGCCCGAGCAGCGTGGCCAGCTTGGCGTGTTCATCGGCTTCGGTGAGCCGTCCGAACTGGGTGCAGATCGGCGTGAGCGACCAGTGGACCCGCCCGGCGGCGCGCTGGTCGTCGGCCTCCAGCGCGGCGGCCAGCAGGACGTGGTTGGCCTGCTCGTACTGCCGGTTGTTGGCGCCGGATTCGGCCGTGTCGCGGGTGAGCAGCAGCAGGTCGACGGCGCGCCGCAGTCCGGTGGGGCCGGTGTGCTGGAGGGCGCAGGGGATGATGCAGTGGGTCTCGCTGAACAGCCAGGTCAGCGCCTCGGCGCGGTCGGCGAAGTCGAGGCCCGGGTAGTGCGGCGTCTCCACCTGGGTGACGAGGGCGTCGCCGGGCCGCTCCAGCGCGTACATCCGGATGGCGGTCGCCAGGTAGAAGTCCAGCAGCCGGGAGAGGGCCGCGTCCCGCTCCTCCGGCGGCTGCTCGTCCCGTTCGGCGCAGGAACGCGCGTAGAGCCGCACCAGGTCGTGGAAGCGGTACCGCCCCGGGGCGGCGGACTCCAGCAGGGAGGTGTCGACGAGGGATTCGAGCAGGTCCTCGGTGGTGTCGAGGTCCATGCCGAGCAGTGCGGCGGCCGCGGCGAGCGAGAGGTCGGGGCCGTCGGCGAGGCCCATCAGCCGGAAGGCGCGGGCCTGTTGCGGCTCCAGCTGGCCGTAGCCCAGCTCGAAGGTGGCCTTGACCGCGAGGTCCCCGGCGCGCAGCTCGTCCAGGCGGCGGCGCTCGTCGCCGAGCTTGCGGGCGAGGAAGGCGACGGTCCAGGTGCGGCGGGCCGCCAGCCGGGAGGCGGCGATACGGATGGCGAGCGGCAGGAAGCCGCAGGCGCCGACGACGTCCATGGACGCCTCGCGCTCGGCGTTGACCCGCTCCTCGCCGACGATCCGGGTGAAGAGGGTGAACGCCTCCTCCGGGCTCATCACGTCCAGGTCGATGAGTTGCGCCCCGGCGAGGTCGATCATGCGGGTGCGGCTGGTGATCAGCGCGGCGCAGCCCTCGGTGCCGGGCAGCAGCGGGCGGACCTGGGCGGCGTCGCGGGCGTTGTCGAGCAGCGCGAGGATGCGGCGCCCGGCGAGGGTGGAGCGGTAGAGCGCGGCGCGTTCGTCGAGTCCGTCCGGGATGGACGTCTCCGGGGTGCCCAGGGCGCGCAGGAAGGCGCCGAGGACGGCCTCCGGCTCGACGGGGGTGCTCCCGGCGCCCTGGAGGTCGACGTAGAGCTGGCCGTCCGGGAAGCGGTGGTGGGCGGCGTGGGCGACGTGCACGGCGAGGGTGGTCTTGCCGACGCCGCCGATACCGGCGACCGCGGAGACCGCCATGATGTGGCCCTCGGCGGTGGCGAGCTGTTCGCTCAGCTCCGAGACGAAGGCGGTGCGGCCGGTGAAGTCCGGGACGGTGGCCGGGAGTTGCTGCGGGCGCAGCAGGATCGGCTCGCCCGTGCCGGGCTCGGTGCCGGGTGCGGCGGTCGCGTCCAGGTCCGGGTCGGCGCGCAGGATGCGCTGCTGGAGTTCGGAGAGGGAGGCGCGCGGGTCGACGCCCAGTTCCTCGGAGAGGAGGCGGCGGGTGTCGGCGTAGACGGCGAGGGCCTCGGCCTGCCGACCGCTGCGGTACAGCGCGAGCATCAGCAGCTCCCGCAGGCGCTCGCGGAGCGGGTGCGCGGCGGTGAGCGAGGTCAGCTCGGAGACGGCTTCGGCGTGGTGGCCCAGCTCCAGCTCCAGCTCCAGGCGGGACTCCAGGAGCGAGCGGCGCCATTCGTCGAGGCGGGTGCGCTGGTTCTCGGCATACGGGCCGCCCAGTCCGGCGAGCGGTTCGCCGTCCCACAGGGCCAGCGCGTCGTCGAGGAGTTGCCGGGCGCGGCAGCGGTCACCGGCGGCCTTGGCCTTCTCCGCCTCGGCGGCGTACTGCTCGGCGTGGTCGTGGTCGAGGTCGAGCGGCGCTCCGTCGGCCGTGCGGATCGCATAGCCGCCCGACTCGCTGACCAGCAGATCGGCGTCGTCCCCCAGGGTCTTGCGGATGCGGGAGGCGTAGGTGCGCAGGGCGGCGAGTGCGGCGTGCGGCGGTTCCTCGCCCCAGAGGGCGTCGACGAGTTCGGCGGCGGTGGCGGTGTGTCCGCCGCGCAGCAGCAGCGCGGCGAGCAGTGCCCGTTGCTGCGGTGACCCGGCCGCCAGCTTGTGCTCACCGCGCCACGCCCGCACGGGACCGAGCACGGTGAAGCGCAGTCGCTCCCGCCTCTGTCCCGGACCGTCGACCATGGTGACCCCCTGCCCCTGCCGTCTCTGTGCTGTGATGGTGCCGTTCCGCCGTGTGCGCAACGGTCAGTCTGCCTTGTCCCGGTGGCCCGCGTCAGTAGGGGGCCGGACCGTCCACAAACCCTCCTCGGCCGACGGGAGCCGCGCCGGAGCGGGCTCCGTCGGTGCGGAGCGCCGCGCTCCGCCGGACGCGCCCCTCGCGCGAGGGCGCGCACTGCGAACCGCCGTGCGCCGCGCCCCTCCACCTTCTCTCCGCTTCCGCCCCGCCTCGCCCGATCTATGCATGCCCATGCCACTTCTTCACCGGTTGTTCGCACGTCGTACGCCGTGCCTCCGGGGCACGGAATTCCTCACCCTTACGGGATCGGATCGCGCGACTGCACAACGTAACCCGCCGGACGCCGTGTGCGCACCCGCCTGTGGTCGCGGTTCCACCCCTCCACAGTTACTGACGATCCGTCAGATCGGCGTTACCGTACCCCTCATGGAGACCCACGAGACCCTTCCCCAGATCATCTCGGTGGACGACCACACGGTGGAGCCGCCCGGGGTGTGGCAGGACCGACTCCCCGCGAAGTACCGCGACACCGGACCGCGGATCGTGCGCGCCCCCGTCGAGCGGATGACCTTCGTGGGCGGGAAGTTCGCCCCGAAGATGGGCACCCCCGGCGGCGACGGCCCACAGGCCGACTGGTGGGTCTACGAGGACCTGCACCGCCCGCTGACCCGCCTCGACACCGCCGTCGGCTACGCCCGCGACGAGATACGCCTCGAAGGCATCACCTACGAGCAGATGCGCCCCGGGTCGTTCAGCGTCCCCGAGCGGCTCGCCGACATGGACGTCAACCACGTCCAGTCCGCCCTCTGCTTCCCCACCTTCCCGCGCTTTTGCGGCCAGACGTTCACCGAGGCCAAGGACCGCGAACTGGGGCTGCTGGGGGTGCGCGCCTACAACGACTGGATGGTGGAGGAATGGTGCGGTCCGCAGTCACACGGACGGCTGATCCCGCTCACCCTCATCCCGCTCTGGGACCCCGAACTCGCCGCCGCCGAGGTCCGCCGCAACGCCGCCCGCGGCGTCCGCGCCGTCTGCTTCAGCGAGATCCCCCCGCACCTCGGACTGCCCGGCATCCACACCGACCACTGGGACCCGTTCCTGCGCGCCTGCGACGAGACCGGCACGGTCGTCGCCATGCACATCGGCTCCTCCTCGAAGATGCCGTCCACCTCCGCCGACGCCCCGCCCGCCGTCGGCTCCACCATCACCTTCGCCAACTGCTGCTTCTCGATGGTCGACTGGCTGATGAGCGGCAAGTTCGACCGCTTCCCGAACCTCCGGATCATGTACGCCGAGGGCCAGATCGGCTGGATCCCGTACATCCTGGAGCGCGCCGACATCGTCTGGCAGGAGAACCGCGCCTGGGGCGGCGTCGCGGAGAAGGTCCTCCGCCCGCCCTCCGAACTCTTCGCCGGCCACGTCCACGGCTGCTTCTTCGACGACGCCTTCGGCCTGAAGAACCTCGACGCGATCGGCGTCGGCAACGTCCTCTACGAGACCGACTACCCGCACTCCGACTCCACCTGGCCCCGCTCCCGCCAGGTCGCCGAGGAACAGATGGGCCACCTACCGGCGGACGTGGTGGAACGCCTGGTCCGGCGCAACGCGATCGAACTCCTGGGACTGACGGCGGAGGGGTTGTGGGGGGAGTCGGCGGGGCGGGGGTGAGTGGGGGCCTGCGGGGCGTCGGTCTCAGCTCGGTGTGAACTCGTACCGAAGCTCGTAGAGGTGGCCTGCCTTGATCATGACGGTCGCCTCCACGGGGCGCCCGTCGGCGCTGTGGACGGTGCGGAGCGTCCGGAGCACGGGCAGATGTCCCGGGAGCTTGAGCGCTTCGTACTGCTCTTGGGTGGGGATGCGCGCGGAGACACGGTCGACGCTGAGGGCGGGCGGATGGCCCAACTCGGCCAGGAGCGTCGGGGATCCGCCCATGATGCGGCGGCGCCCGGCCAGTGCGGTCCCCTTCGCGAGGTCCGGCGGGTAGAAGCACAGGACGAGTTCGGCCGGTTCGCCGTCGATCAGGAGTATCTGGCGACGCAGCAGGGCCGTGCCGCCGTCGGGCAGTCCCAGCGCCTCCGCGACATCGCCGGGCGGTACGGCTTCCGCGACTTCCAGGAGTTCGCTGCGTGCCGGTGTCTCGCCCCGGTGTGCCTCGGTGAGCCAGCGGTAGGGCTCGCCGGGGCCGGCCGGATTCAGGGAGGCGGCGGGCCGGACCGTCCGCTGCCGGTGTTCGCGGACGGTCACCGCCGCGCCCGCCCGACCGACGACGAGACGCTCGCCCTTGAGGAGCCCGAGCGCCTTCTGGATCGTGGCGTTCGAGGCGTCGAAACGTGCCTTGAGCTGCGTGGTCGACGGCAGCTTCGCGCCCGGTGCGAGGTTGCCGCTCATGATGTCGTCGCGAAGGTCGGCGGCGATCCGCTCGTGCAGGGCACGCCGGTCGTGGCCCTCCCCTTCGGCTGTCGGCCCGGTCATCCGATCGTCCTCTCGTAGCGGAGTCGCTGGCGCCCGGCGGGCATCACCATGCTGTCGACCTGGAACGGCCGGTCCCGGTCGTCGAAGGTCACCCGGGTCATGTGGAGTACGGGTGTGTCCGGCCCGATGTCCAGCGCGGCACGCTCCTCGGAGGTGGGCATGCGGGCGGTGACGTCCTCGCGGACACGGGCTCCGGCGTGGCCCAGTTCGGCAAGGAGGGCGACCGCGCCGCCGGGGATCTTGGCGGTGCCCGCGAGGCGGGTGCCGCGGGCGAGCGAGGCGGGGTAGTACGAGTCGGTCACCTCGCAGGGGATGTCGTCGAGGTACATCATCCGGCGCCGCACGACCACCTCCGCGCCCGCTGCGAGCCCCAGCGGCTCCGCGATCTCCGGCGGGGCGGCGATCTCCCCGGCATGGACGATGCGCTGCCGCCCGCGGCGCCCCGCGGCGGCGGTCTCGGCGGTCCACGGATCGGGACGGCCCTTCTCCCCGGGGGCGAGGTACGGCATCGAGGTGCTGACCCACTCGCTGCTCTCCATGGCGTCCTCCTGGTCGTCGGCGGTCTCCGGGCTCCGCGTACACGGTGCCTCTCCCGTCGCACCGGCCGCCACTTTCCGTGCCGCAAGGGGCTTGTCTCGCGGGTGGCGGATGGGGTGGAAGAGATGCAGCTCGGGATGGCGGCGGAGTTGCTCGATCATGCGGATGCGCTGCTCGGTGACCGTCGGGTCACCGGGGTCGAGCTTCGGTTCCTCGCGAGCCAACTGGCCGAGGCGCTGCGCTGTGTCAGCCGTATCGCCGAAGGTCGAGGGCGGGAAGGCGCGGATCCTGGCGAGGGGGCGGATGGCGGGGGCGTCGATCGGGCGGGTGGTTGAGGCTCCGGCTGTTCCGGTCGGCCTCTTGCCCGGTGGGCGTGGAGCGCCCACCATTGCCGCACCGTTGTGATGTGACGACCCATCAGATTTGAGGTGCGGGATGGTGCGGGTGCTGCCCGAGGGGCGGTTGGCGTATGGGATGCAGTTGCCGGTGCAGGCGCAGAGTGGGGTGTTCGCGGAGGGGTGGGAGGCGGGGGCGGGGCCGGGGGAGTTGGTGGCGGTGGCGCGGGCGGCGGATGCGTACGGGTTCGCGTATGTCGCCTGCTGTGAGCATGTGGCGATCCCGCGGCGGCTGGCCGGGGCGATGGGGACGGTCTGGTACGACCCGGTGGCCACGCTCGCGCATCTGGCGGCGGTCACCGAGCGGGTCCGGCTGCTCAGCCATGTCGCGGTGGTGGGGCTGCGGCATCCGCTGCTGTCGGCGAAGCAGTTCGCCACGCTCGACCGGCTCTCGGGCGGGCGGCTGATCATCGGGGTGGGTGCCGGGCACGTCCAGGAGGAGTTCGAGGCGCTCGGGGTGGACTTCGCGCGGCGCGGGGCGGTGCTGGACGAGACGGTGGACGCGCTGAAGGCGGCGCTGGGACCGGAGGAGTTCGTCGCGTTCGCGGGGGAGCGGTTCGCCTTCTCGGACCTGGGGCAGGCGCCGCGCCCGGTGCAGACGCCGCGGCCACCGGTGTGGGTGGGCGGCTCGTCGCCCGCGGCGGTACGGCGGGCCGCGGAACGGGGCGACGGGTGGCTCCCGCAGGGCGATCGACGTCCCCAACTCCGGGAGAAAATCGGGGTGTTGAAGGGGCTGCGGGAGGCCGCCGGGGTGGTGGAGCCCGCGGAGATCGGGGCGATCGCCGAGCCGCTGTACGTCGGCGCGCCCGGGTGGGACGTCGGGCGCCGGACGCTGAGCGGGGCGCCCGAGCGGATCGCCGCGTCGCTGCGGGAGTACCGGGAGATGGGCGTCGACCAGATCCAGGTGCGGTTCCGCTGCCGGGGGCCGGAGGAGCTGACGGACCAGATGGCGGCGTTCGGGACGGAGGTCGCGCCGCTGTTGGGGGAGTGAGGGGCGGGCCGTTCCGCGCGGCGGCCGGGTGCCGTCCGGGCGGGCGCGCCGTGTGCGGGGCCACGCACGGATCCATCGACGCATCCACATGAGGGGCTGGGCATGGGCAAGTTGGACGGGCGGGTCGTCGTCATCACCGGGGCGGCGCGCGGGCAGGGCGAGCAGGAGGCGCGGCTGTTCGCGTCCGAGGGGGCGCGGGTGGTGATCGGGGACGTGCTGGACGAGTCCGGGGCGGCGCTCGCCGAGGAGCTGGGCGCGGACACCGCGCGGTATGTGCACCTGGACGTCAGGCGGGAGGACGACTGGGTGGCTGCCGTGGCGGCGGCCAAGGACGCCTTCGGGAAGATCGACGGGCTGGTCGCCAACGCCGGGATCCTGCGGTTCAACGCGCTGACCGCCACACCGCTGGCGGAGTTCCTGGAGGTGGTGCAGGTCAACCAGGTCGGCTGCTTCCTCGGGATCCGTACCGTCGCGCCCGAGATCGCCGCGGCGGGCGGCGGCACCATCGTCAACACCGCCTCGTACACGGGGGTGACCGGTATGGCCTACGTCGGCGCCTACGCGGCGAGCAAGCATGCCGTGCTGGGGCTGACCCGGGTCGCCGCGCTGGAGCTGGCGGACCGGAAGATCCGGGTGAACGCGGTGTGCCCGGGGGCGGTGGACACGGCGATGACCAATCCGGCGGCGCTCGACCCGGACGCCGACCCGGAGGCGTCGGCGCGGGCGGTGGAGGCGCTCTACCGGAAGCTGGTGCCGCTGGGCCGGATCGGGCGGCCCGAGGAGGTGGCCCGGCTGGCGCTCTTCCTGACCTGCGACGACTCGTCGTACATCACCGGGCAGCCGTTCGTCGTGGACGGCGGCTGGCTGGCGGGTGTCGGCCTCGGATGAGCCGGTCGCGGGGTGGCTCCCGGCGCCGTATCTGACGCTCCATCAGCTATTGACCCCTGGCGGTGCCGGTGGAACAGTCTGCGCAGGCCCGTTTATCTGACGATGCGTCAGAAATGCTGAGCCACCCGCACGCCCCGTCACCCAGCGGCGTCCTCGCGAAGCGGCGTCGGAAGAGACGTAAGGACGGTGAACCCCCGTGGAATTCGGGATCTTCGTACAGGGCTACGTCCCCGCCGCGCGCGCCGCGGTCGACCCCGAGGCCGAGCACCACGCGCTGATCGAGGAGACGGAGTACGTCATCCAGGCGGACCGCTCCGGCTTCAAGTACGCCTGGGCCTCCGAACACCACTTCCTGGAGGAGTACTCCCACCTCTCCGCCAACGACGTCTTCCTCGGCTACCTCGCCCACGCCACCGAACGCATCCACCTAGGCTCGGGGATCTTCAACCCCCTCGCCCCGGTGAACCACCCCGTCAAGGTCGCCGAGAAGGTCGCCATGCTCGACCACCTCTCCGGCGGACGCTTCGAATTCGGCTCCGGACGCGGCGCGGGCAGCCACGAGATCCTCGGCTTCCTACCGGGCGTCACCGACATGAACCACACCAAGGAGCTGTGGGAGGAGACCATCGCGGAATTCCCCAAGATGTGGCTCCAGGACGAGTACCAGGGATTCCAGGGCAAACACTGGCAACTCCCGCCCCGCAAGATCCTCCCCAAGCCGTACGGACCCTCCCACCCCGCCATGTGGTACGCCGCCGGATCCCCCTCCTCGTACGCGATGGCCGCCCGCAAGGGACTCGGCGTCCTCGGGTTCAGCGTGCAGAAGGTCGCCGACATGGAGTGGGTCGTCGACTCGTACAAGAGCGCCGTCAAGGACGCCGAGCCGGTCGGGGACTTCGTCAACGACAACGTCATGGTGACCTCCACCGCCATCTGCGCCGAGACCCATGAGAAGGCCGTACAGATCGCGGTGGGCGGCGGGCTCAACTACCTCCAGTCGCTGCTCTTCCGCTACCACGACACCTTCCCGCGCCCCGACGGCATCCCCGCCTGGCCCGAACTGCTCCCCGACTACACCGAGGAACTGATCGAGCTGCTGATCGCCGAGGAGCTGATGATCTGCGGCGACCCGGACGAGGTCCTCGCCCAGTGCCGCCGCTGGGAGGCGGCAGGCGCCGACCAGCTCTCCTTCGGCCTGCCCATCGGCATCAGCCGGGAGGACACCCTCACCTCCATCCAGCTCATCGGCGAACACGTCATCCCGCGGATCGACACCGACCCGGTACACCGGACGACACGCTTCCGCCAGGCGGGCGGCGCCTGACGGAACGGCCGCGGGCCCCCGGCACCCGGCCCGGTACTCGGCCCGGCACCCGGGCCCGGCACCCGGCCCCGCGGCCCACCGCCGCCCGGCGCGACCACCGCACCCGCGCGCCCCCTCGTACGACCCGTACGACGGCGTACGACGACGTACGACGACCCGTAAGACGAGAAGGGAACCGCCATGCTCGACCACCTCATCCAGGGCGCCACCGTCGTGGACGGCACCGGCGCCCCCCGCCACCTCGCCGACGTCGGCATCAAGGACGGCCGCATCGCCACCGTCGCCCCACCGGGCACCGTCACCGAACCCGCCCGCACCACCGAGGACGCCACCGGACTCGTCCTCACCCCCGGATTCGTCGACCCGCACACCCACTACGACGCCCAACTCTTCTGGGACCCCTACGCCACCCCGTCCCTCAACCACGGCGTCACCACCGTCGCCGGGGGCAACTGCGGCTTCACCCTCGCCCCGCTCCACCCCGACCGGCCCGGCGACGCCGACTACACCCGCCGCATGATGAGCAAGGTCGAAGGCATGTCCCTGGTCGCCCTCGAAGAAGGCGCCCCCTGGGACTGGCACGGCTTCGGCGACTACCTCGACGCCCTCGAAGGCCGCACCGCCGTCAACGCCGGATTCATGGTCGGCCACTGCGCCCTGCGCCGCCACGTCATGGGCCCCGACGCCATCGGCGGCCACCCCACCCCCGGCCAACTCGACGCCATGGTCACCCTCCTCCACGACGCCATGGACGCCGGAGCCTGGGGCCTGTCCACCACCCAGTCCGCCACCCACTCCGACGGCGACGGCGCCCCCGTCGCCTCCCGCCACGCCGACCGCGACGAACTCCTCGCCCTCTGCCGCGCCGTCGGAGAACACGAAGGAACCCAGATAGAAGCCATCGTCTCCGGCTGCCTCGACCGCTTCGACGACGACGAGATCGACCTCCTCGTCGCCATGACCACCACCGCCGGACGCCCCCTCAACTGGAACGTCCTCACCATCGACGCCGCCGTCCCCGACCGCGTCCCCCGCCAACTCCTCCCCAGCGCCCGCGCCCGCGCCGCCGGTGGCCGCATCGTCGCCCTCACCATGCCGATCCTCACCCCCATGAACATGTCCCTCGGCACGTTCTGCGCCCTCAACCTCATCCCCGGCTGGGGCGACGTCCTCGGCCTGCCCCGCCCCGAACGCATCGCCGAACTCCGCGACCCCGACGTCCGCGCCACCCTGCTCCGCCACGCCCACAGCGAGGAAGCCGGTGTCTTCCGCCGCCTCGCCGACTTCGACCGCTACGTCATCGGCGACACCTACTCCGCCGCCAACGAAGGACTCGGCGGCCGCGTCGTCCGCGACATCGCCGCCGAACGCGGCCAGGACCCCTTCCACTGCCTCGTCGAGATCTGCGCCCACGACGACCTGCGCACCGTCCTGTGGCCGATGCCCACCGACAACGACCCCGCCAGCTGGGCACTGCGCCGCGAGACCTGGCGCCACGAGGACGTCCTCCTCGGCGGCTCCGACGCCGGCGCCCACCTCGACCGGATGTGCGGCGCCCCCTACACCACCCGCTTCCTCGGCGACTGCCTGCGCGGCCGGAAACTCGTCGGCCTGGAGGAAGCCGTCCGGATGCTCACCGACGACCCCGCCCGCCTCTTCGGCCTGCGCGGACGCGGCCGCATCGCCGAGGGCCACCACGCCGACCTCGTCCTCCTCGACCCCGACACCGTCGACGCCGGACCCGCCACCCTCGTCCACGACCTGCCCGGCGACAGCCCTCGCCTCGACTCCCAGGCCCAGGGCATCGTCAGCGTCCGCGTCAACGGCGTCGAAACCCTCCGCGACGACACCGTCACCGGCGCCGTACCCGGCACCGTCCTGCGCTCCGGCCGCCACACCGCCACCGTGAGCACCCGGTGAGCGCCACCGGACGGGCCGAGCAGCGGCTCTTCATCGGCGGCCGGTGGACCGAGCCCGACGGCGGCCACCACGACGTCCTCGACCCGGCCACCCAGGAGATCGTCGGCCGGGCCCCCGAGGCGAGCACCGCACAGGTCCGCGCCGCCACCGAGGCCGCCCGCGAAGCCTTCGGCCCCTGGTCACGCACCACCCCCGAACTCCGCGCCCGCGTCCTCGACCACACCGCCCGGCTGCTGCGCGAACGCCTCGTCCCGTACGCGGACCTCGCCCAACGGGAGAGCGGCGCCACCACCGCCACCGCCCGCGGGATGCAGGTCGGCGTGGCCGCGGCCCGCTTCGCGCGGTACGCCCGCGGCGCGCTGGAACCCGTCGAGACCCCGCTGCCGCCGCAGGTCAACCCGGCCGGACCGATGGGACGCGCCGCGGTCGTCGGCGCCTACGCGGCCCGCCGCCCGGTCGGCGTCGTCGCCTGCATCACCTCGTACAACAACCCCTGGGCCAACCCCGCCGGGAAGATCGCCCCGGCGCTGGCCATGGGCAACACCGTCGTCGTCAAACCCGCCCCGCAGGACCCGCTCTCCGTCTACCGGCTGGCCGAGACGCTCCAGGAGGCGCTGGACGAGGCGGGGGCGCCGCCCGGTGTCGTCAACGTCGTCTCCGGCACCTCGGCGGAGGTGGGCGCGGCGGCGGTGGCGGCGCCGGAGACCGACATGGTCAGCTTCACCGGCTCCACCGCCGTCGGCCGCACCATCGCCGAGGAGTGCGGCCGCGGCATGAAACGCCAGCTCATGGAGTTGGGCGGCAAGGGCGCCGCGCTGGTCTTCGACGACCTCGACGACGCCGGGCTGGACGCCGCCGTCGCCGGGATCGGCACCACCTTCTCCTTCTACAGCGGCCAGATCTGCACCGCCCCCACCCGCGTCCTCGTCCAACGCTCCCTCCACGACCGGCTGGTGGACCGCCTCGCCCGCCACGCGGCCCGGTTGCCCGTCGGCGACCCGCGGGCCCGCGGAACCGTCGTCGGCCCGGTCATCTCCGCCGCCCACCGCGACCGCGTCGAGTCCTATCTCGCCCTGGGCCGCACGGAGGGCGCCCGTCCGGTCACCGGCGGGGAGCGCCCGGACGGCCCGGACGCGGCGCGCGGTTTCTACGTCGCGCCCGCGCTCTTCGCCGACTGCGCGCCCGGGATGCGGATCGTGCGGGAGGAGATCTTCGGCCCGGTCGTGGTGGTGCTGCCCTTCGACGACGAGGAGGAGGCGGTGGCGCTCGCCAACGACAGCGACTACGGGCTGCTGGACTACGTCTGGTCCGGCGACGTGGCGCGGGCGTTCCGGGTGGCGGCGCGGCTGCGCGCCGGTGGCGTCGGCGTCAACACCGTGGGCCGCAACATGGAGGCGCCGTTCGGCGGCTTCAAACAGAGCGGCGTGGGCCGCGACGTCGGCTCGTACGCGCTGCACGCCTACAGCGAGCTGCAGTCGGTGGTGTGGACGGGGTGAGGCACCCCGGGCGGGCCGGTCGGCGGGCTCTCCCGGGGGCGGCCGACCGGCTTTCCCGGGTGGGCCGGTGGCGGTGGTGCGGAGGCGGCCACCGGGTGGCCGGGAGGCGTCCGGAAGTCGGACGGGAAATTTTTGAAAGGGGTAAATCGGGCAGTGCTGCGGTTACCGCACGGCGGGCCGGATGACCTCCGAAGCGTGGACTTGAAGGTTCAAGCGGGATTCCTCATTCCATTACATGAGCGAAATGCGGGACGCGGTTACGTAATGAAGGCGCCACCCTGTCACCGATAAGCGGATTTCAGCCATCCGGATACGGAAACAGCAGCGCTTAACGTCCTGTTCATGGTTCAGGTAGACCCCCGGCCCCAGACCGGAGACACGGTAACGAGCGTCCCTACCACCGGCGGAGAAGCCCGCACGGACACCCGCGGCAAGGGATTGAGCGGCAACTCCGTCGGCCTGCTCGGCAGCGCGGTCATCGGCGTCTCCACCGTCGCCCCCGTCTACTGCCTCACCTCCACCCTCGGCCCCACCGCCGGAGAGGTCGGCCTGCAGATGCCGGCCATCTTTCTGGCAGGGTTCCTGCCGATGCTGCTGGTCGCCTTCGCCTACCGCGAGCTGAACAAGGCGGTCCCCGACTGCGGCACCTCCTTCACCTGGACCGTCAAGGCGTTCGGCCCCCGCATCGGCTGGATGTGCGGCTGGGGCCTGGTGATCGCGACGATCATCGTGCTCTCCAACCTCGCCGGCGTCGCCACCTCGTTCTTCTACCTGCTGCTCGGCGAACTCACCGGCAGCCAGACCCTCGCCGACCTCGACGGCAACAAAGCCGCCCACATCCTCACCTGCCTCGCCTTCATCGCCGTCGCCACCGCCATCAGCTACCGCGGCATGACCGCCACCAAAGGCGTGCAGTACGCCCTCGTCGGCCTCCAACTCGCCGTGCTCGCCGTCTTCGTCGTCATGGCCGTCGTCAAGGCACGCTCCGGCGTATTCGCCGGATCCCTCCACTTCTCCTGGACCTGGCTCGACCCCTTCGCCGTCCAGTCCTTCTCCGCCTTCACGGCCGGACTCTCCCTCTCGATCTTCATGTTCTGGGGCTGGGACGCCTGCCTGACCGTCAACGAGGAAACCGCCGGCAGCGCCAAGACCCCCGGCCGCGCCGCCCTCCTCGCGATGCTCGTCCTCATCGGCTCGTACCTGCTGACCGCCATCGCCGCGCAGATGTACTCCGGCGTCGGCGACAAGGGCCCCGGACTCGGCAACCCGCACACCGCCGACAACGTCTTCGCCGCCCTCGCCGACCCCGTCATGGGCACCGCCCTCGGCGTGCTGCTCTTCGTCGCCGTCCTCGCCTCGGCCGCCGCCAGCCTCCAGACCACGTTCATCCCCGTGGCCCGCACCGTCCTCGCGATGAGCGCGTACGAGGCGCTGCCGCCGTCCTTCGCCCGCATCCACCCGCGCTTCCGGTCACCGGGCCGCGCCACCGTCGCCGCGGGCATCGCCACCGGCCTCTTCTACGCCGTGATGAGCCTGCTCAGCGAGAACGTCCTCATCGACACCATCTACGCCCTCGGCCTCATGATCTGCTTCTACTACGCGATCACGGCCTTCGCCTGCGCCTGGTACTTCCGCCGCGACCTGCGCACCTCCGCCCGCGACCTGTTCTTCAAGGGCGTCTTCCCGACCCTCGGCGGAATCCTGCTGACCGCCGTCTTCACCAAGACCCTGGTCGACATGTGGAACCCGGCCTACGGCTCCGGCAGCTCGGTGTTCGGCGTGGGCTCCGTGTTCGTCATCGGGGTGGGCCTGCTGGTACTCGGCTTCGTGCTGATGCTCGTCATGCAGCGGCGCAGCCCGGCGTTCTTCCGGGGGGACGTGCTCACTCGGGGGACGCCGGCGTTGGTGGTGGAGGAGTAGGGGGGCGGGGGCCCCT
>NZ_JODY01000059.1 GCF_000718015.1 Streptomyces catenulae | reverse complement strand
GCGTCGAGCCGCTGGTGGACGAGTTCCAGCGTGGCCGGTGCCGGCAACTCGGGGCTCGCCACCGGGTACTGGATCACCGGCCGCCAGCCCGGCGCATGGTTCTTGAGCGTCGTGATGTGCCGGGACACCTCGGGCGACGTGATCCCGAACGCGTTCGCCAACTCCCCGGGCGTCGAGCCGCTGGTGGACGAGTTCCAGCGTGGCCGGTGCCGGCAACTCGGGGCTCGCCACCGGGTACTGGATCACCGGCCGCCAGCCCGGCGCATGGCTGACCAGCAGATGAGGCCAGCCGAACGACGTCGGGACGAGCGTCACCCCCGGGTCGTCGGTGTGCTCGAACGCCGTGGTGCGGCCCCCGGCGAGCTTGTCGACGAGGATGCGTGCGCCGCCGCCCGGCCCGCTCTCCAGGGAGAGCGCGGTCGAGGTGGCGGCCAGGGTCTCGGCGAGGCCCTTGCGCCGCAGCAGCTCCGTCTTGTGCCGGGCGTCGGCGGCGAGCTGCATGCCGACGCGCCGCCAGATGTCTCCGAAGAACGCCTCCTCACAGTCCTCGAACAGTCTCCTGAGCCAGATCCGCAGCCCGTCCGGGTCGGTGAGCATCCGGTCGGTGAAAGCGGCCTGCCGCGGTCCGCGGGCCGCGGCCATCTCCCGTACACGGGCCCGCTCCGCCGCGTCCACGAGGGGCGACGGGGTGCAGCGGGCGTACGAGATGGAGCAGGTGATCTCGAAGGCGGCGGCCACGAACCGCTCGTCGTCGATCGTGTCCATCGCATCGAGCTCATCGGCGAGCGCCGCTCCCGGGCGGGCCGGCAGCAGCAGGTCCGAACGGGCCGACCGCCACAGGAAGTCCGCCTCGCACAGCCGGTCGGCGAGGTCGGTCTTCAGCGCGGACGAGGTCGCCGTGACCCAGCCGTGCAGCCCCGGATGGTGGCCCGGCTCGGAGAGCGCGTGCAGCGCGGCGCCCAGCTCCGCGAGCGGCGACGGCGAGAAGACGATGCGCTCGGGCGGCAGCCCGGTGATGTCGATGACATTGGCCATGACCTCATCATGCGTCCGCCCGGGACCTGCGGGAACGTCGTTTGACCGCTTCCGTCAATCGACGCGCGCCACCGCCCGGGGCGGCCCCACAGTGAAGCCATGAACGCCAGCCAGCAGCACCTTCTCGACGCCTACCGTGCCGCACAGCGGGGCGAGGCCCCGCCCGTCCAGCCGGGCGCCGACACCGTCCGCGCCGTCCGCGAAGTTCTCCTGTGGAGACGCTTCACCTCCGTCGTCACCGACCCCGCCGACCGCTTCCCGGCCCGCGCCCTGCGCGCCGTCCGGAGCCTGGGGGCGTCCCTTCGCCGCCCCCGCCCGCTCCACCACGATCCGGCCCCGTCCGGCACCGCCGTCCGGCCCGCCGCCGGGCACCCGGTCCGCACCGGGCGCCCCGCCGCCGATGCCCGCCGCGCGGCCTCCCCGTGCGGCTAGGGGGGCCACCGGCACGGCGCGGAAGCCGTGCCGCTGCCGCCCGCCGGACCGGCCCTGCGCTCAGGCGGCGGCGACCCGCGTGACGAAGTCCGCCAGCGCCGCCCGTATGTCGTCCGCCGTCCACTCCAGTGCGGGTGCCTGCACCGTCACCTCCGTGGTGGCCAGGCCCGGGGTGGCGTCCTCGAACCAGGTCGGGAACAGACCCGTCCCCGTCTCCTGCACCTGCCGCAGACCGGCGTCGTTCAGCGCCCGCGCCGGATACGGCAGCCACAGCCGGAACTGATGGGTGTGCGGCTCCTGCGGATGTATGCGGAACCACGGCACCGGCGACCCGGCCAACTCCTCCGCCAGGGCCTGCGCGACGATCTTCGCCTGTGCGACGTAGGCGGGCAGGCGTGGCAGTTCGGTGTCCAGCCCGGTGAGCGCGGTCAGCGCCGTCGGCCACTGCTGGAAGAGCTGCCCGCCGTACCGGTGCCGCCAGGCGCGGGTCTCCTCGATGAAGCTCTCGCCGCCCACCAGCGCGGCGCCGCCGATGCCGCCGAGCGACTTGTAGAACGAGACATAGACGCTGTCGGCGAGGGCGGCGATCTCCGGGAGCCCGCGCCCGAAGTGGGGCGTGCACTCCCACAGGCGCGCCCCGTCGAAGTGGACCACCGCGTCCCGCTCCCGGGCCGCCTCGACGGTCGCCGTCAGCTCCTCCCACTGCGGCAGGACGAATCCGGCGTCCCGCAGCGGCAGTTCCAGCGCCAGCGTGCCGAACGGCTCCTGCGCGGCGTGGACCTCGTCGGCCGTCGGGATGCGCGGCTCACCGGTCGGGTGGACCATCCGCAGGCCGCTGACCGTGGCGTAGGCGTCGCGTTCGTGGACCTCCATGTGGGACAGCGGATGGCCCGCGACGGTGGCGTTGCCCGTGCGCCCGGCCCAACAGCGCAGCGCCACCTGCTGCGCCATCGTCCCGGTCGGGAAGAACGCGGCGGCCTCGGCGCCCAGGGCCTCGGCGGTGCGGCGCTCCAGCTCGCCGACGATGCCGTCGTCGTTGCCGTACATGTCGGGCCAGGCGTCGAGGTCGTAGGCGCCCGGGGCGTGCGCGGTGAGGGAGTCGAGGCGGTCGCGGAGGGTCTGCGGGCGGGCGGCCAGGGTCCGCCGCGCGCCGCGTGCCGCCGTCAGCCGTCGGTTCCGTGCGGCGCCGGGCCCCGCGTCGGGGCCGGTGTCCGAGTCGGGAGGTGTGTGTCGGTCGGGCTGTCGGGTGGGCTGGTCGTGGTCGTGCCGGGTGTTGCCGTGCATGGTGTCCCCCGTCCGTGCCGGTCTCCGCCGAGCCGGTGCTCCGCGTCGTTGCCTCGATGATGTCGTACGCGGCGCGGTCGCCGCCCGGCCTGTGGACAACTCTTCGGAGAGCGGCGAGAGCACCTCGCTGACCTGCGGAAATCGCATGTCAAGGGTGTCGTGGAAGAAAGTGCGGGGCGGGCGTCGCGCGGCGGTGGGCGGGCTCGGCGGCAGTGCGGACGGCGGCCGTCGGCGGGCGCCGCTGCGGCCGGACGGAGCCCGTCGCCGGGCCCGGGGCGGGCGGCGGCACTCGCGTAGCATGGCGATGAATCGTCCGGTACCCCCTGAGGACTGGAACGGAAGGCCATCGCCACGTGAACGCAATCCCGCCCATCGAGGCCCAGGACCGCCCGGCCCGACTGACCGTCGGCGTTGTCGGCGCCGGTCGCGTCGGCCCCGCCCTCGCCGCTTCGCTGCAACTCGCCGGACACCGCCCGGTCGCCGTCTCGGGGGTCTCCGACGCCTCCGTACGGCGCGCGGCGGCGCTGCTGCCCGAGGTGCCGCTGGTGCCGCCCGCCGAGGTGCTGGCCCGCGCCGACCTCGTCCTGCTGACCGTCCCCGACGACGCGTTGGCCGGTCTCGTCGCGGGGCTCGCCGAGACCGGCGCCGTGCGCCCGGGGCAACTGCTCGTGCACACCTCGGGCCGCTACGGGACGGCCGTACTGGACCCGGCGACCCGGGCGGGGGCGCTGCCGCTCGCGCTGCACCCGGCGATGACGTTCACGGGTACGCCCGTCGATGTGCAGCGGCTGGCCGGTTGCTCCTTCGGGGTCACCTCGCCCGAGGAGCTGCGGATGGCCGCCGAAGCCCTGGTCATCGAGATGGGCGGGGAGCCCGAGTGGATCGCGGAGGAGGCCCGTCCGCTCTACCACGCGGCGCTGGCGATCGGCGCGAACCACCTGGTCACGCTGGTCGCGCAGGCGATGGAGCTGCTCCGCACCGCCGGGGTCGGGGCGCCGGACCGGATGCTCGGCCCGCTGCTCGGCGCGGCCCTCGACAACGCCCTCCGCTCCGGTGACGCGGCCCTGACCGGCCCGGTGGCGCGCGGCGACGCCGGCACGGTGGCCGCACACGTCGCCGAACTGCGCAGGCACGCACCGCAGGCCGTCGCCGGATATCTGGCGATGGCCCGTACGACGGCGGACCGCGCGCTGGCGCACGGTCTGCTCAAGCCGGAGCTGGCCGAGGACCTGCTCGGCGTCCTCGCCGACACCGCGTCCCGGGGCGACAAGCCCTCCCGGGGTGACGAAGGACCCGAGGGGGACGACGCCCGATGACCACCGCCACCCCGGGCCCGTACCCGGCTCCCGCCCCCGCTCAGGGCGGTGCCCCGCAGCTCCTCCACACCGCCGCCGCGCTCCGTGCCACGGCGCGCGGCGAGGGTCCGCGCGCCGTCGTCATGACCATGGGCGCCCTCCACGAAGGGCACGCCACCTTGGTGCGCGCCGCCCGGGAACGTGTGGGGCCGCAGGGCCAGGTGGTCGTCACGGTCTTCGTCAACCCGCTGCAGTTCGGCGCGGGTGAGGACCTCGACCGCTATCCGCGCACCCTGGACGCCGATGTCCGCATCGCCGCCGCGGCGGGCGCCGACGTCGTCTTCGCGCCGCCCGTCGACGAGGTCTACCCGGGCGGGGAACCGCAGGTCAGGATCGCCGCCGGGCCGATGGGCACGCTCCTGGAGGGCGCCAGCCGCCCCGGGCACTTCGACGGCGTCCTCACCGTCGTCGCCAAGCTGCTCCACCTGACCGGACCGGATGTAGCGCTGTTCGGCGAGAAGGACGCACAGCAGCTCGCCGTCATCACCAGGATGGCCGCCGACCTGAACTTCCCGGTGGAGATCGTGGGCGTGCCCACCGTCCGGGAGGACGACGGGCTGGCCCGCTCCAGCCGCAACCGCTACCTCTCCGCCGACGAACGCCGTACCGCCCTGGCGCTGTCCACGGCGCTGTTCGCCGCCCGGGACCGGCTCACCGCCGAGGAGGCGCTGCGCGCCCGCGCCGGGGCCGACGGGCCCCGCTCGCAGCGCCGCTCCGAGGCGCTCGCCGCCCTCGGCGAGGAACGGGCCGCCGCGGACGCCCACGCCGTCGCCCGGGCCGCCGCGGGCCGCCCGGGGCCCGCCGTGGCGCGCGCCGCCGCCCACGCCGTCCTCACCGACGCCGCCCACCTCGAACCGCCCCTGGAGCTGGACTACCTCGCGCTCGTCGACCCGTCGGACTTCACCGAGGTCCCCGACGGCTACGAGGGCGACGCGGTCCTGGCGCTCGCCGCCCGCATCGGCACCACCCGCCTCATCGACAACATCCGCCTCCACTTCGGGCCCCGCACCGCCCCGGCCGACGCGCGCACCCCGGGCGCGGGCGAGGGCGCCGTGCGCCCCCGCGGCGGGGCCGCCGTAACCTCACCGCAGGGCCCCGGAAGGGCCCCGTCCGACGAACCCCCAGGCCCCCTCGGAGCGTCCTGATGACCGCCACCGGAACAGGCACCGTCCCCGGCCCCACCGGCATACGACTGACCGCGCCCGCCCCGGGCTGGGCCATCGACGCCGATGTCGTCGTCGTGGGCTCCGGCGTCGCGGGCCTGACCGCCGCGCTGCGCTGCGCCGCCGCCGGGCACCGCACCGTCGTCGTCACCAAGGCGCGCCTGGACGACGGCTCCACCCGGTGGGCGCAGGGCGGTATCGCCGCGGCCCTGGGGGAGGGCGACACCCCCGAACAGCACCTGGCGGACACCCTCGTCGCCGGTGCCGGACTCTGCGACGAGGACGCCGTCCGCACCCTCGTCACCGAAGGGCCCGCCGCCGTCGGCCGGTTGATCGACGCGGGCGCCCGCTTCGACACCACCCCGGGGGGCGAGGGCATCGCGCTCACCCGGGAGGGCGGCCACCACCGGCGCCGTATCGCGCACGCCGGGGGCGACGCGACCGGCGCGGAGATCTCCCGCGCGCTGGTCGCCGCGGTCCGCGAGGCCGGGCTGCGCACCGTCGAGAACGCCCTCGTCCTGGATCTCCTGACCGACGCTCAGGGCCGTACCGCGGGCGTCACCCTGCATGTGATGGGCGAGGGCCGCCACGACGGCGTGGGCGCCGTGCACGCGCCCGCCGTGGTCCTCGCCACCGGCGGCATGGGCCAGGTCTTCTCCGCCACCACCAACCCGGCCGTCTCCACCGGTGACGGCGTCGCCCTCGCCCTGCGGGCCGGGGCGGAGGTCTCCGACCTGGAGTTCGTGCAGTTCCACCCGACGGTCCTCTACCTGGGCGCCGAAGCGGAAGGGCAGCAGCCGCTCATCTCCGAGGCGGTCCGCGGCGAGGGCGCCCACCTGGTCGACGCGGACGGCCACCGCTTCATGGTCGGACAGCACGAACTCGCCGAACTCGCCCCGCGCGACATCGTCGCCAAGGCGATCATGCGCCGCGCCCAGGAGACCGGCACCGACCACATGTTCCTCGACGCCCGGCACTTCGGCGCCGCCATGTGGGAGACCCGCTTCCCCACCATCCTCGCGGCCTGCCGCAGCCACGGCATCGACCCCGTCACCGAGCCGATCCCGGTGGCCCCGGCCGCCCACTACGCCTCCGGGGGCGTCCGCACCGACCTGTGGGGCCGCACGACCGTCCCCGGGCTCTACGCCTGCGGTGAGGTCGCCTGCACCGGCGTCCACGGGGCGAACCGCCTCGCCTCCAACTCCCTCCTGGAGGGCCTGGTCTTCGCGGAACGCATCGCCGCGGACCTCACCCGGGGCGCGCCGGACCCGGCCCCCCGGGGCGGCACCCCCGACATCTCCCCGGGGGCCACCGCCCTGCCCCTGCTCGCCCCCGAGGCGCGCCCCCGGGTGCAGCGCGTCATGACGGAGGGCGCCGGGGTGCTGCGCAGCGCCGCCAGCCTCGCCCGCGCCGCCGCCGCGCTCGACCGGCTCCACGGGGACGCGGCCGCCGCCACCGGTGACACCGCCCCCGACCTCAAGGCGCCCGAGCCCGGTGTGGAGGCGTGGGAGGCCACCAACCTGCTGTGCGTCGCCCGGGTCCTCGTCGCCGCGGCACAGCGCCGGGAGGAGACCCGCGGCTGCCACTGGCGCGAGGACCACCCCGGACGCGACGACACCGCCTGGCGCCGCCACTTCCGTATCGCCCTCGGCACCGGCCGCACCCTGGCCGTCGACACCACGGAGACCGCCGCCTTCCCGCCGACGGCCCCGGGCGCCCCGGGCACGGGCGCGCCCGCCCCCGGCGCACCGGACCCCGCCCGCGCCCCCGGCGCACCGGACCCCGCCCGCGCCCCCGGCGCACCGGGCGCCTGACGCGCCCCCACCGACCGCCTCACCACCCGCCACCGCCCGCCTCTTCCCGATTCGGAGCCCACCCGTGAGCAGCACCCCCGACGACCTCCCCCTCCTCCAGATCGGCATCGGCAGGCCGTCGGCCGAGACGCCCGCCGGTGGCGGCTGCGGCGACGCCTGCGGCTGCGGCGGGCCCGACGAGGGCTACGACCTCGACCCGCTGACCTGCGGCCTCGACCCGGACCTCGCCGCCCTCCTGGTGGCCTCCGGGCTCGACCCCGTCCAGGTGGAGGGCATCGCCCACCTCGCCCTGGAGGAGGACCTCGACGAGGGCGTGGACGTCACCACCGTCGCGACCGTCCCCGAGAAGTCCGTCTCCACCGGCGACTTCACCGCCCGTCAGGCCGGTACGGTCGCCGGGCTCCGGGTCGCCGAGGCCGTGCTCTCCCTGGTGTGCACCGAGGAGTTCGAGGTCGAGCGGCACGTCGAGGACGGCGACCGCGTCGCGGCCGGTGCCGTCCTCCTCAGCGTCACCACCCGCACCCGCGACCTGCTCACCGCCGAGCGCAGCGCCCTCAACCTCCTGGGCCGCCTCTCCGGCATCGCCACCGCCACCCGCGCCTGGGCCGACGCCCTGGAGGGCACCGGCGCCAAGGTCCGCGACACCCGTAAGACCACCCCGGGGCTGCGCGCCCTGGAGAAGTTCGCGGTGCGCTGCGGCGGCGGCGTCAACCACCGCATGTCGCTGTCGGACGCCGCGCTGATCAAGGACAACCACGTCATCGCGGCGGGCGGCGTCGCCGCGGCGTTCACCGCCGTGCGCGACGAGTTCCCCGGTGTGCCGATCGAGGTCGAGGTCGACCGGCTCGACCAGATCCCGCCGATCCTCGCCGAGGGCGCCGACCTGATCCTCCTGGACAACTTCACCCCGGAGCAGACCGAGGAGGCCGTCGCCCTGGTGGCGGGCCGCGCGACCCTGGAGTCCTCCGGGCGCCTCACCCTCGACAACGCCGCCCGGTACGGCCGCACCGGCGTCGACTTCCTCGCCGTCGGCGCCCTCACCCACTCGGCGCCGGTCCTCGACATCGGTCTCGACCTGCGCGAAGAGGCCCCCGCCACCGCCCCGGCCGACGACGAGCACGAGGACCGCTGACGCCATGCTGCTGACCATCGACGTGGGCAACACCCACACCGTCCTCGGGCTCTTCGACGGCGAGGACATCGTCGAGCACTGGCGGATCTCCACCGACGCCCGCCGCACCGCCGACGAACTCGCCGTCCTGCTGCACGGCCTGATGGGCATGCACCCGCTCCTGGGCGACGACCTCGGCGACGGCATCGACGGCATCGCCATCTGCTCCACCGTCCCCTCCGTCCTGCACGAACTGCGCGAGGTCACCCGCCGCTACTACGGCGACGTACCGGCCGTCCTGGTGGAGCCCGGCGTCAAGACGGGCGTGCCGATCCTCATGGACAACCCCAAGGAGGTCGGCGCCGACCGGATCATCAACTCGCTGGCCGCCGTCGAGCTGTACGGCGGCCCCGCCGTCGTCGTCGACTTCGGCACCGCCACCACCTTCGACGCGGTCAGCGCCCGCGGCGAGTACGTCGGCGGCGTCATCGCGCCCGGCATCGAGATCTCCGTCGACGCCCTCGGCGTCCGCGGCGCCCAGCTCCGCAAGATCGAACTGGCCCGGCCGCGCAGCGTCATCGGCAAGAACACCGTCGAGGCGATGCAGTCCGGCATCCTCTACGGATTCGCCGGTCAGGTCGACGGCGTCGTCCGCCGGATGGCCCGCGAACTGGCCGACGACCCGGACGACGTGACCGTCATCGCCACCGGCGGCCTCGCCCCGATGGTCCTGGGCGAGGCCACCGAGATCGACGAGCACGAGCCGTGGCTCACCCTCATCGGCCTCCGCCTCGTCCACGAGCGGAACGTCGCCCGCTCCTGACCCGGCCGGTGCGGGCCCGGCCCCCCCCGCGCCCGCACCCCGCTCGAACGGCCCGCACGGCCCCGGGACGCGCCACCGAGGCGCCCACCCCGGGGCCGTGCCCTTTCCGGCGCTCCCGGGAGACCACGCCCCACGCCACCTAAATCGCATTAAGCGTCTTTTGTCCTAGTTGCACGTAAAGTCCACCGCATGCCTATGCCATACGGAACCCGCGGCGGCATGGTGTTCAGCGCCGACGAACTGCGCGTGCTCCGCCGCGCCCTCGCCCACGCCCGCCGGTCGACGCCCGCCGCCCCGCCCGGCCCCGCCGGACCCGAGCGCCCCGTGGAGCCGCAGGAGTACCTCCGGCTGGCCGAGGCCGTCGACGAGGCGCAGCGCGAAGGCGACCGGCTGCGCGCCTTCCTCCTCGCCGACCTCGCCCGCTACCGCGCCGCCCTCCCCGGCGCGGCCCCCGGCTACCTCGCCCGCCTCGACGAGGCGCTCGCCGCCGGCTGCGCCCCCGGGGCCGACGACCTCGCCGCCCTGCGCGCCCTCACCCCCAGGGCCGCCGGAACCGCCGAGGGCGTCCGCCGCACCGGACTGCTGCACCGCTGCGAGGCACGCGCCGGGCACGCCGCCCCGGCTCGCCCGGCGGGCACGCCCCGGCTCACCCTGCCGGGCGCCCGCAGCGCCGACGAGCCCCGCCCCGCGCCCCGCCGCCCCGCGCCCGACCCCGCGTCCAAACCCGCCCCCCGGCCCGCCCCCAAGGAGCCGCGGCCCGACCGCCCGGTGCCCACCCCGGGCGAGGTCTTCCCCCGCCGCCGTCGCCCCGCGCCGCCCCCCGCGGCCCGTACGGCCTGAGCCCTGCGTACTCTGGAATCCTCACGCCCCGAGGAGGCCCCCGCCATGGATTACGTCGCCGCGCTCTTCCCGCCCGCACTAATGGCCGTGGCGTTCACCGCGCTGATTGTGGTCATGGTCAAGAGCCAGGGCGGTGCGAACAAGGCCAAGGAAGACGCCGCGGTGGATGCCGCGCTCGCCGAATCGGCCACCTCCGGCCAGGAGCCCACCACCCGCGGCGCCTGACCTTCCGCACAATCCGGCGACATCGCCATCCGCACTCCGTACGGCCCGGGATTCCCTCCCGGGCCGTACCTCGTTTTTCCCGTGCAAACGCACCCGATGAACCGGCAATCGCGACATCTCCCACTATTCTTCAAGTGTGCCGAGACCATTGGGTGAGCTGGAAGACGCCGTCATGACGCGGGTCTGGGAGTGGAACCGCCCGGTCACCGTCCGGGAAGTTCTGGAAGACCTGCAGAAGGAACGGTCGATCGCGTACACGACCGTCATGACGGTATTGGACAACCTTCACCAGAAGGGTTGGGTCCGGCGCGAAGCGGAAGGCCGCGCCTATCGATATGAGGCGGTCTCCACACGCGCCGCATACTCGGCCGCACTGATGAACGAAGCCTGGTCCACGAGCGACAACCCGGCGGCCGCTCTTGTCGCGTTCTTCGGGATGATGTCGCCGGAACAACGCAACGCACTACGCGATGCCGTCCGTATGGTTCAGATCGACGCCGAGGCGCCGTCCGCGGAACTCCCCGATACCGCGGAAGCCCCCGCCGCTCCCGAACAGACATCCGCCACCGGACCCGCCGCGGAAGCGGAGGACACCCCCCGGCAGGCACCCCGCCGGAACACCACCCGGGCGCGTGGTGCGGACGCGGAAGAAGTCACGGAAGAGTCCCGCCGCACCGTCCCGGCGGAAGGCGAAGAACCCGGAGCGGACGCGAGCACCGCGGAGCGATAGCGTCGCCGCATGCCTCCGCATTCAAAAGGGCTGACGATCCGCCGCGCCAGGACCGCCGATGTGCCCGCCGTGCGCCACCTCATCGACTCGTACTCCCGTGACGGCATCCTGCTCGACAAAGCCACCGTCACGCTTTACGAGGACATCCAGGAGTTCTGGGTCGCCGAGCGCGACGAGGACGGCGAGGTCGTCGGCTGCGGCGCCCTCCACGTGATGTGGGAAGACCTCGCCGAGGTCCGCACCCTCGCCGTGGACCCGCAGCTCAAGGGCTCCGGCGTCGGCCATCAGGTCCTGGACAAGCTGCTGCGGACCGCGAGCTGGCTCGGTGTGCGGCGCATTTTCTGTCTCACCTTCGAAGTCGACTTCTTCGCCAAGCACGGCTTCGTCGAGATCGGTGAGACCCCCGTGGACGGTGATGTCTACAGCGAGCTGCTGCGTTCCTATGACGAGGGAGTGGCGGAGTTCCTCGGTCTCGAACGAGTGAAGCCCAACACCCTGGGCAACAGCCGCATGCTTCTGCACCTCTGACCGGCGTTCTATGTCCGAATCGCGCCCCTATCCCATGGCCAGGACACGACGCGTTCCCCGGTGCGCGGGCAAGTGAACCCTACCCGGGGGTTTGTGTTTTTCCGGGAAAAGCGGTTTGCTTTCCGTCGTAATCCGCATTCGATGAAAGGGAAACCCGGTGGCACAGAAGGTTCAGGTTCTTCTTGTCGACGACCTCGACGGTGGCGAGGCCGACGAGACCGTGACGTTCTCTCTCGACGGCAAGTCCTACGAGATCGACCTCACCACCGCCAACGCGGACAAGCTGCGTGAGTCCCTTGCCGACTTCGTGAAGGCCGGCCGTCGTACCGGGGGCCGTTCCGCTTCCGGTCGCGGCAAGGCGCGTGCGGCTTCGGGTGGCAGCCAGGACACCGCGAAGGTGCGCGCTTGGGCCAAGGAGAACGGCTACAACGTCAATGACCGTGGCCGTGTCCCCGCCGACATTCGCGAGGCATACGAGAAGGCCAACGGCTGATCGCCTCCGGCGCGATCTGTTTGGTCATTACGAGCACGCAGCAACTGGGCCCGGTGGCATTCCGTCGCCGCCGCGCTCACGAGCCGTACGAGGTCGGGGGCGCGACCGCGCTCCCCGAAACCTGCCCCGATCCCCGTGACGGGCAGGGAATTCTCGGCCTCGTATCCCGGTTCGGGAGGCCGCACCCATAGCGCGGCCTCCCGCGAGCCGATTGCGCATGATGACGGTCCGGAAGTGGGGAATGACGGAGCGGGCATCCGCTCTCCGGCACCCCGTGCCGTGAGATCGGGCACGAGAGTGCCCCACTCCAGCCATTCCAGGATTCCGGGCAGTTCCTCGGCGCAGCCCGCCGCCACGAGCATGAGTATTTTCGGCCGATCGACGCGGGAAATCCCGTCGGCCCCGGGCGGAACACTCCCGGCGCGGCAGCCCGCCGCCCCGGGGCCGTACGGCGCACAGGGATGACCGCCCAGGAGTGCGGCCGGTCCGGTGCCCGGCATCTGCCGCAGCACCGCCCAGCCCGCCTCCGCGGGCATCTCCAGCACGTCGAACGCCACCCCCGTCAGCAGCTCCACCGGCTCCCCGCGGGCCGTCGGCCAGCCGAGTTCCCGCTCGTACCAGCGGCGGACGGCGGTGAGGGGCACACGGGGACGCGGGAGTGCGCTGACCATGCCCGGTGCAACTGCCGGACACCCCGAAGGTTACGTTGGGTCGGGGCGGCGGAACGCTCCGTGTCCGTCCGGTCGGCGGGCGCCGGTCCGGATCGGTCCGGCGGTGTTCGCCCGTAGCGGATGGAGGGGGCCCGTGCCGCATGGAGTGTCAGTGGCGGCGGGTAAGACATTCATCATGGGAAAAGACGGTGTGACGGCGTTCGGCGCCCGGATATCGGCGCCACGGCCGGTTTCCCGGACGCCGCGCCGGAACGGGCCGCGTTCGCCACGGGCGTAGTGGTGGTGGGCGTATATGCCTGGCCTGCGGGAACATCGTCTCGCACCATCGGGTTGGAGCAGTTGTCGGCTGTTCGGGGCAGGTGACGTCCCTACGAGAGTGGGGTGAGCCGCGTACGGGTGTCGGCAGTTGGAATGAGCTGTCCCGCCCTGCGGGACTAGCATGCGGAAGGACAGGGAGGGGACCGCCCCCTTCACTGCCCGACCGCTCTGAGGAGCGATTTACGATGTTCGAGAGGTTCACCGACCGCGCGCGGCGGGTTGTCGTCCTGGCTCAGGAAGAAGCCCGGATGCTCAACCACAACTACATCGGCACCGAGCACATTCTCCTGGGCCTGATCCACGAGGGTGAGGGTGTCGCCGCTAAGGCCCTGGAGAGCCTCGGGATTTCGCTCGAGGCGGTCCGCCAGCAGGTGGAGGAGATCATCGGGCAGGGCCAGCAGGCTCCGTCCGGCCACATCCCCTTCACTCCCCGTGCCAAGAAGGTCCTGGAGCTGTCGCTCCGCGAGGCCCTTCAGCTCGGCCACAACTACATCGGCACCGAGCACATCCTGCTCGGCCTGATCCGCGAGGGCGAGGGCGTCGCCGCCCAGGTCCTCGTGAAGCTGGGCGCCGATCTCAACCGGGTGCGGCAGCAGGTCATCCAGCTGCTCTCCGGTTACCAGGGCAAGGAAGCCGCCACCGCGGGCGGCCCCGCCGAGGGCACGCCCTCGACCTCCCTCGTCCTGGACCAGTTCGGCCGCAACCTCACGCAGGCGGCCCGGGAGACCAAGCTCGACCCGGTCATCGGGCGTGAGAAGGAAATCGAGCGGGTCATGCAGGTGCTGTCCCGCCGCACCAAGAACAACCCGGTCCTCATCGGCGAGCCCGGCGTCGGCAAGACCGCCGTCGTCGAGGGCCTGGCGCAGGCCATCGTCAAGGGCGAGGTGCCCGAGACCCTCAAGGACAAGCACCTCTACACCCTCGACCTCGGCGCGCTGGTCGCCGGATCCCGTTACCGCGGTGACTTCGAGGAGCGCCTGAAGAAGGTCCTCAAGGAGATCCGCACCCGCGGCGACATCATCCTGTTCATCGACGAGCTGCACACGCTGGTCGGTGCGGGCGCCGCCGAGGGCGCGATCGACGCCGCCTCCATCCTCAAGCCGATGCTGGCCCGTGGTGAGCTGCAGACCATCGGCGCCACCACGCTCGACGAGTACCGCAAGCACCTGGAGAAGGACGCCGCGCTGGAGCGCCGCTTCCAGCCCATCCAGGTCGCGGAGCCGTCGCTGCCGCACACCATCGAGATCCTCAAGGGTCTGCGGGACCGCTACGAGGCGCACCACCGGGTGTCCATCACGGACTCCGCGCTGGTCGCCGCCGCGACCCTCGCCGACCGTTACATCTCGGACCGCTTCCTGCCGGACAAGGCCATCGACCTCATCGACGAGGCCGGTTCCCGGATGCGCATCCGCCGGATGACCGCGCCGCCGGACCTCCGCGAGTTCGACGAGAAGATCGCCGACGTGCGCCGTGAGAAGGAGTCCGCGATCGACTCGCAGGACTTCGAGATGGCCGCCGGTCTCCGCGACAAGGAGAAGCAGCTCCTGGCCGCGAAGGCGAAGCGGGAGAAGGAGTGGAAGGCCGGCGACATGGACGTCGTCGCCGAGGTGGACGAGGAGCTGATCGCCGAGGTCCTGGCGACGGCCACCGGCATCCCGGTCTTCAAGCTCACCGAGGAGGAGTCCTCCCGGCTGCTGCGGATGGAAGACGAGCTGCACAAGCGCGTCATCGGCCAGAAGGACGCCATCAAGGCGCTCTCGCAGGCCATCCGCCGTACCCGTGCCGGTCTGAAGGACCCGAAGCGTCCCGGCGGATCGTTCATCTTCGCCGGTCCGTCCGGTGTCGGTAAGACGGAGCTGTCCAAGACGCTCGCCGAGTTCCTCTTCGGCGACGAGGACGCGCTGATCTCCCTCGACATGTCGGAGTTCAGCGAGAAGCACACCGTCTCGCGGCTGTTCGGTTCGCCTCCCGGCTACGTCGGCTACGAAGAGGGCGGTCAGCTCACCGAGAAGGTGCGCCGCAAGCCGTTCTCCGTCGTGCTCTTCGACGAGGTCGAGAAGGCCCACCCGGACATCTTCAACTCGCTGCTGCAGATCCTGGAGGACGGTCGCCTGACCGACTCCCAGGGCCGGGTCGTGGACTTCAAGAACACCGTCATCATCATGACGACGAACCTCGGCACCCGGGACATCTCCAAGGGCTTCAACCTGGGCTTCGCCGCCCAGGGCGACGTCAAGACCGGCTACGAGCGGATGAAGAACAAGGTCAACGAGGAGCTGAAGCAGCACTTCCGCCCCGAGTTCCTCAACCGTGTCGACGACACCGTCGTCTTCCACCAGCTCACCGAGGAAGACATCATCCAGATCGTCGACCTCATGATCGCCAAGGTGGACGAGCGGCTGAAGGACCGCGACATGGGCATCGAGCTGAGCGCCGAGGCCAAGTCGCTGCTGGCCAAGCGCGGGTACGACCCGGTGCTCGGCGCCCGTCCGCTGCGTCGCACGATCCAGCGCGAGATCGAGGACACGCTCTCGGAGAAGATCCTCTTCAACGAGCTGCGCCCCGGTCACATCGTGGTCGTCGACGTCGAGGGCGAGGGCGACTCCGCCGCCTTCACCTTCCGCGGCGAGGAGAAGTCGGCCCTGCCGGACGCCCCGCCGATCGAGTCGGCGGCCGGTGGGTCGGGCCCGACGAACCTGAGCAAGGACGCGTAAGCGTTACGGCCTGCGCCTGGCGTAGGGCTGGCACCACCGCCCCGAACCGATTTCGGTTCGGGGCGGTGGTGTTTTTTGGGGCTTCAGTCGCGGAACTGCGGGGAGACGGTGAGCTTTACGCCGGGTGGGAGGGCGGTGCCCGGGGCGGGGAGGAGGAAGCGGAGTTGGAGCTCTTTGAGGTGGGGGAGGGCGGTGAGAGGGGGGACCTCGAAGACGGTGGGCGGGGCGCTCGTGCCGTATACCCGCAGAACGCGAACATTGGGGAAGTGCGGGAGGGCGGTGCGCAGCCTGGCGCTGAGGAGCGTTCCGGGGGTTTCCGGTTCGCCTATGAGACTGAGCTCCGTCACCTGGGAGAGCTGCAATCCGGCGGGAATGCAGAGCGGGGCTTCGTCGTGCACCCCGAGGGCGAATTCCCTCAGCTCCGGGCAATGGGCAAGGGCGACCCACTGCTCCTCGCCGAAGTCGGCGGTGAGGCCGGTGAGCTGGACGCTGCGCAGGAGCGGCCAGGCCGTTGCCCGGTTGAATGTGGCATGGAGGAATCCGGGGTCGGCGTCGATGTAGACGAGTTCGCGAAGAGTGGTGAGCCCGGCAGGCGGGGTGAGGCCCGGCGCGCCGAGGGACAGCGTCAGTGCTTCCAAGCGCTGTGCACGTTGGAGGAAGGCGAGGTCGTCGAGAGCTGTGTTGTGTGTGAGGGTCAGGGACGTGAGGGCCTCCACGTCCAGGGCACCGACAAGTTCCGGTTCGGTGAAGTTTCCGTGCGCCCAGATCTCGGTGCGGGTGCCTAGGGACTTGAGGGCCTGGAGTTCCGGGTGGGAATTCACTCGGAGTGGGACATCGGGGCCGAGGTGCCGAATGACCTCTTCGGCGTACTGGGCAGTGTCGAAATACATCCAGGCGTCAGCCAACTCATGATGGACATTGGGCGCCGGATGGTTCAGGAAGCGCTTCAGGACTTCCAGCGCGCCGTCCGTTCCGATCAGGGCGGCGGTGTTCACCACCATTCTGGCCTCCTCATCCGTCAGGCCGTCCCCGGGCCCCGGTAGCAGCTCCAGGACGAACGGGCCGACCTCGGCGAGTAGCTCGACCTCCCTGTATTCCCGCGGCGGCAAGACCGCATCGGCACGGGACTCCACAACCTTCCGCACCCCCGGGTCCAACTCCGTCGCATGTTCCAGGCAGGCCAGCGCCAGCAGATGCACGCGGAGCTGGAGTGGCCGGTTCTCGATCCCGTCCCCGTGCGCGACCAGCTCCGTAAGGAACTCCGCCCGCTCCCGTGGCCGCGCGTGGGCCACCGCCATCCGGATCACGTCCTCCCACTGGGAGTCGGCGGCGTGCTGGACGAGGAGGCCGAGGTCGCCGTCTTCGATGGCCGCCTTCGCGCCCAGGTAGTCCTGGAAGGTGCGATGGACGAAGTCGACGGAGCCGGGGGTGGGTTCGCGGAGGAGGCCGCTGCGGAGGAGGAGGTGGCGGAAGATCTGCGGGGCGTCGCCCTGGGCGGCGGCGACGGGGACCGAGGGCAGGGCCTGGGCGATGAGGCGTTCGGCGTGGGTGCGGTCGAGTTCGGTGCGGCCGTTGCGGATCAGCCAGTAGGCGAGGCGTTGCAGCAGCTGGATCTGGGGTTCGTCGCTCAGCTCGATGCCGTCGGGGCCGCGCATGTCGCGTTCCCGGTCGCGGCGGGCGAGCAGCATCGTGAGCGCCGCGTCGTACAGCTCCTTGCGGCCGGTGGGGAGGTAGCCGCGGCGGTCGCGGTGGAGGGCGCAGAGCAGGCCGCACATGAGGGGGTTGGTGGCGAGCCGGGCGAGGTCCTGCTTGGTGCGGACGGCGGTGAGCAGGGACGTTTCGTATGCGTCGAGGAGGTCCGGGTCGGGGGCGTCCGGGCGGGCGGCGGCGTGCCAGCGGGCGATGAAGGCGGCCACCTCCTCGCGGCCCATCGGGGCGAGGGTCTGTTCCGTGAAGCCCTCGGCGGCGAGCCAGTCCTCGCGGACGGCGGACGGGCGGGTGGTGACCAGCCACAGGTTGGCGG
Organism: Streptomyces catenulae; assembly: GCF_000718015.1. GTDB lineage: Bacteria > Actinomycetota > Actinomycetes > Streptomycetales > Streptomycetaceae > Streptomyces > Streptomyces catenulae. Next base: position 1,490 of record NZ_JODY01000059.1, on the reverse strand, counting down.
CGTCGGGGAAGGCGTCGAGGAGGTCGCGGAGCCAGTCGAGGGTGCGCCGCCGGTCGGCCTCGGGGATCTCGTCCAGCCCGTCGACGAGGAGCAGGCCGCGGCCTTCGGCGAGGACGCGGCCGGCCCACCCCTGGGGCTGGGACCCGGCGACGGGGCAGCCGACGGCGGAGAGGAAGCGGTCGACGGTGGGCAGTGTGGCCGCGCGGTGCAGGGTGCGCAGCGGCAGGACGAAGGGGATGCGGCCGGAGAGGTGGGGGAGCGGGGTCTCGGCGGGCGGGCGGGTGCAGCCGACGGCGAGCCACTGGACGAGGGTGCTCTTGCCGGAGCCCGCGACGCCGCGCAGCAGGACGCGGTCGAGGTGGGCGAGGGCGCGGTCGGCCGGTTCGAGGGGCGGTGGGGCGGGTTCCGCGCCGAGGCCGTCGGGGCCGGTGAGGCCGCCGGGGTCCGGGTGGTGGCGGGGGGCCGCGCGCAGGCTCAGGTAGGCGGCGTCGAGGGGCCAGCGGTCGGGGGAGTTGGTGAGGTCGATGCCGTAGATGGTGAGGCGGCTGTGCTTGCGGGCGATGTAGCCGAGGTATTCGCGTTCGAAGGCGGCGTCGGCGGTGCGGGCGGACGGGAGGCGGGCGATGAGGGTGTCGATGTCGGCGATGAGGGTGTTCAGGCGGCGGCTGTGCTCGACGAGGGTGCGGTCCGTGAACGTCGACCGCTGGGTGAAGAAGTGGATGATGTGCAGGCAGGACGTGGTGAGGAGGGCGCGGTGCAGCTCCTCGGCGTCCCGGCTGAGGTCGCGGGTGGCGCCCGGGGCGGCGGCCGTGAGGCGGGCGGCGAGTTCCGTCGCGCCGAGGTGGACGGCCTGGACGTCGTCCATGTCGAGGTCCCCGAGGGCGCCCAGGGAGGTGGCCAGGGCTCCGGCGACGGCGAGGTCCTCGTCGGCGGGGACGGGGCGCTCGCCCGGGCCCGCGGCGTCGATCGCCCGGCGGACCAGTTCGGCGGCGAGTCTGTGCAGGTCCTTCGTGGTGAGGGTGCGTTTCTCGCCGCGGAACGAGACCAGTGCGGAGAGCCGGACCGGGGCGCCGGTCAGGCCCGCGCCCGGCTCTCTTCGGACGAAGAGCTTCCGGATCAGCGGCCCGATCACGGTTGAGGCGAGGCGGATGCCCGCGGTGGATGGATCCATGGGTGGTGGCCCCCGTTTTCCCTTGTCTTCCCTGTGTCCCCTCGGCGCCGCGGCCCTTCCGGCCCGGCCCCGTGTACGCGGCGGGGCACCGGGCCCTCGCCGTCCCGGGCGCGGATACGGCTGCGGATACGGCTACGGGTTCCGCTACGGATACGGCCACGGGCGCGATCAACGCTAGGTGTGTACGGGGCGCCGGGGAGCCGTTTCGGACGGTTCGGCGGGGGCGGGGCCGGGCGGCACCCGGCCAAGGCACCCGGGGGCGGGCCGGGCGGCGGCAGCCAGTGGCGCCGGGCGGCGGGCCCGGGCGGCAGGCCCGGGC
>NZ_JODY01000058.1 GCF_000718015.1 Streptomyces catenulae | reverse complement strand
CCCTCGCCCGCCCGAACGCCCACGCCCCCGGCCTACCGCTCTCCGTCCCGCGCCCGGCCCCCGACCTCACGCACCCCGGGCCCTCACCCACCCCGCCCGAAGCCCGGCCCCCGCACCCCACGGCCCCGCGCACCACGCCGCCCCGGTCTCAGCCCCGCTCCCCCCGGAACACCCCGCGCACCACGTCCTCCCCCACGGCCCGCCATCCGCCGGGCGGCAGGATCCCCGGCCCCCGGCCGTCGCCGCGCGCCCGGCGCCGCCCCGCCCACGGCACGCAGTGCACCGGTAGCAGGCTCAGCCCCCAGCCGCCCGCGGCCACCGTCGATTCGACCGGACCCGCGCTCGCGGGCCACCACACCAGCCGGGCCACCGCCCACCACCACACCGCCCCGGCCAGCACCGCGACCACGACCCGCACCCCGGAAACGGCCCGCGGCCCCGGCCGACGGCCCCTCCGACCGGCCGATGCGCGCCTGGCTGCTCCGTGTCCGCTCATCGCCGCCTCCTCCGGCCGGGCCGCCGTCCGGGCTCCGCCGTTGCCCCGTACGACGCTAGTGGCGCCCGGTGACGGTGTGGCAGGGCGCATCGGCGCTCCCCCGGCGCATGCGTGCGCCGTACCCGCCCGCCGCCCGGTGCCCCGCGCACGCCGCCGTACGGCCGCCCCGGTGGCGCGGCCGCGCGGCGGGCCTCCGGCGGCCGTCAGTGGGCCTCGGCCTGGAACATCCAGTGATGTTTCTCCAGGTCGCCGGTGAGTCCGATCAGCAGGTCCTGGGTGACGGGGTCGGGCGTCCCGGTCGCGTCGATCCGCTCCCGCATCCGCCCGATGACCACGCCCAACGCGGTGACCAGCGCCGCGACCCCGGCCTCGACCTTGATCCAGCCGTCCGCGATCTCCGCGATACCGGTGGTCTTCGCCACCGTCGCCGCCCGGCCGTCCGGCGACACCCCCACCGCGGACGCCCGCTCGGCGACCTCGTCCGCGTGCAACCGCGCCGAGGCCACCACCTCGTCGAGCTGGAGATGGACGGAGCGGAACCGCGGACCGACGACGTTCCAGTGCACCTGCTTGGCGATGAGGGAGAGATCCACCAGGTCGACCAGGGCGCCCTGCAGGGCCTTCCCCACGACGGCGCGGTCGGCGTCGGACAGCGGGCTCGTGACCACAGACATCCAGCTCCTCCTCCAGGGGACGAGCGCCCCGGCACCAGAGGCCCGAAACGCTCGGGAATGTACGGGTCCGACCATCGTATAAACGATCGGCCGACGGCGAGCAGTCGAGCGGCGGCGCGGGGCCCCGGGCCGGTTCGGCCCAAGGATCCGTGGGGAGGCCACCGGTCGCGCCCGGGCCCGAACGGCACGGAGCCCCGCCCGGTGATCACCGGGCGGGGCTCCGCAGATGGTCTGTGCCGTGCGTCAGGCGGCGACGCCCGCCACCACATCGGCCGGCGACTTGATCGTCACGCGGTCCTCCGCCACACCCGTCAGGGAGGCGACGGACACGGCGTTGAACGTCCGCACCGGTGCGGGCACCGGGTCGGTCGCGGCCGCGGACTGTGCCAGTTCGGCGAGCGCCAGCTCGTCGCTGACCTCACGCATCAGCTCGGACATGCGCACATCCAGCGCGTCACAGATCGACGAGAGCAGTTCGGACGACGCTTCCTTCTGTCCTCGTTCGACCTCGGACAAATAGCCGAGCGACACCCGGGCGGAGGAAGAGACCTCGCGCAGGGTGCGGCCTTGGCGCTGACGCTGTCGGCGCAGCACGTCACCCAGCAGGCGACGAAGCAGAATCATCGCTGGCTCCCTCCTCGGACCTCGGATCCGGATCCTTCTCGCCCCACCGTACCGCCTTCGGCCCTGGCCGTGCCGGGCGCGAGTACGTGTTCACTCAGGGCTGCAAACATCCCTTCCCCCCGTGTTGTTCCGTATCCTGTGCCCCCGTATTTTCTGTCAGTTCGCCGAGCAACAGCCCGATCACGGCCGCGACGCTGCCCGCGCGGATCCCCTCACGGTCGCCCTCCAGGGCCAGCCGCCGCACCGCGGTCACCTCACCGGGACCGCAGACCGCGACGTAGACGGTGCCCACCGGCTGCCCGTCCTGCGGGTCCGGACCGGCCACCCCGGTGGTGGCGACGCCCCAGTCGGCCTCCAGCAGCCGCCGCACCCCGCACGCCATCTGCCGCGCGACCTCGCCGTCCACCGCGCCCCGCGCGGCCAGCAGCCCGCCGTCGACGCCCAGGACGGACCGCTTGACCTCGGTCGCGTACGCGGTCACCGCGCCGCGCACCACCCGTGAGGCCCCGGGCACGGCGGTCAGCCCGGCGGCGACCAGGCCGCCGGTGAGCGACTCGGCCGCCGCGAGGGTCTCCCCCCGCGCGGCGAGCAGCTCCAGCGCCCGCGCCGCCGACCCGGTCACCGTACGGCGTCCCGCTCGGCGCGCTCGCGGGCGAGCCCGGCCCGGCGCAGCGTGACGGCCTGCCGCACGTAGTCGAAGCCGGTCGCGACGGTCAGCGCCACCGCGACCGCCATCACCCACCAGCGGAACGTGGCCAGCGGACCGGTGAGCACCAGGACGTACATCCCGACCGCGGTGCCCTGCGCCAATGTCTTGATCTTGCCGCCACGACTGGCCGGAATCACGCCGTGCTTGATCACCCAGAACCGCAGCAGCGTGACGCCCAGCTCCCGGAAGAGGATCACGCCCGTCACCCACCACGGCAGATCGCCGAGCAGCGACAGACAGATCAGCGCCGCGCCCATGATCGCCTTGTCGGCGATCGGGTCGGCGATCTTCCCGAAGTCGGTGACGAGGTTGTACGACCGGGCCAGATGACCGTCGAAGACGTCGGTGATCATGGCGACGGCGAACGCGGCCCAGGCGAACGAGCGCCACGCCGGGTCCCGCCCGTCGCCGTGCATCAGCAGCAGCACGAAGGCCGGCACCAGGACCAGCCGCAGCATCGTCAGGACGTTGGCGATGTTCCACAGCCCGGCCTGCCGGACCGCCGCCGGGCGCGGCCCGCCGGTGGCGGAAGCCGGCAGCGGCGTCATCTGCCCGCCCCCTCGGAGGTGCACACCTCGGCGATCAGGTCCACACCCTCGCTCGCGACGACCTTCGCCTCGACCATCCGGCCGGGCGTCAGATCGTCCGCGCCCCGCAGCAGCGTGACGCCGTCGGTCTCAGGCGCCTGGTGGGCGGCCCGGCCCACCACGCCCTCCTCGTCGTCGATCCGGTCGACCAGCACCCGCACGGTGTCGCCGATACGCTCTTCGGCGCGCTGCGCGGTCAGCTCCTCGGCCAGCCGCGACACCCGCGCCAGCCGCTCGGCGACGACATCCGGATCGATCTTGTCCGCGTACGAGGCGGCCTCGGTGCCGTCCTCGTCGGAGTAGCCGAAGACGCCGATCGCGTCGAGCCGGGCGCCGGTGAGGAAGCGCTCCAGCTCGGCGAGGTCGTCCTCGCTCTCGCCGGGGAAGCCGACGATGAAGTTGGAGCGGGCACCCGCCTCGGGCGCCTTGGAACGGATCTGCTCCAGCAGCTCCAGGAAGCGGTCGGTGTCACCGAAGCGCCGCATCCGGCGCAGCACCCCGGGCGCCGCGTGCTGGAAGGAGAGGTCGAAGTAGGGGGCCACCCTGTCGGTGGAGGTGAGGACGTCGATCAGCCCGGGCCGCATCTCGGCGGGCTGGAGGTAGCTGACCCGGATCCGCTCGATGCCGTCGACGGCGGCCAGCTCCGGCAGCAGCGTCTCCAGCAGGCGGATGTCGCCGAGGTCCTTGCCGTAGCTGGTGTTGTTCTCGGAGACCAGCATGATCTCCTTGACGCCCTGCTCCGCCAGCCAGCGGGTCTCGCCGAGCACGTCCGAGGGGCGCCGCGAGATGAACGAGCCACGGAACGAGGGGATGGCGCAGAACGAGCAGCGCCGGTCGCACCCGGAGGCGAGCTTGACCGACGCCACCGGACTGCTGCCGAGTCTGCGGCGCAGCGGCGCCCGCGGCCCGGAGGCCGGTGCGACGCCCTCGGGCAGGTCCTCGGGCGGGGTGTCCTGCGCGTGGCCGGGCAGCGCGACCGCGTCGGCGCTCTGCCGCTCGGCGGGGCTGATCGGCAGCAGCGCCCGGCGGTCGCGCGGTGCGTGCGCCTCGACGTTGCCGCCGCTGAGGATGGTCTGGAGGCGGTCGGAGATGTCGGTGTAGTCGTCGAAGCCGAGCACACCGTCGGCCTCGGGCAGCGCCGAGGCCAGCTCCTTGCCGTAGCGCTCGGCCATACAGCCGACGGCGACGACGGCCTGGGTGCGGCCGTGATCCTTCAGATCGTTGGCTTCCAGCAGGGCGTCGACGGAGTCCTTCTTGGCGGCTTCGACGAAGCCGCAGGTGTTGACGACGGCGACATCGGCATCGGCGGCGTCCTCGACGAGGTCCCAGCCGTCCGCTGCCAGGCGGCCTGCGAGCTCCTCCGAGTCCACCTCGTTACGGGCGCAGCCAAGAGTGACAAGGGCGACGGTACGGCGTTCGGGCATGGGGCTCAGCCTACTTCGTCCCGGACGTACCCCTCGCGCGCAGGTCCGCCGCCGTGCGCTTTCCGGTGTCCGGGAAGCGCACGGCGGCGGCGGAGGCCCGGCCTGTTCAGCCGGCCTGCGGGTCGCCCGGGGTGTAGCTCAGCCGCTCCACGGAGCCCTGGTCGCCGACCTCCTTGACCTCCTTGCCGTTCACGTACAGCTGTACGGCTCCGGCGTTGCCGAGGACGAGGTCGATGCGTTCCTTGTCGGTGAAGGTCTTGGATTCGCCCTCCCGCAGCAGACCGTCCTCCAGCAGCTTGCCGTTGGCGTCCTTCGCGGAGATCCAGCTCTGGCCGCCACGGCCGATGACCTTGATCGTCACCTTGTCCTTCGGCAGCCCGGCGATGGCGCTGTCGGAGGGCTCCGGATCGGGACGGGGGTGCTTGGCGGGGGTGGTGTGGGGGTGCGGGGTGGGCTTCTTCTCGGGGTTGGTGTCGCCCCCGGCGACGGAGATCCCGCCGCCCTGCCCGCCGTCGCTGAACAGCGTGAAGCCGACGAAGCCGACCACCGCGACGATCGCGGCGACCATCGCGGCCGTCCAGTTGGGGCGGCGCCGCTCGGGCCGGATCCGCTCGGCCTCGAAGAGCGGCGCGGCGGGCGTCGGCTCGGGCCGCCCACCGTGCTCGGCGTCGAACTGCTCGATCAGCGGACCGGGATCGAGCTGGACGGCGCGGGCGAGCGTACGCAGGTGGCCCCGGGCGTAGACGTCGCCGCCGCAGCGGGAGAAGTCGTCCTGTTCGATCGCATGGACAAGGGGGATACGCACCCGTGTCGACGCGCTGACCTCTTCGACGGTCAGCCGCGCCGCGATACGGGCCTGCTGGATGGCTCGACCGACGGAAGGCCGGTCGTCAGTTGGGGAGTTGCCGATGGACACGGGGGCGCCTTTCGAGCGTGTAGCCACCTGCTGGACGTTCAGTCTAGGGGTGGACCGAAAGGGACGGGCAAGCGGGCGGACGGAGTCCGTACGCCATCGGTACGCCGGTGGCGACGCCTCCGGCTCCGCTGGTGAAGCATCGTTCCCTCACCTCCCTCAACTTGACGTATCGGCAGGAGAAACGGTTGCTTTGGCGCCCGCACGCATGACTCGTACGGGTGAATCGCTCGGTATTTTCTACCCGGAAGCCTCCCCCCGGATCACTCCGAGCACTCCGTCCAGCTCGTCCGGCTTCACCAGGACGTCGCGGGCCTTGGAACCCTCGCTCGGCCCGACGATGTTCCGCGACTCCATCAGGTCCATCAGCCGCCCCGCCTTGGCGAAGCCGACCCGCAGCTTCCGCTGGAGCATGGAGGTGGAGCCGAACTGCGTCGAGACCACCAGCTCCGCGGCCTGGCAGAGCAGGTCGAGGTCGTCGCCGATGTCCTCGTCGATCTCCTTCTTCTGCTTGCCGCCGACCGTCACGTCGTCGCGGAAGACCGGCGCCATCTGATCCTTGCAGTGCTGCACCACCGCGGCCACCTCGGCCTCGGTGACGAACGCGCCCTGCATCCGGACCGGCTTGTTGGCACCCATCGGCAGGAAGAGGCCGTCGCCCTTGCCGATCAGCTTCTCGGCGCCCGGCTGGTCGAGGATGACCCGGCTGTCGGCGAGCGAGGACGTGGCGAAGGCGAGCCGGGAGGGGACGTTCGCCTTGATCAGACCCGTGACGACGTCGACCGACGGCCGCTGGGTGGCGAGCACCAGATGGATACCGGCCGCCCGCGCCAGCTGGGTGATGCGGACGATCGCGTCCTCGACGTCCCGCGGCGCGACCATCATCAGGTCCGCCAGCTCGTCCACGATGACCAGCAGATACGGATACGGCGCCAGCTCGCGCTCACTGCCCTCGGGCGGCTTGACCTTGCCGTTGCGGACCGCCTCGTTGAAGTCGTCGATGTGGCGGTAGCCGTACGCGGCGAGGTCGTCGTAGCGCAGATCCATCTCGCGCACGACCCACTGCAGCGCCTCCGCCGCCCGCTTCGGGTTGGTGATGATCGGCGTGATCAGGTGCGGGATGCCCTCGTACGCGGTCAGCTCGACGCGCTTGGGGTCGACCAGCACCATCCGCACATCCTCCGGGGTGGCCCGGACCATCACCGAGGTGATCAGACAGTTGATGCAGGAGGACTTACCGGAACCGGTGGCACCGGCGACGAGGATGTGCGGCATCTTCGCCATGTTGGCCATGACGTAGCCGCCCTCGACGTCCTTGCCGAGCGCCACCAGCATCGGATGCTCGTCGCCCGCCGCGTCGGCCAGCCGCAGCACATCGCCGAGGTTGACCATCTCGCGGTCGGTGTTGGGGATCTCGATGCCGACCGCGGACTTGCCGGGGATCGGGCTGATGATCCGCACGTCCGGGCTGGCCACCGCGTACGCGATGTTCTTCGCCAGCGCGGTGATCTTCTCGACCTTGACCGCCGGGCCCAGCTCGACCTCGTACCGGGTGACCGTCGGCCCGCGGGTGAAGCCGGTGACCGCCGCGTCGACCTTGAACTCCTGGAAGACGTTGGTCAGCGCGGCCACTATCGCGTCGTTGGCGGCGCTGCGGGTCTTGCCCGGGCCGCCCCGGGAGAGCAGGTCCAGCGAGGGCAGCGCGTACGTGATGTCGCCCGCCAGCTGGAGCTGCTCGGCGCGGGCGGGCAGCCCGCCGTCCGGCTCCTTCGGCGTCTTGGTGAAGTCCGGCACCGACGACGGGCCGTCCGACGACGGCTGCGCGGCACGGGCCGGGGGCACCGCACCGGACGGGGTGGCACCCTCGCCGCCGCCCCGGCGCTCACCGGAGATGCTGCTGCTGAGACCGGCGACGATCGGGGAGGGCTGGACACCGTGCAGCACCGCGCCGTCCAGCGCCGCCGCCGCCTCCGCCGCGACGTCCACCGCGTCCTTGGGCCGCGCCACGGCGGGCGCCGCCGGTTCCTTGCGCGGGCGCTTCCGCTCGGCCAGCGCCTCCGCCTCCAGCGCGTCCGGGTCGCCCGCCTCCGCGGCGACGGACCGGCGCGAGCGGCGCGCCGGACGCTCCTCCCACTCCTCCTCGTCGTCGGCCCAGTCCACCCACTCCGCCTCCGGCGCGGTCTCCAGCACACCGAGCCGGGCGCCGAGCGCGCGCAGCCGCTGCGGGATGGCGTTGACCGGGGTGGCCGTGACGACCAGCAGGCCGAACACCGTCAGCAGCACCAGCAGCGCCACCGCCAGCATCTGCCCGAGGGTGAAGATCAGGGGCTTGGAGACCGCCCAGCCGACATAGCCGCCCGCGTCCCGCACGCCCGTGGCGTCGTCCCGCCCCGGCGACCCGCAGGCGATGGCGACCTGTCCGAGGACGCCGATGACCAGCGCGGAGAGCCCGATCACGATCCGGCCGTTGGCCTCGGGCTGCTCGGGGTGGCGGATCAGCCGGATGGCGATCCCGGCCAGCAGGATCGGCACGACCAGGTCGAGCCGCCCGAACGCGCCGGTCACCAGCAGTTCGACGAGATCGCCGACCGGACCGCTGAGGTTGGACCAGGTACCGGCCGCGACGACCAGGGCGATGCCGAGCAGCAGCAGCCCGAGGCCGTCCTTGCGGTGCGCCGGGTCGAGGTTCTTCGCGCCGCGGCCCATCCCGCGGAACACCACCCCGCACGCCCGGACGCATCCCCGGAGGAAACGCACGATGCCGCCGGTCGGGGACGGTGCGGGCTTCGGCGGCGCCTTCTTCGCCGCGGCCCGCTTGGCGGGTGCCTTGCGGGGCGGCGCCTTCGCGGCGGTCTTCTTCACCGGTGGCTTGCGGGCAGCCGCCTTCTTCGTGGCGGTCTTCTTGGCGGCGCCCCCGGACGCTCCGGCGCGCTGCTTCGAGGGGCCCGCCGTGCGTGGGGTTCCCTTGCCGGACGTACGTGAGGCCATGGTGACGAGATTACAGGCGCCGCCGGAGCAGACACGAGCACACGGCGCTTCACCCGAACGTGTCGTACCGGAATGTCAGGACGGATGTCCCCCGCGGTACGTGAGCCGCCGTCAGCCGAACGGCGGCGCCCCGGCGGTCAGCCCGCGGAGCCGCCCGCGCCCGGCTCCAGCGCGTCCAGCGCCCGCCGCAGCCCGGTCAGCTTCCGCTCCAGATGGGCGGCGGTCGCCACCGCCGCCGCGTCCGCCGACTCGTCGAGCTGCTTGGAGAGCGCCTCCGCCTGCTCCTCGACCGCCGCCAGCCGCGCCGACAGCTCCGCGAGCAGCCCGGCCGACTCCTTCGCCTCGTCGACCCGGCCGCCCTCCAGCTGGAGGCGCAACAGCGACGCCTGCTCCCGCAGTTGGCAGTTCTTCATGTACAGCTCGACGAAGACCGAGACCTTCGCGCGCAGCACCCACGGGTCGAACGGCTTGGAGATGTAGTCCACCGCACCGGCGGCGTAGCCCCGGAAGGTGTGGTGCGGACCGTGGTTGATCGCGGTCAGGAAGATGATCGGGATGTCGCGGGTGCGCTCGCGGCGCTTGATGTGCGCCGCGGTCTCGAAACCGTCCATCCCCGGCATCTGCACATCGAGCAGAATCACCGCGAAATCATCCGTGAGCAGCGCCTTGAGCGCTTCCTCCCCGGACGATGCCCGCACCAGCGTCTGATCGAGCGCGGAGAGGATCGCCTCCAGCGCCAGCAGATTCTCCGGCCGGTCATCGACCAGGAGGATCTTGGCCTTCTGCACCATGGCCCGACCTCCTCGCCCCGGCATGGGGCCTCCCCTGTCCGAAGGACTTGGGGAAGAACCGGACGCCGCCCCAAGGGGCGACTCCGTCATGCCGCCCGTCCTTGTGCCGGTCATCGTAGCTGCACCCCGCTCGTCGCCACACCCTGTCACCGCGATGTCACCGTGTACGTAGCGGAAACGCCGGAGGGGGCCGGAAGGTTCCCCCGCCGTGCGTCGCGCCACGTCCGCGGCCACCGTGCCTCAGCACCCGGTGATCCTCTTCCGCTTCCATACTGGACGCTCCGTCACCTCGCGCGCATCCATTGCTCCATGACCGACAACAGATGGTCGGTGTCGACCGGCTTGGTGACGTAGTCCGAAGCACCGGACTCGATGCTCTTCTCCCGGTCCCCCTTCATCGCCTTGGCGGTCAGCGCGATGATCGGCAACCCCGCGAACTGCGGCATCCTCCGGATCGCCGCCGTCGTGGCGTAGCCGTCCATCTCCGGCATCATGATGTCCATCAGTACCAGGACGACGTCGTCGTGCTGCTCCAGGACCTCGATGCCCTCCCGGCCGTTCTCCGCGTAGAGCACCGACAGACCGTGCTGCTCCAGGACGCTGGTCAGCGCGAAGACGTTCCGGATGTCGTCGTCGACGATGAGCACCTTCTCGCCGTGGAAACCGCCGCTCGCGGCCGGTTCCACCAGATCCTGGCCGTTGCCGAGCCAGTGCTCCTCCGGCTGCCGGGCAGGTGCGGGCGGCTCGGGCGCGGCGCTCTCGGGACGCTGCGGGGCGGGCAGCGCCGCCCGGCGTGCGCCGCCGGTCAGCCCGCGCCGGCGGCGACGGCTCAGCGCGCCCACCGACGCCTGCTCCTCGGCCACCCGCGCCGCCTCCTCGGCCGCCTGCCGCCCGACCTCCGTCTCGCGCGCCTCGGCGTCCATCGCCAGGCCCCCGGCCACCAGCGCCGGGTAGCCCTGCGGCGGCAGCCCGCCCGGGTTCTGCGGCAGGTACAGCGTGAACGTCGAGCCGCGGCCCGGTTCGCTCGCGGCGTGGATCTCGCCGCCCAGCAGCCGTGCGATCTCCCGGCTGATCGACAGGCCCAGGCCCGTACCGCCGTACTTCCGGCTGGTCGTGCCGTCCGCCTGCTTGAACGCCTCGAAGATCACCCGCATCTTGCTGGACGCGATGCCGATACCGGTGTCGGTGACCGAGAAGGCGATCATCTCGGCGTCCGGGTCCCGCAGCGAACCGTGTTCGAGCAGCTGCTCACGGATGGCCACCGGGACGTCCGAACCGGCCGGACGGATCACCAGCTCGACATTGCCGCTGTCGGTGAACTTCACCGCGTTCGACAGCAGGTTGCGCAGCACCTGCAGCAGCCGCTGCTCGTCGGTGTGCAGGGTGGAGGGCAGATCCGGCGAGACCCGGACGGCGAACTCCAGCCCCTTCTCGGCGGTCAGCGGGCGGAACGTCGCCTCGACGTAGTCGACGAGCTGGACCAGCGCGATCCGCGTCGGCGAGACGTCCATCTTGCCCGCCTCGACCTTCGACAGATCGAGGATGTCGTTGATCAGCTGGAGCAGATCGCTGCCCGCCCCGTGGATCGTCTCGGCGAACTCCACCTGCTTCGGGGAGAGGTTCCCCTCGGCGTTGTCGGCCAGCAACTTGGCGAGAATCAGCAGGGAGTTGAGGGGCGTGCGCAGCTCGTGCGACATGTTCGCCAGGAACTCCGACTTGTAGCGCATCGAGACCGCGAGCTGCTCGGCGCGCTCCTCCAGGACCTGCCGCGCCTCCTCGATCTCGGTGTTCTTCACCTCGATGTCGCGGTTCTGCGCCCGCAGCTGCTCGGCCTTCTCCTCCAGCTCGGAGTTGGACAGCTCCAGCGCCTTCTGCCGGCTCTCCAGCTCGGCGGAACGCTCCTTCAGCTGCTCGGTCAGCTCCTGCGACTGCTGGAGCAGCACCTCCGTCTTGGTGTTGACCGAGATGGTGTTGACACTTGTCGCGATCATCTCGGCGATCTGGCTGAGGAAGTCCTTCTGGATCTGGGTGAACGGCTGGAACGACGCCAGCTCGATCACGCCCAGCACCTTGTCCTCGAAGAGCACCGGCAGCACGATCACATTCGCCGGAGGCGCCTCCCCCAGCCCGGACGCGATCTTCAGATAGCCGGAGGGCACGTTCTCCACCAGGATCGTGCGGCCCTCCTCGGCAGCCGTCCCGATCAGCGTCTCGCCCGGCTTGAACGTCGTCGGCATCGCCCCCATCGCGTAGCCGTACGACCCCATCAGCCGCAGCTCGTACGCGCCGCGCTCACCGCCGTCCGCGCCCAGCTCCTGGCCGTCGGGCCGGGCGGCGAGGAAGAACGCGCCGTGCTGGGCGGAGACCGCGGGCGACAGCTCGCTCATGATGAGCGTGGCGACGTCCTTCAGATCCCGCCTGCCCTGCATCAGACCGGAGATCCGGGCGAGGTTGCCCTTGAGCCAGTCCTGTTCCTCGTTGGCGAGCGTGGTCTCGCGGAGCGTGGAGATCATGGTGTTGACGTTGTCCTGAAGCTCCAGGATCTCGCCCGCCGCGTCGACGTCGATACGGACGTTGTGGTCGCCGAGGGTGACCGCCGCGGCGACCGCGGCGATGGCCCGCACCTGACGGGTGAGGTTGCCCGCCATCTCGTTCACCGACTCGGTCAGGTCCTTCCAGGTACCGGCCACGCCCCGCACCTGCGCCTGACCGCCCAGCTGACCCTCCGTACCCACCTCGCGGGCCACCCTGGTGACCTGCTCGGCGAAGGACGACAGCTGGTCGACCATGGTGTTGATGGTGGTCTTCAGCGCCAGGATCTCGCCCCGCGCATCGATGTCGATCTTCTTGGTCAGATCGCCCTTGGCGATGGCGGTGGTGACCATGGCGATGTTGCGGACCTGGCCGGTGAGGTTGTTGGCCATGGAGTTCACCGACTCCGTGAGGTCCTTCCACGTCCCCGCGACACCGGGCACCCGCGCCTGGCCACCGAGGATGCCGTCGGTGCCCACCTCGCGCGCCACCCGCGTCACCTCGTCGGCGAACGACGAGAGGGTGGTGACCATGGTGTTGACGGTGTCGGCGAGCTGCGCGACCTCGCCGCGCGCCTCGACCGTCACCTTCTTCGTCAGATCGCCGTTGGCGACCGCCGCCGAGACCTGTGAGATGTTCCGCACCTGAATCGTCAGGTTGTTGGCCATCAGGTTGACGTTGTCGGTGAGGTCCAGCCAGATACCGGTCGCGCCCGGCACCCGCGCCTGACCGCCCAGCTGCCCCTCGGTGCCCACCTCACGGGCGACCCGGGTGACCTGCTCCGCGAAGGACGAGAGCTGATCGACCATCGTGTTGACGGTGGTGACCAGTTCGAGGATCTCGCCCTTGGCGTCGACGGTGATCTTCTTCGACAGGTCGCCGTCCGCCACCGCCGTCGTCACCTCGGCGATGTTGCGCACCTGCGAGGTCAGGTTGTTCGCCATGCCGTTGACAGACTGGGTGAGGTCCTTCCACGTACCGCTGACGCCCTGGACCTCCGCCTGGCCGCCGAGGATGCCCTCGGTGCCGACCTCGCGGGCCACCCTCGTCACCTGGTCCGCGAACGACGACAGCTGGTCCACCATCGTGTTCAGCGTGTTCTTCAGCTCCAGGATCTCGCCCCGGGCATCCGCGTCGATCTTCTGCGACAGGTCACCGCGGGCGACCGCCGTCGCGACCTGCGCGATGTTGCGGACCTGCGCGGTGAGGTTCCCGGCCATGCCGTTCACCGAGTCCGTCAGATCCCGCCACACCCCGGCGACGCCCGGCACCTGCGCCTGACCGCCCAGCCGCCCGTCGGTACCGACCTCCCGGGCGACCCGGGTGACCTGCTCGGCGAAGGCGGAGAGCTGGTCGACCATCGTGTTGATGGTGTTCTTCAGCTCCAGGATCTCGCCGCGCGCGTCCACATCGATCTTCTGCGACAGGTCGCCGCGCGCCACCGCCGTCGTCACCTGCGCGATCTGCCGCACCTGCGAGGTGAGGTTCCCCGCCATGAAGTTGACGGAGTCGGTCAGCTCCTTCCAGGTGCCGCTGACGCCGTCCACCCGCGCCTGACCGCCCAGACGGCCCTCCGTACCCACGTCCCGGGCCATCCGCGTGACCTGGTCGGCGAAGGACGACAACTGATCCACCATGGTGTTCACGGTGTTCTTCAGCTGGAGCATCTCGCCGGAGACGTCGACCGTCACCTTCTGCGAGAGGTCACCGTTGGCGACGGCGGTCGTCACCTGCGCGATGTTGCGGACCTGCCCCGTGAGGTTACGGAACGCGGTGTTCACCGAGTCGGTGAGGTCCTTCCAGGTGCCCGCCGCGCCCGGCACCGCCGCCTGGCCGCCCAGCTCACCCTCGACACCGATCTCCCGCGCCACCCGCGTGACTTCCGCACCGAACGCGGAGAGCTGCCCCACCATCGTGTTGACGGTGTTCTTCAACTCCAACATCTCACCGGCGACATCGACCGTGACCGTCTGCGACAGGTCACCGTTGGCCACCGCCGTCGTCACCTGCGCGATGTCCCGCACCTGCGCGGTGAGGTTACGGAACGCCGTGTTGACCGAGTCCGTCAGGTCCTTCCAGGTACCGGCGGCGCCCGGCACCTGCGCCTGCCCGCCGAGCTGCCCCTCGGCCCCGACCTCGTTCGCCACCCGCGTCACTTCGTCCGCGAAGGTCCGCAGCGTCTCCGTCATGGTGTTCATCGTGTCGGCGAGCTGCGCCACCTCACCGCGCGCGCTCACCGTGACCCGCTGCGACAGATCGCCGTTGGCGACCGCCGTGGTGACCTGCGCGATCCCCCGCACCTGCGCCGTGAGGTTGCCCGCCATCAGATTGACGGAGTCGGTGAGGTCCTTCCACACCCCGGCGACACCCGGCACCCGCGCCTGGCCGCCCAGCTCCCCCTCGGTACCGACCTCGCGTGCGACGCGCGTCACCTCGGAGGCGAACGACGAGAGCTGGTCCACCATCGTGTTGACGGTGTTCTTCAGCTCCAGCATCTCGCCCTCGACGTGGACGGTGACCTTCCGCGAGAGGTCACCCTTGGCCACCGCCGTGGTGACGAGAGCAATGTCACGCACCTGCGCGGTCAGCCGCGCCGCCATCGTGTTGACGGACTCGGTGAGGTCCTTCCAGGAGCCCGACATCCCGCGCACCCGCGCCTGGCCGCCGAGCTTGCCCTCCGTACCGACCTCACTGGCCACCCGCGTGACCTCGTCGGTGAAGGCCGACAACTGGTCGACCAGACCGTTGACCGTCCGCCCGACCTTCAGGAACTCCCCGCGCAGCGGATGCTCCGAGGAGCTGTCCGAACTGCGCGACCGCAGATCCATCCGCTGTTCCAGATCGCCCTCGGACACCGCCGACAGCACCCGGCCCACCTCGGAGACGGGCCGCACGAGATCGTCGACGAGCGCGTTGGACGCGTCGATCGCCGCCGCCCAGGACCCCTCGCAGGCGCCGACCTCCAGCCGCTCCGTGAGCTTTCCCTCACGTCCGACGACCCGGCGCACCCGCGCCAGCTCACCCGTCAGATGCAGATTGCGGTCCGCGGCCTCGTTGAACACCGCCGCGATCTCGGCCATGACCCCGTCGCCGGAGACCGTGAGCCGCTTGCGGAAATTGCCGTCCCGCATGGCGGCCAGGGCGACCAGCAGCCGGTTCAGGGCCGCCGTGTCCACCTCGGTCGTCCCGCCGTTCCGGGATCGTCCGCCTTTCGCGCGCGTGCCTGCGCCCCGCGCCGCTGCGCCAGACTCCACCGTGTCCCTCCCGCAAGGGTCGACCGTTCCCGGGCTTTCTCCTGATGCCTGCCCAGTGTTTCACCATGGCCCAACCAGGCCATAACAGTTCGGCAGCATCGCATACCGTCCCTGGGCACGATCGGGGCGGAATCACCCGTGACCGGCATCCGCAGCCGCGGCGAAGGTAAGTAACCTGGCACCGGGCTGTCCACCCGCACGGCTTCCCGCCCGAGACGGTGGCACACGCACGACAGGTAATCGGAGGGGCGCCGCAGGTATGGGGGACCAGATCACCGACACACGCATGAGGAGACCAGTGATCACCGCGCGGGCCGCCGCCACCTTCGAACCGGTCGGGCGCTCGGTCGCCCAGGCCCGTGCGTTCGTCCGCGACACCCTCCAGGGCTGGGGATACGGCGACATCGTCGACGACGCCGTCGTCCTTACCAGTGAACTGGTCACCAACGCCGTCGTGCACGCCGGAACCGCCGCCGACGTCCTGTGCCTGCGCGAGGAGAGCGGCGTCCGTATCTCCGTCGCCGACCGCTACCCCGAGCGCGAGATCCCGCTCCAGAACACCGGCCGCGTCCTGGTCCACCCGGACCGCGAGGGCGGCCGCGGACTGCTCCTGTGCGGCGCGCTCGCCGCCCGCTGGGGCGTCGAGTACTCCCCCGACCGCAAGTACGTCTGGTTCCGCCTCGACCTGCCCGAGCGCCCGGCGGGCACCCGCGCCGCCGGTCCCGCGCTCCCCGTCGACGCGCTGCCCGTCGCCGACCACCGCGTCCGCGTCGCCGTCGTCCAGATCGACCGCGGCGGCTGCATCAGCGCCTGGAACGACGACGCCACCGGCCTCTTCGGCTACGAAGCCGAGCAGGTCGTCGGCAAACCCCTCACCGACATCGCCGCCTGGCCGCACACCCCCGGCACCGGCACCGGCATCGCCGAGGCCCTGCGCCTCTCCCGCTGGGAGGGCTCCTACGGCGTCCGCGGCGCCGACGGCCGCGTCCTGCCCGTCTACGCCTCCCATCTGCGGGTCCGCGACGCCGACGGCGAGGCGTCCACCGTCTGCCTCCTCGTCCGCGACCACGAACGCGCCGTGCTGCAGAGCCCGACCCGCACCCCCGCACCGGACGCCGCCTCGCAGACCTCCCGGGCCGACGGCCGCCCGTCCGACCCGTTCGAGGTCTTCATCGGCTCCCCCGCCCCCGACGACCTCGACGGTCTGCTCCAGCGCACCGTCGAGCGCGCCCGCGACATGCTCGACGGCGACGCCGCCTATCTGCTGCTCGCCACCGACGACGAGACGGAGCTGGAGGTCCGTGCCTCCACCGGCCTGCCCTCCGCCCGCCAGCGCTTCGCCCGCGTCCCCGTCGAGACCGGCTCGGGCCGCTACGGCTCCGCCCGGATGCCCTCCGTCCACGAGGACCTCACCGCCGTCCCCGGCGCCGTCCCCCTCCTCAACGGCACGGGGATGCGCTCCGTCGTCACCGTCCCGCTGAAGGTCGAGGGCCGGCTGACCGGCTCGCTCGGCGTCGCCGCGGAGAGCGCCGGGCGCTACACCAACGAAGAGGCACTGCATCTCCAGTTCGCCGCCGACCGCATCGCCCTCGCCGTCGAACGGGCCCGCCTGACCGAGCTGGAGAAGCTCCGCCGCGGCTCCCTCTCCTTCCTCGTCGAGGCGTCCGACCTGCTCGCCGGGACCCTCGACCGCGACCAGACACTGGCGCTGATGGCCCAGATGACGGTCCCCACCCTCGCCACCTGGTGCGCCGTCTACACCGTCGCCGACCAGGCGTCCGAGCCCGAGCTGTCCTACGTCCTGCACGAGGACGAGGACCGCATCGACGGCCTCAAGACCCTGCTGCTGAAGGTCGATCCGCCCGAGCCGGTGCCCACCCCGGGCGCCCGTGTGTGGACCGCCCCCACCGACGCCGCGCACGACGCCGCGCTCCGCACCTCCCTGCGCAGCCTGGGCCTCGGCGATTCCGCGCGGCCCTCCACCGGCCCCGGCGCCTCCCTCGCCACCGCCTCCGCGGTCGGCGGCGAGACCGTCGTCCTGCCGCTGGTCGCCCGCAACCGCGTCATCGGCATGCTCACCCTGGGCAAACCGACCGAGGAGCACTTCCGCCAGGAGATCCTGGAGCTGGCCGAGGACCTCTCCCGCCGCGCCGCGCTCGCCCTCGACAACGCCCGCCTCTACTCCGAGCGCACCGCCATCAGCCAGTCCCTCCAGCGCAGCCTCCTCCCCCCGGAGCTGCCGGACGTCCCCAACGTCGAGGTCGAGGTCATCTACCGTGCCGCCGGTGAGGGCAACGAGGTCGGCGGCGACTTCTACGACCTCTTCCCCATCCGCGACGGCGCGTACGGCTTCGCCATCGGCGACGTCTGCGGCACCGGCCCCGAGGCCGCCGCCGTCACGGGCCTGGCCCGGCACGCCCTGCGCCTCCTGGCCCGCGAGGGCTTCGGCGGCCCCGCCGTCCTGGAGCGCCTCAACGCCGCGATCCTCGACGAAGGCGCCCGCAGCCGCTTCCTCACCCTGCTCTACGGCGAACTGTGGCCGCAGGAGGACGGCAGCGCCCTGCTGAAGGTCGTCTGCGCCGGACACCCGCTCCCGCTCCGCCTCCGCCAGGACGGCTCGGTCGAACCGGCCGCCGAACCCCAGCCCCTCCTCGGCGTCATGGACGACCTGGAGCTGTACGAACAGACCGTCACCCTCGACCCGGGCGATGTCCTCCTCTGCGTCACCGACGGCGTCACCGAGCGCCGCGAGGGCACCCGCATGCTCGGCGACGACGGCCTCACCGATGTCCTGACGATGTGTACGGGCCTGACGGCGGGCGCGGTAGCCGCCCGGGTCCTGCGCGCAGTGGAACGCTTCGCCGCCGAACCGGCCTCGGACGACATGGCGATCCTCGCGATGCGCGTCCCCGAAATCCCCACCACCACACAGCAGTAGAAAGCCCGTCTCTTTCCCGCCCAAATCATCACCGGGCGGGAAAGAGACGGCCCTCTCCATCCACACATGCAAAAGGCCCCCGCCATTGTGGCGGGGGCCTTTTCTTCTGAGCCCCAATACGGAATCGAACCGTAGACCTTCTCCTTACCATGGAGACGCTCTGCCGACTGAGCTATTGGGGCGAGCCAGCGGAATAGATCATACATGACCTGCGCCGAAGCTCCGAATCGCGCACGGCCCCTCCAGGAAACCGCCCGCCGCCGTCACCTCGCGGGCTGCAACAGTCCCCCGAGCGCATTGCAGGCACCCACCATCCGCTGCAACTCCCGCCGTTCCATTCCCGCCCGCAGCGGCAGCGCCAACGTCTCGTCCACGGCTCGCTCGGTCTGCGGCAGAAAGACGTCCCGCCGCAGCCCCGGCATCCGGTACACGGGCGCCTGTACGGGTATCCGGCAGCCGACGCCCTTGGCACGCAGCGCCCGCGCGAACGCGTCCCGGTCCGGACGCCCGTTGCCGGGGACCCGCACCACGTACTGCTCATAGGTGTGCCCCGCCGCGGACGCCGGGGTCTCCACGCCCTTGAGCCGCCCGTCGAGGTACGCCGCGTGCGCCCGCCGCCGCTCGGCCCCTTCGGACGCCGCTCCCGGCTCGTCCACGACCAGCACCAACAGCCCGTGCCGTCGTCCCAGTTCCCGAATCCAGCTGTCGTCGGCCCGCCGCCCGAAGCGGTGTATCGCGACGACGGCGGCGGTCCGGCGCGTCACCACGTCGGACACCGCGGCGGGATCGAGGCAGTAGCTCTCCCCGTCGACGTCGGCGAAGACGGGCAACGCACCCAACTCCACCACCGCCTCGGCCACTTCGGCGTTGCCGTACGCCGGCACCACGACCTCGTCACCGGCGCGCACCCCGGCCGACTTGAGCGTCTCCACAGTCCCCATGCCGCGGATCCTGGCCACGCGAGGTGAACGAGGCGTTACGCACACACGGCCACCGGTGGCCGAACGCAAAAATGCTCCGGTCCCCGGAAACCATCACTGGTTTCCGGGGACCGGAGCTAAAAATTGTTCGGCGGCGTCCTACTCTCCCACAGAGTCCCCT
>NZ_JODY01000057.1 GCF_000718015.1 Streptomyces catenulae | reverse complement strand
GGGGTGGGCGACATGGGCCGGGGTCCGGGGGCGGTGCGGAAGGTGCCGCGGTCAGGATCCGGTGGGTCGGCCGTCGCCCCGTTCGTCGGGGGTGGGCGGCGGGGGTCCGGCGGCGTGCGGGCCGGGGCGGCTGCCGCCGCCGTGCGGCCATCGGCGCATCCGGAGGCGGAAGGAGGGTTGCAGCGTCGCGTACTTGTGCGTCGCCATCCGGCCCGCCTGCTGGGCGTTGACCCGGGCGAGGAACAGTACGCCCAGGGCGATCAGTGCCAGCAGAACGACCACGGTCAACGCGATCTGCATCGTGCTCACCTCACTCGGGCCTCATGGTCCGGGCCTTCCGGCACGGGGCCCCGGGGACCTCGGCGGAGCCGCACACGGCCCTCGTTCCGGCGGGCGGTCCCCGGTCACTCCACCGTAACCCCAACATGCCCAACTATGGGCGGAATGTCCGGAGCGAGGACCGGGGTGCGCGAGACGGCGACGGGCGGACGACCGGCGAGCGGTGGCGAGTCGGCACGCGGCGAGCGGCGCGCGGCGCGCGTCAGGCACCTCCGGCACCCCCGACTCCTCCGTCACCCCTGCCTCCCCCGCCGCCCGGACAGCGATCCCGCCGCCCGGAAAGCGATCTCGTCGACCCCGCCCCCTCCACAAACCTCTACATACCTGTAGATTTTACCTACGCATGACCAAACCGGCCGCCGGTCGGCCGGACGTGACGTGCCCGCGGCGCGGGCCGCACCGTCCGTCCGGCACGCCGTGCGGCACCGGCACACGGAACAACGGACGACGACGACCAGGAGATCCCGATGGCACTGTGGGACCGGATCAAGGATTCCGCCCAGACGATGCAGACCCAGCTCGTCGCCAAGAAGAACGACCTCAAGAGCGGCGCCTTCCGGGACGCCAGCATGGCGATGTGCGCGCTGGTGGCAGCCGCCGATGGCACGATCGACCCGTCCGAGCGGCGCCGGGTGGCGCAGCTGATCGGCACCAACGAGGTGCTGCAGAACTTCGCGGCGGACGACCTCCAGCGCCGCTTCGACGGCTACCTCGACAAGCTGACCGCCGACTTCGACTTCGGCAAGGTCGCCGTGATGCAGGAGATCGGCAAGGTGAAGAAGAAGCCGGTCGAGGCGCGTGCGGTGATCCAGATCGGCATCGTCATCGGCGGCGCGGACGGCGACTTCGACAAGACCGAGCAGGCAGTGGTCCGTGAGGCGTGCTTCGCGCTGGACATCAACCCGGGCGAGTTCGACCTCTGAAACCCCGGGGCCGGACGCCGTAAGGGATCGTCCGGCCGGGGAACCCCGTAGGGGCGGGCCCGTACGGCATCTCCCGTACGGGCCCGCCCCTACGTGCACCGCCGCGTCGACGGTGGCCGCACGCACCACCGCCCGGTCCCGTACGGAACTCCCCGTACGGGACCGGGCGGTGCGGTGGCCGGTGCTCCGGTCGGACGGCTCGGCGGCGGGTCAGACGTTCACGCCGAAGTCGGCGGCGATTCCGGCGAGACCGGAGGCGTAGCCCTGGCCTACGGCGCGGAACTTCCACTCGCCGCCGTGGCGGTACAGCTCACCGAAGACCATGGCGGTCTCGGTGGAGGCGTCCTCGCTCAGGTCGTAACGGGCCAGCTCGGCGCCGTCGAGGCGGTTGATGACGCGGATGAAGGCGTTACGGACCTGACCGAAGCTCTGGCCGCGGCTCTCCGCCTCGTGGATGGAGACCGGGAAGACGATCTTCGCGACCTCGCCGGGGACGTCGGTGAGGTTGATGTTGATCGACTCGTCGTCGCCCTCGCCCTCACCGGTGAGGTTGTCGCCGGTGTGCTGGACCGAACCGTCCGGGCTGGTCAGGTTGTTGTAGAAGACGAAGTGGCGGTCCGAGACGACCTTGCCCGCCTCGGTGCAGAGCAGGGCGCTCGCGTCCAGGTCGTAGTCGGCGCCCGTCGTCGTCCGCACGTCCCAGCCGAGGCCGACGGTGACCGCGCTCAGGCCGGGCGCCTCCTTCGACAGCGAGACGTTGCCGCCCTTGGCCAGCGAGACTCCCATGGTGTACCTCCAGGTGATGTGCCGGTCCGCGTACGGGCCGGACGCACTCGGCGCCCGGTTGCGCGGGGCGCCGCGCACGGTCCGGCGTATCGGGTTCAGAGCTATGAGGGCTATGAGGTGGACACGGCGCCGCTCCGCCGGCACCCGGGCCGACGGACAGGACAGCTGCGGCGCACGGAGCTAAAATCTACAGGACTGTAGAAGTTGGCGCGGCCCGTCGACACCGTCCCGTACGGGCTCTTCCCCACGGCGCGTTCCCTACGGGTCATCCCCCACAGGGCGTCCCGTAGGGGCCGCTCCGGGGCCCGTTCCCCGGGGCGGGCGGCGGAATCCGGCCGCGCGGTACGGACCGCGACCGCGGTCGTAAGATGCCCCGACGTCCCGGCCCCGGGACGCCCGGCACGGCGGGAGGCGACGGCATGGGCGGGAAACCCTTCGGAAGAGCGCTCGGCGCGCCCTCCGGACACGGCGGAACCGGGGGTCCCGCGGGCGCCCCCGGCGGCTACCGCGCGGGCGGCCCGGAGCGCGCCCGCCGCCGTGGGCAGGGCGAGTTGGAGGCGCAGGTCCTGACCGCGCTGCACCACGCGCCGGAACCGGTCTCCGCCGCCTGGGTGCAGGAACGACTCGGCGGCGACCTCGCGTACACAACGGTGATGACCATCCTGTCCCGGTTGCACGCCAAGAAGGCCGTCACCCGGGAGCGGTCCGGCCGCGCCTACCTCTGGACGCCCGCCGCCGACGAAGCCGGGCTCGCGGCGCTGCGGATGCGCCGGGTCCTGGACGGCGAACCGGACCGGGACGCCGTCCTGACCAGCTTCGTCTCGGCGCTCTCCGCCCATGACGAACAGGTGCTGCGCGCCCTGCTGGACGGCGCCGCCCCCGGTGGCCCGGCGCCCGACGGGGACTGACCCGTGGGGTTCTTCGTCTTCCTCCCGCTGGTCCTGCCGCTCACCGCGCTGCCGATCGCCAAACTCGCCGGTCAGCACCTCCACCCCCGCGCCTCCACCCGTCTGCTGACCCTGCTCTCCACCGTCCTCGCCGTGTGCAGCACGCTCTGCCTGGGCCTGCTGATGGTCGTCGGGACCGCACAGTTGCCCGGCAACCCGCTGCCCGACGGCTGGTCCGACCCGGAGGTGCGCGCCGCGGTGCCCCTGGCGGAGATCGCCGGGACCGCCGCCATCGTCGCGCTCGCCGCCGCGGGCGTGGCGTGCGTCGGGGCGCTGCGCCGCCACCGCCGCATCCGGGCGCGCGCCCACGACGCGCTCGCCGCGCTGCCCCCGGGCCACGACCCGGCCGTCCTCCCGGACGCGACGCCGTACGCGTACGCCGTGCCGGGCACCCCGGGGCGTCCGGGGCGGGCCGCGCGCTCCGGGCGGGTCGTGGTGTCGCAGGGGATGCTGGACAGCCTGGACGGCGCCGAGCGGCGGGCCCTGTTCGCCCACGAGCGGGCCCATCTGGACTGCCACCACCACCGCCATCTGCTGGCCGTCCGACTGGCCGGATGCCTCAACCCGCTGCTGCTGCCGCTGCGTTCGGCGGCGGCGTACGCGACGGAGCGGTGGGCCGACGAGGAGGCCGCCCGCGCCGTCGGCGACCGCCGGGTGACGGCGCACGCGGTCGGCAAGGCGGCGCTCGTGGGCCGGGCGGGCGCCCCCTATCCGGAGCTGGCGCACTTCGCCGCCGCGGAGACCGGCCCGGTGCCGCGCCGGGTGGCGGCGCTGCTCGCGCCGGTACCGCCGACCCGCAGCTGGCCGCACGCCCTGACCCCGACCGGCCTCGCCGCCCTCGTCGCCGCCGCCGGTACCGCCACCTCGGCCCTCGCCTCGTTGAACTCCACGATCGCCCTCGTCCTCATCCTCAAGGCCGCGACACCGCTGTGAGCGCGGCGGCCCGCGCGCCCTGGGAAGCCGCTTCCCCGGGGCCTACCGTGGCCGGTCATGGACCTTCTGATCGTGGGCGGCAGCGGCTTCCTGGGGCGTGAGGCGGCCCGGCAGGCGCGGGCGGCCGGACACACCGTGACGGCGACCTTCGCGACCCGCGCCGGTGACCTCCCCGGTGTCCGCCGGGCGCCCCTGGACCTCCGCCGCGGCGAGGAGATCACGCGGATGCTCGGGGAGACCCGGCCGGACGCCGTCCTCAACGCGGCGTACCGGCGGGGCGACCGGGCGGTCACCGCCGACGGGGCGATCCGCCTGGCGCGGGCGGTCACCCGGTACGGCGCCCGGCTGGTGCACGTCTCCAGTGACGCCGTCTTCTCCGGTGCCGCCGTCCACTACGACGAGTCGGCGCCGCCGGACCCGCTCACCCCCTACGGGGCGGCGAAGGCGGCGGCGGAGACGGCGATCCGGGGGTGCGCCCCGGATGCCGTCAGCCGTCACGAGTTGGGCGTTCTGATCGCCGGGCGCGAGGGGCTGGACCCCGCCGCGCTCCCGGCCGGTCGCCGCGCCGACGTCGGTCCCCCGGGGCCGCTGGACGTCCGTCTGGACAGCACCCGGACGCGGCGCACGGTCCGCACCAGGCTCCGCGGCGCCCGCACCTTCCTGCGCCGGGCGGAATGATCCTTTCCCCGAAAGCGGCAGGTCACAGGCGCATCCACCGCTCTGACGGCGGCTCCGGGGCGCGGCCCGCCCCGCCCCGGCGTACCGGGTCCGGCGGCAGTGCTCCGTACCGGCTCCCATGAAGTTCTACAACACTGTAGATATTGCCGGTACGCTGGCTCTCCACATGGCGGTAACGGGTGTTTTCGGAGGGGGAGATGGCGACGAGGTGCTCACTCCCGAGCTGGGACTGCCCGCCCCCGGACGCGGAGGTGCGATGGGTCTACCAGCCCGTCGAGGTCCACTTCCCGGACGGACACTGGGCGGTGGGCCGGATCACCGCATGGTGGACGGACGAGAACGGCGCCCAGTGGTGCCGGATGCGCACCACCCCCGGCGGCCGACCGCCCCGGTGGTTCCGGTACGACCCGGACACCATCCACCTGCTCCCCAGCTCCGGGATCTGACCCGACGGCACCGGGCGGCACCCCCGCACCCGGGGCGTGCGCACCCCGCTCCGCGCGCCCCCCGCGCGCCGCTGCTCCCGACGGCCACCGGGGTGTGTCCGGGCCGCGCACCCGCCCCGGTGCGCGCCGTCGCGCCCGCGCCCGCCCCGCCGGGCCCGCCGCCCGGACCGGCCCGACCGCCGTATCCGGCCCCCCCGCCACCGTGCGCGTTGTCCGGGACGGCTCCCCGTACCGCGCTCCCCGACGTAGCATCCGCAGAGCGAGAGGGGCCAACGGCGTGCACGACAGGCAGAGTTCCCGGGGCGGCGGGCCCCTCCGGTCAGGCGCCGCCGCGCGCCGGGACGCCCCGCCCGGCCGCGCGGCCCGCGGCGTTCCCGGCCCCCGGCGCGAACCGGCGGCCGCGCGCCGTCCCGCTCCCGGGGCCCGCCCCCGCCCGGCGGCCGTCGCCGCGGGCGCGCCGGGCCGTCCGGCCGCA
Source organism: Streptomyces catenulae (assembly GCF_000718015.1). Taxonomy (GTDB): domain Bacteria; phylum Actinomycetota; class Actinomycetes; order Streptomycetales; family Streptomycetaceae; genus Streptomyces; species Streptomyces catenulae. Next base: position 14,403 of record NZ_JODY01000057.1, on the reverse strand, counting down.
CCGCCCGGGAAGCTCCGGATGACCCGCCGCGGCCGCATCGTCGTCTGGGCCGGTGCCGTCCTCGCCGCGGTGCTGCTCGGCACCACCGGCGCGGGCGCCTGGATCTACCAGCACCTGGACGCCAACATCCGCGGCACCGACATCGACGACGGGCTCGGCGACCGGCCCGCCAACCTCAGCCCCGGCTCGAAGAACATCCTCGTGGTCGGCTCCGACAGCCGCGCGGGCTCCAACGCCAAGTACGGCAAGGGCCTGACGACCATGCAGTCGGACACGCTGATGGTGCTGCACCTCTCCGCCGACCGGCACTGGGCGACCGCGCTCTCCTTCCCGCGCGACTCCTGGGTGCGCATCCCCTCCTGTGTACGGGGCAACGGCAGCCGGTCGGCCCCGCACCATTTCAAGATCAACGAGGCGTTCTCGATCGGCGGGGACGGCGGCGACATCGGCAAGGCCGCCAGCTGCACGATCAAGACGGTCGAGACCGCCACCGGGCTGCGCATCGACCACTTCGCCTCGCTCGACTTCCAGGGCTTCAAGGGGATGGTCAACGCCCTGGGCGGCATAGAGGTCTGCCCCGAGCACGCCATCCACGACGTCAAGGCCCACCTCGACCTCCCGGCGGGCTGCCAGAACGTCCGCGACGAGCAGGCGCTCGGCTACGTCCGCACCCGTTACAGCGTCGGCGACGGCTCCGACCTGGGCCGTATCGGCCGTCAGCAGGAGTTCCTGAAGGCGCTCGGCACCAAGGCCCGCGCCCAGCTGACCAGCCCCGGCTCGCTCTACGACTTCCTCGACTCCGCCACCAAGTCGCTCACCACCGACAACGACCTGGCCGGGATCAAACCGCTCTACGATCTCGCCGCCACGCTCAAGGACATCCCCGCCGACCGGCTCACCTTCCTCACCGTGCCGAACTATCCGCGCGAGGCGGACGTCCCCACCGACCGCGCCAACGTCGTCTGGCAGTACCCGCAGGCAGGCGACGTCTTCAGCGATCTCGCGCACGACCGGGAGATCGACGCGGCCGCCAAGCGACGGCTGACCGCGGCCGCCGCCCACCCCGTCACCGCCGCCTCCGTCCGGGTCCGCGTCCTCAACGGCACCGGGACCCCCGGCCGCGCCGCCACCGCCGCCACCGAACTGCGCGCCCTCGGCTTCACCGTCACCACCACCGGCAACGCCCCCACCCCGGGCCCCACCTCGCTCGCCTACCCGGCCGGACTACGCGCCCAGGCCGAGGTCCTGGCCGCCCGCCTCCCCGGCCACCTCACGCCCCGGGAGGCGGCGGACGCGGTACCGGGCGAGATCACACTGACGGTCGGCGCGGACTTCCCGGCTGACGGGGACGGGTGACGCGGGATCCGTAGGGGACGTCCCTTACGGATCGTGGGTGTCCCCTACGGATCCCGTAAGGGACACCCGGCCCCGCCCGTCCGCCGGACCTCAGCCCGTGAAGACCAGACTCGCCAGCAGCGTGTGGACGGCGGTTCCGGCGAGGATGCTCAGCAGGGCGTTGCGGCGCCACAGATGCAGGCCGACGGTGACGGCGAGCGCGGTCAGCGGGGCCAGCGCGCGGGTGTGGGTGACGGGGACGTCGCGCAGGCAGTAGACCAGCAGGATCAGCATGACCCCGGCCGGCATCCGGGTGCTGAGGAACCGGACCGTACCGCTGGCGCGCAGCGGGGTGAGGGCGGCGAACGGCAGGGCCCGCAGGCCCCAGGTGACCGCCGCGGTGACGAGGACGGCGGCGACGGCGTAGCGCGTATCAGGCACGGACGGCCCTCCGCCCGGTGACGAAGTGACGGGCCAGCAGGGCGGCGGTGAACAGCGCGAAGGCGACCGGCAGCATCTCCTCCGGGAAGAGGAGCCGGGCGACCACCGCGCTGAGCAGGGCGATCACCGGCGTGGGCAGATCGCCGCGCAGGTCCCGGACCGCGTCCAGCGCGAGGACGGTGAACATCGCGGTGAGGGCGAAGTCCAGACCGGTGACGCCCGCCGGGATGAGCGAGCCGAGCAGCGCCCCGGCCACCGAACTGGCCGCCCAGTACAGGTGCAGCGAGAACTGCAACCACAGGATGCGCGGGCCGGGCCAGGAGCGGGCGCGCTCCCCGGAGGTCAGCGCGAACGCCTCGTCGCACAGGGCGAAGGTGCTGTACGTCTTCCCGAGGCGGCCGGTCACGCGGTGCAGCGGGAAGGAGAGCGCGTAGAAGACATGGCGGACGTTCACCATGAACGCGGCGACCGCGATGGAGGCGAGCGGGGTGCAGACCGTGACCAGGCCGATCAGCAGGAACTCGAACGAGCCGCCGAAGGCGACCAGCGCGGACAGCCCCGCCCACCACCAGTCCAGACCCGACTGCGTCACGAGCGCCCCGTAGGCGAGCCCGAGCGGGATGAACGCCAGACCGGCACCCGCCGAATCCTTGAACGCCGCGCGTGCCTGGGAGGTCCTCGGGGGCGGCGGTACGGGTACGGGCCGGGGTGGCGCCCCGGTGACGGCCTGGGGTATTTCCATGGCGAAATTTTAGAAAAACTTCCGCCTCATATGATTGCCGATCACCCCTGTATTCTCGGGATATGAGCAAGGAAGTACCGCTCGATGCGATCGACCGCGAAATTATCTTTCAACTGCGCCACGACGGGCGGCTCACCAACGTTGAGCTGGCCAAACGCATCGGACTGACCGCACCGCCCTGTCTGCGGCGGGTCAAGCGTCTGGAGGAGTCCGGCGTCATCAGCGGATACCGCGCCGTCATCGACCCGGAGGCCGTCGGACGCGGTCTGGAGGTCCTGATCGACGTCGAGATCTACGCGCAGGACCGCAAGAGTTTCGAGGAATTCGAGTCCATCGTGGCGTCCTTCGAAGAGGTCGTGGAATTCCGCCGCATGTACGGCCGCCCCGACTACTTCATCCGCGTCGCCGTCGCCGACCACGCCGCCTACGAAGCCTTCCTGACCGACCGTCTGAGCGGCCTGCCCGCCGTCCGCCGCCTGGAGTCCCATCTGACGATGAAGACGATCAGGACCGGTCCTTGAGGGGGCAGGGGCCCTGACGGTCGGGGGCGTGGGGCGCGCCGGGGCCCGCGGCCCTCAAGGGTTCGGGCCGGGCGCCGCAGCCGGGGACCACACGCCGCACCACTGCTCCGCGCCGTACGCATGGAACAGCCCCGCCTCGACGAACCCGAGCTTCGCCGCGAGGCGGCGGGAGCCGGTGTTGGCGGTCTGGGTGGCGAGCACCACGGGGCGGCCGGGGAGCACACCGGTGAACCAGTCGAGGACCGCCGTACACGCCTCGGTGGCGTACCCGCGTCCCCATGCCTCCGGCAGGAAGAGATAGCCGAGTTCGGCCCTCCCGGCGGCCCGGGGAAGGAGTCCTGACTCCTCGGTGAGGGTGATCTGGCCGATCATCGCTCCGTCACGTTCGACGACGAAGAGCCCGGGCCGCCGGGTGGGCGCCCCGGGCATCTCCCGCTCAAGTTCATCGCGCGGGCGCGGGCCACCGAGGTAGGTGTGCACCTCCGGCGAGGCGAGCAGGGCGAGGAACGCCGTACGGTCCCGGACCTCGGGCTCGCGGAGCACCAGCCGCTCGGTCCTGAGCGGAGCGGGCGGCCAGACGACGTCTTCCAAGAAAGCCATGGTCGGCAACGTACCGCTCCCGGAAGCCCTGTGAGGGTGCTCGGCAGGATCACGCCGACGGCCCGCCCCCCCCGTGGGCCGGGCGGGCCTTCCTCAGAGCAGCGAGGCGATCACGCATGCCCCGGCGACGCAGGCGCCGAGCGTGCACAGCACGGTGCGGGTCAGCCGGGCGCGGGGGCCGAGGGTGCACAGCGGGGCGCCGGGCGGTGGGGTGGTGCGCCAGGGGAAGGTGCCGGTGGTGAGGTAGGGAACCCAGAAGCCGGACAGCAGGATCCCCGCACCGGCGATCAGCCCTGGTTCGCCGAGGTGCTGCCGCCCCTCGGACACCCAGAACGCGGCGATGCCACGGACCGCCACCCGGTCGCCGGGCCGCAACTCTGCGTCCAGGGCAGCCTCCTCGTCCAGGAGCGTGCCGTCCTTCGCACGCACCGGGCCGAAGCAGTTCTGCCCGTGGGACCGCCCCGCCACCTCCCGGCAGCCCTGGACGGTCAGCGTGCCCGGCGTCCCGGCGTACCCGAGCGATCCGGCGACACCCGACAGCCCGAAAGCCGCCACGCCGAAGCCGGTGAGGAGCACGGCGCAGGCGAACGCCCGGCTCAGCCGGGTGAACCTGCGGCGGGGAGCCGTGGGTGCGGCCGGTGTGTGCGCCCGGGTGCGGGTCTGCATCGTGCGTCCTCGGAGGGGGAGCGGCGGTCGGCCGGGCGGGGCCGCCGGTCCGGCGCCCCCGCAGCCGAAGAATCATCAGGAAGTCTCCCTGAACTCTCCCGCACGCCAACGGCCCGCCCCCCATAGGGAGGGCGGGCCGTGGCGGCAGAATTCTCAGGAAGGGTTCCTGAAAGGTCTCGGGTCGGTCAGGGGCGGTGGAGGGGTCACTCCTCCCCCTCCAGCTCTCCCTCCGTTTCCAGGAATGCTTCGCGGAGGGCGGACAGGGTGTCCGCGTCCGGCTTCTCCCACATGCCGCGGGATTCCGCTTCCAGGAGGCGTTCGGCGATGCCGTGGAGGGCCCAGGGGTTGGCCTCCTGGAGGAAGGCGCGGTTCTCGGGGTCGAGGACGTAGGTCTGGGCGAGCTTGTCGTACATCCAGTCGGCGACGACGCCGGTGGTCGCGTCGTAGCCGAAGAGGTAGTCGACGGTGGCGGCGAGTTCGAAGGCGCCCTTGTAGCCGTGGCGGCGCATCGCCTCGATCCAGCGCGGGTTGACGACGCGGGCGCGGAAGACCCGGGAGGTCTCCTCGACGAGGGAGCGGGTGCGGATCGTCTCCGGGCGGGTGGAGTCGCCGATGTACGCCTCCGGGGCGGTGCCCTTGAGCGCCTTCACCGTGGCGACCATGCCGCCGTGGTACTGGAAGTAGTCGTCGGAGTCGGCGATGTCGTGTTCGCGGGTGTCGGTGTTCTTCGCGGCGACGGCGATGCGCTTGTACGCGGTCTCCATCTCGTCGCGCGCCGGGCGGCCCTCCAGCCCGCGGCCGTACGCGTAGCCGCCCCAGACGGTGTAGACCTCGGCGAGGTCGGCGTCGGTGCGCCAGTCGCGGGAGTCGATGAGCTGGAGCAGGCCCGCGCCGTAGGTGCCGGGGCGGGAGCCGAAGATACGGGTGGTGGCGCGGCGTTCGTCGCCGTGGGCGGCGAGGTCGGCCTGGGCGTGGGCGCGGATGTGGTTGTCGGCGGCGGGCTCGTCCAGCCCGGCGGCGAGCCGCACCGCATCGTCGAGCAGGCCGATGACGTGCGGGAACGCGTCGCGGAAGAAGCCGGAGATGCGGAGGGTGACGTCGATGCGGGGGCGGCCCAGCTCCTCCAGGGCGATCGGCTCCAGGCCGGTGACGCGGCGGGAGGCGTCGTCCCAGACGGGGCGGACGCCGAGCAGCGCGAGCGCCTCGGCGACGTCGTCCCCGGAGGTGCGCATGGCGCTGGTGCCCCAGAGGGAGAGGCCGACGGAGGTGGGCCACTCGCCGTTGTCGGCGCGGTAGCGCTCCAGGAGGGAGTCGGCGAGCGCCTGGCCGGTCTCCCAGGCGAGGCGGGACGGGACGGCCTTGGGGTCGACGGAGTAGAAGTTACGGCCGGTCGGCAGGACGTTGACCAGGCCGCGCAGCGGGGAGCCGGACGGGCCCGCGGGGACGAAGCCGCCGTTCAGGGCGTGGACGGCGTGGTCGATCTCGGCGGTGGTCCCGGCGAGGCGCGGGACGACCTCGCGGACGGCGAAGTCGAGGATCGCGGCGACCTGCTCGGGCTGCCCGGCGGCCACCTCGGCGACGGCGGACGGCGCCCAACCGGCGTCCTCCATCGCCTGGACGAGGGCGCGGGCGCGCTCCTCCGCCTCGTCGGCGGTGGTGCGGGTGGCGGCGGACTCGTCCAGGCCCAGCGCCTCGCGCAGTCCGGGGAGCGCGGACGTACCGCCCCAGATCTGGCGGGCGCGGAGGATCGCGAGGACGAGGTTGACGCGTGCCTCACCGGCGGGGGCGGCGCCCAGGACGTGCAGACCGTCGCGGATCTGGGCGTCCTTGACCTCGCAGAGCCAGCCGTCGACGTGGAGGAGGAAGTCGTCGAAGCCGTCGTCGTCGGGGCGGGCCTCCAGACCGAGGTCGTGGTCGAGCCTGGCGGCCTGGATGAGGGTCCAGATCTGCGCGCGGATCGCCGGGAGCTTCGCCGGGTCCATGGCGCTGATCTGCGCGTACTCGTCGAGGAGCTGTTCCAGGCGGGCGATGTCGCCGTACGAGTCGGCGCGCGCCATCGGCGGGACGAGGTGGTCGACGAGGGTGGCGTGGACGCGGCGCTTGGCCTGGGTGCCCTCGCCGGGGTCGTTGACGAGGAACGGGTAGATCAGCGGCAGGTCGCCGAGGGCGGCGTCCGGGCCGCAGGCGGCGGAGAGGCCCGCGTTCTTGCCGGGCAGCCACTCCAGGTTGCCGTGCTTGCCCAGGTGGATCATCGCGTCGGCGCCGAAGCCGCCGTCGTCGGCAGAAGCGGCGATCCAGCGGTAGGCGGCCAGGTAGTGGTGGGACGGCGGCAGATCGGGGTCGTGGTAGATCGCGATCGGGTTCTCGCCGAAGCCGCGCGGCGGCTGGATGAGGATCAGCAGATTGCCGCGGCGCAGGGCGGCGAGGACGATGTCGCCCTCCGGGTTGCGGGAGCGGTCGAGGAACATCTCACCGGGCGGCGGGCCCCAGTGCTCCTCGACGGAGTCGCGCAGTTCCTGGGGGAGCGTGGCGTACCAGCGCCGGTAGTCGGCGGCGGGGATACGGACAGGGTTCCTGGCGAGTTGTTCCTCGGTCAGCCACTCCTGGTCGTGGCCGCCCGCCTCGATGAGCGCGTAGATCAGCTCGTCGCCGTCGCCCGACGCCAGACCCGGGACCTCCTCGTCGCCGAAGTCGTACCCCTCCTCGCGCAGGCGGCGCAGGAGGGCGACGGCGGAGGCGGGGGTGTCGAGGCCGACGGCGTTGCCGATGCGGGAGTGCTTGGTGGGGTACGCGGAGAGGACCAGCGCCAGCTTCTTCTCCGGAGCCGGGATGTGGCGCAGCCTGGCGTGGCGGACGGCGATCCCGGCGACGCGGGCGGCGCGCTCGGGGTCGGCGGCGTACGTCGGCAGACCGTCCTCGTCGATCTCCTTGAAGGAGAACGGGACGGTGATCAGGCGGCCGTCGAACTCGGGGACGGCGATCTGGGTGGCGGCGTCCAACGGGGAGAGCCCCTCGTCGTTCTCCTCCCAGGCGGCGCGGTTACCCGTCAGGCAGAGCGCCTGGAGGATCGGCACGTCCAGGGCGGCGAGCGCGCCCGCGTCCCAGGACTCGTCGTCGCCACCGGCGGACGCCTCGGCGGGCTTGGTGCCGCCCGCGGCGAGGACGGTGGTGACGATGGCGTCGGCCGGGCGCAGCGCGTCGATCAGCTCCGGCTCGGGCGCGCGCAGCGAGGCGACGAAGAGCGGCAGCGGGCGGCCCCCGGCCTTCTCGATCTCGGTGCAGAGCGCGTCGACGAAGCCGGTGTTGCCGCTCATGTGGTGCGCGCGGTAGTAGAGCACCGGGACGAGCGGGCCGTCGATGTCCTCACGGGCCGCGGGCCGCTCCAGCTCGCCCCAGGTCGGCGCGGGCTGCGGCGGCTCGAAGCCGTGGCCGGTCAGCAGGACGGTGTCGGAGAGGAAGCGGGCGAGGCGGCCGAGGTTCTCGGGCCCGCCGTGCGCGAGGTAGGCGTGTGCCTCGGCGGCGGTGCCGACCGGGACGGTGGACGCCTCCATCAGCTGCGCGTCGGGGGCCTGTTCGCCGGTGAGGACGACGACGGGGCGGTGCTGGTCCTCGGCGAGGAGGAGGTTCAGGCCCTCCTCCCAGGCGCGGATGCCGCCGAGGAGGCGGACCACGACGAGGTCGACGCCGTCGAGCAGCGCGGGGAGTTCGGTGAGGTCGAGGCGGGCCGGGTTGGCGAGCCGGAACGGCACGGGGCCACCGGCGGCGCGGGCGCTGAGGAGATCGGTGTCGGAGGTCGACAGCAGCAGAAGCATGCGAGCGCAGAGCCTTCCTCGGGGTATCCGCGCCCCGGGTGGTTCGTTGGACGGCGGGAGTTCCTGACTCACCCGGCAGCTGCCGGGCTCACAGTGGCGGGACCGCGCCGGACTCTCACCGGGCTTCCTCCCTGAGAGCCGCCCCCGTGACCGGGAGAGCCCTCGTCGCCGTCTCCGGCGTCGGCGGGCCGGCTGACCCACCGAAGTGAATGGTAAGGGCTGGTCGGGAGGGTGGGGAGGGGGGCTCGACGGCCGATCCGGCGAGGGCCGACGGAGGGCGTGGCCTGCTGCGGGGTGCCCATAGGGGGCGGCATCGGGGCCCGTACGGGGATCGGCCCGCTCCCCGTACGGGGTCGGGATCCGGGGTCGTACGGGGGCCGGATCCGGGGCCGTACGGGACCCGGCGCGGGTCCGCTCCGGGGTGCTCGTCCGGGGGCGGGGGCGGCCGTCGGGGCGCCCGGGGCGGGGTGCCGGTCACCGTCGTCCGCCGCGGCGCGTCGGTATGCTCGCGGCCATGCCGCCCTCCCCCTCGAACCGGCCCCACGGGGCCCAGCCGCCGCTGCGCGAGCGCGGTGACGCCTGCCCGGGAGCGCTGCGGCTGCACGCGGCGGCGGACGGCGCGCTGGCCCGTGTCCGGGTGCCCGCGGGCGAGTTGACCGGACGTCAGGCGACGGCGCTGGCGGACGCGGCGGAGCGGTTCGGGGACGGCGGGATCTCCCTCACCTCGCGCGGCAACGTGGAGCTGCGCGGCCTCGGCGACGGCTGCGGCGGCGATCTGGCCGCACTGCTGGACGGGGCCGGTCTGCTGCCCTCCGTACGCCATGAACGCGTCCGAAACCTCATCGCCTCACCGCTCGCCGGAATCGACCGCCACACCCCCGCCGACGTGCGGCGCTGGGCCCGTGAGCTGGACGGACTGCTCTGCGGGGCGGAGTGGACGACGCGGCTTTCGGGGCGTTTCCTCTTCGTCCTGGACGACGGGCGCGGCGATGTGGCGTCCCTCGGCGGCGATGTGACCTTGGTCGCAGAAGCGGCGGGCCCGGGGGCCGGGGCGCCGGGTGCGGCGTCCGCGCTGCTCCTCCTCGGCGGACCCGGCGGGCCCGGCGACGGCTCCGGTCCGGCCCTTCGGATCGCGGGTGCCGATGCCGCCCGTGCCGCGCTCGGTGCCGCCCGTGCCTTCCTCGACGCGGTCGAGGCGAGCGGCAGTGGCGCCTGGCGGTTCCGGGAGCTGCCGGGGGGCGCGGCGCCGACCGCGCGCGCCGTCGGCGAGCGGCTGCGCGCCGCCGGGATCCCCGCCGCGTACGTCCCGTCCGGCGAGGTCCCGGAGAGGCCCGGGAGCGGTGCGCGCATTCCGGCGCCCGGCCTCGTCGAAGGGCCCGGCGGGCGCCGTGCGCTGAGCGTCCCGGCGCCGCTGGGGCGGCTGACCGGCGCGCAGTGGCGCCTCCTGGCCCGTACCGCCGCCGAGGGGGACGGCACGCTCCGGCTGACCCCGTGGCGCGGCGTCCTCGTCCCCGGGCTGAGCGCGCCGGTGGCCGCCGCCCGGCTGCGGGAGTGCGCGGACGCGGGCCTGGTCACCGACCCGGACTCGCCCTGGTACCGGCTCGGCGCCTGCACCGGGCGCCCCGGGTGCGCCAAGTCCCTGACCGACGTACGGACCGACGCGACCGCCGTGGCCACGGCCCTGGGGCGGGCCACCGCGCTGCCGGTGCAGTGGTCCGGCTGCGCGCGCCGCTGCGGCCATCCGCACGGCACCTGGCTCGACGTCCTGGCGACCGACGGCGGCTACGACGTGACCGTGGTCCGGCCGGGGGCGCCACCGGAGCCGCTCGCGACCGGCGCCACCGTGCGGCAGGTCGCCGACGCCGTCGCGCCCCCGGTGTCCCCGTCGGGCCCCGGGACCACGCCGTGACCGCCACCGGGACACGCACCGGTTGACGCCCCCGTTGGCGCGTACCCCCATCCAGCTTCCCGTTCCCCCACCCCACCACCGATCCACCACACCGAGGGCACCGTGTTCGACTACGAGAAGGACGGGGCGGCGATCTACCGCCAGTCCTTTGCCACCATCCGCGCCGAGGCGGACCTCGCGGGGCTGCCCGCCGACGTCAGCCGGGTCGCGGTCCGGATGATCCACGCCTGCGGCATGGTCGACCTCGTCCGCGACCTCGCCTTCTCCCCCGGCGTGGTGGCGAGCGCGCGCGCCGCGCTGCGCGCCGGTGCGCCGATCCTGTGCGACGCCAACATGGTCGCCAGCGGCGTCACCCGTAAGCGGCTGCCCGCCGACAACGAGGTGGTGTGCACCCTCGCCGACCCGTCGGTGCCCGCGCTCGCCGCCGAACTGGGCACCACCCGCAGCGCCGCCGCGCTGGAGCTGTGGCGGGACAGGCTGGACGGCGCGGTCGTCGCCGTCGGCAACGCCCCCACCGCGCTCTTCCGCCTCCTGGAGATGATCGAGGAGGGCGCGCCGCGGCCCGCCGCGGTGCTCGGCATACCCGTCGGCTTCATCGGCGCCGCCGAGTCCAAGGAGGCGCTGGCCGCCCACCCGTCGGGCCTGGAGCACCTGGTGGTGCGCGGGCGGCGCGGCGGCAGCGCCATGGCCGCGGCCGCCGTCAACGCCCTGGCGAGCGAGGAGGAATGAGCGTGCCCGAGCAGCAGTCCGGCGCCCGCACCCCGGGCCGCCTCTACGGTGTGGGGCTCGGCCCCGGAGACCCGTCCCTGATGACCGTGAGGGCCGTAGGGGTCATCGCCGAGGCCGACGTGGTGGCGTACCACAGCGCGCGCCACGGCCGGTCCATCGCGCGCGCCATCGCCGCCGACCATCTGCGCCCCGACCACATCGAGGAGGCGCTGGTCTACCCGGTCACCACGGAGTCGACCGACCACCCCGGCGGCTACCGGGGCGCCCTCGACGATTTCTACGAGGAGGCCGCGGCCCGGCTCGCCGCGCACCTGGACGCGGGCCGCACCGTCGCCGTGATCTCCGAGGGCGATCCGCTCTTCTACGGCTCGTACCAGCACATGCACAAGCGGCTGGCGCACCGTTACCCGACCGAGGTCGTCCCCGGCGTGACCTCGATCAACGCGGCCGCCGCCCGGCTGGGCAGGCCGCTGGTGGAGGCCGACGAGGTGCTGACGGTGCTGCCCGGCACGCTCCCCGAGGAGGAGCTGACGGCCCGGCTGGCCGCCACCGACTCCGCCGTCGTCATGAAGCTGGGCCGCACCTTCCCCACCGTCCACCGGGCCATGGAACGCTCCGGCCGGCTGCCGGAGGCGCGCTACGTCGAACGCGCCACGATGACCGGCGAACGGACCGGGGCACTGGCGGACGTCGACCCCGATTCCGTCCCGTACTTCGCGGTCGCGGTGGTACCGAGCCGGGTCGCGGAACGGGATGTTCCCGAGGAGGCGTCGGGGGGCGTCCCCGAGGGCGGGTCGGGGGCGCCCGGCGAGACGGCGCACGCCCCTGAGAGCGGGTCCGGGAGCGTCCCCGAGGGCATGTCCGGGGCGCCCGGCGAGACGGCGCACGCCCCCGGTGGCGCGTCGGGTGACGCGTCCGGGACCGGCTGCGGCGAGGTGGTCGTCGTCGGCACCGGACCGGCCGGACCGCTGTGGCTGACGCCCGAGTCGCGGGGGGCGCTGGCCGCCGCCGACGACCTCGTCGGCTACACCACCTACCTGGATCGGGTGCCGGTCCGCCCCGGTCAGCTGCGGCACGGCTCCGACAACAAGGTCGAGTCCGAACGCGCCGAACTCGCCCTCGACCTGGCCCGCCGTGGCCGCCGGGTCGCGGTCGTCTCCGGCGGCGACCCGGGCGTCTTCGCGATGGCCACCGCCGTCCTGGAGGTCGCCGCCGAGGAGCGCTACCGGGCCGTTCCCGTACGGGTGCTGCCCGGGGTCACCGCCGCCAACGCCGCGGCGGCCAAGGCGGGCGCCCCGCTCGGCCACGACTACGCGGTCCTCTCCCTCTCCGACCGCCTCAAGCCCTGGGAGGTCATCGCCGAACGGCTGCGCGCCGCGGCCGCCGCCGACCTCGTCCTGGCGCTCTACAACCCCGGCTCCCGCAGCCGCACCTGGCAGGTCGGCAAGGCGCGTGACCTGCTGCTGGAGCACCGTTCGCCGGACACCCCGGTGGTGCTGGGCCGCGATGTGGGCGGCCCGGAGGAGTCCGTCCGCACGGTCCGTCTCGCCGACCTCGACCCCGCCGAGGTCGACATGCGCACGATCCTGCTGATCGGCTCGTCGCAGACCCGGACGGCACCGCGCGCGGACGGCACCGCGTCCGTGTGGACGCCACGCCGGTACCCGGAGGGGTGAGTCGGGGTCCGGATCCGGGAGGATTCGGGGTCGGGCGAGGGTGAACGCGACGGGAGACGGGGGACGTTACGGACGAACGGCATCGCGGGGGAGTGCGCGGCGGCCCCGGACATCCGTACGGGCCCGCTCCCTTCGGGACGCTCCCCGCGAGGCCGGTCCGCCAAATTGACCGAACTGTCGGCTGTTGTCCACGGACGGGTGGCACATTGTTGCTGTGCGCGCCCCGCCCCGGTGCGGAAGCCACCGCTTCCGCACCGGGGAAACCACGCCCACCATGGGCAACGGCGGGGTGTGCCCTTGCCATCACGGCGCAGAACAGATGAAGTCGGAGAACCATGACCAGGTCTCACTCATGAGCCGTCGCACACGGCGCCGCCGTACCCCGGCCACCCCCTGCCCGTCCTGCGGTGGCACCGACCTCCTGTGGGAGGACGAGGGCGTCTACGGCGGCGGCGAACTCCTGTGGTGGTGCGCCGACTGCCTCCACCAGTGGCACGCGAGCGACTACCCGCGGGCCGAGGCGCCGACGCCCCCCGGCCAGGTCCCCGGGGCCGGGCACGGCCTGCCGGTCCCCGAGCAACCACCGGGCGCCGGGGCCCCGGTACCCGGCCCGTACGGGGAACCACCCGTGGCAGGGGCGACGCCCCCGGGAGCACCGGGCGGCCCCACCGTCCCCGGCCAGGCCCCGGGCACACCGAGCCGCCCCCCGTACCCGGAGGTCGCGGCAGCACCGAACCCGTACGCGCAGCCGCCCGCAGCGGGCCCGTATACGCAGGCGCCCACAGCGAATCCGTATGCACCCGCCCTGCCAGCAGCCGATACGGGCCGGATTCCGGCTCCGGGCGGGCCGGGGGCGGGGGCGGGTGCGGGGGCGGTTCCGGGGCAGGGGATGGCTCCTGGTCAGGGTTCGGGGCCGGGGCAAGGTTCGGGCCCGGGTCAGGGTTCAGGCCCGGGTCAGGATTCGAGGCCGGGCCAGGGCTCGGGCCCAGGACAGGTTTCGGGGCCGGTGCCCGTAGGGGGCGCGGGGTCGGATGCGGTTCCGGGGCAGGCCGCCCCGCGCATCCCGGTGCCGGGCCCCGCGCGGGAGGCGCCCGTCGCGGAACCGGCCGCCGTCCAAGGGGCGGCACCCGTTTCCGAGGCGGCCCCGGTGGCCGCGCCCACGGTGCGCCCGGCACTCCCTCCGGCATCGTCTCCGGCCGCGTCGGAGCCCGTGGCGGGACCGGCCCGCACGGCGGCTCCGGAGGCCATGGCGCCCACGGAGCCGGAGCACACGGCAGCGGAAGCCACGGTTCCCGCCGGAGCCCCGGTGCTCCCCGGGCCGACGGCGTCCCCGGAGGCGTCGGCGGACCCGCGCCCCGCGCCGGGCCCGTACCTCGCCCCGCCGGACCCGTCCGCCCGCCTCACCATGGCCGCCGCCCCGGCCCCCGCACCACGTCCCACCGAACCGGCCGAGCATCCCCAACCGGCCGACACCACCGGGCAGTCCGCAGCCGAGGAGACGCCCCGGCCCACCGGAGCCGCCCCGGCCACAGACGCCGACCAGCCCGCGCACACCGACCGTCCCGCAGTCGCGGAACAGACCGCCGTGGGGACGGGGCAGGCCGCCATGGGGATGGGGCAGGCCGCAGTGGAAACGGGTCAGTTCGATGCGATGGCGGGTCAGTCCGGCGCGGTGACGGGTCAGTCCGCTGCGGTGGCGGGCCAGTCCGCCGCGGGCCCGGAGCAGGCCGCCGCCTCGGGTCGAGTTGCCGTCACGGACCAGGGCGCCGCCCCGTACCAAGGCACCGTCACAGACCAGGCCGCCGCCACGAACCAGGCTGCGGCCACGGGCCAGGCCGCCGCCACGGGCCAGGCCGCCATCACGGACCAGGGCACGGCGAGCGCAGCCCAAGGCCAGGCAGGAGCCGCCCAAGGCAACGCGGGCACCGGCCAGGCACCGGTGGCAGGCGCGGAGCGCGCCGCCCTCCCGGCC
>NZ_JODY01000056.1 GCF_000718015.1 Streptomyces catenulae | reverse complement strand
ACCCACCGCTGCCCCCTAACGCCCGCCCCCGCCCCTCACCCCCAGGAACACCGGATTGGTGAGCGCCGCCATCCGACCGGGTGTCCCTGGGCTGTCGGCCGGGTGCCGTACCTCGGCACGTACATACGCGGCCCGCTCCGCGCTGGTGGTCCAGGTGAGGGTGGCGGGGCCGCCGGGCGGTATCGGGGCGCTGTGGAGCGTGCCCTGGTCCGTGTGGAAGGTGGCGGTGCAGCCGGGTGCCCCGGAGACGGTGAGGCGGGCGGTGGCGGCCGCCCCGCCGTCCAGCAGCAGGTGCCCGCCGATACCGGCGTGTTCGCCGCGGGCGCCGCTGACGTCGAAGGACAGGTCGATGTCGGCGGATTCGGCGATCCACACCCGGCCCGCCCGTATGCCGTCCTGGAGGGCGTGGCGGGAGAGGTCGTCGGCGAGGACGACGGTCTGGGGCAGGCCGATGACGTCGGGGTCGCGGTGCGCGTCGCTGTGTCCGACGGCGGGCAGCCAGCGGGGGCGGTCGCCCCGGGCGTGGGCCACCAGGGCGCCGTCCCAGGCGGCGAGGGCGGTCTCGTCCTCGGCGGTGTACGGGCCGTTCCACACCTCCACCGCGTCGGCGCCGTCGAGGCCGAACTTCCAGGAGCAGCCGATGCACGAGGCGTGCGGGTGCGCGGGGATGGCCAGTCCGCCGACGCGGTGGACGGCCCGTGCGTAGGCGCCGGGGGAGGTGTCGCGGGCGCGGCGCCGCCAGTCGAGGAACGCGCCGGGGTCGGTGCCGAGCGCCACCAGGTGGCCGTTGCGGGTGGTGATCTCCTCGCCGGTGAGGATCAGCAGGTCGTCGCCCCACAGACCTTCCCAGGCGCGGTGCGAGGACGTGGTGTTGTGCTCGGAGGTGTTGATGAAGTCCAGGCGCGCGGCGCGGGCCAGCGCGGCGATCTCGGCGGGGGTGCGCCGCCCGTCGGAGTGGACGGAGTGGAGGTGGCCGTCCCCGCGGTACCAGGCCCGCCCGCGGCCCCGGGCGCGCTCGGGCGGGTACACCGGCGGCGGGGTGCGCCCGGGGGCGCCGAGGCGCAGCGTCACGGTGATCTCGTAGCTCAGGCCCTGCGGCGCGAGGGTGTACGGGCCGAGCGCGAGATGCCAGGTGCCGGGGCACACGGGGCCGGGGAGGTAGCCGGGGGTGGCGTCGTCGGCGCGGAGGAAGAAGCTGCTGCGGGCGCCGCCGGACCAGCCGCGGAAGCCCGGGCCGCCGGGGGCGGTGCCGCGTTCGTCGAAGATGCCGATGTCGCAGGCGTTGCCGACGGTGCCGTCGGGGACGTCGGGCCGGTCGTAGCGGTAGGCCACGGCGAGTTCCCGGACGCCGGGCGGGACCTCGATCGGGACGTACACATGGTCCGGTGCGCCGGGCGGCAGATGACCGCCGACGGTGCGGGTCAGCGTGTCACCGCCGTCGCTGCCGCCGTCGCCGCCGGGCGCCGGTGTCGCGGCGGCGAAGCGTACGGGCCCGAGGGCCAGTGCCCCGGCCGTGCCCGTGGCCGCGGAGAGTTTGAGTACCTCGCGCCGTTCCATTTCCCGCCCCCTGCTGTCGCTCCGATGTCCGTGACCCGGCCCGCACGGGAGTCCGTCGCCGGGACCCGGGCCGCGCCGTCGCCGCGGCGTGTGTGGCGCCGCGTGAAAACTGTTCTACGCGGGTGTGACACGGCGGGAAAGGGCTGTGGATAACCCGCGGACGGTGAGGCAACATGCGCTGACCGACACGGTTCACACGGAGGTGCGCGCGGATGCGGATCGCGACCACGATCTTCCTTACCGACGAGACGATCCGGCCCGACCGCCTGGCCAGAGAGCTGGAACAGCGGGGCTTCCACGGCCTCTATCTGCCCGAGCACACCCACATCCCGGCGGCCCGGGAGACCCCCGCGCCCATGGGGGAGCCGCTGCCCGACGAGTACGGCCGCTGCCTCGACCCGTTCGTCGCGCTCGGCCAGGCTGCCGCCGTCACCGAGGAACTGCGGCTGGGCACCGGCATCACCCTCGTCGCCCAGCACGACCCCATCGACCTGGCGAAGCGGATCGCCACCCTCGACTTCCTCTCCGGCGGCCGGTTCACCCTCGGCGTCGGCTTCGGCTGGAACGTCGAGGAGGCCGCCGACCACGGGGTGCGCTGGGCCACCCGCCGGGACCTGGTCCGCGACCGGATGGCGCTGATGCGGGCCCTGTGGGCGCCGGAACCCACCGCGTACGAGGGCCCGTTCGGCTCCGTGCGCGCCTCGTACGCGCACCCCAAACCGGCCGGTGGCGCGCCCCGCGTCCTGCTCGGCGGCGCCGCCGGGCCCCGGTTCTTCGCCGATCTCACCACCTACGCGGACGGTTGGCTGCCCATCGGCGGCCACGGACTCGGTGCGGCGCTGCCCGCGCTGCGTACGGCGTGGACGGCGGCGGGGCGCTCCGGTGAGCCCGCCGTGGTGCCGTTCGCGGTCCGGCCCACGCCCGGCAAGCTGGCCCACTACCGGGACCTCGGCATCGGCGAGGTGGTGCTGCAACTGCCGCCCGCCGCCGAGCCCGAGGTGCTGCGGACCCTCGATGACTACGCGCAGTACCTCTGAGACGGCGGGGCGCCACCACGGGGGCCGCCCGGCCCGGGACGCGTCCTAGGACCACCGCCCGACCCGCCCGCCCCGGTGGCCCCGTCCGTGGACCGATCCGCCGCCGTGGAGCCGGGCGTACCGTCGAAGACACGGGGTGCTTCCGTACGGGGCGGGCACGACGGCCGTCCCGTGGGGGAGAGGTGCCCTGCCCGGTAGTCCGCGGCTCCTAGGAGATGACCATGCCGCAGCTCGACCACACGATCGTCCACGCCACCGACCGGTTCGCCTCCGCCCGTTTCCTGGCGGAGATGCTCGGTGCCCCCGAGCCCCGCGCGCTCGGGCCGTTCGCCGCCGTCACCCTCGACAACGGCGTCGTCCTCGACTTCGCGGAACATGTCGCACCCGACGGTGACTTCGTCCCGACGCACTACGCGTTCCTGGTGTCCGAGGACGAGTTCGACGAGATCTTCGGCCGGATAAAGAACAAGAACCTTCCCTATTGGGCCGATCCCCGCCATACCAACCCGCAGGCCATCAACCACCACGACGGCGGCCGCGGCGTCTACATCGACGACCCCGACGGGCACGCCATGGAGTTCATAACGCGTAAGTACGACGAGGCTCGGCTCACAGGTTTGCAGTGATCTTGTTCCGCTGTCGGTGTCCGCTCGTATGCTCGGAGGATGACTTCCAGCGCGCAGGTACCTGACCAGGGATCACACCGATCGCACGCGCCGTCGGCGGGCGGTACGGAGCCCTCCGCACCGCCCGCCGCGAACGCCGTCCGCCGTGCCCTGCGCCGGGCCCGTGACGGCGTCGCGCTGGATGTCGGCGAGGCCGCGGTGCTCCTCCAGCTCCGCGGCGACGACCTCAAGGACCTGTGCGCCAGCGCGGCCCGGGTACGCGACGCCGGTCTGGAGGCCGCGGGGCGGCCCGGGGTCATCACGTACTCCCGCGGTGTCTTCATCCCCCTGACGCGGCTGTGCCGCGACAAGTGCCACTACTGCACCTTCGTCACTGTCCCCGGCAAGCTGCGCCGGGCGGGCCACGAGATGTTCATGTCGCCCGAAGAGGTGCTGGACATCGCTCGCCGCGGTGCCGAAATGGGCTGCAAGGAAGCCCTGTTCACCCTCGGCGACAAGCCCGAGGAGCGCTGGCCCGAGGCCCGCGAGTGGCTGGACGCACACGGCTACGACGACACGATCTCCTACGTCCGCGCCATGGCCATCCGGGTCCTGGAGGAGACCGGGCTGCTGCCGCACCTCAACCCCGGGGTGATGTCCTGGACGGACTTCCAGCGGCTCAAGCCCGTCGCCCCGTCCCTGGGCATGATGCTGGAGACCACCGCCGAGCGGCTGTGGAGCGAGCCCGGCGGCCCCCACTACGGCTCGCCCGACAAGGACCCCGCCGTCCGGCTCCGCGTCCTGGAGGACGCCGGTCGCTCCAACGTCCCCTTCACCAGCGGACTGCTGATCGGTATCGGGGAGACCTACGAGGAGCGCGCCGAGTCCCTGTTCGCGCTGCGCCGCATCCAGCGTGCGTACCACGGCATCCAGGAACTGATCATGCAGAACTTCCGCGCGAAGCCCGATACGGCGATGCGCGGTATGCCCGATGCCGAGCTGGAGGAGCTGGCCGCGACGATCGCGGTGGCCCGGCTCGTCATGGGCCCCTCGACCCGCATCCAGGCGCCGCCCAATCTGGTCGACGGTGAGTACGCCCTGCTCATCGACGCGGGCATCGACGACTGGGGTGGGGTCTCGCCGCTGACCCGCGACCACGTCAACCCCGAGCGCCCCTGGCCGCAGATCGAGGAACTGACCGAGCGCTGCGCCACGGCCGGTTTCGAGCTGCGTGAACGGCTGCCCATCTACCCGGAGTTCCTCCAGCGCGGCGAGCCCTGGCTCGATCCGCGGCTGCTCCCGCACGTCCGGGCCCTCGCGGACCCGGAGACGGGGCTGGCCGACGAGGACGCCCCCGTCGAGGGCCGCCCCTGGCAGGAGCCCGACGAGGGCTTCTCGCTCGCCCCCTCCGGCCGCACCGATCTGCACCGCACCATCGACACCGAGGGCCGCACCGGCGACCGCCGCGACGACTTCGACGACGTCTACGGCGACTGGGAGGCGCTCCGCGAGGCCGCCGCCCCCGGGATGGAGCCGTCCCGGCTGGACGCCGACGTCCGGGACGCGCTGAAGCAGGCGGCCGACGACCCGACGCGGCTCACCGACCCGCAGGCGCTGGCGCTGCTGCACGCCGACGGCCCGGCCCTCGACGCCCTGTGCAAGATCGCCGACGAGCTGCGCCGCGACACCGTCGGCGACGACGTCACGTACATCGTCACCAGGAACATCAACTTCACCAACGTCTGCTACACCGGCTGCCGGTTCTGCGCCTTCGCGCAGCGCCGCACCGACGCCGACGCCTACACCCTCTCCCTGGAGCAGGTCGCCGACCGCGCCCAGCAGGCGTGGGACGTCGGCGCGGTCGAGGTGTGCATGCAGGGCGGCATCCACCCCGATCTGCCCGGCACGGCGTACTTCGACATCGCGCGCGCCGTCAAGGAACGCGTCCCGGGGATGCACGTCCACGCCTTCTCGCCCATGGAGGTCGTCAACGGCGCCACCCGCACCGGTCTGTCCATCCGGGACTGGCTGGCCGAGGCGAAGGCCGCCGGGCTCGACACCATCCCGGGCACCGCCGCGGAGATCCTCGACGACGAGGTCCGCTGGGTCCTCACCAAGGGCAAGCTGCCCACCGCCACCTGGGTCGAGGTCATCAAGACCGCCCATGAGCTGGGCATCCGCTCGTCGTCGACGATGATGTACGGCCATGTCGACCAGCCGCGGCACTGGCTGGGGCATCTGCGGCTGCTCGCCGACATCCAGAAGTCGGCGCGGGAGAAGGGCGTCGAGGGCTTCACGGAGTTCGTCACCCTGCCGTTCATCCACACCAACGCCCCGGTCTACCTCGCGGGCATCTCCCGCCCCGGCCCCACCACCCGCGACAACCGCGCGGTGACGGCCATGGCGCGGCTGCTGCTCCACCCGTACGTCACCAACATCCAGACCAGCTGGGTCAAGCTCGGTACGGAGGGTGCCGCCGAGATGCTCCGCTCCGGCGCCAACGACCTGGGCGGCACCCTCATGGAGGAGACCATCTCCCGGATGGCGGGCTCCAGTTACGGCTCCTACCGCTCCATCCAGGACCTGCTGGCCATCGCCGACGCCGCCGGGCGCCCGGCCCGCGCCCGGAACACCACGTACGGCCCGGTGTCCGAGGAGCGGCAGCGCGCCGCGCACGCCTCGGACGGCCATCTGCCGGAGCTGCTGCCCGTCCTCGACTGAGGCGGACGGCGGTACGGAGGCGGGGGCGCCCGGCGGGAGGCGGGGCGCCCTCCCCGGGCCCCCTAGGGCGGCGCGCCCCCGTCGTACTCCGTCTCGTGCTGGAGGATGCACTGCTGCCACTGCGCGAGCGCCTGCGCACGGTCACCGCCGGCGTCCTGCGCGGCGGTGATCAGCGCGTCCGCGGCCATGGCCGCCAGCCGGACCGCGACATGGCAGACGTCGCGGTGCGGGAGCGGCCGGAGAAGTTCCACCGCGCCGTCGCTGTCGCCGGAGAGCGCGGTGGCGACGACGGCCATCGTGGTGCGGTCCCACTCGTACTCGGACATGTGGTGAGCATGCCCACCCCGACCCGCCGCCACCTTCGAACTCCCGCCTGAACGCGGCCCGCCACCCGGGAGCCTGCCCCCACCTGCGCCTTCCTCCGCGTATCGACCCGCCGCGTACGGCCGGTACGGAGGTCTCGGGCGGACGCGCACCGAACGGGAGCGGACCGTTCAAAAGCCGCCAGATGTGCGTCTTGTCGCATTCCGTTCCCGTCCTTAACCGATCAATCACGGTCGATTACAGTGCTGCGCCAGGGGGTCCGTACGGGGCCGACGGGCGTGGTGGGCTTCGGGAGGGCACAGTGAGCGCAGCGGCAGGCGGCACCGGCACCACCGCCATCTGGGGCCGTGCCGAACAGCAGGACTTCCGCAGCCGGGTCCGCGGCTGCCTGCTCGGCGGTGCCATCGGCGACGCGCTCGGCGCCGGTGTCGAAGCCGACTCCCTGGACGCCATCCGCGAGACCCACGGCGAGGAAGGCGTCACCGACTTCGTCCCCGCCTTCGGGCGCCGCGGCGCGGTCACCGACGACACCCAGCTGACGCTCTTCACCGTCGACGGCCTGATCCGCGCCCAGGTCCGCCGCGACACCGGCGCCTGGCACCCGCCCACCGACGTGCACCGCGCCTACCTGCGCTGGGCCGCCACCCAGCGCGACTGGGGACCGGACGAGCGCAAGGAGGACGACGGCTGGCTGGCCCGCGAGGAGTGGCTGTACTCCCGCCGCGCACCGGGCCGCGACTGCCTCACCGGTCTCGGCGACGACACCATGGGCACCCTGGACAAGCCGAAGAACCCCGACTCCAAGGGATGCGGCGCCGTGATGCGCTCCGCACCGTTCGGCCTGCTGGTCGGCTGGGAGCCGCAACTCGTCTTCCAACTCGCCGTCGAATGCGCCGCCCAGACCCACGGCCACCCCACCGGCTACCTCGCGGCCGGTGCCTTCGCCGTCATCAGCCACGCCCTGGCCCGCGGCGACGACCTCGACAGCGCCGTCCAGAAGGCCCTCGCCCACCTCGCCACCCGCCCCGACCACGAGGAGACCACCGAGGCCCTCAAACGCGCGCTCGGCGCCGTCCGGCAGGGCATGCCGACGGCCGACCGGGTCGCCTCGCTCGGCGAGGGCCGGACGGCCGGGGAAGCGCTCTCCATAGGCGTCTACTGCGCACTGGTCGCCGAGGACGTCCGGCACGGTCTGCTGCTCGCCGTCAACCACGGCGGCGGCAGCGACTCCACCGGCGCCATCTGCGGCAACCTCCTCGGCACCCTGCACGGCGAAACCGCGCTGCCACCGGTCTGGCTGGTCGAGCTGGAGGGCCGCGACACCATCCTCCAACTCGCCGACGACTTCGCCCTGGAGATGACCCAGGGCCCGGCCCTGCACGGCCCCGCCGGATCCGCCCCGGGGTGGCTCGCCCGGTACCCGCGGGCCTGACGGGGAACGGCCCGGCCCGGACCACGCCCCGGCGTCACGCCCTCCCCGCGCGCCCCGCCGCCCCGTCCGCCCGCTGCCCGGGGACCCGCCGGGCCCGACCGAACCCGTCGTCGCCGTCCCCGTCGCCGTTGATCCGCTCCAGGACCGCGTCCCGCTCCGGGGTGTCCTCCGGCCTGACCAGCCCGATCAGCAGGAACAGCACCAGCGAGGTGGCCACCGGCGCCACGATCTGGATCTGCAGCTGCACCCCGTCCAGCCCGTAGTTCGTCAGCCAGAACGCGAACAGCCCCGCCGCCCACGACACCAGCGCCGCCGTCGGCCCCGACCGGCGGCACCAGCGCACCATCCCCAGCAGGAACGGGATCGAGATCGGCCCGACCAGCCCCGCCACCCACTTGATGACCACCGTGATGATGTCCTTGAACGCCGGTGAGTTGACCTGCGTCGCGATCGCCATCGACAGCGCCAGGAACGCCACCGTCGACAGCCGCGCCGCCAGCAGCCCCGCCCGGTGCGACCAGCCCCGCACCCGCTCGCCGACCCCCGGCAGCGCCGGGGCGATGTCCCGGGTGACGACCGCCGAGATCGCGTTCGCGTCCGACGAGCACATCGCCATCGTGTGGGAGAAGAACCCGACCACGACCAGACCCAACAGCCCGTGCGGCAGCAGCCGTTCGGTCAGCAGCGCATACGCGTCCGACGCATCCGGCTTCTCCGCCCGCACCAGCAACGGCGCCATCCACATCGGGAAGAACAGCACCGCGGGCCACACCAGCCACAGCGCCGCCGACAGCCGCGCCGACCGCACCGCCTCCCGCGCACTGCGCGTCGCCATGTACCGCTGCGCCTGATTCCACATCCCGCCGCTGTACTCGAAGGTCTTGATGAAGAGGTACGCCAGCAGGAACGTCAGCGTGTACGGCCCGGCGGTCGGCGCCGTGTGCCCCGAGGGCAGCCGGTCCCACGCCGACCACAGCGCCCCGAAACCCCCGAGCTGCGCCAGCACCGTCACCAGCATCGCCACCCCGGCCAGCAACTGGATGACGAACTGCCCCAACTCCGTCAACGCGTCCGCCCACAACCCGCCGACCGTGCAGTAGATCCCGGTGACGACCCCGGTGATCAGGATGCCCTGGTTGAGCGACATCCCCGTGAACACCGACAACAGCGTCGCGATCGCCGCCCACTTGGCGCCCACGTCCACGATCTTCAACAGCACCCCCGACCAGGCCAGCGCCTGCTGCGTCGGCAGGTTGTAGCGGCTCTTGAGGTACTCCAGCGGCGAGGCCACGTGCAGCCGCGACCGCAGCCGGTTCAGCCGCGGCGCGAACAGCCGCGCCCCGATGGCGATCCCCATCGCGATCGGGAACGACCAGGTGACGTACGACGTGATGCCGTACTGGTACGAGATGCCCGCATAGCCGGTGAACATCACCGCGCTGTACCCGGACATGTGGTGCGAGATACCGGACAGCCACCACGGCATCCGGCCACCCGCAGTGAAGAAGTCGCCGACGTCGTCGACCCGCCGGTGCGACCACACGCCGATCGCGACCATCACACCGAAATAGCCGATGAGTACGGCCCAGTCGAGACTGTTCATGCCCCCTCCAGGGGTCCGCCTGATGAACGTGGACCACTTCGCCGTGACGTTCCGTGGGGCGGTTCCCCGTGCGGGAGCGGGGACGTGGGGATTGAACCGTCCGCCGCGCGGGCCGGTCAAGGCCCCAAAAATCAAGGATGTGAACGACGGTCACCAAGTCGAACAATTTTGCCCGCTCTTGACCGGACGGGGCGTTGTCCCCCGTCCACCGCCGCACCCACGATGTGCGGACACTTCGCCGGGCTCCGCAGGCCCGACCAGCACCGCCACCACCGTCCGCACCAGCGGCACGGCGACCGGCCGCACGGGAGCGGGATCCCGTGTGGCACCCCACCGCACCGCCGGGAGGAACCCACCACGGACGAAGCCACCGGCACCCGGACGGGCGGCCCCACCACCGGCCCGCCCGCCCGCGCACCCACCCGTCCCGCACGCCCCCGGCGGCGCCCCCGGGGCGCACTCCCGCACCCGCGCCCGTTCAGCCCGCCGGACGGGCGCCCCGCAGCGCCGCACCCAGCCGGACCAGCCCCTCGCCGATCTCCTCCGGCGGATGCGTCACGAACGAGAGCCGCATCGCCGCCGCGTCCGGCGGCCCCGCGAAGAACGGCGCCCCGGGCACGTACGCCACGTCGTGCCGCACCACCCCGGGCAGCAACGCCGCCGCGTCGTACCCCGCGGGCAGCGTCGCCCAGACGAACATGCCGCCCGCCGGACGGTTCCACCGCGACCCCGCGGGCAGCGCCCCGCCCAACCCGCCGAGCAACGCGTCCCGCCGCGCCCGGTACGCCTCCCGCACCCGCACCAGATGCGCATCCAGATCCGCCACCGCCAGATACCGCGCGGCCGCCGCCTGATCCACCGTCGACGAGTGCAGATCGGCGGCCTGCTTCGCGATCACACAGGCCCGCCGCAACCCGGCCGGCGCCCGCAGCCACCCCAGCCGCAACCCCGGCGCCATCACCTTCGAGAACGACCCCAGCAGCGCCGTACGGTCCTCCGCCCCCGGGAACGACGCGATCCACGGCACCGGCTCCCCCTCGAACCGCAGCTCACCGTAGGGATCGTCCTCCGCGATCCACAGCCCCCGCCGGGCCGCCACCGCCGCCACCGCCGCCCGCCGCTCCGCCGACAGCGTCCGGCCCGTCGGGTTCTGGAACGTCGGCACCAGATAGAGCAGCTTCGGACCGACCCGCGCGGCGATCTCGTCCAACGCGACCGGGTCCACCCCCTCGTCGTCCGTCGGCACCGGCACCACCCGCGCCCCCGCCAGCGAGAAGATCTGCAACGCCGCCAGATAGCAGGGATCCTCGACCAGCACCACGTCACCGGGCTCCAACAGCGCCGCCGTCAGCAGCGTCAGCCCCTGCTGCGACCCGGTGGTCACGACCAGATCGTCCGCGGCGGTCGCCAGCCCCCGCGCGGTGGTCCGGGCGGCGACCGCGGCACGCAGCTGCGGATCGCCGTCGGTCGGCGAGTACTGCAACGCCCGCCGCGGCTGCTCCGCCAGCACGTACCGGAACGCGTCGGCTATCCCCGCGGCGTCGAACAGCTCCGGCGCGGGCAGCCCGCCCGCGAACGAGATGACCTCCGGGCGCGCGGTCAGCGCCAGGATGTCGCGCACCGGGGAACTCCCGGTCCGCGCCGCCCGGGAGGCGAGCCCCGGCGCGGGGACCGTGGAGACGTGCTGGGCCGGATCCGTCATGGCGACTCCCATCGCTCACCCGGGGCGCGCCCCGCCCCGGCTCGGTCGCCGGAGCTTAAGCCGCCCGCCCGGCCCGGCACAGGGGGCCGCACCCGGCTCCGGACAGGGGAGAGCCCCCTCGGCCTGGACAGGGGATCCGGTCGAGAGGGCTCGGAGCCGCGCGACGGGGGCGCGGCGGTCTGACGGGCCGGTCAGGCCAGGTCGAAGGCGCCGCCGGCGACGTCCGACACGAAGGTGCTCCAGGCCGAGTTCTCGAAGGTGAGGCGCGGGCCCTCGGGGTCCTTGGAGTCGCGCACCGCAATGGCCGCGGCGGCCGGTACGGCGATTTCCACGCAGGCACCGCTGGCGGAGTACGACGACTTCGTCCAGGAGAAAGCGGAATTGGGCTGCATGACCTTGTTCACTGTTCGCTCCGGCTACTGTGAGTTGCTGCGGATTCGGTCGTGCCGACGCTACGCGCCAACTTCCCTTGCAGCGGGAGCAGTTCACCCGTCCGAATGGCGTGCTTCTGGATCTCTTTTCAACGCGCCGGGCGCAGGTGTACCTTGCCGAACCCGCCGCCGGGGGCCACCGCCCACACCGCTCCGACCGGCGCTTCGGTCCCGTTCCGCCCCGCGCGGTGCCACCCGGCGGGGCGGAATTCCGCGGCGTGGATCTCAGCTCAACGCATCGGCGTGACGCTTGGCGGCAGCCGCGATGAATTCCCGGCTCTGATCGGCATTCAGCGCCTGTGCCCGAAGATGTTCGTACATGATCGTGTACTTGTTGACGTCGTTCGCTTTCTCCAGATAGAGATCGCTCGTGACGCCTTCGATGTAGACGACGCTCGAATCGGAGGTGGCATCGAATTCGAGAATGGAGAACGTGCCGGACATTCCGGCGTGCGCTCCCGTGTCGTACGGCAGCACCTGAACCGTCACATGCGGCAGCGCGCTCATCTCGACGAGATGCTCCAACTGCTCCCGCATCACGGCGTGACCGCCCACCACCCGCCGCAGCGCACTCTCGTCGAGCACCACCCACAGCCGCAGCGGGTTCTCCGGATCCTCCACCCGCTCCTGACGCCGCAGCCGCACCTGGGTCCGCTTCTCCAACTGGTCGGGCGGCAGCTCCGGCAGCACCCCGGGGATCACCGCCCGCGCGTACCGCGGCGTCTGCAACAGGCCGGGCACCACCAGCGACTCGTACACCCGCAGCGAGGCAGCCTCGGTCTCCAGACCGATGTAGACGCTGTACGGGATGTCGCCGAACGCGTGCCACCAGCCCTGCTGCCGGGAATCCTTGGCCATCTGCATCAGGGATTCCACTATCCGGCGGTCGTCGACCTCGTACACGCCGCACAGATCGCGGACGTCGCGCTGGCTGATGCTGCGGCGACCGTTCTCCAGTCGGCTGATCTTCGACTGGGAGACCAGCAGCCGCTCGGCCACCTCCTCCGCCGTCATGCCCTTGAGCTCGCGGAGCCTGCGCAGCTCCTGGCCCAACCGGCGTCGTCGGACGGTGGGGTTGACATGGGACGCCACGGGACGTGCACCTCCGGGTCCGTACTGCTGTTGTTCCGTGCCAGCAGGGTGCCACCCCGGGTGGACGCCGCGCAGTCAAATGCACACAGAAGGCGAGCACGCCGCAGCGCGGGGCGGCGAACCGACCGTCCGTCCGGAACGGCCGATCCGTCGCCCCGCGCCAACTGCGGCTCCCGAACGGGCTCGTGGGGACGGTTCTGCAACGAGGCGGTGCCCCGGCGGCGTACCAGACGCCGACCGGGGCACCGCCCGGAGCATTACGGGAGCGCGCGGGCGGCGCACACAGCGCCCCGCGCGCCCCCGGCGATCACCGTGCGCCGGCCCGGGCCATGCTGCCGTGCCCGTGCCGTGAGGGAACCGGCACTCCGGACGCGTTCGCCGCGCCCCGGCCGGCCGGCTGACGCGCCGGACCGTGGCCCGAACCCGCCGCCGGTGTCCGCCGCGGCTGCGCCGCGACGCCGTTTTGGACGTCCATGACCGCGTGCGCGACCAGACCGCCCATGGGGTCGTGCCGGATCAGATCCCGGAGACGGGAGCGCGATGAACGCCCTTCGTTCCCCGGGTAGAGGTGCTTGCCGAGACCGACCGCATGGGCCAGCGCGGCGAGCGCGGCGGTCCGCGGGTCCGGCGGTACGCCGGTGCGGATCGCGGTGTCGAGCCGGGCCCTGATTTCCCGGCTGATGGCCGTCTCCGTCGCCTGGTAGCGCGTCGTCGGCAGCACCCCGCACATCTGCCCCTCCACGGCATGGACCATGCCGCAGCGTTCGAGATGCGAGAGATACGTCTGGCGCAGCCCCAGTCGGGGCCCGCCGATCCAGTGGACCGCGCGCACCGGACTGCCGCGTCGGCGCAGCAGTTCGAGCGCGGAGTCCAGAGTCGGATCTCCGGTCGGCCGTGGCATCACCACGGCGATACGATCCCCGTCCGGGGCTATCCGTCCTGCCAGAGCCAGCTCCACTAGCTGGGCCCCGGCCAGGCCGAGGTCGAGCGACTGCGGCTGCGCTGTGGTGCCCGTTGCCGGGTCCAAAGCCAGCAGCAGAAGCTCCTCCGGAATTGTTCTGCGGCTCCTGCCCATCCATGCCTCCCCGCGTGGATGCATGACAGGGTGACCCCTCTCACATTCATCTGTCGAGAGTGCGTGGGGGGTTCGGCAGGGAACCTACAGGTATGTCGTTCTCGTCTAGCACGTCGACGGCGACCTCCACGGGACCCGGCGGAACGAGGCGGCGTGGGGCGGCGGGATCCGCGCCGTGCGGACACAGGACACTTGGGAACACTGGGCCAGGCAGTGCGACATACGAAGGAGACATCGGTGGCGGGCGAGTCCCCCGACAAGTCGGGCAAGAAGCAGGCGTCGGGGAAGGTGCGGGGCGCGGACGACCCGCGCCTCGCCGTCCTCCGGAGGGAGCCGGCGGAGGCGACGGAGAAGACCACGGAGGCCACGGAGCCCGAGAAGGTCGAGGAGGCCGGACGCGGGGCCGCCGGGGCTGCCGAGGCGTCCGGGGTCACGGAGGCGCCGAAGGGGCCGGAGAAGGCGACGGACGGGGCTTCTGAGGTCGATGTGACCTCTGAGGCTGCCGAGTCCGTCGAGAGCGCCGAGAGCGCCGAGGCGAACGGTGCCGCCAAGAACGGTGCCGCCAAGAACGGTGCCGCCAAGAACGGCAACGGCCCCGGCGACGACCGGCTGCGGGCCGCCGTCGCCGCCTGGGTCGCGGGCAAGGACGACGACCCCGAGAGCGCGGACGGCTCCGACGCCCCCGACGACGCGGACGCGGAGGCCACCGACGGCGACACCGACGACGCCGCCGACGGCGAGGGTGCAAAGGGATCCGCAAAGGCCATAGGCGCCGCCGCGGAAGGGGCGAAGGGCTCCCCCGCGAAGGCTGCCGAGCCGTCCGGCACGGACGCCGGTGACGACTCCGGTACGCGGCCCGAGGCCGACGACACCACCGCGACGCGCGATGACACCACCGGGGCCGACGGCGCCGATGACGCCCGCGGCGAGAGTGCGGACGACGCCGAGCCCGCCGGTGAAGCGAAGGCCGAGAGCGGCGACGCCGGGAAGAAGAGCGGCGGAAAGCGTCCCAAGGGCGCGGAAGCCAAGGCCGCGGACCGTAAGGCATCCGACGCCGAGGACCCGGCCGCCAAGGACGGCAAGGCGACCGCCGGTGCCGGGGACGGCGACGCCTCCGTGACGGACGGCGGCGACGCGCCGGACGAGGACGACGACGTGGACCGGCCGACGGCCGTCTTCACGACCAAGGGCAAGAAGTCCGCCCCGGACGAGGAGCCCGCCGACGACGCCACCCGCGTCTTCACCATCGCGAAGTCCGACGCCAAGCGGAAGCCGACGGCGAAGACGGAGGCCGCGGCCGAGGCCGACGGCGAGAGCGCCGAGCCCGCGAAGGACCCGCGGACGGGCGGGACCAAGGACAAGGCCGAGCCCAAGCCCGCGGAGAAGAACAAGGCCGAGCCCAAGGGCAAGGACGGCGACAAGGCCGAGGCCGACGAGAAGGACGGGGCGGACGCCGATCCGGTCGACCCGCCGACCACTGCCTTCCGTATCGCCCCGCCGACCGGTTCCAAGTCCGCGAAGGTCACCGAGCCCGGCAAGGACGAGAAGGCCGAGAAGGCCGCGAAGGCCGAGAAGGCCGACGCCGCATCGTCCAAGGACGCCAAGGACTCCGACGCCAAGACCGCCAAGGGCGAGCCCGAGCCCGGCGGCAAGAGCGACAAGGATGGCAAGGCCGCGGGCAAGGGTGGCGGCAAGTCCGCCGGTGCCGAGCGGGATGCCGAGCGGACCAGTCAGTTCGTCGCGCTGAAGTCGGACGACACCGGTGCCGCCGGGCGGTCCCTCGGGAAGACGGCGGCCAAGGCGGACGAGAAGGACGCCGCCGCGAAGGCGGGCGCCGCGACCGGCGCGACCGCGTCCGGCAAGCCCGGTGCGGACAAGCCCGGAACGGACAAGTCCGCAGCCGGTGCGGCCACGTCCGACAAGCCTGCCACCGACAAGACCGACAAGACCGGCGGGGCGGCGGCCGCCGCCGGGCCGCAGCCGTTGCCCGAGAGTGAGCGGACCCGGCAGGAGCCGCTGCCGCCGCTCGACCTGCTCGCGCAGCTCACCAACACCCCGCCGCCGCCCGAGACCACGCTGCGTACCGTCGTCCGACGGTTCAAGATCTGGACGCCGCTGGTCATCCTGCTGGCGATCATCTTCGTGGTCGTCCAGTCGCTGCGGACGCTGCCGGAGCCGACGCTGGCCGTCGGGGAGTCGACCGCGTTCACCTTCAAGGGCGGCAAGCTCGACATGCCGTGGCCCGGGCAGGGGCAGTCCGCGGCGGAGGTCGTCGGCGTCGGCAGCCTCGGCACGTCGGGGCCGCAGAAGCCGGTGCCGACGGCGAGCGTCGCCAAGGTCATGACCGCCTACGTCATCCTGCGCGACCACCCGCTGAAGAAGGGCGAGAAGGGCGACACCATCACCATCGACGCCAAGGCGGCGGCCGACTCGAAGAACAAGGACGAGTCGCGCGTACCGCTGAAGGAGGGGCAGCGGTTCAACCAGACGCAGATGCTCCAGATGCTGATGATCCCCTCCGGCAACAACGCCGCCCGCCAGCTGGCACGGTGGGACGCCGGGAGCGAGGAGGCGTTCGTGAAGAAGATGAACGCCGCCGCCGGGAAGCTCGGCATGACGAACACGACGTACACCGACCCCAGCGGCCTGACGAAGACGACGGTGAGCACCGCCGTCGACCAGCTCAAGCTCGCCCGTGAGGTGATGAAGAACGGGGCCTTCCGCGCCGTCGTCGCCACCGAGAACGTCCAGATCGACGGGCTGCCGGAGCGGCTGTTCAACAACAACAGCCTGCTCACGACGATGCCGTACGTCGTCCGCGGCATCAAGACCGGCTCCAGCACCCCCGCGGGCGGCGCCTTCATGTGGGCCGCGTACCGCACCGTCGGCGGCAAGGACCAGCTGCTGATCGGCGTCACCATGGACCAGCGCACCAGCAGCTCCGACCCCAACGCCCACCTCAAGCTGGCGCTCGACAACAGCGCGAAGGTGATCACGGCGGCCCGGGAGGCGCTGATCGCCGACACCGTCGTCAAGAAGGGGCAGGTCGTCGGCTACGTCGACGACGGTCTCGGCGGGGAGACGCCCGTCGTCGCCACCAAGGACCTCACCGCCGTGGGCTGGCCCGGTCTGCAGGCCGCCTTCTCGATCGGCAACGGCGGCAAGACCGTGCCGCATACCGCCAAGGCGGGGACCGAGGTCGGCGTGCTGACCGTCGGCAGCGGTGACAGCACCCAGCAGGTGCCCGTCGCCCTCGCCGAGGACCTGACCGAGCCCGGCTTCGGCGCCAAGCTGACCCGCATCGGCTGACCCCAGGCCCCGTACGGGGTGAGCCCGCCCCGTCCCGTACGGGAGCCGGGCCTCACCCCGTACGGGGCCTGCGCCGTTCCGGCACCTCCGCTCCGGGCGATCCCGTACGGGGGAACCGCCCCGCCCCCTGGAGGAAGCGCGTCCGACCCGTAGGGGCCGCACACCGGGGGAGCGGGGCCGTCCCGCCGTCCGAGGGGAGCGGCGGCCCGGCCGTCAGGGAGGGGACGCCGGGCCCTCCCCGAGGGGCGAGCATGAGAGCGCCCCTCCCCGGGGCGCCTCCCGGCGGGCCCGGGCCGCCGCCCGCCCCGCCCGCCCCGCACGCGACCGGAGCCCGCCATCGACGCCACCCGAACCGAACCGGCCCCCGCACCCCGGGCACAGCCCCCCGCGCCGCCCGCCCGGCGGCTGCGGCACACGGTGGTGTGGGCCCCCGCCGCGCTGATGTGCGCGCTCGGCACCTGGGGGCTGCGCCGCGACGGCGCGATGTGGCGCGACGAGATCGTCACGTACGACATGGCGCACCGCGCCCCCGCCGCGCTCTGGGCCACCCTCCGCCACATCGACGTGGTGCACGGCCTCTACTACGCGCTGATGCACCTCTGGTTCACCGCCTACGAAGCGGTCCTCGGGCCCGGCGGACTCCTCGGCCCGGCCTTCGGCGGCGCCGTCGGCCGCACCCTCGGCGAGGACGTCATCGCCCTGCGGCTGCCCTCCCTCGCCGCCATGACCGCGGCCGCCGCCGGGGTCGCGCTCCTCGGCAACCTCCTCGTCGGGCCCCGCACCGGCCGCTGGGCCGGAATCGCGTTCGCGCTGCTCCCGCCCGTGCAGCAGTACGCCCAGGAAGGCCGCTCGTACGCCCTGGTCTGCGCCCTCATCGTCTGGGCCTGCCACCTGCTCGTACGGATCGCGGTCCGCACCCGGCGGACACCCGGCCGCCCGTGCCGCGCCCTGTGGGGCGGATACGCGGCCCTGATGCTGACGGCGTGTCTGCTGCACGAGTTCGCCGCGCTGGCGCTGCCGGTGCACGGCGCCGCGCTCGTCCTCGGCCGACTGCCGCGCCGCACCCTGCGCACCTGGGCGCTCACCGCCGCGGGCGTCCTCGCCGGACTCGCCCCGCTCGCCCTCTACAGCACCCGCCAGTCCGACCAGCTCAGCTGGCTGATGTGGCCCGACCCGCTGCAACTGCTCACCTTCGCGGTGCTCGCCGCCACCGGCATCGCCTGCTCCCGCGCCCGCATCCGCTCCCGCGGGCCCATCGGCCTGCGCGCCCTCGGCCTCCCCCTCCTCCTGCTGCCCACCCTCCTCCTCTTCCTCCTCTCCACCGCCGAACCCGCCTACGTCGACCGCTACGTCCTCTACTACCTGGCGGGCTTCGCGCTGCTGGCCGGAGCCGCGCTGGCCCGGCTGCTGCGCCCGGTGGGGGAGGACGGCCAGACCGGCACCCGGCTGCGGCGGCGCGCCCTCGCGCTGGCCCTGGTCGTCGTGGCGCTGCTGCCGGTGGACATCCGGCTGCGGATGCCGGTCAGCCGGGTCGACGACGCCACCGCCGTCGCCGACGCGGTACGCGCCCTCGCCGGACCCGGCGACGGCCTGCTCTTCACCCCGGCCCGCCGCCGCATCTGGGTCGCCGCCCACCCCGACGCCTACCGTGACCTGCACGATCTGGCCCTGCGCCGGGACCCGGTCGCCTCCCGCACCCTCTACGGCACCGAGGACTCCGGCGACACCGTCCGCGACCGGATGCTCACCACCCCCACCGGCCGCATCGTGGTCGTGGGCGACGGTCCCGACCAGCCGGACGACCCCAACGACCAGGAGATCGCCAAACGCACCACGCTCCGGGAGGCGTTCGTCCGCTGCCGGAGCCGACGGGTGCACGGCGGACAGGTGACGCTCTACGCCCGGAGCCAGGCGGGGTGCGGGGCGCCCGCGGGGAGGTAGGCGCGGCGGGCCGGAGCCCGGGGACCGTGGGCGAAGCCGCCGCTGAGCAGCGGGTTTCGGCGGTCGGCCGGTGAAGTGCGGCGAGGGGGAAGCGCGGTGGCGGGCGCCCTGTGGCCGGTCAGCTTGAAGGAGGGGCTGTCAGCCCGTCACATCCCGTGGCGGTTCGCCGTGGCGCCGCCCAGCGCGGAGTCGTGGCGGCGTCGGCGCATCGCCAGGCCCACCATGCCGAACGCCACCAGCGCGCCGAACCCGGCGACCAGGAGCGCCGTCGGCAGATGGCCGACCTTCTCCGCCAGCCCGGCCAGCCCGTCGTCCGGCAGCATGATCGCCGTACGGTCGCCGACCACCGGGCCGGTCGTATCGGCGGCGACGGCCACACCGGCGGGCAGCAGCAGCGCGACGAGCGCGCCGGACGCAACGGCAACGGTGCGGATCACAGAGCGGCGCTGGTCGGACATCGGGCACTCCTCGTCAGGACGGATCGGACGGACACGGTCGGGACGGCGGCGGCGCGGCGCGCCCGGCCCGTGCGCTCTCACAACCGTCCCGAGACCGGTCCCGACGACGGATCTCCACCGTTCACACGACCGTCTCCGGGACCGGCCCCAGACCGATTCCGCGGGCCCTACGCTACGGAGCTTGTTTCACGGGAAACCGTACGTCGTGTAACAGTCACGCGATCTCTGCGCACGGTCCCGTCACGGAATGGCCCACCAGAACCGTCCGCCCCCGCACCACCTTGGGTAACTTGGCTCCATATGTGTCGATTCAGCTGCGCGGTGCCGCCGGAATCGGCGGGCCCGCGCCCCCGCCCCGTGGCGCCCGCCGCCCAGGGAAGGCGGTGACCGGATGCGCCGACGGGCCCTGGCGCCGCTCGCCGCACTGCTCCCGCTCGCCCTCGTCACGGGGTGCGCGGGGTTCGAGGGGCTGCAGAGCGACGGACGGGCCAGAGAGGTGAAGGCGCCGTTCGCGCTCTGGACCGACCACTCGCCCGCCCCGCCGAGCCGGAGCGACAACCCCGTCGCGCTCGAACCCGTCCCGGACATCCCGCACATTCCGAGTGGCGACATCGCCGACGCCGACCCCCGCGCCGTCCTCGACGCCGACCTGGCCGCCGACGGGCAGAAGGCACCCGCCCCGGGCGCGGTACGCCGCCCGGTCCTCCACGACCTCACCGACGACGGCAAACCCGAGCTGATCATGGCCGTGGACCTCGACGACCGCACCAGCGACCTGCGCGTCTACAGCGTTAGGCACCAGGTCGTCACCCGCGTGCTGGCGCTGCGCGGCGTACTGGCCGGTGTCGAACTCGCCGCCGGACACCTCGTCGTCCGCGAACCCACCAAGGACCCCCGCTACGTCAGCGTCACCGACTACCTCTGGGACAAGGACCGGATGACGCTCTGGGACCTCACCCTCGACGACGCCCGCAAACCCCAACCCGCCCGCAGCGGCACACCGGAACCGATCCCACCGGTGCCGCCCGTCACCGAGCCCATGGCCGCGCCCGCACCCCGCGGAGCGCGGCGATGAGCGCGGGGGGAGGGCGGCGATGAGGTGGCCGGGGC
>NZ_JODY01000055.1 GCF_000718015.1 Streptomyces catenulae | reverse complement strand
CTCCTGACCCCGCCCCACCCCGACCGAGGAGGCCCCGTGCCCACCGCTTTCCCCGCCCCGCTGACCGCCGCCGACACCGTGCTGACCGGCGCCCGGGTCCGCACCCTCGACCCACGGCGCCCCTGGGCGGGCGCCGTCGCCGTCAAGGACGGCCGGATCGCGGCGGTCGGCGACGACGCCGACGTACGGGACTGGCGGGGCGCGGCCACCGAGGTCGTCGACCTGGGCGGCGCCACCCTCACCCCGGGCCTCGTCGACGGCCACAGCCACCCCGTCTGGGGCGTCGACATGTCCGACGGCACCGACCTCACCGCCGTCCGCGACCTCGGCCAGCTCCGCGCCGTCCTCGCCACCGCCGCCCGCGCCCTGCCGCCCGGCGGCTGGGTCACCGGCTGGGGCCTCGACCACAACGTCTTCGGCGACCACCCCGTCCACCGCGCCCTCGTCGAGGACGCCCTCGGCGGCGCCCCCGCCTTCCTCCGCCTCTACGACGGCCACTCCGCACTGGCCAGCGGCGCGGCGCTGGCCGCCGCCCAGGTCACAGGACCGCGCGCCTTCGCCCAGCGCGCCAGCGTCGTCTGCGACGCGGACGGCCCCACCGGCCATCTGATCGAACACGCCGCGATGGAGCTGCTGGCGGACGTCGTCCCGCTGCCCGACCCGGTACAGCGCCGCGCCCGGCTGCTCGCCTCGCTGAACGAGATGGCCGCCGCCGGACTGACCGGCGCCCATGTGATGGACATGCAGAGCCCCGGCGTCCCCGCCCTCCTCGACGCCATCGAGGCGGACGGCCACCTCCCGGTCCGCCTCCGCCTCGCCCCCTGGTGCATGCCCGGCATCGACACCGACGGCCTCGACCACCTCGTCGCCCTCCAGCGGCTGCACGGCCGCCAATGGCGGGTCGGCGGCGTGAAGTTCTTCATGGACGGCACCGTCGAGGGCGGCACCGCCTGGCTGGAGCACCCGGACTGCCACGGCGAGGGCACCGACGCCCTCTGGCCGGACCCGGCCGCCTACACCCGCGCCGTCCACCACCTCGCCCGCGCCGGGGTCCGCACCGTCACCCACGCCATCGGCGACGCCGCGGTACGCCACGCCCTCGACACCGTCGAACTCCTCGGTGACGCGGCGGGCCGCCACCGCCACCGCATCGAGCACATCGAGACCGTCCCCGCCGACCAGCTGCCGCGCTTCGCCGCGCTCGGCGTCGCCGCCTCCATGCAGCCGCTGCACACCGCCTACACCCGCGCCGACCACACCGACGCCTGGTCCCGCCGGGTCGGTGAGGAGCGCGCCGGACGCGCCTGGCGCTGCCGCGATCTGCGCGACGCCGGGGCCGTCCTCGTCCTCGGCTCCGACTGGCCGATCGCCCACCACGACCCGCGCGCCACCCTCGCCACCGCCCGGCTGCGCCGCCCCGCGGGCGCCCCCGGCACCGCGCCCGTCACCCCCGAACAGGCCCTGACCGGCCTGATGGCGCTGGAGGGCTGCACCACCCACGCGGCGCTCGCCGTCGGCGAGGAGCACGAGGCGGGCCGTATCGTCCCCGGCCACCGCGCCGACCTCACCGCGCTCGCCGTCGACCCGGTCACCGCGCCCGCCGACGACGTCGCCGTGGCCCCCGTCCGGCTGACGATGTCCGGCGGCCGCATCACCCACCGCGGCTGACCGCGGACGGGGCCGGGGCACACCGCCCCGGCCCCGTCCCGGATCCTCAGACCCGCGCCAGTTCCCGTTCCCGTCCCACCGCGTGCCGCGCCAGGTGGTGCGGCAGCGTCCCGTACCAGAGGAAGGCCACCGCGAAGCCGAAGAGCAGGCACAGGGCGCCGCCGCAGGCGTCCAGCCAGAAGTGGTTGGCGGTGGAGACGATCACCAGCAGGGTGAAGAAGGGGTAGAGCAGCGCCACCGTCTTCACCCACACCCGGCGGGCCAGCAGCGCCACCGTCAGACCGCACCACAGCGACCAGCCGATGTGCATCGACGGCATCGCCGCGTACTGGTTCGACATCGACGCGAGATTCCCGGACGCCATCGAGCCCCAGGTGTTGTGCTGGACGAGGGTGTCGACGAACCCGCCGTCGGTCATCAGCCGCGGCGGCGCCAGCGGATAGAAGTAGTAGCCGACGAGGGCGACGCCGGTGGTGGCGAAGAGCGCCAGCCGGGCGGCGGCGTACCGGCCCGGGTGCCAGCGGTAGAGCCAGACCAGCACCCCGATCGTCGCCACGAAGTGCAGCGTCGCGTAGTAGTAGTTCATCGGCACGATCAGCCAGGTCACGGCGTTCACCGCGTGGTTGACGGTGTGCTCGACGGCGATGCCGAGGGTGTGCTCGACCCGCCAGATCCAGTCGGCGTTCCGCAGCGCCTTCGCCTCCTGCTCCGGCACCGCGTTACGGATCAGCGAGTACGTCCAGTAGCTGAGCGCGATGAGCAGGATCTCGAACCACAGCCGGGGCGCGCGCGGGGCCCGCAGCCGGGTCATCCGGCTCGGACGGGGAGGGCGCTTCGCGGTCGCGCCATGCGGCGGCGGGCTGGCCGGCCGGTCGTCGACGGTCCTCACATGCGCTTCACCCATAGGCAGACAGTTTGCCAGAAAGGGGTTACCCGTCTGTCATTCCCTGGTGGGGTTGGCGACGACCTGTGTACCTCTCGGGGTGGATGTCCCGCCCCCGCCCACCGGAGGCGGAGTGGACGGTTCCGGGATCTTCGTCCGCTTTGCGGGGGATGTCGGTTCCGTGGTCGCGGTGTCGGCGGGCTCCGCGGCGGCGCCGGGCCACCCCGCCGCGTCCGCGTCCGCCGCCGTCCGGGGCGCCGACGCGGTCGAGCCCCGCACCACCAGCTCCGGGTGGAAGACGAACTCGCTGTGCGGCGCGGGCGTCCCGCCGATCTCCTCCAGCAGCGCCCGCACCGCCGCCTGGCCCATCGCCGGGACCGGCTGCCGGATGGTGGTCAGCGGCGGATCGGTGAACGCGATCAGCGGGGAGTCGTCGAACCCGACGACGGAGACCTCGCGCGGCACGTCGAGCCCCCGCTGCCGGGCCGCCCGGATCGCCCCCAGCGCCATCATGTCGCTGGCGCACACCACCGCCGTCGCCCCGCGGTCCAGCAGCGCACCGGCCGCCGCCTGCCCGCCCTCCAGGGAGTACAGCGAGTGCTCGATGCACCGCTCGGCCGCCGCCGCGTCCAGCCCCAGCTGTTCCCGGACCGCCCGGACGAACCCCTCGATCTTCCGCTGCACCGGCACGAACCGCCGCGGACCGAGCGCCAGCCCGATCCGGCGGTGGCCGAGCGCCGCGAGATGGGTGACCGCCAGATGCACCGCCGCCCGGTCGTCGGGGGAGACGAACGGCGCCCGCACCTGCGGGGAGAAGCCGTTGATCAGGACGAACGGCACGCCCTGACCGCGCAGCCGGGCGTAGCGCTGCATATCGGCGGAGGTGTCGGCGTGCAGCCCGGAGACGAAGATGATCCCGGCGACCCCGCGGTCGACCAGCATCTCCGTCAGCTCGTCCTCGGTGGAGCCGCCCGGCGTCTGCGTGGCGAGCACCGGTGTGTACCCCTGCCGCGTCAGCGCCTGCCCGATCACCTGGGCGAACGCCGGGAAGATCGGGTTCTCCAGCTCCGGGGTGATCAGCCCGACCAGGCCCGCGCTGCGCTGCCGCAGCCGTACCGGACGTTCGTAGCCGAGGACGTCGAGGGCGGCCAGCACCGATTGGCGGGTGGTCGCGGAGACGCCCGGTTTACCGTTGAGCACCCGGCTGACGGTGGCCTCGCTGACACCCGCCTGCGCTGCGATATCGGCCAGCCGGGCGGTCATGCCAGGGACTTTACCTTTCGCCCCTCAGATTGCCCACCAGGCG
The DNA here is from genome assembly GCF_000718015.1 of Streptomyces catenulae. Lineage (GTDB taxonomy): Bacteria > Actinomycetota > Actinomycetes > Streptomycetales > Streptomycetaceae > Streptomyces > Streptomyces catenulae. The sequence continues at coordinate 18,872 of NZ_JODY01000055.1, read as the reverse complement.
CAGCTGTCCCCCGGGAGCACCGCCGACGCACCCCGGGCGGGCAGCGGCGCGCTCGCCAGCAGCAGCTTCCCGGGCGCCTCCAACGCGACGTCCCCGCCGGTGGTGTTGACGGTGCACACCAGCCCGGGACGGGCGAACGCCAGTACCCCGTCGGGCGCCTCGCGCCAGGTCATCCCGCCGTCGCCCAGCCCCGGCAGCGACCGCCGCAGCGCCAGCGCCGCCCGGTACAGCTCCAGCGTGGAATCCACGTCACCGGTCTGCGCCGCGACCGACAGACCGCCCCACGCGGCCGGTTGCGGCAGCCAGCTCCCGCCGTCCCCGAAGCCGTACGAGGGGCCGTCGACGGTCCACGGCAGCGGCACCCGGCAGCCGTCGCGCAGCCCGTCCTGCCCGGAGGGGCCGGTGTCGGTGGCGCGGCGGCGGAGGAACGCCGGGTCCTGGCGGGCCTCGTCCGGAAGATCGGTGACCTCCGGGAGGCCCAACTCCTCGCCCTGGTAGAGGTAGACGGAGCCGGGCAGCGCCAGCATCAGCAGCGTCGCCGCCCGGGCGCGGGCCAGCGAGCCGAGGCGGGTGGCGTGCCGGACCACGTCGTGGTTGGAGAGCACCCAGGTGGTCGGGGCGCCGACGGAGGCGGTGGCGGCCAGCGACGCGTCGATGACCTCGCGCAGCGCCGCCGCCGACCAATCCGCCGTCAGGAACTGGAAGTTGAACGCCTGGTGCAGCTCGTCGGGGCGGACGTAGAGCGCCAGCCGCTCCGGGGTGGGCGCCCACGCCTCCGCGACGCCGATGCGGGCGCCGCCGTAGCTCTCCAGCAGGGTGCGCCAGGAGCGGTGGATGGCGTGGACGCCGTCCTGGTCGAAGAAGGGCAGCGACTGGTTGCCGATCAGGGTGGCCTGGCTGCCGCGGCCGATGTCCGGCAGGCCCGGCGCCTTGACCATGCCGTGCGCGACATCGATGCGGAAGCCGTCCACGCCGAGGTCGAGCCAGAACCGCAGGATCGCCGCGAACTCCGCGTGCACCTCGGGGTTGTCCCAGTTCAGATCGGGCTGTTCGGGGGCGAAGAGGTGGAGGTACCAGTCGCCGCGGTCGGTGCGGGTCCAGGCGGGGCCGCCGAACACCGATTCCCAGTCGTTGGGCGGCAGCGCGCCGTCCGCGCCGCGCCCGGGCCGGAAGAGGTAGCGCTCCCGGGCCAGCTCGGGGTCGCGGAACCACGGGTGCCGGTCGGAGGTGTGGTTCGGCACGATGTCGACGATCACCCGCAGCCCGTGGGCGTGGGCCGCGCGGATCAGCGCGTCGGCGTCCGCCAGGCTGCCGAAGAGCGGGTCGACGGCGCGGTAGTCGGCGACGTCGTACCCGCCGTCGGCCTGCGGGGAGGCGTAGAACGGCGTGAGCCAGACGGCGTCCACGCCCAGCTCCTTGAGGTACGGCAGCCGCTCGCGGACCCCGCGCAGATCGCCGATGCCGTCGCCGTCGCTGTCCGCGAACGACCGTACGTAGACCTGGTAGATGACGGCGTCGCGCCACCAGCCGGGCCCGGGGGCCGGTCCGGCGGCGCGGCGGGCGGGGCTGGGGGAGGTGAGCTGCTGGGTCATCTGCCGTCCCTGTTCGTGCGGGGAGGGCGGACGGCTTGCCGCCGGTGCGGCGCGGTGCCGCCGGGGTGCCGTGCGCCACCAGGAGGAGGTCACCTGGCACCGGAAACAACGCGCCAAGGGGCGCCGGGTGACGGCCGGTACGCCTTCTCGCCGCAGACCTTTCCAGCAACCTTGCAGAAATTTCCCGCAAGGTCTTTCGGTTTTCTTGCGGCGCTGTTACGTTCCACCACGCCATCTCAGGCAATTCCCAAAGGAGTTCACATGCGGCGTGGCATACGTGGCGTCACCGCCACCGCACTGGCGGCGGGCCTGGCCCTGACGGCGACAGCCTGCGGTGGCGGCGGCGGTGACGGCAAGGGCGACGACGGAAAGATTTCCGGCACCGTCACCTTCTGGGACACCTCCAACGACGCCGAGAAGGGCACCTACCGCAAGCTTGCGGAAGGCTTCGAGAAGGAACACCCCGGCGTCCACGTCAAGTACGTCAACGTCCCCTTCGGCGACGCCAACGCCAAGTTCAAGAACGCCGCGGGCGGCAACGCCGGTGCCCCCGACGTGATGCGCACCGAGGTCGCCTGGACCGCCGACTTCGCCCACCTCGGCTACCTCGCCCCCCTCGACGGCACCCCCGCCCTCGACAACACCGCCGACTACCTCCCGCAGGCCCTCGGCTCCACCAAGTTCGACGGCAAGACCTACTCCGCACCCCAGGTCATCGACACCCTCGGCCTCTTCTACAACAAGCAGCTGCTCAAGAAGGCCGGGGTCACCGTCCCCAAGACCTTCGACGAGCTGGCGTCCGCCGCCAAGAAGATCAAGGCGAAGACCGGCGCCACCGCCCTCTACCTGCGCGGCGACGACCCGTACTGGTTCCTGCCCTACCTCTACGGCGAGGGCGGCGACATGGTCGACGCCCGCGACAAGACCGTCGAGATCGACGACGACGCCGGAACCCGCGCCTTCGCCACCCTCAAACGCCTCGTCGACTCCAAGGCGGCCGTCACCGACGCCACCGACGGCCAGGAGAACGAACTCAAGGCCCTCAAGGACGGCGACGTCGCCATGGCCATCGACGGCCCCTGGGACATCGAGGGCGCCCGCGCCGGCAAGGCCTTCGCCGACAAGGACAACCTCGGCGTCGCCCCCGTCCCCGGCGGCAGCACGGCCCAGGGCTCCCCGCAGGGCGGCTGGAACCTCTCCGTCTACGCCGGATCCGGCAACCTCTCCACCGCCTACGCCTTCGTCAAGTACATGTCCGGCGCCGACGTCCAGCGCAGGACCACCGAACAGCTCAGCCTGCTGCCGACCCGCAAGTCCGTCTACCAGCTCCCGTCGGTCAGGAAGAACGAGATGGTGAAGTTCTTCAAGCCCGCCGTCGACGGCGCCGTCCAGCGCCCCTGGATCGCCGAGGGCAACTCCCTCTTCGAGCCGATCAAGGTCCAGATGAACAAGGTCCTGACCGGCGCCGCCACCCCCAGCCAGGCCGCCAAGGCCACCGGCGACGCCTACCGGAAGCTGCTCAAGGACTACAAGTGACCCTCGCCGCCCGCGCCCGCCGCGCGCTGGCACCCCACTGGTACGCCTGGACGATGGTGGCGCCCGTCACCGTCGTCCTGGGCGTCATCATCGGGTTCCCGCTGGTGCGCGGCGTCTACCTCTCCCTCACCGACGCCGACGAGGCCAACGTCGCCCGCGACATCGGCATGAACCACCTCCCGGCGACCTACCACTTCACCGGCCTCGACACCTACCGCGCGATCCTCACCGACCCGGTGTTCTGGGGCCGCCTGGGCTGGACCGTGGTCTGGACGGTCGCCTGCGTCGGCATCACCTACCTCATCGGGCTCGGCCTGGCGACGCTCCTCAACCGCCCGCTGCGCGGCCGCACCGCCTACCGCCTCGCCCTGATCCTGCCGTGGGCGCTGCCCGCCTTCGTCTCCGTCTTCACCTGGCGGATGCTCTTCAACGACCGCAACGGACTCCTCAACTCCGTCCTGACCGGCGGCGGCATCGGCGCGATCCCCTGGCTCAACGACCCCACCTGGGCCAAGCTCGCGGTCATCGCCGTCAACGTCTGGCTCGGCGTCCCCTTCATGCTCGTCGCCCTCCTCGGCGGCCTCCAGTCCCTCCCCGGCGAGCTGTACGAGGCGGCCGAGATGGACGGCGCCGGACCCTGGCAGCGCTTCCGGCACATCACCCTGCCGGGCCTGCGCACCGTCAGCTCCACGGTGATCCTGCTCTCCACCATCTGGACGTTCAACATGTTCCCGGTGATCTTCCTGCTCACCCGGGGCGGACCCGGCGACGCCACGGAGATCCTGGTGACCTACGCCTACCGCCTCTCCTTCGTCGACAGCCCCCGCGACTTCTCCGGCTCCGCCGCCTGGGGCGTCCTGATCCTCCTCATCCTCTGCGCCGCCGCCGTCCTCCACCGCCGCGCGCTCCGCAAGCAGGGAGAGACCTGGTGACCTCGACCGTGAACGGGACCGCGCCCGGCGCCACCACCGCGAGCGCGCCCGCCGCCCAGGCCCCCCGCCGCCGCGGTGAACGCGGCCCCCTCGCCTCCGCCGGACTCCACCTCACCCTGCTGCTCGCCGCCGTGATCGCCGTCTTCCCGCCCCTCTGGCTGCTGATCACCTCGTTCAAACCGAAGAACGACGCCTTCACCACCGCCGTCGTCTCCCACCCGACCCTCGCCAACTACCGCCACGTCCTGGGCGACACCTCGTTCCCGACCTGGTTCGGCAACTCCGTCCTCGTCGTCGCCGTCACCACCGTCGTCGGTGTCCTCCTCGCCGCCACCACCGGCTACGCGCTGAGCCGCTTCCGCTTCCCCGGGATGCGCCCGCTGCTGTGGCTGCTGCTCATCACCCAGATGTTCCCGGTGGCCGTGCTGATCGTGCCGCTCTACAACCTGATGGCGGGCCTCGGCCTCCTCAACCAGCCCGGCGGCCTGATCATCACCTACCTGACCATCGCCGTACCGTTCTGCGCCTGGATGATGAAGGGCTACTTCGACACCATCCCCGTCGAGATCGACGAGGCGGGCCGCGTCGACGGCCTCTCCCCGTTCGGCACCTTCTGGCGACTGGTCCTCCCGCTCGCCCGCCCCGGACTCGCCGTCACCGGCTTCTACACCTTCGTCACCGCCTGGGCCGAGGTCGCCTACGCCTCCGCCTTCATGACCGGCGACGAACACCTCACCCTCGCCGGGGGCCTGCAGACCTTCGTCAACCAGTACACCAACGACTGGGGCTCGATGACCGCCGCCGCCGTCCTCATCGCCGTCCCCGCCACCGCCGTCTTCGCCTTCGCCCAGCGCCACCTCGTCGCCGGACTGACCGCCGGCACCACCAAGGGATGACATGACTCAGGACCAGCCCGCCCCCGCCCCGAGCCAGGCCCCCGCCCGCCCCGACTGGTGGCGTGACGCGGTGATCTACCAGGTCTACCCCCGCAGCTTCGCCGACGCCGACGGCGACGGCATGGGCGACCTGGAAGGCATCCGCCGCCGCCTGCCGCACCTGCGCGACCTCGGCGTCGACGCCGTCTGGCTCTCCCCCTTCTACGCCTCCCCGCAGGCCGACGCCGGGTACGACGTCACCGACTACCGCGCCGTCGACCCGATGTTCGGCACCCTCGACGACGCCGACGCGGTCCTGCGCGACGCCCACACCCTGGGCCTGCGCGTCATCGTCGACCTCGTCCCCAACCACTGCTCCGACCGGCACGCCTGGTTCCGTCAGGCCGTCGAGGAGGGCCCCACCTCCCCGCTCCGCCACCGCTTCCACTTCCGCGACGGCCGCGGCGCGGACGGTGAACTCCCGCCCAACGACTGGGAATCCGTCTTCGGCGGCCCCGCCTGGACCCGCCTGCCCGACGGCCAGTGGTACCTCCACCTCTTCGCCCCCGAACAGCCCGACTTCAACTGGGAACACACCGTCGTCCGCGACGAGTTCCGCGCCGTGCTGCGCTTCTGGCTCGACCGCGGCGTCGACGGCTTCCGCATCGACGTCGCCCACGGCCTGATCAAGGCCGCCGGACTGCCGGACATCGGCCGCGGCAGTCAGGCCACCCTGATCGGCAACCAGGAACTGCCCTTCTTCGACCAGGACGGCGTCCACGAGATCTACCGCGACTGGCGCGCCCTCCTCGACGAGTACGACGGCGAGCGCATCGCCGTCGCCGAGGCATGGGCCCCCAGCCCCGCCCGCACCGCCCGCTACGTCCGCCCCGACGAACTCCACCAGGCGTTCAACTTCCACTACCTCGGCACCGCCTGGGACGCCCCCGCCCTCCGCGGGACCATCGACGCCTCCCTCGACGCGATGCGCCCCGTCGGCGCCCCCGCTACCTGGGTCCTCTCCAACCACGACGTGGTCCGCCACGCCACCCGCCTCGGCGGCACCGCCGCCCGCGCCCGCGCCGCGACCCTGCTGATGCTCGCCCTGCCCGGCTCCGCCTACCTCTACCAGGGCGAGGAACTCGGCCTCCCCGAGGTCACCGACCTCCCCGACGAGGCCCGCCAGGACCCCGCGTTCGCCCGCCGCACCGGCACCTCCGGCCAGGACGGGCTGCGCGACGGCTGCCGCGTCCCGATCCCCTGGACCGAGGACGGCCGCTCCCACGGCTTCGGCCCCGGCAGCAGCTGGCTCCCGATGCCGCCCGGGTGGGGCGCCCTCTCCGTCGCCGCCCAGACCGGCGACCCGGACTCCACCCTGGAGCTGTACCGCGCCGCCCTCGCCCTGCGCCGCACCCACCCCGGACTCGGCGCGGGCACCGACGTGACCTGGCTGGACGCCCCCGACGGCATCCTCACCTTCCGCCGCCCCGGCGGCCTCGTCTGCACCGTCAACACCACCGACACCGCCGTCCGCCTCCCCACCCCCGGCAAACCCCTGCTCTCCTCCGGCCAACTCCCCACCGCAGACGGCGAATTCATCCTCCCGCCCGACACCACCGTCTGGTGGGACGCGTGAGCGCACCCGCCTCCCGCGCCACCCCCCGCCTCGCCGACCTCGCCGCTCAGGCGCAGGTCAGCGAGGCGACCGCGAGCCGGGTCCTCAACGGCCGCGCGGGCGTCGCCGCCGCCACCCGGCAGCGCGTCCTCGCCGCCCTCGACGTCCTCGGCTACGAACGCCCCGTCCGGCTCCGGCGCCGCAGCGCCGGGCTGGTCGGGCTGGTCCTCCCCGAGCTGACCAACCCGATCTTCCCGGCGTTCGCCCAGATCATCGAGCAGTCACTGGCCGGTCACGGCTACACGCCGGTCCTCTGCACCCAGATGCCGGGCGGCTCCACCGAGGACGAACTCGTCGAGCAGCTGGAGGAACGCGGCGTCACCGGCATCGTCTTCCTCTCCGGTCTGCACGCCGACACCGGCGCCGACCCCGACCGCTACCTCCGCCTGCGCGACCGCGGCGTCCCGTACGTCCTGATCAACGGCCACCGCCCGGACATCCCCGCGCCCTCCGTCTCACCCGACGACGGCGCCGCCGCCCGGATGGCCGTCGACCACCTCGCCGCCCTCGGCCACACCCGCATCGGCCTCGCGGTCGGCCCCGCCCGCTACGTCCCCTCCCGCCGCAAGGCCGAGGGGTTCACGGCAGCCCTGACGGACCGCTTCGCCCTGCCGCCCGCGGACGCCGAACGCCGCATCTGCCACACCCTGTTCAGCGTCGAGGGCGGCCACGCGGCGGCCGACGCCCTCCTCGACGACGGCTGTACGGGCCTGGTCTGCGGCAGCGACCTGATGGCCCTCGGCGCCGTCCGCGCCGCCCGCCAACGCGGTCTCGCCGTCCCCGACGCGATCTCCGTCGTCGGCTTCGACGACTCCCCACTGATCGCCTTCACCGACCCACCCCTGACCACGGTCCGCCAACCCGTCCAGGCCATGGCGGCAGCCGCCGTCGACACCCTCATAGAGGAGATCCAGGGCCACCCCGTCCGCCACACGGAATTCATCTTCCAGCCGGAACTGGTGGTACGGGGGTCGACGGGGGCGTTACGGGGGTGAGGGCCTAGCGCCGGGTGGCCGCGTACGAGACGAAGGCGCTCCAGCTCGCTGCGGTGACAGCGAGATGGGGGCCGTCCTTGTCCTTGGAGTCACGGATGTGGATGGTGGTGGGGGAGGGGGCGATCTCGATGCAGTCGCCGTCCCCGCCGCTGCTGTAGCTGCTCTTGAACCACGCCAGTTCGGTGGTGTTCATAGTGCTCCTTGCATCCGCTGCAACAGGCCCAGCGAGTCTTCGGGGGAGAGAGCCTGTGAACGCATCCTGGCATATCGCATATGAAGCACGCTGATCTCCTTGGGATCGGAGATGAGGAGCCCGCTGCGTTGCCCTTCGCAGTACCCGAACCACTTGTTGGACGGGGTCTCCGCCAACTGCATCGGGACGTCCAACCCAGCATGCCTTTCACGGACTTGCGCCATGATCTGCACTTCGACGTTCCTTGCCGAGGTCAGCTCCAGAATGTGATCGATGAGCTCCCGGGTCACGTCAGTTCCGCCGACGTGACGCAGAAAGAGGTGCTCTTCCAGGATGAAGCTGTACGCAGTGTTCGGGCGCTGTCTCAGCAGGCGCTGCCGGTCCATCCGAGCCGCCAGCTGGTTGACGATCTGCTCATCGTCCAGGGGCGGAAGCTGATTGACGAACAAGGACCGTGTGTACGCCTCCGTCTGCAACAAGCCCGGGATCAACCGGCACTCGTACGTATACAGACTCACGGCCTCCTCCTCCAGATCCGCCCACTGACGGAACCAGGACGCGAGGCCGGGCTTCCGGGCGAGATGCCGAGCCATCGCCCGCAGCACACCGAACGCGTCGAGCATTTCCTCCGCCCGCTTGACGAAATCCGGCGGAGGCAGGCGCCGCCCCTGCTCGATCGACGCCACCATCTGGACCGAGAACCCCACCAGCGGCGCCAACTGTTCCTGCGTGACCCGGACCGTTCCCGGAATGTCTTGACGGCGGTGCCGAATGCCTTGAGGCTGTCCGTGGACTCCGGCTCACTGCCGCCCGTGTTCCCTGCCGTTCCGGCACCTCCGCTGTGTGCGCACCCCTCCAGCCAACTCGGCCATGCTCACGGTCGGTTACCCGCACTGTCCACTCTCCGCGCTCGTACGCTGACCGAGCGTACAAGCGCAGTTGCTGGTCAACGCATCGACCAGGCGGCCAGCTTGGGCATATGCAAACCTCACAGGCCACCCTCGCGGCCCCCACCCCCGTTACCGCGCGTGTGTTCGCACAGCGCTTCAGTGCCACCCGACGGGGCGCCCGCCTTGCCCGTCGGCTGGCCATCGCCCAACTCGACACCTGGGGCACCCCGTACGGGTCCGAACGCTCCGACACCGTCGCCCTGCTCGTCGCCGAACTCGCCGCCAACGCCGTCCTCCACGGCCGCGTCCCGGGCCGCGGCTTCGAGCTCCGGCTCACCCTCGTAGCCGGTCCCGACGGGTGCGACCGGCTCCGCATCGAGGTCGCCGACACCCGCACCGAGGCCCGGCTCCCGGGCCCGGACGACCTCCGCCCACCCGCACCCGACGCCGAATCGGGCCGCGGCCTCCTCGTCGACGCCCTCGCCGACCACTGGGAGGTCACCGACCGCCTCGGCGTCGGCAAGATCGTCCGTGCCGAGGTGACGTGGTGATCTCCAACAATGCGATAACCCGCCCGCAGGGCGTGCCGTTGGACAGGTCCGGTGCCGCGAATACGGCACTAAGTCCAGTACGGCGTAAGGGAGTTCCGTGACGAGGGCGATGGGCGACACCGGGCGGGTGTCGGTCTTTCCGCTGCTGCACATGTGGGCGGACATGTTCGGTGTGGCGGCGTACGCGACGACCGGGCACTTCGGCGACACGGCCGTCGTCGGGTATCTGCCGCTGCCGGAAGTCCCGGACGCGTACCTGACGGACATCGCCGCGCGCCATGCGGCGCAGCCGACGGAGCGGGTGCTCTGCCTGGGCTGGAGCAGCCGGGTCGTCCCCAAACCGGGCGGCCTCGACCTCCGCGAGGCGACCTGGTCCCTGGCCGTGGACGGCACCAGCGAACCGGCCAAGCCCGTCTACGGCCACAGCAAACTGGTGGTGGGCCGCCTCTCCCTCACGGACCCGGAGGCCCCCGGCGACTCCGTGACGTACACCCGCCGCCTCGCCCGGGAGGTCCTGGCGAGCCGGGTGGTGGCCTAACCTCCGCTTCCGTACGTGACCGGAAGCGGACAGGCGCACCGCCGTCGGTGTCGGCGTTGACATGCTGCCCGGTGCTACGGCACGGGGAGGATACGATGACGTGGCTCTGGGGACGGTTGACATGCGGCTGGGTGCTGGCCTCCGCCGCCCTGCGCCTCTACTGGGCGCTGGGGCAACAGCAGGGGACTGGCCGCCTCGGCCGGGCCGCTCGCCGCGGAACGGCCCGGCTGGTTTGTGGTGCTGGTCCTGTGGGGCGTCGGCGCCCTGTGCTTGATTGGCGCCGCGATGGCCTGGCGAGTCGCCGTCCTCCGAGGACCGGGAACGGAGGGCCGCCTGCTCAACGCCCTGGCCTGGTGCGTCTGCGCCGTCCTGCTGGTGCGTGGCGCGGTCCTCCAGCTCTTGCTGCTGACCGGCGTGGCAGGCCCTGCGATCCAGGTCGGCTCGGACCAACGCTGGTGGGCCCTGGTCCTCCGGAGCCCCTGGTTGCTCCTCGGCGGCATTCTCTACGGCCTGGCCGCGTGGAACTTCGGGCTCGGAGCCAGACAGGGGGGCCTGATGGGCGGTGATCCCGGATGGCGAGGGACCGCACCGTTCGGAGCGACGGGCAGCGTCAGGTCAACTCGGAGACAAACTTCTGTGCTGAGCGAGTCCAAGGGTGTTCCGGCCCCAGCGTGGTCAGGCGCCCTTCCGCGACGCCGGTGGCGTGTTCTAGGGCCTCTGCCTTGTGACCGGCGTCGGCGAGAGCCTTGCTCAGTAGGAACCGGGTCGACAGGGTGACCGAATGGAGGGCTCCCATGGACCATTCATGTGCGGCGTACACCTCACGGGCGCGGTCGAGGGCTTCGGGAAACCGCCCTGCCTCCCTCAGTGTGGAGGCGTGAGTGAACTCAGCGCCGAGCAAGATCGGGTGGCCTTCCTCAAGCTCGCGGCGGCAGTCCTCGACAAGCTGTCGGCCGTCCGCCTCGTTCTGTGTCATCGACACCAGGTCGGCCCTTGCCTTCAGCGCCAGCGGATGGCTGGCGCCCATCACCTCTGTGTAGCCCCGGATCACCCGTTCGAATTGTTTCTTGGCCTCTTGCTGCTCTCCCAATTGCCAGAGCGCCAATGCCAGCAGCAGGCGGCAGTTCAAGGTTTCCAGCCCTTCGGGCCCGTCGGCGCGCACACTCTCGTCGAGGAGCGGTCGGCATGCGGCCCTTGCCTCGTCGAACTTCCCCATCCGGTAAAGGGCCTTCACCCTGCGTGCGCGTAGCCGCAACATCACCCGCCGGTCCGGGGCCAGGCGCGGCCCGACGAGTTCCAGGATTTCCTCGGCCACGGTCAATGCCGGGGCGTACTCACCTGCGCGATGCAGTGCGATCACCAGCAGCAGCGCTGCCTCCGTCGCCCGCTCCACCGCGTCCCGGTCGAGCGCGGATTCGGCCACTGCGCGACGCACCAGAGCCACCACATGCGGCGCCACGAGGCTGACACGTGGGTCCCCCGAACGGCGCTGAGGGTCGTCGGGGAGGAATTTCAGCAATTGCTCTGTCGCCGCGGTGAGCAACCGTGGCCGGTCCGACGCTGGAATGTCCCGCCAAACACTGTTCAGCAGCACACGATGAGTCCCGAGGCGCCGCTCGGAGCCGGAAACGACTTCGGTCAAGGAGTGGTCGAGCAGGCCGCGCAGAGCCAACTCGACTCGATGGCGCGGCAGTTCCTCCTCTACCTCCAACCCTGACAGCAGAGACAGCGGCAAGGGGTCCCCGGACCAGCACGCCAGGACCCGCAGTAGTGTCACGGCCTCCGGCAGTCCCTGCCGCAGCAGGGCGTTGAGAGAGAACTGCCAAGTGCTGCTTACCAGGTGACGGGATCCCTCCTCCTCGCCGGATAGCGCTCCCTGATCGAGCAACTCGATCGGATCGAGCCCCTGGCCGCCCCCGAGATTGCGCCCGTAGTCGGCCATGCTCCACGGATCGATGATCTGGTGCGCGAGGAAGCCACCTGCCAGAGTCAGGGCCAACGGAAGACGCCCCAGATGCTCGGCCACGGCCTCCGCCTCCTCGACGGTGCCCGCAGTCGGTGCGAGATCACACAGCACCTGAGCGGCCGCCTCCCGCGGGAGCACGCCGACCTGCAGCAACTCTGCACCGGGCCACCAGTGGCGGGCTGCCTGCCGGGTGGTGACGAGCAGCACGCCGCGGGGGCTCGTACGGAGCCAGCCGCCGTTCCGCAGGACGGAGGGGGCGTCAGCGTTGTCGAGGACGAGCATCCACGGCTCCGGCGAGTGGTCGAGGCGATCCCACACCAGGTCCGCCGCGGCACGAAGGCCACTGCGCGCCGCGGTCAGCTCACCCTCGTTGGCGCCGCGGTCGGCCGCGACTGCGAGCATCCCTGCCCGTAAGGAGGCCGTGTCGGAGGCGTTCACCCACAGGCCGATCCGGCTGGCCTCCTCAGTCGCGTGCCGGAACAGGCTGTGGGCGACGGCGGTCTTCCCGCAGCCACCGAGGCCGTGCAGCACGAGTACCTGGTTGCCGTTACCCGGAGCGACGGCGGAACGCAGCCGCTCCATGAGTTCGGTGCGGCCACGCAGCACAGCAGGAGCACGACCCATAGACGGCCAGCGGATCGAATCCAGACCCTGCCAGGTATCGGACCGCTCGGCGGCGTAGTGGTGGTTCTCGACGATGTGCTGGTCGCCGGATGCCTGATAGACCCGCCCCTGCCCCTCGGCTCGCGCATCGTTCTTGTCGTCCATCGGTGCCCCCTCAGCTCCCCAAAGATCTCTTTGCGGCGAAGTGTTCAGGTTAGAACAGGGCGGTGACCGGAGTGCCGGAACTCTGTGCTTCCTCCGGAGGCCACCCCGCCCCGACATGCACCCGCCCGCCGCCCCGGCGATCCTGGGAGGAGCGCATTTCCCGAGGGGCCGGGCGCGGGACGCGGGTCGGCCGCCGCAGCCGAGGAGGCGGGCGCATGGGACACCACCATCACAAGCCGAACAAGGCGGTCGAGGGCGACCCGGACAACGGCCACGGGCGCGGGATGCCGCGGCGCCCCGACGGGCGGGAGGCCCAGCGGCGCACCGAGGAGGACCGCCGGGAGGCGGGACTGCCCGACGGCGCGGGCAAGGACGACGCGACCCGGTACGCGGAGGAACGGGCTGAGGTGGAACGCGAGGCCGACAGCGGCACCATGCCCCGCAGCGTCGCTCCACGGAAGCAGCGGAACCCCTACCCACCCTCCGACTACGAAGAGTGAGTCGAACTACGAGGACTGAGTCCGAATACCAGGAGTGGGCGCGGGGCGTCCGCAGTACGGGTGGGCCGGAGCCACGGGCGCGCCGGACGCACGCCCGGCCGGACCGGAGACCAGACGTCCGTGCAGGTCAGGCACCCGTACAGGTCAGGCGCCCGTACAGATCAGACGTCCGTGCAGGTCAGAGGTACGGAGCTGGAATGAGTCAGGAACCCGAACCGATCAGCGCCGCCGAGCGCCGTGCGCTCGAACGGGACCGCGACGCGCTGCGCGCCGCCCGCGCGGCCGATGCCCCGGCGCCGCAGGACTCCGGCCAGGCGGGCGACCGCGGCGACGCCGCCGACCAGTCGGAACGCGTCGACGAGGCCACCCACATCGAGGTCCACCTCGACGCGATCGACCGCCGCCTCCACGAGGGCGAGCGCGCGGGTGTGCCGTCCGTCGACGCGGTCGGCATGGGCAGCACCGTCACCGTGCGTTACCCGGACGGCGACCGGGCCACGCTCCACCTCGCCCGCCTGGCGTCGGACCGCGACCCGACCCTCGTCACCGCCGACAGCCCCCTCGGCCACGCCCTCCTCGGCCACGAGGCGGGCGACCGCGTCGAGTACGCCACCCCCGACGGCCGGGAGACCGTCCACCTGCTGTCGGTCGGCGAACCCGGCCCGGAGAACGGACGGTAGCGGCCCCGCGAGCGGGGCAGCCGGTGCCGGTCGCGCGACGGGATGCCGCCGGGGGGCGGAGATGCCCATGCTCGGGCCCGTGATCCTGCTGAGCGCCCCCCGGGTGAGCGGCATCCCGGTGCGTGACTGCGGCGAACCCCTCGCGGAGCTCGCCGCGGACCCGGCGGTGGCGCTGAGCCACCGGGAACGCGACCCGGCGGGGGCGTACGGCCGGGCCCGTACCGGTGTGCTGCGGCGGCTGCGCCAGGCGTCGCGGAGCCTGCCCGACGGCATCGGGTTCCTCGTCGTGGAGGGCCACCGCAGCGCCGCCGAGCAGGCGCGGCGGTCCGCCCGCCACGAGGACCGGCTGCGCCGCTCCGGCCTCGCCGACCCCGCCGAGCTGCGGCGCCGGACCAGCGCCTCCGTCGCGCCGGTCGAGGTGGCGCCGCACTGCGCCGGTGCGGCCCGCGCTCACCGCCGCCTCCTGGCCTGCGCCCTGCGCGGCGCCGGTTTCGTCAACTACCCCACGGAGTGGTGGCACTGGTCGTACGGCGACCGCTACTGAGCACTGCTCAGCGCGGCCGACCACGCGGTGTACGGCCCGGTCTGACCGACCGGGGCGACGAGCTGACGGGCTGCGTCAACGGGCGGCGTTGGCGGACCGGCTCGGCCCCGCCGCCCCGGAACCGCGGGCCGCCGATGGCCGATCGCCGCGGTCTGGGGCGCCCCGGACCGCTCCAGGCGCACCCCGCTCCCTCACACCCTCAGACACTCCCGCACCGCCGTCACCAGCCGGTTCGCGCGGGCGTCGCCGTGGCCGATCATGCGGTTGGCGACGTACGCGAAGCCGACGCCGAACGCATCGTCCCCGAAGGCGAACTGACCGCCCGCGCCGTCGCCGCCGAAGCCCTTGTCCACCCCGCCCTGACACCGCTCCACCGGCCCCCGCCCCTCCGCTCCCGACGCGCGGCGCTCCACCCGCCGCCGACCGCGACACCGTACGGCGCCACCCGCCCCGGCACGAACGAATGTCCGCACGGCGGGACCGGCCCGGAAGGCCGCGAGTACAGCGTGCACGGCCACCGAAAATGGCGCCAACTCACGCCGATATGGCGGGAGTTGAGCGCAATGGCCCCCGGGCGTCAGACGCCGAACGCCGCCGGATAGTCGATCGTCCCCGACGGCACCGGCGCCTCCGGGTCCAGCGCCAGCGCCATCAACGCCTCGTCCGGTACGTCGAACGGCGCACGGATGCCGAACCGGGAGGCGGGCGCGAACCCGAACCGCGGGTAGTACGTGGCGTGCCCGAGCACCACCACCACGTTCTCGCCCCGCGCCCGGGCCGCCTCCAGCGCCGCCCGGATCGCCGCCGACCCGGCCCCCGTCCGCTGCGCCGACGGCACCACCGCACAGGGCGCGAGCGCGAGCGCCGCCCGCCCACCTACCCGGCAGCGGCTCAACAGCGCGTACCCCACCGGCGTCCCGTCCGCCGCGAGCGAGAGGAACGACAGCCCGTCGATCCACGCCCCCGGATCGGCACGCAACGCCTCCACGATCCGCGCCTCCTCAGGGGTGGAGAAGGCAGCGAGGTTGATGTCCCGGACGACGTCGACGTCGGCGGGAGTCTCGGGTCGGGTGATCCAGGTGGTCATGGCGTTCCAGGGGGAGTGGTGGTGGGTGGTGGGGGGACGGCTGCCCGGTCGGCCCGGTAGGTCCGGTCGATCCGGTCGGTCGGTTCGGCTGTTCTTGTCGTTCCCGTTGTTCCGGTCCTTCGGTTGTCCGGACGGGCGGCCTTTCCGTTGGTTCTGCGGTTCTCTCCGTTCCCGCTGTTCCGGGAGGGTCAGTCCCAGGTCATATCGATACGGTCCCCGAAATTCCGGTAACCGGCGCGCCGGAACGCGTTCGACATGGGGGCGTTGCCGAGATCGGTGGCGGCGCGGATGCGGGGCACGCCCTGCGCGGCCAGGACGCGGGTGCCCTCGGCGAGCAGGGCGTCGGCGTAGCCGCGGCCGCGGTGCGCGGGCACCACTCCGAGGTAGGCGATGATCGCGTGGTAGTCGTTCCGCGCCGGAATCACGAACCCGACCGGCTCACCCCCGGGCAGCACCGCGACCCGCCACCACTCCCGCGGGCTGCGGTAGCGCACCAACTCCTCCTCGTACTGCCGGACCGCCGCCTCCCGCGCGGACATCCGCCCCAACGCGGCCCGGCTGTGCGCATCCAACGTGCCGTCCAGCACCGCCGCCATCAGCCCCAGCAACTCCGCACGGTCGCGGGGCGGCCGGAAGACCGGCGGAGCGGACGCGCCTACGGGACCGGGGCCGCGCTCCGGGGCGTGCGGTGCGGCCGAGCCGTGCTGCGGGGTCCACTCCCACCGCAGCCGCTCGACGAACAGCCGCGCGCCGCTCCGCCCCAGCGCCGCCATACGGTTCTCCACGGCGCGCCGCTCCGCCGGATCCACCCGCCAGCCGGGCGGGAGAAACCGCAGATACTCGGGGTGCACACCCTCCGGCAGCACGGCGGACGACGCGGCGCGCAGCAGCCGCACCCCCGCGTCGAACGGATCGGGGCCCGCGACGGTCGCCCCGGAGCCGCCGGACGCGGCACCCGCGTCGTCATCGAGATCGAAGACGTCCAGCAGCGCCGGGACGTCATCACCCGGCCACGACCACCAGGCCACCCGCGCCAGCACCCGGTCACCGTGGAGCGCCACCCACATCCACGACGGCTTCCGGCGCCCCTCCGCGAGGTCGACGGCCAACTCGTCGTCCAGGGCATACGGGAGGCGGCGGAAGAGACTCAACTCCTCGGGCCCGCGAAGGGCGCGCAGCACGAGGCCGTCCGCCTCGGCCGCGCCACCTGGAACGGCCTCGGGGGAACTCTCCGCCGGGGCGGTGGAGTCGGGGGCGTGGTCCGGGTTGTTCAGGGGGAAGCTCCGGTGGTTGCTCGGGTCGGGGGCCGGGCGCGGACGGTCGTTCGCGCGGCGGTGGTTCTCCTGTGGGGTCACGGCGCACTCCTACGGGGCGCCCGCCCCCTCCGGGATCAGCGGGATTCCGTGTCCCGGGAGGACGCGGGCGCGGTCACAGCGGTGGTCATGCCTGCCTCCTCCTTCCGATGTCGTGGCCGTCGGCCACGCCTGCGGGCGGGCCGAGGACCCACCTTTCCGACCCGGAACGCCGACCGCAAACGGTTTTCCGGGGACGGACGCGTACGGCGGAACGGGACGAGCCGCGGGACGCCCCCGGGCCATCGCTCACGGAGGGCCCGTCCGGGCGGGGAGGCGCGGCACCGGCGGCGGGCCGGGGCGGCCGAAGCGGCGGGGCAGACCGGGGTGCGGCCGGGGCGGCCGCGGAGCGGGCACCCGCGCCGACCTGTGGAATCGATCACGGCCCCTGCCCACGCGTCACCGGGCCCTTTACCCTCCTTTGCACGGGCCGCACGGCGCGGCCGGGTTGCCTGCCCGGTCGGCTCCCCGCCCGACCGATGTCTGTCCCGCGTGAGGAGAATCGCCCGTGATCAACGCCCCCACCGGACATGAGAGCCCCCGTCGGAGCAGCCGCGAGAGCTACTACGAGCGCACGGACGAGCACCACTACAAGCCGACCCCGCACGCACAGGGCGCCTGGAGCCTCGACGAGCAGCACTTCGGGCCGGTCTCCGGACTCCTCGCGCACGTCCTCGACCGCCACCTCACCGAGCGCCCCGGAACCGGGCTGGCCATGGCCCGGATCAGCTACGACATCCTCGGGCGCATCGCCTTCGAGGAGTGCGAGGTCACCGTGGAGACGATCCGGCCCGGCCGGACCATCGAACTCCTCGAAGCCGTCCTGCGGATCGGCGACCGCCCCGTCGTCCGCGCCCGCGCTTGGCTCCTCGCCTCGCTCGACACCACCGCCGTCACCGACACCCCCTTCGAGCCCCTGCCGCACCCCGACACCCTCGCCCCGTGGACCATGGGCGACACCTGGGGCGGCGGCTACATCGCCTCCCTCGACGCCCGCCGGGTCCCGTCGCAGCGCAAGGGCCGTAACCAGGCGTGGATCTCGTCCACCGTCGATCTGGTCGCCGGTGAACCGCGCAGCGAACTCGCCTCCTACCTCACGCTCGTGGACACCGCCAACGGCATCGCCGTCCAGCAGGACCCCACCGCGTGGATGTTCCCCAACGTGGACCTCACCATCCACCTGCACCGCACACCCCGGGGCCCCTGGACCGGCCTGGACACCAGCGTCACCTTCGGCCCCACCGGCCAGGGCGTCACCAGCAGCGTCCTGCACGACCTCCACGGTCCCGTGGGGCACGCGGAACAGATCCTCACCGTCCGGCCCATGCCCGTCGGCTGACCCCGGAGGCGCGTCGGGCCGGTCAGGGGCGGCTGCCCGCCCGGCCTTACGGGTCCCTCCGGACCGGTGGTCGGAGAGTCGGAGAGGCGGGTGGCGGGGGAGAGGTGCCGGAGGCGGTGACGTGGAGGAGGCGCCGCGAGATTCGGTCGGCGTACGGCGGTGGCGAGGGGGTCCGGGCGGTCCGCCGCGGACCGGATGCGGGTGCCCGTACCTCGCCCCTCGGCCGTTACGCCCGTCCGCTCAGCTCGGCTCCACGGGCTGTTCGAGGAGTTCGGCCGGTCCGTCGAAGCCGCAGCGCCGGTACAGCGGTGCGCTCCCCTCGGACGGCCACACGATCAACGTGTCCAGGCGGTGGGACCGGGCGTAGCGGTTCACCTCGTCGAGGAGGGCCCGGCCCAGGCCACGGTTGCGCTGCTCCGGGGTGACGTAGAAGTTCGTCACGTAACCGCGAGCCAGGCGCGCCACGGCCCGGCGAGCCGGGTACGGAGCCACTCCCCGCACTCGGCGAGGAACCGCTCCTCGCCCTGCGGGACATCACCATCCGGTGGGACATCGCCACCCCATGGGACATCGCCACCCTGCGGGACGTCGCCATCCGGCGGGGCGCCGTCGCCGTCCTCCTCCACCTTGAACCGCCGACGCAAGGCCGCCAGCACAGGCGCGTCGCCGGGCTCCGCCCGACGGATCACCACGTCACTCATGGCCGCACTCTCGCAGGACGGGCGGCGGGAGCGAAATCCTCCCCGGGGGCCCTCCCCCCCCGCGAGCCAGGCGCGCCACGGCCCGGCGAGCCGGGTACGGAGCCACTCCCCGCACTCGGCGAGGAACCGCTCCTCGCCCTGCGGGACATCACCATCCG
>NZ_JODY01000054.1 GCF_000718015.1 Streptomyces catenulae | reverse complement strand
GCGTGGGGCACGGTGTGTGGGGCGCTCGCGGTGCACGGGGGTGTGGGGGCCTGTTGGTGGGGTGGAGGTGGTGCGTTGGGGTCCGTGCTTGCCTCGTCCCCGTGCACGGGGACGGGGCGGGGCGCATGGGGCGGAGCGGGCTCCTCGCACAGAGGCGGGGCGCCGGGATCCCGACGGGGGTCGAGGCCGTACCGGTACGGCGATCCCGTGCACGGGGCGCGGGGCACGGGCCCCTTCGCCGACGCCACCGGCATGGCGCGCCGTCAGCCATCTGTCCTCGCCGTACGACCTGTGCCGGGCCGGGCCCCGCCGCTCCGGCCTCATGCGGGGCGCCACGCGGCACGCCCCATGCCCGGCGCCCCATGCCCGGCGCCCCATGCCCGGCGCCTCCCGTGCAGCCGACGGCAGAGGCGGCGCGCCCCGAGCGGGCCCAAGGCGAGGCGCGTACGCGAGGTTTGAGGGCACCGTATGGGGCGCCGACGCGCGGTGTCCGTCCCGCCGGTGCGGCCCGCATGGGGCGCCCGCCCCATGCGGCACCCGCCACACAGGCGCCGGACGTCCCGCCCGGCGCCCCTTGCGGCAAGCGCCCTGCGGCAGCCCCGTGCCCCACTGCGTACGCCTCGCGCCGCACGCCCCGTAGCGGAGTTACGCCCGGTCTCCGAAGACGGTCCGGTGCCAGTCCTTCCTCGCCGTCCCGGTGATGTCGTACATGACGTGCTTGACCTGCGTGTACTCCTCGAAGGAGTAGGCGGACATGTCCTTGCCGTAGCCGGATGCCTTGGCGCCGCCGTGCGGCATCTCGCTGATGATCGGGATGTGGTCGTTGACCCACACGCAACCGGTCTTGATCTCGCGGGTGGCGCGCCCCGTGCGGTACACGTCCCGGCTCCATGCGGAGGCGGCGAGCCCGTAGGGGGTGTCGTTGGCGAGCGCGATGCCCTCGTCGTCGCTGTCGAAGGGCAGCACCACCAGCACCGGGCCGAAGATCTCCGACTGGACGATCTCGCTGTCCTGGGGAGCACCGGTGATCAGGGTGGGCCGGTAGTACGCGCCCTTCGCCAGGACGCCCTGGGGCGCCTCGCCGCCGGTGACGACGGTGGCGTAGGCGCGGGCCCGGTCGACGAAACCGGCGACGCGGTCACGCTGGGCGTGCGAGATGAGCGGGCCGAGGTCGGTGGAGCGGTCGAAGGGGTCACCGACCCGTACGGTCGCCATGAGGTCGGCGACACCGGCCACGAACGCGTCGTACAGGGGGCGCTGGACGTACGCCCGGGTCGCCGCGGTGCAGTCCTGGCCCGAGTTGATCAGGGCACCGGCGACCGCCCCGTGCACGGCCGCCTCCAGGTCCGCGTCGTCGAAGACCACGAACGGAGCCTTGCCGCCCAGTTCGAGGTGGAGGCGTTTGACGGTGGCCGTGGCGACCTCGGCGACACGCTTGCCGACGGCGGTCGAGCCGGTGAACGACGTCATCGCGACGTCGGGGTGGCCGACGAGGTGTTCACCGGCGTCCCGCCCCGCGCCGGAGACGATGTTCAGGGCCCCGTCCGGCAGCCCCGCGCGGGTGGCGGCCTGCGCGAACATCAGGGAGGTCAGCGGGGTGATCTCGGCGGGCTTGAGGACGATGGTGTTCCCGGCGGCGAGCGCGGGCAGCACCTTCCACGCGGCCATCTGGAGCGGGTAGTTCCAGGGCGCGATGGAGCCGACGACGCCGACGGCCTCGCGCCGCACGGCGGAGGTGTGGTCGGGGCTGTACTCCGCCGCGGCCTTGCCCTCCAGGTGGCGGGCGGCACCCGCGAAGAACGCCGCGTTGTCGACGGAGCCCGGAACGTCGAACTCCTCGCTGAGCTTGAGGGGCTTTCCGCAGTTCAGCGACTCGGCGTAGGCGAGGTCGGCGGAGTCCTCGGCGAGCGCCGCGGCGAAGCGGTGCAGCGTGTCGGAGCGCTCCCCCGGGGTGGCGCCGCTCCATGCGGGGAAGGCACGGCGCGCGGCGTCGACCGCGGCGTCCACGTCGCCGGTTCCGGCCAGCGCATAGGTGTGGATCTGCTCACCGGTCGCCGGGTCCACCACGGCCTGGGTGCGGCCCGATGTGCCGCTCCGAAGCCGTCCGTCGATGAATTGCGCACCCTCGGCAAACCGCTCGGACACATCGAATCGCTGATCCATGGTGCTCTCCTGAGCCGGTCCAGAGCCGTTCCACGGCACGACCGGGCGTAGCTCATTGCGGAAATGATGGCCGATCCTGACAGAGCCCCTGGTGCCCAACAAGGGATTCCGTAGTTTCCTTTTGGTCACGCGACGAATTCTGCGAATTCCGTCGTGCGGGCGCCCGACACGTTGTCGGTGCCCGCTGACAGAATCCCGGCATGATGCACGACGCGACGGGGACCGCACGGAACGACGCCGCCGACCTCCCTCCGGATCTGCCCGCACTGCGCCGGGCGGTGGCCGCGGGGCGGCGCTTCCGGTACATCCACTTCTGGGGTCATGCCCCGCGCCGCGACGGTGCGCTCGGGCCGAGTTGCCTCAGTCAGTGGTGGCCCGCCCCGTTCACCGTCGACGGTGTCACCTACGCGACCGCGGAGCACTGGATGATGGCGGGCAAGGCCCGGCTGTTCGGCGATGCCGAGGCGGAGCGGCGGGCCGTCGAGGCGCGCCATCCGGGGGAGGCGAAGGCCGCGGGGCGCACGGTGCGCGGTTTCGACGACGCGCGGTGGCAGGAGCACCGCTTCGCGCTGGTCGTCGAGGGCAGTGTGCACAAGTTCGGCAGCGATCCCGCGCTGGGCGACTTCCTGCGGGCGACCCGCCGCCGCGTCCTGGTGGAGGCCAGTCCGGTGGACCGTATCTGGGGCATCGGCCTGGCCGCCGACGACGAGCGGGCCGCGGACCCGGCCCGCTGGCGGGGCCCCAACCTCCTCGGCTTCGCCCTCATGGAGGCTCGCCGCAGACTCGACGAGACGGAGACGGAGACGGGGGCGGCGTAAGGCGCAAGGCTCCCCGTACCGAACGGCGTCACACGTCCCGGGCGTGCCCCGCCGCGGAGAGCACGGCGCCGGGGCGAACATCCGCACCCAGCGGTACCACTCCGGCGACAGGACCGTCCCCGGCGGCGCGCACCCGCCTGGCGGGCCGGACGGCCGCCGCAGGCCCCACTGCGGAATCGGCTCGGCTTCCTGTCGTTCTCGGCCACGGTGCTCCCCCATTGCGGAGGTTCTGTCAGGGGGAAGACCGGCCCTCGGACGGCGCCGTGGTGCCGCATACGATGACGGGCGTCTCCGCACATCGCTGCGCCACTGACCAGGAGGAACGTTGTCCGATCTCGATGCCTTCATCGCGGGCCTGCCCAAGGCGGAGCTGCATGTCCACCACGTCGGATCGGCCTCCCCCCGGATCGTCGCGGAACTCGCCGCCCGGCATCCGGACTCCGCGGTCCCCACGGACCCCGAGGCGCTGGCCGATTTCTTCACCTTCCGCGACTTCCGGCACTTCATCCAGGTCTACCTCTCCGTCGTGGACCTCATCCGTGACGCGGCGGACGTCCGGCTGCTGACGTACGAGGTCGCCCGCGACATGGCGCGGCAGAACATCCGGTACGCGGAACTGACCGTCACCCCGTTCAGCTCGACCAGTCGCGGTATCCCGGACGCCGCGTTCGTCGAGGCGATCGAGGACGCCCGTAAGGCGGCGGAGGCGGAGCTGGGCGTGGTGCTGCGCTGGTGCTTCGACATTCCCGGCGAGGCGGGCCTGGCGGCGGCCGAGGAGACGACGAGGATCGCCTGTGAGCTGCAGCCCGAGGGGCTGGTGTCGTTCGGGCTCGGCGGGCCCGAGATCGGCGTGCCGCGGGGCCAGTTCGCCCCGTATTTCGACCGTGCTCGCGCGGTGGGGCTGCGCTCCGTGCCCCATGCCGGGGAGACCACGGGGCCGCAGACCATCTGGGACGCGCTCCACGAACTGCGCGCCGAACGCATCGGGCACGGCACCAGCGCCGTCCAGGACCCGAAGCTGCTGGCCCATCTCGCCGAGCATGCCATCCCGTTGGAGGTCTGTCCCACGTCCAACATCGCGACCCGCGCGGTGCGCACGCTGGACGAGCACCCGATCAAGGCGATGGCCGACGCGGGGCTGCTGCTCACGGTCAACAGCGACGACCCGCCCATGTTCGGCACCGACCTCAACGCCGAGTACGGCGTGGCCGCCCGGCTGCTGGACCTGGACACGGACGGTGTCGCGGCGCTGGCGAAGAACGCGGTGACGGCGTCCTTCATGGACGCCCCGGCCAAGGCCCGCCTGTCCGCCGAGATCGACGCCTACGCGGCGGCGCGGCGCGCCTGACGCCGGGCGGGGGCCTGCCCCGTACGGCGGGAACCCGCCGGACGAACCGCCCCTGGGACGGCACCCGCATGGGGCGGCGGGCCCCACACCCTGCCTGCGCACGGGGCGGCTGGCGCCGCACCCTACCTGCGCATGGGCCCCGCGGCGCGGCGCGCATGGGGCCGGTGCCTCGTGCACGGGGCCCGCGGCGCCCCGTACCCCGCAACACTCCGCCCCGTATCGCGTGGGGCGGCGCCCCGTTAACGCTCCGTCGCCGCCCCATGCGCTCGTCCCGCGCGGCGTTCACAGCCCCACGATCGCGTTCCACTCCCCCGCGAGGGCGGGGCGTTCCGCCGCCGTGATGTCGCGGGCGGTGGCGAGGCGCTTGCGCATGGCGGTGTCGGGGAAGATCAGCGGGTCCTCGGCGAGGGCGGCGCGCTCCTTGTCCTTGGAGGCGGCCAGGACCTCACGGGCGGCCGGTACGGGGCAGACGTAGTTGACCCAGGCGGCCAGCTCGGCGGCGATGTCGGGCCGGTAGTAGTGGTCGATGAGCTGCTCGGCGTTGCGCTTGTGGGACGCCAGGTTGGGGATCATCATGCTCTCCGCCCACAGTTCGCCGCCTTCCTCGGGCACCACGAAGGCGATGTCCGGGTTGTCGGCCTTCAGTTGGATGACGTCGCCGGAGTACGCCTGGGCGGCGATCACGTCGCCGGAGTCCAGGTCCTTGATGTAGTCGTTGCCGGTGAACCGGCGGATGTGGCCCCGTGCGACGAGACGGCGCAGCCGGTCGGTCATCCGGTGGAAGTCGTCGGGCCGCCAGCGGGTGATGTCGACGCCCTCGCCCTGGAGCAGCATGGCGAACGCCTCGTCGATCCCGGAGAACAGGCTGATCCGGCCCCGGAGGTCGTCGTGCCACAGGTCGGCGACGCTCCGGATCTCACGGCCGAGGCGGCGGCGGTTGTAGGCGATGCCGGTGATGCCCGACTGCCAGGGCACGCTGTGCCTGCGGTCGGGGTCGAACGACGGGGACGCGAGCTGCGGATCCAGGTTGCGGGCGACATGCGGCTGCGCCGTGCGGTCCATCTCCTGGACCCAGCCGAGGCGGACGTAGCGTGCGCACATCCAGTCGCTGATGACGACCAGGTCGCGCCCCGTGGGCTGGTGGTTCATGAGCGCGGGGCCGATTTTGCCGAAGAACTCGTCGTTGTCGTTGATCTCCTCGGTGTACGTCACGGCGATCCCGGTCCGCCGCCGGAACGCGTCGAGGGTGGGCCGCCGCTGCTTGTCGTGGTCGTCGACGTCGATGTACAGCGGCCAGTTGGCGAAGACGAGCCGGTGGTCGGCCGCCGAACGGTCGGGGGCCGCGCGGTCGGCGGCCCGTACATAGGCGGGCGGCACACCGCATCCGGCGAGGCCGGCGAGCGCCGCCGCCGTACCGATTCCGAAAGTGCCCCGGAGCAGCGAACGCCGCGTGAGTTCCGACATGGCGTGCACTCTCATGCCTCCCGGACGGCGGCGGCAAGCCGACAGAACGTCAACTGCCGGTCCCCCACCCGCGACGGTCTGCCGGGCGAAGCCCCGCATGGGGCGCTGTGCATGGGGCGCTGCGCATGGGGCGCTCAGCCCCCGCACGCATGGGGCACCCGGCACCGGCCCGCACGGGGCACCCGGCGCCCGGCACGCACGAGGGGAAGCCCCAGCTCCCGCATGAGGCGGAGCGCCCCATGCGGAACCCCCCACACGAAACGCCCCCTGCACAGCGCCCCGTCCCCGCATGGCGCACCGCACCACGCACCGAACCGGCAGACCCCACGAGGCCCCACCCCACACCCCGGGCCGCTCCCCGGCAGACGCCCCACCCACCAACGCACACGGCCCCATGCCCCGCGCATGACGCGCGGCGCATGGGGCCACTGACTACGAGAGCCGCGGGACGTTCTCCGCCCGCGCACGAGGCGTACCCCGCCCCACGCACGGGGCGCCCACGCACGGGGCGCCCCGCATGGGGCAAGGCCGTCAGCCCCGTCCCGTCAGCCGTCGAGCGACGTCATCACGTGCTTGACGCGGGTGTAGTCGTCGAAGCCGTACGCGGAGAGGTCCTTGCCGTAGCCGGACTTCTTGAAGCCGCCGTGGGGCATCTCGGCGACGAGCGGGATGTGGGTGTTGATCCACACGCAGCCGAAGTCGAGGGCCTTGGACATCCGCATGGCGCGGGCGTGGTCCTTGGTCCACACCGAGGAGGCGAGGGCGTACTCGACGCCGTTGGCCCACTCCAGGGCCTGCTCCTCGTCGCGGAACGACTGGACGGTGATGACCGGGCCGAACACCTCGTGCTGGATGATCTCGTCGTCCTGCTTGAGGCCGGAGACGACGGTCGGGGCGAAGAAGTAGCCCTTCTCGCCGACCTGCTCGCCGCCCGCCTCGATCTTGGCGTGTGCGGGCAGCCGCTCGATGAAGCCCTTGACCTGCTTGAGCTGGTTGGCGTTGTTCAGCGGGCCGTAGAGCACGTCCTCGTCGTCGACCGCGCCGGTCTTCGTCTCCGAGGCGGCCTTGGCGAGCGCGGCGACGAACTCGTCGTGGATGGACTCGTGGACGAGCACCCGGGTCGCGGCGGTGCAGTCCTGACCGGCGTTGAAGTAACCGGCGACCGAGATGTCCTCGACGGCCTTGGGGATGTCGGTGTCCTCGAAGACCACGACCGGGGCCTTGCCGCCCAGCTCCAGGTGGACGCGCTTGAGGTCCTTGGACGCGGACTCGGCGACCTGCATACCGGCGCGCACGGAGCCGGTGATGGAGGCCATCGCGGGCACCGGGTGCTCGACCATCAGGCGGCCGGTCTCCCGGTCGCCGCAGACGACGTTGAACACGCCGCGGGAGTGGCCCAGTTCGTCCAGCACGGAGCCGATGATCTCGCCGATGAGGGCGGTCGAGGCCGGGGTGGTGTCGGAGGGCTTGATGACGACGGTGTTGCCCGCGGCGAGCGCCGGGGCGAACTTCCACACGGCCATCATCATCGGGTAGTTCCACGGCGCGACCTGGGCGCAGACGCCGATCGGCTCGCGGCGGATGATGGACGTGAAGCCGTCCATGTACTCGCCGGCGGAGCGGCCCTCCAGCATCCGGGCGGCACCCGCGAAGAAGCGGATCTGGTCCACCATCGGCGGGATTTCCTCGGAGCGGACGAGGGCGACCGGCTTGCCGCAGTTCTCGGACTCGGCGGCGATCAGCTCCTCGGCGCGCTCCTCGAAGCGGTCCGCGATCTTGAGGAGGACCTTCTGGCGCTCGGCGGGGATCAGGTCGCGCCAGGCGGGGAAGGCGGCCTCGGCCGCGGCCATCGCCGCGTCCACGTCGGCGGCCCCGGAGAGCGGGGCGGTGGCGTACGGCTCGCCCGTGGCCGGGTTGACCACCTCCGTGGTCCGGCCGTCGGCGGCGTCCCGGAACTCCCCGTCGATGTAGTTGCGCAGACGACGCAGTGCGGTGGTCACTGTGCGCCCCCTTCAATCAGATGTCCGGTGGTTGAGACACCCACCCTAGCCATGAAGGCGACGCTTTCGACACACCCGCCACTCCCTAACAACGGAATCAGTGAAGAATTGATCGCAGCACAACTGATTTCATCGCTCACGGGTTGCGAGACCGACGAGGCTCGTGCACAGTGAGGGACGTGGCCCCCCGCAACAGTCACGACAGACGTGACAGAACCGGCACCCCGTCGATCGATTCCGTCTCCCTGGCGATCATCGAGCAGCTCCAGGAGGACGGGCGCCGTCCGTACGCCGCGATCGGCAAGGCCGTCGGCCTGTCCGAAGCAGCCGTACGCCAGCGCGTACAGAAACTGCTCGACCAAGGCGTGATGCAGATCGTCGCCGTCACCGACCCCCTCACGGTCGGCTTCCGGCGGCAGGCAATGGTCGGCATCAACGTCGAGGGCGACCTCGATCCCGTGGCCGATGCCCTCACCGGCATGGAGGAGGTCGAGTACGTCGTCATGACGGCGGGCTCCTTCGATCTGCTGATCGAGATCGTCTGCGAGGACGACGACCACCTGCTGGAAATGATCAACAAGCGGATCCGCACGCTGCCCGGCGTCCGGACGACCGAGAGCTTCGTCTATCTGAAGCTCCGGAAGCAGACCTACACCTGGGGAACGAGATAGCAATGAGCGCCGACCTCTCCAAGACGGCGTACGACCACCTGTGGATGCACTTCACCCGCATGTCGTCGTACGAGAACGCCCCCGTGCCGACGATCGTGCGCGGCGAGGGCACCAACATCTACGACGACAAGGGCAAGCGCTACATCGACGGTCTGGCCGGCCTCTTCGTGGTCAACGCCGGTCACGGACGGGTGGAGCTGGCCGAGACCGCCGCCAAGCAGGCGCAGGAACTGGCCTTCTTCCCGGTGTGGTCCTACGCCCACCCCAAGGCCGTCGAGCTGGCCGAGCGTCTGGCCGACTACGCCCCCGGCGACCTCAACAAGGTCTTCTTCACCACGGGCGGCGGTGAGGCGGTCGAGACCGCCTGGAAGCTCGCCAAGCAGTACTTCAAGCTCACCGGCAAGCCGATGAAGCACAAGGTGATCTCCCGCGCGGTGGCCTACCACGGCACCCCGCAGGGCGCCCTGTCGATCACCGGCCTCCCGGGCCTGAAGGCGCCCTTCGAGCCGCTGGTCCCCGGCGCGCACAAGGTCCCCAACACCAACATCTACCGCGCCCCGATCCACGGCGACGACCCCGAGGCGTTCGGCCGCTGGGCCGCCGACCAGATCGAGCAGCAGATCCTCTTCGAGGGCCCCGAGACCGTCGCGGCGGTCTTCCTGGAGCCGGTGCAGAACGCCGGTGGCTGCTTCCCGCCGCCCCCCGGCTACTTCCAGCGCGTCCGCGAGATCTGCGACCAGTACGACGTGCTGCTCGTCTCCGACGAGGTCATCTGCGCGTTCGGCCGTCTGGGCACGATGTTCGCGTGCGACAAGTTCGGCTACGTCCCGGACATGATCACCTGCGCCAAGGGCATGACCTCGGGCTACTCCCCGATCGGCGCCTGCATCATCTCCGACCGCCTGGCCGAGCCGTTCTACCGGGGCGACAACACCTTCCTGCACGGCTACACCTTCGGTGGCCACCCGGTCTCGTCCGCCGTGGCGCTCTCCAACTTCGACATCTTCGAGCGCGAGGGCCTGAACAAGCACGTCCTGGAGAACGAGGGCAACTTCCTCTCGACCCTCCAGAAGCTCCACGACCTGCCGATCGTCGGCGACGTCCGCGGCAACGGCTTCTTCTACGGCATCGAGCTGGTCAAGGACAAGAACACGAAGGAATCCTTCAACGAGGAGGAGACCGAGCGCGTTCTGTACGGCTTCCTGTCCAAGGCGCTGTACGACAACGGTCTGTACTGCCGTGCCGACGACCGCGGTGACCCGGTCATCCAGCTGGCGCCGCCGCTCATCGCCGACCAGTCGGTCTTCGACGAGATCGAGCAGATTCTGCGCACCGTGCTGACGGAGGCGTGGACCAAGCTCTGATCCCCCGCGCCGCTCCGGTCCGTTCCGGTCCGGCGTCGAGCAGAAGCTTGCACAATCGAAGATCATGCGGCCCGAATTCGCTCAAGAGAAGCCATAGGGGTGAATTCGGGCCGTTGTGCATGCCCAGCGCCGAATCATGGGGGTCCGCAGTCCTTACCGTGCCAGTGACCGATACCCTCCATGGTCGTTCACCCGGTCGGGGGAACGAACGGACGCGAACGCAAGAGGTGCGCAGATGGTGGCCCCGCCTGACAACGACATTCTCTGGGCCCGCGGCCTGCACCACAGTTACGGCACCGGCACCGCACTCGCCGGAGTCTCCCTCGGCGTCCGCGAAGGGGAGATCCTCGCCGTCACCGGCCCGCGCGGCAGCGGCAAGACGACGTTGCTGCGCTGCCTGTCCGCCCAACTCGCCCCGTCCGAGGGCGAGGTGTGGTTCAACAGTTCACTGGTGCACACCCTCGCCGCGCGCCACCGCGAGCGGCTGCGCCTGGACCGCTTCGGCTGGATCGACACCCAGCCCCACCTCGTGGCCGAACTGACCGCCGGGGAGAACGCCGCCCTGCCGCTGCTGCTGCGCGGCGAGGGCGGGCGCGCCGCGCGGAACACCGCGGCCGAGTGGCTGGACCGGCTCGACGTCGGAGACTGCGCCCGCCGCCGCCCCGCGCAGCTCGACCAGTCGCAGCGGCAGCGCGTCGCCATCGCCCGCGCACTGGCCACCACGCCGCAGGTCCTCTTCGCCGACGAGCCCACCGCGCCGCTGCACCGTGCGGACGCCACCCAGGTGCTGCGCACCCTCACCACGGCGGCCCGCTCGCACCAGATCACCGTGGTCCTCGCCACCCACGACCCGGAGGCGACCTCCCTCGCCGACCGCACCGTCGCCCTCCTCGACGGCCGCCGGTCCAGCGGCGGCGCCGTCTCCGCCCCCGACGCGGAAAGCAGGGCAGCGTGCTCGCTCTCCGTCTAGCCCGCGGTACGCGCCCCCTGGTGCTGGCGCGGCGCGCCGCCGTCGCCGCGGCGGCCGGGGGCACCGGATTCCTGCTGCTGGCCACCCTCGGCCACGCCACCGCGCACCCCACGGACTCCGGCCAGGCCGCGGTGCGGCTGCTGTGGTGTCTGGCGCCGCTCGCCGCGACCGCGCAGCTCGCGGTGGCGGTGGCGCGTACGGATCCCGCCGCGCGGCTCCAACGGGGCATGGCGGCGGCGGGGCTGGGCCCGTTCCGGCTGACGCTGCTCGCCGCCGTCTCCACCGCGCTCACCGGCGTGCTGGGAGCCGTGGCGGCGCTGCTGGTCTTCCTCCGGCTCCGCGGCGGTCTCGGCGCCGCGCCGTGGCCGAAGGTCGCCACGGAGCTGCTCGGCGCGGGGCACCCGCTGCCGATCGCCGGGACGACGCTGCTGCTGGCGCTGGTGCCGCTGGTCATGGCCGGGGCGACCGCCCTGGCGCTGCGTCCGCGCGAGGCCCCTCCGGCGCCGACGCCCGCGCCGTCGGAGGCGGAGCCGGACGACGGTGCCGACGGGGCGCCCCGCACGGCGCCCGCCGCCCCGTCCGGCCTGCCGTGGGGCATCGCCCTGACGGCGGTGGGGCTGACCGTCGAGACGTACGCGGGGCGCGGGGCGGCCACGGGCTCCGGTCTGCTGCCGCTGCCGGGCCGCCTGGTGGGCAGTCCCCCGGGCGTCCTGGCCGGGTGGGCACTGTCCGCCGTGGGGCTGGTCCTGGCGGGACCGGGCCTGGTGCACCTGTGCGGACGGCTGCTGTGCGCGGGCCGTCCCGGCGCGCTCCGGCTGCTGGCCGGGCGGGTGCTCCAGGAAGAGGCGCGGCGGATCGGCCGCCCCATCGGGGTGCTGTGCGCGGTGGCATCGGGTGGCTACGCCGCCATGAAGGTGTTCCGCGCCGCGCCGCTGGAGACGTTCGGGCCGCTGACCGCGGTCGGTGCGGCCGTCGTACTGGGCTGCGTCCTGGCGAGCGCGCTCGCCGCCGGACTGGAGTCCCGCGCCGCACGGGCCGACGCCACCGCGGCCCTCCGCAGGCTCGGCGCCCCCGCCGCCCTCCTCCGCCGCGCCGCCACCCTCCGCGCCGCCACCCTGGTACTCGTCCTGGCCCCCCTCACCTGGGGCGTGGCCGAACTGGCCACGGTGCCGTTGGTGCGGTGAGGTCGGAGCGGATGGGCATGGGGCGGGGCGTGGGGCGCGGGCATGGGGCGTGATGCAAACCCCGCCCCATGCGCTGCGCACCATGCGTTGCGCCCCATGCACGCGGGTCGTCCGAACGGCGCCCAGAGCGGCTCGGGAACGGGCGGGCGCGCGGCCCGGTCCGGGCACCCGCTCCGCCCCATGCGTCCATGACCGTGCCCGCCTGGAGTCCTGCCCGGGACATCCGTCCGCCCCGTAGAAGCAACCCGTCCACCCGAAAGCACGTCTGCATGGCCGGGTAACGCAGTGGTGAGATGCACGCCCGCGGTATCGGGGCGAGCCACGGTGCGGCGGACGGGCGCGAACGGAGCACGTGGTGATCATCGGTCTTGTGACCGCCGTGGCGGCCTCCGCCTGTTACGGCGCGGGGTCCGTACTGCAGGCGGTGGGGTCGCGCAGATCCGCCCGCCAGGAAGGGGCCGTGGCCCCTTCCTCCGGTGTGACACAGCACGGCGGCCCCAGTCTCTCGTCGACCGCGAAGGCCGCGGTGACCTGGGAGTTTCTCGTCGGCACCGGCCTGGACTTCCTCGGCTTCGTCCTGGGCGCGCTGGCCGCGCGGCTGCTGCCGCTGTTCCTCTCCCAGACGGTGATCAGCGCCAACCTGGTGATCACCGCGCTGCTGAGCATCAGGATGCTGGGCATCCGGCTGACCCGCCCCGAGTGGACGTCGATCGCCGTGGTGTGCTCGGCGCTGGTGCTGCTGGCCACCGCCGCGGGCCACGAGGGCGGCGGCGCCACCCCGCTCGCCACCCACTGGTGGCTGCTGGCCGCGTCCGTGCTGCTGATCGGCGTCGGCACCCTCGTCGTACGGCTGCTCGGCGCCCGCGCGGCCATCCCCGCCGGTCTGCTCTCCGGCCTGGGCTTCGGCGCACTCGGCGTCGGCGTACGCGTCCTGAACGGCGTGGCCCCGTTCGACCTGCCGACCCTGCTGAGCGACCCGGCCCTCTACGCGATCCTCGTGGCGGGCCTCGGCGGCATGTATCTGCACACCGTGGCGTTGCAGATCGGCTCGGTGAACGGTGCGACGGCGGCGCTGGTGGTCGGCGAGACGGTGGTGCCCGGCATCCTCGGCGTGCTGTGGCTCGGTGACGCCTCCCGCCCCGGCTTCGCCTGGGTGGCCGTCCTCGGCTTCGTCCTCGCGGTCGCCGGAGCGGTGGCCGTCGCCTGGTTCGGCTCCTCGGAAACGGACCTCACCGCGATCCCTCCGGGCGATGCGGACAGCACCCGCGACACGGGAGATCCAGGGGACACGGGACGGAGTCTCCCCGAGGACGTGGCGCGACGCTGACGCCGCCACGGGGCGGGTCGACCGATGCGCGCATGAGGCACGCGTCGGGTCACTGATGGTGCGCATGCGTTCCGGGTCCACCGGCTGCATGGGGCGGCGGGCCGCATGGGGCCATGCCCCAGCTCCGTCCGAGCGGCGGCGCCCCATGCAGTCCGCCCCATGCGGCCCGCGCCCCATGCAGTCCACCCCGCACGGCCCGCCTCATGCCCGAACCGCCACGTCCTCGTGCTCCGCTACTCCGACCGCTCCCCCACTGCTTCGACGCCCGGCGTTCCCGACGCAGGCCCGCCGTCGCCCGGCGTTCCCTCCCGCGTCGCCCCCAGCACCACCACGTCCTCCGGTACGAACCGCGCCCCCACCCGCTGCCCGGGTTCCGGCGCGTCCCCGAGTGCGCAGGCCGCCTCCAGCTGCGGGCCGTCGGTCGGCTGGAGGAGGAGGGCCACATGCGTACCGCGGAAGGTGCGGGAGGTGACGGTGCACGGCAGGCCGTCCTCAGGCTCGGTGAGCCGGACCCCGGCCGGGCGCACCAGCAGTCGGCACGCCCCGTCCGCCGCACCGTGCGGCACCGGCACCTTGCCCCAGGCGGTCTCGGCCACCCCGCCCCGTACCGTCGCCTCGACCACGTTGTCGAAGCCGAGGAACCGGGCGACGAACTCGGTGGCGGGGCGCTGCCAGACCTCCAGCGGTGTGCCGGTCTGCGCGATGCCGCCGTTCTGCATGACGACGACACGGTCGGCCAGTGCGAACGCCTCCCCTTGGTCGTGGGTGACGGCCAGCACCGTCGTCCCCAGTGTGCGGAAGAGGTCCCGCAGTTCGACGACGAGACGTTCGCGCAGCCCGCGGTCGAGCTGTCCGAGCGGCTCGTCGAGCATCAGCAGCCGGGGGCGTGGGGCGAGGGCCCGGGCGAGGGCGACCCGCTGCTGCTCGCCGCCGGAGAGCGACCCGACGGCGCGCCGTGCGGCCCCCGGCAGGCCCACCAGGTCGAGGAGTTCGGCGACGGTGCGGTCCTGCTCGGCGCGGCGCGCCCCGCGCATCCGCAGGCCGAAGGCGACGTTCCCGGCGACATCACGCTGCGGGAACAGCTGATGGTCCTGGAACATCAGGCCGACGCCGCGCCGGTGCGTGGGCACCCGGGCCTGATCGCGTCCCTCCAGGACGACCCGCCCGGCGTCGGCCGACTGCAACCCGGCGACCACCCGCAGCAGGGTCGACTTGCCGCTGCCGCTCGGCCCGAGGACGCAGACGATCTCGTGGGCGGCGACGCCCAGATCGACGGCGTCGAGCGCGGCGGGTGCCCCCTGCCCGCCGAAGCGGACGGTCACCCCGTCCAGGCGCAGCAGATCACGGCGTTCGGTGGGCCGGTCCGTGGTGGTGGCGGTCATCTAGAACTCCCCGGAGTGGTCGGTGCGGAGGCGTTCCAGGGCGAGCAGGGCCCCGGCGCACACCACCATCAAGAGCGTGGACAGGGCCATCGCCTGCCCGTAGTTGAGCTCCCCGGCGCGGCCCAGCAGCCGGGCCACGGCCACCGGCAGGGTCGGGTGGTCGGGGCGGGCGATGAACACCGTCGCGCCGAACTCGCCGAGGGAGACGGCGAAGGCGAAGCCCGCGGCGATCAGCAGGGCGCGGCGCACCATGGGCAGGTCGACCTCCCGCCACACGCGCCACGGGGAGGCGCCCAGGACGGCGGCGGCCTCCCGGAGCCGCCCGTCGACGGCGCGCAGCACCGGCAGCATGGTACGCACCACGAACGGCACTCCGACGAGGGCCTGGGCGAGCGGCACCAGCCACCAGGAGGAGCGCAGGTCCAGCGGCGGCTTGTCGAGGGTGATCAGGAAGCCGAAGCCGACGGTCACCGCGGACACCCCGAGCGGCAGCATCAGCAGCGCGTCGAAGCCGCGCACCAGGCGGCCGCCCCGTCGGGTGAGCGCGGCGGCGGCGAGCCCACCGATCACCAACGCGATGGCGGTGGCCGCGGCGCCGTAGGCCAAGGAGTTCCACAGGGCGTCGAGCGGGGCGACGGCGAAGGTGCTGTCCGCGGACGCGGCGGAGCCCAGCGTGGCGTAAAAGACCGTCCCGTAGCCGTCCGGACCGGCGAAGGAGCGTACGACGAGGACGACGAGCGGGGCCACGAGGAGCACCAGGACCACGGCGACGGTGCCCCACAGCAGCGCCCACTGCCCGCCGCCCCGTGGCCGGTGCGCGGTGCGTGCGGCGTCGACGAGGCGGAGGGTGGTTTCGCGGCGCCGTACCGTCCAGGCGTGCAACGCCAGCAGGCCCAGCACCGCGACGAACTGGATCATGGTCAGGACGGCGGCGGTGGGCAGATCGAGGAAGTCGGCGGTCTGCCGGTAGATCTCCACCTCCAGCGTGGAGAAGGTGGGGCCGCCGAGGATCTGCACCACGCCGAACGAGGTGAAGGTGAACAGGAAGACCATCAGCGCGGCGGCGGCGACGGCGGGGCCGAGCGCGGGCAGCGTCACCCGGCGCCATGCGGCGAACCGCCCGGCGCCGAGCACCCGCGCGGCCTCCTCCTGCCGCGGGTCGAGCTGGCTCCACAGGCCGCCCACGGTGCGGACGACCACGGCGTAGTTGAAGAAGACGTGCGCCAGCAGGATCGCCCACACCGTGGTGTCCAGCCGCACCCCCCACAGGTCGTCGAGGAGCCCGCCGCGGCCGACCAGCGCGAGGAAGGCGGAGCCGACGACGACGGTGGGCAGGACGAACGGGACGGTGACGACGGCGCGCAGCAGCTGCTTGCCGGGGAAGTCGAAGCGGGCGAAGACGTAGGCCCCGGGGAGGGCGACGAGCAGCGTCAGGGCGGTGGAGCCGGCTGCCTGCCAGAGCGTGAACCACAGGACGTGCAGGATGTCCGGGTCGCCGAGGACGGCGGTGAGCCGGCCGAACTGCCAGTGGCCGCCGTCGCGGAGTCCGCGGCCGACGATCGCGGCGACGGGGTAGGCGAAGAACAGCGCGAAGAAGACGAGCGGCAGGGCCAGCAGCCCCATGCGCACCGCGGTGGCGCGCATGGGGCGGCGGCCCCGTGCGGTCACTTCAGAACGAGCGAGAACCACTGCTTGATCCACTGTTCGCGGTGCGCGGTGATCGTCTCGGGCGCGACCGTGGCCGGTTTGTCGATCGTCGCGCCGTACTTGGTGAACAGCGCGGGCACGGCGGCGTCCTTACGCACCGGGTTGACGAACATCTGGAGCGGCATGTCCTCCTGGAACTTCCGGCTCAGCAGGAAGTCCAGCAGCTCCTTGCCGCCCTTCTCGTTCTTCGCGCCCTTGAGCAGGCCACCGAACTCGATCTGGCGGAAGCAGGTGCCGGTGGCCACGCCGGTCGGGCCCTGCTTCGGCTCCGGCTTCTTGCCGAGCACCTCGACGGGCGGGCTGGAGGCGTACGAGACGACCAGCGGCTTGTCGCCCTTGCCCGCGGCGGAGCCCGAGAAGCGCTCGTTGTACGCCTGCTCCCAGCCGTCGACGACCTCCACGCCGTTGACCTTGAGCTTCTTCCAGTAGTCCTGCCAGCCGTCCTGGCCGTACGCGGCGATGGTGCCGAGCTGGAAGGCGAGCCCCGGCGAGGACGTCGCGGAGTTCTCGGTGACCAGCAGGTTCTTGTACTGCGGCTTGATCAGGTCGTCGAAGCTCTTCGGCGGCGCGAGGTGGTGTGCGGTGAAGTACGCGCGGTCGTAGTTGACGCAGGTGTCGCCGTAGTCGAGCGGGGTGACGTGGTGCCCGGCTTTGTCCAGTTGGAGTGCGTCCGGCACCGTGTCGAGCCCCTTGGCGCGGTACGGGGCGAAGATCCCGGCCTTCAGGCCGCGTGAGAGCAGGGTGTTGTCGATGCCGAAGAAGACGTCGCCCTGTGGGTTGTCCTTGGAGAGGATCGCCTGGTTGACGGCCTTGCCCGCGTCGCCGCCCTTGAGGATGCGGACCTTGTAGCCGCTCTGCTTCTCGAAGTCGGCGAGCACCGATTTCGAGGCGTTGAACGAGTCGTGGCTGACGAGCGTGACGGTCTTGGCGTCCGCCGCGTCATCGCCGGAGGTGCCGCAGGCGGCGAGTCCGCCCATGGTGGCGGCGGCGACCGTGACGGCCACGGCGGCTCTGCGGGTGGTGGTGCGGTTGGTGTGACCCACTGATGTTCCTCCTGGCTGGCCAGGAAGAGACGCGGCCCCGCGCCGCGCCGCACGGGGCGCGTCGGAACGCGTGCCGTGCGGCGCCGCACGGGGCGCAACAGCATGAGTGATGACCGAACTTCCTACCCGGAATGACCCGGGCGAGGTTCAAGGGTCTGCGGGTCCCCCGTATCGCTACGGTCTCCCCGCACTCTCAGCGCTGTGGCGCTCCCCTGTCGGAATGTGCATTTGTTCGATCACACGGTACCAGCGCGGGACTCAGCGCTCGGAGGCGGCGAGCTGCCCGCAGGCCCCGTCGATCTCCTGGCCCCGTGTGTCGCGCACCGTCACCGGCACGCCGTGCGCCTCGATGGCCCGGACGAACGCCCGCTCGTCCTCGGGCCGTGAGGCGGTCCACTTCGACCCGGGCGTCGGGTTCAGCGGGATGAGGTTCACATGGACGCGCCGCCCCTTGAGCAGCCGTCCGAGCAGGTCACCGCGCCATGCCTGGTCGTTGATGTCGCGGATGAGGGCGTACTCGATGGAGATCCGGCGGCCGGACTTCTCCGCGTACTCCCACGCCGCGTCGAGGACCTCACGGACCTTCCAGCGGGTGTTGACCGGCACCAGCGTGTCGCGCAGCTCGTCGTCGGGCGCATGGAGCGAGACGGCGAGGCGGCACTTGAAGCCCTCGTCGGCGAACCGCAGCATCGCCGGAACCAGCCCGACCGTCGACACCGTGATACCGCGCTGGGACAGCCCCAGGCCGTCCGGCTCGGGGTCGGTGAGCCGCCGGATGGCGCCGACGACCCGCTTGTAGTTGGCGAGCGGCTCCCCCATGCCCATGAACACGATGTTGGACAGCCGCGCGGGGCCACCGGGCACCTCGCCGTCGCGCAGCGCCCGCATGCCGTCGACGATCTGGTGGACGATCTCCGCCGTCGAGAGGTTACGGTCCAGACCGGCCTGCCCCGTGGCGCAGAACGGGCAGTTCATCCCGCAGCCGGCCTGCGAGGAGATGCACATGGTGACGCGGTCCGGGTACCGCATCAGCACCGACTCGACGAGGGTGCCGTCGTGCAGCTTCCAGAGGGTCTTGCGGGTGGTGTCGTCATCGCAGGAGATGTGCCGCACCACGCTCATCAGCTCGGGCAGCAGCTCCGTCGCCAGCTTCTCCCGTGCGGCGGCGGGGATGTCCGTCCACTGCTCCGGGTCGTGCGCGTACCGCGCGAAGTAGTGCTGCGACAGCTGCTTGGCGCGAAACGGCTTCTCCCCGATCGCGGCCACCGCTTCACGGCGCTCCACGGGGCTGAGATCGGCGAGGTGCCGCGGGGGCTTCTTGGCCCCACGCGGCGCGACAAAGGTGAGTTCTCCGGGCTTCGGCATGGTGCATCCAGTGTCGCAGACCCCCGGGGCGGGCCGGGCCGTCCCGAGGGTGGGGGCGGTCACCCCGTACGCATGGGGCCTCGCGCATGGGGTCAGGGGCGGCCGCCCCGCCCCACGCACCCGCCCCGTGCGCACACGCGGAAGCCCCCTGCCCACGGTTTCCCGTCGGCAGGGGGCTTCCCGTCACGCGGTGACGGAGGCGGTGTCAGGCGTGGGGCGTGGCGGTCACCCGGCGCCCACGAAGATCACGAAGAGCAGCCAGACGACCGGGGCGGTGGGCAGCAGGGAGTCGAGCCGGTCCATGATGCCGCCGTGGCCCGGCAGCAGGGTGCCCATGTCCTTGATGCCGAGGTCCCGCTTGATCATGGATTCGCCGAGGTCACCGAGGGTGGCGCTGGCGGCGACGGCGAGGCCCAGCAGCAGCCCCTGCCACCACGCACCGCCCTTGATCAGGAACTCCATGCACAGCGCACCGGCGACCATCGCGAACAGCACGGCGCCGACCAGGCCCTCGCGCGTCTTGCCCGGGCTGATCCGGGGCGCGAGCTTGTGCTTCCCGAACCGCCACCCCACGGCGTACGCGCCGGTGTCGCTGACGACGGTCAGCAGCAGGAACGTCAGCACCCGCTGCGGCCCGTCCGCGTCGGCGGCGAGCATCAGGGCGACGAAGGTGGCGAGGAACGGGACGTAGAACGCGGTGAACACGCCCGCGGTGACGTCCCGCAGGTAGTTCTCCGGCTTCCCCGTCATCCGCCACACCAGAACGGCGAGGGCGGTGAGCGCCATCGCCGCCCATGCGCCACCGGCCCCGCGGACGTACCCGGCGATCACCATGGCGGTGCCGCCGACGGCGAGCGGGATCAGCGGAACCTGGATGTCCTTGCGTTCCGCGAGGCGCGCGGTCAGCTCCCACAGGCCCACGACGACGGCGACCGCTATCACGCCGATGAAGACGGGCTTGTAGACGAAGAGGGAGGCGAGGATGACCACGCCGAGGCCGACGCCCACCCCTATCGCGGCGCGCAGATTACGTCCCGCGCTCTTCTTCTTGGGCTTCTCCGGCTCCGTCGAATGAGGCTTCTGCGGGTCCGTCGAGCCATCGGGCCCGGGGGAACCGGGGAAAGGCGTGGCCATGGGCTCCTGCGGCTTTTCGTCGCGGAACAGGGGGCCGCTCAGGCGAGTGGCCCCCCGGTCGTCCCGGTGGTTCGGGTCATCCCGGGGGCCCCGGTGGTCCCGGTCGTCGTCCTGGTGTCCACCGGTGTCGGGCACGACGGGCAGCGGACGGGTCCGGGCGACCGCTCCCCCGTCGTATGAGTGCCCCGCCGCAGCGGGGGACGCCGCCCCATGCGGCGCGGGGGCCGCCCCGTGGTCCGGCGCCGGTCCCCAGGAACCGGCGCCGGGCGAGGAGCCCCAGGATGACTCGTTCATCAGACCTCGAGGAGCTCGGATTCCTTGTGCTTGAGCAGCTCGTCCACCTGCGCGACGTACTTCGCGGTGGTGTCGTCGAGCTCCTTCTCCGCGCGGCGGACCTCGTCCTCGCCGGTCTCCTTGTCCTTGACCAGCTTGTCCAGGCTCTCCTTGGCCTTGCGGCGGACGCTGCGGATCGAGATCTTCGCGTCCTCGCCCTTGGTCTTGGCGACCTTGATGTAGTCCTTGCGGCGCTCCTCGGTCAGCTCGGGGAACGTCACACGGATGATGTTGCCGTCGTTGCTCGGGTTGACACCGAGGTCCGAGTCACGGATCGCCTGCTCGATGTTGCGCAGGGCGCTCTTGTCGAACGGCGTCACGACGGCCATCCGCGGTTCCGGGACCGAGAACGACGCCAGCTGGTTGATCGGCGTCATCGCACCGTAGTAGTCCGCCACGATCTTGTTGAACATCGCCGGGTGCGCACGCCCCGTGCGGATCGCGGCGAAGTCCTCCTTGGCGACCACGACGGCCTTCTCCATCTTCTCCTCGGCTTCGAGGAGGATCTCTTCGATCACCACTTGCTCCTGGTCTTATTCGTAAGAAGCAGAGCCTCGCCCCTGCCGCGCGTCCACTCCTGCACGGTGTCCGACCGGCAGGCGGTTGTCCATCCCCGTGCCGGTCTCGTCCCCGTGCACGGGAGGTGCCGCGGGGCGCGGGGCGACGGCCCCGTGCCCACGCGGCAGTTGGGGCCGTCAGGCCCGGGTGTCCTGATCGCTGACGAGCGTGCCGATCTTCTCACCCTTCACCGCACGCGCGATGTTGCCCTCGGCGAGCAGTTCGAAGACGAGGATCGGAAGCTTGTTGTCACGGCACAGCGTGATCGCGGTGGCATCGGCGACCTTCAGGTCACGGGTGATGACCTCGCCGTATTCGAGAGCGTCGAACTTGACCGCGTCGGGGTACTTCTTCGGGTCGGCGTCGTACACGCCGTCCACGCCGTTCTTGCCCATCAGCATGGCCTGGGCGTCGATCTCCAGGGCGCGCTGGGCGGCCGTGGTGTCGGTAGAGAAGTACGGCATGCCCATACCGGCGCCGAAGATGACGACGCGGCCCTTCTCCAGGTGGCGCACGGCGCGCAGCGGGATGTACGGCTCCGCGACCTGCCCCATGGTGATGGCGGTCTGGACGCGGGAGTCGATGCCTTCCTTCTCCAGGAAGTCCTGGAGGGCGAGGCAGTTCATGACCGTGCCGAGCATGCCCATGTAGTCGGAGCGGGCCCGGTCCATGCCGCGCTGCTGGAGTTCGGCGCCACGGAAGAAGTTGCCGCCGCCGATCACGATGGCGATCTCGTAGCCGTCGCGTACCACGGCGGCGATCTCGCGGGCGATGGCGTGGACGACGTCGGGGTCGACGCCGAGTCCGCCGCCGCCGGCGAATGCTTCGCCGGACAGCTTGAGCAGGAAGCGTCCCTTCCCGCCGCTGTCGGGATTGCCGGCTTTATCCGAGCCGTCGGCACCGTGGTTCATGTGAAGCTCTCCTCGTACACATACGAAGGAGGCCATTGCCGTGGGTCTGGTCCAGATCCCTGTGCGGCAATGGCCTCCTCGTCACATCTGCGGCCGGCCGGTGTGCGGCCGACTGCGTACGACCCTAATGGGGCCGCGGGTCATTCGCTGCCCTGCACCCGGTGGTCGGCCGTGGCGGCCGG
The DNA here is from genome assembly GCF_000718015.1 of Streptomyces catenulae. Taxonomy (GTDB): domain Bacteria; phylum Actinomycetota; class Actinomycetes; order Streptomycetales; family Streptomycetaceae; genus Streptomyces; species Streptomyces catenulae. The sequence continues at coordinate 4,076 of NZ_JODY01000054.1, read as the reverse complement.
TCGCGGTGGTGCGGGGCGTTCCGGCTCGCTCAGATGCCGACCTTGATGCGCGAGAAGCGCTTCAGGGTGACACCGGCCTCCTGGAGGACCTTCTCGACCGACTTCTTGTTGTCGAGCGCGTAGGGCTGACCGAGCAGCGTCGCGTCCTTGAAGAAGCCGTTGAGACGACCCTCGACGATCTTCGGGAGGGCGGCCTCGGGCTTGCCCTCGGCGCGCGTGGTCTCCTCGGCGACGCGGCGCTCGGCCTCGACGACATCGGCCGGGACGTCGTCCTTGGCCAGGTACTTCGGCGCGAACGCGGCGATGTGCTGGGCGATGCCCTTGGCGACCTCGGCGTTCTCCTTGTCGAGCTCGACGAGGACACCGATCTGCGGGGGCAGGTCGGGCATGGTGCGGTGCATGTAGGCCGCGACGTAGCCGCCGGTGAACTGCGCGAAGCGGTCCAGGACGATCTTCTCGCCCAGGTTGGCGTTGGCCTCGTCGACGAACGCCTGGACGGTCTTGCCGGCCTCGATCTCGGAGGCGAGCAGCGCCTCGATGTCGGCCGGGGAGGTCTTGGCGACGTGCGCGGCGATCTCGTTGGCGACGGCCTGGAACTTCTCGCCCTTGGCGACGAAGTCGGTCTCGCACTTCAGCTCGACGAGAACGCCGGAGGTCTTGTCGTCGGCGATCAGGGAGACCACGGCGCCGTTCTCGGCGGAGCGGCCCTCGCGCTTGGCGACGCCCTTCTGGCCCTTGATGCGCAGCGCCTCGACGGCCTTGTCGACGTTGCCCTCGGCCTCGTCCAGGGCCTTCTTGCAGTCCATCATGCCGGCGCCGGTGAGCTCGCGGAGCTTCTTGACGTCAGCGGCGGTGTAGTTCGCCATGATCTGTGATTCTCTTCTCGAAAGTCGAAAGATCTACGGGTGGACGGCGGGGGCGGTGCTTGTGGCACCGTCCCCCGCCGTCGTCAACCGGTCTGAGGTCAGGCCTGCTCGGCGTCGGCCGCCGGCTTCTCCTCGGCCGCGGCCTCGGCCTCGGCGGGCTTCTCCTCGGCCTTGGGGGCCTCGTCAGCCTTGGGGGCCTCGTCAGCCTTCTTGTCGCCCTCGAGCAGGTCGCGCTCCCACTCGGCCAGCGGCTCGCCGGCGGCCTTCTCACCCTTGGCCTCGGCGCCACCGGAACGGGCGATGAGGCCCTCGGCGACGGCGTCGGCGATCACGCGGGTGAGCAGGGTGACGGAGCGGATCGCGTCGTCGTTGCCCGGGATCTTGTAGTCGACCTCGTCGGGGTCGCAGTTGGTGTCGAGGATCGCGACGACCGGAATGTTGAGCTTCCGGGCCTCACCAACGGCGATGTGCTCCTTCTTGGTGTCCACGATCCAGACGGCGCTGGGCACCTTCTGCATCTCGCGGATACCGCCGAGGGTCTTCTCCAGCTTGGCCTTCTCGCGGGAGAGGACCAGCAGCTCCTTCTTGGTGAGGCCGGACGCGGCCACATCCTCGAAGTCGATCTGCTCGAGCTCCTTCAGGCGCTGCAGGCGCTTGTAGACGGTCGAGAAGTTGGTCAGCATGCCGCCGAGCCAGCGCTGGTTCACGTAGGGCATGCCCACGCGGGTCGCCTGCTCGGCAATGGCCTCCTGGGCCTGCTTCTTGGTGCCGACGAACATGACCGAGCCGCCGTGGGCGACGGTCTCCTTGACGAACTCGTAGGCGCGGTCGATGTACGACAGCGACTGGAGCAGGTCGATGATGTAGATGCCGTTGCGCTCCGTGAAGATGAAACGCTTCATCTTCGGGTTCCAGCGGCGGGTCTGGTGCCCGAAGTGGACGCCGCTCTCCAGCAGCTCCCGCATCGTGACGACGGCCATGGCCGTTCTCCTTGTGTTTCTCGGTTCCACTGCGGCCGGTCGGCCGCGGTGCCTGACGCCCCGACGCGCCTGCCGGGGAGGGAACCTTGCGGAACCGTCCGAGGACCGAGGGGCGCGGCCACCGTGCGGCCCGATAGGGACTGATGCACTGGCGGCGGGGCGTGCGAAGTCGACCCGGTGACCCGGATCGCCATCAGAAGTGTACGGGACGGCCGACGCGCTCAGCGACACACGCCTTTCGCACGGCGCCGCCCCGTGCCGCCTCACCTGCACCGGACCTCACGGACGGCATCGGAGGCCCCATGCCCGGGCGCTACGGGGAGAGCCACGGGGCGCCGTCGGGGTGCGCCGATCGCGGTGATTCTTCCCGGGCGGGTGGTGGCGGACCTTCTCGGGTGGGTGGAGACGGCGCATGGGGGGGACCGCTCGCGCATGGGGCGGGGCGGCTGGTCTTGCCTCATGCGGGCGGTAGGGGTGTGCGGCGGCGGGAGGGACACGCGGTGCGGGTGCGCGGGTACGCGGGCGTGGGGCCTCGCGGCGGGCGCGTGCGGGGCGCGGCCGGGTGTCACCGGAGAGTCACCGGGCGCTGAACTACGGGGCCCTCGTCGAAGGGGAAGAGCGCAGGGGCGAGGCGTATCTCCTGGGGTCCGGGGGCTCACCGGATCGGGTGAGGAGGTTGTCCACAGACGCCGGGTTACCCACAGATCTGGTCCAAGATCCCCGCGCTCGCTCGGACTGCATCACGGTCGAACCATGCGACTTCTCCCGACTCTCCCCCGCCTCCGCGTCCTGCCCGGCCGCCTCCGCCCCTCGTCCCTGTCCGGCCCTCGCTCCGCAGACCTTCCTCCGCCCTGCCTCGGCAGCCGTCGGCCGCCGCGCGTGCGCCGCTTCGATCCGCTGGGTACGTGGTGCCGTACGCGGACGACGCGATCGAGCGGGCACCGTCCAGGCCGCCGGTGTCGGAGCACCGACGGAGAGGGGCCCGCCAGGAAGCTCGGCGTGGCCACTGCGTCGGCAGGCCGACCAGGCTCGCGGGACGTGCCGGTGCATGGCCATCGGTCTCGTGCGCTGGGTGCGTCCGGCGTCGGGCGGTGCGTACGTATCGTGCGCCGGTACAGGCGGCGCTCAGAGCCCGCAGCGGGCCTGCATGCGAAAGCTCCGACGGCCGGTCCCGCGCGGTCGCGCAGTGCGCCGTTCGCCCCGGATCGTGGGGCTCCCTTGCAGGTCACGGCGGTTTCGGCCAGGGGGGTGCTCGCCGCTCTGGCGGCGTTCGCCACCTTCGCCGCTCTCGCCGCGTTCACCGGGGTGGCGGCCGCCAGCGCGGGAGGCGGTGAGTCACCGGCGGAGCCCGGGCCCACCGCTCCGCAGGCAACGGAGGCTCCGGCGCCTGCCGCCGCCGACCGCGCCTGGCCGGTGACCGGCCCAGCCGGAACCCGGCCCACGATTCTGCGCGGCTGGGAGCCACCGCCCGCCCCCTGGGCACCGGGGCACCGCGGGGTGGATCTGGCGGCGGCGCCGGGGGCGACCGTCCGGGCTGCGGCCCCCGGCGAGATCACGTTCGCCGGGGTCGTCGCAGGTCGGGGCGTGGTCACCGTTCAGTTGTCCGGCACCGGAGAGCAGCCACTCCGCACCACGTACGAACCGGTGCACGCCTCGGTACGCAAAGGCGACCGGGTGGAGGCGGGACAGTCGGTGGGCGTCCTCCAGCAGGGGCCATTCCACTGCCATGAGCCCTGCCTCCACTGGGGACTGTTGCGCGGGAAGACCTACCTCGACCCGCTCACCCTGCTTCCCCCGTCCATGCGGAGGAGCGGTCCGTCACGGCTGCTGCCGCTCACCGGTGTGCCGATTCCACCGGACATGCAGCTAGGCGGTGATACCTCGAAGGGACGGGGCGGGCGGGAGGAGGGAGGTCTTCGTGCGGAGCAAGATCACCGTGAGTTGGCTGAGCAGCAAGAGGCGCTCCATGGGGCTGCGTATCGCCTGACCGTCCAGGCGGATCGGGGCGCGGTGGGGAGCCCGGTCAGCTGGGAGAGGGAGAGGGCGCTGACCGTACGGAGCGCACCAGTATGCGGGTCGTCGCGCCCTGGGCGCCGTGGTGGTGCGTCGGCGGCAGGGCGAGAGCGAGCGGGGCCGTCGGGCTGACGCCTGCGGCGGTGGGGAGGGGGGAGGCGGGGGTGGGGTGGGAGCTGTCTCTTATACACATCTCCGAGCCCACGAGACTCCTGAG
>NZ_JODY01000053.1 GCF_000718015.1 Streptomyces catenulae | reverse complement strand
GACGGCATACGAGATGCTCAGGAGTCTCGTGGGCTCGGAGATGTGTATAAGAGACAGGCACCAGACACCTCCCGGCCGCCCACCACCGCCCACCCCACACCCTCCACGCCTCCACGCCCCCAACCATTACTGACGGACCGTCAGGGGGTTCCGGGTGTCGGGTGGATCCGCTATACAGGAGCCCATCGGCTAGAACGCGTTCTAAAAGCGCGGGCGCGCCCCGGAGCCACCGGACGCGCACCGGCCCCGCCGCCCGCAGCCACCGGGCGCCCACCGGGACCACCGCCCGCCACCGGCCCGCGCCACCCAGGCCCGGGCCGCCCGCCCCGGAGGGCACCGCCCGCCCGCAGCCACCGGGCGGCCGACACCTCCGCCCCGCGCCGCCGGACGCGTCCCGGCCGAACCGGTACGGCCCCGGCCCGTCGACGGTGCGGACGGCGGGCCGGGGTCCTCACAGCCCTAAGGAGCGAGACAGCCCGATGCCCATCGACGTCGCCAAGGCCACCGCCGCCCCGCCGCGGACCACCGAACTCAGCTGGGACCACAAGGACGTTCAGCTCTACCACCTCGGCATCGGCGCCGGTGCGCCCACCCCGGAGAAGGAACACCCCGCCACCGACCCGGACGAGCTGCGCTACACCCTGGAGAGCGCGCTGCACGTGCTGCCCAGCTTCGCCACCGTCGCGGGCGGCGGCATGGCGGTCGCCGGGGGCATGGCCGCGCCCGGCATCGACGTCGATCTCGCCGCCGTCCTCCACGGCGGCCAGCGCGTCACCGTCCACCGCCCCCTCCCGGTCCGCGGCCGCGCCACCCAGACCTCCACCGTGCCCGCCGTGTACGACAAGACCAAGGCAGCCGTCATCGTGCTGCGCTCCGAGGTCGCCGACGACGACGGGCCGCTGTGGACCTGCGACACCCAGATCTTCGTCCGCGGCGAGGGCGGCTTCGGCGGCGACCGCGGCCCGTCCGCCCGGACCGAGGTGCCCGAACGCGCCCCCGACCTCACCACCGAACGCCTCATCCGCGAGGACCAGGCCCTCCTCTACCGCCTCTCCGGCGACTGGAACCCGCTCCACGCCGACCCGTCGTTCGCGAAGCTCGCCGGGTTCGACCGGCCCATCCTGCACGGCCTGTGCTCGTACGGCGTCGCCCTCAAGGCCGTCGTCGACACCGCCCTCGGCGGCGACGTCTCCCGGGTGCGCGCCTACACCACCCGCTTCGCCGGGATCGTCTTCCCCGGCGAGACGCTGCGCCTGCGGCTGTGGCGCGACGCCCCCGCACCCGGCCGCATCCAGGTGCTGGTCACCGCCGCCGACCGGGACGACGCCCCGGTCCTCGCCGACACCGTCGTCGACCACACCTGACCCACCCCGCACCCCGCATCCGCATCCCGCACCGTCCGTTCGTACGAGAAGGAGCCGCACCGTGCGCGCAGCCGTACAGCACGAGACAGGACAGGACACCCTCGACGTCCTCGACGACGTCGAAGCGGTGGGCTTCGGTCCCGGCAAGGTCAGGATGCGGGTGCGGGCCACCGGCCTGTGCCACTCCGACCTCTCCGCGATGAGCGGGGTGCTGCCGCAGCCCGCACCGTTCGTCCCCGGCCACGAGGGCGCCGGGGAGATCACCGACGTCGGCGACGGCGTCACCGCCCTGTCGCCCGGCGACCGCGTCCTGATGTGCTGGCTGCCCGCCTGCGGCAGCTGCCCGTCCTGCAAACGCGGCCAGACCCATCTGTGCCTGGCCGGATTCATGAACGCCGGGACGCCCAACTTCAAGCGGCCCGGCGGCGACGTCTTCGGCTTCGCCGGTACCGGCACCTTCGCCGAGGAGGTCGTCGTCCCCGCGCACTGCGCCGTCCCCATCCCCGACGACGTGCCGTACGACATCGCCGCGCTCATCGGCTGCGGCGTCACCACCGGCCTCGGCGCCGCGATCAACACCGCGAAGGTGGAGGCCGGATCGTCGGTCGCCGTCATCGGCTGCGGCGGCGTCGGCATCTCCGTCATCCAGGGCGCCCGGGCCTGCGGCGCCGCCCACATCACCGCCGTCGACCCGGTCCCCGCCCGCCGCGCGGCCGCCCTCCGCTTCGGCGCCACCGAGGCGCTGGCCCCCGACGCCCTCGCCGACGCCAAGGCGAAGGTCACCTCCGGCGAGGGCTACGACTACGTCTTCGAGGTCGTCGGCAGGTCCGCCACCGCCCGCACCGCCTACGAGACCACCCGCCGCGGCGGCACCCTCTGCGTCGTCGGCGCGGGCGCCCTTGACGACACCTTCCAGGTCAACATGTTCGAGCTGTTCTTCGACGAGAAGCGCATCCTGCCCTCCCTCTACGGCGGCGGCGACGTGCTGCGCTCCTACGAACGCGCCATCGCCCTGTGGCGGTCCGGCCGGATCGACCTCGAAGGGCTGATCACCCACCGCGTCCGCCTCGACGACATCAACGACGCCCTCGACCAGATGCGCACCGGCGCCGCCCTGCGCACCTGCATCGAGCTGTGACCGCCCGGACCGGGACCGCGCCCGCCCGGGCCGCCCGGCCCGCGACCGAGAGGAACGGCATTGACCGGCACCGCACTTCCCCTGGACGGCCGCACCGCCGTCGTCACCGGCGCGGGGCGTGGCCTGGGCCGCGCCGAGGCGCTGGAACTGGCCCGGCTCGGCGCCGCCGTCGTCGTGAACGACTTCGGGGCGCCGGGCCGCGACGGCTCCGGTGAGGCGTCCGCCGCCCCCGCCGCCCAGGTCGTCGCCGAGATCACCGCGGCCGGTGGCCGGGCCGTCGCCCACACCGGCGACGTCGCCGACCACACCCAGGCCCGTGAGCTGATCGAACTGGCCGTCGCCCACTACGGCGGCCTCGACATCCTGGTCAACAACGCGGGCATCCTCCGCGACCGGATGATCTTCTCCATGACCGAGGACGAATGGGACACGGTCCTCCACGTCCACCTCAAGGGCCACTTCAACACCACCCACTTCGCCGCCGCGTACTGGCGTGGCCGCGCCAAGGCGTCCGGCGGGCCCTGCTACGGCCGGATCGTCAACACCTCCTCCGAGGCGTTCCTCGCCGGATCCGCGGGCCAGCCCAACTACGCCGCGGCGAAGGGCGGCATCGTCGGCCTGACCACCTCCACCGCGCTGGCGCTCGCCAAGTACGGCGTCACCGCCAACGCCATCTGCCCGCGGGCCCGCACCCGGATGACCGAGGACGTCTTCGCCGGGTTCGCCGAACCCACCGACGGCGGCCTCGACCCGCTGGCCCCGGAACACGTCGCCCCGCTCGTCGGCTACCTCGCCTCCCCGGCGGCCGCCCGCGTCAACGGACAGCTGCTGGTCGTCCACGGCGGCATGGTCGCCGTCGCCGAACGCCCACGGATCGCGGCCAAGTTCGACAGCGCGCAGGAGACCTTCACCTACGACGAACTCGACGCCCGGCTCACGCCGTACTACGCGGAGCGCCCGGCGGGCGAGACCTTCGCCGCCGCCGAGGTCCTGGGCCTCAAACGGGGCTGACCCGGCAACGGCGACGGCCCCCGCCCTTCCGGAGAAGGGGGACGGGGGCCGTGACAGGCTCCGGGCGCCGGATGGTCAGGCGTTCTGGGGCTGCTTGGTGCGGCGGTGACGGCCGTTGGCGGCCGCTTTGGCCTCCTCCGTCGCTGCCGGACCGCGGTGCCTGCCGGAGCCTTGGGCCTCGGCGGCCTGGGCGGATGCCTCCTGGGGGCGCGCCTCGGTCGTGTCGGTCTGGGCTTCGGGCATGAAAAGTGTCACTCCGTCGGATCGCTTACGGCTGTACGCGTCGGGACCGCCGCGGTGTCGCCGCCGATGGGCCGGGTCGACCAGCTGCACGGGGGACGTCCCGCGCTCCGTCAGGAGTGAACAGAACAGGGCGACCCCCTTAGCCCCGCTGAATCCTAACGGGGCGGGTGATCACGCTCCACCGGGCCTCCCCGGCCGACAGCGGCGCCTCCTGCAACGGCACCGGTCGGTACGGAGAAGGATGCGCGGGGCCCCCGAACGGTTCCCGGAGCGGGCCGTCCGGATGGGGGGATGGTGTGGAGTTGCCGTCCCGCGGCGGCGGGAACGCGGCGCCGACCGGGGTGCTCCGGCTGCGCTCCTGCCACCGCCGGACGGCGTCGAGATTGTTGCGTACCGGGAGCGGCGGGCGGGTGGTGCGCAGCCCCTGCATCGTCCGCACCGCCTGCGGCAGCCGCGGCCGGTCCGCCTCCGGCGTCTGCACGGTGGCCCCCACCGGCGGCACCGGCACGGTGGCGGGCGGCCCGGGCTCCGCGGCGCGCGCCGCGGGCAGCGCCGGTACCGGAGCGGGCGCGGGGAGCGGAACCGCCACGGGCGCCGGGTCGGGCAGCGGGTCCGGCGCCGGGTCCGCGGTGCGCGGCCACGGCCCGTCGGACGGCTCCAGCGGTACGGCCATCCGCGCCAGCCCGCAGGCGACGGTGTCGGTGACGTACGGCAGCAGCAGCTCGCCGTCCGCGCTCCAGCGGCCCGCGCCGGACAACCAGCCGTCGGGCGCCGGGAGTTGACGCAGGCCCTTGGCGGACGGGCGCCAGACGCCGAGGCGCTCGCCGTCGGCGTCCTCGATGCGCCAGGCCACCGCGCACTGCTCCGGCGTCAGCAGCTGTCCGGGCTGGACGGCGAACGGGGTGAGCGTGGCCCCCGGCGGCCGCAGACAGGAGGGGAAGCGCACCGGGAGCGCGCTGCCGAGGACGCCCCAGCCCAACCGGTCCTCGCCCGGCGCGTCGGAGCGGACCAGCAGCAGCCCACCGGCCGGATCGGCCAGCAGCAGCCGGTCGTTGCTCTCCTCGGTGATCTGGAGGAGGAGTGTCGTTTCGCCGCCGCGGGTCAGATCGACGGCGACGGTCTTCGTCCGGCCGTCCAGCTCCTGGTCGACGGCGAGCAGCTGCCCGGAGCGGTCCAGCCAGACGCCGCCGGTGCACCGCCCGGGGAGTTCCGCGAGGTGCTCGGGGCCGTCCGGACCGCCGTGCAGCAGCCACAGGGAGGTGGAGGTGGCGCCCGGGGTCAGGGCGTGCGCGCTCCGGCCGCCCGGCGCCGGGGGCAGCAGCGTCAGCTCCGGCGCCTCGATGGTGCCGAGCGGGAGTTCGCCGGTGCCCGGGCCCGTCGGGTACAGCAGCGCGAGGGCGAAACCGTCCTCGACCGGCCGCCGGATCAGCACCCGGCCGTCCGCCAGCGGCAGCAGCGCGCTGTCCGGCGACTCGGGGGTGTCGCCGGGCAGCGGTACGGCGTAGGGCTCCGGTCCGCTCAGCGTCCAGCGCTCCGGGAACCAGCCGTCCCCTCCGCCGTCCTGCCGCACCAGCCGGGCCGCGTACGAGCCGTCGGCGGCGAGCGCGAGCGGGGTGCGGGGCGCACGTACGGGCGCCGCACCGCCTTCCCTGACACAGACCGTCATCGGATGGTCACCTCCAGTCATCATGCCGAAGGTAGTTTTCGGACTTCCGGCCGATCAATGTGTGCGGTGAGGGTTCACGCATAAGGGTGGCGAAAGTCCGGTTCGCCGGTCTTGGCCGGGGTCCCTGTGCTGCGAGTTTCAAGCATGCGTAAAGTAAGGGCTGCCTAACCTTCATGTTGTGCCGGGTGCGCCGCCTGCCGTGGGCCGCCCGCAGTCCGACCCCCTGGAGTACGCGATGTCCCTTCGCCGCCGCGGCACCGCCGCCGCAGCCCTCGCCGCCGCCGGTGCCCTCGCCCTCGCGGCCTGCGGTTCCTCCGACGGGGGCGGCAAGAGCGACAACGGCGCCGGTTCCAAGTCCGTCGCCCAGGGCGGCAAGGACTTCGCCAAGGCGGCCGAGGAGACCGCCAAGATGGGGACCGACGCCAAGGCCGGTCAGTTCCCCCGCACCGTCAAGCACGCCATGGGCACCACCGAGCTGAAGTCCGCGCCCAAGCGCGTCATCGTCCTCGACGTCGGCGAGCTGGACAACGTCGTCTCCCTCGGCATCAAGCCCGTCGGCTACGCCCCCACCGAGGGCGACGAGTCGATACCGGACTACCTGAAGAAGGACGCCGGCAACCCCAAGAGCGTCGGCACCATCAACGGCCTCAACCTGGAAGCCGTCAACAAGCTCAAGCCGGACCTGATCCTCGGCAGCAAGCTCCGCGCCGAGAAGCAGTACACCCAGCTCTCGAAGATCGCCCCGACCGTCTTCTCCATCCGCCCGGGCTTCACCTGGAAGGAGAACTACCTCCTCAACGCCGCCGCGCTCGACAGGACCGCCGAGGCGAAGGCGAAGCTCGCCGCGTACGAGGAGAAGGCGAAGCAGCTCGGCGAGGACATCGGCCCGAAGAAGCCGACCGTCACGATGCTGCGCTACATGCCGCAGTTCACCCGCCTCTACGCCCAGCAGTCCTTCATCGGCACCCTCCTCAAGGACGTCGGACTGCCCCGCCCGAAGAACCAGCAGGTCGACGATCTCGCCACCGAGGTCAGCCCGGAGAACATCAACCAGGCGGACGCCGACTGGATCTTCACCGGCGTCTACGGCGACCCGAAGGCCACCAAGCGGGACACCGCCGAGTCCAACCCGCTGTGGAAGAACCTCAAGGCGGTCAAGGACGGCCACGCCAAGAACGTCAAGGACGAGACCTGGTACCTCGGCCTCGGCGTCACCGCCGCCGACAGCGTCCTCGACGACCTGCGCGGATACCTCGTCAAGAAGTGACGTCCGGGCCCGGCGGCGCGCCACCGCGCCCCCGCCGGGCCCCCGTCGCCGCCCGCCGGGGACGCGGGACGGCGGGCACCGGTCGCGAGGTAACCTTCCACCCGTGCCCGCACTGTCTGAAGTCCTCACCGCTCTCGACGCCCTCTGGCCCGCCGAGCGGGCCGAAGGGTGGGACGCCGTCGGTACGGTCTGCGGCGACCCCGCGGCGCAGGTCGAGCGTGTCCTGTTCGCCGTCGACCCCGTCCAGTCCGTCGCCGACGAAGCGGTCTCCCTCGGCGCCGACCTCCTCGTCACCCATCACCCGCTCTATCTGCGCGGGACGACGACGGTCGCGGCGTCCACCTTCAAGGGCAAGGTCGTCCACACCCTCATCCGCGGCGGTATCGCCCTGCACGTCGCGCACACCAACGCCGACACCGCCGACCCCGGCGTCTCCGACGCCCTGGCCGGCGCCCTCGACCTGCGGATCACCGGCCCGCTGGTGCCGGACCCCACCGACCCGCACGGCCGCCGCGGTCTGGGCCGGACCGGCGAACTGCCGCACCCGATGACCCTCGCCGAGCTGACCGCGTACGCCGCCGCCCGGCTCCCGGCCACCGCGCAGGGCATCCGCGCGGCCGGTGACCCGGACCGCGTCATCCGTACGCTCGCCGTCTCCGGCGGCTCCGGCGACAGCCTCTTCGACGCGGTGCGGGCCGCCGGTGTGGACGCGTTCCTCACCGCGGACCTGCGCCACCACCCGGCCTCCGAGGCCACCCAGAGCGTGGGCGCCGTCCCCCCGGCGCTGCTCGACGCCGCCCACTGGGCCACCGAGTGGCCCTGGTGCGAGCAGGCCGCCGCCCAGCTCGACGCCGTCTCCGACCGCCACGGCTGGGGCCTGCGCACGCACGTCTCCCGTACGGTCACCGACCCCTGGACCGCCCACGCGGCGTCCGCCCCTCTCACCCCGACACACACCACAGGAGCCCCCCGCTGAACGCCGCGCCCGCCGACCAGATCCGCCTCCTCGACGTCCAGGCCCTGGACGTCCGCCTCACCCAGCTCGCGCACAAGCGCAAGAACCTCCCCGAGCTGGCCGAGCTGTCCACCCTGGAGGGCGACCTCACCCAGCAGCGTGACCTGCTCGTCGCCGCGCAGACCGAGGAGAGCGACACCACCCGCGAGCAGACCAAGGCCGAGCAGGACGTGGACCAGGTGCGCCAGCGCGCCGCCCGCGACCAGAAGCGCCTGGACTCCGGCGCCGTCACCTCGCCCAAGGACCTGGAGAGCCTCCAGCGCGAACTGGCCTCCCTCGCCAAGCGCCAGGGCGACCTGGAGGACATCGTCCTGGAGGTCATGGAGCGCCGCGAGGCCGCCCAGGCCCGTGCCACCGAGCTGTCCGGCCGGGTCGACGCCGTCCAGGCCAAGGTCGACGACGTCACCGCCCGCCGCGACGCCGCGTACGCCGAGATCGACGGCGAGGCCGACACGGTCACCAAGGAGCGCGGGCTGACCGTCGCCGACATCCCCGCCGACCTGCTGAAGCTCTACGACCGGCTGCGCGAGAAGCACGGCGGCATCGGTGCGGCCCGCCTCTACCAGCGGCGCTGCGAGGGCTGCCGTCTGGAGCTGGACCTCACCGAGCTGAACGACGTCCGCTCGGCCGCCGCCGACACCGTCGTGCGCTGCGAGAACTGCAGCCGCATCCTGGTCCGCACGCCCGACTCCGGTCTGTAGGCCGTGGTCCGCACCCTGATCGTCGAGGCCGACGGCGGCTCCCGGGGCAACCCGGGACCGGCCGGTTACGGCGCCGTCGTCCTCGACGCGGCCACCGGCGAAGCCCTCGCCGAGGCCGCCGAGTTCCTCGGCACCGTCACCAACAACGTCGCCGAGTACCGCGGTCTGGTCGCCGGGCTGCGGGCGGCGCACGCCCTCGACCCGGCGGCCCGGATCCGGGTGCGGATGGACTCCAAGCTCGTCGTCGAGCAGATGTCGGGCCGCTGGCAGATCAAGCACCCCGACATGAAGCCGCTCGCCGCCGAGGCGGCCACCGCCCATCCGGCGGAGCTGGTCTCGTACGAGTGGATCCCGCGGGCGCGGAACAAGCACGCCGACCGGCTCGCCAACGAGGCGATGGACGCCGGGCGCGACGGCCGTCAGTGGCGCCCCGCGGACTCCCGCGCCGCGCTCGACACCCCGCCGCGCACCGGCGAGGACACCGGCAAGGACACCAGGGGGAACGCCGCCCCGGGCTGGGGCGACGCCGACCTCGGCAGGCCCGCCACCCTCGTCCTGCTGCGCCACGGCGAGACCGCGCTGACCCCGCAGAAGCGCTTCTCGGGCAGCGGCGGCGGCGACCCGGAGCTGTCCCCGGCCGGAGTGCGGCAGGCCGAGGCGGCAGCCGCCGCGCTCGCCGCCCGCGGCACGATCGAGGCGGTCGTCAGCTCCCCGCTGCGCCGCTGCCGGCAGACCGCCGCGGTCGTCGCGGAACGGCTCGGGCTCGACGTCCGTACCGAGGAGGGGCTGCGCGAGACGGACTTCGGTGCCTGGGAGGGCCTGACGTTCGGTGAGGTCCGCGAGCGGTACCCGCACGACCTCGACGCCTGGCTGGGCTCCACCCGGGTGGCGCCGACCGGCGGCGGCGAGGCGTTCGCGACGGTGGCCCGCCGGGTCGCCGCCGCCCGGTCCGCGCTGACCACCCGGTACGCGGGCCGCACCGTCCTCGTGGTCACCCATGTCACGCCGATCAAGACGCTGGTCCGGCTGGCGCTCGGCGCCCCGCCCGAGGCGCTCTACCGCATGGAGCTGTCGGCCGCCTCGCTGAGCGCCGTCGCGTACTACGCCGACGGCAACGCCTCGCTGCGGCTGCTGAACGACACCTCGCACCTGCGCTGACGACGGCATGACGACGGGCCCGGCACCTGCGGAAGGTGCCGGGCCCGTCGTCGTACGGGCGTCAGACCGCCAACGCGGCGGCCTCGCGGGCGAGTTCGGTGACCCGGCCCCAGTCCTTGGCGGCCAGCGCGTCGGCCGGGAGCATCCAGGTGCCGCCGACGCAGCCGACGTTGGGCAGCGCGAGGTAGGACGGCGCGGAGGCGGCGCCGATGCCGCCGGTCGGGCAGAAGCGGGCCTGCGGCAGCGGCGATGCCAGCGACTTCAGATACGGGGTGCCGCCCGCCGCCTCGGCGGGGAAGAACTTCATCTCCGTCACGCCCCGCTCCAGCAGCGTCACCACCTCCGACGTCGTCGAGACGCCGGGCAGGAACGGCACACCGGAGTCCTGCATCGCACCCAGCAGCCGCGGCGACCACCCGGGGCTCACCAGGAACCGCGCCCCGGCGCCGCACACCGCCGTGACCTGCTCGGGCGTCAGCAGGGTGCCCGCGCCGACCACCGCGTCCGGGACCTCGGCGGCGATGGCGGCCAGCGCGTCGAGCGCGGCGGGCGTCCGCAGCGTCACCTCGATCGCGGGCAGCCCGCCGTCGACCAGGGCGCGGGCGAGCGGCACGGCGTCGGCGACGTCCTGGATCACGACGACCGGGATGACGGGGGCGAGGCCCAGCACGGAGGCGGGCCCATCGGGCGCGGGGGAGGGGGCGGCGTGCATCACGCGCCCATACTGCGCCCCTCTCCGCACAATCCGCAACGCGCGTTGCAGCATGCGCAACGCCCGGGTCTCAGACCTCTGTGACGACGACATCCACCGCCCACGGACGGCCCGCCCGCGCCGGTGCCTCGGCCTCCACCGTGTACCCGAGCGCACGCAACGCCTCCACCAGCTCCGCCGGGCCCTCCGGGTCCGCCCCGGCGGTCAGCAGATCGCGGACCAGCCGTCCCTTCGTCGCCTTGTTGAAGTGGCTGACCACCGACCGCTTCTCCACCCCGTCCACGATCTTCGACTGGAGCACCCGCACCGTCGCCGTCCGCCCCGCGACCTCCCCCTTCGGCTTCCACGCCGTCGCATACGCCGCCGACCGCAGATCCAGCACCAGGCCGTCCGCCGCCACCTCCGGCAGCACCTGCGCCATCGGTTCCCGCCAGTACGCCCCGAGCGCCCCCAGGCCCGGCAGCTTCACCCCCATCGAGCAGCGGTACGACGGGATCGCGTCATCGGGCCGCACCGCACCCCACAGCCCTGAGAACACCAGCAGCGACCGGTCGGCCCGCGCCCGCGCCGCCGCGTCCAGCGTCGTCAGCCCCAGGGCGTCGTAGAGCACCCCGGTGTAGATCTCCGCGGCGGGCCGGGTACCTGCCGTGCGCAGCGCCGCGTTCTTCGCGACCTCGCCGCGCAGCCCCACCCCGACGCCCAGCGTCTCGCGCGCCTTCTCCTCGTCGCCCGAGCAGAGCGCGATCAGCTCCGCCAGCACCGCCTCCCGCGCGGCCCCCAGCCCCGGCAGCGACAGCCCGGCCACCGCCGGCGGCGCCCCCTCGCCCCCCGCGGCTTTCCCCTCGGACGGCGGCAACAGCACCAGCACGGTCTTCTCCCTCACACGGCGAATGCGGTACGGCGGGCCCGGCGCATCGCGCCGCGACCCCGCCACAGCGTACGGGCCGCCCCGCCGCCCGCCGCCACGGAAGCGCAGCTCACGGCCGCACCCGACCGGCCCCGGCACGGCCCGCCGCGCCGCGCCGCCCGCGCCGCACCGCCTTACGCTCGGTGACATGCCCCGCCGTCCCCTCCACGTGACCGACGCCGCGCAGGACCCGCTGCGCGCCGCACTGCGCGGACTGCGCTGGCGGCTGGAGATCCCCGAACACTTCCCGCCCACCGCCCAGGCCGAGGCCGACAGCGCGGCCCTCGCCCCGCGCATCCCCACCCCCACCGGCGACGTCGCCACCGCCCACAGCCTCGCCGACGCCACCGATCTGCCGCTCTTCACCCTCGGACCGCCCGGCGCCCCCGACCTCGACCGCGCGCTCTTCCTCGCCCGCCGCCCCGCCGGACGCGGCTTCCGCCTCCACTACGCCGTCGCCGACGTCGCCTCCTTCGTCACCCCCGGCGGCGCCCTCGACGCCGAGGCCCACCACCGCGTCACCACCCTCCACTTCCCCGACGAACGCGTCCCCCTCCACCCGTACGCCCTCAGCGAGCGGGCCGCCGGACTCCTGCCCGACGAGGACCGCCCGGCCGTCCTGTGGCAGCTCGACCTCGACGCGGACGGCGCCCTGCACACCGCCTCCGTCCGCCGCGCCCGGGTCCGCTCCCGCGCCCGCCTCGACCACCCCGCCGTCCAGCGCATCCTCGACGACGGCACCGCCGAGGAACCCCTCACCCTGCTCCGCGAGACCGGACTGCTGCGCGAGGCCCGCGAACGCGCCCGCGGCGGCGCCTCCCTGTACGTCCCCGAAGCCCGCCTCACCGCCCACGACGGCCACTACGCCCTCACCTACCGCGCCCCGCTGCCCGTCGAACGGTTCGCCGCCCAACTCGACCGGCTCATCGGGGTGGCCGCCGCCGACCTGATGCTCGCCGCCGGTACCGGCATCCTGCGCACCCTGCCCACCGCCCCGCACGGCGCCGTCGCCCGCCTGCGCCACACCGCCGACGCCCTCGGGGTCGACTGGCCGCACCATACGTCGTACGCGGCGCTCGTCCGCGGCCTCGACCCGCACCGCGCCTCGCACGCCGCGTTCCTCCAGGAGTGCGCCACCGTGCTGCGCGGCGGCGACTACCTCGCCTTCGACGGCCGCCCGCCGCCCCCGACCGCCGCGGTGCACGCCGCCGTCGCCCTGCCCTACGCCCACGCCACCGCCCCGCTGAGCCGCCTCGTCGACCGCTACACCTCCGAACTCTGCCTGGCCGCCTCGGCCGGTATCGCCCCGCCGCCCTGGGCCCGCTCCGTCCTGACCGGCCTGCCCGCCACCATGGCGCTCGGCACCCGCCGCGCCGACGACGCCGAGCGGGAGTGCGTCGCCCTCGCCGCGGCGGCCCTGCTGCGCGACCGGATCGGCGAGACCTTCGACGCGGTCGTCACGGAGACCGCCCCGGACACCGCGCCCGCCCCCGACCCCGACGCCTCCGCCGGAGCCACCGTCCACCTCCGCAGCCCCGCCGTCTCCGGCCACCTCACCGTCCCGCCCGACGCCCCCGCCCCGCGCCCCGGCGACGCCCTCCGCGTCCGCCTCACCGCCGCCGAACCGGGCACCGACCCCGTCCGCTTCACCCCGGCCTGACCGCCGGTTCCGGCCGGGTAGCATGGTCACCACGGCGGACGAGCCGGCCGGGCGGCCGCGTGAGGATCTTCGGACCCTCCCGAGGAACGTCCGGGCTCCACAGGGCAGGGTGGTGGGTAACGCCCACCCGGGGTGACCCGCGGGACAGTGCCACAGAGAACAGACCGCCGGAGCCGCAAGGCACCGGTAAGGGTGAAACGGTGGTGTAAGAGACCACCAGCCTCCGAGGTGACTCGGAGGGCTCGGTAAACCCCACCCGGAGCAAGGTCAAGAGGGAGCGCCCGGCGCTCCTGCGCGGACGACCGAGGGCTGCTCGCCCGAGTCCGCGGGTAGACCGCACGAGGCTGTCGGCAACGGCAGCCCTAGATGGATGGCCGCCTCCCCTCGGCCCGCAAGGACCGGGGGAGACAGAACCCGGCGTACAGGCCGGTCTCGTCCGCCGCCCACCCCCTGACCTGCGGGGGAGGGCGGTTTTTCATGGCCCACGACGGTCGTGGGGAGTAGCTGGGGAGAATGGGCCGCGCTGCGCTCCCCAGACGTCTCTCCACCCCGGCAGTCACCGCCCTCGTCGCCCGCGCCCTCGGAATCCCGGCTCGCCTGCACACCGGCTGGGGCCACGACACCGCCGAGACCGCTCTCGCCGCGGCGGCCGACGCCATGGTGCTCCGGCATCGGCCCGGCCGCCTCTCCGTGATCCGCGCCCGCTGTCGCGCCGACGCCGAGCGGCACTTCGACCACGACTGGGCTTCCATGCCGTACGGCATGGAACACCGACATACTTGGCGCAGGTGGTCGAACAAACAGCACAACTTCCGGCCCGTGCCCGCCGGATCGTGGTCCCAGTCGGATCAGGCCTCACCCTCGCGGCCATCCTGCACGGCCTCGCCAGGGCTGGCCGCCGACCTCTCGTGCTCGGCGTCGGCGACGGGGTTTCCCCATCAGGTCTGTCGTCGTACGGCGCGGGTATGGGCAATGGTCGTCACATTCTGGTGCTGAGCTGATTCACCTTGCGCCACAGGGATGTGATCTCCCCGAAGACGTTGGTGGGCTGCTCGGTTCCTTGGTCACCGATCGGCCGTACGGCCAGTCACCGCTGTCCGGTGTGAAAAGGGTGAATGGGGCCGGAAAACGTTGATCTTTAATGTCCATGTGCCGGTGTCACAGAACCGCAGCATGCCATTGAATTCGATGTAGTCGTCGACCTGCCCTACAGGAGCGAGGCGATCATCGCGGACGATGACGGGGTATTCGCGCAACTCCTGTCTCTTCTGTTCTCTGTGGACCAAGACGCTCGAAGGGTGGCGTCGGGTGAGCCCTGCTGGCCAAAGTGTCTGGTCTGCATGGGTTGAAGCTCGATTCTCAAAACCGGTTGCCGAGGCCCGGGGGGCTGTGGTGAAGTACCAATCGCAACTCGGTGGAGGCCGCGACCAGGCCAATGCCGAGTACCACGGGGAAGAAGTTCAGGGGGAACTTATGCGCAACAACGTGTCCCGCATGTTCAAGATGACAGCTGCGGCTGCCGCCTGCATGTCGGCACTGGTGATCCCAACAGCAAGTTCTGCTGCTGCCGCTCCTTCCGTCCACGTGAGTGGAGTCGCGGTCAACAGCATCGACGCAACCTGCAAGCACCACAACCGGAACTACGTCGTTCGGAACTACTATCGGGGGCCTGCGCGCTACACACTGCGCTGTGGCACCAAGACCTGGGGCTGGAAGCACATCAAGGCGCGTCACGGCTGGAACAAGACGATGGACAAGAACATCTCCACAGCCATCTGGTCTGGTGCTCCCAACGGCCGCGGCGGATTCTCCATCTACACTCAGTCCTGCCCGAGTTACGAGAAATTCCGCACCATCATCGGCACTCCGGCCGGCGCCGGGGACCTCCTGACCGCGTACAGGGTCACCACATTCGCCGCAACCAAGTGCTAGCCTCGAAGCGGGACTAGCACGCTTGCGACGAGGGGCTATGGCGCGTATGGGGGATCAAACTCCGGCCGAGCAGGCACTGGCCCGCTCTTACACCACTGGTGACGGAGCAATCAGATTCCAGGTCGCTCAACTTACGGTCGATCAGCGACCGGATCGAAATGTGACCTTGACGTACCATCTCATCGTCAAGAGGAAAGGGCATCTGGACGAGGCTTGGGAGTTCACTCTACCTTGGTCGGATAAATCCTTTCTGGACGTGCTCAACTCATCCAATCCGGATCCTGCGCGACTCCAGCAATTTGTTCACATGGTGCGAAGCTTGCTGGAAGAGTGGTGGGACACCAAAAGTTATAACCGGAAGTCGGCGAAGATGGGAAACCGCCTTTCCTGAGCCGTCAACCGTGCCGCAGTCCGGGCCCTTCCCCCTCCAGGGGTGGGGCCCGGTGAAGCGCTCGTGGTGTCCGGCGCCGGACGGTAGGGCTCACGTTGCCCTCGATGGTGTGCAGGACGCCGTTCGCCAGGGGCTCGGCCATGGCGATGTGACCGCCGGTTCGGAAGCGGTCGACTTTGTCGTGAGCGACATGGCCGCGTACATCAACGGGGCCCTTCGGGGTGTGGTGGTCCCGGTGTGCCACACTCCCCGTCGGACATCCGAGACCGGGGGAGACGGGCCGTGGAGCCGACGCAGTACGGGAACGGGCAGGGGCCGTGTCAGCCGTCCGATGAGTTGTCCGAGGAGCCGACGCCGCGGATACGTATGGGCTGGGGGTACAGCGATGATCCGTACAAGGTGCTCCCTTCCGGCCTCAACCACACTCAGCGTGTGCTGAGCGCTCGTATCCACAACAGCACCGGGACCTTCGTCCAGTGCCTGATCTTCGGTTCGGCGCTCCTCCTCTTCGCTGTCGGTTGCGGGAAGAGCAACGCCGTCGCCGCTGCCGTCGGGGCGGTTGTGGGGGTCGGGCTGGTCGCTTTCGGGGTGCGGTCGTTGGTGAAGTCGTTGGGGTATCGGCGGGAGTTGCGGCGGGTCAACGGGGGTGGGTGACGGCGGGGGCGTTGCCGCGAGCGGCCGCCCCGTGGTGTCAGCCGCGCCACCGCACCCCGTGCCGTCGGCGTAGGCGGTGGATCTCCCACCAGGCGACCCCGGTCACCGACACCGGGCCGCCGAGGAGGGCGCAGACCGCGAGGGGGGCCCGGTGGCAGGTCGCCCGAGGTGAGGCTGACGGCGGCGAACACCCAGACCAGGACCGAGGTGACCAGGGCGGGGAGGGCGGCGTGCAGGGTGGAGAGGTTGAAGGCGTGGCGCAGTGCCGGGCCCGAGGCGAAGACGAGGAAGAAGACCACCCACCAGAACGGCGTCCAGAGCGCGAACAGCACGATCAGCAGGAGCAGCGTCTGGGCCAGCCCCTCGGTACGGTGGGGCGCCAGCGACATCACCTGGAACGCGGCCATGAACAGCAGCGGCACCAGGATCCAGGCGCCGAAGTACCACAGGGCCGACCGGCCGGCCGGCCACAGCCGTGTCCGCATGGTCCGGCGCGCCTCGGGCCCGGCCACCCAGAAGAGCAGCGCCACCACCAGCGCCGCGCTCGGCAGCGCCAGCCAGGGCGCGAGCAACAGCCGTTGGTTGAACTGCTGCTGCGCGTCAGCCACGTCGTGCCAGTCGCCGAACGCGGCGAGCAGCGCCCCCGACAGGGCGAGGGCCACCCAGGCCCGTATCCGCTGTACCCGGATCACCTCGGGATCCTGGATGTTCCCCTCCGGGTGTGAGGGGAAGAGCCGCCGCGCCACCCGCCGGGCCGTGCGGGCCAGTTGGTAGATGACCGCCAGCGGGACGGTCAGCCACCACAGGCAGGGGAGGAGCAGCACCAGCAGCACTCCGGGGGAGGTCTGTCCCTGCCGCCCCTGCAGCACCTCGGTCAGCGGCGGCCACTCGTCCTCGCGCAGCCGTCTCCACAGCGGGAGGTGCGACTGCGGTGAACTCCCGGGTGGCGGAGGTGTGTTGACGGTCATGGGCGTCCCTTCGGCTGTCCCGGAGGAGCGACGCGGTGCGGCCCGTGTGCGGTTCCCGGCGGGGCGCCCCGGGCGGCCGGGCGGGGCCCGCCGCAAGGAGACCCGCCGCAAGGAGAGGGGCGGCACCCGGTCCGTACGTACCGGGTGCCGCCCCCTGGTCGCCTACCGGTCGGCCTTCGGGCCCACCGGGAACCAGGTCGCGCGGGACTTCTTCCACTCGTCGTGCGGGAGGTCCTTGGCCTCGGTGCCGTCGCCGTAGAGGTCGGCGGAGCCGTCGTCGGTGATCAGTTGGGCGCGGGCGTCCGGGGCGGTGAGGTCGGGGACGTCCACCACGGCTTCCCAGCCGCCGGGGTCCTTCGTCGGCAGGTCCTGCGACTTGACCGGGGTGTGGCCGGGGACGCCGTCCCAGGTGTAGAGGGCGTACGGGGCGCTGTTGTCCTCGGCGGACCAGGAACCGGCGACGATCAGGTACTGGTCGGCGGCGTTCTTGCGGATGTCGCGGATGGAGAGACCGCCGAGGTCCAGTTCGACGGGGGTGCCGACGGTGGCGTGGGCGCCGTCCGCGACGACCTTGTCGAAGTTGGTGACCGGCACCAGGAGCGCCTTGCCGCCCTTCTTCGGCGGGACCAGCGGCGCGCGGAAGCCGATGTACGCGGTGCTGCTGGAGCCGGGTGCGAACTCCAGGCCCTCCACGTTGAACCCGTCGATCTGCTTGGGCACCTGGCCCTCGGCCGTACCGGCGGCGAAGCCGTACCTGTCGTCGTGCTTCTCGTCCCAGGCCACCAGGTCGTCGCGGAGCTTCTTGTACGAGCCGCCGAGGGTGAGTTCGGTGTCGGCGCCGGAGCCGTGGACCTCGGTGGTGAAGACGGTGGAGCGGTCGGGCTGGATCTTGCCCTTCTTGCTGTTGCCGAGCGAGCCGGTCCAGTAGATCGTGTCGCCGGTGCGGGCCGCCGCCTCCATGTCGATCTCCTTGGAGACGCCCAGCTTGTCGCTGAAGTCCCAGGTCTTGACGGGGGCGCCGCCGGTCCGGCGGTCGTACAGGCGCAGCACGTTCGTCTCGTCGTCGGCGACGACGACATAGCCGCCGCCGACGTCCACGGCGGCCGAGGCGTCGCTGGAGCCGGTGAAGTAGCGGGTGTCCGCGGCGCGTTGGACGGCGGCGGAGGCGGCGTAGTGGAGCGTGGCGGTGTCCGAGCCGCCGTCGCCGTCGGTGACTTCGATCTTCAGGTCGGTGTAGCCGACGCCGCGGGCGGTGACGGTGAGCTTCCGGGTGGCGCCGTCGCCGCTGACGTGCACGTCGCCGGTGCGGGCGACGGAGGTGTCGGAGCTGGAGCGCACCGACACCTTCAGTGCCGAGGCGTCGCCGCCGGACAGTTTGACGGTCACCGACGGGTCGCCGGTGGCGTCCACCGCGCCGGAGAGATATCCGGCCGACAGGGAGATGTCCGGTCCGCCGGAGGCGGCGGCGAGCGCGGGACCGCCCAGCCCCGCGGCGGTGAGGCCGAGGGCCGCGCCGAGGACGAGCGGGATCCGGCGCCGAGACCGGTGGGGGGACAGGCGGGGGGACGGGGAAAGACGACTGCGCACGGTGTGCCCTTCGACGGCTCCGGTGTCGCGAACAATGTCCAAGGCCGCCGTCAACGGCAGCCGCACCCCGGGCGTACGCGAGGTGAACAGCGGTCGGCGGCGCGGGCACCACGATACGGAGCGACGGGCGCCCGCGACCATGGTCCGGACCATGCCGATTCCGGCCGGGCGCGTACGCCCGTCACGCCGAACTCCCTTGTTCCGTCGGGGTGTTCAGCTCTCCGGCAGGGCGGTGGCGGTGCCGCTGACGTGGGCGCGGGGGTCGCCGTCGCGCAGTTCGACGGTGAGCAGCCCGGGGCGGCCCAGATCGTGACCCTGGTGGAGGGTGAGGGTGGTGGGGGCCGTGACGAGGCCGAGGGTGCGGGCGTAGGCGCCGAGGGCGGCGGCCGCGGCGCCGGTGGCCGGGTCCTCGACGACGCCGCCGACCGGGAACGGATCGCGGACATGGAAGACCGACGGGCTCTCCCGCCAGGCGAGTTGGAGGGTGGTGAGGTCCAGCCGCCGCATCAGCGCGGCCAGGCGCGGGAAGTCGTAGTCGAGGTCGGCGAGGCGGGCGCGGGTGGCGGCGCCCAGCACCAGATGGCGGGCCCCGGCGTAGGCGATCCGCGGCGGCAGCGCCGGATCGAGGTCGGCCGGGGGCCAGCCCAGCGCGGCCAGCGCCTCGGTGAGGTCGGCCGGGGCGAGGGCGGTGACGTACGGTTCGACGCTGCTGAGGGTGGCGACGAGGCGGCCGCCGTGCTCGCGGACGGTGACCGGGACGGTGCCGGAGCGGGTGGCGAAGACCAGCTCGCCGGGGCCGTGCCGCTCGGCGAGGGCGACGGCGGTGGCGATCGTGGCGTGACCGCAGAACGGCACCTCGGCCAGCGGGCTGAAGTACCGGATGGTGAACGCGCGTCCGGGTGCGCCCAGGCCCTCGGGCGGGGCGGTGAGGAACGCGGTCTCCGAGTGGCCGAGCCGCGCGGCGACGGCGAGCCGGGCCGCGTCGTCGAGGCCCGACGCGTCCAGGACGACACCGGCCGGGTTGCCGCCCGCGGGGTCGTCGGAGAAGGCGGTGTAGCGCAGGATCTCGGGGCCGCCGGGGGAGCCTGCCGGATGCGCCGCCGTCGTGACGCCCGTGGTTCGGCTACCGGCCGTGGAGGTGTCGTCGCGTGTCATGGCGGCGAGAACCCGCTGCCGCGGTGAGCTATTCCCGGGGGTGCGTGCCCCGGGGGACGGCGGTTTCACGGTCGGGCACCGGACGGGCGGCCCCGGGGGCGCACCCGCGTGCGCGGGTGTCGTGCGCGCCCCGGGTGCGCCCGGCCGGTCCGCTCAACCCCGGCCGATGTACGGCATGTTCGTCGCCATCACCGTCGCGAACTGCACGTTGGCCTCCAGTGGCAGCGCCGCCATGTGCACCACCGTGCGGGCCACGTCCGCCGCGTCCATGACGGGCTCGGGGGCGACGGTGCCGTCGGCCTGGAGGATGCCGCTCTGCATCCGGCCGGTCATCTCGGTGGCGGCGTTGCCGATGTCGAGCTGCCCGCAGGCGATGCGGTACGGACGCCCGTCCAGGGAGAGGGACTTGGTCAGCCCGGTCATGGCGTGCTTGGTCGCGGTGTACGCGACGGAGTGCGGGCGCGGGGTGTGCGCGGAGACCGAACCGTTGTTGATGATCCGGCCGCCCTGCGGATCCTGCGCCTTCATCGCCCGGAACGCCCCCTGGGCGCAGAGGAATGCGCCGGTGAGGTTGGTGTCGACGACGGTCCGCCAGTCGTCGGCGGACAGCTCGTCCAGGGGGACCGCAGGGCCGAACGTCCCGGCGTTGTTGAACAGCAGGTCGACGCGGCCGAAGTGGGCGTGGACGGCGGCGAAGAGGGCGTTCACCTCGGCGGGCCGGGTGACGTCGGTGGGCAGGGCGAGGGACGGCGGTCCCGGGGGCGCGGTCGCCGCCGTCTCCGACAGGGCCGCGGCGCGCCGCCCGGCGAGCGCCACCCGCCAGCCCCCGGCGGTCAGCGCGTGCGCCACCGCCCGCCCGATACCGGAGCCCGCACCGGTGACCACCGCTCCGGGCGCCCCGCCCGGAGCCGTCCCGTCGGACCCGTCCGCTTCGTCGGCTTCGTACGCTTCCGGCCCGGGGACGGCCGGTGTCTGCTGTGCCTGTGCCTGTGCCATGGCGGCAGGGTAGGGCGCCGGGTCGCCGGGCGGCGGGGCGTCTCAGGGGGTGATCGGCGGGGCGCCCGGGCCCGGAGCCCCGAGCCGCCGGGCCCGGGGCGAGCCGCCCCGCCCGCTCCCGGCGCGAGCCGCCCCGCCGTCACCCCGCCCCGTGGAACCGCTCCAGCACCGCCGCCTTCGCCGTCGTGAACTCGTCCTCGGAGAGGATCCCGTCGCGCCGCAGCTCGCCCAGTTCGCGCAGGCGGCGCAGGAGGGTGTCGTGGTCGTCGGCGGGCGCCGCCGGGCCCGGCTCACCGGCCTGAGCTGCGGGCTCGGTCAGCGCGGGGCGCGGCGCGGGCGCCTTGGGGTGCGGGAGGCGGGCGGTGACCGCCGCCGCCAGCAGCACGCTGCCGCTCTCCTTCTTGAACCCCCACAGCTCGATGGCGTGCGGGTCGTGCTCCGCCGAGGCGGGCAGCTTCACGCCGTGCGGGCGGAAGCGCAGGAAACCCGACTCCAGCCCGACCGGCGGCTGCCACTCCACCGCCGCCAGCTCGCCGACCGTGAACTCCTGCGGCCCGGCGTGCTTCTTGTGCTCGGTGGTGTTCCACCGCCAGCTGACCGCCACCCGCTCCCCGTCGAACGTCGCGGTCCCGTCCACCCCCGCCCCCGACACCGGCACCGCCGGACCGGGCAGCAGAAAACGGTCGCAGGGCCCCTCCAGGACCTCCTCCAGCAGCAGCGACCGCCGCACCTCGTCGACGAAGTACTCGGCGACACCGGCGCGGTCCGCCTCGACCGACAGGTGGTACGGGCTCGCCTCGTCCGGCAGCCGCCCGCCGGTGGCCTGGAGCAGCGGATCGGCGCCGTCGCGCAGCCGCAGCCGCAACCGGCCGCCCTTACGGCCCGGTTCGTAGGAGATGCCCGCCACCGCCGCCAGCGGAACGGTCTGCTCACCCAGCTCCTGCCGCAGCCGGTGCACCCCGCGCTCGTTGCCCGGCACGATGCGGACGGCCTCGCCGTCGAAGGTCCAGGTCCCGTCCCGCGTCATCAGTTCTGCCATGCCCCGGAGCCTAATCAGCCGCCGGTACAAGGGCCTGCGGGGTGGCGCGTCCGGCCCCGGAATCACGCCCCGCGCCCGCGCCGGGGGGCGTACGGAGGCGGAAGCGCGCCCCGCGCCCGGAGCCGGGCCGGGGGGCGCCCGCCCCGCGGTGCGCGCCCCCGCCCGCGCGCCCCGCTTTGCCCCGCCGCGTCCGTTGCGGGCCGAGTTCTCACCGAGCTGTCATGCATGCGTCGTACACGGGACAGCGGCCCGCCGTCCCCCGCCCCTGCAATCACAGGTGACAACCACCGTCAGGGGAGGGGCAGATGACCCAGCACGCAGCGCATGCGCAGGGAACGGCCGGGCACGACCGGGAGCTGCGGAACGCCGCCGCACACCTCGGACGCCGCCGCTTCCTCACCGTCACCGGCGCCGCGGCGGCGCTCGCCTTCGCCACCAACCTGCCGCGCCCCGGCGCCGCCCACGCCGCCGAGGCCGACCCGCAGCGGCTCACCGAGAACCCGTTCACCCTCGGCGTCGCCTCCGGCGACCCGCAACCCGGCTCCGTCGTCCTGTGGACCCGCCTCGCCCCCCGCCCCTACGAACCCGACAACGGCATGCCCGCCGCCCGCGTCCCGGTCCGCTGGGAGGTCGCCTACGACGAGAAGTTCACCAAGCTCGCCGGACGCGGCCGCGCCGACGCCCACCCGGAGTTCCACCACTCCGTCCACATCGAACCCACCGGCCTCGCCCCGGACCGCGTCTACTACTACCGCTTCCGCGCCGGAACCTGGATCAGCCCCGTCGGCCGCACCCGCACCGCCCCCGCCACCGGCGCCCGCAACACCGCACTGCGGCTCGGCGCCGTCTCCTGCCAGGCGTACCACGACGGCTACTTCACCGCCTACCGCCACCTCGCCGAGGAAGACCTCGACGTCGTCTTCCACCTCGGCGACTACCTCTACGAGTACGCCGTGGACGCCGCGGGCGGCGCCCGCCGCTACACCGACCGCACCCTCCCCGCCCACTTCAACCACGAGACCGTCACGCTGGAGGACTACCGGCTGCGCTACGCCCTCTACAAGTCCGACCCCGACCTCCAGGCAGCCCACGCCGCGCACCCCTTCATCGTCACCTGGGACGACCACGAGGTGGAGAACAACTACGCCGCCGACATCAGCGAGGACGACGCCCCGCGCGACCAGTTCCTGATCCGCCGCGCCGCCGCCTACCGCGCCTACTGGGAGAACCAGCCGCTGCGCCGCCCCCAGCTCCCGCGCGGCGCCGACGCCCGGCTCTACCGCCGCATCCGCTACGGACAGCTCGCCCAGTTCGACATCCTCGACACCCGCCAGTACCGCTCCGACCAGGCGTACGGCGACGGCTGGCACGCCCCCGGCCCGGAGACCGCCGACCCGGCGCGGACCCTGACCGGCGCCGCCCAGGAACGCTGGCTGATCGACGGCTGGCGCAACTCCACCGCCCGCTGGAACGTCCTGCCCCAACAGGTCACCTTCTCCGAACGCCGCAGCACCACCGGCGACGCGTACAAGGTCAGCATGGACAGCTGGGACGGCTACCCCGCCTCCCGCGAGCGGCTGCTCGCCGGTGCCGAGGCGGCGGGCGCCGACAACCTCGTGGTGCTCACCGGCGACGTCCACGTCCACTACGCCTTCGACGTCAAACGCGACTTCGCCCGCCCCGACTCGCGCACCATGGGCGTCGAGTTCGTCACCACCTCCGTCACCAGCGGGAAGGACGGCGCGGAGAAGCCCGCCAACTGGGAGACCTACCTGGCCGCCAACCCGCACATGAAGTTCTACAACGGCCGCCGCGGCTATGTGACCGTCACCCTCGCCCGGGACACCGCCCGCGCCGACTACCGCACGGTGTCCGCCGTCACCACCCCCGGCGCCCCGGTACGCACCGCCGCCTCCTTCGTCTCCGAGGCCGGCAACCCCGGGCTGCACTCCGCCTGACCGCGCCGCCGGGGCGGACGGGCGCCGGGCCCGTCCGCCCCGTACCGGGCCGTCCCTCCGCCTCCGGACGTAGGTCCGACGGCCCAGGACGGAGCGGCCGGAACGGGACCGGCGCATGACACGATGGTCGGCGGCCATC
Source organism: Streptomyces catenulae (assembly GCF_000718015.1). GTDB lineage: Bacteria > Actinomycetota > Actinomycetes > Streptomycetales > Streptomycetaceae > Streptomyces > Streptomyces catenulae. The sequence continues at coordinate 2,586 of NZ_JODY01000053.1, read as the reverse complement.
AACAAAAACTGGAGACGCTCATGACGGACGCCGCGCCCGGCACGGCAGAGAACAAGGATCTTCCTCCGATATCCGGGCGGGGCCCGGCGGCCACACCGTCCGCGTCCCGCCGCACCGGACTCCTCCTCACTCTCGTCCTCGGCGGCCTCACCGCCGTCCCGCCGCTCTCCATGGACATGTACCTCCCGGCCCTCCCGGAGGTCACCCAGGCGCTGCACAGCCCCGCCGCCACCGTCCAGCTCACCCTGACCACCTGCCTCGCCGGGATGGCGCTGGGGCAGCTGGTCGTCGGCCCGATGAGCGACAAGTGGGGCCGCCGCCGCCCGCTGCTCACCGGCATGGTCATCTACGTCCTCGCCACCGCGCTCTGCGCCCTCGCCCCCGACGCCGAGATCCTCATCGCCTTCCGGCTGCTCCAGGGCCTGGCGGGCGCCGCCGGGATCGTCATCGCCCGCGCCGTCGTCCGCGACCTCTACGACGGCGTCGCGATGGCCCGGTTCTTCTCCACCCTGATGCTGATCTCCGGCGTCGCCCCCGTCGTCGCCCCGCTGATCGGCGGCCAGATCCTGCGGATCACCGACTGGCGCGGCGTGTTCGTGGTGCTCACCGTCGTCGGCCTGGTGCTGACCACCGTCGTCTGGCGCACCCTGCACGAGACGCTGCCGCCCGAGCGGCGCCACCCCGGCGGCCTGGGGGAGACCCTGCGCACCATGCGCGACCTCCTCGCCGACCGGGCGTTCTCCGGCTATCTGCTGGTCGGCGCCTTCGGCTTCGCCGCCCTCTTCGCGTACATCTCCGCCTCGCCGTTCGTCGTCCAGGAGATCTACGGCGCCTCCCCGCAGACCTTCAGCCTGCTCTTCGGCGTCAACTCCGTCGGGCTGGTGCTGGTCGGCCAGATCAACGGCAAGATCCTCGTCGGCCGGGTGCCGCTCACCAAGGTGCTGGGCACCGGCCTCACCGTCATCGCCCTGGCCGCCACCGCGCTGCTGCTGATGTCCTCCGGCGTCTTCGGCCCGGTCGGACTGTGGCCGATCGCGTCCGGACTCTTCGTCCTGATGTCGGCGATGGGCCTGGTCATGCCGAGCACCAACACCCTGGCGCTGCTGCGCACCCCGCACGCCGCCGGTTCCGCTTCCGCGCTGCTGGGCACCTCGACGTTCCTGCTCGGCTCCGTCGCCTCCCCGCTGGTCGGTATCGCCGGTGAGCACACCGCCGTCCCGATGGCCGTCGTACAGCTCGGATGCGCCGTTCTGGCGCTGGCGTCCTTCCTCGGCCTGTGCCGCCCGTGGCAGCGTGGGGAGGGCACACACGGGGGCACCGCGGACGGAAGGGCCACGCTCTGAACACACCGAAGCCACCGCACCCCCCGGACGCCCCGGTGCTCCGGCCGGGCACCCCGGCCGACGCCGGGCTCGACCCCGGCTGGACCGCACGGCTGACCGACGGCGTCCGGGCGCTGCCGCACGGCCGCACCCCGTGGTGCGCGGGCGCCGTCGTCCTCGCCGGACGCGGCCCGGTCGTCGCCGTCGAGGAGGCCACCGGCTGGGCGGTCCGCTACCGCGCCCACGACCCGGTGACCGACCGCGGCGTCCCGCTGCCCCGCGACGCCTGGGAGCCGATGCGCCCCACGACCGTCTTCGACCTGGCGTCGGTCAGCAAACTCTTCACCGCCCTCGTCGCCCTCCAACACGTCGAACGCGGCGCCCTCGCCCTCGACGAGGAGGTCCGCGCCACCCTGACCGCCTTCGCCCCCGGCATCACCGTCCGCCACCTCCTCACCCACACCTCCGGCCTCCGCCCCGAACTGCCGCTGTACGCACACCGCGGCCGGGAACGGCAGCTGGCGCTGCTGTGGGAACACGCCGCCGCCCCCGACGACCGCCCCGGCAGCGGCCCCCGCTACTCCGACCTGAACCTCCTCACCCTCCAACTGCTGCTGGAGACCCGTACCGGACGGGGCCTGGCCACCCTCGTCCGCGACGGCCTCACCGCCCCGCTGGGCCTGCACTCCACGGCGTACGGGCCGCTGGCGCCGCAGGGCGTGGCGGCGACGGAGGACCAGCGGCGACCGTGGGCGAAGGCGGACCGCGGCATGGTGCGCGGCGAGGTGCACGACGAGAACGCCTGGGCGCTGGGCGGCGTCGCCGGGCACGCGGGCCTCTTCTCCACCGCCCAGGACCTCGCGGTGCTCTGCCGGACGCTCCTCAACGGCGGGGCGTACGGCACGGCGCGGGTGCTGCGGCCGGAGACCGTCGCCGCCCTCCTCGACCCGCCGGGCCTCGGCTTCGCCGTCGACCAGCCGTACTTCATGGGGGAGCTGGCGGGCCGCGGCGCCGCCGGACACTGCGGCTTCACCGGCACCAGCCTCGTCCTGGACCGCGCCACCGACACCTTCCTCGTCCTGCTCGCCACCACCGTCCACCCCCGCCGCCGCACCGCCGGGAGCGCACCCCGGGCGGCGGCGGCCACGTGCCTGGCCCGGGCGGTGAAGGCGTGGGACGGGGCGGGGTGAGGGGCGAGGGGGCGGTCGGGGTTGTTCCCTAGGCTGTCTCTTATACACATCTGACGCTGCCGACGATACTCCTT
>NZ_JODY01000052.1 GCF_000718015.1 Streptomyces catenulae | reverse complement strand
TCGGCAAACAACTCCTGATCACCCGCGGCGCCCTGACCACCTTCTCCATCGCCAACGACGTCGCCAAGTACTTCGCGATCATCCCCGCGATGTTCGCGGCGGTGTACCCGGGGCTGGACGGGCTCAACATCATGCGGCTGCACAGCCCGACCTCCGCGATCACCTCCGCGATCGTCTTCAACGCCCTGATCATCATCGTGTTGATCCCGCTCGCGCTGCGCGGCGTCCGCTACCGACCGTCCGCCGCGGACCGGCTGCTCGCCCGCAACATCTGGGTCTACGGGCTCGGCGGGCTCGTCCTGCCGTTCCTCGGCATCAAACTGCTCGACCTCGTCATCCAGTTCCTGCCCGGTCTGCGCTGATCGCGCCCGGCGACGGAGAGGACGCCCATGGCACCCGCCGGTCTCCCCACGGCCCTGCGCCGGTATCTGGCGGCCCTGCGGATGCTGCTGGTGTTCACGGTGCTCACCGGGATCGCCTATCCCCTGGCCGTCACCGGTGTCGCCCAGGCGCTCCTCCCCGGACGGGCCAACGGCTCGCTGCTGACGGCGGACGGCAGGCCGGTGGGCTCACGGCTCCTCGGGCAGAACTTCGCGCTGCCCGGCACACACGGCGCCCGGCCCGACCCGGCGTGGTTCCAGCCCCGCCCGTCGGCCGCCGACTACGACCCGGGGAAGTCCGGCGCCTCCAACCTCGGGCCGAACAACCCGGCGCTGACCGCCGCCGTCCGGGCGCGCCGCGCCGCCGTCGCCGCGTTCGACGGCGTCCCGGCGGCGGCCGTCCCGCCGGACGCGGTCACCGCCGGGGGCTCCGGCCTCGACCCGGACATCTCCCCGGCGTACGCATACGAGCAGGTCAGCCGGGTCGCGCGGGCCCGGCGGGTGGCCCCGGCGCGGGTGCGGGCGCTGGTCGAGCGGCATGTCGAGGGACGCCAACTGGGGTTCCTGGGGCAGCCGCACGTCAATGTCCTCCTCCTCAACCGGGCGCTGGGCGCGGCGGGGCGGTGACCCGGCCCGGTGTCAGACGGGCGCCGGGCGGAGGTTGTCGAAGGCCGCACCGGTCTGGTCGGCGAGGGTGACCGCGACCAGACGGGCGCCGAGCGGCGGGGTGGCGCCGGGGGCCGCGCGGAGCAGGAAGCGGCCGTGGAAGCGCCCGTTGTGCAGCACCCGCAGCTCCACCTCGGTCGGCGGCAGGCCGTCCCGGTCGACGTCCCAGTGCCGCCGCCCCCAGCTGAGCGAGCCGTCCCCCTCCAGGCGCGGCGGGTGGCCGAGGAGCGTGCCGTACTCGAAGCGGCAGCCGCTCAGCCCGAGCAGACCGACCAACTGCCGGGAGACCTGGTCGATCACCTCGTCCGGGGAGGTGGCCGTCCCGGCGAGGCGGGCGGTGTGGTGGATCTGCGCCAGATAGTCGTCGTCCAGGACCGTGCTCACCTTCCACTTCCGGGCCCGCGCGGCGAGCTGGGCGACGGTGAGGCCGACGGCGAGGAGCAGCGCGGCGGTCACGGCGTCGGCGGTGCCGGTGATGTCCAGGGTGCCGTAGGGCGGGGTGAGGAGAACGTCGAACCAGACCGCGGCGGAGAGCGCCGCCAGCGCCCCGGCGACCCGGTTGCCCAGAGCGGCCACCGCCACCACGGCCACCACGGCGATCAGCGCCGCGTCGGCGTGGGGCAGGGCGTCCCGGACGGGTACGAGCGCCGCGCAGAGCGCGGGCGGGAGAAGGACCGCGCCCGCGAGGGCGAGCCGGTTCCGGGTGGCGTACCGGACCATGGCGTTCACCTCCACTTCCGGTGTAACCGCCACCGGCCCGCCGGGGCCGTCCGCCCGCCGGACCTTGACGCCATCTTGGCGCGCGGCCGCGGGCGAGCGGGCGCGGGCGTCACTTCTGCCAGCCGACCGTCTCCGGCAGCGGGCTGAGGAAAATCGTCGCGCCGACGTTGGCGAGCCCCTTCTTCACGCCGTACGTCGACGGGCCGCTGAACAGCGGCAGGAAGGCGTACTGCGCCAGCGCCTTCCGCTCGACCTCGTTGACCGCCCGGGCCTGTTCGCCCAGGTCGGCGAGGCCGGCGGTGGCGCGGATCGCCTTGTCGAGGGCGGGGGTGCCGGCGCCGGTGAGGTTGGAGTCGCGGTCGGCGCAGTAGAAGTCGCAGAGGTAGCGGGTGCCGAAGGGGTCCATGGAGCGGTTGCCGGAGAGGATCAGGTCGAAGCGGTGCTCGTTGAGGATCTTGGCGAAGTCCGCGTCGTCGCCCTTCTTGACGACGAGGTGGATCCCGGCGGGCTTCAGCATGGCGGCGAGGGCGCCCGCGGTGGCCTTGCCCAGCGGGTCGTCGCCGAGGAGGGTGTAGCCGATCTCCAGCTTCCTGCCGTTCTTGACGCGGATGCCGTCCGGGCCGGGCTTCCACCCCGCGGCGTCGAGGGTCCTGGGCGCCTGGCCGGGCGCGTACTTGAGGACGGCCGCGACGTTGTCCTCGTACCTTTTCTGGAAGCTGTAGAGGACGGCCGAGCCGGGCAGCGGCTCCTTGTGGTCGAGGCCCTGGAACTGGATGCGGGCGATCTGCGGGCGGTCCACGGATTCGACGACCGCCTTGCGGACGGCTTTGTCGGCGAGGATCGGGGAGCGGGTGTTGAAGTTCAGCGCGTACTCGAAGGGGGAGCCGCCGCTGCGGATCTCGGTGCCCTTCAGGCCCTTGAGCTGCTCAAGGCTCTCCGCGTCGACGGCGGAGACGTAGTCGAGCTGGCCGTTCTTGAAGGCGTTGACCGCCGCCGTCGGCTCCAGGTTGACGTAGACGCGCTTGTCGAGCTTGCCCTTCTTCCCCCACCACCTGGGGTTGCGGACGAAGCTGAGGTTGCCGGAGTGGGTGTCCCAGCTGCCGACGGTGTACGGACCGGCGCCCCACTCCGGGTGGGCCTTCTTCACATACGCCGTGTTGAAGTTCCCGGCGGTGGCGGCCTTCGGGTGGAGGAAGGTGCTGAAGAGGGCGGGCCAGGCGGGGTTGACGCCCCGGAAGCGGATGACGGCCTGTTTGGCGTCCTTGCCGCGGTCGACCGCGGTGATCCGGTCGTAGCCGTCCGTGGAGGCGGCGCCGAACTCCTTGCGGGAGCCGTTGTTCGCCTTCCAGGTGGCCTCGATCGCCCGCCAGTCGATGGGCGTGCCGTCGTTGAACGTGGCCTTCGGGTTGAGCGTGAGGACGACCTTCTGGTGGCCGCCGTCGACGGTGACCTTCACATCGCTGTAGTAGTCGGGGTTGTACCGGACCCCGCCGGTGGGCGTGTAGGTGATCGCGTCCGCGTTGTACCAGGCCCAGACGCGGGCGGCGGTCAGGGTGGCGTTGACGTGGAACGGGTTGCCCTGGTCGTCGAAGGTACCGGCGGTGGTGTAGGTGCCGCCGTCCTTGAGCTTGTCGTACGGCTGCGGGTTGTAGTCGACGGCGGCCGACGCGGTCCGGGGGCCGTCGGCGGTGTCCTGCGCGGCGGGCGCCCGGCAGGCGGTGGCGGCCACGGAGACGGCGGCGACGAGGGCGAGGGGCGGGACCAGTCTGGCGCGCTTCACGGCGGGGTTCCTTCGTGTTCCGGGGAGGGGGTTCGGGGTCAGGCGGCGTGGCAGGCGTGGCGGTGGCCGGGGGCGCCGTCCACGGCGGTGGGGGCCGGGCGTTCGGTGCGGCAGCGGCGGCGCAGCTCCGCACCGGCGTGCCGGTACAGCGGGCAGCGGTCCACGAAGACACAGCCCTCGGGCGGCCGGGTGGCACCGGGCTGCTCACCCGCCAGGACCAGCCGTTCGCGGGCGCGTTCACGCACCGGGTCGGGCACCGGGACCGCGGAGAGCAGCGCCCGGGTGTACGGGTGCCGGGGGTCGGCGAAGAGCGCTTCGGTGGGGCCGGTCTCGACGAGTTGGCCGAGGTACATCACGGCGACGCGGTCGGCGAGGTGGCGGACGACGCCCAGGTCGTGGGCGACGACGAGGGTGGCGAGGGAGAGTTCCCGGCGCAGCCGCGCCAGCAGGTTGATCACTCCGGCCTGTACGGAGACGTCGAGGGCGGAGAGCGGTTCGTCGAGGACGAGCAGTTTCGGCTCGGTGGCCAGTGCCCGGGCGATGCCGACGCGTTGCCGCTGGCCGCCGGAGAGCGCGGCCGGGAAGCGGTCGCTCACCGCCGGGTCCAGGCCGACCAGGCGGAGCAGTTCGGGGACGCGGGCGCGGACGGCGGCGCGGTCGGCGCCGACGGCCTGGAGGGGTTCGGCGAGCAGATGGTGGACGGGCAGCCGCGGGTCGAGGGCGCCCAGCGGGTCCTGGAGGACGATCTGCACCTCCCGCCGCAGCTTCTGCACCTCGGCCCCGGCGCCCGCGACCTCGGTCCCGGCGATCTCGATGCGGCCGCCCTCGGGCCGCTTCAGCCGCAGGATCTCCAGCAGGGTGGTGGTCTTGCCGCTGCCGGACTCGCCGACCAGGCCCAGGGTCTCCCCGGCGCGCAGTTCGAAGCTGACGCCGTTGACGGCGTGCACCGTGCCGACCCGGCGTTTGAGGACGCCGCCCCTGGTGACGGGGAAGGTCTTGACCAGGTCCTCGACGCGGAGCACCACCTCGCCGGGCGCGGCGGGGCCCGTGACGGGGCCGGGCGTACCGTCCGGCGCGGGCCCGGCGGGGTCCAGCGTCCCGTCGGCGATCTCACCGGCGCGCAGACAGGCGGCCTGCCCGTGGCCGGGGATGTCGCGGAGTGCGGGGTCGGTGGTGCGGCAGGCGTCGGCGGCGACCCGGCAGCGGTCCGCGAAGGCGCAGCCGGGCGGCGGGTCGACGAGGGCGGGCGGTTCGCCGCCGATCGGGACGAGCGGGCGGCGCTCCCCGCCGTCCACGGTGGGGACGGCGGCGAGCAGCCCGGCGGTGTACGGCATCACCGGCCGGTCGAACAGCTCCGCCACACCCGCCCGCTCCACGGTGCGGCCCGCGTACATCACCGCGATGTCATCGGCGTGGCCTGCGACGACGCCGAGGTCGTGGGTGATGAGGACGAGCGCGGCGCCGGTCTCCCGCCGGGCCACCCGCAGGACGTCGAGGATCTGTGCCTGGACGGTGACGTCGAGGGCGGTGGTGGGTTCATCGGCGATGAGGACGGACGGCCGGTTGGCGATGGCCAGGGCGATGACGACGCGCTGGCGCATCCCGCCGGAGAACTCGTGCGGGAAGGCGCGGGCGCGTCCGCGCGGGTCGGGGATGCCGACGAGGTCGAGGAGTTCGACGGCGCGGTCCCAGGCGGCCCGTTTCGTCAGGCTCTGGTGGACGCGGAGGGCGTCGGAGAGCTGGCGGCCGACGGAGAAGATCGGGGTGAGGGCGGAGAGCGGGTCCTGGAAGATCATGCCGAGGTCGGCGCCGCGGACCGCGGAGAGCGCCTTGTCGTCGAGTCCGACCAGGTCACGGCCGTTCAGCAGGACCTGCCCGGTGACGTCGGCGGTGGGCGGCAGCAGACCCATGACGCCCATCGCGGTGGCCGATTTGCCGGAGCCTGACTCGCCGACGATGCCGAGGGTGCGGCCCGGCAGCAGATCGAAGGAGACCCCGCGGACCGCCTCGACGGTCCCGGCTTCGGAGGGGAAGGAGATCCGCAGGTCCCGTACGGAGAGCACGGGGGTGGTGGCGGCGGGCCGCGGCGCCGGGTGGGGCAGGGTCGTCGTACGGGTCATCGTCGGCCTCCAGCGGCGCCGGTGACGGAGGTGGGGTCGAGGGCGTCGCGCAGTCCGTCGCCGATGAGGGTCATCGAGACGGTGAGCAGGACGACCAGCCCCGCGGGGAAGGCGAAGAGCCAGGGGGCGCTCGTGACGGTGCCCGCGCCGTCGGCGAGCATCGTGCCGAGGGAGACGTCCGGGGTCTGGACGCCGAACCCGAGGAAGGAGAGGGCGGTTTCGCTCAGGACGGTCGCGACGACGCCGAGCGTCAGATGGACGATCAGCAGCGAGCCGAGGTTCGGGATCAGATGCCGCCGGACGATGCGCGGGGCGCTGACGCCCATGAACTCCGCCGCCCGCACATAGTCCCGTTCGCGCAGCGAGGTCGAGACGGACCAGATGACGCGGGCGGTGGACATCCAGCCGAAGACCGTCAGCACGACGATGAGCACCCGCCAGTCACCCGCGAGCCGGTGGGAGACGAGCGCGAGGATGAGGAAGGACGGGACGACCAGCAGGAAGTGGAGGACGGCGAGCGTCATCCGCTCGATACGGCCACCGAGGTACGCGGCGCCGGTGCCGATGACCGCGGCGACGACGACCGTCAGCGCGGAGACGCTGACGGCGATCACCAGGGACCGCCGGAGACCGTGCACGGCGGAGGCGTAGACGTCGTTGCCGCCCTGGTTGGTGCCGAACCAGTGGGTGGCGTCCGGTGGTCGGGTGAGCGCGGTGAAGTCGGTGTCGGCGTAGGTGTACGGCGTGAGCAGTCCGCCGCAGACGCTGAACAGCACCAGCAGGACGAGGAGCGCGACGCCGGTGACGGCGAGCCGGTTGCGCAGGAAGCGCCGCAGGTAGAGGCGGCTGAGGCGGTGGGCGGGGGCGTCGGTTTCCGGGGTGGTGGCCATCTCAGCTCACCCGGACCCGCGGGTCGAGGAAGACGGTGGCGATGTCCGCGAGGATCGCGCCGACCGCGGTGAGGGCGGCGGCGAAGGCGGCGGTGGCGACGGTGCCGTGCACATCGTTCTTGGCGATGGTCTGGAGGAAGTAGCGGCCCATCCCGTTCCAGCCGAAGATCGTCTCGGTGATGACGGCGCCGGTGAAGAGCGCCGGGATGCTGAACGCCACCGAGGTCGCCGTCGGGATCAGCGCGGTACGCAGCGCATGCCGCCGGATCGCCCGGGCGCGGGTCAGCCCGGTGGCGCGGGCGGTGCGGACGTAGTCGGCGTGGAGCGTGTCGAGCAGCAGCGACCGCTGGGTCAGATGGTGGCCGACGTATCCCATCAGGGTCAGCGTCAGGGTCGGCAGGATCAGATGGAGCAGGCGGTCGCCGATCGTGGGGAGCAGCCCCTCGACGTTCGGGGAGTTCTCCCCGGCGACGTAGAGGAAGTGCAGTCCGGCGTGCTGGTTGAGCCAGATGGCGACGGAGACCACGGCGAGGGCGGCGACGGACGTCGGGATGTTCAGCACCAGGACGGAGACCACCTGGGAGAGGCGGTCGGCCCAGCCGTACTGCCGCGATGCGGTGTACACGCCCAGCGCGACGCCGAGCAGGACGGACAGGACGGTGGCGATGACAACCAGTTCGGCGCTGACCAGGGCGCGGTGGCCGATCTCGTCGTTGACGGCGACGCCCGTGGGGGAACTTCCCCAGTCGAAGTGGCGGACGACGGAGGTCAGCCACTCCCACCACCGGTGCACCAGCGGCACCCGCGGGTCCAGGTGGTAGGGGGCGAGCGCCCGGTCGATCTGCTCCTCGGTACGGACCGGCCGCAGCTCCCGGAAGTTGGCCCGCGGATCGAGGAACCAACTCGCCAGGAAATAGGTGGCGTTGGTGGCGACGACGATCATCAGCAGCCAGCCCGCGGCCTTACGCGTCACATGGCGCAGCATGCGCGCCACCTCCTGGGGCGGGCCGCGGGGACGCCGGGTCTGCGGGATTTCTGCATGGGCCGTGGAGCTTTCCGGGAAGACGGACGGGAGACGTGCACAAACGTGCGAACGTCAGTCTTGTCCGGGCCCGTTCACCGGCACCAGAGATGACATGGGGACGCCAAGAGACCGACATACCGTCGTAGCAAATCGACGGCATTCCCGGAATGCGCGGGCGGCGTCCACCACACCCACCGCCCGGGAATTCTCCCCTTCCCTACGGAGTAACTCCTTGACGAATCCAGGGATTTGAGAGGGGAAAGCCGAAAGGGGGCCGCGCGAAACGGAGGACCGGCGGCGCGGTTCCTTCCCTTTCCTCCCGCGCCGCCGGTCATCCGGGGTGGAACGTCAGCCCGCGGCGAGACCCGCGAGGATTTCGGCGGCGGGCTCCGGGTGGACGAGCCAGTGCAGATGACTTCCCGGGAGTGTGTGGACGTCGAAGGGGTTGTCCGGGGTGCGGGCGTCGCCCTCGCGGATCATCCGGTCCTGCATGGCGAGCGGAATGGCGAGGTCGTCGGCGAGCCGCACATAGGTCTTGGGAATGCGGCCCCAGGTCGCTGCGTGCGCGCAGTCGGCGGTGGTTCCGGCGTCGAGATTGTCGTCGGGCTGGAAGGTGTTCAGGAAGGCGCGGAATTCGTCGTCGGTGAGGTCGGCGCCGATGGTCCGCCGCAGCGCGCCGAGCGCCTCCGGATCCGCGGTACGGAAATTGCAGCGGAGCACCCCGAGTTCCGCCGGATCGCCGACCAGCGCGGTCGCCATGGCGCGCGGATCGACGTCCGCCATCTCCGGCCCGGCGTAGTACCCGGCGACGTCGAGGTCCACCGGGCACCACCCGGAGACGTAGACGAGGCGGTCGACGAGGTCGGGCCGGGCGTTGGCGACCGCGGTGAGGGTGATGCCGCCGCGGCTGTGGCCGACGAGCACGGTCGGGCCGTTCCGCCTCGCCCGCTCCAGGACGGCGATGACGCGGGCGACGGCGTCCGCGAGGGTGACGTCCTTGATGCCGCCCGGCGCCGAGGCGAGCGCGTCGGCGTCCTGCGGCGCCTGGTACGCGGCGGGGAAGGTCGCCTCGAAGCCGTGCCCCGGCAGATCGACCGCGACGGACCGGTGCCCGAGAAGGCCCAGTTCGGCCTGGAGCGGCGCGAAGGAGAAGGAGTTGGCGAACGCCCCGTGGACGAGGACGAAGGTCGGAAGAGTAGGCATGCCCCAGCGTCCAACGGTCCGATCTCGGCGACAAGCGAAATACGGACTGCGTACGGACTGCGAAGCGGTCACGGTGGCGGGGCGGGGACGGTGGGCCGCGCGCCCGCGCCCGGCGCCGCCCACGGCCACCGGAAGGCGACCGCCCCACGCCCCGTCCGATGGCTGTCAGGGCCATCCGCCTGTACTTCCGTGGCGGGTGCGCGGCCCGCCCTGCGAAGGCGAGGCGATCATGCGATCTCGCGGAGTTGCGCCGGGGCGGGGTCGGTGTGCACAGTAGACGTCCGCTCGGCCGGGCGCGCGTAGGCGCTGCCGCCGGCGGACCCCCCTAACTTCCAGACCCGGCCCTCTCCGGTCGCGCCCGCGCGCGCCCGGGGACGCGGCCTCCCCACGTACCCGAGAGAGCTATGCAGGCAACGACACCCGCCCCCCGCACCACGGATCCGCTCGGTCAGGGTCTGGAGTCGCAGGCCGGTACCGCTCTGCTGCGCTTCGGCGTCGCGCGGCGGCGACCGGCCGACCGGATCAGCTGGAGCGGCAGCGGCGCCGCGGCGTGGCTCGACCGCGAGCAGGTGATGAGCGTCGGCGACCCGGACGCCGCCGCCGGACTCGTACTGCGCGCCGCGCACGGGCTGCCCGACCGGGTACGGGAGTTCACCGTGCCGCGCGGCTCCGACGTGCTGGTCGGCCGCCACCTCCCGGTGACCGACGCCGTCGAGTGGGTCTTCCGCTGGACGGAACAGGAGCCGCCCCCGCACGCCGCGGAGGACCGGGTGCACGCCCTGGACGCCACCCACCACGACGAACTGCGCGCCTTCCTCGCCGAACACAGCCCCGCCCACTCCACGGGCCCCGGCTCCGCCGACGTCCGCCTCTGGGCCGGGATCCGCGACGGTGCCGGACAGCTGGTGGCGTGCGGGGCGCTGAGCCGGCTGCGGGACAGCGGCGCACCGCTGATGGTCTCGGTCGCCACCGACGCGGCCCGCCGCGGCGAGGGGCTGGGCGCCGCGCTCACCTCCTGGCTGACCCGGTACGCGGTCCGCGGACACGGCGTCTGCACCCTGTGGCAGCTCGGCGGCAACGCCCCCGCCGAACGGCTCTACGACCGCCTCGGCTACCGCACCGGCGACCCCTGCGTCACGGCACGGATCGCACCCGCGCCGCCGCTGGCCGCCTGACCGTCGGCGCGGCTCCGGCGGGCCGGACCCGCTGATCCCGCCCGCCGGAGATGACCTAGAATCGCCGAATGATCTTTATTGTTGTGAAGTTTCCGGTGAAGCCCGAATACGCCGAGGAGTGGCCGCAGCACGTGGCCGCGTTCACCGAGGCGACCCGCGCCGAGCCGGGCAACCTCTGGTTCGAGTGGTCCCGCAGCGTCGAGGACCCGCTGTCCTACACCCTGGTCGAGGCGTTCCGGGACGACGCCGCCGAGGCCCACGTCAACTCCGACCACTTCCGCGCCGGTCTGGAGACCATGCGCCCGATGCTGCGGCACACCCCCGAGATCGTGAGCACCGCGATCGAGGGCGCCAGCGGCTGGAGCGCCATGGGCGAGCTGGTCATCGACTGACACCCGTCCGTGTCACGGCCGCCGTACGGGGGACCCCGCCGGGCGGGCCACAATCCGTACGGCGTCCGGGTCAGAACGGTTTCAGGGCGCGGGCCAGGAGCGGTACGCCGATCTCCTGGTGCCCGCCGCTGGCCATCATCCGGACCTCACCGCGGTCGCTGATCTCGGCGCGGACGATGCCCGTCTCGTCCTCGTAGACCGGGAATCCGCCCGCCCCGGCGGCCGCGGTGCGCCGGACGACCACCACGTCGTCGGCGACCGCGGACGACTGGAACACCAGCTCAAAGGCTTCCGGGTACTCCATGGCTGCCTCTTCGGCGATGCGCGGGGGTCTGGGTCTTCCATCGTCTCGCACCCCGGAGCGCGGCGCCCGGCGGACGGGCACCGCGGCGCGCGCCACCGCCTCGGTATCGTGACGCCCCATGGGGGACAACAGCACACTGTGGACCTTGGCCATCGCCGTGGTGACCGGCGGCACCGCGGTGCTCGCGAGCTGGGTGACCGGCCGCGGCAGCGCCCGCGCCGCCACCATCCAGGCGGAGACCGCCGCCCGCGCGCAGCGCGCCGAGCGGCTGCGTGAGAGCCGCCGCACCGCCTACCTCGACCTCATCGAGCAGGCCCACCGCATGGGCGAGCTGTACTGGGAGACCTCCGCCCTGCTGCGCCGCCCGGACTCCCCCGAGCGCCTCGACACCCTCCGTGAGCTGCACGACCGCGAGATCGCGGAGTACGGCCGGATCCGCCGCTGCGCCCGCATCGTGGAGCTGGAGGGCCCGCCCGAGGCCGCCGCCGCGGCCCTCGCCCTCCAGAAGGCGACCGGCCCCTTCTACACCGGCGTCACCGCCGAACTCTCCGGCGACCCCACCGGCCGCGACCGCCTGGACGCCGCCTACGCCCCCTTCTGGCAGTCCCTGGAACACTTCGTGGACGCGGCACGGACGGCCCACCAGCGGGAATGAAACCGGCGGCGCCGGACGGCACGGGTCAGGGCACGTCCACCGGGTGCAGCCGGGCGAATTCATCGGCCAGCAGGCCCAGTACGACGAGATCCTGGTGCCGTCCGGCGAGGAAGACGTGGTCACGGAGGCGGCCCTCCTCGACGAAGCCGAGCGCCCGGTGGAGCGCCAGGGACGCCGCGTTGTCCGCGAAGATCCGCACCTCGCACTTGTGGTAGCGCCGCTCGGCGAAGAAGAACCGCAGCAACAGCACCGCCGCCTCCCGCGCATACCCCTTGCGCCGGTGACCGCCCTCCAGCGTGATGCCGTACTCGAACCGTCCCGCGTGCGGATCGGCGTACGACGTGCCGACAGCGCCGACCGTCTCCCCCGTGTCCCGGGCCACGATCATCAGCCGGAAGCAGTCGCTCTCCGCCGCGGTGGCCTGCTCCCGCGCCCGGACGCGGAAGCTCTCGGCGGAGCGCGGCGGCCGGAGTACGTCGCCCGACCGTTCCTCGTCGGCGGCGAGGCGGCGGAACGCGGCCCAGTCGCCCGGCTCGACGGCGCGCAGCCGTACCCGCTGTCCGGTCCAGAAGGAGGTCATCCCGTATCCGACCACGGCGCGCCGCCCGCGGCACAGCCCTTCGTCGGCCGGACCGGGCACCGTGGAGCGTCGTTAGCCGTCCGCTCCTTCCCGGCGTGCCAGCAGTTCCCGGGCCGTGCGGGTGCGCGGGTGCCAGGGGCCGTACGCGCTCTCGCAGGCCGCGGCCGCCTCCGTGGCGAGGCGGTCGGCGTCGGCGGGGGTGGGCTTCGGGGGCTTGCTGACGGTGGCGTCGAGGAAGCGGACGACGGGGGCGGGGAACATGCCCACGGCGCGGGTGCGGCCGGGGCCGTCCTCGGCCAGGCCGCGTATCGCCTCGTCGGCCAGTCCGGCGTGGGTGAGGCGGATGAGCGCGGCCGCGCGGGGGTGATCGCGCGCCAGCGCCTCGGCGTCGCGGAAGGCCAGGGCGTCGTGGAGCAGGGACAGCGCCTCGGACCACAGCCGCTGGCGGGCTCGCGAGCGGGCGCGGTGGAGTTGGGTGAGGATCCGCGCCGGGTGGGCGGCGCCCAGAATCCGCCAGTACAGCCCGGTGGCGGAGTGCAGCAGCCGCTCGCTCTCCGCGTACCGGCGCTGCCCGTGCAGCGCCTCGGCGAGCACCGTCAGCACATCGGCGGCCCGCACCAGCACATCGCCGTCCACGGTGGAGAGCTTGCCGGTGAAGGGCCCCTCGGCGTTCTCCCGCAGCAGCTCGCCCAGGGACGGCCCGGTGTTTCCGGCCAGCGTCAGCCCGCGGGCGCACGCCGCCGCGTCCGCGCGGGCCAGCACCGGCCGCAGCACCGTCTCGGCCTCGGCGTGGTCCCCGCAGCGCACCCGGAGGCGGCCGAGGGCCAGCGCGTCGGCGAGGCCCTCGCCCGCCGGGCAGGCCACGATCCGCTCGGCGAACGGCAGCGCCGCCTCGTACGCACCGCACCGCTCGTAGCCGTCCCGCAGCCGCCGGGCCGCCGCGACCGGTGCGGGCCGGGTGGCCCCGGCGCGCCACAGGAGGGCGCGGACGTGCGGTGCGAAGAGCGGGAGTTCGGCGGCGTCGGCGCTGCGCAGGAGGGCGCGGTCCAGGAGCGCGGCGGCCCAGGCGTCGGACGCGGGCCGGGCCGGGCCGCCGGGCCGGGCGGCGGGCGGCCGCAGACAGCGGACCGGGCCGTGCGCCGTGCCCCGCGGCGCCGTCGGCACGGCGGCGGGCACGTCCTCGACGGCCAGCGCGGCGACCGCCTCGGCCACGTCCGCGGGCGCGGGGCCGGGGTCCGGCAGCGGCACGGCGGCCAGCGCCTGCGGGTCCAGGGTGTGCGCGGGCAGCGGTGCCTCGGCGAACCGGGCCGTCAGGTCCGCGGGCTCCGGCGGGGGCCCGGCGTCCGCCGTGCCGTCCGGCTCCGGTGCCGGACCGGCGTAGGTGAGATACAGATCCCGGCCCGCCTGATGGACGCGGCCACCCTCACGCGCCTCCGCCCGGAAAGACCCTCCGTCACCCATCCCCGCCCCCTGAACTCCGCTGCTCCCTCTCCAGGTTAGGGCGCACCGGTGACAGTCACCCGTACGAACGCCCCGCGCCGCCGCGGACGGTGGACGCACGCCGGGACCGGAGGGGCGAGCCGCGCGGGCGCGGGCCGCCGGGCGGCGTACGGTGTCCACCCGCCTCAGCGCTCCTCCGGCTCCGGCACCCCGTCCAGCAGCTGTTCGAGCAGGCCCAGGACCAGCCCGCAGACCGCGTCCGGGTCGGCACCGGCGAGGGGTTCGCGGCCGACGACGACGCGCATGATGCCGATGCCCAGCAGCCACGCCATGGCGAGGTCGGCGCGGAGCGCCGCGTCCTCGGCGCCGGAGAGCGTGGCGAGCACCGCCACGTACTGCTCCCCCAGCGCCTTCACCGTCTCCGAGCCGTCGTCGGCGCCGCCGACGGAGCGCAGATAGACCGCGAGGGAACGGTCGTGGTGCTCCTTGCCGTGGTGGGTGAGCATGCCCCGCAGCGCTGTCTCAAGCAGCTTCTCCGGCGGTGTGGTCCGCAGCTGCTCCTGGCCGCTGTGGGCCATCACCTCCGTCAGCAAGGCGCTTTTCGAGCCGAAATACCGGAACAGCAGCGCCTGGTTGGCACCGGCCCGGTCCGCGATGTCCCGCACGGTCGCGGCGTCGTAACCGCGCTCGGCGAACAGATCGGCGGCCGCCTCCAGCAGTCTTCGGCGGGTGGCCCGGGCGTCTCTTCTCCGGGGTGAACCGGCCGGTACGTCGGCGGAGTTCGCCATGGTGCTCCTTTCCGGACGGCCCGTCAGGATAACGGCCGTAACCGGTCGTTGACCGTCCGCGGACCGGCGCCCTAACGTTTGTAAGCAGGTGCTTACACAAGGGAGGTCACCGTGACCACAGCTGACACAGCACCCCTCTCCTATCCCTTCAACACCGCCGACAACCTGTCGCTGTCCGAGGTCTACGACGAGGCCCGCGACCGCCCCGGTCTGCTGCGGGTCCAGATGGCCTACGGGGAGCCCGCCTGGCTGGTGACGCGGTACGCCGAAGCCCGCTTCGTCCTCGGTGACCAGCGCTTCAGCCGCGCGCTGGGGATCGAGCGCGACGAGCCGCGGCAGTCCGAGGGCAGCCGCAACAGCGGCATCCTCAGCATGGACCCGCCCGAGCACACCCGGCTGCGCTCGCTGGTGGCGAAGGCGTTCACCGTCCGCCAGGTGGAGAAACTCCGGCCCCAGGTCAAGGAGTTGACCGGCCAGTTGCTGGACGAGCTGGAGGACGCCGGTCCGCCCGCCGATCTGGTGGACCGCTATGCGCTGCCGATCCCCGTCGCGGTCATCTGCCGGATGCTGGGCGTGCCCGTCGAGGACCGGCCGAAGTTCCGCGCCTGGAGCGACGCGGCGCTGTCGACCAGCTCGCTGACGGCCGAGGAGTTCGACACCAACCGCGAGGAACTCCGCGCCTACATGGGGCAGTTGATCGACGAGCACCGCAGGCATCCGCAGGACGACCTGATGACGGCGCTCATCGACGCGCGGGACGCCGGGGACCGCCTCTCCGAACTGGAGCTGGTCGATCTCTGTGTCGGCATCCTCGTCGCCGGACACGAGACGACCGCGACGCAGATCCCCAATTTCGTTCTCACCCTGCTCGATCACCCCGAGGAGCTGGCCCGGCTGCGGGAGCGTCCGGAGCTGATGGCCGGTGCGGTGGAGGAGCTGCTGCGGTTCGTGCCGCTGGGCAGCGGCGCGGGGCAGCCGCGGTACGCCACCGAGGACATCGAGGTCGGCGGCACGCTGGTGCGCGCCGGTACGCCGGTGCTGGTCGCGGTGGGCGCCGCCAACCGCGATGCGCTCCGCTTCTCCTCCCCCGGCACCCTGGACTTCGCCCGGACCGGCAACCAGCACCTCGGTTTCGGCCACGGCGTCCACCACTGCCTGGGCGCGCCGCTGGCCCGGCTGGAGCTCCAGGAGGCGCTGGGTGCGTTGATCGCCCGCTTCCCGGGGCTGCATGTCGCGGGCGATGTGCAGTGGAAGACCGAGATGCTGGTGCGCGGGCCACGCGTGCTGCCGGTGGGGTGGTGAGCCGGTGAGCCGCCAGGTGGAGGTGGATCCGCTGCGCTGCATCGGCTCCGGCATCTGCGCCGGAACCGCCCCCGACCTCTTCGTCCTCGACGGGCCCCGCTCCCGGCCGGTGCACGACGAGATCGAGGGGGACGACGAGCTGGTCCTGGACGCCGCGGACATGTGCCCGGCGATGGCCATCACCGTCCGGGAGAACGGTCGCGTGATCGCACCCCGCGACTGACCGGGCCGCCCCGGGGTGCCACGGCCCCCGGGGCGGCGGTCCCGGTGCGCCTCCGGTCTCCGGGGGCGCACCGGACGGCCGCCCGCCCGGGCACCGTGGCGACGCCGTGCCGGGCGCCGGTCAGACGCCCGTCCGGCCGTCGATGCGCTCGCGGATGAGGTCGGCGTGGCCGCAGTGGCGGGCGTACTCTGCGATCAGGTGGGTCTGTATCCAGCGGAGGGTGGGGCGGGCCTCACCGAGGGTGCCGGTGTCGTCCGGGGAGCGGGTGGCGCAGAGGGCCCGGGCGTGCTCCACCTCGGCCCGCCACCGTGCGACCGCGTCCTCGTACGACGCCTTCCCGGCGCCGCCGAAGCCGCCGCTCATACCGTCGGCACCGGCGTCCCCGGGGAACAGATCGGGGACGTCCTCCCCGGCGAGGACGCGGCGGAACCAGTGCCGCTCGACCTCCGCGAGATGCCGGACGAGACCAACGAGGGTGAGCGGCGAGGGCGGCGCGGAGGCGGTGCGCAGCTGCTCCTCGTCGAGCCCCGCGCACTTGTCGGCGAGGGTGGCGCGGTAGAAGTCGAGCCAGCTGGCCAGGGACGTCCGCTCGTCGGCGTCCATCGGCGGGGTGACGCGTTCGGAAGTGCTCATGCCCGCATCGTGGCACGGGGGTCCGACAACGCGCGGAGGCTGTGGACAACGGCGACAGGGCCGGGCGGACGCGCCGCCCGCCCCGCCGATCAATGCCGCCCGCCCCGCCGATCAATTCGGATGCGGCCCGCCCGGCGCCGGGGTACCGTTCACGGGTCCTGTTGTCTCCGATAGAGGTGGACGTTGCGCATCTGAGGTCTGCGACCATCGCGCGGTACGGCCCTGCCGTACGCCTGTCACGCCGTGTCGGCACTCTGCCGCCCGTGACCTCGCGCGGATGCGACCTCGGTGCATGAACCGTCCTCCCTTGCCAGGACCGCACCTCTCCCTCCCCGGCCGGTCGCCGCGTGGTGCTCGCCTACGACGCCCCCGTTCCTGCGTGCAGACTGCGAGAAACCCATGTCCCGACCCCCCGCCCCGCAAGCCTCCGTGACCTGCTCCGGAGTGACGTTCCGCTGGCCCGACGGCCGTACCGTCCTCGACCGGCTCTCCTTCGTCGTCGGCCGGGGCCGTACCGGTCTCGTCGGCGACAACGGCACCGGGAAGTCCACGCTGCTGCGGCTGCTGGCCGGTCAACTGCGCCCCGCCGAGGGCGCGGTGAGCGTCACCGGCACCCTCGGCTACCTCCCGCAGAACCTCACCCTCGACACCGGTCTGCGGGTCGAGGCCGCCCTCGGTATCGCCGACCGGCGCGCCGCGCTGCGCGCCATCGAGTCCGGCGACACCGACGAGGCGCACTTCGGCACGCTCGGCGACGACTGGGACATCGAGGAACGCGCCCTGGCGACGCTGGGCTCCCTGGGCCTCGGCTCGCTCGATCTCGACCGTACGGTCGGCGAGATGTCCGGCGGTGAGACCGTCCTGCTGCGGCTGGCCGCGCTGCTGCTGGACCGCCCCGACGTACTGCTCCTGGACGAGCCGACCAACAACCTCGACGTGTTCGCGCGGCGGCGGCTCCACGAGGCCGTCGCCTCCTGGCGCTCCGGCGCGCTGATCGTGGTCAGCCACGACCGGGAGCTGCTGGAGCGGGTGGATCGCATCGCCGAACTCCGCTCCACCGCCGTGACCTGGTACGGCGGCGGCTGGTCCGCCTACCGGGAGGCCGTCGACGCCCAACAGGACGCGGCGGCCCGGACGTTGCGCACCGCCGAGGCGGACGTCCGGCGGCAGCAGCGGGAGCTGGAGGAGAGCCGCGTCAAGGCGGCCCGGCGCCGTCGGCAGAGCGCCAAGCTGGACGCCCAGCGGCGCGCCCCGCGCATCGTCGCCGGGGAGCGCAAGCGCTCCGCCCAGGAGTCCGCCGACCGGGTCCGCGGTATCCACGAGGACCGTCTCCAGGAGGCGCGGGAGCGGCGCGAGGAGGCCGCGGACGCGATCCGGGACGACGCCGAGATCCGGGTGGACCTGCCGCACACGGCGGTGCCCGCGGGCCGCACCGTGCTGCGGCTGACGGCGCTGCGCCCGCGCCACGGCCTGCTGCGGGAGGGCGATCTGGAGGTGCGCGGCCCGGAGCGCATCGCGCTGATCGGCCGGAACGGCGCGGGGAAGACGACGCTGCTGCGCACCCTGGCCGGGCAGTTGGAGCCGCTGTCCGGTGAGGCGCGGACGTTCGTCCCGCTGCGCTTCCTGCCGCAGCGCCTGGACATCCTGGACGACGACCTGAGCGTGGCGCGGAACGCGGCCCGTACGGCGCCCGGGGTCACCGACAACGCGCTGCGGTCGCAGCTGGCGCGGTTCCTGTTCAAGGGGGCCCGGGCGGAGGCGCTGGTGGGCACGTTGTCCGGCGGGGAGCGGTTCCGGGCCGCGCTCGCCGCGACGATGCTCGCCGCGCCCGCCCCGCAGCTGCTGATGCTGGACGAGCCGACCAACAACCTGGATCTGTCCGGGGTGCGGCAGCTCACCGCGGCGCTCGCGTCCTACCGGGGCGCGTTGGTGATCGCCGGGCACGATCTGCCGTTCCTGGAGTCCCTCGGCATCACCCGTTGGCTCTTCGTCGGCGAGACCCTGGAGGAGACCACGGCGGAGGAGGTCCGGGCCCTGTCGGAGAGGCCGGAGCCCGTGTGAGGGTGCCGGTGACGCGGGGCGGCGGGCGGTTCGGCGGAGGGGGCGCGGCCGGGCGGGCGTGCGCCCCTCCGGTGCCGCTCGCCCGCCCGGCGCCCGCCGCTCCCCCGCACGCCCCGTCCCACGCGGCCCCGCAGGTCGCTCCCCTACCTCCGGAGGCCGTATCGGAGACCGTCCCTCGCACCCGTGTCTCGGCGTACGCCGTGCTCGTCGACGACGGGAAACTGCTGCTCACCCGGCTCTCGGCCGCCTCGCCGGTCTTCGCGCCCGGGCTCTGGCACCTGCCGGGCGGCGGCATCGCCCCGGGTGAGCAGCCGACCGAGGCACTGGTACGGGAGGTGGACGAGGAGACCGGCGGCAGCACCGCGGAGGTGGCCCGGCATCCGCTGTCCCGGCTCGACGAGGCACGGCTGAGCCCCGCGGCCGTCGACGCGCTGACACCGACGGAGCTGCGGCCGACCGGCGCCGGAGCGCGGCCCCAGGGTGCCGCCCCGGGGCCGCCCGCCTCACCAGGTGACGGGCAATGCGTGCACCCCGTACACCGATCCGTCGTGCTTGAACGCGAGGTCGTCGCGGTCGGCGGCCAGCCGCAGGGTGGGGATGCGCCGGTGCAGGGTGCTGTGGACGACCTGTAGCTCGATACGGGCCAGGGTCTGGCCGAGGCACTGGTGCACACCGAAGCCGAAGGCGAGGTGGCGGCGGGAGTCGCGGGCGAGGTCGAGCCGGTCGGGCTCGGGGAAGACGTCCGGGTCGCGGTTGGCGAGGTCGTTGGCGAGGACGACGCCCTCGCCCGCCCGGAGGGTCTGCCCGGCGATCTCGATGTCCTCCAGGACGGCGCGGCGGCGCCCGCTGTGGGTGATGGTGAGGTACCGCAGCAGCTCCTCCACGGCGGCGGCGACGACCTTCGGGTCGTCGGTGTCGCGCACCAGGGCGAGCTGTTCGGGGTTCTCCAGCAGGGCGAGGGTGCCCAGCGCGATCATGTTGGCGGTGGTCTCGTGCCCGGCGAGCAGCAACAGCACGCCTGTCTCGGCGGCCTGTTCCCGGGTCAGCTCCCCCGCCTCGACCCGTCCGACCAGTCCGGACAGCAGATCGGCGGGGCCCGCGGTCTTCCGGGCGAGCAGCCCGTCGAGGTAGCCGGTCAGGTGGGCGTGGGCGGCGGTCCGCTCCTCCGGTTCGACGGTGCGGCTGATGAGGACCCGGCTGTTCTCCTGGAAGAAGTCGTGGTCGGCGTAGGGCACCCCGAGGAGTTCGCAGATGACCAGCGACGGCACCGGCAGTGCGAAGCGGGCGACGAGGTCGGCGGGGGCGGGCCCGGCGAGGAGTTCGTCGAGGAAGGTGTCCACGATCCGCTGGATGGTGGGCCGCATCGCCTCCATCCGGCGGACCGTGAACGGTGCCGTCACCATCCGCCGCAGCCGGTTGTGCTCGGGGTCGTCCATCAGGATGAAGCTCATCCGCGCGCTGCCGTTGACGGGCGCGGAGGAGGGGTAGCCGGGCCGCATGATGTCCGCGCTGACCCGGGGGTCGGCCAGCAGGGCGCGCTGGTCGGCGTGGCGGGTGACCAGCCAGGGCGTGCTGCCGTCCCACAGCCGGACCCGGGTGAGCGGCCCCTGCCGCTGTGCCTCCCGCAGCCCGGGCGGCGGGTCGAAGGGGCATCCGGCCGCCCGGTCCATCGGGAACGCGGGGACCTCACCCGGGGTCGTGTCGTGCGGGGCTGCGGTACCGGTCATGTCTCGCTCCTCGTCTGCCCGCCCGGACGGTCCGAGGGTCGGCTCCGGTGCGGTACGTATCGGCGGTGCGTGGTGGGGCGTCGGGTGTACGGGGGCGCGGAGGGCGGGCGGACCGGCCGCCCCGGGGACGGCCCTCGGGCCGACGCCCCTCGGGGAGCGGGCAGTTGGGGCAGTCGCCCGGCGGGCCGCCCCCCGGGGAGAGACCGCGCGGGGGTGCACCCCGGGGACGCCGCCACCAAAGCGCCCCGGGGCGTCAGCCGCTCGGTGTCACGGGGGCGGTCCACAGGCCGACGATGGCGTCGATCAGCCCGGTGGCCGTGGTGTGCCAGCTGCTGCGCGCGGTGGCGGTGTGGTCGGCGAGGGCGCGTTCCCGTTCGGCGCAGGTGTGCACGATCAACTGCCGCGCCATCGCGCCCCGTTCCACATGGACCTCGGGCGGCAGGTCGGGCAGGCAGCGGTTGAGCCCCTCCAGGGTCCGTACCAGCGCCGGTGACCCGAGGGACTCCTCGGCGAAGACGTCCTGGAGCGCCGGGTCGGTCATCACCTGGGCGCAGCACCGCGCGAACCAGGTGGGGCTGCCCAGGGACGCCAGATGCGCCGTGGTGGGCCGCACCAGGCAGCCGACCCAGGCGGCGATGTCCGCGGTGGCGTCCAGCGCGTCCACCCGGCGCGCCCGGTCCTCCTCGATCCGGCCCAGATGCTCCCGGGCGAGGGCGCGCACCAGATCGGTCTTGGTGCCGAAGTGGTAGCCGACCGCGGCGTTGTTGCCCTGTCCGGCGGCCTCGCTGACCTGCCGGTTGGAGACCGCATAGACCCCCTGCTCGGCGAAGAGCCGCTCCGCCGCGCGCAGGATCCGCGCCCGGGTCACCTCCGCCTGACCGGCCCGCGCCGCTCCACGCATTCCGCCCCCTCCCGACCGACCACGCCCTGCTCCCGTGCCCGGTCAGGCAACCCGATCGACGCCACTCCAGTCAAGCAACTGACTTAAATTCGCGCTCCGTTGTCCCGTCCGCCCCGTCGGCGGGGCGGGCCGCACGGCGTCCGAGGGTGAGGACGAGCAGTGCGGCCACCACACCCACGGCGGTGAGCACCAGCCACGCCGGGCCGAACCCCGCGTGGGTGACGAGCCGGCCGAAGAGCATCGGCCCGCAGGCCCCGCCCAGCGAGACGCCCATCTGCGTCACGGCGGTGGCCCGCGCCGCCGCGGCGGGGAAGGAGACGCCCGCGACGTAGTGCAGCAGCCCGGCCCAGCCCCAGCCGCCGCCGAAGGCGAGCAGCGCCCCGGCGACGGTGACGGCGGCGCCGCCGTTCAGGGCGAGCAGCGATGTGCCGAGCGCGCCGACGGCGTACAGCTGCCAGAGCAGGGTGCGCGGGGCGTAGCGCCCCCGGTCCACCACGACACCCGCGGCGAGCCGGACGGCGATGTTCACGACGGAACCGGCGGCGGCCAGGAACCCGGCCGTCGAGAGCGTCAGACCGCCATGGGTGCCCGAAGCGATCAGGAACCCTCCCAGAGAGTTCCCGACCATGGCGCCGCACAGCCCGGCCCCCGCCAGCCCCAGCAGTTGGGCGTTGATCCTCAGCGGCGGCGCGGCGGCACGTGCCGGGGCGGCGGCGTGCCCGCCGCGCCGCACGCACAGACCGAGGACGCCGTAGAGCGCGCAGACCACGGCGGCGGACACGAACACGGCGCGCCAGCCGTACGGGACGGCCAGCGCCGGGACCGCGACACTGCCCAGCAGGGTCGCCATGGGCACGGCCGCCTGCTTCAGCCCGAACGCGAAGCCCTGGACGCGCCGCGCGCAGTGCCGCATCAGCAGGGAGTTGGTGTGCGGCTGGCTGTAGCCGTAGACCAGACCGCCGACCGCCGTCCCGGCCACCAGCCCGGCGCCGCCCGCCCAGGCACCGAGCGCCAGCCCCACCGCCGTCGCACAACTCGCCACACCCACCGTGGTCTCCGCCGACACCGGCACCTCGACCTTGCGGCTGAGAAAGGCGCCGAGCAGCGAGGCGAACCAGTAGGCGGCGAGCAACAGCCCGGTATCGCCCGCGTCCCAGCCGCGTTCCCGATTGATCAACGTACTGGTGGCGCCGACGAGGAACAACGGCATCGAGGTGAGCACGGTGATGAGCGCCACCCCCGCCGCCGTCCCCATCCCGGCGGGCCGGGAAGCCTCGGCATCGTCCTGCGCGGGCACTGCTGTCGTCCGGCTCACGCCACTCTCCCGGCCTGGTGAGGAGGGGTACGGATCCCGGCGGTCGGCTGCCGGAGACATCACGGGGAAGAACAGGAATTACGGGTGCGGAAATCCCGCACGGAAGGGCGGGAAAAAGAGCGGACCCGCCTTCCCCGCACCCGCTTTCACGGGAACGGGGAATGCCCGGGAAGCCCCGCCAAAACCCGGGAACACCCGGAACACCCGGAAATACAGAACCCGGAAGGAAGAATCCCGCCCCTTCCCGTATTCCGGAACCCGCTTCCCGCATCACCCTACCGAGCGTAAAAGGGGAGCGTAAATTACCGTTCGGCATGACGGATGCGCGGGAAACATGGGTGCCCGGGGAGCGCCACCGGCCGCACAGGAGCGGACCGCCGCCGAGGACCGTCCATCCCGGGGCGGCGTCTCACCGGCGCCACCACGGCTCGCGCACGTACAGGCTCTCCACGCGGGTGCAGCCCAGGCCGTTGGAGATCTGGGCGGAGTCCAGGTTCCAGCCGACGACGCCGCTGCCCTTGCGGCTCAGTTCGATCAGGCGGCTGCTTGCGGTGACGGTGCCGTTGGTGACCTGACACCGTACGAGCGGCGTCCACGACCGCCCGTCGAGTGCGGAGACGAACGCCAGCACCGGCAGCACCAGCACGGTCAGGGCCAGCGCCACCCCCTGCTCGACGGCGGCGGCGCGGCGCAGCCCCCGGGACGGCCGGTAACCCGCCGCGCCGCCCGGGCCGTTGGCGTCACCGGGCGGTGCCGCCGCGCCGTCGCCGCCCGCCCGGGCGTGCCGGTGGCGCCGTCCGGCGTGGTACTCCACCACCACGCCCTTGCGCAGCAGATACGCGACGACGCCGGTGCCCAGCCCCCACCAGGGGCCGAAGAGGCAGGCGACGATGGCCCCCACCGCCGCCGGGTTGACGACGGTCAGCGCCACCCGCCGCGCGGCACCCGCCGGACCGCCGCCCACGGGCACCGCGCCCCGCGCCGCGAAGAGCGCGAACACCACCCGGGAGAGGACGACGCCGAGCACGGAGGCGAGCAGCGGGTCGGTGAGCAGCATCCCGATCCACACATCGGGCCAGTTGGCGGGCTCCATGCCGACGAGCACCTCGCGGACCGCGTCGCCGCCGCCGACCGTGTACGCGACCTTGACGACCGGGACGGCGAGGGCGAGCGCCATCAGGACGGTGTGCCCAGGCCCTCCCTTACGGTCGAGCGCGCCCGCCTGCTCCGCGCCGGGGCGCGCGCCGCCCGGACGTCCCACGGTCCCTGCTTCCGCCATGGCGCTCACTGAAGCACGCGTCACCGGGGGACGGCAGGCGCGACACGGGCCCGCCGGGAGCCGGGCGGGACGGTACGACGGCAGCGGCGCACCGCCCGCGGGCCACCGGGACGGACCCGCCCGCGAACGACCGGTTCCTCACGCCGTGTCGGACTCCGCGACCCAGGTGCCGAGGGAGATCTCGGCGGTGATGCCGGGCCCGAACCCGGCCATCAGCCCGCGGTCCCCGTCGAGGGCGGACCCCTCGTCGAAGAGCCGGGCCATCGCGTCCAGCACCACGGCGCTGGCGATGTTGCCGTACTCGGTGAGCGTCGCCCGGCTGAAGCGGAACGCCCCGGGCGGCACGTCGAGGAAGTAGCTGAGGTCGTCGAGGATCCGGGGACCACCGGCGTGGATGATGTAGAAGTCCATCTTCCCGGCGTTCCAGTCGTTCCCCTCGGCGGCGTCGCAGAGCGCCGGGGCGAGCGGCTCCATCGTGCCCGGCACCCGCTTGTCCAGCTGGAAGTGGAACCCGGTGGACTTGACCGCGTACGAGATCCACGCCTCGGTGTGGGGGATGATGTACGAGCTGTTGCGCTCCAGGCGGATGCCGGTGCCGCCCTCGCCCCGCAGGACGGCCGCGGCGATGCCGTCGCCGAACAGCCCGTTGGACAGCAGCGATCCGACGCCCAGGTCGGTGGGCTGGTAGCAGAGCGAGCAGAACTCGCAGGCGACGATGAGGACGTTGGCGTCGGGGTAGGCCGTACAGAAGTCGTGGGCCCGGTTGACGGCCGCTCCGCCCGCGGCGCACCCGAGTTGGGCGATCGGCAGCTGCCGCGTCTCCGGCCGGAACCCCATGGCGTTGATCAGCCAGGAGGTGGCCGGCGGCATCATGAAGCCGGTGCAGGAGACGTAGATGATCAAGTCGATCTGCTGCGGCTCCAGTTCGGCGTCGTCGAGCGCGCGCCGCACCACGGCGGGCACCCGTTCCTTGGTCTGCTCCTCGTACACGATGCTGCGGGCGTCCATGCCCGGGTGGCGGAGCGTCTCCTCGATCGGCTGGATGAGGTGCCGCTTGCGTACTCCGGTGTGCTCGATCAGCCGGAGGACCAGGCCGAGTTGCGGATGGTCGGCATGCAACCGTTCCGCGAGTTCCAGTGTTTCCTCATTGGTGATGACATGCTCGGGTACTGCGATGGCCGGTTTGCAGAGAACCGCCATGGATCTCCTCCTAGCGGACGGTGCTCCACACGGCTGAGCCCAGCGGGGAAACGCGGGGTGTTCGCCGGCCGATGGCCGACGCTGCGGCAGCGTATGCGCGGCAGGGCGCTCGGCGGGCCGCTGGCGTTGCGCGGCGCCGCGCCGTGCGTCCCCGGAAAGGGCGCGGGCGGGCCGACCGCCGAAAGACCGCATTCTCGCCGTATGGGCAGATGGTGGTGCGCCACACCGTGGTTGGCCCTCGGCATTACGTTACGGCAGCCAGGTGACGCCCGCATGTCGGCCGACGGGGCCCGTGCGGCGCGGGCGGACGGCGGTCCGGGTTGCCGTGCGGCGGGGTCTGACGCATCACCCGGGGCGCCCGGGAGGAGGGGCGGAGGGCTGCTGCGCCGGGTGCGGGAGCGACGCGGCGGGGCAGCGTTCCGGGGCCGGTTCCCGTTCGGCGGCACCCGGGGTGCGCGCAGCGGTGCGGCCGGGCATCATGCCGCCCGGCCGCACCCCACGGCGTATGTCTGCCCTTCGGATCCCGGCCCGGCGGCGGAGCGCCGGGGCGCGCCCGCCGGTGCCGGGCCCGGTGCGGCGGCTCCCGTCCGGCCCCGGGCAGGGGAGCCACCGCGGACGGGTGGTGCGGCCCACCGTCCCGGCGGGCCGCCGCTCACGCCCCGCTCACCAGGTGACGGGCAGGGTCAGCGGATAGCGCCAGATGGAGTTCTTGTTCCACTCCACGTCCTCGGCGGGCACCGCCAGCTTCAGCGCCGGGAAGCGCCGCATGAGCGTGCCGAGCGCCACCTCCAGCTCGGTGGCGGCGAGCGGCGCGCCGAGGCAGTGGTGTCCGCCCCAGCCGAACGTCATGTGGGACGGCCCGTTGCGCTCCAGGTCCAGTTCGTCCGGCCGGTCGAACTTCCGCCCGTCCCGGTTGGCCGTCAGGTACGAGACGTGCACGATGTCGCCCTTACGGATCCGCACCCCGCTCAGCTCCACGTCCTCGACGGCGACGCGGGGGATGCCGACGCCCTTGCGGAAGGGGATGAAGCGCAGCAGCTCCTCCAGCGCCTGCGGGAACTTCTCCGGGTTGTCCCGGAGCATCGCCAGCTCGTCGGGCCGCGTCAGCAGGGCGTAGGAGATGTTCCCGAGCTGATAGGTGGTGGTGTCCTGGCCCGTGATGAGCAGGACCATCGCCATCACGGTCAGCTCATCGTCGTTGAGCAGCTCATCGCCGTCGCGGGCGGTGGCCAGCACGCTGATCAGGTCGTCGCCCGGGTCCGCCCGGCGCTCCGCGGTCAGCCGCGCGAAATAGGCCCGCAGCTCCGCCTTGGAGCGGATGGCCGCTTCCTTGTTCTCGACGGTGACGTTCATCATCGTCCGGGCGTGCTTGCGCAGCTGCGCGCGGTCCCCCTCGGGGATGTCGAGAACCTCGCAGATGGTGGTCAGCGGCAGCGGCGCCGCGAGATGCTCGAAGAGGTCGGCGGGCGCGCCGTGCGCCTCCATCCGGTCCAGCAGCCCGTCGACGACATGCTGCGTACGGACCCGCATCCGCTCCATGTGCCGCGGGGCGAACCCCTTCGAGATCAGGCTGCGCAGCCGACTGCTCCCGGGCGGGTCCATCACGTTGATGGCCTCGTCCTGGACGATGGGCTCCGGCGTCATCCGCGGGAAGTCCCGGCCGACCACCGCCCGGCGGCTGAACCGCCGGTCGGTGGTGACGGTACGCACGTCGTCGTAGCCGGTGACCAGCCACGCCTCCCCCTCCCCGTAGGGCAGCTGGATACGGGAGACGGGCCCCTCCTTCTGCAGCTCTCTGAGCTGCGGGTCGAATTCGAGGGCCTCGGCATAGTCGAAGGGGCAGTTCCGCGTGGGGGGCACGGGGTCCATACGAAGCTCCAGGTACGGGATCGGACGGATGAGGCGGGCCGAAGGGGACGGACACCCCCTCGGGAGGCCGTCTGCGTGGCGTCGTTCACCCGTCGGGCGGCTCCACGGCTTCCGGTCGGCGACCACGGGGCGCGGCGGGCCGGGCGGCACGGCGCGCCGACGACCGACGACCGCACCGCGCACGGGCGTACCGCACCCCGTCTGCCGCACCCCGTGGACCGGTCCCGGCGTGGACGACAGGACCTAGGTACCCGATCACCTGTCGGCACACGCGCCGCATCCGGGCGATTGATCCGATTGCTCCATGTATCGCGTACCGCCCGGCCCCCGGCACGCCCACCGCCCCGACCGCCGGGCCCGGAGGTCGCGTGCCACACGGGCCCGCGGCGGGATCGCCCCTCAACCGGCCGGGACCTCCCCCACGGGGGCCTCCACCCGGGCGGCGTCCACCGCGCGGCGCAGGGCCCGGGCGAGCGTGACGGCGTCCGCGACGGCCCAGAAGTGGCTGAAGAACAGCCGGGGCGACTCGTCCAGGTGATGGTTGTGCAGCTCGACAAGGCGGATCCCGCCGCGCCGCAGCGCCGCCAGGACGTCTTGGACCTCGTCCGCCGTCATGGCGAAGTCACCGGCGAGCGCCGCCCGGCCGCCGCCCACCGGCTGGAAGATGAACGCGCAGGTCGACCCGAGACCGGCGGGCAGCACCAGCGGTCCGCTGCGCACCGTCTCCCGGCGGACGAACAGGCACTTGAACACCCCTTCCTCGACGGTCCCCCGGGTGCCCAGCGCCGCCTCGATCCCCGCGATGTCCAGGTCCATGGGGAGCGAAGGACCCGGCGACCCCGGGGGCGGGGTGCCGGTCCGGTCGAACCCGGCGCGCAGCCCGCGGGCGAGCGCCTCCGCGTCCCGCCCGTGCCCGTGCACATGGGCCCACCAGATGTCCGGGTGCTGGGCGAGCAGATGCTTGTGGAGCGCGGTCAGCGCGATCCCGTGCGCCTGCCATGCATCGATCGCCCGCTGCATCTCGTCCTCGGTGACCACGACATCGCCCATCGCCATCGCACTGCCGTCGGCGTACCGGACGAACGACACATGCGCCCCGAGCGCCAGCCCCGGTTCCACGAGAACCCCGTCGGAGATCACCTGCAGATCCCGCCGCGGAAACCCCGTGTGGTAGATCGCACCCCGCAGCATGTTCCCGCCCCGCCCCAGCGCCCGCCCCACCCCGGCCCACTCCGCCTCCCGGGTCGGCACCGGCTCGATCCCCCGCGCCTCCGCC
>NZ_JODY01000051.1 GCF_000718015.1 Streptomyces catenulae | reverse complement strand
CCCCAACCCCCGAACACCTGCTCCGAACACCTGCCCCCCCGGCACCACCCCGCGTCCCCTCTCCCCCTCCTCGACCCCCTCACCCCTCCCCATATGCCATATTCGGCCAGATCTGAGTGGCTGTTCCGCCGTGCGGGCGAGGTACGAAATCCGCAGGTCAAAGCCTTGTGGGCGACAAGATGAAAGCTCAAGCACCGTGTGGCCAGGGGCTGGTGTGTCCGCGTGGACCCGTCGTGTTCGGCGGGTGGCGCCGGGCTGCGGGCACCGTCAAGGCGTGCGCCAGGTGAGTTAACTCCCAGGCCATTCGGGTTACCACCCGGTTGCACCGCGTTAGAGTTCCGTCGCAGGCGTCTTCCGGATGATGACGTTCCGGAAAATAACGACCGAGGCGAGCACGCGGCCCGGACGTCGACAACGGGGCCCTGGGAGACGCGCGCGGAGCGGGAACGATCCCGCTGCCGGGGCTCCCGTGCCCCACGGGCGATCGGACTGGGGGTTGACGACGTTGACGGCCGAGAGTGGCGAATCCATTTCTCACCCCACACTGATCGGGTCCGTGCAGCGCGCTCTGCGGCTCCTCGAAGCGGTCGGGGAACACCCGGAGGGCGCTCCGGCGAAGCAGCTCGCCCGCGAGGCCGGTTTACCGCTGCCGACCACGTACCACCTGCTGCGCACCCTGACCCACGAGGGCTATCTCCGCCGCTGCAACGGTGTCTTCGTCTTCGGGGCGGCGGCCGATTCCCTCGGTCGGGCCAGCGAGCGGCGGCGTCGGCGGCAGGAGCTGTCCGATGCACTCTGTCTGCTCGGCGAACGGTTGGATGCCGCGGTGTACTTCGCGGTCTACCGCGAGGGCGAGGTGGAGGTGGTCGCGGCCGGAGGTACTCCGGAGCGGCCGCCGGTGGAGGAGTGGGTCGACTTCCGCTCCACCGCGCATGCCCATGCGATCGGACAGTGTCTCCTGGCGCAGCTCGACACGGCTTCCCGTAAGGAGCATCTGTCCCGCTATCCGGTGCAGTCCATAACCCCCTTTTCCGTGCGGTCCAAGGATGATCTGCTGCACCGTTTGGATACGGTGCGTCGCGGTCATGTGGCGTATGAACAACAGGAATATGCCCTCGGCACGGTTTGCTCGGCGATTCCCGTGCAAGTCGGCTCGGTCGCCGCGGCGTTGGCCGTATCTCTCCCCGCCGAGGAACTGCACCGATTGCGCTCTGTCACGGCTCGACTACGGAAAATGGCGGAGGCGACGCTAACGACACTCGCCTTCTCTATCAGTATCTGAAAACTCACTCCTTGTGATCTGCTGGCACGTGACAGACGATGGCGTCAATAGGGCCACGGGGGACGAATCCCGGCCATCCCGATCTAGTGCGGGGCAGTGGTTGATGACCGACACAGTTCAGGCAGAAGTGATCATGAGCTTCCTCGTTTCCGAGGAACTCGCCTTCCGGATTCCGGTGCAGCTGGACTTCGACAGCGCCGATCCGTACGCCGTCCGCCTCACTTTCGACCTACCCGGCGATACGCCGGTGACATGGGCCTTCAGCCGTGAGCTGATGCTCGACGGGCTGAGCAGACCATCCGGCGAGGGCGATGTGCGGATCGAACCTTCCGGAGGCGGACATCTCAGCGATGTCTTCATCAGCCTCCAAGTGGGCTCCGAGCGGGCGCTCTTCCGCGTCAGCGCTCCACCCCTGGTGGCGTTCCTCGACCGTACGGACCGGCTGGTGCCACTCGGTGCGGAAGAGGTGTGCGACACCTTGGAGGCGGAGTTGGACCGCATCCTGTCCGAGGCGTCGAAGGCGGGTTGACCCCGCCGTCGTCGGCGGGCAGAGCCACCGCCCGTGCCCGGCCCGGACCGCTCGTCCCCCTGCGGTCCGGGCCGAGTGCCGTTCCCTGCCGACGTCCGGCCTCCGGTGGCCCTCAGACCTTGCGGCGCCGCCCGCGTCCGCCGCGCCGTGCCGCCGCCCGGCCCCCGGACGGTGCGGGTGCACCCGCGTCCCGGCCGGTCGCCCCGTCCGTCTCTCCCGCGGCCCGTCCGCGGTCGGCCGAGACGACCAGCGCGGCCAGCAGCGTCGTCAGTGGTACGGAGGCGACCAGCCCGATGCTGCCGACCAGCGTCCGTACGATCTCCTCGGCCACCACCTCGCTGCCCGCGACGGCGCCCACCCCGCTCTGTGCGATCGAGAAGAGCAGCATGAGCGGCAGCGCCGCGCCCGCGTAGGCGAGGACGAGGGTGTTCACCACCGAGGCGATGTGGTCCCGGCCGATCCGCATCGCCGCGCGGTAGAGCGTGCGCCAGGACGCCGACGGATCGGCCTCCTTCAGCTCCCACACGGCCGCGGTCTGGGTGACCGTCACATCGTCGAGCACACCCAGCGAGCCGATGATGATGCCCGCCAGCAGCAGGCCCCGGATCTCGATGTTCGGGAAGAGGCCGTGCACCAGCCCCGTGAAGTCGTCGGTGTTGCCGGTCAGCAGCGCCCAGCCGATGAACACCGAGCCGAGCAGCCCGATGAGCAGCAGCGAGGCGAGGGTGCCGAGGACCGCGACGGAGGTTCTGGCGGTCAGCCCGTGGCACATGTAGAGCGCGATCAGCATGATGGCGCTGCCGCCGACCACCGCGACGACCAGCGGGTTGGAGCCCTGGAGGATCGCCGGGAGGATGAACAGCGTCAGCACCCCGAAGCTCGCGACCAGCGCGACCAGGGCCAGGACGCCGCGCAGCCGTCCCACCACGACGACGGCGCCCGCGAAGAGCGCGGCCAGCACCCACATCGGTACCGTCCGGTCGACGTCACTGATCGAGTACTGCAACTCCTTCGGCGCCTTGGGGGAGTACGCGACCTGGACCTCCTGGCCGGTGGTGTAGTGGCGGAGCGCGTCCGGGGTGACCACCGTGTCGAAGGTCCGCCCGGCGTTCTGGCCCGTCGTCACCTTCACCGTCGCCACCTCGCAGGGTCCCTTGGTCTTGGCCGGGGGCCCGTTCGGCTGCTCCCCGGGGACCGGCTGTTCCTGGGCGTGGACGCTGGCGCAGTCGACCTCGGCGACCTTGGTCACGCGGGCCGACTCCTGGGGCTGGTCGAAGCCGACGCCGGACGGTTTGTGGCCGGGGGCGCCGCCCGGCCACAGCACCGCCAGACCCACTGCGACGGCGACCGCGAACGGGATCAGTACCGCGGCGATGACCTTCCGCAGATGCCGGGAGACGGGCGCCGCCGGGCCGTGCCCGTGCCCGTGCGAGTGGCCGTGGCCGTGTCCGTGCCCGTGGGCAGGGGCGGCGGCGGAGGCGGGTGAGGACGTGTCGATGCCGGTCACCGCCCGATCATCGCAAGAAGTCCGGGCCCCCTGGCCACCTCGCCGTACCGGCCGCTACCGTGGTGCCACCTTTGCAATCGCGGGAGCTCGGAGCACCGGGCTGAGAGGGCGCTGACCTTCGTCCCGACGACGTTTCACGTGAAACGTCGTGGACGGAAGCCGCTGCGTCGACCGCCGAACCTGTTACCGGGTAATGCCGGCGTAGGGAGTTGGGTCTTCATGACTCTGCAGGATGCACGCACGCCCGAAAACGGCGAGTCCGGCGCGGACGGCTCCGTCAAGGAGTTCGGCTGGCACAAGGGCTACGTCTCCGGATCGCGCCCGGACCTGCGGGTACCGGTCCGGCGAGTGCACCTCACCAACGGCAAGGACGTGACGCTGTACGACACGTCAGGTCCGTACACCGACCCCCAGATCGACACCGATGTCCGCCGCGGTCTGGCACCGCTGCGGGAGAACTGGATCATCGCGCGGGGCGACACCGAGGAGTACGCGGGCCGTCCGCCCCGCCCCGAGGACGACGGTCTCAAGCACACCTCACCCCGTGGTGGACTGCGCAACCTTGACGCGGTCTTCCCCGGACGCCCACGTCAGCCGCGGCGCGGGCGGGGCGGCGCGGCGGTCAGCCAGCTCGCCTATGCGCGGCGCGGCGAGATCACCGCGGAGATGGAGTACGTCGCGGTCCGCGAGGGTGTGACGCCCGAGTTCGTCCGCGACGAGATCGCGGCGGGCCGTGCGGTGCTGCCGGCGAACGTCAACCATCCGGAGATCGAGCCGATGATCATCGGCAAGAACTTCCTGGTGAAGGTGAACGCCAACATCGGAAACTCCGCGGTCACCTCGTCCATCGAGGAGGAGGTGGAGAAGATGACCTGGGCGACCCGCTGGGGCGCCGACACGGTCATGGACCTCTCCACCGGCCGCAACATCCACACCACCCGCGAGTGGGTGCTGCGCAACTCCCCCGTGCCGATCGGCACCGTCCCGCTCTACCAGGCGCTGGAGAAGGTCGACGGCAAGGCCGAGGAGCTGACCTGGGAGATCTACAAGGACACCGTCATCGAGCAGGCGGAGCAGGGCGTCGACTACATGACGGTCCACGCCGGTGTGCTGCTGCGGTATGTGCCGCTGACCGCCCGCCGGAAGACCGGCATCGTCTCCCGCGGCGGTTCGATCATGGCCGCCTGGTGCCTGGCGCACCATCAGGAGTCGTTCCTCTACACGCACTTCGAGGAGTTGTGCGACATCCTCGCGTCGTACGACGTGACATTCTCGCTCGGTGACGGGCTGCGTCCCGGGTCGATCGCGGACGCCAACGACGAGGCGCAGTTCGCGGAGTTGCGGACGCTCGGCGAGCTGAACAAGGTCGCCAAGGCGCACGGGGTGCAGACGATGATCGAGGGCCCGGGCCATGTTCCGATGCACAAGATCAAGGAGAACGTCGACCTCCAGCAGGAGATCTGCGAAGAGGCGCCGTTCTACACGCTCGGCCCGCTGACCACGGACATCGCGCCCGCCTACGACCACATCACGTCGGGCATCGGCGCCGCGATGATCGCCTGGTGGGGCACGGCGATGCTCTGCTACGTCACGCCCAAGGAGCATCTGGGCCTGCCGGACCGCGACGATGTGAAGACCGGCGTCATCACGTACAAGATCGCGGCCCATGCGGCGGACCTGGCCAAGGGGCACCCCGGCGCCCAGGACTGGGACGACGCGCTGTCGGACGCCCGCTTCGAGTTCCGCTGGGAGGACCAGTTCAACCTGGCCCTCGACCCCGACACCGCGCGGGAGTTCCACGATGCGACGCTGCCCGCGGAGCCGGCGAAGACCGCGCACTTCTGTTCCATGTGCGGGCCGAAGTTCTGCTCGATGAAGATCAGCCGGAGCATCACCGAGCAGTTCGGCGGTGAGGACGGCGCCAGCCCCGAGGAGATCGAGGCGGGCATGCTGGAGAAGTCCAAGGAGTTCGCCGCCGCGGGCAACCGCGTGTACCTGCCGCTGGCCGACTGACCGTCCACTCCTGACGCACCGGGGCTCCCCGTCCACGGGCGGGCCCCGGTGCGGCTCGGCGAACCGGGGCCCGCCCCGCCGCCGGTCCGCCACCCGCCGCCGGGGATTGCTACGTTGACCGTCCCGTTCCGCCGTTGACCTGGTGCGGAGCGGCGGCGATACACAGGGGTGGGACATGAAATGGGTAGGCGTGGTCTGGTTTCTCCGGCACACCGGGGACTTCGGATTCAGTCATGGCGCGCTGCCCGGCGCGATCGGCGTCCTCGCCGTGCTGCTCATCGCCGTACTGGTCGGCTTCGGTCTCCACCGCGTCGAACGCGTCCGCCGCATCCGCCACGCCCCGCTCTCCCTCGCCGCGGTCCTCTTCTGCGCCGGGGCGATCTGGCTCGCCGTCACCTGACGCGCGCCGCGGGCCCCGCCACGTACGACGCCCGGCCGCTCCTCCGGAGCGTGCCGGGCGTCAAGGCTCAGGCAGGCAGCGGGAGTTGGGTGACCAGCAGCTTTCCGGCCATGGTGACGCCGCCATCCATCGCGATGGCCAGCCCGTCGGCGTAGACGTGCGGGCCCTCGACCGCGACCTGCTCGCTGTCGCTGTCCTCCGTGCCGACCTCGCCCAGCAGATACGGGATCGGGCTGTGTCCGTGCACGACGCGGGTGCCGCCGTAGGTGTCGAGGAGGCGGCGCGCGGCCTCGGCGCCGGAGTCGTCGCGGAACGCGAAGCGCTTGGTGAACTTCCGGAAGAGGTCCCAGACTTCATCGGCTTCGCTGCGGGTCAGGACGTCGTGGACGGTGTCGTTGACCGCCTCGATCGAATCGCCGTACTCCAGGTACGCGGTGGTGTCGGAGTGCACCAGCAGGTGCCCGTCCTCCTCCATCACGGCGTCCAGCCGGGCCATCCACTGGAGGTGGTGGTCCTCCAGGCGGTCCATGTCGGTCTTCTGCCCGCCGTTGAGCAGCCACGCGGCCTGGAACGACGCGGTGCCCGCGCCCGACTGGACCGGGGTGTCGCCGAACCGCTTGGCGCCCAGCAGCAGCAGTTCGTGGTTGCCCATGAGCGCCTTGCAGTACCCGCCTGCCGCCGCCGCCTCGGCGGACAGCTGCATGACGAGGTCGATCACGCCGATGCCGTCCGGACCGCGGTCGGTGAAGTCGCCGAGGAACCACAGCCGCGCGTTGCCCGCGGCCCAGCTGCCCTCTGCGTCGATCAGACCCTCGGCGGTCAGCGCCGCGCGCAGCTCCTCGTAGTAGCCGTGCACATCGCCGACGACGTAGAGGGGGCCGGGACCGGCGGCCTCGTCCTCGCCCTCCGGGGCGGGCAGGAGCTGGGCTGCGGGCTGGTCGACGAGGGTGTCGGTGCGACCGGTGCCGATGACCGGAAGATCACGGGCGGTTGGCGTGTACCCATCGGGCAGTTCGTCGGGCTGCGCCGGGGCGGCGGGCGCGGGAGGCGGTGCGGGAACGCTGTCCTGCGGCGGTCCCGGAGGGGCGCCGTCGAACGGTCCGGGCGGCGGCGAGGACGCCGGAGTGTGTGCCGCCATGGTCCACGCCATGGGTCCCTGACCGGCCCCCTGAGTCATTGACCCCTCCACCATCGCGCCGCCGTGTACCTCTCGGACCTTTGCCTGGTCGACGGCGGTCCGCGGTGTCGTTCGCCCATCATAGGAACGCTGCTCGCGGGTTGTGACGCACCAGGGGGTGGTCAATCCGCCGGAGCCCGGCGTTCCCGGATGTTTTCTCCCGAGATCAACCCGTTTTTTCCGGACACCGAACCCGGGCGCCCGTGCACCGCCGGGACGTACGCCCCGCCGATTCCGGGAGCGTACCCGCCGATCGGCCCGTGATCACGGCCCACGGCGCAC
The DNA here is from genome assembly GCF_000718015.1 of Streptomyces catenulae. GTDB lineage: Bacteria > Actinomycetota > Actinomycetes > Streptomycetales > Streptomycetaceae > Streptomyces > Streptomyces catenulae. The sequence continues at coordinate 23,562 of NZ_JODY01000051.1, read as the reverse complement.
GAGTGCGGCGCCGCGGTGTGCGGAGGTGCGCCGGCCGGGACACCGTACGACGCCCCGTGGCCGGCGCGCCGCTCGCGGGCCGGTCAGTCGCCGGCCGGGCCGCGCGGCGGACTGACGGTCGTGCGGGGCGAGCGCCGCTGGGACGACGTCCGCACGATCAGGTCGGTCGGTATCACCTGCTCGACGGGGCCCTCGGTGGCCAGCCCCTCGATCGCGTCGATGAGGATCTGGACGACGGCGGTGCCGATCCGGCGTGGCTTGAGGGAGAGCGTGGTGATCGGCGGCTCGGTCGTGGCGTAGACGGTGGACTCGCTGCAGCACACCAGCAGCAGATCGTCCGGTACGCGCAGACCGTAGCGGCGTGCGGCGGCGAGCAGGTCGGTGCCGTTCGGGTCGAAGAGCCCGTAGACGGCGTCGGGGCGGTCCGGGCGGGCCAGCAGCCGGTCGGCGGCGACGGCGCCCGCGCAGGGGTCGTGCGCCGGGTAGGACTCGTAGACCGGGTCCTGGCCGACGCGTTCGCACCACTGCAGGTAGGCGGTGGTGGAGAGGCGGGTGTAGGTGTCGGTCGTGGTGCCGGTGAGCAGGCCGATGCGGCGGGCACCGGCCGCGGCGAGATGGTCGAGGAGGCCGAGGACGGCGGCCTCGTGGTCGTTGTCGACCCACCCGGTCACCGGCAGCGAGCCGCCGGGACGGCCGTCGGAGACGACGGGGAGGCCGTGGCGGACGAGTTCGGTGACGACGGGGTCGCCGTCGGCCGGATCGATGACGACGGTGCCGTCGAGGGCGACGTTGGACCACACGTCGTGGCGGGACGTCGCGGGGAGGATGACCAGCGCGTATCCGCGGGCCAGGGCGGCGGAGGTGGCGGCTCGCGCCATCTCGGCGAAGTAGGGGAATTCCGTGAAGGTGAAAGGTTCATCCCCGTACGTGGTCACGGTCAGGCCGATCAACCCTGACTTGCCGGTACGGAGCGTGCGGGCGGCGGCGGACGGGCGGTAACCCAGCCGGTCGGCCACTTCGCGGACGTGGCTGCGGGTGGCGTCGGGGAGCCGCCCCTTGCCGTTGAGCGCGTCGGAGACGGTCGTGATCGATACACCGGCCGCGGCGGCCACATCCCGGATGCCTGCCCGCCCCAGCCGGCGACCGGTCGACCGGCTCACCTGGTGGTTCCCTGCTGCTGTCATGGCGAGCCGATAGTAGGGCTCGGAAAGCCCATTGGAGGGGATCGCCTGGCGCACCGGCGAAGGAACATTTCTGCAAGGTGATACCCCGTCAATTACCATGCAATGGAAGGCAGTTAGCGGGGTGTTTGCTACTTCGCTGGGCTGGTGGGGGTGTTCGCCTGGCGATGTTCTCAGGTCTCGAAGAGGTCTCAAGTCACCTTCACGGGGGACGCGCGCCAGGGAGCGAGCCACCGGCGCACGCTTTTTCGGAGTGCGCCCCTTGTGCGGCCCGGCGGTGGGCGCGGGATGTGATCACCGGGCGGTGCCCGCCGTGGCCCCGTGGGGACTGCCGCCGGGCGGGGGAATCCTCATAAGGTGTGCAGTATTCGTGTCGAGCGGGACGGTCGAGGAGGACCTGCGGTGAGCGAGAAGACCCCGAAGCTGCGTGCTGCGCTGGACGGCATCCCCACCTACAAGCCCGGCCGACCGGCGGCGTCGGACGGGCCGGTGGCGTACAAGCTGTCCTCCAACGAGAACCCCTACCCCCCGCTGCCCGGTGTCCTGGAGCGGGCCGTCGAGGCGGCGGGTGCCTTCAACCGTTACCCCGACATGGCCTGCACGGGGCTGATGGCGGAGCTGGCCGAGCGGTTCTCGGTGCCGGTGGAGCATCTGGCGACCGGCACCGGCTCGGTGGGTGTGGCCCAGCAGCTGGTGCAGGCCACGGCCGGGCCGGGCGATGAAGTGATCTACGCCTGGCGGTCGTTCGAGGCGTACCCGATCGTCACGCAGGTCTCCGGGGCCACCTCGGTGAAGGTGCCGTTGACCTCGGGTGAGGTGCACGATCTGGACGCCATGCTGGCGGCGATCACCGACCGCACCCGCCTGATCTTCGTCTGCAACCCCAACAACCCCACCGGCACCGTGGTGCGCCGGGCCGAGCTGGAGGCGTTCCTCGACCGGGTGCCGGACGGGATCCTGGTGGTGCTGGACGAGGCGTACCGGGAGTTCATCCGCGACCCCGAGGTGCCGGACGGCGTCGATCTCTACCGCGACCGTCCCAACGTCTGTGTGCTGCGGACCTTCTCCAAGGCGTACGGCCTGGCGGGGCTGCGGATCGGTTTCGCGGTGGCGCACGAGCCGGTGGCCGCGGCGCTGCGCAAGACGGCGGTGCCGTTCGGGGTCAGTCAGCTGGCGCAGGAGGCGGCGGTGGCGTCGCTGCGCAGCGAGGCGGCGCTGCTGGAGCGGGTCGACGCGCTGGTCGCCGAGCGGACCCGGGTGGCGGCGGCGCTCGCGGCGCAGGGCTGGGAGGTGCCGCCGTCCGAGGCGAACTTCGTCTGGCTGCGGCTGGGGGAGCGGACGGGGGAGTTCGCCGAGGCGTGTGAGCGGGCGGGCGTCGTGGTGCGGCCGTTCGCGGGTGAGGGGGTGCGGGTGACGATCGGCGAGAGCGCGGCGATGGACCTGTTCCTGAGCGCGGCGGAGGAGTTCCGCAAGACCGTGTGATCTGTGAAGGAACGTTTTTGGTCAGAGGCCGCGAGTCCCCGGGACTCGCGGCCTCCGGCGTTTCCGGGGCGCTCCGTCGCAGGTGAGCGCGGGTTCGGGGCGGCCGCGGAGGGCGTGACCACGGTCACGTACCCCCCGTCGGGGCAGGCCGAAGTCGTAGGAGATAATTGCTTGTGAATGTGAACGCGTTCACAAGCGCGCCGTTTATGTCCCGCTTCACTGCGTGCATAAAGGGCAAAAGCCGTAGTGGAACGGCGACGTAAGGAGAACGACGTGGAGCTGGCGTTGGCGCCAGAGACTTTGGCGCGATGGCAATTCGGCATCACCACCGTCTACCACTTCCTCTTCGTGCCCCTGACGATCTCCTTGGCGGCGCTGGTCGCCGGGCTGGAGACGGCGTGGGTGCGGACGGGCAAGGAGAAGTACCTCCGGGCCACCAAGTTCTGGGGCAAGCTTTTCCTGATCAATATCGCGATGGGCGTGGTCACCGGCATCGTCCAGGAGTTCCAGTTCGGTATGAACTGGTCCGACTACTCGCGCTTCGTCGGTGACATCTTCGGCGCCCCGCTCGCCTTCGAGGCGCTGCTGGCCTTCTTCTTCGAGTCCACCTTCATCGGACTGTGGATCTTCGGTTGGGACAAGCTGCCGAAGAAGATCCACTGCTTCTGCATGTGGATGGTCTCCATCGGCACCATCCTGTCGGCCTACTTCATCCTCGCGGCCAACTCCTGGATGCAGCACCCCGTGGGGTACAAGTACAACCCCGCGAACGGCCGCGCCGAGCTGACCGACTTCTGGCACGTCCTCACCCAGGACACCACGCTGGTCGTCGTCTTCCACACCCTCACCGCCGCCTTCCTCACCGGCGCCGCGTTCATGGTCGGCATCTCCGCCTACCACCTGATGCGCGGGAAGCACGTCGAGGTGATGCGGCCCTCGCTGCGGCTCGGGCTGGTCACGCTGGTGATCGCCGGGATGCTCACCGCGGTCAGCGGCGACACGCTCGGCAAGGTGATGTTCAAGCAGCAGCCGATGAAGATGGCCGCCGCCGAGGCGCTGTGGGACAAGGAGGAGCCCGCGCCGTTCTCCGTCTTCGCCTACGGCGACGTCGACAAGGGCCACAACAAGGTCGCCATCGAGATCCCCGGTCTCCTCTCCTTCCTCGCCCACAACGACTTCTCCTCGCCGGTGCCCGGCATCAACGACGTCAACAAGGCAGAGCAGGAGCGGTTCGGGCCGGGCGACTACCGGCCCAACATCCCCGTCGCCTACTGGGGCTTCCGCTGGATGATCGGCTTCGGGATGACGTCCTTCGTCATCGGGCTGGCCGGGCTCTGGCTGACCCGGAAGAAGTTCTGGCTCGCACCGGGACTGCGGACCGCCGACGACGAGCCACCACGGCTCGCGCTCACGAAGAACACCGTGCTCGGCGCCCGTCTGACCAAGTGGTACTGGTCGCTGGCGTTCGTCACCCTCGGCTTCCCGCTGATCGCCAACTCCTGGGGCTGGATCTTCACCGAGATGGGCCGCCAGCCGTGGGTCGTCTACGGCGTGCTGCGCACCTCGGACGCGGTCTCGCCCGGCGTCTCCCAGGGCGAGGTGCTCACCTCGATGATCGTCTTCACCGCGCTCTACGCGATCCTCGCCGTCGTCGAGGTCCGGCTGCTGGTCAAGTACATCAAGGCCGGACCGCCGGAACTGACCGACGACGACCTCAACCCGCCCACCAGGATCGGCGGCGACTCCGACGCCGACCGGCCGATGGCCTTCTCGTACTAAGGGGGCGACTGTGCAACTCCACGACGTCTGGTTCGTCCTCATCGCCGTGCTCTGGACGGGCTACTTCTTCCTGGAGGGCTTCGACTTCGGGGTCGGTGTCCTCACCAAACTGCTCGCCCGCGACCGCACCGAGCGGCGCGTCCTGATCAACACCATCGGCCCGGTCTGGGACGGCAACGAGGTGTGGCTGCTCACCGCGGGCGGCGCCACCTTCGCCGCCTTCCCGGAGTGGTACGCCACGCTCTTCTCCGGCTTCTACCTGCCGCTGCTGGTGATCCTCGTCTGCCTGATCGTGCGCGGCGTCGCCTTCGAGTACCGCGCCAAGCGCAGCGAGGAGCGGTGGCAGCGCAACTGGGAACACGCGATCTTCTGGACCTCGCTGCTCCCCGCCTTCCTGTGGGGCGTGGCGTTCGGCAACATCGTGCACGGCGTGAAGATCGACGCGCACAAGGAGTACGTCGGCGGCTTCCTGGACCTGCTCAACCCGTACGCGCTGCTGGGCGGGCTGGTCACGCTGACGCTGTTCACCTTCCACGGCGCGGTCTTCACGGCGCTCAAGACGCTCGGTGACATAAGGGGCCGGGCCCGCCGGATGGCGACGGGCATCGGTCTGGTCGCCGCGGTGCTGGCGGTGGCGTTCCTGATCTGGACGCAGGTGCACCGGGGCAACGGCGCCAGCCTGACCGCGCTGGTCGTGGCGGTCGTCGCGCTGGTCGCGGCGCTCGGCGCCAACCAGCTGGGCCGGGAGGGCTGGGCGTTCAGCTTCTCCGGTCTCACGATCGTCGCCGCGGTGGCGATGCTGTTCCTGACGCTCTTCCCGAACGTCATGCCGTCGACGCTGAACGACGCCTGGAGCCTCACCGTCACCAACGCCTCGTCCAGCCCGTACACCCTGAAGATCATGACCTGGTGCGCCGGGATCGCGACGCCGATCGTGATGCTCTACCAGGGGTGGACGTACTGGGTGTTCCGCAAGCGCATCGGCACCCAGAACATCGCCGACGCCCACTAGGTCCGTGGCGTCCTCCCGCGCGGGAGGACGCTGCGGGCGCCCGCCGGGGCGGTGCCGGATCTCCTGCCGGGGACCGGCACCCTCCCGGACCGCCAGCCCGAGCCCGCCGGGCGGCTCCGCTCCTCGAGGGCGGCGCCAACCGGCTTGCCAGGACGGATGTTTCACGTGAAACCCATCGACCCGCGCCTGCTCCGTCACGCCCGCGCCACCCGCGGATTCCTCGTCGCCGTGGTGCTTCTCGGGCTGGCCGGCGCGGGTCTCGTCATCGGCCAGGCGATGCTCATCGCCGAGATCGTCGTCGGCGCCTTCCAGCACGGCCGCGCCCTCGGTGACCTGGCCGTTCCGGTCGCGCTGCTCGCCGCGGTCTCCGCCGGGCGCGGGCTGGTCTCCTGGCTCACCGAACGTGCGGCGCACCGTGCGAGCGCCGCGGTCAAGTCCGAGCTGCGGACCCGGCTGGTGGAGCGGGCGGCGCTGCTCGGTCCGGGCGCGGCGACGCGGCGTACCGGCGATGCCATGGCGGACGGCGGTGCGGAGCCCGGCGCGGACGGTGAGCGGCGTACCGGTGAACTCGTCACCCTCGCCACCCGCGGCATCGATGCGCTGGACGGCTACTTCGCCCGCTATCTGCCGCAGCTCGGTCTCGCCGTCGTGGTGCCCGTCGCGGTGCTGGCGCGGATCGTCACCGGCGACTGGATCTCCGCGCTGACCATCGTCGTCACGCTGCCGCTGATCCCGCTCTTCATGGTCCTCATCGGATGGGCCACGCAGGCGCGGATGGACCGGCAGTGGCGGCTGCTGTCGCGGCTCTCGGGGCACTTCCTCGACGTCGTCGAGGGGCTGCCGACGCTCAAGGTCTTCGGCCGGGCCAAGGCCCAGGCCACCGCCATCCGCACGCTGACCGGCTCCTACCGGCGCGCGACGCTGCGCACCCTGCGGGTCGCGTTCCTCTCCTCGTTCGCGCTGGAGCTCCTCGCCACGCTCTCCGTCGCGCTGGTCGCCGTCGGCATCGGGATGCGGCTGGTCCACGGCGAACTCGATCTGACCACCGGGCTGATGGTGCTGATCCTGGCGCCAGAGGCGTATCTGCCGCTGCGGCAGGTGGGCGCCGAGTACCACGCGGCGGCGGAGGGCCTGGCGGCCGCCGACGAGATCTTCGCCGTGCTGGAGACGGAGCTGCCGCCCGCCGGGACGGCGCCCGCGCCCGCCGGTACCGCGCTGACCGTCGACGGCCTGGTCGTCCGCCACCCGGGACGCCGGAGCCCGTCGCTCCCGGCGACGTCGTTCGAGGTCCGGGAGGGCGAGACGGTCGCGCTGACCGGCCCGTCCGGCGCCGGGAAGTCCACCCTGCTCAACGCCGTGCTGGGCTTCGCGGCGCCGTCCGAGGGCCGGATCCTCGTCGACGGCACCGACCTCGCCACGCTCGACCCCGAGCAGTGGCGCGCCCGGATCGCCTGGGTGCCGCAGCAGCCGCACCTCTTCGCCGGGACGCTCGCCGAGAACGTCCGGCTGGCGCGCCCGGACGCGGACGACGCGGCGGTGCGCCGGGCGCTGCGGGACGCGGGCGCCCTCGACTTCACCGACGCTCTCCCGGACGGCGCCGACACCCGCATCGGCGAGTCCGGCGCGGGTCTCTCCGCAGGTCAGCGCCAGCGCATCGGGCTGGCCCGGGCGTTCCTCGCCGACCGGCCGATCCTGCTCCTGGACGAGCCGACCGCCAACCTGGACGGGGCGACGGAAGCGGGCGTCGTCGACGCGGTCCGCCGGTTGGCCGCCGGGCGGACGGTGCTGCTCGTTGTCCACCGACCGGCGCTGCTGGCGGTGGCCGACCGGGTGGTGCGGCTGCCCGATCCGGCGGCCGATGCGGCGGAGGCGGCCGAGCCGGAGCGCGGCGCGGCGGCGCGGGCGGCGACCCCCGCGGCCGCTCCCGAGGAGGCGGCCGGTCCCGCGGCGGCGCCGGACGGGGCGGAGCAGCGGCCCGCCGGTGGCTCCGCGCTCGCCCGGCTGCGGCGGATGGCGCGGGCGCGCCGGGGGCGGTTCGCGCTGGCGCTGCTGCTCGGCAGCCTCGCGCTGGGCAGCGCGATCGGGCTGATGGCGACGTCCGGCTGGCTGATCTCCCGGGCCTCGGAGCAGCCCCCGGTGCTCTATCTGATGGTGGCGGTCACCGCGACCCGCGCGTTCGGCATCGGGCGGGCGGTGTTCCGGTACGCGGAGCGGCTGGTGGCGCACGACGCGGTGTTCCGGATGCTCGCCGACGTCCGGGTGGCGGTCTACCGGCGGCTGGAGCGGCTGGCGCCCGCCGGGCTGCGGGAGCGGCGCCGCGGCGATCTGCTCTCCCGGCTGGTCGCCGATGTCGACGCCGTGCAGGACCACTTCCTGCGCTGGCTGCTGCCGGTCGGGGCGGCCGTGGTGGTCGGTGTGGGCACGGTCGGCTTCACCGCCTGGCTGCTGCCGGAGGCGGGCGTGGTGCTCGCCGTCGGGCTGCTGCTCGCCGGGGCGGGGGTGCCGCTGCTGTCGGCCACGCTGTCCCGGCGCGCCGAACGGCGGCTGGCCCCGGCCCGCGGCGCCCTCGCCACTCGGGTCGTCGATCTGCTCACCGGCACCGCCGAGCTGACCGTCGCGGGCGCGCTCTCCTCCCGTACCGCGGCGGTCGGGGCGGCGGACGGCGAGCTGACCCGGATCGCGTCCCGCTCCGCGCGGGCCGCGGGCGTCGGCGCCGGACTGTCGGCGCTGCTGAGCGGGTTGACCGTCACCGTCTCCGCGGCGCTGGGCGTACAGGCGGTGCACGACGGGCGGCTGGACGGCGTCCTCCTCGCCGTCGTGGTGCTGACGCCGCTGGCCGCCTTCGAGGCGGTGGCCGGGCTGCCGCTCGCGGCGCAGTACCGGCTGCGGACCCGGCGCGCCGCCGAGCGGGTCTTCGAGGTGCTGGACGCGCCCGCCCCGGTCCGCGAACCGGAGGCGCCGAAGCCCGCACCGGACGTTCCGTTCCCGCTGGTCGTACGGGATCTGACGGCCCGCCATCCGGGGCAGGCGGTCGCGGCGCTGGACGGGGTCGGTTTCACGTTGGACGCGGGGCGGCGGCTCGCGGTCGTCGGGCCGTCCGGTTCCGGCAAGACCACGCTGGCGCAGGTGCTGCTGCGGTTCCTGGACCGGGAGGCGGGCGGGTACACGCTGGCCGGGACGGACGCCGCGGAGCTGGACGGCGACGCGGTGCGGCGGCTGGTGGGGCTCTGCGCGCAGGACGCGCACGTCTTCGACAGCTCGCTGCGGGAGAACCTCCGGCTCGCCGCACCGGAGGTGACCGGCGACGACGACCTGTGGGAGGCGCTGGAGCGGGCCCGGCTCGCCGGGTGGGTGCGGTCGCTGCCGGACGGGCTCGACACCATGGTCGGCGAGCACGGTGCGCGCCTGTCGGGCGGGCAGCGGCGCCGTCTGGCGCTGGCCCGCGCGCTGCTGGCCGACTTCCCCGTCCTCGTCCTGGACGAGCCCGCCGAGCATCTGGACCTGGCCACCGCCGACGCGCTCACCGCCGATCTGCTGGCCGCGACGGAGGGCCGCACCACGGTCCTGATCACCCACCGGCTCACCGGGCTCGACGCGGTCGACGAGATCCTGGTGCTGGACGGCGGCCGCCCGGTCCAGCGCGGCGGGTACGCGGAGCTGGCCGCGGCGGACGGTCCGTTCCGGCGGATGCTGGAGCGCGAGCGCGAGGTGGACGCGGTGTACGGCGCCGGGGCCGCGGCGGCGGGGCGCGAGGCCGTGGCGGGGGCGGCGCGCGGGTAGCGGGACGCGCCCCTGCCCGGCTGCCGCGGAGGCACCGGCTCCGGGCGCGGTCCCGGCCGCCGCCGACGTCGCAAACGCCAACAAACCAGCCCGTATTAGGCTCGGGGTATGGCAGCCACCGAAGGGCCCTCCGTACCGCAGGACCCCGGGCACCCCGGGGCGGACACCGACGCGTTGCAGGCCGCCACGGAGGCGACCCGCAGCCTCCAGGGGCTCTCCGCGGAGCTGACCGCGCGGGTGCCGCGCCTGATGGAGGCGATGCGCACCGTCGGCGCCGGTCTCGATCTGCACGTCACGCTGGACCGCATCGTGCAGACCGCCGCCGAGCTGGCCGACGCCCGGTACGCCGCCATCGGCATCATCGACGAGGCGCGCGAGGGCCTGTCGGACTTCGTGACGTACGGCGTGACCGCGGAGGACCGGCGGCGCATCGGCGCGCTGCCCGACGGCCACAAGGGGCTGCTGGGCGCGCTCATCCACGATCCGCAGGCGGTGCGGCTCGCCGACCTCACCCAGGACGCCCGCTCGTGCGGCTTCCCCGCGGGGCATCCGCCGATGCGGACGTTCCTGGGGGTGCCGATCCGTGTCCAGCACGAGATCTTCGGCAACCTCTATCTGACGGAGAAGCACGGCGGCGGCGAGTTCAGCGAGGAGGATCTGCACATGGTGCGGGTCCTCGCCACCGAGGCGGGCATCGCCATCGGCAACGCCCGGCTCTACGCCGCGACCCGGCAGCGGGAGCACTGGATCGACGGGTCCGTCGCCGTCACCACCGAGCTGCTCAAGGGCAGCGATGTGGACGACGCGCTCGCCGTCGTCGCCGAACAGGCCCGGCGGCTGGCGGATTCGGCGGCCGGGATCGTGCTGCTGCCGGACGAGGAGGGCGGTCTGGAGATCGTCGCGGTGTCGGCGGACGACCCGGTCGGCATCATGGGCACGCAGATCCCGCCGGACAGCCCGGTGGCGGAGCAACTGCTGGCCGGGGAGCCGTTGTTCCTCGACGACTCGGCCACCGATCCGAGGATGGTCACCGCGCTGGCGCCGCGGTTCGGGCCGAGCATGATGCTGCCTCTCAGGAGCGACGGCCGGGTCCTGGGCACCCTCGCCGTCCCCAGGGCGCGCGGCGCCCGCCCCTTCACCGCGGCCGAGCGCACCCTGGCCACGCAGTTCGCCGCGCAGGCGGCGCTGGCGCTGGTCCTCGCCGACGCCCAGCGCGACCGCGCCCGGCTCGCCGTCTACGAGGACCGCGACCGGATCGCCCGCGACCTCCACGACCTGGTCATCCAGCGGCTGTTCGCCACCGGGATGCTCCTGGAGAGCGCCCAGCGGCGGGCCGTCGTGCCCGAGGTGAAGGAGAACATGGCGAAGGCCGTGGACGAGCTGGACGTGACGATCCAGGAGATCCGGACGGCGATCTTCGCCCTCCAGCAGGAGCCCGCCGAGGCGCCGTCCGGGCTGCGCACCCGGGTGCTGCGGGAGATCGGCACCGCCGCCGTCCCGCTGGGCTTCCGGCCGTCGGCGTCGTTCGTCGGCCCGGTGGACGCCCGGGTCGGCGAGCTGACCGGCAAGAACCTCATCGCGGCGGTCCGTGAGGCGCTGTCGAACGCGTTCCGGCACGCCGGGGCGGCGCGGATCGAGGTCGTCGTGGACGCGACGGTGAAACTGCCGGACGGCACCGACGGCGTCCGGCTGACCGTCGCCGACGACGGCATCGGCATCCCCGCGGACGGCCGCCGCAGCGGCCTGCGCAACCTCGCCAAACGCGCCGAGGCGCTGGGCGGGGCGAGCACCCACGGCCCCGGCATCGGGCCGGACGGCGGGGGCACCACGGTGGTGTGGGAGGCGCCGCTGTGAGGGGGCGCGCGGCGCTGCGCGAGGCGCCGGGGAGCGGCCGGGCACCGGCGGGGCGCGCGGGAGGCTGACGCGCGCCGGGCCGGAACGGGTCCCGGCGGGGGCGCGCGAGGCACGGTGCACGCCGGGCCGTGGCGGTACGGATCAGGGGCGCGCGGAAGGCCGGTGCGCGCCGTCCCGGACCGGTGCTCCCTAGAGGCCCAGCATCCGTTCGATGACGGCCGCGACGCCGTCCTCGTTGTTGGAGGCGGTGCGTCCGGTGGTGACCGCGAGGACGTCGGGATGGGCGTTGGCCATGGCGTACGAGGCGCCCGCCCAGGCCAGCATCTCCATGTCGTTGGGCATGTCCCCGAAGGCGGTGACCTGCTCCGGGGCGATACCGCGCGCCGCACAACACCGGGCCAGCGTCCGGGCCTTGCTCACTCCGGGGCCGCTGATCTCCAGCAGCGCGGTGGGGCTGGACCGGGTGATCGACGCCAGCGGCCCGGCGGCCTCCCGCGCCAGCGCGAGGAACACGTCCGGCTCCCACGCGTCGTGGTGGGCCAGCAGCTTGAGCACGGGCTGCCCCGGGCCGACCGTGGGGATCTCCTCCGCGACGCTCCCGGAGAGCCCCGGTCGGACGCCGACCGTACGGGGCGCACCGGCGTCCGCCGCGCCCACCGGGGCGGCGCCCTGCGCGCCTACGGGGACGGCGTCCGGCGCTCCCACGGGGGCGGCGACCACCTCGTCGCCCGCGCCGAGCGTGGTGGGCGCGGGCCCGGGCGGCGGGTCGAAGTCGTCGGCGAGCAGCTTCTCGACCGGGGCGGTGACGGCCGCCGGATCGCGGTGGAACGGCGGGTAGTGCGGCTCGTAGTGGATGCCGCCGGTCCGCTCGACGGCGAACGACGTCCCGGGCGCGGCGGCCCGCAGCGCCGTCACCACCTCCCGCGCGGCCCCCAGCGGCAACGGGTTGACCTCGACGAACCGGCGCCCCCGGTGCAGATCGACGACGGCCGCACCGTTCGCGCAGATCGCCAGCCCGTGGCCGTGCACATGGTCGCTGACCACGTCCATCCACCGGGCCGGTCGCCCGGTGACGAAGAAGACGTCGACCCCGGCCCGTTCGGCGGCGGCGAGCGCGGCGACGGTCCGCTCCGAGACCGTCTTGTCGTCGTGCAGCAACGTTCCGTCGAGGTCGGTCGCGATCAGCCGGGGCGGAACGCCCTGGCCGGGGACGGGGACTCGGGGAGGCGTCGGAGAGGTCACGGGCTCAATCTTCGCGTACGGGGCGGCGGGGGGAAGCCCTGGGGCGGGACGGTTTCGGGCGCCGGAGCCGGTCGGTGTCGGCTCCGGCCCCGGGTCAGCCGAGCTGGCCGAGCGCCTCCGTGGCGATCGCCTCGAACACCTCGTGGTCCGCCGCGAAGTCCGTCCCCGGGATCGGCCAGTGCAGCACCAGTTCGGTGAAGCCCAGCTCCCGGTGGCGACCCGCGAAGTCGACGAAGGCGGCGACGGACTCCAGGGGGCGGGCGCGGTCCGGGGTGAAGCCGGTGAGCAGGATCTTGTCCAGCTCCGCGGCGTCGCGACCGGCGTCGGCGCACGCCTTGCCGAGCTTGTCCACCTGGGCCCGCAGCGCCTCGACGGACTGCTCGGGCGTGCCCGTCGCGTACAGCTTCGGGTCGCCGGTGGTCACCCACGCCTGCCCGTGGCGGGCGGCGAGGCGCAGACCGCGCGGGCCGGTCGCGGCGACGGCGAAGGGCAGCCGGGGGCGCTGTACGCAGCCGGGGATGTTCTGCGCGCCGCCCGCCGAGTAGAAGGTGCCGTCGTGGGTGACGGTGTCCTCGGTGAGCAGCCGGTCGAGGAGCGGTACGAACTCGGCGAACCGGTCGGCCCGCTCGCGCGGCGTCCACGGCTCCTGCCCGCTGGGGGCGAGGGCGCTCGCGTCGAAGCCGGTGCCGCCCGCGCCGATCCCGAGGGTGATCCGGCCGCCGGAGACGTCGTCGAGCGAGATCAGGTCCTTGGCGAGGGTGACGGGGTGGCGGAAGTTGGGCGAGGTGACGAGCGTCCCCAGCCGCATCCGCCCGGTGACCCCGGCGGCGGCGGTCAGCGTCGGGACGGCGCCGAACCACGGGCCGTCGCGGAACGGGACGCGCCAGGACAGGTGGTCGTAGGTGTACGCCGTGTGGAAGCCCAGCTCCTCCGCCCGCTGCCAGGCGGCGCGGCCACCCTCGTGCCACCGGCGGTACGGGAGGATCACGGTGCTCAGACGCAGACTCATGCCGTCCAGCGTACGGGGGCGCCGACCGGACGGGCCGGGACGCCGGAACCGGCCGTATACGGGTGCGGCGGGACCTGCCGACCCGGGGGCGTGCGGGGCTGCCGGGGCCGTGAACGGCCCGGTCGGGCGCCCGTCGATGCTGCGCCGCCCCCACTGACCTGGACTTATTCCGCACACCGCCAGGAAGAGGGAGAATCGGAAGCGAGCGGCGCAGTGAGCGGGACCCGGCGCGCGGGAAGGCGTGCACGCCCGGGCCCGCCCGGTGCGCGAAGGCGCGGCGCATGGAGGAAGCCATGGCACGGACCCGATTCGCCCCCGATCGCGGGCTGACCTCGCGGATGGTCACCACGATGTTCTTCATCGGGCTGCTGTACGTGGTGGTCGTCGGTGTGCTGGTGGTGCTGCTCAAGGGCGCCTGGGTGATCGTGCTGCTCCTGGCGGGCGGGATGTTCGTCGCGCAGTTCTGGTTCAGCGACCGGATCGCCGCGTTCAGCATGGGCGCGCGGGAGGTCACCCCGGAGCAGGCGCCCGAGCTGCACGGCGCCGTCGACCGGTTGTGCGCGCTGGCGGACATGCCGAAGCCGCGCGTCGCCATCGCCGAGACGGACGTCCCGAACGCCTTCGCCACCGGGCGCAACCAGAAGAACTCCATGGTGTGCGCCACCACGGGCCTGCTGCGGCGGCTGGAGCCGGAGGAGCTGGAGGGCGTCCTCGCCCATGAGCTGTCGCATGTCGCGCACCGCGATGTCGCGGTGATGACCATCGCGTCGTTCCTGGGGGTGCTGGCCGGGATCATCACCCGCGCCGCCCTGTGGAGCGGCGTCGGACGGAACAACCGCGATCAGAACGCCGCCATCGCCGTCCTCGTCGTCACACTGGTCAGCGCGGTCGTCTACGCGATCAGCTTCCTGCTGACCCGGCTGCTGTCCCGGTACCGCGAGCTGTCCGCGGACCGGTCCGCGGCGATCCTCACCGGCCGCCCGTCGGCGCTGGCCTCCGCGCTGACGAAGGTCACCGGGCAGATCGCCCGGATCCCCACCGACGATCTGCGCAAGTCGCAGCCGTTCAACGCCTTCTTCTTCGCCCCGGCGTTCAACAAGGAGACCTTCAACCAGCTGCTCTCCTCGCACCCGACGCTGGAGCAGCGGCTGGACCAGCTGGGCCGGATCTCGGCGCAGCTGGGGCGCCCGTGACGGCGCGTGCGCCCCGGGGCGCACGGCGCTACGGGGCCACGGTGGAAGCGCCGTTCGCCGTGCCCGGTGGGCGTGCCCCGGGCGGCGTACGGGACGAGCGGGGAGAATGACGCCATGGGATTTCTGGACGCCCTTCTCGGCCGCAGCAAGCCGGTCCGCCCCGACCTCGATCAGCTCTTCGCGCTGCCGTCCGCGGCGGTGACGCTGGAGGCGGCGGCGGACTTCCGGCCGACCGGCCGCGGTTCGGTCTGTTTCGCCAGCGTCGAGGGCGGGGAGTTCGCCCGCATCCAGGAGGAGGTCCGCGCCCTCCTGGGGGCGCCGGTCGACTTCAGCCAGGACGCCTACGGGTACACCTGGATGCAGGCGCGGCACGACCCGCAGGACACGGCGGGCCTGGTCAACGACCTGCACGCGGTGAACTCCGCCCTGGAGGGCGCCGGTTTCGGCCCGCAGCTGCTCTGTTCCCTGATGGGCTTCGAGGACGAGCAGAGGCGGCGGCTGGCGCTCGTCTACCTCTACAAGCGCGGCACGTTCTACCCCTTCGCACCCGCGGCGGACGGCGCCGAGAAGCGCGACAACCCGCTGGAGCTGCAGGTCAAGGCGATGCTCGGCGACGATCTGCGGATCGAGAGCGATCTCGCCCGGTGGTTCCCCGTATGGGGCGCGCCCGGGCTCTGAGCCGCACGGCCCAGGGGCCGCCATGGGCGGGTGTCCCGTGGCGGCCCCTAGGACGTGGTCGAGCGCCGGGGGCGCGTTACGCGGTGGGCGCGGGGGCGTCGTCGGGTCCGTCGTCCCGGGCGGTGGCGGCGGGTCCGTCGCCGGTGCCGAGGCCGTGGCGGCTACGGACCCGGTCGCTCGCCTCGCGGACCTTGGCGGAGTCGATCTGCTCCGCGGCCCAGCGGGCCCACTCCTCCTGGGCGGCGGTCATGCGCAGCCCGTACTCCAGGGTGAGCCGCCCGTAGACGGAGATCATGTCGTCGTCCCACTGTGTCTCTTCGTCGACCCGGCGGAGTTCCGCGTGGAGCCGGGCGGTCTCCTCGGCGCGCCCGAGGAGGAACGTACGGGCCTCCAGCGGTGTGAGGACGCCGAGGAAGAAGACCCGCAGCAGGCTCTCGTCGCGGTGCGGGCCGCCGGGCGGGACCTCGGCGAGCCAGTGCTGCAGCTCGGCGATGCCCTCCCGGGTGATCGCGTACTCCTTGCGGCCACGGGGGCCGTGCGCGGAGACCTCGGCGAGGCCCGCGGCGGTCAACTTGCCCAATTCGCCGTAGACCTGGCTCTGCGTGGCCGGCCAGACGTTGGTCAGCGAGGCGTTGAACAGCTTCATCAGGTCGTAGCCGCTCGCCGGGGATTCGGACAGCAGGCCCAGCACGGCATGTTTCAGGCTCATGCCCGCACACTAACTCCCACATTCCACTCTTGACACGTCGGGTTCTCACCTTCTACTTTCGACATGTCGAAACAGAAATGTGCGGGCGGGGCCCGCAGTGGGGGGAAAGACATGCAGTACCTACGGGGATTCCTGCCCTGGCTGGCGTTCGGATTCGTCTCCTCGGTCGGGTGGCAGTGGGGCGCACTGGCCGGGCTGGTGCTCGCGGCGGCGCTCCTGCTCACCGACCGCACCGCGGGCTGGGCGCTCTCGTTCACCCTCACCGCCCTCGCGCAGGCCGCCCTGTCCTTCCACGGCGGGCACCCGGGCCTCTCGATCGCGGTCCAGGTCGCCGGGTTCGTCCTCCCGGCCCGCTTCACCGCCGCCTACCCGGAGCGGGCCCGTGCCCGGTATCTCCGCGACGCCGCCCCGCAGCACCCGGTACGGACCCAGGGAGCCTGACGCCATGACCACCGCACCCGCCCCGCACCTGGCGGGCAACTTCGCCCCGGTGCCCGATGAACTCACCACCCACGACCTGCCGGTCACCGGCACCGTCCCACCCGAGCTGACCGGCTGGTACCTGCGCAACGGCCCCAACCCGCACGCCGCCGCCTCGGCGCACTGGTTCCTCGGCGACGGCATGGTCCACGGCGTACGCCTGGCGGACGGCCGCGCCACCGCCTACCGCAACCGCTGGGTGCGCACCACGACCTTCACCGACGGCGCCACGCTCTACGACGGCAAGGGAGGGTTCGACCGCACCGCCGGTCTCGCCAACACCCACGTCGTCCGGCACGCCGGACGCACCCTGGCCCTGGTCGAGTCGTCCTTCCCCTACGTACTGGACCACCGCCCGGGTCATGAGCTGGAGACGCTCGGCCCGTACGACTTCGGCGGCCGTCTCACCACCGCCATGACCGCCCACCCGAAGACCTGCCCCACCACCGGTGAGCTGCACTTCTTCGGCTACGGCGGGCTACGGCCCCCGTATCTCACCTACCACCGCGCCGACGCCGCGGGGGAGTTGGTGCTCAGCCGCCCGATCGACGTACCGGGCCACACGATGATGCACGACTTCCACCTCACCGATACCCACGTCGTCTTCATGGACCTCCCGGTCGTCTTCGACCACACCACCCCCGGCATGCCCTACCGCTGGGACCCGGAGTACGGCGCCCGCCTCTGCGTCCTGCGCCGCGACGACCCCTTCGGCCCGGTCCGCCATCTGCCCATCGACCCCTGCTACGTCTTCCACGCCCTCAACGCCCACGACGACGGCGACGACCGCATCGTCCTGTACGTCTCCCGGTACGCGACCTACGGCGTCCCGGCCCCGGCGCATCTGTGGCGGTGGACCCTCGACCTGTCCACCGGCACCGTCCGCGAGGAGCAACTCGACGACCGGGAGTGCGAGTTCCCCCGGATCGACGACCGCCTCGCCGGACGCCCCACCCGCTTCGGCCACGCCACCGCCGCCGAGGGCCCCGGCTCCGGCCCGGCGCCCGGCGCGCTGCTCCGGTACGACCTGCGGACCGGAACGTCCGAGCGGTACGACTTCGGGCCCGGCCGCACCCCCGGCGAGGCGGCCTTCGCCCCCGCGGACGACGTCCCCGGCGGCCCCGGCTGGCTGATCACCTATGTCCACGACGCGGCGAAGGACACCAGCGATCTGGTGATCCTCGACGCGGAGGAGATATCCGCCGGCCCCGTCGCCACCGTCCACCTGCCCCGGCGCGTCCCCTACGGATTCCACGGCAACTGGCTCCCGGATCCGGCCGGTTGACCACACGGGCGCCACGGCGCTTCCGGCCTGCTCCTTGACAACAGCACAGTGCGCTGCGGAGAGATCCCGGTACCGGGATCGGCCCGGCCCGCGGTCTCAGCCGCCGGTGGCGCCGCGGGGCTCGCCGGAGCTACCGGTCCCGTCCGGCCCGGGCACCGGCGCCGCCCCGCCCGGACCCGTGCCGTGGGGGAGCGGCGGGACCAGGGCGTCCAGGGCGCGGGCCTGCACCTCCCGCCGCGCGGCCGCTGCGATGAACGCGGCGGTGTTCTCCGGGCCGACCAGTTCCCGCACGGCCGCCACCGCGTCGGCGGGCAGCACCACGGCGGCCCGGTCCGCCTCGGCGCGGGGGACCGGGGCGGGCCCGGTCCCGGCGGGCGGCACGCCGCCGCCCTCGCGTGCGGGCCGGGGCACACCCCCGCACCGGCGCGGTTCGGCGGCGAAGGGCCCGCGGGCACCCGCCCCGCTGCCGGGCGCATGACCGCCGAAGATGTCCGTCCGGCCCTCGTCGAAGGCACCGGCCCCGGGCGCCTCGGGGGCATCACCCGGCGGGAGCGCACCGGCGAGGTGCTCGCGCAGATGGCGGGTGGCAAGAGTGCGCATCGCGCGGGCGAGTTCGGCGTCGATGGTCTGCCGGGCCAGTGGCCGCAGCCGCCGGACCAACGCCGCCGCCTCGGCCGCCGCCGCTTCCGTCGGCGGCCGGTCGAGGAACGGCTGGAAGACATGCTCGGTGGTGAAGTCCAGGAAGCGGGAGGCGATGTGCTCGACCTGCGCGCGCAGCTCCCGCAGATGGGTGGCGACGGCGGTGAGCGGGACGCCCGCGGAGTGCAGTTCGGCGGCGACGGCCAGCTCCTGCGGGCTGGGCACCGCGTACACCTCGGCCCGGTCCGGTACGGGCTCCAGGATGCCCAGTTCGACGGCCTCGGCGAGCGCCGCGCCGTCGAGCCCCGAGCCGTCCGCCGCACCGCCGAACGCGTCGTGCAACTGCTCGGCGGTGACGAGGGACGACTGCTCCTCGCTCCACGGCCCGTCGACCTCGGCGGCCAGCCCGAGGACCCCGCCGAGGTCCCGCCCCGCGTCCCACGCCTCCAGGAGCTCCTTGATGCTGGCGAGGGTGTAGCCGCGCTCCAGCAGGTCGGTGATCTGCCGCAGCCGCGTGAGATGGGCGTCGCCGTAGACGTTGGCACGGCCCCGGCGCTCCGGGCGGGGCAGCAGACCGCGGTCCTGGTAGGCGCGGATGGTGCGGACGGTGGCGCCGCTGAGGCGGGCCAGGTCCTCGATGCGGTACTCCGGCTGCGGCTGGTCGGTCAAGGCGGTGCTCCTCACAGGTCGGCCGCGCCGCTCACCGCACCCGCCGCGGCGCGGACGACCGGGGAGGCGCCGGTGGGGCGACGGCCGTACAACGCCCCGTCCTGCGAGGGATGGTACGGGCGCGCCACCGGCCCCCGCACCGCCCCGCTCCCCACGCCGGACCGCCGCGCCCGGCCCTCACCCGACCCGAGGCGGACCCCGCCCGCACCCGGGCCGGAACAGGCCCCGCCCGCACCCGGGCCGGAACAGGCCCCGCCCGCACCCGGGCCGGAACAGGCCCCGGCCGGGCGCGGGCCGGGACGCCTCCCGGTCCGGCGTGCCCCGGAAGGCGTCGCCTCCCGTCTCACAGCGGAGGCTCGATGCGGGCGACGGCCCGCAGCGCGCGCGGCGCCACCCGGGAGAGGAACCGCGCACCGCGCGCCTCGGGGGTGACGGGCACCACCGCCTGGTTGCGGACCACGGCGCGCAGCACGGCGTCCGCGACCTTCTCCGGCGGGTAGTTGCGCAGCCCGTAGACCCGGGTGGCCTTCGTCTGGCGCGCCTTCTCCTCGTCGGCCGAGACCCCGGTGAACCGCGAGGTGGCGGTGATGTTGGTGTTGACCAGCCCCGGGCAGATCGCCGAGACCCCGATGCCCTGCCCCGCCAACTCGGCACGGAGACATTCGCTGAGCATCAGCACCGCCGCCTTGGACGTGCTGTACGCGGGCAGCGCCCGGGACGGCTGGAAGGCCGCGGCGGAGGCGGTGTTGACGATGTGCCCGCCCTGGCCGCGCTCCGCCATCCGCTTCCCGAACGTCCGGCAGCCGTGGATCACGCCCCAGAGATTGACGTCCAGGACCTTCTGCCAGTCCTCCACCGATGTCTCCATGAAGGAGCCCGACAGTCCGATGCCCGCGTTGTTGACCAGCACGTCGACCGTGCCGTAGGCGGCCTCGACGTGGTCCGCGAGCTTCTCCATCGCCGCCGCGTCCGCGACGTCGACCACCTCGCTGTACGCCTGCGGCGCGCCGATCAGCCGGGCCATGTCCGCGGTCCGGGCGGCGCCCTCCGCGTCCCGGTCCACCGCGATGATCCGTGCACCGGCCTCCGCGAACGCGAACGCCGTCGCCCGGCCGATGCCGCTCGCCGCGCCGGTCACCAGCACCAGTTGCCCGCCGAACCGGTCCGCGTACGCCCCGGACGCCGCGACCGCCTTCGCCGGGTCGCCCTCCTCCTGGGTGGTGACGAACTCCGTGATCCACGCGGCCAGTTGATCGGGCCGGGTGCGCGGCACCCAGTGCTTGGCCGGGAGGGTGCGGCGGGTGAGCCGGGGCGCCCAGCGGTCGAGGTCGTCGTAGAGCCGCTCCGACAGGAACGCGTCGCCGGTCGGGGTGATGAGCTGCACCGGGCAGTGGGCGAAGGCGTCGTCGCGGGGGTGGCCGAGGCGGGAGCGGATGTTGTCGCGGTACAGCCAGGCGCCGTGGGCCGCGTCGCGGGGCAGGGACGACGTCGGGTAGTCGCCACCCGGCACCTTCTCGAACCGTTCCATGAGCGCCGGCCACCGCTTGCCGAGCGGTCCCTTCCAGGCCATCTCCGGCAGCGCCGGGGTGTGCAGCGCGTACACGTACCAGGACTTCAGGGACTGGGACAGGAGCTGTGTGGCGCGGCGGGGGGTGGGCCGCTTGAGGCGACCCTTGATCCAGTGGCCGAAGTGGTCGAGGGACGGGCCCGACATCGAGGTGAACGACGCGATCCGGCCCTCGGTCCGCCGGACCGTCGCGAACTCCCAGGACTGCACCGAGCCCCAGTCGTGCCCCACCAGGTGCACCGGCCGGTCCGGGCTGACGGCGTCCGCGACGGCGAGGAAGTCATCGGTCAGCTTCTCCAGGGTGAACCCGCCGCGCAGCGGCTGCGGCGCGGTCGAGCGCCCGCAGCCCCGCACGTCGTACAGGACCACGTGGAAGCGGTCGGCGAGCCGCTGCGCGACATCGGACCAGACCTCCTTGCTGTCCGGGTAGCCGTGCACCAGCAGCACCGTGGGCCGCTCCGGATCACCCAGTTCGGCGACGCACAGCTCGATACCTCCGGTGCGCACCCACCGCTCCCGGGCCCCCGGGAGACCGGCCCCGGCAGCTGCGCCGCCGCTCCCGGAGTCCGCCGCACCGGCAGCGCCCGCCGCCCCGCGCCCTTCCACCGCGTCCGCCATGTCCCTCTCCTCGCCCTCTTCCTCGACTTCGTTGCCGACCGGATCCGGAAGCTGCGTCACCCGGCCTTCTCCTCCTGCCAGCGCCGCACATGCGGCAGATCGTCGTCCAGCCAGAACGCGCTCTCCTGCGGGTCCTTGGAGTCCGTCACGACGAGGATCTCCTCGAACTTCGCGCCCGTACCGCGGAAGCCGAGATGCGGTTCGACGGCCCACAGCCCGGGCTGCGGCGGATGGTCGGAGAAGGAGTACGGGCTCCACAGCGGCGACCAGCCCTCCCGGTGGCCGTGCAGCGCGTCCGACGCCAGTCCCTTCAGGGACTGTGTCCCGAAGCCGAACACGGTGGGCGCCCACCGCCGCTCCCGCACCCGGTCGACCTTGTGGGCGATAACCCCGAACGGGTAGGCGCGGTGCCGGTTCGTGTGGCCCTGGCGCACCATCAGGCGCTCGACGTCCTCGTAGATCTCCCGCAGCGGGCGGCGCTCGCGCACCTCGCGGAGGATCAGTTCGCGGTGCGCCTCCAGGTCGGCCATCAGCCGGTCGTGGACGGGGTTGAGGCCCAGGCAGCCGGAGTAGCCGATGTCGGCGGTGAAGCCGCGGTGGACCGGCGCCATGTCGAGGATGAACGGCATCCCCGGCTCCAGCCGCCGCCCGGTCGGGAAGAACTGCAGCGGCACGCGGAACCCGGCGAACGCCGTCCGGTCGCCGAACCACGCGAACGGCAGGTGGAACCAGTCCCGCACCCCGCGCCCGCGCAGCCACACCCGCTGCATCCGCGCCGCCTCCCGCTCGGTGACACCCGGCTTGAGCTGCGCGGCGACGGCCTCGGCGCACTCGTAGGCGAGGCGCTGGACCTCCCGGAAGCCGCGCAGTCGCGCGCCGAAGGCCCCGGCCGCCGCCGGATTCTGTGAGGTCACTGCAGGCATCGTCAACCGTCCGTCCGTCAGCAGGGCATCGTCGCGGTACGTGCGCGTAACTTGACATTGATGAATGTGACAATCGCTGACGTCTACGTCAAGAGGCGTGCGGCGAACCCGCACGGAACCTGCCACGGACCCACCGGCCGAGCCCCGTTGAGCCCCCGCCCCACGGCCACCCGCACCCGCCCCACGGCAGCACCCGACCCGAGGCCGCACCTCGCCCGCGACCCGCCCCGTCCCCTCCGCCATGCCCCGCGGGAAGGGCTTCCCCTAGGGGGCGTCGTCCCCGAGAGGTAGGGGCGGACCGTCACCTGGGTTGACGATCCGTGTGGCGGGCGCCACTACCGTCGAGATGTGACCGTCATCCTGACCGAAAGCCTCAGCAAGCGGTTCCCGCGGGTGACCGCCCTGGACCGGCTGACCGTGGACATCGCGCCCGGTGTGACCGGCCTGGTGGGCGCCAACGGGGCCGGAAAATCGACCCTGATCAAGATCCTCCTCGGCCTCGCCCCGGCCACCGAGGGCACCGCGCACGTCCTCGGCATGGACGTCACCACCCACGGCGCCGCCATCCGCGAACGCGTCGGCTACATGCCCGAACACGACTGCCTGCCCCCGGACGTCTCCGCCACCGAATTCGTCGTCCACATGGCCCGGATGTCCGGGCTGCCCCCCACCGCGGCCCGCGAACGCACCGCGGACACCCTCCGCCACGTCGGCCTCTACGAGGAGCGCTACCGCCCCATCGGCGGCTACTCCACGGGCATGAAACAGCGCGTCAAACTCGCCCAGGCCCTCGTCCACGACCCGGAACTGGTCTTCCTCGACGAGCCGACCAACGGCCTCGACCCCGTCGGCCGGGCCGACATGCTCGGCCTGATCCGCCGCGTCCACACCGACTTCGGCATCTCCGTCCTGGTCACCTCCCACCTCCTCGGCGAACTGGAACGCACCTGCGACCACGTCGTCGTCATCGACGGCGGGACGCTGCTGCGCTCCTCCGTCACCGGCGAGTTCACCCGGGCGACCACCTCCCTGGTCGTCGAGGTCACCGACACCGACGAGCACCCCGACGGCACCACCGCCCTCCACGCGGCCCTCACCGCCGCCGGAGCCACCGTCACCCGCGACGCACCCGGCGCCGCCCCGGCCACCACCGCCGGGCACCTCCTCCACATCGAGGCCGACGCGCCCGGCGGCACGGACCCGCACGACCTCGTCCGCGACACCGTCGCCACCCTCGGCCTCGTCCGCATGGAGCCCCGCCGCCACCACCTCGCCGAGGTCTTCCACACCCCGGCGACCGCCACCACCGCAGCCGAGGCCCCGCCCGGCACCGCACCCGCCATCCCGGCCCCCGCCCCGCACCCCGCCCCGAAGGGAGGCGCCCCCGATGCCCGCTGACCCCACCTCACCGGCCACCACCCCGGACGGCCACCGCCCCGCCCCCTACGGGCCCACCCCCGAC
>NZ_JODY01000050.1 GCF_000718015.1 Streptomyces catenulae | reverse complement strand
GGCGGGCACCGGGCGGGGCGGGGTGCGGTCGGCGATCCGGGTGCCGGAGCCCTGGCGGGCGCTGAGCCAGCCCTCGGCGACGAGGTCCGCGTACGCCTCGGCGACGGTGTTGCGGGCGATGCCGAGGTCGGCGGCGAGGGTGCGGGAGGAGGGCAGACGGGTGCCGGGGGCGAGCCGTCCGGTGCGGGCCGCCTCGCGCAGCGCCCGTATCAGTCCGGCCCGCAGGCCGCCCGGTCCGGCGAGGTCCAGATGGAGGTCGCGGCCGAAGGCGTCCCAGGAAGTGGCCCAGGAATTGTCCATGGAAGTGGACCATACGCGGGTGCCACCGCGGTCGTAGATTCGGTGGCATGACGACGAACCACACCACCGAGAACGCCACCGCCCACACCCCCCGGCTGCGCATGGCGGAGCTGGCACCCGAGTTCTACAAGGCCATGATCGCGCTGGACGCGGCCTCCCGTAAGGGCGTCGACCCGACCCTCGCCGAGCTGGTCAAGATCCGCGCCTCGCAGCTCAACCACTGCGCGTTCTGCCTGGACATGCACACCAGGGACGCCCGGAAGAACGGCGAGAGCGAGGAGCGGATCTACCTCCTCAGCGCCTGGGAGGAGGCGGCCGGTTTCTTCACCGAGAAGGAGCGGGCGGCGCTGGCGCTGACCGAGGCGGTGACCGTCCTGACCGACGGTTTCGTGCCGGACGAGGTCTACGCGCGGGCCGCGGCGCACTTCGAGGAGGACGAGATCGCCCAGCTGATCGCGCTGATCATCACCATCAACGCATGGAACCGCATCGCGGTCACCACCCGACTGGCCCCGGGCCAGGTGTGAATCCGGTGCCCCCGGCGTTGACGCCCGCCCGCCCGTGCGGCGCCCCGTGCTGACCGGCGCCGCCGTGCTGCGCGCCCTGCACCACGGGCCCCGGCTGCCGCTGGTGCTGCCGGGCCCGTGGGACGCGGCGAGCGCGCGGGTCTTCGCCGACGCCGGGTTCCCCGCGCTCGCCACGCCCAGCGCCGGGGTGGCCGCGGCCCTCGGGTACGCGGACGGCGACGTACCGCCGGACGAGATGTTCGCCGCGATCGGCCGGATCGTCCGCGCGGTGGACGTCCCCGTCACGGCGGACGTGGAGGACGGATACGGGCTCGGCGCGCGGGAGTTGGTGGCGCGGCTGGCCGAGGCGGGGGCGGTCGGCTGCAACCTGGAGGACGGCGACCGCGCGGGCGGCGGGCTCGTCGCGGCGGAGCGGCAGGCCGCGCGGCTGGCGGCGGTCCGCGCCGCGGCGGGCGACGCGCTGGTGATCAACGCCCGGGTGGACACCTACGTCCGCGGCGCGGGCGGGGTGGCGGAGACGGTGCGGCGCGGGCGGCTCTACGCCGCGGCCGGGGCGGACTGCGTCTACCCGATCATGGCGCCCCCGGCGGAGCTGGCGGCGCTCGCCGACGGGATCGGGCTGCCGCTCAACGCGCTGGCCGTGCCCGGCGGCCCGTCACCGGAGGAGTTGGGCGCGCTCGGCGCCTCCCGGGTCACGTTCGGGCCGGGCCAGCAACGCCGGGCGATGGCCGCGGTCGCCGCCGAGGCGCGGCAGTTGCGGGGCGGGGAATGACGGAGGCGGGGCGGTGGCATCGCTGCCGCCGCCCCGCCTCCGGGTGCCTCACTTCTTCGGCAACCACTGCTTCCAGACGTCCGGGTGCTTGTCCACCCAGCGCTTGGCCGCCTCGTCGGCGGTCAGTCCGTCCGCGGCGATCATCTCGGAGACCTCGTTCTGGTTGTCCTTGGTCCAGTGGAAGGACTTGAGGAACTTCGAGGCGGGGGTACCGCTCTTCGCGAAGTCGGTGTTGAAGAACTTCTTCAGCGGCGTCGTCGGATAGGCGCAGTCGACGGTCGTCGGGTCCTTCGCGCCCTTCTCCGCACACGCGTCGGTGTACTTCGGCAGCTTCACCTCGACCATCGGCACCTGGTTGAAGAGCCACTGCGGCTCGTACCAGTACGTCAGGAAGGGCTTTTTCTCCTTGGCGAACTGCTGGATCTGGGTGATCTGCGCCGCCTCGGATCCGGCGAAGACGACCTGGTAGTCCAGGCCGAGGTTCTTCACCAGCGCCTTGTCGTTGGTGACGTAGGACGGCGAGCCGTCCATCAGCTGGCCCTTGTCGCCGCTCTCCGGGGTACGGAGCTGCTTGGCGACCTTGTTGAGGTTCTTCCAGTCGGTGACCTCGGGGTGCTTGTCGGCCCAGTACTTGGGGACGAACCACCCGATGTGGCCGGTGACGCCGTTGCCGCCGCCGTCCGTGATCGTCTTCTTGTTCTGGACGTAGCGCTTCTCCTGGTCCGGGTGGCCCCAGTCCTCCAGGATCGCGTCGACGCGGCCCTGGCTGAGCGCGTCCCAGGCGGGGATCTCGTCCACCTGCACGGTGTCGACGTGGTACCCCATCTCGTGTTCGAGGAGGTACTTGGCAACCGCGACGTTGGACTGGGCGCCGATCCAGGTCTGGACGGAGAGCGTCACCGACCTGGTGCCCTTGGCGGCGGCGAACGGGGACGCCTGCCGGGTCATGTCGGCCTTGCCGCAGCCGGAGAGCGCGAGCAGCGCCGCCCCGGCCAGCAGCGAGGCCCCGGCCGTGGTGCCGATGCGTCGGGTACGGGACATGGTCAGGCTCCCTTCGCGGTGCGGCGCTGGGTCGGCTGGGTCACCCGGTCGAGCATCAGACCGAGGCAGACGATGGCGACGCCCGCGACGAGGCCGAGGGCCAGATCGCCGGTGGCGAGGCCGGTCACCACGTCGTAGCCGAGGGCGCCGCCGCCGACCAGACCGCCGATGATGACGACGGCGAGGACGAGGACCACACCCTGGTTGACGGCGAGCAGCAGCGCCGGACGGGCCAGCGGGAGCTGGACCTGGCACAGGATCTGCCAGCGGGTGGCGCCGAGCGAGGTCGCCGACTCCATCGCCGCCGGGTCGACCTGGCGCAGCCCCTGGGTGGTGATGCGGATGACGGCGGGCAGCGCGTAGACGACCGCCGCGGCGGCGGCCGGGGCGCGGCCCACGGCGAACAGCGCGACGACCGGGATCAGGTAGACGAACTGCGGCATGGTCTGCATGACGTCCAGGACCGGGCGGAGGATCGCCTCCAGCCGTTTGCTCCCGGCGGCGAGGATGCCGGTGCCGACGCCGATGACCAGCGTCACCACGAGGGCGGCGAGCACCTGCGACAGGGTGTTCATCGACGGCTTCCACACGCCGAGGACACCGATCGCGGCCATCGCGAGGACGGCGGTCAGCGCGGTGCGCCAGGTGCCGATCAGCCAGGCCAGCGCGGCGACGACGAGCAGCGTGGCGTACCAGGGCAGGGCGGTCAGGCCGTCGCGCAGCGGGTTGAGGACCCAGTTGGTGAAGTGCGCGGCCCAGTCGGCGGTGCCGCCGACGACGGGGACGCCGGAGTAGAGGTGGTCGACCATCCACTCCTTGGCGTCGTTGACGGGCCGGGCGATGGCGACGGTCGCGCCGGTCGGCCAGACCGTGGAACCGGCCAGCCGTCCGGCGGCCGTGACCACGGCGGTGACGACGGCGACGGCGGCCCAGCCGCGCCAGCCGCGCAGCAGGGCGGGTCCGGCGGCGCCCGCGGCACCGGCCTTCTCGCCCGCCGCTGCGGTGGTGCGGTCCATGACGATGGCGAGCAGCACGATCGGGACGGCGGCGGCGAGGGCCGCGCCGACGTCGACGGAGGCGAGGGCCTGGTAGACGCGGTCGCCGAGACCGGCGGCGCCGATCATCGAGGCGATCACGGCCATGGAGAGCGCCATCATGATCGTCTGGTTGAGGCCGAGCAGCAGTTCCTTGCGGGCCAGCGGCAGCCGGGCGGTCAGCAGCCGCTGCCGTCCGGTGGCGCCGAGCGAGGTGACGGCCTCCAGGACACCGGCGTCCGCGCCGCGCAGCCCGAGGGCGGTGAGCCGGGCCATCGGCGGCGCCGCGTAGACGACGGTGGCCAGCAGCGCGGCGGGCACCCCGATGCCGAAGATCAGCACGACCGGCAGCAGATAGGCGAAGGCGGGGAGCACCTGCATGGTGTCCAGGACCGGGCGCAGCAGCCGGAACATCCGGTCCGACAGGCCGCCCGCCAGGCCCAGGAGCGCGCCGACGACGACCGAGGCGATCACCGCGACGATCATCAGCGCCAGCGTCTGCATCGTCGGCACCCACATCCCCAGCACGCCGCTGACCAGGAAGGACAGCAGGGCGGTGGCGGCGATGCGCCAGCCGGCGACGCGCCAGGCGACGAGGGTGACCCCGGCGGTCACGCCCGTCCAGCCCAGGGCGAGCAGCACCAGGTAGACGCCGCGGACGGAGAGGACGACGGCGTTGGAGAGATGGCCGAGGAAGTAGACGAACAGCGGGTGGCTGTCGCGGTTGTCGATGATCCAGTCGCTGGCGGAGCCGAGCGGCTTGGTCAGGTCGACGGTGAGCGCCTCGGGCCACACCCCGCCGGACCACTTGGCGTGCAGCAGCGGGACGAGGACCGCGGCGGCGACGGCGAGCAGCACCAGCTTGGCCAGGGCCGGGCGGCGCAGCAGGGCGCGCAGCGGACCGGCGGTCGGGGCGTCGGGCACGGTGGTGACGGTGGCGGCACTCATGCGCGGCCCCGTTTCACGGTGCCGGTGGGCACGTTCATGGCGGCGGCGCGCTGCGCCTCGCGCCAGTGCCGCCGCAGCGCGGCACGGAGCCGCGGCAGCACCGGGGTGCGGTGGACGCGGGCGCCGCGCAGGGCGACGCCGTGGGGGGTGGCGGGGTACATCAGGCGGCCACCTCGGTGCGGGTGGTGTCCATCCGCGCGACGACGTTCAGCAGGCAGGCGTGGTCGACGATGCCCAGGCAGCGGCCGTTCTCGGCGACGCGGACGGCGCCGCCGGAGCGGGCCACCGCCTCGATCGCGTCGGAGATGAGGGTGGTCGGCGCGAGCGCCGGGCCCCGGTCGGCCTCGTCGCCCTCGGCGGGGCGCATGGCGCGGCGGACGGTGAGGACCTGCTCGCGCGGGACGTCGCGGACGAAGTCGCGGACGTAGTCGTCCGCCGGGGAGCCGACGATCTCCTCGGGCGTGCCGAGCTGGACGATCTCTCCGTCGCGCATCAGGGCGATGCGGTCGCCGACGGTCAGCGCCTCGGCGAGGTCGTGGGTGATGAAGACCATCGTCCGGCCCTCCTCGCGGTGCAGGCGGACGACTTCCTCCTGCATGTCGCGGCGGATGAGCGGGTCGAGGGCGCTGAACGGCTCGTCGAACAGGAGGATCTCGGGGTCGACGGCGAGGGCGCGGGCCAGGCCCACGCGCTGCTGCTGGCCGCCGGAGAGCTGGCCGGGGCGGCGCTTCTCCAGTCCGGCGAGGCCGACCTTCTCCACCATCTCGGCGGCCCGCGCGCGGCGTTCGGTCTTGCCGACGCCCTGGATCTCCAGGCCGTAGGCGACGTTGTCGAGGACGGAGCGGTGCGGCAGCAGACCGAAGTGCTGGAAGACCATGGCGGCGCGGCGGCGGCGCAGGTCGCGCAGGGTGGTGCGGTCCATGCCGAGGACGTCCTCGCCGTCCATCTCCAGGGTGCCGCCGGTCGGCTCGATGAGCCGGGTCAGACAGCGGACGAGGGTGGACTTGCCGGAGCCGGAGAGGCCCATGACGACGAAGACCTCGCCCTTGTGGACGTCGAAGGAGACATCGCGGACGGCGGGCGTGCAGCCGGTGCGCTCGCGCACCTCGGCGACGCTCAGGCCGGTCAGGGTGGTGTCGTCGGGGATGCGGTCGGCCTTGGGGCCGAAGACCTTCCACAGGTGGCGGGCGGAGAAGACGACGTCGCGGTCGGTGCTCTCCTCGCCGGGGGCGGTGGCGGGGGCGGGGACCGCCGGGGCCTGGGCCCCGGCGTCGGTCCCGGCGTCGGCGGTGGCTATGCCGGAGGCGTCGGCGGTGGCGGCAGCCATCAGGCCTCACCTCCCTGGGCCGGGGCTTCCCGGAGCAGTTCGGCGGCCTTCTCCCCCACCATCAGGACGCCGATCATCGGGTTGACCGCGGGCATCGTCGGGAAGACGGAGGCGTCGGCGATCCGGACGTGCGAGAGGCCGCGGATCTTCAACTCCGGGTCGACGACGGCGAGTTCGTCGTCCTTGGCGCCCATCTTGCAGGTGCCGGCGGGGTGGTAGACGGTGTGCGCGGCCTTGCGGACCAGCTCGCTGATCTCCGCGTCGTCGGTGACCTCGGGGCCGGGGAAGACCTCGCGCTTGAGCCACTTCTTGAACGGCTCAGCCTCGGCGACCTTACGGGCCAGTTTGATGCCGTCCACCAGGGTCTTGCCGTCGTAGTCCGCGTCGTCCTCGAAGTACTTGAAGTCGAGGGCGGGCTTGACCTCGGGGTCCGCGGAGGTGAGGTAGAGACGGCCGCGGGCGCGGGACTTGGGGATGTTCGGGGTCATCGAGACGCCGTGCTCGGGGCGCTCGTAGCCCAGCCGCTCCGGGTTGTCCGTGAACGGGATCTGGTAGAAGTGGAACATCAGGTCGGGACCCTTGTGATCGGCGTCCCGCTTGATGAACAGGCCCGCGTCGGAGTCCATCGCGGAGTTGCCGGGCAGCGGCCCGTTGGTCTCCCAGACGATGACCGACTCGGGGTGGTCGATGAGGTTCTCGCCGACGCCCGGCAGGTCCAGGACGCAAGGGATGCCCAGCGCCTCCAGGTCCTTCTTCGGGCCGATGCCGGAGAGCATCAGCAGCCGCGGGGTGTCCACCGCACCGGCGCAGAGCAGCACCTCGCGACCGGCCTCGACGAACAGCTCCTCGCCGTCCTTCGTACGGGCGTGGACGCCGGTGGCGCGGGTACCGTCCAGCTCCAGCTTGTCGACCCAGGTCTCCAGCAGCAGCGTGAGGTTGGGGCGGTCCCCGGCCTCCATGTGCGGGTGGAGGTAGGCGACGGAGGCGGAGGAGCGCTTGTTGTTCTCCGGGTGGTACGAGAGGTCGAAGAAGCCGACGCCCTCGTCGAAGGGCTTGTCGTTGAAGCCGACGACCTCGGGCACGTCCAGCGCGGTCTTGACGGCCTCGACCCAGTCGGTGGCGATGGCGTTCTGGTCCTTCTTGGCGACCCGCACGATGTTGTTGCGGAGCTTGCCGAAGTAGGGGTCCATCTTCGCGGCGCCCCAGCCGGTGGCGCCCGCGGCCTCCCACTCGTCCCAGTCGGACGGCAGCGGCTTGAAGGAGATCAGGGTGTTGTGCGAGGAGCAGCCGCCGAGGACCTTGGCGCGGCTGTGCAGGATGTGCGAGTTGCCGCGCGGCTGCTCGGTGGTGGTGTAGCCGTAGTCGAGGTCGCCGCCGAGCAGACCGAGCCAGCGGCGCAGCGTCAGCACGTCGTCGCGGTCGATGTCGGTCGGGCCGCCCTCGATGACGACGACGCTGACGTTCGGGTCCTCGGTCAGCCGGGAGGCGATCACCGATCCCGCGGTACCGCCGCCGACGATGACGTAGTCGGCCTTGACGGTGCGGGCTGCGGAGGAAGACGGGGGCATACGGGTACTCCTTCGTGCACAGTGCCTGAGCTGCTGCGTGGGGGTGCGGTGCCGCGGCGGGGTGGGGCGGCGACGCGGGGCCGGACGGCGGCCCCGGACGGCCGGGGCCGGGCCCCGGCGGGGCGGCGGGCGGCCGTCAGGGACGCCGCCCGCCGTGCGGCCCGGTCAGCCGCCGAACCAGCGGACCGGCTCGGGCCGCAGGTTCTCGTAGATGTGCTTGGACTCGCGGTACTCGTCCAGACCGGACGGGCCCAGCTCACGGCCGATGCCGGACTTGCCGAAACCGCCCCACTCCGCCTGCGGGAGGTAGGGGTGGTAGTCGTTGATCCACACGGTGCCGTGGCGCAGCCGGGCGGCGACGCGGCGGGCGCGGGCGGAGTTGCCGGAGAAGACCGCACCGGCCAGGCCGTACTCGGTGTCGTTGGCGAGCGCGACGGCCTCGTCCTCGGTGGTGAAGGTCTCGACGCTGAGGATCGGCCCGAAGGTCTCCTCGCGGACCACCTTCATCTCCCGGTGGCAGCCGTCGAGGACGGTCGGGGAGTAGAAGTAGCCGGTCGCCGGGCGGATGTCGCTGGGCTCGGGGCGGGCGCCGCCGCTGCGCAGCTGCGCGCCCTCGGCGAGCGCGGAGGCGACGTACGCCTCGACCTTGTCGAGCTGCTGCTGGGAGACGAGCGGGCCGCACTCGACGCCGTCCTCGGTGCCGCGGCCGAGCTTGATCTTCTCGGCGCGGCGGGCCAGTTCGGCGACGAAGCGGTCCTTGACGGACTCCTCGACGATCAGGCGGGCACCGGCCGAGCAGACCTGGCCGCTGTGGATGAACGCGGCGTTCAGCGCCTGGTCGACGGCGGTGTCGAAGCCCTCCTCGGTGGCGCAGGCGTCGGCGAAGACCACGTTGGGGTTCTTGCCGCCCAGCTCCAGGGCGATCTTCTTGGCACCGGAGACCGCGGCGGCGCCCGCCTTGGTGCCGGAGACCAGACCGCCGGTGAAGGAGAAGAGGTCGACGTCGGGGTGGTCGGCGAGGCGCTGGCCGACCGGCACACCGGCGCCGGTGACGATGTTGGCGACGCCGTTGGGCAGCCCCGCCTCGGCGAGCAGCTTCACCAGGTGCACCGTCGACAGCGGGGTGACCTCGCTGGGCTTGATGACGAAGGTGTTGCCCGCGGCGAGCGCCGGGGCGATCTTCCAGCTGGCCTGGAGCAGCGGGTAGTTCCACGGCGTGATCAGCGCGCAGACGCCGACCGGCTCATGGACGACGACGCTGTGCACATCGGCGGAACCGGCGTCGACGACGCGGCCACCGCTCTCGTTCATGACGGTGTCGGCGAAGTAGCGGAAGGCGTTGGTGACGTCGTCGACGTCGACCCGGCCCTCCTCCAGCGTCTTGCCGGTGTCGCGGCTCTCGATGAGCGCGATCTCCTCGCGGTCCCGCTGGAGCAGGTCGGCGACGCGGCGCAGCAGTGCGGCACGCTCGGCGACCGGGGTGGCGGACCAGCTGCCGTCGTCGAAGGCGCGGCGGGCCGCGGCCACCGCCGCGTCGGCGTCCTCCGCGCCGCCCTCGGCCACCAGCTGGATCACGGTGGCGTCGGCGGGATCGAGGACCTCCCGCGTGGCGCCGGATGCGGCGGCACGCCACACCCCGTCTACGTGAATGGTCTCGCTTGCCGACACGCTGTTCTGCCTTCCGTTACCGATTTCTTCCACTGGTTCACACCAGCAACGGGGACCCCTCCCCGAAACCTCTACAGCTATGCCCAACCATTCGGGGAAAGTGGCCCGAGTCACTCAATGTGCGGCCGAATGTCCTCATACGTACCCTGAATAGCCGTACGTCCCTACGTACGCCCCTCTCGGTGCGGAGGTCCACGGATGAGCAGCAGACGCCGAACCGCCACCAGCATCACCGCCCTGACCTGCGGTGTGGCCCTTCTCGGCGGGTTCGCGGGGGCCGGGACCGCCCGGGCGCGCGACTCCGGCGGCGAGGGAGATCTGGCGGGAAAGTCCGCCGAACAGATCTCGGAGCTGGCCCGCAGGGAACTCCTGGCGGCGACCTCGCTACGGCTGCGCACCAGCACCAGCGTCGACGCCACCCGCCTCGACATCACGATGAACCGCTCCGGTGACTGCACCGGCGCGATCAGCAAGGGCCACTACGGCAAGGTCGAGCTGATCAAGCACGGCCGGCAGATCTGGCTCAAGCCGGACGACGCGTTCTGGAAGGGCCAGCTCTCCGCGGACGCCGCCGCCTCCGTCATCGCCCGCGTGAAGGGCCGCTACCTGCACGGCACCACCGACGACCCGCTCCCCGCGAGCATCGCCGCCGCCTGCGACCTGGCCGCCTTCCAGAAGCAGACCGCCGGGTCCGGCAGCCCCGAATCCCCGAAACCGACCCCGCCGGGCGCCTCCCCGCAGCCGAAGCTCACCCTGAGCAAGGGCAAACCGACCGTCCAGGAGGGCACCCGCGTCCTGCCCATCCTCAAATCCCGCGGCGGCGCCCGCCAGACCCTCTACGTGGCCATCGACGGCAAACACGTCCCCCGCCGCCTCACCGCCGAGGTCGACCACCAGACCGCGACGATCCTCCTCAGCAACTACGGCACCCACGTCTCACCGAAGACCCCGACCGCCGCCCGGAGCATGGAGATCTCCGAGGTCGAGGACCAACTCCCGGGCGCGAAGCCGCCGTCCCAGGAGACATGAGACGGACGTTCCGCCAACTCCCCCGCCCCGTACGCAAAGAGGAACGTTTTTCGCACGTACGCACATAACGCACCCCCGCGCGTATCGTTGGACCGTGCGGCTGCCCGCGCCGCGCGGCAGCGGGGAGGAGCGGCACGATGACCATCAGCCTCGTACGGCGGACCGACGTAATCGAGACCGACAGGATCGACATGCCCGAGAACGGCAACCTCAGCTTGGACGAACTGTTCGAGCGCCTGGAGAAGATGCCAGTCCCCGAGGGCTACAAGGTCGAGATCGTCGAGGGGAACGCCTTCATGTCGCCGCAGCGGGACGCGCACTGGCAGACCATCCGCAGGATCGTACGGGCGCTGGAGGACCGCTTCGGCATGGATGCCGTCATCCTCTCCGACGTACGCATCGATTTCCCGGGGAAGACCAACGGCTTCGCCCCGGACGTCGCCAAGTTCACCGCCGACGCCGAGAAGGACGCCCACGGGCGCCGGTGCCACCAGGACATCGAGTTCGTCGCCGAGGTCGTCGCCAAGGGCACCGGCGTGAACGACTACGGCCCCAAGAAGACCGCCTACGCGCGGGCCGAGGTGCCGGTGTATCTGATCGCCGACCCGTACACCGCCCGCTGCCGGGTCTTCACCCACCCGCAGGACGGCGACTACAAGAGCGACCTCACCCTCGCGTACGGCGAGCCCGTCGATCTGACCGGCACGGTCGTCGGCATCACCCTCGCCACCGAGGACTTCCCCCGGGACTGAGCGCGCCCCGGGGCGCCACCGTCAGGCCCGTCCGCCGCGCACCGTGTAGAAG
This sequence comes from Streptomyces catenulae, assembly GCF_000718015.1. Lineage (GTDB taxonomy): Bacteria > Actinomycetota > Actinomycetes > Streptomycetales > Streptomycetaceae > Streptomyces > Streptomyces catenulae. Next base: position 19,891 of record NZ_JODY01000050.1, on the reverse strand, counting down.
ACGAGTCCGGCGACGATCAGGGCGATCAGGGTCAGACCGACGACCGCCGGAGCCGCGCTGCCGAAGGCGGCGGAGGCGGCGGCGAGCACCATCGGGATGGCCAGTTGGACGACCATCATCAGCACCAGCAGCCCGACGCCGACCCGGGCGATGAAGCCGAGTCCGGGGCGGCGCAGCTCCTGGACCTCCCCCTCCAGCCGCTCGATCTCGGCGGCCATCCGCCGCTGGCTCTCCTCCAGCGCGGCGATACGGGCGTCCGCGCCGCCACCACCGGGCTGTGCTGTGCTGGGCGTGTTCATGCCCGCACCCTATGCGGACGGAGCGGAGCGGGAAGGGGCCTGGGGAAATCCTCGCCATGTGTGCAAGGGCGCCCAACGGGTGCCATGGGGAGGGGCGTTGAGCGCCTCAGCCGTGGCTCTGGCCGCGGTCCGGGGCGACGTCGGGGCGGCGGGCCCGTTCCGCGGCCGGGGTGTCCGGGTCGACGTCGGAGGGGCGGGGGCCCTCGGGGCCGTCCGGACCGATGCGGACCAGCCGTTCGACGCGGACCACCTTGAAGCAGCGCCCCGGGCGGCCCTCGACACGTACGTCGTTGCCGGGGCGCCGGGCCAGCCGGTCACCGGCCCGCTCGTACGCCTCCCGTTCCGCACCGGTCAGTTTGAGGGTGACGGGGGCGAGGACGCGCAGCCACATCGTGAGCGCGTCGCGGGCGTCCTGCGGGGTGTCGCAGGAGGCGGTGTGCGCCTGCCACTCGCCGCCGGTGCGCTCGGCGACCAGGAACGCCGCCGGGAGCAGCACCCCGCCGGGATGGCTGACGGCGGCCCGCCGCTCGTCCCGCTCGACCTCCGGCGGCGCCGAGCCCGCCGCCCGGACGAACTGGAGCAGATCGAGCTTGAGGACGCCGTCCGACATGCCCGTACCGACCGCCGGATCGATGACGAAGCCCTTCGTCCGGCCCGGTCGGCAGGCGTCGCCGCACATCGCCGGGTCCGGGTCCGAGGGGCGCGGCGGTTCCGGCCCGTCCGGGCCCATCCGGACGAACTCCTCGCAGCGGACCACCCGGTACCGCTCCCCCAGGACGGTCAGTTCGTCGGGCCGCTCCCGCTCCAGACGGGCGGCGGCCGCCAGATACGCGGGCGCGTGCGCCGTGCGGGCGGAGCGCCGGGCCCGCCGCCGGAACTCCGCGGCCAGCGCGTCCCGGGCGGTCTGCGGGCCGCTGCCGCCGACGCACCGCACCTCCCAGCCGCCCTGCTCCCGCTCGCGCGCGGCGCAGAAGACCGGCCCGCCCGTGCCCAGGATCTCCGGATAGCGCTCCCGCGCCCGCCACGCCTCCTCCTCGGACAGCTCCGCCACCGGGCCGTCCTGGGCGGTGACCCTGATGGTGCGGTACGCGGGGACTTCCTCACCGTCTTCCGTCATTCCCGCAGTGTGGGCAGCGGCCCGCCCGTAGGGCGTCGGGTCGGCGGACAAACCACCTGTGGGGGTGGTGCCGGTGCCCGGCCGGAACGCGTCCGCCGTCCGTGCGCCCGTCGCCGCCCCGGCGCGTACCGCGTCGGCGTGGTGCCGCCCGGCGACGGCGGACCGGGGACCACAATCCGGGCATGGCTGACACGGAGACGAAGGCAGTGCTGAGCGGCGGACCCGCCGACTTCCCGGAGCGGATCGTGCCGATCGAGCCGCCGGGACCGGAGATCAAGATCGCCTGGCGCAACGGCTACGAACACTTCCGCGCCACCGGCCGACACGAGGAGACGAAGGAGGGGCGGCTGCCGGTCTACGAGTGGTGGGAGCGGACCGAACTCCCAGGGTGAGCGGGGCTCCCGGCGGCGGGCCGCGCGGCTACGCGCCGCCCGGCGGCGGGCCGCGCGCCACCGGGTCGGGCGGTCCGCCGTGGCGGCGCGCCCGGCCCGGCGCCGGGCGGGAGGCGCACCCTCAGGCGCGCGTCCCGCCCTCACGCATGCGGCACGAACGCGCCGAGCGCGGCGTGGAGCGTGGTCTCCTGCTGCGGCCAGTCGGTGGCGGGGCCGCGCACCAGCACCGCGAACTGCCGTCCGTCGTCGGTGCTGAACGCACAGTCCACCACCTGCACCCGCTCGCCCAGTTGGGCGCTGTCGTACGCGTAGACCAGCTTGGCGGCGTCCGGTGAGGGCGCGCCCGCGCCGAAGTCGCCGCGCTCGATCTCGGTGTAGCCGGGGTTGCCCGACAGGTTCTTCGCGGCGGTCGCCAGGGAGTGGCGGGGCGTCTCGTCCGGCTCGCGTATCTCGAAGACCTGCACCAGCCCGCGCTCGTCCGGCGAGGTGTAGAACTCACCGTCCGTACGGGAGTCGTGCTGCCAGTCCTGCGGCACGGCGAGGGTGAAGTCCTTCTCGGTGTTGTGGACGAGGTGGAAGCCCTCGGGCAGACCGGTGCCGGTCGGCGTCGGCTCCGTCGGTTCCGCGGGCAGCTCCGGGTACGACGTCCGGCTGCTCGCCGCCGTGGTGGGCCCGGCGGGCTTCGCGGCGGGCGCGCCGGTCCGGCCCCACAGCAGCCAGCCGCCGCCGAAGCCCAGCCCGATGACGGCGACCGCGGCGCCCGCCGCCAGTGCGGCGGTCCGGCGCGAGGAGCGGCGCCCGGCGACCGTCGGCCGCTCGTCCCACGCCAGGCTCCCCGGAAGCGCGTCCAGCGCGGCCTGACCCGCGTACGGAGCGGGTTCCGGGGCGGCGGGCGCGGCGCCCTCCGGGGTGGCCGCGGGCGGGGCGGCCGGGGGCGCGGGGGCGGCGGCCGGTGCCTCGCCGCCCGCCGGTGCGGACGGCGGGGTGGCCGGGGCCGTCCCCGGGGTCCACGCCGGGCGGGGCGGCGGCGGTCCGGTGTACGCCGCGGGCGGCGGCGCACCGTCGTCCCACTGCTGTGTCTCGCTGTTCCAACGGGCGGCACCACCGCCGTGTGCGGTCATCCGCCCACCAACCCGGCGACGGCCTCGGCGACGGCCGCTCCGGAGGCCAGCAGGCCGACGACGGAACCGGCGTCGGTGAGCGCGGCCCGCAGCCGGTCCAGGCGCCCGCGGCCCGCCGCGCCCTGTGTCACGATCTCCGTCTCGGCGTCCGCCAACTCCCCGTCCAACGCTTGGACCTGCGGGTTCGCCACCATGCGGGCGAGGTCCTGGCGCAGTTCCCCGACGGCGCGCAGCAGCTCCGCGTGCGCCGGGTCGGGGGCCGGGCCCGCGCCGCTGTTCTGGACGACGTTGTTGTGGTCGCCGACGGAGACGACCCCGCTGTTCGTGCCGATCCGGATGTTCCTGCCCTGGTCGTCAGTGGTTGCCACGTGTGGCCCCTTCCGTGGGCGCGCCACCGCGCCGGTCGTTGTGGGTGACGGTGTTGTGGTCGCCGATGCCCACCGCTCCCTGGGCGGACTCGATGTAGACGCCGCCCTCGGCGACGTTGACCACGCGCTGTTCGAACTCCTCGGTGACGTACCCGGCCTCCCGCAGCGTGGTGGTCACCCCGGCGGTGACCCGCTGCTGGACGGTCTTGAGGTACCGGGCGGCGTCCATGCCCTGGAAGAGCGACGCCTCGCCGTACGAGCCCAGTTCCCGCACCGCGAGGCCCGGGCCCTCGGGCAGCGCGGCCGCATGGCCGCCGGTGGCCAGCCGCCACACCGAGCGCAGCCCCCGCGCGAGGGTGACGACCGCACGCCCCCCGGCGCGCGGGGTGTCGATCAGCGCCCGGAGCGCCCGGACGACCGGGTGGAGGTGCGCCTCCTGGTGGGCGAAGCGGTCGGCGTCCTGGAACTGCTGCCGCACCGGCCACAGCACATGCGGCGCCACCTCCAGCATCAGCATCCCGCCCTGGGTGTGGACCCGGACGAAGACCGTGGTCACCACGCCCTCGTGCCAGCCGCCGATCCGTATGCGCAGGAAGTGGCGGCGGGTCTCGCCGCCTTCCTCGACCGCCTCGGCACGGTGCCGGGCCAGCTCCGCGGGGGCGTACGGGGCCAGGGCGCGCGCCGGGATGCCGTCCGCCGGGAGGAAGACGCACTCGTCGGTCTCCAGCTCCCGCAGCCGGTCCCGGACCGCGGCCCTGGCCTGCGGGGTGCGGTGCACCGAGGGCACCCGGAGCGCCTCGACCAGCGGGACGATGCGCTCCAGGAACGCGGCGTTGTCCAGCGGCCGGACCTCGGCGTCCTTACGGGGCCGCAGCTCCACCGAAAGCGACCAGGTGCCGTACGCCTCCCCGGCGCCGCGGAACGGGTCGCCGGGCCGGTACATCACCAACTGACCGTGCTGTTCGGTGCGGATCCGCTCGCGCAGCCGCTGGAAGCGTTCGCCGGTGTGCGCCTCGGCCGGGTCGCGGTGCAGGTCGGGGAAGCGGGTGCGGGACAGCTCCTCCTGGAGGACGCGGGCGGTCCGGCGCCGCTGGAGGGCGACGAGCGCGGTGACCGCGAACGGCAGTGCCAGCGTGACCCACAGGGCGAAGACGCCGGAGCCGGACGAGGAACCGTCGTCGAAGGCACCGGAGTCGGTCCAGCCGCTCGTCTCGGCGCCCTCGTACCCGAAGGTGGAGTAGCTGCTGCCGGACGACCACGGGAGGACCCACTCCACCAGGGACGCGGTGGCGCCGAACACCCCGGCCACCACGAACACCACGATCACCGCGCCGCAGAGCCGCCCGTACCAGCGGAACATGAAGGCGGCGCCCGCCGCCAGCCAGTACGGCAGCGGCAGCCGCCGGACCAACCGGCTCAGCCCCAGGAGCAGTACGGGCCAGGCATAGAACAGCGTCAGGCCGTACGAGAGCGGGACGGAGGCGAGCCACAGGCCGACGAGGGCGGCGGCCCAGCCCAGCTCGGTGCGGCGGGCGCGGAGCGCGTGGGCGAGGACGCGGGCGGCGTCGATGCCCAGGGAGGGCGCGGCGAACCGCTCCTCGTGGAGGTACAGCTCCTCGATGACGGCGTCGCGGTAGCCGCCGTCGAGGTAGGTACCGGCGCACAGCAGGCGGGTGGCCTCGCTGGCGGCGGGCGGGACGGAGGCGGGCGGCGGCGCCCCCGGGGGCGGAGGCGGCGTGGCCGTCCCCTTGTCGAAGGATGTCCGGTCGCTGTCGCCCGGCTGGGCAGGCACGTTCGTCTGACTCACCGCTCTTCCCCCCAAGCGCGGTCCGGAACCGAGACCCGGGCCCTGAACAGCCCCTCCGCCGCGCGGTCTACGGAGCGGCAGCATAGGGGAGGCGGCCGCTTTCCGGCCAGCGTGTTCCCGGGCGCGGACGGCGCAACGGCCGGGCCCGCGCGATCCGTTGGGACCGCGCGGGCCCGTGGCCGTGCGCCGGGTGCGTACGCCGGGGCGGTCGGCCACCGGCGGCGCGGATCAGAGCAGGCCGAGACCGCGGACGGCGTCGCGCTCCTCCGACAGCTCCTTGACGGAGGCGTCGATGCGCGTACGGGAGAACTCGTTGATCTCCAGGCCCTGGACGATCTCGTACTTGCCGTCCTTGGTGGTGACGGGGAAGGACGAGATGAGGCCCTCGGGGACGCCGTAGGAGCCGTCCGAGGGGATGCCCATGGAGGTCCAGTCGCCGTCGGCGGTGCCGTTGACCCAGGTGTGGACGTGGTCGATGGCGGCGTTGGCGGCGGAGGCGGCGGAGGAGGCGCCACGGGCGTCGATGATCGCCGCACCGCGCTTGGCGACGGTCGGGATGAAGTCGTCGGCCAGCCACGCCTGGTCGTTCACGGCCTCGGCGGCGTTCTTGCCGGCCACCTCGGCGTGGAAGATGTCGGGGTACTGGGTGGCGGAGTGGTTGCCCCAGATCGTGAGCTTGCGGATCTCGGAGACCGGGGCGCCGGTCTTCTTCGAGAGCTGCGAGAGCGCACGGTTGTGGTCGAGGCGGGTCATCGCGGTGAAGCGCTCCCGCGGCACGTCCGGCGCGGCCGCCTGGGCGATGAGGGCGTTGGTGTTGGCCGGGTTGCCGACGACGAGGACCTTGATGTCGTCCGCGGCGTGGTCGTTGATGGCCTTGCCCTGCGGCTTGAAGATGCCGCCGTTGGCCTCCAGCAGGTCGCCGCGCTCCATGCCCTTGGTACGGGGGCGGGCGCCGACGAGGAGGGCGACGTTGGCGCCGTCGAAGGCGACGTTCGGGTCGTCCGAGATGTCGATGCCCCGGAGCAGCGGGAAGGCACAGTCGTCCAGCTCCATGGCGGTGCCCTCGGCGGCCTTCAGGCCCTGCGGGATCTCCAGGAGGCGCAGCTTGACCGGCACGTCCGCGCCGAGCAGGTGACCGGAGGCGATGCGGAAGAGGAGGGCGTAACCGATCTGGCCGGCGGCGCCGGTGACGGTGACATTGACGGGAGTGCGGGTCATGGCGATCTCCTGCGCGATGTGTTCCGGGGGCAAGCCCCGGTCCACCTTGGGTGGCGGTGGGTGTCTGCCCGTTTTCGGGTCTCATCGACGACTCTCGACGAGTCTCTTGGTATCGAGAGACCTGTCCGCCAGGCTATCGGACCCCGCCCCGGCCCTGACGACGGGCCGGTGTGGCGCGGCTCACCGGGAGCGCCGGGACCGGGCCCGACGGCGGTCCGTACGGGACTCCGGGTCCGCCCCGGGCCGTCCCGTACGGGGGCAGTGGCGGCTGTCGGAGCCGTCCCGTACGGGGGCGGCGCGGGGCGCGTGGTGCCGGGTGTGCCGCGCCCCGGCCGTACGACGCGGCGGCCGCCCGCTGGAGGAGGGGCGCGGGCGGCCGCCGGGTCGGACACACCCGTGGGGGGTTGCTGTCCGCCTGCCCTCGATGGGCGGTGACATGCCCCGCGGTACCCGCCACCAGGGGCCCGTCGGCGATTACCGGCCAGTTCACCGGGGGCCCGCCCCGCCCCCGCGAACGGCCGCACACCGCCGGCACCTGGGGAACCGTCACGGAGCCGCCGGTTCCTGATGTGTTGCCAGGGGTGTGTGGGTCGGCTGGGATACGGCGGCCTCCGGTTGCCCCGGGGGCGATCCGTAGGGGAGCGGGGCGCCGGGGGCCCGTACGGGGAGCGCCCTACGGGATACGTCCTACGGGGGCGCGCCCCGGGAGAGGCGTGTGCCCGTACGGGTTCCCGGAGCGGGGCGGGCGGGTGCGGCGGTGTGCCCCCTGGGGGACGCGCCCTACGCCCCGGCGCCCGGTGACCGCACCGGTACCGGTGTGGCGAGGGGCTGGGCGCATCCCTGGGCGCCGCGGGCGGTGGTGCCGCAGGCGGTGGCCGTGCCGGGGGTGCCCGGGACGGTGACCATCGGGGTGGTGGCGCCGCCGCTGCGGCCCGTGGTGGCGCGGGCGCTGTGGCCGTGGGCGCTGACGCTGACCTGGCTGCCGGGGTCGGCGCCCACCATCCAGGCCCAGGCGGCGCGGCAGTCGGCGCTGTAGCGGACCTCGATCAGGACGTCGCCCGCCGTGCCCCGGGCGGTGGTGACCGCCTTCGCCGCGCAGCCGGACATCTCCGGGTCGCGCCCCATGCAGCCGTCGGCCGTGCACCGGACGCCCGGCGGCGGGACGGGGCCCGCGCTCCGCTCCGCCGACCGTACGGACGCGGGCGTCCGGGGCGCCGCGTCGCTGCTCCCGGGCCGGGCCAGCAGCACCGCGGCGGCCACCAGCAGCAGCGCGCCGCCCGCGCCCGCCGCCAGCACGGCCCGGCGGCGGCGCCCGGCCTTCGCGCCGTCACCGGGCGCCCCGGGCGGGCCGTCGCCGCGCTCCGCCCGGCGCCGCCAGGCCGCCGCGGCGCCGTCCCCCATGGCGGTCAGCTGCGCGGCGGGCACCCCGGCGACCCGGGCGAGCGCGGCGACCGCGGCGCGCGGCGGTGGCTGCCGACCGTCGAGGTGGCGCACCCAGTCGGCGCGGGGGATGCCGGTCCGCTCCGCGACGTCGGACACGCTCAGCCCGGCGCGGTCCACCACCCCGCGCAACTGCCGGACGAACTCCCTGATCTCCGGGTCCAGTTCCTCCGGAAGCGCCCGCCAGCGCGGCATGCCGTCCCCTCTCCCCCGTACGCTGCGTCGCGCCGTACGGTCGCCGTCCGTCCCCGGGCCGCCCACCGGCCCCGGCCAACCATCAGATCCCCCGCCCCATCGAACCAGGCGCCCCCGCTCCCCGCGCACGCCCCCGGCGCCCACGATCTCCGGGCGCGCCGTTCCCCTACGGGTTCCCTACCGGATCGGGGCACTCCCCAACCCGGCCGCGGGGCACGCCACTTCGGGCCCCTTACGGGATCCGGCCCCGGCCGCGGGCCCGGCCGTGCCCTCCACGGCCGGGCCCCGGGGCCGGGCCCGACCCCGGCCCCGCCGAGGGGTCCGGCGCCGCACCGGACGCGGCGCCGGGCCCCTCTCCGGACGCACCGCCGGACGACGCACCGCACGCGCCTCCCGCCGGTACGCCGTCCTCGGGCACCGCCCCGCTCCGGCGGACCCGTAGGCCACGGTCCGGTGCGGGGCGCGGGCCCGGCTCATCGGCGCAACGCCCCCCAGGTGTCGGGCCCGACGACGCCGTCCGGGGTCAGCCCGGACGCCCGCTGGAAGGCGCGGGCCGCCCGCTTGGTCCGCGGGCCGTAGACGCCGTCGGCGGCGCCCGGTTCGTAGCCGCGGTGGCGCAGCAGGCACTGCGCCTCGACGACCTCCCAGCCGGTGCTGCTGACGTCCAGCAGCCGGGCGTCGGTACGGCTGTGCCCGGCGTGCAGGAAGCCGCCGCTGCGGTTCACCGCGCAGCCGCGCTCCTGTCCGCGGCGGACGGTGAACACGCCCTGGAGCGCATCGGCCGGTTCCGGGCCCAGCCAGGGGCGGCCCGCCAGCAGCCCGGCGACGAAGGTGGCCAGCACCACGCCGCCCAGCACCCCGACCACCTTGGGCCGGACACCGCCGTCGCCGCCGTCCTCACCGCCGTGGACCGGCCGCGGCGCCCCGGGGCGGGGCAGTTGGGCGGGCACCCGGGGGCGGCCCGGCGCCGGGTGGCGGACGCCCGGCTGCGCGCGCCGCTCCTCCCACGCCTCGGCCGCCGCCCGCCACAGGACCAGCGGCCCGGTGGGATCGACCCCGCACACCCGCGCCAGCGCCTCCACGGCGTCGCGCGGCGGCAGTTGCTCGGCGTTGAGGTAGCGCACCCAGGAGGCGCGGCTGTACGGGGTGCGCGCGGCGAGCGCGGTGAGGCTCAGCCCGCTGTGGTCCTTGAGCGTCCGTATCCGGGCCGCGAGTCGTCGTACCCGATGGTCCGGAGGGACGGGCAGTTCCTGCCAACGCGCCATGTTCACCCCACAGGCATGCGGTGTCTCCCGGCAAGGAGGCGCCTCCATCTGCCTACAAATACCAAGATTTCCGCGCCGGGTGAGCGGCGGAAACGGGGGCGGTGAGGGCCTTCCCGGCGCGTTCGGGGCCCCACACGCCCGCGCTCCGCGCTCCCTCCCGGACCCGCGCCGATCCCGCCCCGCGGCCCGCCGCCCGCCGACGCCCTTCCCGGGGACGCAACTCCGGGACGCAAGAGGGAAGACAATCCGGGACGGCATTCCGGGACGCATTCCGGCAAGCAATCAGGAAGCTTTCCTGAACATTCCGGCGCCACCCCCTGGCCCCGCCCCACCCCCAACACCCCGCACACAAAAAGCGGGGCGCCCTCCCCGAAGGGAAGAGCGCCCCGCCACACACCAACAGTCAGCTCCGGAACGGCCGCTCGGCCGACCCCCCGGTCAGCCAACCGCCGCCCCCACCGCCACCTACCGCACCGTCAAATGCACCAGATCATCGAGGAACGGCAGATGGAGCCACGGCTTGGGCTGCACCATCAGGGCCAGGATCACGATCACGAAGCCCAGCACGCCGTAGGTCAGCATGTCCGTGAAGCGGGAGCGCACCGCTAGCATGCCGACCTCGGGCAGCGCCCAGCGCAGTGCGGCGCCGCCCAGCAGGGCCAGCCCGATGACGATCGCGCCCAGCCGGAACACGTCCACCGCGACCAGCAGCAGCCCGAGCCCGACGCCGCCCATCACCGACAGCAGCGGCCACTGCCGGGCCGGTGCCGGGGAGCCGCCCGGCGCCGCCCGGCCGCCGCCCTGCGGGCGTGCGGTGTCCCTCGTCAGCTGCGGGAAGCGGCGCGTCAGGCGCCGGGGTCCGGACGCGCCGTCCGGTCGTGCTGCCTCGCCCATGGCCGCCTGTCCCTCCGTGTTCATCGTCGTGCCGTCCGTCGTCCTCGGTCGTGGGGGTCAGCCGGCCGCGCGCTCGGCCGCCTCGACGACGTTGACCAGCAGCTGGGCGCGGGTCATCGGGCCGACGCCGCCCGGGTTCGGGGCGACCCACCCGGCGACCTCGGCGACGCCGGGGTGCACATCGCCGACGATCTTGCCGTTCTCGTCCCGGCTGACGCCGACGTCGAGGACGGCCGCACCCGGCTTGACGTCCTCGGGCTTGACCAGGTGCGGCACACCGGCGGCGGCGACGATGATGTCCGCCTGCTTGAGGTGCGCGGCGAGGTCACGGGTGCCGGTGTGGCACTGCGTGACCGTGGCGTTCTCCGACTTACGGGTGAGCACCAGCGGCATCGGGCGCCCGATGGTGATGCCGCGGCCGACCACGACGACATGCGCGCCGTTGATCTGCACGCCGTGGCGGCGCAGCAGCTCCACGATGGCGTACGGGGTGCAGGGCAGCGGGCCGGTCTCGCCGAGGACGAGCTTGCCCAGGCTCATCGGGTGCAGCCCGTCGGCGTCCTTGGCCGGGTCCATCAGCGCGAGGATGCGGTTGGTGTCGATGCCCTTGGGGAGCGGCAGTTGAACGATGTAGCCGGTGCACTCGGGGTTGTCGTTGAGCTCCTGGACGACCGCCTCGATCTCCTCCTGCGTGGCCGTCTCCGGCAGCTCGCGCTGGAGGGAGGCGATGCCGACCTGCGCGCAGTCGCGGTGCTTGCCGTTGACGTACCAGCGGCTGCCGGGGTCGTCGCCGACCAGGACGGTGCCGAGACCGGGCTGCACGCCCTTGGCCTTCAGCGCTTCCACCCGCGCGGACAGTTCGGACTTGATCGCGGCGGCGGTGGCCTTGCCATCGAGAATCTGGGCGCTCATACCCCCATCCTCCCGGATGGAGGCGCCCGCGTTCCAATCAGGGCCCGTCGTCCCCGGTCAGGGCCGGTCGGTGCCCGAAAAACGGAATTTGATCATTGCACTTGCACAACACCTTCCCGCCGCGACTGGACAACGTTCATCGACAGCTAGAAGGATTGTCGGCCAGTGCCGCAGGCATCATCGGGGGCAAGCCAAGTGAAACAACCTGTATTCCTCCGAAGTCGCGCCGCGTCGTCCCCCACTGACCCAACGGAGGAAAACACCACATGAGCTTCGGCGACCCGAACAACCCGTACGGCCAGCAGCCGCAGCAGGCCCCTTACGGCCAGCAGCCGCCGGTCCCGCCGCAGGGCGGCCAGCCCGGTTACGGCTACCCGCAGCAGCAGCCCGCCGCTCCCCAGCAGCAGCCCTACGGGTACCCGCAGCAGCAGGCGCCGCAGCAGGGTTACGGCTACCCCCAGCAGGGCGGTTACCCGCAGGGCGGGATGCCCGGTATGCCCACGGGCTACGCGAGCTGGGGCGCCCGCGTCGGCGCGTACCTGATCGACGGCCTGATCATCGGTGTCGTGCCGATGATCCTCTACATCATCGCGATCATCGTCGGCGCCTCGTCCGCCAGCTCGGTGCAGTCGAGCGTCGACTCCTGTGCGCAGGACGACTTCCAGTGCCGCAGCGACGCGATCAACTCCGCCTCCACCGGTATGCCGATCTTCGCGATCCTGCTGATCGTCCTGGCAATCGTGGCCGGAGCCGCCGGTGGCATCTTCCTGATCGCCAAGGAGGGCAGCACCGGTCAGACGCCCGGCAAGAAGGCGCTGAACATCCGGCTCGTCAGCGAGGCCACCGGCCAGCCGCTCGGCTTCGGCATGGCCTTCCTCCGGAAGATCTGCCACGCCGTGGACAGCATGCTGTGCAGCCTGGGCTACCTGTGGCCGCTGTGGGACGAGAAGTCCCAGACCTTCGCCGACAAGATCGTCAGCTCGGTCGTCGTCAAGACCCAGTGAGTCGGTGCGGGGCCGCTCCCCGCGTCGTCCCGAAGGCCCTCGCCGCCCCGCGGCCGGGGGCCTTCGCGGCGCCCGGGACCCGGCCACCGCGCCCCGGACATCCGGCCCTCCCGCCTGAAGGACAGCGCCCGTGAGTTACCCGAACCAGAACCCCTACAGCCAGCCGTCCGCCCCCCAGCCGGGCTACGGCTTCCCCCCGCAGCCGCCCGCCCCCTACGGGCCCTACCCGGGCGGCGGGATGCCGCCCGGCGGGATGCAGCCGCCGCCCACCCGGATGCCCGGCGGGCTGAAGGCCGCCCGGGTGCTGCTGTTCGTGCTCGCCGGGCTGAACCTCATCGGTCTGTGCCTGGCGGTGACCGGGCTCGGCGCGGTGAGCAAGGCGGCGAAGAGCGCGCTCACGGACGACAACCACGCCGCGGCCAACCTCGGCAAGGGCCTGCTGATCGTCCTGATCGTGTTCATCGCGATCTTCACGGTGCTGGCCGTCGTGCTGGCGCTGCAGTTCGCGAGCGGCGGCAACGGCGTCCGGATCGGCGCCGCCGTCTTCGGCGCGGCGACCCTGGTCGTCAGCTTCTGCGTCTTCCCGTTCGGCCTGGTCCACTCCGTGCTGGGCGTCATGATCATCGTCTTCAGCTCCAAGGAGGACGCCAAGGCGTGGTTCAACCGCCCGCGCTACTGACGGCTCCCCGCTCCCCGCAGGCCCCCTCCCACCGATACGGGAGGGGGCCTGCGGGCCGTCCGGCGCCAACGGCTCGTCCCGCCGCCCCACGGTGACCGTTCGTCATGCTTCCGCGTGACGCACGCGGGCCGCGCCTCCGCAGGGGAGACGCGGCCCGTACGGGTCCGGCTCAGTGGAAGAAGTGCCGCGTCCCGGTGAAGTACATCGTCACGCCCGCCTTCTCGGCGGCCTCGACGACCTGCTCGTCGCGGATCGAACCGCCGGGCTGCGCCACGGCCCTGACGCCCGCCTCGGCCAGCACCTCGAAGCCGTCGGGGAAGGGGAAGAAGGCGTCGGAGGCGGCGTACGCGCCCCGCGCCCGCTCCTCGCCCGCGCGCTGCACGGCGAGCTTGGCGGAGTCGACGCGGTTGACCTGGCCCATGCCGACGCCGACGGTGGCGCCGTCCTTGGCGAGCAGGATCGCGTTGGACTTCACGGCCCGCCCGGCGCGCCAGGCGAAGGCCAGCTCGGCCAGTTCGTCCTCGGACAGCGCGGCACCGGCGGCCAGCGTCCAGTGGGCCGGGTCGTCGCCGTCGGCCTGGAGGCAGTCGGTGACCTGGAGGAGCGCGCCGCCGTCGATCGGCTTGACCTCGACGGACGCCCCCGGGGCGCCGAGCACCCGCAGCACCCGGATGTTCTTCTTCCGCGTCAGCGCCTCCAGCGCGCCGTCCTCGTAGTCGGGCGCCACGATGACCTCGGTGAAGATCTCCGCGACCTGCTCGGCCATCGCCTTGCTGACCGGGCGGTTGACGGCGATGACGCCGCCGAACGCGGAGAGCGGGTCGCACTCGTGGGCCTTGCGGTGCGCCTCGGCGACATCCGCGCCGATCGCGATGCCGCAGGGGTTGGCGTGCTTGATGATCGCCACGCACGGCTCGTCGTGGTCGTACGCGGCACGGCGCGCGGCGTCCGTGTCGGTGAAGTTGTTGTACGACATCTCCTTGCCGTGCAGCTGCTCGGCGTCGGCGAGGCCGCCCGGCGCGGCCGGGTCGAGGTAGAGCGCGGCGCCCTGGTGCGGGTTCTCGCCGTAGCGCAGGACGTTCTTGCGCTCCAGCGCGGAGCCGAGGAAGTCGGGGAAGCCGGAGTCGTCGGCGGCGGCGTAGTCGGCGGCGAACCAGGAGGCGACGGCCACGTCGTAGGCGGCGGTGTGCTGGAACGCCTCGGCGGCGAGCCGCTTGCGGTCGGCGAGGTCGAACCCGCCCCGGGACGCGGCGTCGAGGACCTCGTCGTAACGGTCGGGGTTGACGACGACGGCGACCGACGGGTGGTTCTTGGCGGCGGCGCGGACCATCGAGGGGCCACCGATGTCGATCTGCTCGACGCACTCGTCGGGGGTGGCGCCGGAGGCGACGGTCTCCCGGAACGGGTAGAGGTTCACGATCACCAGGTCGAACGGCTCGACGCCGAGGTCGGCCAGCTGCTTCTGGTGCTCGGTCAGCCGCAGGTCGGCGAGGATGCCCGCGTGCACCTTGGGGTGCAGCGTCTTGACCCGGCCGTCCAGGCACTCGGGGAAGCCGGTCAGCTCCTCGACCTTGGTGACCGGCACACCGGCGGCGGCGATCCTCCCGGCGGTCGAGCCGGTCGACACCAGCTGGACACCGGCCGCGTGCAGCCCCTGCGCCAGCTCCTCCAGGCCGGACTTGTCGTAGACGCTGACCAGCGCCCGGCGGATCGGTCGCTTGCTGTCTTCGGCGGTGGCGGTCAAGAGATACGTACCTTTCGTCCCTCAATGCGGTAGCCGTGACGGGCCAGACGCCCCACGACCTCGACGAGCAGAGTGCGCTCGACTTCCTTGATGCGCTCGTGCAGCGCGGCTTCGTCGTCCTCGCCCAGGACCTCCACCACGCCCTGCGCGATGATCGGCCCGGTGTCGACGCCTTCGTCGACGAAGTGGACGGTGCACCCGGTGACCTTCGCGCCGTACGCGAGTGCGTCGCGGACGCCGTGGGCCCCGGGAAAACTGGGCAGCAGGGCGGGGTGGGTGTTGATCACCCGGCCGCCGAAGCGGGCCAGGAACTTGGGGCCGAGGATCTTCATGAACCCGGCGGAGACGATGAGGTCCGGCGCGTACGCGGCGGTGGCGGCGGTGAGCGCGGCGTCCCACTCGGCACGGGAGGCGTGGTCGCGGACCGCGCGGACGAAGGTCGGCAACCCGGCGCGCTCGGCACGCTCCAGACCGGCGATGGCCGCACGGTCGGCGCCGACGGCGACGATCTGCGCGCCGTACGCGGCGGGCCCGGCCTCCTCGATGGCGTCCAGCAGCGCCTGGAGGTTGGTGCCGGAGCCGGAGACGAGAACGACGAGCCGGACCGGGGACGCCGGGGCGTCCGGGCGGCGCGGGGGGAGAAGGGGATCCACGGTGGGGGTCTTTCTCGCGTGGTGCTGCTGCGGTGCGGTGGGCGTGCGGTGCTGCGGGCCGGTGCCCGACGGTCCCGTCCGGCGCCTTTGTGCGGTCGTACGAAGCCATGGGTCGCGTAAATACGGGGAACCCTACGAAGGCGCCGACCGTCAGCAACGATACCGGCACACCGCGCGGCCCCCACGGGACGGGGGCGGGCACGGGAGGTAGCGTCAGGCGCAGGAACGCACGCAGTTCGTGGTGCTCGTCCCCCCGGCCCCGGGCCGGAAGGGCGGCCGAGACAAAGGGAAGACTCACTCCAGATGCCGGACCGACGCCGCCGCGCGGCCCCCCTCCTCCCGCTGGCCGCGACGTCCCCCGGGACGGCCCGCCTGCCGGAAGAGGGCGTCCTCTCCTCCGCCGCCGTTGCTCCCTCCACCCCCTTCTCCCCGCGCCCGCCCGCCGCCTTCGGCCCCGGCCTCGCACTGCGGTCGGGAGAGCCCGGGGAGACCGGCTCCGGGACGGGGTCGGGGTCCGGGGCGGGGGCCGGATCGGGATCCGGAACGGGATCCGATGACGGCTCCGGTACGGGGTCCGGGTCTGACGACGGCTCCGGTACGGACTCCGGCAACGGCTCCGGCTCCGGCTCCGGTTCCGGTCAGGAGGAGCGCAACCCCTTCGCGCCGCCGCCCGAGGGCGCTCCGGACCAGGAGTGGCGGCCGCGCCGACGGGCCGGGCAGGACGACTCCCAGGGCTCGCACCCCGAGGGCGGTCAGGGTGAGGACACCCCGCCGACCTGGGGCAGCCAGTGGAGCAGCCGTCAGCCGGGCCGTCAGAGCGGCGGCTTCGGCAACCGCCCCGGGCGCCCCACCGGACAGACCGGACAGGGCGGCCCCGAGGGGCGCCCCGGCGGACTGCGCTGGGACCCGACCGACCCGGCCCAGCGGCGCGCCCGGTACGCGCTGCTCGCCGGTATGTGGGCGTTCTTCTTCGCCCTCTTCAGCCTCCCGGAGGTGGCGCTGCTGCTCGGTGCGCTCGCCCTCTACTGGGGGATCAGCTCGCTGCGTGCCAAGCCGCGCGCCGCGAAGCCGTCCGCCGCGGCGACGACGGCGGCCATGGAGGGCCGCCCGGCACCGTCCGCCGGTACCGGCACCGGCGCCCCGACCTCCGCCCGGCGACCGCAGACCACGGCGGCGGTCAGCGGGGTGGTCGCGGCGTCCCTGGCGCTGCTGATGGTGGCGGCGACGTTCTTCGTGAAGCTCGCCTACCGCGACTACTTCACCTGCGTCGACGACGCCCTGACCCGCGCCTCCGCCAAGTCCTGCGAGAAGCTGCTCCCCAAGGAGTTCCGCCCGCTGCTGGGCTCCCAGGAGGAGTGACCGCCCGACGGTGAGCCGCCCGCCCCGGGTTGTCCCGGGAGCGCGCCGAGCCCCCTGACGCGCCGCCGGTTCCGCGGCCGCGTCAGGGGGCTCGCCGGTTCTCCCCGACCGCGCCCCCACCGGTCGCGGCCCGCTCCCGCGGACCGTTCTCCCCACGGCGCTCCGGCACCCCACCGTCCGAACGGCCCCACTCCGCCCCGCCGTCCGCCTCGTGCCAGGGGTCGAACCGGTTGAGCAGGATGTCGAGCCCGTAGGACTCGTCGTCGCCCACCCGCTCCCGCACCTGCCGCCCGCCATCCACCCGCACACCCCGCGCCGCCTTGCGCTCCGCTTTGGCGGACTTGCGCTCCGCCTTGGCGGCCTTACGGTCGACCCGCGCCGCCTTACGGTCGGCCTTCGCCGCCTTGCGGTCGGCCTTGCGCTCCGCCCGGACGGCCTTACGGTCCGACTTCTCGGCCGTGGGCTCCGGCCGTACGGCCACAGGCTCCGGTGGCACGGCCACGTACTCCGGTGATACGGCCACGCGCTCCGGCCCGGCGGCCTTCCGTGCCGGGCGCCGGGCGCGGGACGGGTGGCGTTCCGCCCCGTCCCGCGCCCCGCTCCGCTTCCGCCGGGTGTGGAGGCGGCATGCGCGTAGCAGGAGGGCGACGGGGAGGCCGGTCAGGGCGGTCCAGGCGGTGGCGGCGAGGCCGGTGAGCCACCAGGACGGGCCGAAGAACGCCAGGCTGCCGGTGCCCAGGGCGCCGCCCGCCAGCGCGGCGAGCGCCGCCGTGAGGGCGCCACAGCACCCGGCGGCGAGCGCGGCCATGCCCAGGGTGGTCCGGCGCCGCCAGGGTCGCCCGGCGTCCGCCCCTGCCGCCGCCAGCGCCACGTACCGGCCCAGCAGCACCCCCGCGAGGACCGGACCGGCGGCGACGGACCAGGTCAGCGGGGTGCCGGGGCCGGGTGCGGGGAGGGCGGCGAGGAGCGGGAAGTGCGGGAGGACGGCCGGTGCCGTGGTGCCGAGCGGGGCCGCGAGGGCGCCCGCGCCGGTGGTGAAGCCGGGCCCCAGGGCGTAGGCGGCACCCCAGACGGCCGCGTTGGGGAGGAGGGCGAGGCAGAGCAGCAGCACGGTGCCGCGGCCGACCCAGTCGGGGGCGAGGACGAGGAGGTCGCGCCGGGCGGTCCCGGCGTGCAGGACCAGACCGGCGAGGGTGAGCACCGCCCCGGAGCCGAGCAGGGCGAGGGTGGCGGCGGTCGCCGCCCGGCGCACGGCCGTCCCCCGCGCGCCGCCCAGCCGGATACGCACGCCGGGCGGCAGCGCCGCGTCCCACCCGGGGCAGCCGTACCCGTACCAGGTGCTGAGGGCGAGCGTCGCGGCGACGACGGCGGGGATCCAGAGCGCGGCGCTGAGCGGGTCGACGCGGAGCGGACCCGCCGAGGCGTAGCCGACGGTACCGGCGATGACCAGCAGATATCCGGCGAACAGCGCCGCCAACCGGGCGATGGGCGAGGCGTCGGAGGAGGCGGACGGGGCAGGGGCGAAGCCGTCGTCGCCCGGGTCGGCGAGGAGGTGGTGGGCGGACCGGTGGAGCAGCCAGCCGGGGAGTGCGCAGAACAGCAGCGGGGTGAGCGCCACCGGGACCGGCGCCCCGGTGAGCGCGGCGGTGCGGACCAGATCGGCGCCGTGCGCCAGCAGCCACAGATCGGCGGCGAGGTGCAGCGCCTCCGCCGGATCGCCGCCGGGGTAGGGCGAGGCGACCCAGAGCAGGAGGACCGCGACGGTGACCGCGCCGAGGCCGAGCCCGGCGGCCGTCACCCCGCCGAAGAAGGCCGCACCGATCGCGGAGGGGGCGCGTACGGAAGGGCCGTGCGGGGCGGGGCGGGGCGCTGCGGGGCGGCCGCGCGGGAACGTTTCGGGGCCACGGTCGGTCAGCTGGCTCACGGCGCCATGCTGCCAACAACACCCGTTTCATCCGCGTAGTGACCAAATGACCGACGTGTCGCACATGATCCGCTTATCTGGTTTTTCACACTGTCTTCTGTCCGGATATTCACGACCCCTCGATTCCTCGATTCCTCCATCCCTTGACCGCCCCCGAGGTCACTTCGCTCGGCGGGCCCCTTGTGCACCACGTACCGCGTACCGCCGGAGTGCCGGGGACGCGTGGAGAGGACGGCATGAGTCACCGCAACCGACAGCAACCGGACCGACGGCCCCCCGAGCGCCACCCACGGCGCCCCCCGACCCGGCGGAACCCCGACCCGGCCGCGTCCGAGGGCCCCGCACCCGGCGCCGCACCGGAGGACCGGCAGCCGCGCCCCGCCCCGGAGCCCCCGACCGACCGCGCCCGCCCCGCGCCCGATCCCGCCCTCGACGACACCGCCGAGCTGCCGATCCTCACCGGCGACCCGGCGGACACCATGGAGTTCCCGATCGTCACCATCGCCCCGCCCCGGCCCAGCGTCCGCACCGGCGCGGGGCCCGGTCCGGCGCAGGACCCCGGCGCCGCCGCCGTCGCCGCGTTCGACGCCCTCTACGAGCGCCACGCGGAACCCCTGATCCGGCAGGCGTATCTGCTCACCGGGCGGCCCCGGCGCGCCCAGGAGGCGGTCGAGCGGGCGTTCCGGCTGGCCTGGCAGCGCTGGCCCGAGGTGGCCGTCGACCGCGACCCGGTCGGGTGGCTACGGGCCGCCGCCCACGAGTACGCGCTGTCGCCGTGGCACGGGCTGCGGACCGGCACCCGCACGGCGGAGCGGCCCACCCCCACCGCGCCCGCGCCACCCCCCGCCGACCCCGGCGACCGGGCGCTCCTCGGCGCCCTGCTGGAACTGCCCGCCCCGTACCGGCGGACCCTGGTGCTCCACGACGGCGTCGGGCTGGGACTGCGGGAGACCGCCGCCGAGGCGGAGGCGAGCATCCGGGCGGCGGCCGGTCGGCTGACCCACGCCCGGACGACGGTCGCGGAGCGGATGCCCGAACTGGAACTGGCCGCCCGGTCACCGGAACGCCAGGGCGCGATCCTGCACGAGCGGCTCACCGCGCTCGCCGCCACCCCGCCGGTCGCCCCGCCCGCCCCCGAAGCGGTCCGCGGCGGCAGCGATCTGAGCGTGCGCCGGTTGACCTACGGTGCGCTCGGCCTGACCGGTCTGCTCGCCGCCACCACCGTCTTCGCCCTGGTCACCGCCGTATGGCACGGAGAGCCCGCGCCCCCGGAGCACCCCCGGGCATCCGCCCCCGCCCGGCCCGCCTCGGCCCCGGGCACCCACCGGCCGCCCAAGGACACCGCCCAGGCACCGCCCGGCAGCCCGGCGCCCGACGCCGACGCGGACGACCCCGGGGACGCCCCGGCCGCCCGGGACGACGGGCCCGACCCGGCGGACGACGGCGACGACAAGGCCGCCCGCCCCTCCCCCGCACCCGGCGGCCACCCCGGCCCCCAAC
>NZ_JODY01000049.1 GCF_000718015.1 Streptomyces catenulae | reverse complement strand
ATACCCGGTCAACTCCGTTGACCGGTGCCCGAATTCGCTCCGCGATTCGGGCCGGACAGGAATTCGCTCCGCGAATTCCTCAGCTGGCTACGGGGTCGGGGCCTGTCTTTCGGTGTTCCTGAGGGGAGATTGGCGGCCGGTCAATTCCCTGCCAGGGCGGCTCTGCTGGATACCTGATCCCCTTTTCGCTCAGGTATCCATTATAGGTGAATGTCAATTCATTGTGCAAGCCCTGAGCGGTCATCACCGGCCGTCTGAATTCTCCAGACGGCGCGTCAAGAACATTTCGACTTCAGGCGGCGAATCCGATGTTGGTCACGTACTCGTACGCCCCGTAGTCACTGCCCAGATCAACGGTGATGTCGTCGAACCAGGCCCGGTCGAGCCCCTCCTCGTCATTGTCCGCCCACGCCTGCACCACGGCGTCCCAGTGACGCACATTCAGCACCCGGTACGCCACCACACGCTGATGAGGACGGCTGACCTGCGACTGATTGAGCGGGTGAAACTCCACCCGCGTCCCCCGCCCCTCACGGTTGAGACGACCCAGGAGGTAGCGAGCGACGTTCTGCCGACGCACCGTCAAGTAGGCATCCTCGATCCGTGCGAGGTTACGCCGGCTCGGAGTGCGCTTGCCATCGAGCCACGCCTTCAGCGTACGGTCCGTAACCGTCAGCCCCGCCTCCCGCGCAGCCACGCGGGCATGAGCGGAACGCGTCAGATAATGCAGACGCGCCATCAAACCACGGCGCACAGTAACAGGCGTAGCGATGAAACCGGCAAGCTTATCGAGCTGCCGCGCAACCGCCTCATACCCCTTGATGCCCCGGGCACCGAACTTACCGAACTCAATACTCCTATCCGGCACCTGACGCCCCCTCCATTAATCGATATCGCTCCCCACATTCTACGCCAAAAACAGACACCACGAGGAAATCTCGAATTTCCAGCCAAAAAATCTGTACACCCGTCACAGATTCTCAAAAATTCGCCGAATCCCGGGATCGCGAACACAGACCTATGGCCGCTCGAGCTCGTCGGTGAAGGCAACGTCCTCCTCCCGGAGGCCGGGCCCGCGCCGCCAAACCCGCGGCGAGGCACCGCAACGGGCGGCGGGCGTCTGGAGGCCATCGGCGTCACTCCGCTCGCTGAGGCTCCGGCCCCGGTGGAGCCGGACGCGTCCGCGGAGCCATCCACGGCGCCTTCGAGAGGGGTTGCGGCCTGGCGGCAGTAACAAGGCCCGCACGGGCTCTGTGAAGGTCCCCAGGGCCCACGTAGAGGCGTTGCCGGACGGGAGCGAGGTCAAGCTCGGGGTGTTCCTGTCCAACGCCAAGAGCCGCCGGACCAAGCTGACCGTCGACAAGCTCGCCGCGCTCGCCGGCCTCGGGCTGGAATGGGCGGCCACGGAAGGAGCGGCGTGATGACAACGCCGAGGAAGAGCTGTGCGTGCAGGAGGCCGTGCGGCGGCACGGCCGCACCAGGTCCTTCGCGGAGGCGGAGGACGTCATCTCGGCTGTGCTGTCCGGCCCTGGGGTGCGGGAGGCGCGGGCGCGGGTGGAGGCGTCGGAGACGGAGCTGGGCATGGAGTTGTACGCCCGTCTCCAGCCGTTCCAGGACCGCTACGACCAGGCGCGACGCGGAGGGGCTCGCCGGGCTCTGTGGGGGCAAGCACGGCCGCTGGGGGCGGATCTGTGTCCTGCCCGGCGGGCACGAGACCTCGATGGAGGAACCGCACTGGGGCCGCAACAGCGAGGGCCAGCCGATCGTGTGGGTGGGCAGCGCGGAGGCGGGGTGGTCGGGAACTTCGGGATGGTCCGGCTCGTCGGCGGGTGCGGGCAGGGCCAGGAGGGTCTTGCGGGTGACGCGCAGGTTCTCGCTCTCCGCGTCGAACTCGCCGAGCTGCACGGTGAGTTCCTCGATGCGAACGCGGATCCCGGCCGCCAGGTCCGCCAGTTCGCGCTCACGCCTCTCCACGTACTCCAGGACGGCCTTGACCTGTGGGTTCTCGCTCACACGAGCCTCCAGGGGGGAGCGTGGCGTCGGTGAGGCGGCGGGCCATGACGGAGGTCATCGCCCAGAAGACGCGGGAGCGGGAGGAGGCGAGCCGGTGCTCGTAGTCGCGCACGAGGCGGCGGTAGAACATCAAGATCCCGTTCGTCTGCTCCATGATCCACCGCTTGGCCTGCGGGACGAAGCAGACGTCGGCCGGGTTGCGCTCGACGATCTCGACGTCGATGCCCAGGTTCTTGCCGTGGTCGACGACGCTCTTCTTGAACCTCTGGTCGACCAGGGCCTTCTTGACAGTGTCCATCTGGGCGGTCACCCGGTCCAGCAACGCGATGCCGGCGGCGTTGTCGTGCGCGGACGCGGGCAGGACGACGGCCTCGACGACCAGGCCCGACACGTCCACGGCCAGACATCTCTTCCTGCCCGGCACTCTTTTCGAAGCGTCCTTGCCGGTCGTGTCGGCCGGGACGCCGACAGCGGCACGGACACTCTGCGTGTCCATCACGATGAGGCTCGGGTCGGCTAATCGCCGGTTCTTCTCCCGTAGTTGCCACCGCAGCAGGTCGTGGATGGTCTGGTCGGTGCGGTCGTCGCGCCACTTGTAGAAGTAGTACTTCACCGCCCCGGCGGGCGGCAGGTCGTGAGGCAGCAGGCCCCACTGACAGCCGCTGCGGTTCTGGTACAAGATCGCGTTCACGATCTCCCGCATCGGATATCTGCCCTGGTGGCCGCTGACCGACGGATGCGCGGCCTTCCACGCTGTGATCACGGGTTCGGCCAGGACCCACTGCTCGTCGGAGACGTCACTGGAGTACGGATTGCGCATGCCCATGCCAAAACCCAGCGAATCACGGACGCCTGACCGGCAACGATTCCCCAACGTCACACCATTGAGCGATGACAAGCCGGACGGAAGATCACGTACCGCACTCTCACGTCGATGGCGGCCGATCTGGCGGCCAGGTGCCAGTCGGAGGTGTGGAATACGCGTCCCTTCACGGGTGCCTCCAGAGGAACGGCCTGCGGGGCGGCGCGGGTTGCGCCGCCGCGGCCGGCCACACCCCTGTTAGAAGAACTCGTCCAGGAGCTGGTAGAAGGCGGTCTTCGTCGGATCGATGTTCTCCGCGCCGTACCGCTCAACGAAACGCTGCACGCAGTGCGGGCCGAACCACGGGTCCTCCTCGCGCGACAGTTCGCGCATCGCGAGGGCCAGGTCGGCGTGGCGGTCGGCGCGGCCGAGCCGGCCCACGTCGATCACCCCGGTCAGCCTGCGCGTCTCCGGGTCGAGCAGCACGTTGTTGGGGCACAGGTCACCGTGGCAGACGACCACGTCCTCCTGCGGCGGGCGGGCGCTTTCGAGTTCGGCTCGAAGTCGCCATTCCGACCAGCCCGCCCGCTCCTCCTCCAGGTCCCCCAGATCCACCAGGCCCGCCTCCAGGCGGTGCAGCGCCTGCGGGATCACCACGTCCAGGCTCGCGTCGAACGGGCACGCCTCAACGGGCAGTTCGTGCAACTGCCGGGCGACGTCGGCCATCACCTCGGCCACCTCGGGGCGCTGCACGGTGGGCCACTCCTCGGCCGCGGATACGCCCGGCACCGCTTCGGTGACCAGCCAGGAGGCAGTGGCGCCGGAGCCCAGGTCGACGATGCGCGGGACCGGCAGGCCCTGTGCCGTCAGCCATTCCAGGCGGTCGGCCTCCGCCTTGAGGTCGAGGCCGGTGTCCGGCTGGGCAGGGACGAGCTTGACGTACAACTCGCCGGGGCCCGTGAGGTGGTGGACGAAGGCGCCGGAGTCGCCTTCGGTGACCGGCGTCCAGGTATGGCGAGGGTAAAGCTTTCGCACTTCTTCGCTCATGTCGCTCATGGGAGACATCCTGGCCGATGTCCGGGCGCGGCCCTGCGCGTCATGCGGCGCAGGGGCGGGAATGAGCCGTTCCCGCTGCGGTCATGACGAGGCGGCGGACGGCTTTCCCGGGCCATCCCCGCCGTCACCGTCACCGTCACCGCCGTCACCACCACCGCCATCGCCACCGCCATCGCCATCGCCATCGCCATCATCATCGCCGCCGTCGCCCGCCGCGGGTTCGAGGTTCTGCACCTTGCGCGCCTCCTCGACGATGGTCAGCACCGCGTCCAGGGTGGCCGGTGACAGCCCCTCCGCGCGCAGCGCCAGGTTGCGGACCCTGGAGTCGCGGAGCGCGATGGCCAGTCGTAGCTGCGAGTTGACCCGTTCGGCCACGTCCTCGCTGAGGAAGTACTCGGGCGGCACACCGAAGTACTCGGCCAGCACGTCGAGTTGCTCCAGGGTCACGTTCCGCTTTTTGCCGGTGGCCAGCTCCCAGAGGTACGTGCCGGAGATGGCCCCGCCCGTGGTCTCGCGGATCTCCTTGGCGAGCCGGGCGTACCCCGGGCGCTTGCGTTCGTCGGGGTACAGAGTGGCGATCAACTCGTTGAGGCGCTGCCCAAACGCCCGCAGCAGCGGGCGGCCCTCCTGATCGGTTGCCGATGTGTGATCACTCATGCGCCCACCCTGCCTGCGGTTCGGCGGGCGTCGTTGCCCGCAAGGACGGATGACTCTATGCCTTCACGTACGCCCTTGTTTACCTGTTGACGCATGACCGACCAGTTGGCGTACGCTCTCCAGTCAATCTATCCGCTAAAGCTGATGATGCCGTCGGGGCCGCTCGCGGTTCCGCGCGTTCGGAGGTCCAGCACGATGAGAGCAACGGCAACGATCACCCGTTCTTTCCGCCGTCGGCCGGTCTGGGCGGTCGGTGCACTGACCGTGGCCCTGGCGGCCGGCGCCGTCGTGTCCACGACGGCCGACGCCGACTCCGGCGACCGCTCCAAGAGAGCGAAGAACGTCATTCTGCTGGTCGGCGACGGCATGGGCGACTCGGAGATCACCCTGGCCCGCGACTACACGGTCGGCGCGGGCGGGCGGCTGCACATGGACGGCTTCCCCCAGACCGGTACGTACACCACCTACTCGGTCGACGAGCACGGGCGGCCGGACTACGTCACCGACTCCGCCGCGAGCGCCACCGCCTGGGCCACCGGCCGCAAGACCGTCAACTACCGCATATCCAAGACCCCCGACACCGACCGTCCGATGCTCACCATCCTCGAACTCGCCCGCCGCAAGGGCCTGGCGACCGGGTCTGTCACCACCGCGGAACTCACCGACGCCACCCCGGCCGCGATGGCCGCGCACGTCGGCGACCGGGACTGCGAGGGACCGGCCGACATGGAGGCGTGCCCCCGCGACACGATCGGGCAGGGCGGCCTCGGATCGATCGCCGAACAGTCCGTACGGCTGCGGCCGGACGTTCTGCTCGGCGGCGGCCGGCAGCGCTTTGAGCAGAAGATCACCGAGGGTCCGTACGCGGGACTCACCGTGGCCCAGCAGGCGAAGAAGCTGGGATACCGCATCGTGACCGACGCCCGCGGCCTGCGCGCGGCAGGCCCCGGGCAGCCGGTGCTCGGCCTGTTCGCGCCGGAGGACGTGCCCGTGGAGTGGACCGGGCGGCCCGCGGCCCGCGGCGGCACCGAGGCGCAGCGCTGCGTCACCAGCAACCCCCGCCGCCCGGCCGGTACCCCCACGCTGGAGGCGCAGACCCGCAAGGCCATCGCGCTGCTGGAGGCCAAGGCGCGGGCAGGCCGGGACGACAAGGGCTTCTTCCTCCAGGTCGAGGGTGCCTCGATCGACAAGCAGGACCACGAGGCGGATCCGTGCGGCCAGATCGGCGAGACCGCCGCGTTCGACCGTGCCGTCAAGGTCGCCCGTGACTACGCCGAGCGCCACCCCGACACCCTCGTGATCACCACCGCCGACCACGGGCACAGCGGCCAGATCGTGCCGGTGGACGCGGAACCGATGGGTCTGTCGGCCACGCTCGTCACCGACGAGGGCGGCCGGCTCAAGGTCAGCTACGCGACGACGGCCACGCCCGAGGACGGGCAGGAGCACACCGGCACCCAGGTCCGTATCGCGGCCCAGGGGCCGTTCGCCGAGCGGGTGTCGGGCGTCACCGACCAGACGTGGCTCTTCACGACCATCACGGGCGCGCTCGCCCTGCGCTGAGCTTCCTTCCCCGGCCACGCCCCGACACGGGCCGCCCGCGTCCCCGGGGAGCGGCCCGTGCCCTGCGGGCGTCACCCCTTACGGGGCGGGGACGGCGTGGGCCGGGCCGCCGAGGAACACCGGGTGCGTCTCGTCGATCTTCGACCTGATGTCGCAGCGCAGCCGTCCCCCCACCGCTGTCACGGCCCGCGACAGCGCCGCCTCCGCGTCGGCGTCGCACCCGTACGGCACCACCTCCAGATCGGCCACCAGCGGGCCGAGGAGCCCCGCCGTCTCCAGTGCGGCGGCGTGGCGGTGGGCCAGGTACTGCTTGCGGCGGCGGTACGCCTTGGGGGCGCGCAGCGCCGCCCGGGCGAGGTCCGCGGCGTCGGCCGCGGTCACCACCAGGTGCGGGGCGTGGCGCAGCACCAGCGCGGTCAGCGGGTGGCCCGGCCGCCCCCGGCGCAGTGCGGCCCGCAGCGGTGCCCGCAGGTCGGCGCGCGGCAGTACGGCGGTGGCCAGGATGTTCGCCCAGCCGGCCGTGGGACGGGCCGCGAGCGCGTCGAGAGCCGCCCGGGGGTGGCGTGCGGCCAGGACCAGAGCCGTCTGCTGGATCCGGTGGAACACCGTCGTCCAAGCGGCGGGGGCGCTCTCCTCCCGCAACTCCCCACCCAAGGCGTCCAGTTGCTCGACCGCCACGCCGGGGTCCGCGTCGGCCAGGCGCAGCACCGTCTCCCGGGTCCAGGTGTCGGTGCAGAGCATGCTCATCGACAGGGCCAGGGGCAGGGTCTCCAGGGTCTCGTACTGCGCGGAGTCGTCGTACTGGGCGCGGTAGTCCACCAGGGAGGCGAAGACCGCTGCCCAGCGCGGGGAGGCGAACGCCTCTTCCAGGTGGGCGACTTCTTTGGCTGGCACGTACGAGAAGTCGTACGAGCCGTCGAACAGCGTCCGCAGCAGTCCCAGGACGAGCCGCATCCGGGGCAGGTCGAAGCGCTCCGCCCGCCCGGCCGGGCGGGCCTCGATGCGCAGTGTCCACGTTCCGGCCGCCAGCAGGCGCTCGGAACGCAGCGTCACGTCCGGGAACCAGTCGCCGAACCGGGCGAGCAACACCTCGAAGGCGGCGAGCCGGCCGGTCTCCTCCTCGGTGACGTCCGGCTGCTCGCTCCACTCGGCCTCGATCCGTTCGGGCGTGAACAGCAGGCTCGCCTTGTGCAGCGACAGCGGGACGTCCAGTTCGAAGGATTCCCGGGTCAGCCGCAGCAGTTTGTTGCCGCCCCGGCAGAACCGGTCGGCGACCTCGTGCAGTTCGGCCACACCGCTGGGCGCCCGCTCGGCCGGGTAGCGGCGGGTCGTCGCCAGCAGCCACTGGTGGAGGGCGTTGTGGAGCCGGTGCGGATTGGCCGGGGGCGGAGGCGGCGCGGCGGCGTCGGCGGCGCCCTCCAGCACCCGCCGCCACGAGGCGTTCTCCTCGATGGTGTGGTCCTCGGCGGGCGGTCCGGCCTGCCACTGTGCGACCCACATCCGGAACACCTCGACGGCCCGTGCCTCGCGGTCCGTCGGGCCGAACGCCTCGGCCAGCTCCAGCCAGCCGAGCATGATGCCCAGATAGCCCTGGTGAACCACCGGTCCCGGGCGGTCCACCAGCTTCAGGAGGAGGTCCTTGAGCGCGGCGTCATAGGTTTCGATCAGGTCGCAACGGACCAGGTCCAGCAGGATCCGGCCGTCGTCCTCCAGGAGCGGGCCGCGGGCGTACGCGCGGTAGGCGGCGGCCAGCTCGCGGGCGCGCTGCGGCGCGGCGGCGGGATCCGCGGCCGACAGAGCCACCCGGCAGCGCTCCAACGCCAAGTGGCGTGCGGCGAATTCCGGGTCCGCCGAGGCGGCCGCCACCAGGCGGGCGGTCTCACCGGGCGGCAGCGCCGAACGCCGGGCCAGTCGGCACAGCTCCCCCACCGTCTCGGGGTCCTCGAGCGGCAGGGCGTCCAGCAGGCGGACGAGGAGGGCGTCGCGCTCGCGGTCCGCGTGGACGTCAAGGGCGTCCATGGCGTCGGCCAGGGACTCGACCGCGAGCAGCAGGTCCAGGGCCGCGTCCATCCCGACGGCGGAGTCCGCCAGGGCAAGGACCGGCGGCAGCAGGCGGAGCAGGACGGTGTCGGAGATCCCGTCGCGGCCGTCGATCCGGGCCAGAACGACACTGAGCCGTGCGTCCGGCCGGCCGGTGGCCGCCTTCAGGCTCCCGGCGCCCAACAGGCGGGCGCAGCGCGGCAGGACGCCGGTGACGTGCCCCGGCGCCCGGGCGGCCACGAGACCGCGTACGTACCCGGCGGCCTCGTCCGGAACGGCGGACACCACCCGCGCCGGATCGGCGCCCAGGGCGAGCGCGGCCCCGGCCGCGCGGGCCACGAACGCCGGGGACGCCACCGCGTCGCCGTCGCGCAGGTGGCAGTCGGGGTCGGGCAGGAAGCTGCGCGTCACCAGGCGTTCGCGTGCCATGGGAGACAGGTGGGCCGCCGTCCGCAGCTCCTCGTACCCCGGCATGGCGGACGGTTCCGGCCGTCGTCCGTCCGCCAGGTCCGCCGCCGCCGGCGCGCAGGACCGCTCGTCGAACAGCAGGCGGCAGCCGGACGGTACGGCGGCGACCCGGCGCGGCACGGTACGCGCCCGGGGCGGGTGGCCGGCGCCGAAGTAGCAGCGTTCCGCCCAGGGGTCGGCCAGGACGTAGGACGCCGACTCCGGCACGTCCTCCGCCCGGCAGCGCAGCACGGCCACGCCGTACTGGCGGAACATCACTGCGGCGTGCTCGGCCGGGCTGCCGCGCTCGACCAAGACGTGCCCGGTGGCGGCCCGCTGTGGGGCGTCCAGCCGCAGGTACTGCGCCCACGCGTCGTCGAGGCGGCCGGCGGCGAGGAATGCGGTGGCCGCCACCCGGCGCGGCGGGACCAGCAGGTCCACCGGGCGTCCCGGGTGGCTGTCCTCCCAGCTCGCGCGGTCCTCGTCGGTGAGTACCCGCACGGTCGGGGCGGGGTCGAACGCAACGGCGGGGCGGACCTGGACCAGTCGCGCGGCCCGCACCCGTACGGTCCGCAGCAGCTCACCGCGCCACAGCGGCGTCGCGCCGTCGCCGGACAGCCACACGACGCTGTTGTCGGTGCCGTCCAGGCGCTGGGCGGAGGCGAAGCCGAAGCCGAGGGAGAGCTGCCCGACGACGCCGCCTTCTTGCTTCCGTTCGGTGAGGCTGGTGACGGAGACGGTGCCCGCGTCGGTCTCCAGGACCCATTCGCAGTCCAGGCGCGGCATGCCGAAGTGGTCGTGCAGGGCGGCCAGCAGGCGGGCGACGCGCTCGGTCTCCGTGCGGTCGAGGAGCGGGATCTCCTGCGGGGCGGGCGGCGGCCCGGAGGCGGAGGCGTCGACGAGAGGCTGTACGAAGGCCGGGATCGGCCCGGGACGGAAGTCCGGGTCGGTCAGGCGCTGCTGGGCCACGGCGTGCTCGCCGTAACCGCTGAACACCACGGCCGCCACGATGCCGGGCAGGTCCGCGGGCCCGGCGCACACCAGACTGTCGTAACCGCCCGCGTTGATGTTGTCCTCCTGGTCCTCGGCGCCCGAACTGCGCACGATCCAGGGGGCGGGGCCGCAGGTGGCGACGACGTCGTCGGACAGTCCGGGCCACCGATTGCGCAGGAATTCCGCGTAACCGGTGATGAGTTCCGTCGCGTCGTCCTGCGGGGATGTCTCGTCGGTTTCTCCGCCGAAACTGGGGACGGTGTCCAGGAATTCCCGGGCGGTCCCGTCCGATAACGGGAAGACCGGCAGCGCGACGGAGGTGAACCGGGGGTGGGTGGAAAGTTCCAGGAGCCGGGCGTATTTCGCACCGTATGCGCTTTCCGGGTCTGCTGGCGTATGGTTCGACGGCCTGTCCATGGGAATGGCTCGTGCCCTTTCGTGTCGGCGGGTGCGGGTGGCGCGTGGCGGTCAGTCGTCCAGGAGCCGCTCGACCCACTCCCGGGTCCGCCGCGCGTCGCGCTCGGCCTCGCGCAGCCCGTCCATGACGCTCCATGCGGCCAGGTAGCGGGCGTCCTCACCGACCGGTCCGGCTCCCGCGAACGGCGCGAGCCGGTCGCAGACGCGGGTGAAACGCGTCCGCGCGTCCGCCAGGACGTCCGGCCCGAAGGCCGCCGAGACGGCCTGGTTGTCCCCCCGGTAGAACAGCAGCCCTTCTTCCTCCGCCGCCTTGTAGAGGGCCTTCTTGACCTCGCGGGTGGCGGGGACGAACTGGAAGAAGGTGCCGTCGCCCGCCACCTCCACGGGCAGCGAGGCCGCGTCGAGCGCGGCGCGCGCGTGCTCCACGAAGCGGTCGCCCGTCTCCCGCACGGTGCGCTGCGGCAGTCCGGTAGCCACCCTGGCGAGGGTCTGCTCGGCCGCGGCCAGCACCGTGGGCTCGAAGAAGGAGGTGTAGGAGATCTCGCGCAGCGGCTTGAGCAGGGTCCGCGAACCGCCGACCGCGGCCGTCGGGAAGCCGTTGGCGATGCCCTTGGCGGCCACCCACACGTCCGCGTCCAGCAGTTGCGCGGTGGACAGGCCGGGCCCGTAGCGCAGCCCCACCTTCACCTCGTCCACGATCAGCGGGACCGCCGCCTCGGCGAGCAGGGCGCGCGCCCGTTCGTACCAGCGCGGGGAAAGGTGCATGTGGTCGGGGGAGATGACCGCGGCGGCCACCCGTTCGCGGTCGCGCAGCAGGTCGGCCAGGGCGTCAAGGTCGAAGAAGAAGTCGATGACGCCGTCCGCGTTGGGCTCGAACGGGGCCTTGGCCGGGGACCACATCGGGTCGTAGCCGTGGTAGCCGGCGCTCAGGACGAGGGGGGCGCCCACCGCCTCCCGTACCGCGAGCACCGCCGCGCGCACGGCCGAGGTGCCGGTGCGGAAGAGGCCGACCACCTCCCCGCCGCACAGCTCAAGGAGCCGGGAGACGACCGTGTCCAACAGTGGGCTCCAGCCGGTGGCGGTGCCGAGCGACCCGGTGGCCGCGCGGGCGACGGCCTCGGCGATCTCCGGGTCACCGTGGCCCAGCAGGACCGACCCGCGGGTGTTGTCGAAGTCGATCCAGCGCTTTCCCGCGTCATCGGTCACATAGGCACCCTCGGCCGAGACGAATACGCGGGGATTTCCCTCCGCATTCCGCGGACAGGTGGGGATTTCGGCCAGGGTCGCAAAATTTTGAGTCATCGTCAGCCTCTTTCTCGATGCACTGTTGAACGTGGATGGACGACGCGTCCACAGTCATTTCCGGCCGGTCGTTCCAGAGATCGGACGGAAAATCGGACGGCGGGAGGAAATGCATGGAAACGGCGAACTCGCGGACCGCGGAGCTGACAACGGAAGGACGCGGGGGGCGGCCGGACGGTGTGGGAGCGCCGTCGATCACCGAACTGCCGTCCGGGCCTCCTCCACTGCGCCGCGCGGCCGTGGCGGCTGCGATCCGGGACGGCGGGGCCGAGGCCCGGTACGCCTGTGCCTGCTCCATCGAGCAACTGCTCGCCGACACCGCCGCGTGCCCCACCGCGCCCGCGTCCGCGCACGTCCTGCTGGACGAGGTCCGACGGGCGTGTGCGGACCTCGCGGGGGTTCTCGCCGCCGGGCTCGGGAAGCGTCCCGCGGCGCCGGTGCCCGGCCCGGAGTTCCTGGAACACGCCATGGCGCGGACCGCCGCGCTCACCGCCGGACTGTGGCAGGCCGGCGCGGCGCGCGGTGACGCGGCGGCCGAGGCACTGCTGCGGCACGCCACCGACTGGAAGACACCGGAGTGCTACGGGTACGACCTCGCCGACATCGGCCTGGTCCACGGACAGGCCGCCGCGTGGCTGGCGGCCACCGGGGAACGCGCCCCGATGTTCGTGGTGGGCGTGCGCACCGGCGGCTCCTACCTCGCGCCGCTGTGGGCGGCGGCCGTGGCGAACGCCGGGCGCACGGCCGCCGCCTGGACCACGCTGCGCCCACTGCGCACGGCGGGCCGGATCGCTCTCGCCCCGGCCGAGACCGGCCGGCTGCCCGCCGCACTGCCGCCGGGCACGGTCGTCGTCGCCGTCGACGACCAGCCGGACACCGGCGGCACCGCGCGGGCGGTCCGCGACGCGCTGGCCCTGCGCTACCCCGAGGCGCGCGACATCGTGTTCGCCTCTCCCGGCCGCACGTACGCCGTGGACGGGACCGGCATACGAGCGCTGACCCGGACCCGTGCCGTACGCGCCGACGGCGGGCGGCTGTGGCAACTTCCCGCCGAAGCTGCGCGGTTGACGGCCCGTGCTCGGTCCGGGGGCGCGATGCCCGCCGACGCCACCGAGTTCCGGGTGACGCCGTTCCGCGGGCCGTTCCACGAGGCCTACGGAGGTAGCGCCACGGAGACCGGGGTGGACGGACGGAGCGCCACAGCCACCGAAGCGGACGGAGCCGGTACGGGAGTCGTCCGCATCAGCCCCCGCAACACCCCCTTCTCCCTGGCGGCGAAGGAGCCCGCCGTGCCGGGCGACCGGCCCCGCGCCTACCACTTCCGCTTCATCGGCACCGGCCCGCACGGCGCGCAGGGCGCCGAAGCCGTCGAAGCGCTGGGGGCCTTTCTGCCTCCCGTCCGCCGGTACCTCGACGGCTATCTGGTGACCGGTCACGAGGAAGGACTGCGCCCGCTGGGGCCCGAGCTGCGGCGGATGGCCGCCCCGCACCGCCGCCAGGTCCTCGAAGCCGTGGTCCGCTACTGGCGGGCGCTGGACGACGTCGGCGGGCTGGGACCGGTGGACCCCGCCGTCACCTACGCGCCGCGCGAACGGCTGGCCGCCGCTCTGGACCGGCTGAGGGACCGGCTGGCGTGCCGGCTCCCGGTGGACGGCGGCTGGCTCGACCGCCATCTGCCACGCCGCGCGCCCCTCGGCGGCACCCGAGCCCGCCTCTTCCGTACCTCGCTGCCGTACTCGCACCACGGCTGGCACTGGCAGGTCGGTGCCGACCCGGCGCCGGACGCGCCGCCCGTCGTGCGCCGGTTCGGGCTCGACTGGATCTGGGGCGGATCCGGCGCCCTTGAGGCCGAGATCTCCTCCTTCGCCGTCGAGAACCGACTGGACGCGACGGACCTGGCCACACTGCGGACGGCCGTCGCCGACGACCGTGCCTTCGACGCCGCCCTTGATCTGGCGGGCGACGCGCTGTGGTGGAACGTCAAGAGCTGGCTGCGGCGCTGCCCCGCGCCCACGCCGGACACCGTCCGCAGGATCGCGGGCGATCTCGGCGAACTGGCAGGGTACGTGGGCGGGTTGCGCTGACCGGTCCGCCGCGCGGGGCGGGCGACGGCTCATCCGGCCGTGGCGGACGATGGCGCCCACACCCGCTCCACGTGGGTGCCGTCCCCGGGGCCGGCCGCCTCGCGGGCGTATCCCGTCGTCTCGCGGACGCACTCGTCGTCGGTCTGGCAGCCGTAGACGTACATGCCGCGCACCTTGGCAGGCAGGACGTGCTCAATGTCCGTGACGGCGTACAAGGACAGGCCCTCCTCCCCCAGCGCCTTCTCCGTGGCGGTCCGCGGACGGTGCGCGGCGTAGGGCAGGTCCTCGTAGTACAGCCGCCGCACGCCGTCGCCGGCGGACCGCCGCACGGCCTCGTGCACCAGCCGGTGGTCCACGTGCCCGCCCACAGCCGCCGGGGCGAGCACCAAGGTGGGGCGCAGTTCGGCCACCGCCCGTGCCACGGCCTCGGCGACCCGGTCGCGCAGCGGGTCGGCGGCCGGGTCCGCCGTCAGCTCCGTGTCGTCGTCGTAGCCGCGCAGGCTCGCGTCGTCGAATCCGAGCGGGACGTAGCGTGCCAGGCCCCGGGCCCGGCAGTAGCGCCGCTCCTCCTCCGCGCGGCGGGCGCTGATCACGCCCGGGCCCGCCGCCCGCAGCCGCTTGGGCAGCGCCCACGCGGAACGGGTGAAGACGGTCAGCAGCAGACCCGGCGCGGAACCCGCGCACGCGGCCAGCACACCGCCGCAGGAGTAGGCCACGTCGTCGGGGTGGGGTGAGATCCACAGGGTCGTGTTGCGGCGGATTTCCTCGATCAGGTCGGGCACGGCGCTACACCCCCGTCGCCGGTGCGTGGCGCGGTGCGGCGATCAGCGACGCGTACCGGTGGGCGACCTCGCGCCAGCCGGTCCACGGGCGCTGCGCCGGACGGGCCGCCCCACCCCGGGCGACGACGGCGTCCATCAGTTCGGCGACCGTCGCCGCCCGGAGCGAGGCGAAGCCGGCCAGGGCCCCGCAGTCGTCGAGCGTGGCGACGGGCAGGCCGAGCTGCAGTGCTTCCGCCGCCGCGAAGTTGAAGGTCTCGTGGAAGACGGAAGGCAGCACGAACAGCCGCGCCCCCGCGTACACCCGCTTCCACTCGGTGCGTATGTCGTAGGAGTCCACCACTTCGACGGCGTCGGACGCGGCGTACGGCGCGACGAGTTCACGCGCGTCCCGCCCCTCCTTCGACCAGGTCGCGAAGATCGCGCGTACCGGCACCCCTGCGCCGGTGAGCCGGTCCAGGCACACCCGCGCCTGGTCCACGGAGGTCTTGCCGAGCTGGAGCAGCACCGGGCCCGAGGGGTCACGCAGGTCCTGTGGCGGCAGGTGGTCGACGGCCCACGGGATGTACGTGCGGGAGCCGAAGCAGCGCGTCCAGGGCAGGTCGCGCAGGAACACCTCGCGCGTGGGGCCGTCGGGGAACGCGTCGGCCGCCGTGCAGTGCCCGCCGGACGGGACCGTCGCACCGAGAGCGTGCACCGGGCACGGTGGCGGGGTGGACAGGTCGGGCGACAGGCGGCTCAGGTCGTGCCAGATCCGGACCACGCGCCGCCGCAGCTCGGGGACGTCCGGCCCCTCGTCCGCCACCGCGTCCTCTCCCCCGTCGAACAGCGGACTCTCCACGAGGGGGAAGACGGCGTCGACCCGTTCGCGGACCACCCGCTCGGCCAGCGCGTCGAGGTCGGCGCCCTGCGCGCAGGGGTAGAACTCCGCCTCGACGCCGAGCTCCCGCACCCCCTCGACCAGGTGCCACAGGGCGGTTTCCACCCCGCCCCAGGTGTCGCAGGTGAATCCCTCGTCATAGATCTCGAACAGGGCGCGGCGCGGGCCCGGCGGGTCCAGCGGCGCGTCCGGCGGGATGGTCATCGGCTCAGACATGGAGCGCCTCCGCGGGCAGCCTGCCGAGCCGGTCGCAGAGGTCGTCCACGACCAGTCTCCGGTTGCCGCCCGCCAGCAGGCCCAGCGAGCAGTCGAAGTACGACTCGATGCGGTTGACGATGTTGGCGTAGTCGCGGTCGCCCACGTCGAGGTGGCCGCGGGCCACGATCGTGTCGGGGTCCTCGCCGGTCTCGTCGCTGAGGCACTTGACCACCAGCAGCCGGACGCGGTCCCCGGACGCGCCGGCCGACGGCGCGCCCGTCACGCCGTGCGCGCCAGATGGCTCTTCGAATTGGCCACGACCAGGGAACTGCATGGTTCCTCCGTTCCGTCCAGAATTCGGTCCACGATGAAGACGCCGGTGTTGCTGACCTTGAAACGGGCCGAGCGCAGCACCCCGTCGCCCAGGTTCAGCAACTCCAGCAGCAGCGCCTGGATCGTCTCGGCGTGCGAGACGATCACGCAGTCCGTCGCGGCGGGGCCGGCCAGGCACTCGCGCAGGAACTCCCTGGCGCGGGCGCGCTGCGCCGCCCAGCTCTCCACACCGGCGAACTCCCGCTCCGGGTGGCGCAGCCGCTCCTCCAGCAGGGCATCCCACTCCCGTACCGCCAGGGGGCGCGGGAACCTGCGCGGCGCCCGCACCTCCGCGAGACGCCGGTCGTGGACCGCCGTCAGTCCCAGCGCCCCGGCCAGCGCCTCGGCCGTGCGCACGGCCCGCCGCAACGGAGAGGTGTAGAGCCGGCAGCCCCGTGGGCCGGCCGGACCCGGCCAGGACGCGTGGTCCCGGGCCAGGTGTCCGGCCAGCGCCCGCGCCTGTTCCCGCCCGAGCGGCGTCAGGTCCGCGTCGGTGTCGTAGCCGTCCATGAGGTCGTCGTCGGCCAGAACGTTGACCTGGGCCTGGGCATGCCGTACGAGCAGGAACCGCTGGGTCGCGGGCGGGTCGGCGGTGCCGGTCATACGAGGGGCAGCGGGATGCGGCCCTCGGGAACCTGCATCCGGGGCCGGGAGTTGTTGAACTCCTGGTTGGCGATGCAGGTGCCGCACGGCCAGTTGTCGAACTCCCGTATCTCGCCGAAGTCGTGGTAGAGGTGCTTGGGCACCGAGTAGCAGTCGCACTTGACCATCTGGATGCGGTCGTCGGCGACCGAGTAGTTGTAGCCGTTGGTGATCTGGTCGCAGACCGCGTTGCGCTTGCCCGTCTCGTGGATGTGGTTCCAGCGCCGGAAGTACTCCGCGGGGGCGAGGAATTCCGCCGGGTGCAGGTCCTCGTAGCGCAGGTTGACCTGGAGCGGCTGCCCCTTGAAGGCGAGCAGCGGCATGAAGTGCAGCAGGCCCTTGTAGCCGCGTTCGGCCAGCACGTCGATGAACGCGTTGACCTCGTCGATCGTCTGGTCGTGGTAGACCGCCTGGAGTTCGGCGTCCAGTTCCACGGCGGTGTCG
Source organism: Streptomyces catenulae (assembly GCF_000718015.1). GTDB lineage: Bacteria > Actinomycetota > Actinomycetes > Streptomycetales > Streptomycetaceae > Streptomyces > Streptomyces catenulae. Next base: position 16,132 of record NZ_JODY01000049.1, on the reverse strand, counting down.
ATGATGCGGTCCACCTGCTCCTGGCTCAGGCCCCGCTTCTCGTTCATCCGGGCGGTGTGGCCGTCGACGGAGAAGACCCACATCAGGTTCTCCCGGCCCTCAAGGCAGCGCGGCAGCCGGGTGCCGTTGCTCAGGACCTCGATGTGCCAGCCCTCGGCGGCGCGCTTTTGGAGGTGGTCCAGGATCTTCGGGTAGAGGCAGATCTCACCGTTGGACTCCACCCTGAACAGCACGTTGTCCTGCTCGTACTTGGCGAAGATCCGGTCCAGCGAGGCGTTGGTGGCCGGCTGGTCGACCTTGATCGCCTTGACCTCGCAGTAGGTGCAGCGCAGGTTGCAGGCGCCGTCGATGACGATGTTCCGGTAGGCGCGGACACGCTTGGTGCGCGGCGGCCATTGCACGGTGGTCATGGTCGGGGTGTCCTCTCGTACGGTTCACACATGGGCGGCGTGCGGGGCCGCCAGCTGGAACGCGACGGCCTTGCTGGTGCGCAGGGCATGGGCCTGGATGGTCAGGGTGGGGTTGAGGCCACCGGGGTACGGCATGAAGCTCCCGTCGACGATGTGGACGTTGTCCGCCGAGTGCACCCGGCCCCAGCCGTCCACCACGGAGCGGGCCGGATCGTCACCGGCCCGGCAGGTGCCGTGCAGGTGGGAGCTGCCCTGCGCGAATCCGGTGGCCTTGTGGCGGATGCCGTCCGCCCCGGCGGCGCACAGCAGCCGCTCGCAGCGTCCGATCATGTAGCGCAGCCGTGCCACGTCGCGCGGGTCGGTGCGGTAGTCGATGAGGACGGCGGGCAGGCCGTCCTCGTCCACGTGACGGGAGAGTCCGACGCGGTTGTCCAGGCTGGGGTGGTCGGACAGGATCGTCTCGATCCGCAGCTCCAGCGCGTCGCGGACGAGCTTGGGCGCCCGGTCGCGCTTGGACTCGTAGATCAGGCCGCCCACGCCGGTGGGGCAGTCCGCGTCCAGGTAGTGGTCCATGAACGCCACGGTGGAGAAGGGGCCCTTGTGCAGGTCCGGGTCCGCCAGGAGTTCCGGCGCGGCGTCCACGACCCCGCTGACGTACTCGCTCAGCTTGACGCACAGGCCACGCCCCACCATGCCGGAGTGGTTGCCGACGCCGGAGGGCGAATACCGCGTGCGTGAGCGCAGCAGCAGAGCCGCCGTCTGGATCGCGTTGCACGCCAGGACGAAGGCGCGGGCCCGCACTGCGCGGGCCTGCCCGCTGAGACGGTCCAGGCAGCGCAGCGCGGAGACCTCGCCGGTGCGGTCCTGCTCCAGGCGTACGGCGCGGACGCCGGTGCGCAGCGTGAAGTTGCTGTGGGCGGCCAGCGGAGCCAGGAAGACCGCGACGACATCGCCCTTGGCGCCGGTGGGGCACGCGTGGCTGACGCACAGCGAGACCCGGTCGCATCCGGCGCGTCCCTGGTACGGCAAGCTGTTGATGGCCAGCGGCGTGGGGAAGGGCCGGTAGCCCAGGGATTCTCCCGCCGTGTACAGGACCCGCGCGGCGGCGGACGGTTCGTGGGCCGGACCGCGGCTGTGCCGGGTGCCGCCGGTGCCCTCCTCCGGCGGGCCGCCACACACGCCCAGCCGCCGTTCCAGCACTTCGTAGTAGGGCGCCAGCTCGGCGAAGGTGTAGGGCCAGCGCACCTCGGTGTCACCGGCGTCGATGAGCCGACTCGGGTCGAAGTCGAAGGGCTGGTAGCGGAACGAGGCCCCGCCGTAGAAGACCGAGCCGCCGCCGAGGTTGGACGTGGTCCACGGCCAGCCGTCGTCGGTCCAGCGGCCCTCGTCGTCGCGCGCGACCGCCTGCCGGCACAGTGTCTCGGCCTCGTCGAGGTCCACGTGCCCGGCGAGCCGGAAGCCTTCCTCGACCATCAGGACGTCGAGTCCCTGACGGACCAGTCGGTCCGCGGCGACGGCGCCGCTCGCCCCGCTTCCGATGACACAGACGTCCCACACGCGGTCCTCGGCCTCGTCGCCGAAGCCGTCGCGGTGCGCGGGCCCCAGGAATTCGGGGTGGCGGGCGCCGGGATTCGCCAGTGGCGAGGGTCCCCGTAGGTGCTCCATGGTGTGTTGAGCCTCTCGTTCAGTGGCGCGCGGGGTGGTGGGGGCGCCCGCCGGTGGCGGACAGCCAGCCGCAGTACAGGTGCGCGAAGGGGCCGTCGCCCGTGGCCAGTTCGGCGGGCGGCCCGTCCTCCACGACCGCGCCGTTCTCCAGGACCAGCACCCGGTCGGCGATGGCGGCCGTGGTCAGGCTGTGGGCGATGATCAGCGCGGTGCGGCCGGTGAGCACCCGGTGCAGGGCCGCGTGCACGGCCCGCTCGGTGGGGGCGTCCATGCTGGAGGTGGCCTCGTCGAGGATGAGCACGCGGGGCGCGGCCAGCATCACCCGTGCCAGCGCGACGAGTTGGCGCTGCCCGGCGGAGAGTCCCGCGCCGCGCTTGCGGACGTCGGTGTCGTACCCCTCGGCGAGGCCGCTGATGAAGTCGTGCGCGCCGACCGCCTCGGCCGCCGCGGCGATCTCCGCGCGGGTGGCGTCCGGCCGCCCCAGGGCGATGTTGTCCGCCACGGAACCCGAGAAGAGGAAGGGTTCCTGGGTAACCATGCAGATGCCGGAGCGCAGTTCCGCGTCGGCCACCTCGCACAGGTCGGCGCCGTCCAGGGTGACCCGGCCGCCGGTCGGGTCGTACAGCCGTGCGAGCAGCTTGGCCAGGGTCGACTTGCCCGCCCCGGTCGTACCGACCAGAGCGACGGTCCGTCCGGGTTCGAGTTCCAGGTCCAGCCCGTCCAGGACGTGCGGGGAGGCGGCGGTGTAGCGGAAGCGCACCTTCTCGAAGCGGACGCGGCCGGGCGCGGGCACCGCCGGCAGCAGCCGGGGCCGGGCGGGTTCGGGCAGTGTGTCGGGCGTGTGGAAGAGGACGCCGATCCGTTCCAGGCCGGCCGACGCCGCGGAGAAGGCGTTGGCGAACGAGGCGAGTTCGTCGATCGGGTCGTACAGCCGGTGCACGTAGAGCAGGAATGCGGTCAGCGCGCCCGCCTCCAGGTGGCCGTCCGCGATGCGGATTGCGCCGAGGGCCAGCAGCAGGGCCAGCGAGAGGTTGCCGATCAGTTTGACGCCGCCGCTGAAGACGGCGCTCACCCGCCCGGAGGCGGCGCGTGCCGTGGCGTAGCCGGTGTCCAGCTCCCGCAGGCGCGCGCTGTTCTCGCCCTCCTTGCGGAACGCCTGCACGGCGCGGATGCCGTTGTACGTCTCGCCGGTGTGCTGCACGATCTGCTCGGTGACGCCCCGGGTGCGCCGGTAGGCGCGGCGCGAGCGGTCCCGGAACCAGCGGGTGAGCAGGTACAGCGGCAGGAACAGCGCGAGGACGACGGCGGCCATCGGCAGGTCGAGCCAGAGCATCACGGCCACGGTCCCGACCATGGAGAACAGCGCGGAGAACAGGCCGTCCAGGCCCATCTCCAGTACTTCCTCCACCGACTCCACGTCGCTGGAGAGACGGGCCACGACGCTGCCTGAGGGCGCGGACTCGTGGTAGGCCAGCGGCAGCCGCACGGCGTGCGCGAAGGTGCGGCAGCGCAGCCGGAACAGCAGGGTCTGGGCGATGTTCCCGGAGTAGCGCAGGAAGCCGTACTTCAGGGTGGCGCTCGCCAGGCCGGCGCTCAGCGCAAGCGCCGCGTAGGCGGTCAGCGGCCCCCAGCGGCCGTCCGCCGCCGCGGGGACGCCCCGGTCTATCGCGGCGGCGATCAGCAGCGGGGTGACCAGCGCGCAGACGTTCTCCAGCAGTGCCAGGGCGACCGCGCGGGTCAGCCGGCGCCGCTCGGGCCCGAGCAGGGCGCGCAGCATCTGGTTGCGCCGGGTGCGCAACTGCCGGTCGTCCGGCCTGCCGTCGGCCTCGTGCGCCGCGTGGTCCACGTCCGGCGCGGGGGCGGGCGTGGGTCCGGTGGCCGTGCTTCCGGGGGCGGCCGTATCGTTCCGCTGCCGGTCCTCGGGCATCAGGCTCGTACCTTCCGTGCGGGGTCCCGGCCCGGCGGTCCGTCCGGCACCAGGTCGTTGACCGGGGAGCGCAGCAGATGGCGGTAGTGCTCGTCGGAGGCCATCAGTTCGTCGTGGGTGCCGGTGGCGGCCACCCGGCCGTCGGCGATGAGCGCGACCTGGTCCGCCGCGCGCAAGGTGGCCGGGCGGTGGGCGACGACGACGGTGGTGACCTTGGCCATCACAGTGCGCAGCGCGGCCTCCACCTCCCGTTCGGTGTGTACGTCGAGGGCGGACAGCGCGTTGTCCAGGACGAGGACGGCGGGGCGGGGCAGCACGGCGCGGGCGAGGGCCAGCCGCTGCCGCTGCCCGCCGGACAGCCCCACCCCCTCCTCGCCGACCCGGGTGGCGAGTTGCTCGGGCAGCGCCGCGACGAAGTCGGCGGCGTGGGCCAGGCGCAGCGCCTCCCAGATCCGGGCGTCGCCGTGCTCCTCGGGAGGCAGGCCGAGGGCGACGTTGTCCCGTACGGTCCCCGAGAACAGCACCGGGTCGTCGAACGCGCAGGTCACCACCGAGCGCAGCGCGTCCAGGGAGAGGTCGCGCAGATCGGCGCCGTCCAGGGTGATCCGGCCGTGCGTGGGGTCGTCCAGGCGGGACAGCAGCGAGACGAGGGTGGACTTGCCGGAGCCGGTCGCACCGATGAGGGCGAGGGTGGTGCCGGGCCGTACCGTGAGGTCGATGCCGCGCAGTACGGCTTCGGGCGCGCCCGGCAGCCGGTAGTGCACGTCCTCGACGCGCAGTTCGCCGCGCAGCGGGCGGGGCAGCGGGCGGGGGGCGGCCGGTTCGCGTACGGCGAGCGGGGCGTCCCGCAGCTGCCAGTACCGGTCGGCGGCGGACGCCGCGGTGCTGGCGTCGGCGATCAGCCAGCCCAGGGTGTCGGCCGGCCAGCGCATGTAGGTGGCCACGGTGATCGCGGCCATCAGGGTGCCCAGGGTGAGGCTGCCGGTGGCGGTGCCGTAGCCGCCGAATCCCATGAGGGCCACGATGCCCAGCTCGGGCAGGGCGGTGATCAGCCACCACAGCGCGGCCGTCAGTGACAGCTTGCGCAGCTCGGTGCCGCGCAGCGCGCGGGCCTGCGCGGTGAAGCGCTGTACCGTCTCCGGGCCGCGGCCGAACGCCTTCAGCACGCGGATGCCCAGGACCGATTCCTCCACGGTGGTGGTGAGGTCGCCGCTCTGGTCCTGGGCGGAGCGGGCCGCCACGTGGAAGCGCTTCTCGAAGACGATGGTGGCGGCCACCATCGGCAGGTACGTGACCAGCACGATCAGCGCGAGGAAGGGCGACAGGTAGGCCAGCACTCCGAGCCCCGCCAGCAGCGCCGCCGTGTTGACCATCAGGTACACCGCGGAGAACGCGAAGAAGCGGCCCAGCTCGGCGATGTCGGAGACCGTCCGGGACAGGAGCTGCCCCGAACTCCACTGGGTGTGGAACGAGGAGGGCAGCCGCTGGACGTGGCGGAACAGGTCCGCGCGCAGCGTCGTCTCCAGGCGTGTCGACGGCCGTACGACCAGCAGCCGGCGGGCGCCGAGGAGTACGGCCTCCCCGACGCCCAGCAGCGTGAAGGCGGCGACGGTCCACGGCAGTGCCGCCATGTCCTTGTGGGCGACGGGGCCGTCCACCAGCCGCTGGACGACCAGTGGCATGGACAGTCCGGCGAACATCGAGCCCAGGGCGGCGGCGCAGGCCCCGGCCATGAGCCAGCGGTGCGGGCGCAGACCACGGGCGCAGCGCCGGAGCGATCCGGTGCGGGCGAGGGGGGCGCTCATCGCGCGCTGCCCGCGGCGCGCAGCGCGTGGGCGTAGTGCTCCAGCGCCCGGTCGGTGGCCGACCCGCTGCCGTAGGCGGCGCGCAGTCGCTCACGGGCGCCCGTCACGCGTCCGCGGGGAGCGTCGGCGTCGTCGACCGCGCCGCGGACGGCTTCGGTGAGCGCGGCCACGTCCCCGCGCGACACGAGGAGTTCGGGGGTGACCGTGCCCACGGTCTCCCGCAGTCCGCCCACCGCGTAGCCGGCGACGGGCGTGCCGCACATCATGGCCTCGATGGCGCTGCCGCCCAGTTCCTCGTGGGCGGACGGCATGACCAGTACGTCCAGGGCCGTCATCACGGTGGGGATGTCGGCGTGCGGCAGGAACCCGGTGAAGCGGAACTGGTCCGTCAGCCCGGCGTCGGCGACGGCCTTGCCCATCCGCTCGCGCTGCGGCCCGTCACCGACCACCAGGAACACGGCGGGCTTGGCTCCGGGCAGGGTCTGCCAGTGGCGGGCCAGGGCGACAAGGTCCCGCCAGCCCTTCTCGTGCGCCACGCGCCCCACGTAGCCGATCACGGCGGTGCCGTCCGGTATCTCCAGCGACCGCCGCAGTCCGGCCACCTCCTCGGCGGGCCGGGGCGCCAGGTCGCCGACGGAGTCGGGGACGATGTCGATACGCTCGGGATCCATCGCCAGGGCGCGGGCGACGACACCGGCGGTACGGGAGGTCAGCGCCGAGACCCGGGCCGCGTGCCGCACCGCGTAACGTTCGACGACGCGGACCAGCCTGTGCTGGAGCTGGTCGATCCGGGACATCGGCTCATACACCGAAAGCCGTGAGCAGTGCAGGGTCAGGCAGTACGGCACACCCATGACGCGCGCCGCCAGCGGCCCGGCCAGCAGCGCCCAGAGCTGCCCGTCGGCGTGCACGTGGATCAGGTCGGGCCGCCAGCGCCGGCGCAGCCGTACGCAGGCGGCCAGCGCACCGGCCAGCCACGCCTGGTTGAGCCCGGCGAGGCCGGTGAGCTGCGACCGGATCGGGGGCAGCGGGGCGCGGGTCACGCGCACCACGAGCCCCGGCCGGTCCAGGCGCCGCTTGGGCAGGCCGGGGAAACCGACGGTCAGCACCTGCTGTTCGACGCCGCGGGCCGCCAGCTCGCGCGACAGCCGCAGGATCTGCACCTGCATCCCGCCGACGGCGTCGTACTCGGCGGGCCAGCTCTCGACCTGGTCGTGGTGGAAGAACGGGGTCAGCCGCAGCACACGCACTACAACTCCACACGAGAGGAAACGGACGGCGGGCGGAAGGGGGGCGGGGGCGTGACCCGCCGTCGGTCAAGCGGGGGCGGGCGAGAGGCGAACGGTGGCGGCCGCCTGCCGTGCGGGCGCCGCCAGTGTGTCGACGGCCTGGCCCAGCAGTTCCAACGGGACGGGCACCAGGGGGAGTTGGACGGTGCGCAGCGCCTGGCCGGGGCCGGACAGCAGCACCATGGGAGTGGTGTCGGGCGGGCAGGGCAGATAGCCGCGCTTGTTGTCGTAGGTGAGCCAGTTCTTCACCTCCGCCGGGTCCACCTGCGCCGGTACGGCCGCCTCCAGGCCCGCCTTGGCGACCAGTTCGCGGTGCAGACCGACCAGGTCCGCGGAGGCGTGCCCGAGCCGACGGGACACCTCGGCCGCCACGACCATGCCGATGGCCACTCCCGCACCGTGGGCGACCTCGCCCCGGGCGGCGTGCTCGATGGCGTGCCCGGTGGTGTGGCCGTACTCCAGCACGAGCCCCTCCCGGCGTTCGTGCTTGTCCGCGCCGGTGACCTGCGCCTTGGCGGCCACGCTCTCCTCGATGATCCACCGCATCGCGGCGTCCTCGTAGTATGCGTCGGGCCGCAGTTCGGCGGAGAGCCGCTCGATCATCGACGGGCGGATGGCGAGCGAGTTCTTGACCACCTCGCCCATGCCCGACCGCAGTTCCCGCACGGGCAGGGTGCGCAGCATCGCAGTGTCGGCGAGCACCTCGGCGGGCTGGTAGAAGGTGCCGACGAGGTTCTTGCCGTAACTGGCGTTGACCGCCTGCTTCAGCGAGAGCACCGAGTCCAGCATCGCCACCACGGTGGTGGGCACGTGCACCAGCGTGATGCCGCGGAAGAGCAGGGAGGCCAGCAGCCCGGCGATGTTGCCAGTGATGCCGCCGCCCAGCGCCACCACGACGCTGCGCCGGTCCGCGCCTTCGGCGAGGGCCTGCTCGGCCAGGGCGTCGACGGTGCCGATGTGCTTGTGGATCTCGCCCACCGGGTGGGTCAGGAGCACGGCGGGGCCGGCCTCCTTCTCCAGCCGGTCGGCCAGGTCGCGTCCGTAGAGCGGGCCCACAGTGGTGTCGCACACCACGAGGTAGCGGCTGGCGGTGCGTTCGCCGAGGCGCGCGACGATCTCCTCGACGCACTCGGTCCCGAGCCGGTAGGGAAAGCTCGTGTCTTCCATGGTGATGGCCGTGACGTGCATGGTCTCCCCGTTTTCGTGGGCGGGTCGCGGGACGGTTGCTCCGGCGGGCCGTGTCCGGCCCGCCGCCTTCAGCCGGTCAGTTGGGCGCCGTGCCGCACGACCTTGGCGAAGGCCGCCGCGATGTCCCGCATGTCGCCCTCGTCACCGAGCAGGGCGGCGTGGTGGACGGTGACGGTGCGCCGCGCCGCTTCCTCGCACACGGGCAGGTCGAAGCCCTTGGGGTCGATGCGGCTCTCGTGCTGGACGCCCAGCGCGAAGCGGCCGCGGCTCCTGGGGTCGTACAGGCGGTTGCGGGTGATCGGCGCGTAGCACGAGGCGATGGGGAACCCCAGCTCGGCGGTGAGCGCGTCGGTGACGGCGGCCAGGCCGACGTCGGTCAGCTCTCCCTCGGGTAGCCGGGCGGCGTAGGTGTAGTACGTGCGGTTACCGGTGCCCGCGGACGTGCTCTGCGGCCGGTAGCCGGCGTCGGCCAGCAGCTCGTCCAGGAGCGCGGCGTTGCGCCGCCGCCGCTCGTTCTGCTCGTCGAGCACGCCGAGCTGTTCGACGAGCAGGGCGGCCTGGAATTCCGACACACAGCGGTTGGAGCCCATCAGCTCGCCGGTCTCCACGAGCTCCATCCGCCCGGTGTCGACCGGGAGCCCGGCCAGGCAGCGTCCGTCGGCGCGCAGATGCTCCACGCGGCGGGCGAACTCGGCGTCGCGGGTGATGACGGCACCGCCCTCACCGCTGGTCAGCACCTTGCTGTGCTGCATGCTGAACGTGCCGGCGGTGGCCAGCGCGCCGACCTTGACGCCGTGGTACTCCGCGCCGTGCGCCTGCGCGCAGTCCTCGATGAGCGGCAGCCCGTGGCGTTCGGCCAGGGCGCGCAGCGCGTCCATGTCGGCGACCGCCGAGTACAGGTGGACGACGACGATCGCCTTGGTGCGCTCGGTCAGGGCGCTCTCCACCGCGACGGGGTCCAGGCACAGCGTGTCGGGGTCCACGTCGCAGAAGACCGGTACGGCGTTGACGCCGAGCACGGTCGAGCCGGAGGCCACCCAGGACAGCCCGGGGACGATGACCTCGTCACCGGCCCCGATGCCGCACGCCTCCAGGGCGAGCATCAGGCTCGCGGTGCCGCTGGCCGCGGGCACGCAGTGCTCGACCCCGTTGTACGCGGCGAAGGCCCGCGCGAAGCGCCGCTCCTGGGACTCGGTGCCCTGGTAGGGGCCGCTGATCGACCACCGGCCGGAGGTGAGCACCCCCTCCAGGGCCCGTACGGCTCCGGGGGCGGACTGCGGCCACAGGGGCCAGGGGCGGGTGCGTACCGGGCTGCCGCCTTGCACGGCCAAGGAACGGGTCATCTGTTCGTCCTTCCTGAGCACGGGGCTGGGGGTGCGGTGCGGGAGAACGGCCGGGTCAGGCGCGGAGGTTGAAGTACGAGCGGGTGTTGCCGTCGGCGCGGCGCAGCGCCACGTCCAGCGCCCGCGCGTGGTCGGCGAGGCCGAACTCGTGGCTCAGCAGCGCGTCGACGTCGACCGTGCCCGCGGCCAGCAGCTCGATGGCCTCGCCGAACCGGTCCCCCGGTCCCATCGACGCCTGGAGCGAGAGGACCTTGACCACGATGTGGTGGGGCGCCATCGCCGCGGCTTCTTCGATGCGGTAGCCGATCAGCCCGACGCGTCCGCCAGAGCGAACGGCTTCCACGGCCTCCTGGACCGCCAGCGGGTATCCGGATGCCTCCAGGACGACGTCGGGTGTCGCCTCGGGGTGCTTCTCGACGAAGCCGACCAGCTCACCGGGGTCGCCGCCGACGGTGTGCGGCACGCCCAGCGCGTGGGCCGCCTGGCGGCGTTCGGGCACCGGCTCGGCGAGAACGGTGACCTCGCCGCCGCGCAGCCGGACGGCCTGGGCGAGCAGCAGTCCGATGCCGCCGGCGCCGGTGATCGCCACCTTCTCGCCGGCGGTGACGGCGAGTCGGTCGACGGCGTTCAGCGCCACGGCCAGCGGTTCCACCTGGCATGCCTCGCGCAGCGAGAGCCCCTCGGGCAGCCGGTGCAGGTTGGCCGTCGGGATGGTCATGTACTCGGCGCAGGCACCGTCCCTGGTGAAGCCGAGTTCCTGGAGGTCGGCGCAGAGGGTGGGCTTGCCGACTGTGCAGTGCCGGCAGCTTCCGCAGGCGACGGTGAGGTCGCCGACCACGTTGCGGCCGACCAGCTCACCGGCGTCGCCGCCGGCTTGGACCACGGTTCCGCTCCACTCGTGCCCCGGCACCACGGGGTAGGTGAAGCCGTGCCAGACACCCTTGTAGAAGGAGAGGTCACTGCCGCAGATCGAGTTGTAGGCGAGGTGTACGAGCGCCTCGCCCGGCGCGGGCTCCGGCACGTCGCGCTCGGTGAGCACGGCCTGCAGGGGAGCTTTGAACATCAGGGCTTTCATCGTGCAGACCTCCGTGTCCAGGGGACCGAACGGGTGTCGGGCGTCACGAGTAGCGTCCGCTCTAGCGAATGGAGTGCCCGGGAAGCGTACGCCAGCTTGTGGGTCGGTTGTCAACTAAAGCGGACCCGAGGAGGTTGAGGAGCGTGGAGGACGCACGGGCGGGGACCGGAGACGTCACGCGGCCCGCTGTCGTCGACGCGTCAACGACAGCGGGCCGGGGTGGGGCGGATACGCGGCTCACGGACGGGACACCACGTGCTGGCAGGGGCAGTTGAGCGGGCAGTCTCGTAGCCGAGGGCGCCTGACATTTCGCCCCCCTCACTCACCCGCCGGGCGCCACCGCTTTCCCGCCCAGCTTCCCCTCGATCCAGGCCACACCGAACCGCACCACGTCCGCGGCCTCGAACAGATGGCTCTCGGCCGCGCCGACCGTGCCTCGCCGCCCGATTCCCGCCGCCAGCATCTCCCGGGCGATGACCTCGAACGGCCACGCGCCCTCCGGCACGATGCCCGAGTAGTCGAAGGCGCCGTCCTCTGAGTCGATGTCGGTGAAGCGCCGCCAGACCCGTTCGCCGTCGACGAGGACCGGCTGTTCGTACGTCACGAACCGCTTGCCGGGGGCGTCAGCCAGGGCCTCGGCGTGGTGCAGAAGGGTCAGGGAGTCCAGCGGTGCGCCCAGCAGGAGGACGCAGCCGCCCAGGGTGACCAAGCGTGCCAGCGGACTGTCCGGGCCGTGCGGGTCGTCCCAGGGGTGCTCGTCCATCAGAGCGCGGGCGTCGGGCCCGAGGGCCGCGAAGCTCACGTCGGGGTGGCGGCTGCGCACCGTGTCCGGGAGGCGGAGCAGGGCCTGGGGGAGACGGCCGTTGTTGTGTTCCGCCTCGCTGGTGGCGGGGTCGTAGGCGGGGTGTTCCGCGCGCAGCGCGTCCTGCCAGTCCTGCGGCCACTGGGTGAAGTCGTAGGGCAGGGCGTCGTTCCAGCCGCAGGTCACCATGAGGGTGCCGCGGCCGCCGACGACGTCGCGCAGCGCTCCGACGACCGTCTGCGGGCCGCCCGCCACGTAGCCGATCGCGGAGAGTCCGGTGTGGAACATCACGACGTCGCCCGCGCGGAGGCCGAGGGCGGTCAGATCCCGGGCGAGCCGGCCGCGGGTCACCGGGCCGCCGGAGCGTTCGAGCAGTGCACGTTCATCCATGGCCGGGAACCTATCCGCAGCGGACGCGCCGACGGCACCGAGCCGTCGGACTCTGCGATGGCACAGGGCCGTTGGGCTCTCCGACGCCACAGGGCCTTTGAGCCCTCCGGCAGGCCCCTCGGACCCCGGGCGGCCGAGGGGGCCGTGGGCAGGTGATAGGGGCATATTCGGTCAGCGAGTTGGCGCAAACCACACCAAACTGTGGCGACTGGTTCCGCGGCATCGTACGGTGACAGACGTTTTGCTTCAGCCGAGGGGCCAACTCCCCGGCGGAGAACCAGAAGGGCGACGCATGAGCGACAGCGAGGTGGCGCATCCGGGGTCCCGGCACCGGTCATCGCGGGAACCCGCTCGCGCGGTCACTCCGCAGCCGGACCGCGTACTGGTCGGCTCCGCGCAGCCGGGCCCCACCCCGACGGAGTGGGGCACTCCCCTTTCCGGCGCACGGCTCCCGCTGTCACCTCCACAGACCCCGCGTCGCCCGATGCCCCCCGTCTTTCCCGGGCTCTTGCCCAGGACCACGCGCCGCACCGGGACAAGCCGTACACCCGGTCCCTGCTCCTGCCGCACCGCGGCACGCCCGGCCGCGCCATCGCCCCGGCCGCGACGGACGTTCCGGCCGCGCGGCTGCACACCGATCATTGGGCCACCTCTCCCGATGCGCTGCGCGGCCCGCCTCGCTGAGGGTCCCCGGACCTCGCGCCGCACCACCCCGGACGGACCGTGATCGGCCGGCCGGGACCGCATCGTGGTACCAGACACCGGAGCACGGGGTAGCGCCGCACGCCGCCCCTCACAAGAGAAGTGACAGACCTCCACATGCTGTACAGGTATTCCCAATTACGTCGGTGGTGCCGGTCGAAGCTGACCGACCTCCCCTTACCGAGCCCCTTCTCCGCCGAAGAATTCTGCCGGAACCTCTCCGAACAGCGCCAACGTCCGCTCCATTTACACGCGTTACCCACGCACATCACGAAAATGGAGGCGTGCGGACTGTGGCTGTCCACCGAGACGGACGACCACATATTCTTCGAGGCCCGCACCTCGCCCCTGCACCAGGAACACATCGTGCTCCACGAGATCGGGCATCTGCTTTTCGACCACCAGATGCTGGGGGACGGTGACCACGGCGGTATCGGTGCCCTGCTGCCCGACCTCAGTCCCCGCCTCGTCCAGCGCCTGCTCGCGCGTACCAACTACTCGACGTGCCAGGAGCAGGAGGCGGAGATGCTCGCCAGCCTGATCAGGACGCACGCCACGGCACGGGGCCGTGGTCCGCGGTGCGCGGCCACGGAACGGGCCGAACGAGCCCTGGGCATCACCCGTGACTGACCACTGGCCGAACGGTCTCTTCGAGCAGGCCGAATGGTTCGGCATCGCGCTGATGTGGATCGTCACGCTGCTGCGGGCGCCGGTCGCGGTCCGCACGCCGCAGCAGCGCCCCCTGTGGCTCGCGGTGGGCCTGGCCTCGGTCGCGATGACCCTTCAGGTTCCGGAGGTCGCGCTCCTGGCGAAGGCGGCGCTGGGCGGTTCCTCGCACGCCGTGTGCCTGTTCAAGGAGATCGTCGGGCTGCTGGCCGCCACCGCCGTGTTCCAGTTCATCTCGGCGATCGTCGGGCTGCGGCGGACGCGGCCCGTCATCCTCGGCACCGCGGCCCTGACGCTGGCCGGACTCGTCGCGCTGTGCGTCTTCTCGCCGCCGCACGTCAGGCACGTGGTGCCGAGCCCCCCCTCCCAGGCGGAGACTCCGGACACCATGTACTGGATCGTGCTGCTCTCCTACCACCTGGCGGCGAACACCGCCTGCGTCGTCGTGTGCTGGAGGTCCGGGCGGCGCGTGACCCATGCGGTCACCCGGGCCGGGCTGCTGCTGCTCGGCACCGGACTGTTCCTGTCCGCACTGCTCATGGCGCTCTCCCTCGCCCATGTCTTCACCCGCAACGCCGCGATTCCGCACCTGTTCCCTGCGGTTTCCGGGGCGGAGGCGACCTTCATGGCGGCGGGCGCCGCCTCCCCGCTGCTACGCCGGCCGTTGCGCACCCTGCGGAACATGGCCGTCATGTACCGTCTCCATCCCTTGTGGCGCACGCTCGTCCACGTCACACCGGAAGTCACACTCGACGGTCCCCGCTCGCGCGCCGTGGACCTGCTGAGCGCGGTCCGGCACTCGGACCTCCGGCTGTACCGGCGCGCCATCGAGATCCGGGACGCCCTGCTGGCGCTGGAGAACTTCTCCCCTGCGGGCAGTCTCGACCGTGCCCGCGAACACGTGCGCGCCGCCCGGATCACGGACGCATCGGCCGAAGCGGCGGTGACGGCGTGCTGGGCCGGCGCAGCTATGGCGAACAAACGCTCGGGCGCCATGACACCGGGCCGCCCCTCCAGACTGCCCGAGAGCGGCGGCGACGACATGGCCGAGGAGGTGGACTTCCTTCTGCACCTGTCCCGCTTCTTCCGCTCCCCCCTGGTCACCTCGTTCCTCAAGGCCGAGGAACAGCGGCACGGGGCCATGCCCGACAGCCGGGCTGCTTGACGGCCGAGATCCCGAGGCCGGTCAGAGAGGCCGGACTCCCTGGCCCGTACCGCCCCCGTCACCGTCCCCCGCTGACATGATGGGCCCCATGAGCCGAGTCGCCCGTCGCATGTTCGAGCTCCTGGAGCCGATCTGTCTGGTCACCTAAGGCTTGTCCCGTAACTGCTGGTCACGGGTGAGATGATCTGGCTGTGTCTGGTGTGATCGCGGCGTCGGAGCCGTCCTGGATAGCCCCGTTCACCGGGCTGAGCCCACGTCAGTTCGGCAAGCTGATCACCGCGCTGCGGCACGAGGGAGCGGACCCCGTCCGCAAGGGCCGGCCGTGGAGCCTGCCGCTGGAGGACCGGGTCCTGCTGGTCGCCGCGTACTGGCGAACCAACCTCACGCTGCGGCAGCTGGCGCCGCTGTTCGGGGTGTCGAAGTCGGCTGCGGACCGCATCATCGATCACCTCGGTCCGGCTCTCGCGCTCCAGCAGCGCAAACGGTTCCGCAAGGACACCGTGCTGATCGTGGACGGCACCCTCGTCCCCACCCGGGACCACACCATCGCCGAGCAGTCGAAGAACTACAGGTACTCGACCAACCACCAGGTCGTCATCGACGCCGACACCCAGCTCGTCGTCGCGGTCGGCCGGCCACTGCCCGGCAACCGCAACGATTGCAAGGCGTGGGAGCTGTCCGGCGCCAAGGACGCCGTCGGGAAGACGATGGTGATCGCGGACGGTGGCTACCGGGGCACCGGCCTGGTCATCCCGCACCGCCGCGAGAAAGGCCAGAGCGAACTCCCCGCCTGGAAAGAGGAACACAACGCTTCCCATCGCAAGGTCCGCGCCCGCGTCGAGCACGCCTTCGCCCGCATGAAGAGCTGGAAGATCCTGCGCGACTGCCGCCTCAAGGGCAACGGCGTCCAACACGCCATGCTCGGCATCGCCCGCCTGCACAACCTCACCCTCGCCGGGTGACGGAGAAACCAGCAGGCCATCAGGCACGACCGAGATCATTTACGGGACAACCCTTAGCTACGGGGTGGGGCTGTGCTTTGTGAGCGGCTCTCCGCGTATTCGGCAGGGCGTCAAAGCTATAGGTAACGGGGTGTTAGTTCTCCGGGTAAGCTCTCATGCCTTTTTCTCTATTGGAATTTCAAGGCTACTTTCCCCAGTATGGAAGTCTTCGGATGGGTCATCAAATCCCTTCCGGGGACTCAAGCGGCGAATCCGATGTTGGTCACGTACTCGTACGCGCCATAGTCGCTGCCCAGCTCGATGGTGATGTCGTCGAACCAGGCACGGTCGAGCGCATCGTCATCACTGTCCGCCCATGCCCGGACCACGGCATCCCAATGACGTACATTCAGCACCCGATACGCCACCACACGCTGATGAGGACGACTGACCTGCGACTGATTCAGCGGATGGAACTCCACCCGCGTCCCCCGCCCCTCACGGTTCAGACGACCCAGCAGGTACCGAGCCACATTCTTCCGCCGCACAGTCCGGTACGCCTCCTCGATCCGAGCAAGGTTGCGCCGACTCGGGGCACGCTTCCCGTCAAGCCACGCCTTCACCGTACGATCCGTCACCGTCAACCCAGCCTCCCGCGCAGCAGCACGCGCATGATCAGAACGCGTGAGGTAGTGCAGACGCGCCATCAAACCACGACGAACGGAAACAGGCGTGGCGATGAATCCGGCTAGCTTGTCGAGCTG
>NZ_JODY01000048.1 GCF_000718015.1 Streptomyces catenulae | reverse complement strand
GGCGAAGCCGGGGGCCGGGGGTGCCGCGGCCGGAGGCGCCGCGGGCGGGGGCGGGGTGCCCGGGGCCGGTGGGGCAGCCGGGGCGGCGGAGGCGGACGTGGGTGCGCCGGACGACGCCTGGGGCGCCGCTTGCGGCTCTGCCTCCGGCGGTACGGAAGCGCCCTCGTTCTCGGTGCTCACAGCTCTCTCCTCGCTCACGACTGTGCCGGCCCGCGGCCCGCCCCTGGGAGACCGGTCGGCCGGGGCGCCCTGTGGCGCTCCGGTCCGCCGCGGTACGGGGCCGGGCTCCGGTGTCCGGACGTTCCGGTCCTCGGTGCCGGGGACGCGTCCGCGGGACCGTGAACCGGGCTCCAGGATTCCGGATCCCGGCGGTCCGGGCGAGTCCCGGCCGATCCGGGGGCGGCCTCGGCCTCAGCCTTTCCCACCGTGCGTCAGCGCACCGTAAGGCGAGGCTGTGACCGTCCCCATCCTTGATGCCGGACCCGTACGGCGCATCCCCTGTAGCCGTCCCCGGTCAGCGCGGGGCGGCCCCGGGACGGCGGATGGCACGATAACGCGGTGAACTGTGCACGCCCCGCCCAGGACTCCGGTCCGGGCCGTCCCGCCCCGTCCGTCGTCGCCCACCGGGGCGCCTCCGAGGACGCCCCGGAACACACGCTCGCCGCGTACCGGAAGGCCATCGAGGACGGCGCGGACGCCCTGGAGTGCGACGTCCGGCTGACCGCCGACGGCCACCTGGTGTGCGTGCACGACCGGCGGGTGAACCGCACGTCCAACGGGCGCGGCGCCGTCTCCGCCCTGGAGCTGGCCGATCTCGCCACGCTCGACTTCGGCTCCTGGAAGGCCACGCCGGACGAGCCGGAGGCGCCGGACCGGCGGTACGCGGACCCGGAGCGGACCGGGGTGCTGACCCTGGAGCGGCTGCTGGAGCTGGTCGCGGACGCCGACCGGCGCGTCGAGCTGGCCGTCGAGACCAAACACCCCACCCGCTGGGCCGGACAGGTGGAGGAGCGGCTGGTCACCCTCCTCGACCGCTTCGGGCACACCGCCCGGCCGGGGCGCCCGGCGGCGGAACGGCCCGCGGTGCGGGTGATGAGCTTCTCGGCCCGTTCGCTGCACCGGCTGCAGCTGGCGGCGCCGGAGATCCCGTCGGTGTACCTGATGCAGTTCCTCACGCCGCGCCACCGTGACGGACGGCTGCCGTCCGGTGTGTCCATCGCCGGACCCGGGATCCGCATCCTGCGGGCCCACCCGGAGTACGTCGAGCGCGCGCACCGCGCCGGGCACCGCGTCCATGTGTGGACGGTCAACGAGCCCGAGGACGTCGCGCTCTGCCGCGACCTCGGCGTGGACGCGGTCATCACGAACCGCCCGAAACAGGTACGGAAGCAGCTCGGCCTCGGGTAGCCGCCCCCTCCGTCCGTGCGCCCGCGCCTGCGCCCTGTGGGACCACATGTCGGATGCGTCACTGCTCGGCATGTGGCCGGTTTCCGGTCCAGTCCATTGGGGAATTCATCCCGTGGCGTGGGGCAAAGGAGGTCTCGGGGGTGGCGTTGATGGTGGCACAGGAGGTGCCGACGTCGTCGATCATGGCCGTACCCCATGGTCCGGCGGGCGTGGGAATGGCCAGGCGACGCATGCGCGGCGAGCTGTCGGCAAGAGGAATTCCGGACACAGTTATCGATGATGCGGCGCTGGTGCTGTCCGAGCTGCTGAGCAATGCCTGTCGGCACGCCCGTCCGCTGGACGCGAAGCATCTGCCCGACACGGCCCGTGACGACTCCGGGCGCCCGGGCGGCGCGTACGGCTCCCGCCCCGGGAGCGGTGCGTACGGGCCGCGCCAGACGGGCGCCGCGTACGGGCCCGAGGACGACCACGGGGAGGCGCCGTACGAGGCGGTGCTCGCCTCCTGGCGGGTGGACGAGCGGGAGCGGCTGACGGTCGCGGTCACCGACGGCGGCGGGCCGACCCGTCCCCGCCCGGCCACGCCGTCGATCACCGCGCGCGGCGGCCGGGGCCTGGCCATCATCCGTTCGCTCTCCCGCGACTGGGGGGTGCGCGACGTGATCGAGGGCGAGACGACGGTCTGGGCCGAGCTGTCGCTGCGGGACGCGTTCGCGGACCGCGTCGCGATGACGCCCACGGCCACGGCCGCCACCGTGCCCGCCCCGAGCCCGAGCCCGGAGGCCACGTACGCGGAGTGCGGCGGTCCCGCCGCCCGGGCCGGTCTGCCGGGCCTGCCCGAACTGTCGGACCTCGCCGACCTCTCCGCCTTCCCGGACCTCGACGACCCGCTGCCGCCGCACTGAGCGGGCGGACGGCGGACGCCCCCGGCGCGCACCTCGCGCCACGCGCCCCCGCCGCGCCCGCTCCCGCCCCCGGCCGGTCCGCACCCCGCGCACCCGATGCCACGGCCGTCCCGCACCGCCCGGATCCGGCCACGCCGTGAGCCGGCCCGCGCGGCGCGCACCGCGGCGCGCACCGCGGCGCGCCCTCGGCCGGAGCGCCCGCGCGCGTACTCCTCTAGGCTCGCGCGGACACGCGTCCCTACGCACCGGATCGACCAGGAGACACCGCCGCCATGGCCAAGAAGCGCCGCACCCAGCCCCAGGCCGCCGCACGTTCCGCCCAAGACGGGCCGGTGCCGGTCGTCGGTGCCCGGGAGCCCTGCCCGTGCGGTTCCGGCCGCCGCTACAAGGCCTGCCACGGCCGGAGCGCGGCGCAGGCCGTCACCGAGCTGGTGCGGCGGCCCTTCGAGGGGCTGCCCGGCGAGTGCGACTGGGTCGCGCTGCGCGAGCTGGTGCCCGCCGCGACCGTCCCGCTGACGCTCAAGGACGGGCTGCCCGAGGGCGTGCCGTCGGTGACGCTGGCGACGGTGCTGCCGATGGCGTGGCCCGCGCTGCGCCGGGACGACGGTTCGGTCCTGATCGGGCTGCAGAACGACACCTCCTCGGGCGACCTCAGCCGCGACCTCGCCGACACCCTGCGGCGCGCGCTGGTCGCCGAGCCCGGCACCCCGGTGACCGCCGGGCGGCCGGACGCCGACGGCCCGCGCCTCCAGGACCTGCTGGACACCGAAGCGCCCTTCACGCCGGAGGTGCACACCGGGTTCGAGTTCTGGGTGGAGAACGCCGACCAGGCGTCCGCCGAGGTCGCCGCGTCCCTGGAGCGGGCGAACGCCGCCGCGCTGCCCACCGCCCGGATCGCCGGTCTGGAGGGCGCGTACTGGTGCGAGGCGCCCGGCAAGAACCATCTGCGCTGGGTCACCGCGCACCCCGAGGAGCAGCTGCTGGACGCGCTCGCCCGGCTGCACGCCGCCGGGGAGTCGTCGCTCGGCGAGGACACCCGGCTGGTCGGCTCGTTCCGCGCCCACGGGCTCGTCGTGCCGGTGTGGGACCTGCCGTCGTCGATGAGCGCCGAGGACGTCACGGCGCCCGCGGTCGCGTTCGGTGAGCGGCTGGCGAAGGCGCTCGCCGACGGGTCGCCGCTGACCTCGGAGGAGCGCCGGGCGCGGGGCGGTCTCACCAACCGTCAGGTCACGCTCAGCTGACAGTGACGGTCCCGGACGCCTCCGACGTGACTCCTGTCACAACCCCCTCTACTTACGGGTAAAGAGGCGTCCGGAATACCGCGATCGAATTTGCGAACCGCCGATCTCTTGTTACGGTTCTAGGAGCCCGGTCGCTGGTGCATCCCCCGTCGCCAGCGACCGGGCGTTTCCATGTCCGCGGCCGGGTGTTCCGTCCCCGCCGCGCCCGCGCCGCCCGCCCGCTTCCCCGGCCGCCCGGCGCCCCACCACCGCCGCGCCGCCCGGCTCCCCGAAGCCCCGCCCGTACGGCCCGTACGGCGATTCCGTGGATGCTTGCGCCCGCGAATCCCCGCCGGGCGCCGTGGAGTTGCTCCGTACGGCACCCGACGGCGTACGGGCATGGCAACGGGGCGCCGTGGGGGCTGGACGGGGCCGCGGGGCGACAGGGCGTCAGCCGGTGTCCCTGCCGCGGGAATTCCTGACGTACCGCTGCGCCATCCGGGTGATTTACGCGGTGGATCGACGGTCCGGGCCGCCCCGTCCACGGGGGCGCGCGCACCGTACGCGCGCGCCCGTCGGTGGTCGCGGGCGCCCCGCCTCAGTAGGCGAGGCGGCTGCCGTCCGGGGTGCGGTTGCTCGCGGTGACCAGGGCGTCGACGATCGTGGCGACGTCGGGGAGCCAGGGCGCCGCGGAGGTGGCGGCGGGGGCGCGCTCCCAGCGGACCGCACCGGCGCCGGTCTGCGAGGGCGGCAGCACCAGATAGCCGCCGTCGCCGTGGAACCGCAGCGAGCTGGGCACCTCGTCCCGCGAGTGCAGCAGCTCACCCAACTCCGCGAGGTCGTACGGCGCGACGAGCAGCGCGAGGCGGGTGGGGGTGGCGACCACCGGGCCGAGACGGACGCCGAAGTGGTCCAGGGCGGCCAGCGCCCGCGCTCCGGCGGTGGCCGGGAGGCTCACCGCGCACGGCGCGCGGCCGCCGGTGGCGAGGATCACCGGGGCGTCGGGCCGGTTCGTCCACCACCAGCGGACCATCCGGGCGTCGGTGGTCGCCGCGAGCAGTCCGGGCTCGAAGGGGTGCGCGCCCGGTACGACGCACCCGGCGTCGGGGCAGCTGCACCGTGGTGCCGCGCGGTCGCCGCGTCCGGACCGGGTGCCGGGCGGCCGGGCATCCGAGCGGAGCCGTACGCCGGGCACCACCGGCCACTGCCATTCGGTGGCGCAGTGGAGCGCCGCGCCGATCAGGGCCGACTTCCCGGTGCGCCGGAACAGGTACTTGCGTCGCCTGCCGAGGATCTCGCGCATGAGCGCTCGTTCCTTTCGTTAACGCCGAGGGTTGCGTCCATCGCACTGCATGCCGGTTCATCCCGCTGCGCGGCGTGGGGTGCGTCCCGATCGCCGGCCCGGGGCCGGTCACGCCACGTGGAGCTTGGTCACCGCGTTCTCGAAGGGGCAACGCATCACGCCGTACGCCGAGCGTGGAACGTGGCGGGAGGTGACGCGCCGGGGGCGCTTGCGGTGCGGTGGTGCGATCTCGCCACTTGTGGGTGCGTCGCGGTCGTCTTCCGTAATGACGCCCGTGCCTGCCGGTGGGTTCCGGTGCGGCCCCAACTGGCCCCGCATCTCTTGGAGTACGTACCCGCCATCGTGCATATGACGCGCTGCCGATCGCGGCCAGTCGACCTCAAATCACCTTGGACAGGGCCCTTTTCAGGCCATGTGAAAGGAGTGAACGGGACCCGCAAACCCTCGCGGAACAGTGCTGGACATCACATCTCCGCTCCGTGTAGATGTGGAGGCGTGGAGAGCTGAGCGGCACGATATGGGGGTTTGCGATGCTATTCCGGGCAGCGAATCGGCGGCGGGACGGCGCCACCTCGCTCGACAAAAAGCGGCATTTCCCACCCCGTAAAGCGCTGAGCTGGGGATATGACCGGCCCGTCGGACGTCGCCGCTCGTGAGCGCCTCCCATATCCCGAATGTGGCCGGAATCGATCCTTCTTCTTCCGGACACGCGCACACTGCCGCCGCCCCCGCGGCGCCCCCGGCCGCCGGTCGCCCCCTCCCCGCCGACCCGCCACCGGGACCGGACACCCCAGGGGCCGACGCCTCCCCGGGGCCGGACGCCCCCGCCGACGCCGCGCCGCCCGACCGGACCGCCGTCGTCCAGGACCGGCTGGCGGGCTGGATCTCCGGGCTGACGACCCTCCACGACCTCACCGAACGGCTCACCCGCACCCGGACGCCGGACGCGGCGCTCCACGAGGTGCTGCGGGCCGGTGCCACGCTCGTCGGCGCGCCCCGGGGGCTGCTCGTCCTCGAACCGGCCGACGGGCTCGGGCCCGTCACCACCGCCGGTCTGGGCCTCGGCCACGCCGAACTGGGCCAGCTCGAAACCGTCCCGCGCGCCGCCCTCGCGTACGGCCGCCTCCTCGACGGTCTGCCGGAGCCCGCCGCCGGGCCGGACACCGCCCCCACCGCCCGGCCGCACCCGGCGCACGACGAGCCTCCGCACGCCCCCGGCGCCGATCTCCGCCCCGGGCCGCCCGACGACGCCGGGCCCGCCCTCGGCCACCCCGTAGCCCCCGCCGACGCGGAGCTGCCCGCCGCGACCGGGCACCCCGGGGTCGCCGAGCCGGACGTCCTCGGGACACCGGGGCTCGATCCGCGGGTGCGGGAGGTCGCGACGCGGCTCGGGTACGCGGCCAGTTACGCCGTACCGCTGGACGCCGCGCCCGTGGGGCGGCTCGGGGTCGCCGTCTGGCTCTACGACGAACCGGCCGAGCCCGACGACCACCGCCGCCATCTGCTCGACCTGTACCGCGCGTACGCCGCCGGGCATCTGGCGCGCGTGCTGGAGCTGCACCGGCAGCGGCAGCACGCGGCGGCGGTCGCCGAGGGGCTGCTGCCGCACCGGCTGCCCCGGGTGCCCGGCATCCGGCTCGCGGTACGGCACACGACCGGGCCGCGCGGTGGCGGCGACTGGTTCGACGCGCTGCCGCTGCCGGACGGCGCCCTCGGGCTGGCCGTCGGCTCGGTCTCCGGGTACGGGCCGGACGCGGTCGCCGCGATGGGGCGGCTGCGGGCGTCGCTGCGCGCCTACGCGGTGATGGAGGGCGAGGACCCGGTCGCCGTCCTCTCCGACCTGGAGCTGCTGCTGCGGCTGACCGAGCCGGACCGCTCCGCCACGGTGCTCTTCGCCTTCTCCGAGGCGCCGGGCGGGACGGCGCCCGGGGAGCCGGGCGGCGCGGTGGCGGCGGGGCCCGGCGGAACGTTCCCCCGCACGCTGACGCTGGCCGGGGCCGGGCACTGTCCGCCGCTGCTCACCGGGGAGCGGCGGACCGAGTTCGTCGAGACCACGCTCTCCGCGCCGCTGACCATGCTGGCGTGCTGGGAGGCGCCGAGCGTGGAGATCGCACCGGCGCCCGGCGAGACGCTGCTGCTCTACAGCGACGGACTGCTGCGCCGCACCGGCGACTCCGCCGACCACGCCTTCGCCCGGCTGCACGCGGCCGCCGCCGGGGCGCCCCGGGCCGTCCGCCAGGACCCCGAGGCCCTCGTCGACCATCTGCTGGACCGCCTGCTGCCCCGAGGGCTCGACGATCCGGCCTCCCCGGAGGACGTCGTTCTGCTCGCCGTCCACTTCGAGGAGGGACGGGAGGAGGGACGAAGTGCCTGAGACGTCACACCTTCCGCCCTCTGGACCGCTTTCTGTCCGCACATACGATGGAGTGCGGTTCAGTCTTTATTAGGAGGCACCGTGACGGACGAGCTCACCCCGGAGACCCCGGACGAGGACGAGCAGCCGATCAAGCAGCGCAAGAACGGCCTGTACCCGGGCGTTTCGGATGAGCTCGCCGCGAGCATGCAGAGCGGCTGGGCCGACACCGAGCTGCGCGACCTGGAGCCGATCGAGCAGGCGCCGAACGCCGCGCGCCGCCGCGCCGCGCTCTCCGCGCGCTTCCCCGGCGAGCGTCTGGTGATCCCGGCGGGCAACCTCAAGACCCGCTCGAACGACACCGAGTACGACTTCCGCGCGTCGACGGAGTACGTCTACCTCACCGGCGACCAGACCGACGACAGCGTCCTGGTCCTGGAGCCCCGCACCGGCGAGGGCGGCCACGATGCGACCATCCACCGGCTGCCCCGCTCCAACCGTGAGAACGGCGAGTTCTGGCTCAACGGCATGGGCGAGCTGTGGGTCGGCCGCCGTAACAGCCTCAGCGAGTCCGAGGTGCTGCTCGGCGTCCCCTGCAAGGACGTCCGTGAGCTGGCCGCCGCGCTGACCGAGGCGACCGGCCCGGTCCGCGTCGTCCGCGGGCACGACGCCGGTATCGAGGCGGCGCTGCGCGACAAGGTCACCGCCGAGCGGGACGAGGAGCTGCGCGTCCACCTCTCCGAGGCGCGTGTGGTGAAGGACGACTTCGAGGTCGGCGAGTTGCAGAAGGCCGTCGACTCGACGGTCCGCGGCTTCGAGGACGTCGTGAAGGTCCTGGACAAGGCCGAGGCGACCTCCGAGCGGTACATCGAGGGCACGTTCTTCCTGCGCGCCCGCGTCGAGGGCAACGACGTCGGCTACGGCTCGATCTGCGCCGCCGGTCCGCACGCCACCACGCTGCACTGGGTCCGGAACAACGGCCGGGTCCGCTCCGGTGACCTGCTGCTCCTCGACGCCGGTGTGGAGACGAACAGCCTCTACACCGCGGACGTCACCCGCACCCTGCCGATCAACGGCCGCTACACCGACCTCCAGCGCAAGATCTACGACGCGGTGTACGAGGCCCAGGAGGCCGGTATCGCCGCGGTGAAGCCGGGCGCGAACTTCCGCGACTTCCACGACGCCTCGCAGCGCGTGCTGGCCGAGAAGCTGGTCGAGTGGGGCCTCGTCGAGGGCCCGGCCGAGCGCGTCCTGGAGCTGGGTCTCCAGCGCCGCTGGACGCTGCACGGCACCGGCCACATGCTCGGCCTGGACGTCCACGACTGCGCCGCGGCCCGCACCGAGGCGTACGTCAACGGCACGCTGGAGCCCGGCATGGTGCTGACCGTCGAGCCCGGTCTGTACTTCCAGGCGGACGATGTGACCGTCCCCGAGGAGTACCGCGGCATCGGCGTCCGGATCGAGGACGACATCCTCGTCACCGCCGACGGCAACCGGAACCTCTCCTCCGCGCTGCCCCGGCGTTCCGAGGACGTCGAGGCGTGGATGGCCGAACTCCGCGGCTGATCCGCACCCGCGCACACCACGGCCGGTGGTCCCGGAAGGGGCCACCGGCCGTGTGCCGTCTCCGTAGCCGTTCTCAGGCCGGGATCGGGCGCGAGGTCCGCCCCGAGGCCCGGTCGATCTCGCCGTGGGCCTTGCTCAGCAGCCGCTGCTCCACCTCGTGGAGGGCTCTGGCCGCCGCGACCTCCTCGCCGACGCGCGGCTGGTTGGAGTCGATCGGGTGGCGGCTGGCGTAGCCGTGCCCGCGGATCTCCGTGCCGTCCGGCAGCCGGACCAGCGCCGCGGCGCGGGTGTGCTGGGTGTCCTCCTGGAACTCCATCTCGATGTGCCAGCCGACCACGGTGTTCACCGTCATGACGCTCACCTCCGAGGAGACTCCCCTCCCTCCAGGGTGCGCCCGTCCGGCCCGCCCGTCAGTCCGTACGCTCCCGGTCGCGCTCCCCGCTCCCCGTGCGCTGCCGTACGACGACCGGCGCCGCGCCGCCCACCCGGTACGCACCGGCCAGGGTCGCCGCCCAGACCGCGGTGGCGGTGGACTCGGCGAGGTCCGCGTCGACCGGGCCGCGGGCGATGAGGATGCGGTAGTAGAAGGGCGCGCCGACGGCGGACATCACCGCTTCCGGGTCGGTGTCGGGCGGTACCTCGCCGCGTTCGATGCCGCGCCGCACCAGCCCGCCGGCCAGCCGCAGCCGGTCGTGGAAGAAGTCGGCGAGGACGGTCTCGGCGCGGGAGTTGCGTCCGGCGGAGGAGACGACCGCTTCGACGAGGCGGCGCATCGGCGCCGCGGTGTAGAAGGTGCCGATGCGGCGGGCGAGCAGCCGTAGGTCCTCGGGGAGGCTGCCGGTGTCGGGGAGCGCGATGGCGGTGGACGCCTCCGTGAGCAGTTCGCAGACGAGCCCCTCCACGGAGCGCCAGCGCCGGTAGATCGTCGCGAGGTGGATGCCGGAGCGCTGGGCGATGCGCTCCATGCTCAGCGCGGCGAATCCGCCCTCGCTCAACTCGTCCTGCACAGCGGCGAGTACGGCCGCACGGGTGCGGGCGGTGCGTCCTCCGGGGCGGATCTCTCCCGGCGGTTGGTGCGCGGGGGTCACAGGGGCTCCGTATTGCAGTGTGGGGTCATGCCACGTATCGTCCGTGACACACTAACGCGAGCGAATTCGCGTTAGTGTACTGGTGTCGTTCTTGCAGGGACGGGGACACGGCGGGGGATGCCCTCTCGCCCTGTGAGACGACACCCCCTTTCCTTGTGCGGCCTTTCCCGGGCACTCCGGGCACCCGCCGCGGCATGACGACTCTCACATGGCGTTCGGCCGCCGCCGCATGATGCAATCGAGCGGGCAACCGCGCCGGAGGGCCGGAAACTTCGGCACTTTGTCCGGTTCATACCTGCACACCGCGCGTATACCTCTTGCGTATACCTGGCGTTTATAGTTGCGGTATGACCCTCCCTCTCCCCCCACTCGGCATGGGCATGACGTCTGCCCGCCGAGCTGCCCGGCCCGCCCCGCTCGTCCCCGGTAACCGGGCCCGCCGAGAGGCAGGCCGCTGATGGCCACGGACACCACCCACCCCGACGGCACGGCGGCGGCCCCCACCCGCCGAGGTGGTTGGCGCTGGGACTGGCCGGTCCTCGCGGGCTGCGCCATCGCGGGCCTGAGCGTCGGACTCGCCTCCCCGCCGGACACCTCGCAGCAGGCCTGGGGCCTGTGCAGCGCCGTCGGCTACGCGCTCGCCGCGATCATCGCCGCCTGCTCGGTCCGCCGCTGGGGGCGGTGGCCCGCCATCGTCTCCGTCGTCGGCGCCGGTCTGGTGCCGCTGATCTATCTGACGGTGATCGACAAGGAGCAGATGGAGGTCGGCGTCATCCAGCGCGGCGCCAAGCTGCTCCTGGACACCGGGACGCCGTACAACGCGGACCCGCACACCGTCCCGCAGTTCAACCCGTACCTGCCCGGTATGTCGCTGTTCGGCATACCCGACGCGCTGTTCGGCGACAATCCGCTGACCAGCGCGCGCCTCTGGTCCCTCATCGGTTTCCTGGCGGTCGTCCTGTGGGCGGTCCGCATCCTGACGAAAGACCGCGGTCCGGCCCCGCTCGCCACGCCCGGCGGCGTCACCCCGAGCACCGGCGCCCTGTGGCTCATCGCCTGCCCCGTCCTCATCCTGCCGCTGACCATCGGCGGCGTGGACCCGCCCGTCATCGGCCTGATCGTGCTCGCCCTCGCCTTCCTCCAGCGGGACCGGCCGGGCGCCGCGGGCCTCGCGCTCGGCGTCGCCTCCGCCCTCAAGTGGACCGCCTGGCCGGCGATCCCGGTGGCGCTCGCCCTGCTCTGGGTGACGAAGGGGAAGGGCGCCGCCGCCAGGTGCGCGGCCGGTTCGATCGGCCTCGCGGCGCTGGCCGCGCTGCCCGCCGCACTGATCGACTCCGGCGCCTTCCTCCAGAACGCGATCCTCTACCCGCTCGGCATGGGCGAGGCCAACTCGTCCGCGCAGAGCCCGCTCCTCGGCCATCTGATCGTCCTGCTGCTGCCGGAGACCGGTAAGACCGTGACGGTCGCGCTGATCGGCGTCAGCGCGGTCGGCGTCGCCGTCTCGCTGCTGGTCCGCCCGCCGCGTACGGTCATCGCCGCCGCCGACCGCCTCGCCATCGGCCTCCTGCTGGCGATCGTCCTCTCCCCCGCGACCCGCCTCGGCTACGCGATCTACCCGGTCGTCCTGATCTTCTGGCCCCGCTTCGCGGCGGCGCTGTCCCCGACGGACGCGCTCCCGCCGATCCCACGGCAGAAGTCGGACGAGCCCGCGGTGGCCGCCGGTGACGCCGAGACGCCCGACGCCGCCGCGGAGGCGACGTCCGGCGCGGGCGCGGAGACCGCCGCCAAGAACGGCTGACGGCCGCCAAGAGCGGCTGACGCCTCGCGTACGAAGGGCCGGGCCCGGGGAACTCCCCCCGGGCCCGGCCCTTCTCCGTACCTCCGGACGGCCGCCGCTCAGACCGTGAGCGTCCCGCCCTTGACCGCCGACACGAACCGGCCCCACGCACCGGCACCCACCACGAGGGCGGGCCCGCCGGGCACCTTGGAGTCGCGGACGGGGACGATGCCGGGCACGTCGTCGAGGATCTCGACGCACCGGTCGTCGACGGCGGTGCTGTGGCTGCTCTTCCGCCAGCGGGCGCCGCGGACGTCATTCCCGCTGTTGAACCGCATTCCCGTACTCCTCCGCCGCCGCATCGATCAGGGTCGGGGCCACGCACGGTGAAGACGGTGTGACCCTGCGCAGATCGTACGGCCCGCGGCGCTCGCCCATGAGGGGCGGAGCGCGGGCGAGTTGACCGCGGTGGAGGTGGCCGCGGTGGAGGTGGCCGCGGTGGAGGTGGCCGCGGTGGAGGTGGCCGCGGTGGAGGTGGCCGCGGTGGAGGTGGCCGGTGCGCCGGGCCCGTCGCGTGGTGGCGCGGCCCGCCGCCGGGTGCGGCCGGTTCCCCAGACTGACCTTCGACCGCCCGTCACCACTTCCACGCCACGGCCGAGCGCGTCACTCTGTGAGGGACCTTCGCAGAACGCACTGGAAGGGTGGACCATGACCGACCACTTCTCCCTCGACGCGCCCTCGGACGACGACACCCCGCGCGACGCCGAAGAGCAACTCGCCCTGCTCCGCGACGCCTTGCAGGCGAACGCCATCACGCTCCCGTCCCTCGGCCTCGACCTCCCGAACTTCGCCGCGCGCTACGCCCAGCCACTGATCGCCCTCGGCAACTGCAACCTCGCCACCGCCGAGGCACTGACCGCCGCCCTCCTCAAGGCGGCCGCGCGATGACGGAGTTGCCGACGGAACCGCGGACGGAGTTGCCGACCGAGCTGCGGTAGCGGGACTCCGGGGCAGCCGCCGCCCGGCGGCTGTGCCGGGCGGGCGCCGGGCGACACGGGGGAGAAAGGACGGCTTTCTTTCAGGAAGGGTTCCTGTGAGCGGCGGGTCCCGGTACCGGCGTGCGGCCGGTCGGCGGTGGGGCGTGCTGCCGGGGTGTCAGGGGCCGCCGTACGGCCGTGGATTCGGCGCCTACCTGCGGCGAAGGCGTCGGGCTCTGGTAAGTCCGGGTGACACCTCGCACCTCCACGGCACCTTTCACCAGTACGTATTCCGCGGACATGACACTCTCGACGCCGAACGGCGCTCCCCCGCCGTTCCCCTGCCGAGCCCCACGAGGACCACGTATGCCCTTCCGCCTCCGCCGCTCCTTCGCCCTGGTCGCCGTCGTCGGCGCGACCGTGTTCGCCACCACCGCCTGCGACGCCGACGGTGACGCCACCGCCGTCCAGAGCGGTGACGCCGGGTCGCCGACCGCCGGTTCACCTGCCGGTTCGCCCGCCGGGACGCCGTCCGCGTCCGACGACGGTCAGGCGACGTCGTCCGGCGCGGGCCAGGGCGGCGAGTCCGGCAAGGAGGTGGGCGACGCCTGCACCACCGAGAAGGTGCAGGTGGAGTTCGCGGACGCCGGGGGCACCCGCCCGGCGGTCCTCCTCAAGGCCACCAACATCTCCGACACCGCCTGCACCGCCTACGGTCTGCCGGTCGTCGGTCACCCGGCCGCCAAGACGCCCCTCACCACCGCCCCGGGCACCGACGCCCACGCCACCGTCGCCCTGGACCCGGGCGAGACCGCGTACGCCGCCCTGCTCCTCCCCGAGAAGGGCGCGCACCCGCACACCACGACCTCGTTCACCCTCGGTCTGCGCGACAAGGACGGCGACCCGCTCGACGGCACCGCCACCCTGAAGGCACCCGGCGAGGGCCTGACCGTCAACGACGCCTCCCGGGTCACCGCCTGGCAGGCGAACCAGGAGGACGCGCTCGGCTGACGCCCTCGCCTCCCCGTACGGCGCGGCCAGGACGCCCGTACGGGGAGGCCACCGCCGGGCGCCGAAACCCGGATCGGGGAGATTCCCCCGAATGGCGGCACTCGGGTGGTGGCCGGTGGCCGGTCCCCGGACGGTGGGCGTATCCGACCAGAGGAGCGGTCATGGCGCATACGGCGACTCCGCACAACCACCCGCAGCACGGCGACACCACGGAATCCCCCACCCGCGCATGGGCGGTCGGCGGCACGGTGTTCGCGGGGATCGTCCTGATCGTCGGCGGTATCCTCGACATCCTCAAGGGCATCACCGCGCTCTCCTCCGACGCCATCTACACGACCGTCAACCAGTACGTGTACCGGTTCGACCTCACGGCGTGGGGCTGGGTGCTGGTGGCGCTCGGCATCGTCGCGGTGATCACCGGGCTCGGGCTGCTGACGGACGCGATGTGGGCGCGGATCCTGGGCGTGATGATGGCGTCCCTCAGCCTGATCGCCAACTTCATGTGGCTGCCCTACCAGCCCCTTTGGGCCATCATCTCCATCGCCCTCGCCGCCTGGGTCATCTGGGCCCTCTGCGCCCACCGCCCCCAGCACCCGACGCTCTGAGGCAGGGACCGAGGCGGGATCCGAGGCAGAAGCCGCCCCCGGCGGCCGACGGTCCCCGGGGGCCGCATCCGTACCGGTGCCCGTCGCGCGCTGCGTGACGGGCACCGGTGCGTACGGGGTACCCGGTGCGTACGGGACACGGGGTGCGGGGAGCCGGGGCGCCAGGGCGCCGGGTTTCTTCAGGAAGGCTTCCTGTCCGTAGCCGTCGCCCCGCTGTCCTCCCGCGCCCCGGGGCGTTCCAACTCCCGGAGCAGGACCCGTAGGGCGTGGTCGAGGGTGGCGCGTTCGTCGGGGGTGAGGCCGGACAGAAGGCGGGACTCGTTGGCGACGTGGTCGGTGACGGCGGCGTCGACGACCTCGTGGCCGCGGTCGGTGAGGGCGACCCGGAAGCTGCGCCGGTCGCCGGGGTCGAGGTGGCGTGCCACGAGTCCGGCCGCCTCCAGGCGGTCCAGGCGGTTGGTCATCCCGGCGCGGGACAGCATCAGCGTCGTCGCCAGCTCGGACGGGATCAGGGTGTACGGCTCCCCGGAGCGGCGCAGCGCCGCCAGGACGTCGAACTCGCCGCGTCGCAGCCCGTGCCGGGTGAAGACCTCCTCCAAGGCGGGCGCGAGGACGAGGAACAGGCGGCTCAGCCGCCCGAAGACGCCCAGCGCCGCGAGGTCCAGGTCCGGCCGTTCGGTGCCCCACTGGTCGACGATCGCGTCGACCGCGTCCTTCGCATCCTTGTCGCTCACCGCCCCAGCCTATTCGACACCAGATAGTTCGACGCCTTACTATCTCGTGCCAAACGAATGGAGGGGCTCATGTCTCTGCTCACCCCCGACGACCGGGGCGCGGTTCTGGTGCGCGAGGCCGACGCCGAGACGCTGCGCGGCGCCGACAGCACGCTGCGGCTCTTCGCCGACGCGGGCACCACCGGCGGGGCGGTCAGCGCCCACCGCGTCACGCTGGCGCCCGGTGCCGATGGCGCCGCGCCGCACCACCACAACGGCGCCGCCGAGCTGTTCTTCGTCCTCGGCGGGCGGCTCCAGGCCCTGGCCGGGGAGGATGTGATCACCGCCGACGAGGGCGACTTCCTCCTCGTCCCACCGCGGATGCCGCACGCCTTCGCCGCGGAGCCGGGCACCGAGGCGGACGTCCTGATCGTCATCACGCCCGGCGTCGAGCGCTTCGACTACTTCCGGCTGCTGGACCGCGTCCGCAAGGGCACGGCGGACCCGCGGGAGATCCTGGAGTCGCAGGAGCGCTTCGACAACTTCTTCCTGGACAGCCCGGCCTGGCGAAGGGCCCGCACACCGCGCTGACCTGTGACAACGGTTCAGGGCCGGTCCGGCGGCCGCGCTTCAGGTCGCCATCGGAGGAGCGGGCCTCACCGCCGCCGACGACCGCCACGTCCCACGGGCGCCCGGCCGACGCCTCGACGAGAGCGGGCCCAGGGGGGCGAGCCGCCGGGCCGCCCTAGTGGAGGGTCCCGAGCAGCCTGTAGTAGAGCACCGGGAGCAGGACCGCGAGGACCGTGGCGGCGGTCAGCGCGACGATGCGGGGGAACGCGTACCGCCGGTACGAGGGCAGTGACGAGCCGACGATCAGCAGGACGACGGGGAGGAGCAGCGCACCGCAGTAGCCCGCGAAGTAGAGGGTGAAGCGGTGCTGTTGGGCCCTGCCGCAGGAGTCGCACCAGATCGGCGAGATGTAGGCGAAGAGCGCGCCCAGGCCCACGAACGACGTGGTGAGGATGCTCGCCACCGCCGTCCAGAGGATCGCCCAGGGGTCCTGGGGCTCGGGCCGCCAACTCGGCAACGCGGCGAGCGGACCCCCGGCGTACGGGCCGGTCCCGTCGTTCGCGGGCAGCCAGGTACCGGGCGCCGCACCGCTCGCCCCGCCGTCCGGCCGCGCCCGCCCTTCCGCACCCGCCGCACCCGCCGCGCCTTCCTGGACGAAGCCGGGCGGGAGCGGCAACACGGGGCGGGGCGGCGGGGGCATGCGTCCGGGGCCCGCGGGCGGAAGAGCAGTCATACGGGCATCCAACTGCGGTGCGGCCGGGGCCACATGAGTCGCGGTACTCAGACGGCGGGGCTACGGGGCCGGTGGGCCCGGTGGCGGAATCGGCGCGGGACGGACGGGCGGGATTGATTCAGCCGGGGTAGTGTTTATCTGGTTGGATAAACACTACCCCGGGGGGGACCCATGGCACGGGCCGAGCGGAGTGAAGAACGGGCAGGTAAGGCCGGTCAGGACGGTCGGGCAGGCCGGTCGAGGCAATCGGGCGGGAGCGAACGCGCCGGTGCGGCCGGGTCCAATCCGGCAGCTGGCCCGACGGCCGATCCGGCAGCTGGTCCGGCGGCCGATCCGTTGGCGGCTCGCGGCGCCGGTGCGGCGGCGGCCCCGGCGACGGCCCCGGGGGCGTCGTCGAGGACGTTCACCAATTCCGCCCGGCGGGCCCAGATCGTCGCGGCGGCGATCGACACCATCGCCGAACTCGGTTACGCGAAGGCGTCGTTCGCGCGGATCACCGAGCGGGCCGGGTTGAGCAGCCCGCGGATGATCTCGTACCACTTCGCCGACAAGGACGATCTGATGCACCAGGTGGTGCGGGAGGTCTTCACCGCCGGGGCGGAGTTCATCGGGGCGCGGATGGCCGCCGAGGAGACGGTGGCGGGCAGGCTGCGCGCCTATCTGGAGGCCAATCTGCGGTTTCTGCGGGACCACCCGCGGGAGATGCTGGCGCTCACCGAGATCGGCCCGCACGCCCGGGACGCGGACGGCGCCGCGTACACCTCGCGCAGCGCGCAGGAGCCGAGCCTGCGCGGGCTGGCGGAGTTGCTGGCCGCGGGGCAACGCAGCGGCGAATTCCGGGAGTTCGACGTCGCGTCGATGGCGGTGATGATCCGCGGCGCGGTGGACGCCGCCGCGGTACGCCTGCGCGGCGAACCGGCCCTCGACGTCGACACGTACACCCGGGAACTGGTCACCGCCTTCGCCCGCGCGACGGAGGCGGAACGGTGACCGGCGGCGCGGGCGGCGGGGCCACGGCCCGCACCGGCGGCGCGCTCAGTCGCACGCTGCTCCGCCACGCCGGGCTCCCGCTGGCCCTCTTCTACGGGTTGCGGTGGATGGGGGCGAGCCCGTTCACCGCGCTGCTCGCCGGGGCCGTGATCCCGGTGGTGGTGGCGGTGCGCGGGGCCGTCGCCGAACGCCGCGTCGGGGGGCTCCCCCTCTTCCTGCTCGGCACGATGGGGCTGACCGTCGCGGTGTCGTACGTGACCGGCTCGCCCCGGCTGCTGCTGATCCGCAACGGCTGGGGCATGGCCGCGCTCGGCGGATGGATGCTGTGCACGCTGCTGTTCCGCCGACCGTTCCTGTACGAGGCGCTGCGGCTCGTGGTGGACGAGGAGCGGCAGCGGACGCTGGCGGAGAGCTGGGAGCGGCATCCCGCGTTCCGGCGGATGCTCTGGTGGTGCAGCGCCCTGTGGGGCATCGCCTGCCTGGTCGACAGCGCGGTGCGGGTCGCGTTGGCGATGACGCTGCCGATCGATGTGGTGCCGGTCCTCGACGAGGTGCTGCTCGCCGTGACCCTGGTGACGCTCTTCGCCGTCCAACGCCTCTTCGGCCGCGCCTACCTGCGGCGCAACGGGCTGCGGCGCGAAGGGGTGGCGGTCCTTCCGCTCGCCGTACCGGGGCGGACCGGGTGACGCCCGCGGCGGACGACGCGGATGGCGCCCCGGGAGCCGCCCCGTCCCGCGCCGTCCTGATCACCGGCGGCGCGTCCGGTATCGGCGCGGCGACCGCGCGGCGGCTGGCGCGGGGCGGGTGGCGGGTGGCCGTCGTCGACCGGGACGCGGCGGGCGCGCGGGCGGTCGCCGCGGAGTGCGGCGGGCTGGGCATCGCCGTCGATGTGGGGGTGCCCGAGGAGAACGCGCGGGCGGTGGCCCACGCCGTCGAGGAGTTCGGGCGGCTCGACGCGGTCGTCCTCGGCGCCGCCGTCCCGGGCCGCTGCACCCTGGACGACTTCACCCCGGAGCGCTACCGGGACACCCTCCGCACCGATCTGGACGGCGTCGTCTACGGGCTGCACGCCGCCCTGCCGCCGCTGCGGAGCCGGGGCGGCGGCATCGTCGTCCTCGGCAGCCTCGCGGGGCTGACCGGCTCCCCCGACGTCTTCTACGCCACCGCCAAACACGCCCTTGTCGGGCTGGTCCGCTCCGCCGCGCCGCTGCTGGCCGCGGACCGGATCCGGATCGACGCCGTCTGCCCGGGGCTGGTCGACACCCCGGCCGTCGCCCCGTTCCGCGCCACCCTGCTCGCCCGCGGACTGCGGCTCGCCACACCGGACGAGATCGCCGCCGCGGTGGAAACCGTCCTCGCCGACCCGAACACCGGCCGCATCTGGACCGTCCAGGCAGACCACCCCGCAACGCCCACCGATTTCCCGGCCATTCCGCTGGCCACCCGCTGACCTACGACTGACCTGCGACTGACCTGCCGCTGATTGCTTCCCGCCTTCCACCTTCCGCCTTCCGGAACGCCTGAGTCATTCGCTGCGCCCGCCCCAACAGGCTTGTATCTGACGACCGTTGGCGGAAATCCGTCTCGTACCGCGCTTCCCTTGGATGCGTCGGCGGAGGAAACCCCTCCGCCCCCGGGCGGCGTTCAAGTTCTGTGACGACTTTTCGGGCCGCGCCACCGCGGTCCACCACCGCGGGCACGACGGAAAGGAACACCATGAGCTTCCTCCAGCAGGGCGACGGCACCCCCGCTCCCGAGCAGCCGCGCACGCCGGACGGCGGCGGCGTCCGCCTGGTGAAGGCCGGTGAGGGCCCGACCGTGTGGCTCAACGGCGACGTCTACACCGTGAAGGTCGGCGTCGAGGGGACCCACGGCGACCTGGCGATGCTGGAGGCATCGGTGCCGCCCGGTGGCGGCCCCCCGCTGCACAACCACACCCACGAGGACGAGGCGTTCTACCTGCTCTCCGGCGAACTGGAGATGTACGCCGACGGCACCGACCACGCCGTGAGATCCGGCGACTTCGTCTTCGTCCCGCGCGGCATTTACCACCGCTTCCGCAACACCGGCCACCACCCCGCCCGGCTGCTCGCCGTCTTCACCCCCGGCGGCTTCGAACGCTTCTTCCTGGAGGCAGGCCGCAAGGCCCACCCGGGCGAGCCGATCCCCCCGTTCGACCCGGCGAACGGCCCGAGAGCGAAGGAGATAGGCGAGCGGTACGGGTCCTTCCAGGCGCCGGACACCGCCACGGAGTGACGACCGCGCGGGCCACCTGTGTGCTCCCCGCGCGAACCCCGCGGCTCAGCAGGGCGGCGGATGCGGAGGAGTGCGGAACTGCCGGTGCGCTACGAGATGTTCGGCTCGGGTGCGGGACGGCTGCCCGGGCCGGGCCGGGTAACCGGCGCCGGTGGGTGGCGGGGACCGGCGGTCACGACGCCATCGGCAGCGCCGCCCCCTCGCGCCATTTGAGGATCTTGTCGAAGCTCACCACGGCGCCTCTTCGGCCGGTGCCGGTGGCGTAGCGGACGTGGTCGGTGAGGGCCTCGATGAGGAAGAGGCCGCGGCCGTCCTCGGCGTCGGCGGGGGCGGGGGGCGGGGTGAGCAGGGTGGGGTCGGTGGAGCGGGGGGCGCGGACGAAGCCGGGGCCGGAGTCGCTGACCTCGATGTGGCAGGTGTCACCGTCGATGTACGCGGTGACGCGGTAGTCGGAGCCCTCCTCGCCGCCGCCGTGTTCGACGGCGTTCGCGCACGCCTCGGAGAGCGCCACCGACAGGTCGTAGCAGATGTCCGGATCGACCCCGGCGGTCTCCATCGCCCCCAGAAGCAGGCGCCGGGCAAGCGGCACACTGGCCGGTTCCCGGCGCAGATGGAGTGACCACCACATGCTCATCGCTCCAGCCTCCTGGCCGCGGCTCGACATACCGTTACGTATTGCCGCCGTAGGAGCGACGTAAGCATGCGCGGGGCGGCACACCGCTCGTTCGGCGGATGCGGAGTACCGAGCGCGCCGTGTAAGTGCGCTCCGGGGTGTGCGCCCCCGCGCGCCCCGGCGTCCCCCGGTGGGCCCCCTCAGCCGCCCCCGCGCGTCGACCTGCCGTAGGCGGCCGATAAGAGGGGTGGGATGATGGCGCGGCCATGACTGCTCCCGCCCGCCACGCGCGTGCCGCCGCCGATCTGCGGCTGCTGAGGGCCGCGGTGTTCACCGCGGTCTGCGTCGTGCTGGCCGCGACCGGGCACATGGCAGGATCCCTCGCCTCCGTTCCGCTCTGGACACTGGCCGCCGGCTGCGGCGTCGTCCTCGTCGTCGCCGCACCGTTGGCCGGACGGGAACGATCTCTACCCGGAATCGCCGCCGCACTCACCGTCGGACAGCTCGCGTTGCATGCGCTGTTCTCCGCCGGCCAGCACTGCGCGGTCCCCGTGGCGGCGGGCGGCGGGCGGCTCGACGACGCCACCGTGATCGCCCTCGCACGCCGTCTGACCTGCGGTCTCGACGGCGTACGGCTGGGCGGCGACGCGGCGCACCGCATCGTCGCGCAGAACGGCTTCGACCCGTCCGACCCGCGCACCGCCGAGGTTCTCGGCACCGGCGGCGCGGACGGTATGGCCGGGATGGGGCACCTCGCGGGCGCGCCGATGGCGCACTCCGTGCTGCCGTCGCTGCCGATGCTGCTCGGTCACCTTCTCGCCGCGCTGGCCGCCGGTTGGCTGCTGCGCCGTGGCGAGGCGGCGCTGTGGCGGCTGATCCGGCTGTCCGCGCCAGTGGCGCACGAGGCCGCGGCGCAGGCGCTGGCCGGGGCGCTGCGCTCGGCGCTGGCGCTGGTCCGCGCCCTGCTCGCCGGGCTGCCCGGCCACCGCACCGGTCCCACGGCGCCGCTCGCCCATGCGGCGGGTCCGTCCGGGCCGGAGGATCCCGCACTTCTGCACAGCGTCGTCCGGCGGGGGCCGCCCGCCGTGGCCCCGGGGCAGGTCCGCACCGCCGGATTCGCCCTCGCGGCCTGACGCGCGCGCAGCACCCGCCCTGACCGGGCCGGACTCCCGCGCCGTCCTGCGCCTGCGCCAAATCTCCCTCTTTTGACGCTTCTGCCACTTGTGGCGTCGGCACCATGCGCCGACGCCCGTGACGACGATGTGGAGACATTTCGCCATGGCTTCTGAGATGACCCCCGGGACCACGACGCCGGACACCACCCCTGACGCGCCGCGCCGCGGCCGCCGGATCGCACGGCGGCTGCCGGTGGTCGGCGGGCTCGCGGCGGCGGGGGTGCTGGCGCTGGCCGGGCCCGCCTTCGCGCACGTCACCGTGCAGCCCGGCACCGCCGAGCAGGGCAGCTACGCCACCGTCAACATCAAGGTCCCCAACGAGCGCGACAACGCCTCGACGGTCAAGGTCGAGGTGAGCCTGCCGACCGACCATCCGCTGGCGTCCGTCATGCCGCAGCCGGTGCCGGGCTGGAAGGTCGAGGTCGCCGAGGCCAAGCTGGACAAGCCGCTGGAGATGCACGGCGAGAAGATCGACAAGGCGCCGTCGAAGATCACGTGGACGGCGGACGGCAAGGGCATCGCCCCCGGCCAGTTCCAGCAGTTCCCGCTCTCCGTCGGCCAGCTGCCCGACCACGCCGACCAGGTCGTCTTCAAGGCGCTCCAGACGTACGACAACAAGGAGGTCGTGCGCTGGATCGAACCGGCGAAGAAGGGCGCCCCGGAGCCGGAGAACCCGGCGCCGGTCCTCGCCCTCACCCCGCCCGCCGGTGCCTCCGGTGGCGCCGGTGACGCCAAGCCCGCGGCCACCACAGCCGCCGCGGACGCCTCCGGCAGCGACACCACGGCCCGGGTGCTCGGTGTCGTCGGGATCGTCGTCGGCATCATCGGAGTCGGCTTCGGCGTGCTCGCCGGACGCCGCCGCTCCGCCTGACCGCCTCCGGGCCGACGTCCCCGCGACGTCGGCCCGGTCCCCCCGTTCACCGACCCCCGGACATATCGCCATGCGTGGAAAGACCCTGATCGCGGCCGCCCTCACGGCCGCCGCCGCCCTCACCCTGACCGCCTGCGGGCCCGACGACGACGGCGGCGACAAGCCCGCCGCGTCGGTCTCCGGCGCCACCGCCAAGCCGATCGTCACGCTCGACAAGCCGATCGAGAAGCCGGACCTCACCCTCACCGACTCCGACGGCAAGCCGTACGACCTGCTGGCGAAGACCAAGGGCCATCCGACCCTCATCTACTTCGGCTACACCAACTGCCCGGACGTCTGCCCGCTGACGATGGCCAACATCGCCGTCGCGGTGAAGCAGCTGCCCAAGGCCGAACAGGACGATCTCCGCGTCCTGTTCATCACCTCCGACCCGGAGCGCGACACCCCCCAGGCACTGAAGAAGTGGCTCGGCGGCATCAACAAGAACTTCACCGGTCTGACCGGGAAGTTCGCCGACATCCAGCGCGGCGCCCGCGACGTCAACATCGGCATCGACAAGCCCGTGGTGAAGAAGAACGGCGATGTCGTCTCCACCCACGGCGCGCAGGTCCTGATGGCGTCCCCCAAGGACGACCGCATCCACTGGATGGGCATGCAGGAAGCCACCGCCGACAACTACACCTCCGCACTCCCGAAGCTCATCAAGGGGCAGAACCCGTGAACCGCCGTACCCTCACCGCCACCGCCCTCGCCGCCGTCTGCGCCCTCGGCCTCGCCGGATGCGGCGGCTCCGGTTCCTCCGCGTCCGACAAGTCCGACGCGGCGAAGAGCGCCCCGCAGCTGAAGGTCTCCGGGGCGTACATGCCGCAGCCGGTCACCGACAAGATGGCCGGGGCGTTCCTCACCGTCGAGAACACCGGTGGCGCCGACAAGCTCACCTCCGTCACCAGCGACCTCTCCGACGACGTCTCCCTGCACACCACCAAGGGCAACGCCATGGAACACGTCAGCTCCCTGCCCGTTCCGGCGGACGGTGCGCTGAAGCTGGCCAGTGGCGGCGACCACATCATGTTCATGGGCCTCAAGCGCAAGCCCGCCGAGGGCCAGAAGGTCACCCTCGAACTGCACTTCGCCAAGGCCGACGCGATCACCGTCCAGGTGCCGGTGAAGTCCGCGACGTACCGGCCCGCCACCGGCGGCGGACACGACGCGGGCGCCAAGGACATGGACCACTCCGGTATGGATCACTCCGGTATGGATCACATGGACCACTCCGGGCACGCCCACAAGTAGGCCGTCCCAGGGGCGCGCCGGTCCGGCCGCGCGCCCCTGGGGGCCCGGGTACGTCCGCTCCGTATCCGGGCCCCGCGCCCACGCACTCGACGATCACGAAGGGGAGCCTCCATGACGCCGCCCACCGGCACCGCGCCCGCCCGTCCCCGCCCCGGTGCCCCCCGGCTCCGGCGGCCGGTGGCCGCGCGCCTGCTGGCCGTCGCCGTCGCCCTCTGCGGCCTGCTGCTCGTCACCGCCGCACCGGCGCAGGCCCACGCGGCGCTGACCGGCAGCAACCCGGCCCAGGGCGCGGTGGTCGCGCACGCCCCCGAGCAGGTCACGCTCAGCTTCTCCGAGGGCGTCGCGATGGGCGACGACTCGGTACGCGTCCTCGACCCGCACGGCACCCGCGTCGACCGCGGCAAACTCCGCGATCTGTGCAGCGGCGAGAGCGTCAAATACGGCACCGGGCTGCCGCCGGGCCTCCCGCACGGCACGTACACCGTCGCCTGGCAGGCGGTCTCCGCCGACAGCCACCCGGTCTCCGGCGCCTTCACCTTCTCCATCGGCGCGCCGTCCGCCACCAAGGCGCCGCTGCCGCAGCAGGAGGCGGGCGGCGGCCCGGTCGGGGCGCTCTACGGCGTCGCCCGCTATCTCGCCTACGCCGGTTTCGTGCTGCTCTTCGGCGGCGCCGCGTTCGTCCTGGTGTGCCGTCCCGCGGCCGCCGGTGTCCGCTCCGTGCAGCGGCTGACCGTCCACGGCGGCTGGGTCCTCCTCACCGCCGCCACCCTCGCCCTCCTCCTGCTCCGCGGCCCCTACACCGGCTCCGGCGACCTCGCCGACCTCACCGACCTCGACGCCCTCCGCGCCGTCCTCCCGACGAAGACCGGTATCGCCCTCACCGCCCGCCTGCTCCTCCTCGCGGGCGCGGCCCTCTTCGTCACCCTGCTCTTCGGGGCGTACGAACGGACCCGGCGGGCGGCCACGGAGAACGGGGCCGCCCCGGGGGACGCGACGGACCTCGCCGCCCAGGGGGACGCGGCCCGGGCGAGGCTGCGGCGGCTCACCGCCGGGCTCACCGTGGGCGGCGCCCTACTGGCCCTCGGGACCGCCGCGACCTGGTCGTTCGCCGAACACGCCTCCACCGGACTCCAGCCGGGCCTCGCCATCCCCGTCGATCTGCTGCATCTGCTCGCCGTCGCCACCTGGCTCGGTGGCCTCGCCGCGCTCGTCGTCTCGCTGTACTGGGGGCCGCCGGTGGAGCGCGCCGCCGTCCACCGCTTCTCCCGCCTCGCCTTCGCCTCCGTCCTCGCCCTGGTGGCCACCGGCCTCTACCAGTCCTGGCGGCAGGTCGGCACCTTCCATGCCCTGACCGGCACCGCCTACGGGCAGCTGCTGATGCTCAAGGCGGGCCTGGTGCTGCTGCTGGTCGGCCTCGCCTGGATCTCCCGCCGGTGGACGGCCCGCCTGACGGAACGGTCGGCCACGGAGCCGGAACCGGGGGCCAGGGCCGAGGCCGACGCCGCGGAGGTGGCCGGTACGGTGCCGGTCCCCGGCCAGGCGGCGGCACCGGAGCGCGCGGCGTCCCGGGAGCGCACCGCCGCCGACGCGCTCCCCGCGCCCGCGCTCCGGGACGCCCCCGACACCGACCCCGAGAACACGGGCCCCGATCCCGTAGGGGAAACGGCCCCCGCCCCCTCGGTGACCGACGCCGACGCCCCCGATCCCGTACGGGCCGCCCAACTCGCCCGGCAGCGGGCCGCGCTGAGCACCGCCCGCGTCAAGCGGCTGCGCGACGCCGATCCGCAGCGGCTCGGGCTGCGGCGTTCGGTGCTGGCCGAGGCGGGTGTCGCCGTCGTCGTCCTCGCCGTCACCACCGTGCTGACCGGCACCGAACCGGCCCGCACCGAGGCCGCCCTGCAGGCCGCGGGCGCCGCCCGCTCCCCCGACGCCAACCAGCCGCAGGTGCTGACCATCCCGTTCGACACCGGCGGCGCCCACGGCAAGGGCACCGCCCGCATCGACCTCGACCCCGGGCGCGCGGGCGGCGGCAACCAGCTCCGGGTACGGCTCTCCGACCCCTCCGGGGCCACCATGGACGTCCCCGAGATGAAGGTGTCCTTCACCCTGAGCGCCAAGCACCTCGGGCCGCTCCCGGTGACCGCCACCCACACCGACAAGGGCCACTGGCGCGCCACGGACGTCCAGATGCCCGTCGCCGGGCGGTGGCAGCTCTCCCTCCTCGTCCGGACCTCCGACATCGACCAGGTGACCGAAACCAGGAACGTGAAGATCGACTGATGAGCACGAAGAAGCCGCACGGCGACCGCGCAGCGACCCCGGGCGCCAAGCCCGTCCCCCCGCAGGCCCCGCGCCCCGGGGGCGCCCCGTCCGCGGCGGCCACCCCGGGCACGCCCCCCGCCGGTGCCGCACCCACCGTGGAGCTGTCCCGCCGCCGCCTGCTCGGCACCGTCGGCGCCGCCGGGGCGGCCGGACTCGTCGTCGGCGGCGCCGGTGGCGTCCTCGGCGCGACCGCCGCCCACGGCGACGCCCCCGACCCGCTCACCACCATCGGCTCCACCCGCGTCCCGTTCCGCGCCGACCGCGCCGCCCACCAGGCGGGCATCACCACCCCGCTCCAGGCCGGCGGGCACCTCCTCGCCTTCGACCTCGCCCCCGACGCCGACCGCAAGGCCGCCGCCGCCCTGCTGCGCCGCTGGACGCGCACCGCCCAGGACCTCATGGCCGGACGCGCCCCGGCCCACGACACCGCCGT
The DNA here is from genome assembly GCF_000718015.1 of Streptomyces catenulae. Lineage (GTDB taxonomy): Bacteria > Actinomycetota > Actinomycetes > Streptomycetales > Streptomycetaceae > Streptomyces > Streptomyces catenulae. The sequence goes on along the minus strand of NZ_JODY01000048.1, from coordinate 11,373 downwards.
CGCCGCCGACGCCGGGCCCTCCTCCCTCACCGTCACCTTCGGCCTCGGCCACTCCTTCTTCGACCGCACCGGACTGACGAAGCAGCGGCCCGTCCAGCTCGACCCGCTGCCCGACTTCTCCGCCGACGCCCTCGACCCCGAGCGCAGCAACGGCGACCTCTGGCTCCAGATCGGCGCCGACGACGCCCTCGTCGCCTTCCACGCCCTGCGCACCCTCCAGAAGGAAGCCGCCCCCACCGCCCGGCTGCGCTGGCAGATGAACGGCTTCAACCGCACCCCCGGCGCCACCGCCCGCCCCATGACCACCCGCAACCTCATGGGCCAGATCGACGGCACCAACAACCCGAAGCCGTCCGACCCCGACTTCGACACCCGCATCTTCGTCGACCGGGACGCCGACGCCACCTGGATGCGCGGTGGCTCGTACGCCGTCGTCCGCCGCATCCGGATGCTCCTCGACGACTGGGAGAAGCGGCCCCGCACCGACCAGGAGAAGATCATCGGTCGGCGCAAGGACACCGGCGCGCCCCTGACCGGCGGCGACGAGACCACCCCGATGCGGCTCGACGCCAACCGCCCCGACGGCCTCCCCGTCATCCCCGCCAACGCCCACGCCCGTATCGCCGCCCCCGAGTCCAACCAGGGCGCGGCCCTGCTCCGCCGCCCGTTCTCGTACCACGACGGCTTCCGCGACGACGGTGCCCCGGACGCCGGGCTCCTCTTCATCTGCTGGCAGGCCGATCCGCTGCGCGCCTTCACCCAGATCCAGCGCAAACTCGACCGCGGCGACGCCCTCTCCCCCTTCCTCCGCCACGAGGCCAGCGGTCTGTACGCCGTCCCGCCCGCCCCGGAGTCCGGCGGCTACGTCGCCCAGCCGCTGCTGGAGGGCTGATCCGGGGCCCGGTGTCCACAGGGTGGCGTCCGGCGACGGCCGCCCTGTGGACACCGGAACGGCCCACGCCGCGGGCTCGGTATCGTGACGGCACAGGGAGATCGGCGGGGTGTCCCCCGCAAGCTCGGCGGGACATTCCCCGCAAGAACGCGAGGGAGACACCCGCATGTCGGCCAGTCGCTACACCTATCTCGGCCCGGCGGGCACCTTCACCGAGGCGGCGCTGCGCACGCTCCCGGAGGCGGCCACCCGCGAGCTGGAGCCGATGGTCTCCGTCCCCGCCGCCCTCGACGCCGTCCGCAACGGCGAGGCAGCCGCCGCCCTCGTCCCCATCGAGAACTCCGTCGAGGGCGGCGTCACCACCACCCTCGACGAACTCGCCGCCGGCGAACCGCTGATGATCTACCGCGAGGTGCTGCTGCCGATCACCTTCGCCCTGCTGGTCCGCCCCGGCACCACCCTCGCCGACGTCAAGACCGTCACCGGCCACCCCGTCGCCCAGCCGCAGGTCCGCAAGTGGCTCGCCGCCCAACTCCCCGACGCCGCCTGGGAGTCGGCCGCCTCCAACGCCGACGGCGCCCGCCTCGTCCAGGAGGGCCGCTACGACGGCGCGTTCGCGGGCGAGTTCGCCGCCGCCACCTACGGCCTGGAGCCGCTGGTCACCGACATCCACGACGCACAGAACGCCGCCACCCGCTTCGTCCTCGTCGGACGCCCGGCCCGCCCCGCCGCGCCGACCGGCGCCGACAAGACCTCGCTGGTCCTGTGGCTGCGCGCCGACCACCCCGGCGCGCTCCTCGAACTCCTCCAGGAGTACGCGGTGCGCGGCGTGAACATGATGCGCATCGAATCCCGGCCGACGGGCGAGGGCATCGGCCGGTACTGCTTCTCCGTCGACTGCGAGGGCCACATCACCGACCGGCGGGTCGGCGAGGTCCTGATGGGCCTCAAGCGGATCTGCCGCGGCGTCCGTTTCCTCGGCTCGTACCCCCGCGCCGACCAGGTCGCGGCCACCGTCCGCCCCGACATGACCGACGCCGCCTTCACCGATGCCGCCGACTGGCTCAACCGCTGCCAGGACGGCCGCCCGTGAGAGGGGCGGATTCCTGACGGGACGCGGCGTCCGAACCGGCGATTCCGGCCACCGCCGGGAGACCGTACGGACCCCGTCCCGACGCCCTCACCACGGGTGTTCCACCCCGCTGTGGACTATCCACAGAGTTATCCACAGGGCCGTCCCGGCGCCTGTGGGTAAGCGTTCGCAGGATCCGGACAGAATCGACAAATCACTCTACCGATCCCAGATCACGCCACGCCGTCCCACACCGTCACACGCCGAGGCGCGTCACCCCTTTTTCCGTGATCAGCCCTTTAGGGCTAGGTAACGCCACACGAAAGAGTGGATGAAGAGGGTTTGGACACCCCATCACCCACAGATGATTCGCCGCCCGGAAGGCAAAGTTCCGAGTTCCACAGATCTCACACACAGCCTGTGGATAAGAATGCCCACACCTTCCACGCCTGTGGACAACTCGGCTTTTCTCCACAGCCCGCCCCCGGAATCCCCCACCTCGCGCCGCACGTCCCGCCCGACCGCCACCCTCCCAGCACCTGTCCGGCCACCCGCGGAAAACCGCCACCCGACGGCATAAACGGCACACCGTCCGCCCCGGCCGGAATGTCGTCGAATTCCCTCCGCCATTCCCGTTCCGCCGCCGCATCGGGAGACCTCGCGGGGCCACCCTTACCCAAGGAATAAACCGCGCAAAACAGACATTGCGACATGCGCGGGAATATCGCGTCGAGCCCCGCCGTCCGCCCCGGTAGCCTGGGAGGGTGATTGACCTTCGCCTGCTCCGTGAGGACCCCGACCGTGTGCGCGCCTCCCAGCGCGCCCGTGGAGAGGACGTCGCACTCGTCGACGCACTTCTCTCCGCCGACGAGCGGCGCAGGTCGTCCAGCGTCCGCTTCGATGAACTGCGCGCCGAGCAGAAGGCGCTCGGCAAGCTGATCCCCAAGGCCGCCGGTGACGAGAAGGCCGTGCTGCTGAAGAAGGCCGGCGAACTCGCCGCCGCCGTCAAGGCGGCCGACGCCGCCCAGGACGAGGCCAAGGAAGAGGCCCACGCCCTCCTCCAGAAGCTCGGCAACCTCGTCCACCCCGACGTTCCCGTAGGCGGCGAGGAGGACTTCACCCTCCTGGAGACCCACGGCACCATCCGCGACTTCGCCGCCGAGGGCTTCGAGCCCAAGGACCACCTGGAGATCGGCGAACTCCTCGGCGCCATCGACGTCGAACGCGGCGCCAAGGTCTCCGGCTCGCGCTTCTACTACCTCACCGGCATCGGCGCCCTGCTGGAGCTGGCCCTGGTCAACGCCGCCATCGCGCAGGCCACCGCCGCCGGTTTCACCCCGATGCTCACCCCCGCGCTGGTCCGCCCCCGCGCCATGGAGGGCACCGGCTTCCTCGGCCAGGCCGCCGAGAACGTCTACCACCTGGAGAAGGACGACTACTACCTGGTCGGCACCTCCGAGGTCCCCCTCGCCGCGTACCACATGGACGAGATCATCGAGGCGAACCAGCTGCCGCTGCGCTACGCCGGGTTCTCGCCCTGCTTCCGCCGCGAGGCCGGCACCTACGGCAAGGACACCCGCGGCATCTTCCGCGTCCACCAGTTCGACAAGGTCGAGATGTTCTCGTACGTCACGCCCGACGACGCCGAGGACGAGCACCGCCGCCTCCTCGACTGGGAGAAGCAGTGGCTGACCGGCCTGGAGCTGCCGTTCCAGGTCATCGATGTCGCCACCGGTGACCTCGGCGCCTCCGCGTCGCGCAAGTTCGACTGCGAGGCGTGGATCCCGACCCAGGGCAAGTACCGCGAGCTGACCTCCGCCTCGAACTGCAACGAGTTCCAGGCCCGTCGGCTCTCGGTCCGGATGCGGGAGACCGTCGACGGCAAGCCGAAGGTCCAGCCGCTCGCGACGCTCAACGGCACGCTCTGCGCCGTCCCCCGCACCATCGTCGCGATCTTCGAGAACCACCAGCAGGCCGACGGTTCCGTGCGCGTCCCGGCCATGCTCCGCCCGTACCTCGGCGGCCGCGAGATCCTGGAGCCCGCCGCCAAGTGACCTCCTCCGGACCGGCCACCACGCCTGCCCTGCCCTACCGGCTCATCGCGACGGACCTCGACGGGACGCTGCTGCGGGAGGACGGAACGATCTCCGCCCGCACCCGCGCGGCCCTCGCCACGGCCACCGCGGCGGGCGCCGCGCACATCGTGGTGACCGGCCGCGCGGTGCCCTGGACCCGCCACATACTCGAAGCGCTCGACTACCGGGGCATCGCGGTCTGCGGGCAGGGTTCGCAGGTCTACCACGCGGGGGAGCAGCGCCTGCTGACCTCCGTCACCCTCGACCGACAGCTAGCCGCGCTCGCCCTCGCCAAGATCGAGACGGAGACCGGCCCGCTGCGGCTGGCCGTCAGCCGCGACGGTCTCGAGGGCGAAGTGCTGATCGGCCCCGGCTACCGGCACAAGGAGGGCCCGCTCCCGGCCCTCCCCGTCGACGACCACGCCGAGCTGTGGACCGCCGCGGTCAACAAGGTCTACCTCCAGCACCCCACGCTGGACGACGACGCGTTGGCGGAGGTCGCCCGCGCCACCGCCGGTGATCTCGTCGGTGTGACGGTCTCCGGGCCGGGCATCGTCGAACTGCTCCCCCTCGGCCTGTCCAAGGTCACCGGCCTCTCCCTGGCCGCCCGCCGCCTGGGCGCCAAGGCCGACTCCACCATCGCCTTCGGCGACATGCCCAACGACCTCACCATGTTCGGCTGGGCCGCCCACGGCGTCGCCATGGGCAACGCCCACCCCGAACTCAAGGCCGTCGCCGACGAGATCACCACGTCGAACGAGGACGACGGGATCGCGGTGGTGCTGGAGCGGTTGTACGGGGAGTTGTAGGAAGCGGTTCTCAGCGGTGCTTCTCGGTGGGGCGGCGAATTTTCGCCGCCCCCTTCGGGTTTTCGGGGTCGGGGACGTAGGCCGAGCTTTGGGGACGTAGGCCGGGCTTCTGGGGCGTAGGTCCGGGCTTGTGCCCACGGGCCTCCGGGGACCGCGTGCTCACCCCTTGGACGGTCCGTGTACGGTGAATGTATGAGTTGTAGGATGACTGGGCAACCGGGCAGAGAGGGCGTGTGAGGACGGATGGGGCTGCAGGCGGCGGGGCGGCGGTCTTTGGTGGATACGGTCGTCGAGGCCCTGCGGGCGCAGCTCGTCGCCGGGGAGTGGAAGGTCGGGGAGCGGATCCCCACCGAGCACGCGCTCGCCGAGCAGCTGGAGGTCGGCCGGAACACCGTGCGGGAGGCGGTGCGGGTCCTGGTCCATGCCGGGATGCTGCGGTCCCGGCAGGGTGAGGGGACGTTCGTGGTGTCCGCCACCGACCCGGGCGCGGTCATGCGCGGGGTGCAGCGGGCCGGGATCCGGGACGTGCTGGAGGTCCGGATCGCGCTGGAGGCGGAGGCCGCGCGGCTGGCTGCGGTCCGCCATGAGCCCGCCGACCTGGAGCGGATGCAGGCGGCGCTCGACGCCCAGGCGCATCTGGAGGGGGCGGACGGGCAGCCCGTGCACGGCAATCTGGAGCTGCACGCGGATCATGACGTCGCGTTCCACCGGGCGGTGGTCGAGGCGGCGCACAACGCCGCGCTGACGGCGACGTACGGCTGGTTCAGTAGCTCGGTGCGGGAGGCGCTGGTCACGGCGTTGGACGACCAGGCGATCCCGAAGATCGTGCACGGCGATCACCATGCGGTCATGACGGCCATCGCCTCCGGCGACCCGGAGGCGGCGGAGCGGGCGACCCGGGCGCTGCTGGACAAGCCGAAACGTGCCGTGGAGACGCTGCTCGACGGGCGGTGACGCGGCGGCGGGGCGGTCCGGGCGTCGGTCGGTGGGGCCGCTCGGGGCGTTCCTCGTGAGGCCGTCCTCGTGAGGCCGTTCCTCGTGAAGCCGTTCGTGGTGTCGGTATGACGTCGTCGCGGTGCCCTTCGTGGTGGTGCTCGCGGTGGTTGTGACGGGGCGTCGGGGCGGGTTCGGCCTGGGTGCGGCGTGCCGCCGCTGAGCGTGGCGTGGTCGCCGGGCGGGCTCCGTCGGGCCCTGGGTGGCGCCGTTGTCGTCCTCCGTTCGTCGGGGGTTGCCGTGGGTGTCCCTTCGGGGGCTCACCTTCCTTTCTCAGTCCCCCATTTCTTCGAGTTCCGATTGGTGAGGTGTGTACGCATGTCCGGTAGCAGAACCGAGGCCCCGTTGTCCGAGGCTCCGTTGTCCGAGGCTCCTTTGATCGATGCCGAGGAGGATCTGACGGCGGCGCCGCAGGTCGTCGCGGCGCGGCGGCAGTTGCGGACGCATCCGGCGCTGTTGCTGGCCGGGATCGTGCTGGCGTCGTTGAACATGCGGGCGGCGCTGGCGGGGATGTCGCCGCTGCTCGCCGAGATCGGTCGCCACTTCGGGCTGGCGGCGACGGCGACCAGTCTGGTGACGGCGATTCCGCTGGTGTTCATGGGGCTGGGGTCGATCGTCGCGCCGAAGCTGGCGCGTCGGTGGGGTACGGAGACGGTGCTGTGCGGGGCGTTGGTGCTGCTGTGCGGCGGCATCGTGCTGCGGGTCGCGCCGCCGGTCGTGGCGCTGTTCGCCGGGTGTGCGGTGGTGGGGACCGCGATAGCCCTGCTCAACGTGTTGATGCCGGGGCTGATCAAGCGGGACTTCCCGGAGAAGGCCGCCGGGATGACCGGGCTCTACACGACCGCGATGGTGCTGGGCGCGACGGTGTCGGCGGCGACCGCGGTGCCGCTGGAGGAGGCGCTCGGCAGCTGGCAGGGGGCGCTGGTCTCGTGGGCGTTGCTGGCGGGGGTGGCGGCGCTGGTCTGGGTGCCGCAGGCGGTGATGTCCCGTAGGGGTACGCACCACGGCGAGGCGGCGGCGCGTCCGGCGCACGCCGTCGAGGACGGGCCGCGGCTGAACCGGTCGGCGCTGGCGTGGCAGGTGACGCTGTTCATGGGGTCGCAGTCGCTGATCGCGTACGTGATGATCGCCTGGATGCCGACGATCTTCACGGATCACGGGATGGGCAAGGGCAAGGCCGGGCTGATCTTCGCGTTCAGCACGTTGGTGCAGATGGCGGGCTCGTTCGTGGTGCCGATGCTGGCGGGACGGATGCGTCAGCAACGGCTGCTGGGCGTGATGGTGTCGGCGCTGATGGCGTGCGGTGTCGTGGGACTGCTGGTGACGCCGGTCGCGGGGGCGTGGCTGTGGGCGGTGCTGCTGGGCCTCGGTCAGGGCGGTGCGCTGGGGCTGGCGCTGACGATGATGGTGCTGCGGTCCGGGGATGCGCACACCGCGGCCCGGGTGTCGGGGATGGCGCAGACCGGTGGGTATCTGCTGGCGGCGGTCGGCCCGTTGGCGCTGGGTGCGGTGCACCAGGTGACCGGTGGGTGGAGTGTGCCGCTGGTGCTGATGCTGGTGGTGTGCGCGGGGCTGGCGCTGCTGGGCATGGGCGCGGGCCGGGACCGGCGGATCGGAGCCCCGGCGGCGTAACCGGCATCGGGGGACACAGAGTGAGCGGGGCGGTGGCCGGGAGGCGCCGCCCCGCCCGGCGTTCGGGGGTTCGCGGGGGCGTGGGGCCTCGCCCCGTACAGGGAGGGGTGCGGGGCCAGCTCCCCCACGGCCGGTGGCAACTCCCTTACGGGTGGAATGGCTTGTGCCCAGGGTGGAACGGGGGCGTCCCTTACGGGTGGAACGGCTGGTCCCGGAAGGGTGGAACGGGCTCTCCCCGTACGGGGGCTGGGCGGGGCGGCGATGCGTCGGCGGTCCGGCTCCGGTCGCCGCCGGTCAGGAGCCCGGTTCCGGTGGTGTCGTGCGGAGGCGGGCGTCGTGGGCGACGGCTTCGTGGGTGGCGCGGTGGACGGCGCGGGCGAGGCGGGCGCCCCAGCGGGAGCGGGGACCGGCGAAGTGTTCGGCGGGGGCGGCGTCTCCCGGGGTGCGGGCGGCGACGCAGACCGCGTCGGTCGGGGTGCCGGAGGCGTCGTAGCCGTTGTCGTGGAGCGCCTGGACCTTGGCTTCGGTGGCGGTGGCGACGGCGTTGACGAGGGCCGCGTCGGTGAGGGGCACCGGAAGCGCGACGAGGATGTTGATCGTGCCGGGTCCGGGGTGGGGCACGGTGTGCGAGGCTGGGACGGCGGCCCAACCGGAGACGCCGACACCGGCGGTGACCAGGGCTTCCGCGCCGTCCTCGGTGGTGTGCGCGGCGGTGGCGAGGATGTCGGCGGCGGTCATCAGCCCGACGCCGGGCGGGAGCGGGGCCGAGGGGCACGCGGGCGGCGTGGCGAGGGCCGGGGCGGCTATCTCGGCGAGGTGCCGGTGCGGGTCGCGACGGGTGTAGCCGTGGGGGACCTGGGCGTTGAGGAACCAGTGGCGCTCGCCGATGCCGCCGCCGAGCACGGCGCTGGAGATCATCCGCCAGCCCGGTCCGGCCCGCCAGAGGAGCGCCGGGAGGGTCGTGGGTGTGCCGGGGGCGCCGGGGTGGTGCAGGGTCTCGGTGGTGATCAGCGGGGTGGTGGCCGGAGCCGCGGTGGGCGCGGGCGGTGTCGGGGAGGGCGTCGGGGGCGTCACGCGGTCACCTTACGGAGGGCCCGTAGGGGGCGAGGGCGCCTGCCCCGGCCTCATCCGGCGGTAGTCACTCCTCCCCGGCGAGGGTGAGGGCGCGGAGGCGGCGGGTGGCGTACCAGGTGGCGGCGGCGGTGGCGGCGATGAGGAGGATCACGGCGGTGGGGAGGCCGACGGCGGAGGTGACGGTGGAGTCGGGGGCGAGACGGCCACCGACGGCGAGGGCCCACTGCTGGATGCTGAGGGTGCGGGCGCCGGGGACGAGGCTGCCGAAGAGGGATTCCCAGACGAGGGCGTAGACCAGGCCGATGACGACGGCGTGGCGGGTGATCGTGCCGAGGAGCAGGAAGACGGCGGCGTAGGCGATCGAGGCGACGGCCGCGGCGGTGGCGTAGGCGACGGCGATCTGCTGGCTGTTGCCGTTGAGGACGTAACCGGCGACGAGGACGGGGACGGCGGAGAAGAGGAGGGTGACGCCGGAGGCGACGGTGAGTTTGGTGAGGACGATGGTGCTGCGGCGGACGGGTTTGGCGAGGAGGTAGACGACGGAGCCGTCGTCGATCTCCGGGCCGATGGCGCCGGTTCCGGCGATGACGCCGATCAAGGGGACGAGGGTGGCGAGGGCGAATCCGCCGAGGATCTGCTGGGCGGTGGTGTCGTCGGCGCCGGTGAGGGCGCGGACGGCGACGGCGATGACGAGGAGCAGGGCGGGCAGGGCGAAGAGGATCAGGGCGCGTCGGCTGCCGAGGAGGGTGCGGTAGGTGAGGCGGGCGACGGTGGGGTGGAAGAGGGCGGGCGGCAGGGGCGCGGCGGGGGTGGGTGGGCTGGTGGTGGACATGTGCGGGTTCCTTCCGGGGCGGGCGGGGGCGCTGCGGGCCGGGTCGGGGCGGGTCAGGCCGTGACGAGGTAGGAGAAGACGGATTCCAGGGATTCGTCGGAGGGGGTGACCGTGAGGAGGCGGATGCCCTGGTCGTGGGCGACGCGGGGCAGCAGGGCGGTGAAGCGGGTGAAGTCGACGGCCTGGATGTGGAGGGCGCCTTCGGCGTGGTCGACCTGGATGCCCGCGGTGGAGGGGTCGGCGATGAGGGCTGCGGCGAGGGCGCGGTCGTTGTCGGAGCGGACGAGGTAGCGGTGCGGGCGGTCCGTCATCAGACGGCGGATCTTGCGGAAGTCGCCGGAGGCGGCGTGGCGTCCGGCGACCACGACCTCGATATGGGTGGCGAGTTGTTCGACCTCTTCGAGGATGTGGGAGGAGAAGAGGACGGTGCGGCCCTCGTCGCCCATGTGACGCAGGAGCTCCATGAGGTGCATGCGCTGGCGCGGGTCCATACCGTTGAATGGTTCGTCGAGGAGCAGCACCGCGGGGTCGTGGACGAGCGCGGAGGCCATCTTGACGCGCTGGCGCATGCCTTTGCTGTACGTGGCGATCTTGCGGTCCTGGGCGTACGTCATGTCGACGGTGGCGAGGGCGGCGGCGGCCTCGGTGCGGCCCAGACCGTGGAGTTCGGCGTTGGCGAGGACGAATTCGCGGCCGGTGAGGACGTCGTACATGGCTTCGCGTTCGGGGACGATGCCGAGGTCGCGGTAGCTGCGGGCGTTGCGCCAGACGGGGTCGCCGTCGAGGGTGACGGTGCCGTGGGAGGGGGCGAGGAAGCCGCCCATCATGTTGATGAGGGTGGATTTCCCGGCGCCGTTGGGGCCGAGGAGGCCGGTGACTCCGGGGCCGATGGTCATGGTGATGTCGTTGACGGCGACGACGTTGCCGAACCAGCGGGAGACGTGGTCGATGCGGAGGGTGCTCACGGGCGCGGCTCCTCGTCGGTGCGGATGGCGGGGTGGGCGGGGTCGGCGGGGCGGTTCACAGGCCGGCCTTGCGGTAGCGGCGCATGAGCAGCGCGAACGAGGCGGCGACGGTGGCCAGCGAGACGAGGAGGTAGAGGCCGCCCGCGGCGGTGGTGGGGGCGAGCGACTGCGGGAAGGAGGTGGTGCCGCCGAGGAAGGTGGCCTGGACGCCGTCGATCAGGGTGATCGGGGAGAAGAGGCCGAGCCAGCCGACGGCGGATTCGTGGCCCTGGACGAAGGCGATGCCCTGGAGGGCGCTGACCGCCCCGTAGGGGAGGGTGAGGGCGGCGATGACGGCGGCGACTCCGAAGCCGCGGCGGGGCGTGGCGGCGGCGATGACCAGGCCGATCCCGGCGAAGAGGAGGGCGAGGAGGGCGACGGTGAGCAGGCCCTGGGCGAATCCCTCGGTCTGGTCGGCGAAGTCGAGCTTCGCGAGGAGCGCCCCGGCGTAGAGGATCACCAGCGGGGTGGCGGTGAGGAGGAAGAGCGCGGCGGCGAGCGCGGCGAACTTCGCGGTGACGTAGTCGATGCGCTCGATGGGGCGGGAGAAGTAGAGCGGTACGGAGCGGAAGCGCAGGTCGCGGGAGACGGACTGGGGTGCCTGGGCCGCGAGGTAGAGGCCGATGACGGCCTGGAGGTAGATCGCGTAGCGGCTGTAGTCGAGGGGGAGGCTGTGGGCCTTGGTGACGACGGTGACCGCGACCATGATTCCGGCGGGCAGGCACATCACGCCGAGCAGGAGCATCGGCAGCACCTTGGACTTGGCGGAGCGGCCGAGTCCGTAGGCGCCGCGCAGGCTCTGGACGAAGAGGGAGCGGCGGGCGTAGGCGCGGCCGAGGCGGGGGCCGTCGTAGTGGCGGTAGCCGATGTTGTGGAGGGATGCCCCGGCCGGTGGCTGCGGGGCCGTCGTGGTGTGCTGCGGCTCGCTCATGCCGCGGCCTCCGTGGGTCGGGGCCGGGGGTGGCCGGTGGTGGGGGCGGTGTCGGGGGT
>NZ_JODY01000047.1 GCF_000718015.1 Streptomyces catenulae | reverse complement strand
GACCCCCGAGATCTACACAAGGAGTATCGTCGGCAGCGTCAGATGTGTATAAGAGACAGGTCTGGGGACATGAGGTTCGTAATGGGGGTTCGCTATCCATTCTCCCTTTGTCCCATCGCGGTGGATCTCCCAGGCTCCCTTGATGTGCTTGCGTCGATACCTCCGGCGAAGGCGATCTCCTGCTCACCGCGGTACTTGTTGTCCGGCAGGGTCTGGTTGGCATCGATTCCGCCGGGAGCGTCCACCTCGTACCGGTAATCGCTCAGCCAGTTGGCATGGGGGTCCTTGGTGGTTCCCACGAAGGCCGACGCAAAGGCTACGGGGGTCGTCAGGATCCAGTCCCTTACCCGCCCCCGCGGCGTCATCGGCATGCTGGCCGCACTGTCGGAATGCGTCGCCACATCATCCGTGCGCCGAGCTGCATCGGCCGCGTCATCGGCATGCCGGGCAAGGCCCGCGGAGTCCTTGGCGGCGGTGTGGCTGACGGTTTTGGCGGTGTCTTTGGCGACAGTACTTTCCATACCATGGGCGACGGCCTTGGCGCCGACCTTGCTTACGGCGCCTCCGCCGCCGATGAAATTCGTCGCGAAGGCCCCCATGGCTTCGTTGCGGTCGGTGCCCCACCCCTCGCCGACGAAGCCCTTGACCAGCTCCGTGGGGTGGTTGGCAGTGCGGACCAGGCCACCGGCGACACTGGTGAGGTTGGTGGCGTAGTCGGCCGGGTGGGTCAGATTGTAGGGATCCTGGGGGTTGACCGTGCGGGCCAGGCGCAGCATGGAGGTGCCGGTCTTGACGATGCCGCCCAGCTGGTGCTCCGCCCCGATCAGCTGGCTCTTCACCGTGTTGCCGGTTTCGCTTTTCAGACGGTCCAGACCTTGGGGCTCGGCAGGTGCCGGGAGGGGCACAGCGGTCACCCTGGACACCCAGTACGCGCCAGATCCCCTGAACAGTGCTCCGTCGCCGCTGCCGCCGGTCGCCGCAGTCGGCCCCGTCGGTGGCCACGGCCCCGCGAACTGGGGGCGCATCCACGTCGGTAGGCAGGACTGCGCCAGCACCAGGGCATTCCCCATGCTCCCCGTCGGAACGGGGCCTCTGCCGGCACGGCGCCGCCCGCGCACCGAAGAAGCCGGCCCGAGCCCGACGCCGTCGGCCGATCGAGCCTCCGCCGCGGTTCGAAGACCCACCGCTTGTCGGTGGCATGGCCTATCTTCTAGCCGCATAGGTGGAGGGAGCCTCATGCAAGGCCGTGCACGTGGCGGGGACTGGGACTGGGACTGGGAAGACGAGTACTGCTCCCTGTGTGAGGAGGACGTTCCGCGCCTCGTCGAGGGAACCAGGGTGTGCCACCGATGTCGACGCATGCAGCGACGTATGTGGAGGTACGGCCTCTCGATAGCCAAGTACAACGCCATCTGGCGGGCGCAGGGGTTCCGATGCGCTCTGTGCGGCGACAACTCGGAAGCGTGCGACGGAGGCATCCCGCACGAAGCGCCGTCGATCTGGCAGATCGATCACGACCACACCTGCTGCGGCCCTTCACGCATACGTAAGTGCTGTGTACGCGGGATCCTCTGCAAACCGTGCAACCTCAACCGGCTGCCCGTCTACGAAAAATGGCCCCCGGAATTGCGTGACAGCCCTCGAATCAACGCCTACTTGAGCGCTCCACCGGCCCGCAGCGCCGCGGCCGAAGTCATCAAAGGCCGCGACGACCAGTACCTCCCCACGTCCTGGTCCTTCATCCGGGACGAGGAATACGCCGCACAATCAGCCAGGGCGAATCCGCCGCGCATCACCACGTAATACACCGCACCCGCAGCCGGGACGAGCGGCATCGGCGGTCGAGCAGCAGGTGCACCAGGAGGACGTGACCGCCGCGGCGCGGGGGAGCCCGGCCTCCAGTTCCTCGACGTGCGCGCCGTAGCCCTCGCCCACCGTCTGACCGCCAACCCTCACCGAGCAGCACGAAAGCGGCCCCTCCAACCCCGTGCAGGGGGTGGAGAAGCCGCCTTCGTCCGTCACATCGACGGAACGCCCGGTACGGGTCCGGCGCCCGGCTCTCCGATGTGCCCGCGGCCAAGGAGGCCGGGGCCCGGTGGAGGGGGCCGGAGGCGACCCGCCTCGGACTCAGCCCCGGTAGAAGACCAGCATGCTGCCCGGGTTCTGGGGCTCGCGTTCGCAGTGGACGATCGTGACGTGGTGGCCCACGCCCCTGTCCATCAGCTGCTGGGTCTCCTTCGTGAAGCAGTCCGTCGCAGCGTCGCCCTGCGTGTCGATCGAGGGGAGGTCGGCAGCCTGAGCGGCTCCAACACCGAGGCCGGACAAGGCCAGGATGCCGGCGGCTGCGACTGCTGCGCGCTGGAACTTGCGCATGTTTTCTCTCCTTTACGTGCATACGTGCATACGTGCAGTGGCGTAGCGGTGCGTGTGCGCCTCTGCGGCACACGGGCCCGCTACTCGCGGAGCGCGGCTGGATCGGACCGGCCCCGCGGTCGGCCGGAATCGTGTCCGGCCGTGACGAAGCGTCGCGTTGCGCTTCGCGTCCCTCTCGGGCACTGAAAAGTCGATCACACGAACGGGTGCAGCTCCAAGTGCTCACGGCCCCTGTTACAGGGCTACAACAGGCCAGCCGGAATCGATCCCCTGCCTGCCGATCCGAGGCCGCACCGGAACCCCCTGGAGGTCAACGTCACCCCGAAGTCCTGCCATCGGCGGCGAGCCCCGCCCCGTCTGCCGCCCGCAGGTGCGCCAACGCCGCCTTCAGCGCGTCCTCGGCGGCGACGGCGAGGTCGGGCTCCACGCCGACGCCTTCCCAGTTGGTGCCGGTGACCGGGTTGATGGAGCGAGCGGTGGGAACCGTCACGGTCACGTGCGGGGCGACCGGAATGCGCGCCGTGGGGTGGGCGCCGCCTCGGGTGGTCCGGCCGATCAGGGTGGCGCGCCCCAGCACCTTCAGGTTGTACGCCAGCTCCTCGCCGCCGGAGAAGGTGAGCTCGCTGGTCAGTATGGTGACCGGCCGGTCCAGGTAGCGCGGGGCGGTGAGGTGCCCGAGGGTCCAGTACTGGCGGGTCGACCCGGTGTCCCGCTCGTAGATGTCGTTCAGGTGCACCCCGTCGTCGGCGAAGAAGTAGCTGCACCACAACTGCACGCCCTCCGGTGAGCCGCCCCGGCACTGCCGCAGGTCGATGATCAACGCGGCTGTGGTGCTGAGGAGTTGCATGGCGGCAGCGGTCGCGAGGCCACCCAGATCGGCGGGGGCGATCATGCGCAGGTCGAGATAGCCGATGTTGCCGTCGAGCTGCTCCACCCGCCGGACGCCGTAGTTGCTCTCCCGGGCGTGCTGCGCGAAACGGGCCCGGGCGACACTCTCCGGCTCCTCCTCCAGCGACTGCGGATCCTCGGTCCACAACAACCGCAAGTGCTTATCCGGACAGGCACGCTGAAGGTCCTCCGTGACGCGCTCGCACAACTCCCGCACGTCCAGGCCCCGATACGCCCCTTCGGCCAGCCGACGCCGGATCGCCGCGTCGATGACAGCGGTCTTCTCGGGGAACACGTAACCGGTGGTGATACGGGCCAGCGCCGCTTCGACCATCTCGTGATGCGTTGTCATGCGCGCGATGGTAAGTCCGGGGTGAACGGACGCCCAGCGAATTCCACCGCCGCCTCCCCGGCTTCCGCACCCTCCCGGATCCCCGTCGCGGCAGGAGGCGCCCGCCGTTAGCCGCACCCTTCGGCGGCGAGGAATTTGAACGAGAAGGGCTTGCGCCACCCAGACGTAACTCTTAGCGTTACGACCGGGAGGTGGTTGAACGTGAGCGCGAACAGCAAGCTGACCGTCGCCGCGCACGCCCTGGCGTGGATCGGCCTGTACCAGCGCCGCGGCCACGAGGTGGCCACCTCGGAACAGATCGCCGCGAGCGTCAACACCAATCCGGTCGTCATCCGCCGCCTGCTGGCCGAATTGCGCAAGGCGGGTCTGGCCGACTCCCGGCGCGGCGTGGGGGCGGGGTGGATGCTCTCCCGCGAGCCGACGGCGATCACCCTGCTCGACGTCTACGAAGCCGTCGAGCCGGGACCGCTCTTCGCGCTGCACCGCTCGACACCCAACCCCGAATGCGTGGTGGGCCGGGGAATCGGTCCGGCGATGACCACCGTCTACGACGACGTCGAGACCGCCCTGCGCAAGGAACTCGCGAAGACCACGCTGGAGGATGTCCTTCGGGGCGTACTCAACGCCACCTAGCTCGCTCCCGCCTTCATGGGCTGCTCTTTTCTCTCGGCCCTTAATGTAACCAATCCAGTTACGACAATGATGTGGAGAACCCCATGGGACACCTGGACAACAAGACCGCCCTCGTCACCGGCGCCTCCAGCGGCATCGGCCTGGCGATCGCCCGACGGTTTGCAACCGAGGGCGCGACGGTCTACCTCACCGGCCGCCGCACCACCGAGCTGGAAGCCGCGGCCGCGCAGATCGGCCCCCGAGGCATCGCCATCCAGGGAGACACCTCGAACCTCGACGACCTCAACCGGCTCTACGCCGAAATCTCCGACCGCAGCGGCCGCCTCGACGTCGTCGTCGCCAATGCCGGCGTCGGCGACTACGGCCCGCTCGGCGCGATCACGGAGGAGGAGTACGAACGCACCACCTCCATCAACCTCAAGGGCACGATCTTCACCGTCCAGAAGGCGCTGCCGTTGCTGACGCCCGACGCCTCGGTGATCCTGCTGTCCTCCAGCTCGGCGCTACGCGCCCACCCGGGCCTGGGCGTCTACGCCGCCACCAAAGCCGCGATCCGCAGCCTCGCCCGCACCTGGGCCGCCGAACTGGCCGACCGCGGTATCCGCGTCAACGCCCTCACCCCCGGCCCCATCGAAACCCCCGGCGGCGACGCACTGCGCGCCGCCTTCCCGCACGAGGACGAGGGCGACCGACACGCCACCGCCGAGCCCGCGGTACCGACCCCGCTGGGACGCGCCGGACGCCCCGAAGAAGTCGCCGCAACCGCCCTGTACCTGGCATCGGACCAGAGCACCTTCACCACCGGCGCAGAACTACTCGTCGACGGCGGGGCCATCCAACTCTGAAAACTGTGGGCCGCTCGACTCAAGGGAGTGCGAAGAACCGTCGCACGGCAGTGAGCAGCCGTTGGGTCCCGTCGTCGGTGATCTCGTGCCCGGTCAGCTGGAAGAGACAGTCCGTGCACGTGACCGCGGACGCGGCCCACGTGGCGGCGGCGGACGAGCGGAGTCAGGGGTTCGGCGTACCGCGCGCCCCGGCCCGTGTGCGGTGTCAGGCCGACGTTCCGTGTACGAGAGGTGACGCCGCCCCGTCCGGGGTCGTCCGGGGCGGGGCGGCGTCAAGGGGGGCCGGGTGCGCCGTGGGCGTCAGGGGCGGCTCGTCAGGTAGCCGCCCATGGAGGTGAAGTATTCGGCGGCGGGGAGTTCGCGGCCGTCCTCGGTGCGGACGCCGGTGATGGCCAGGCCGTGGTTGCGGCCCGTGCGGGCGTCGGCGCCGGCGACGATCACCACTCCGTCGCCCTCGCGGTAGAAGACGCGGCCGGGGGTGCCGCCGTACAGGCCCTCGGACACGACGGCGGACAGCACCTCGAGTCGCTTGCCCCTGTGGAAGGTGAAGGCGGCCGGGTAGGGCGCGGACTGGGCGCGGACCAGGCGCTCCAGGTCCTCGGCGGGCCAGTCCCAGTTGATCCGGATGTCCTCTTCGGCCCGCTTGTGGAAGAAGGTGGCCTGGGAGCGGTCCTGCTTGGTGAAGTCGCTCTCGCCCGCGGCGATCCGGTCGAGGGCGCCGATGGTGACCGGGGCGATCAGGTCGACCGTCTTGTGGAACAGGTCGGTGGCGGTGTCCGTCGGACCGACCGCGACCGCCTTCTGGAGGACGATGTCGCCCGCGTCGAGCACCTCGTCCATCAGGTGGCCCGTGACGCCGACCTCGGACTCGCCGTTGATGAGCGCCCAGATCAGCGGAGAGAAGCCGGCGTACTTGGGCAGCAGCGAGTCGTGGACGTTGAGGGTGCCGTGCGGCGGGAGGGTGTAGACGCGCGGCGGGATCCAGGTGCGCCAGTTGTTGGCGACGATGATGTCCGGGTCGGCCTCCTTGAGGAGCTGGAACAGCTCGTCGTCGTCGGGGCGGTTGCGGATGACGACGGGGACGCCGTGCTCCTCCGCGAGCTCGGCCACCGAGTCGCTCCAGATCTTCTCGTAGGCGTGCTCGCTCTTGGGGTGCGTCACGACCATCACGACGTCGTGCTCGGAGTCCAGGAGCGCCTTCAGGGTGCGATGGCCCCAGGTTTGATAACCGAACATGACGACCCGCATCAGGGTTCCTCCTCAGAAGAGCGAAAAGATCAGAGGCAAGTAAAGCAAGGCTTACCTAACATCGCAACGACCTGGATTCTGGGGTCAATTGGCAGGGGGGTGGATGGAATGTCGGCTTCGTCCGGTCGACAGTTCGGTCTAGATCAGGTTAGCTTTACCTAAGTTCCGCTCGGCTGCCGGTCACCGGCGCGCCCGGACTCCCCCTATTTCCCCCTGACAGGGCGCCTGGCAGGCGGCCGTTCCGCACGAATGGGAGTGACATGTCACAGCCTCTTCCTGGCGACGCACCACTGATCCACGACCTGATCGGTATCGGCTTCGGGCCGTCGAACGTTGCCATGGCGATCGCGCTCACCGAACACAACGCGCGCGTCGGAAGGCAGGAGGCGGTCACCGCTCACTTCTTCGAGCAGCAGCCCGGCTTCGGGTGGCACCGCGGAATGCTCATCGACGACGCGACGATGCAGGTCTCCTTCATGAAGGACCTGGTGACGCTGCGGAACCCGACCAGCGAGTACTCCTTCCTCCAGTTCCTGCAGAGCAAGGGCCGCTTGGTCGACTTCGTCAACCACAAGAACCTCTTCCCGCTCCGGGTGGAGTTCCACGAGTACTTCGAGTGGGCCGCGGCCAAGGTCGACGACATGGTCTCGTACGGCCACCGGGTCGTCGCGGTCGAACCCGTCGTGCGCGACGGTGTGGTGGAGTACCTCGACGTGACCGCCCGCTGCGGCGACGAGACCGTCGTCCACCGGGCCCGCAACCTCGTCATCGGCACCGGACTGCGCCCGGTCATGCCGGAGGGCGTGGAGCGCACCGACCGGGTCTGGCACAACTCCGACCTGCTGACGAAGGTCGACGCTCTGGAGGGCGCCGAGCCCACCCGCTTCGTCGTCGTCGGCGCCGGTCAGAGCGCCGCCGAGAACGTCGCCTACCTGCACCGCCGCTTTCCGGACGCCGAGGTGTGCGCCGTCTTCTCCCGCTACGGCTACAGCCCGGCGGACGACAGCAGCTTCGCCAACCGCATCTTCGACCCGCAGGCGGTCGACGACTACTTCAGCGCGCCGGAGGACGTCAAGCACCGGCTGATGGACTACCACGGCAACACCAACTACTCCGTGGTGGACATCGACCTCATCGACGACCTGTACCGGCAGGCGTACCGGGAGAAGGTGCTCGGCGCCGAACGGCTGCGCTTCCTGAACGTCTCGCGCCTCACGGGCGTCAAGGAGACGGCCGAGGGCGTCCAGGCCACGATCAAGTCCCTCGTCACCGGCGAGGAGAGCCTGCTCGACGCCGACGTCGTCGTGTGCGCCACCGGATACCTGCAGGCCGACGGCCTCGGGCTGCTCGGTGAGGTCGCCGAGCGGTGCCACCGCGACGAGCAGGGCCGGGTCGACGTCGGGCGCGACTACCGCGTGGCGACCGACCCCGAACTGCGCTGCGGCATCTACCTCCAGGGCGGAACCGAGCACACCCACGGCATCACCTCCTCCCTGCTGTCCAACACGGCGATACGGGTCGGGGAGATCCTGGACTCGATCGTCGGCGGCGCCCCTGCCGTGTCCGGCGGGCTCCGGCAGGTCGCGGGCGACGCCCGTCAGCCGGCCGCCTAGCCGGTCCGTCTCCCCGGCTGCCGTGGCCGCGGTGGGTACGCGCCGCGGCCACGGCGGCACATGTGTGCCGCAGATCCACGGGAAAGGAACGTCCGTGCCCTCTGGTACCCGTCGCCGCGTCGGCGGTCCGTCCGGTCCTCGGCGCGAGGTCTTCGAGTGACGCATCGTCAGGGCGCGACAATCGGCGCCGACCTGGGCGCGACGGCAGCGGAACGCCCGGCACGCTCCCGGGTCGCGGGGACCCGGCGCCGCCGGGCCGTGGGGCTGGCCGCCGTCACGGTGGTCCTGGTGATCGCCGCGGTGGTCTCTCTCATGGTCGGCGCGCGTGCGCTGAGCCCCGGTGAGGTGTGGCACGGTCTGTTCGCGGCGCCGGGCACCGACCAGAACGGCACCGAGATCAGACTCATCGTGCAGACGGTGCGGCTGCCCCGGACGGTGCTCGCGATCGTGGCCGGTATCGCCCTGGGCGTCGGCGGAGCGCTGATCCAGGGATACACGCGCAACCCCATCGCGGACACCGGTCTGTTGGGGGTGAACGCCGGGGCCTCGTTCACCGTCGTGTCGGTGATCTCGCTCTTCGGGCTCACCGCACCGTTCCAGTACGTCTGGTTCGCCTTCCTGGGGGCCGGGATCGCCGGTGCCGTCGTGTTCGGGCTCGCCAGCATCGGCCGGGGCGCCGGCAATCCGTTGACGCTCGCCCTGGCCGGGCAGGGGGTCACGGTGTTCCTCGCCGCGATGACGACGGCGGTCGCGCTGTCGGACAAGGCGGCGTTGAACGCCCTGCGGTTCTGGAACACCGGCTCGGTGGCCGGTGTCCATTTCGATGTCATCTGGCCGATGACGCTGTTCATCGGCATCGGGCTGGTACTGGCCCTGATCACCCTGCCTTCCCTCAACCTGCTCAACCTGGGGGACGACGTGGCACGGGGACTGGGTGTCAACATGACGCTGATCCGGACCGTCGGCATCGTCGCCATCACGCTGCTGGCGGGCGCGGCCACCGCGGCCTGCGGTCCGATCGCGTTCTTGGGACTGATGGTGGCGCACATCGCCCGGTACCTGACCGGGCCCGACTACCGCTGGCTCGTGCCGTACGCAGGTCTTCTCGGCGCGGTCACCCTTTTGATCTGCGACATCGCGGGGCGCGTGGTGGTGCGACCGGGGGAGTTGGACGCGGGCGTCCTCGTCGCGCTCCTGGGCGCACCGTTCTTCGCGGCCATGGTGTGGCGGGGAAAGTTCAAGAGCGCATGAACGAGACAGTGGTGAAGCGAACGGTGGCGCCGGGGGTCCGGCTCGGCCGGGTGTCCTTCGTATGGCGACCCTGGATCCTGCTGGTCACGCTGGTGCTGACAGCGGCGGCCCTGCTGTTGTTCTGCCTGTCCATCTCGGTGGGGGACTTCCCCATCGGTCTGCCGCGGGTGGTGGCGACGCTCTTCGGCAGGGGCGAGCAGGTCGACGAGTTCGTGGTCATGGATCTGCGCCTGCCGAGGGCCGCGGCGGGACTCGTCGTGGGCGTCGCGCTGGGGATCTCCGGAGCGATCACCCAGTCCGTCGCCCGTAATCCGCTGGCCAGTCCGGACATCCTGGGGATCACCGGGGGCGCCAGCGCGGTGTCGGTGTTCCTGGTGACGGTGTCGGGCGGCGCCGCCGCGGCCATCAGCTCCGTCGGTCTGTCCGTGGCGGCGCTGGCGGGCGGTCTCGGCACGGGGCTGCTGGTGTACTTCCTGGCGTGGCGGAGGGGGGTCGACGGCTTCCGGCTCATCCTCATCGGCATCTCGGTGAGCGCCGTGGCGGAGGCGATCACGACCTGGCTGCTGGCCACCGCGGACATCAAGGACGTGGCGCGGGCCCAGGCGTGGCTGGTGGGCTCGCTGGACAACCGGTCGTGGAACGAGGTCGGCCCGGCCCTGTGGGGCACCCTCGTGCTGATGGCCGCGGTGGCGTGTGTGGCCTTCCAGTTCAAACCGCTGCACTTCGGTGACGACGTGGCCGCGGGCCTGGGCGTGCGGTACTCGCGGGTGCGGGCGGTCCTGCTGCTGTGCGCGGTGCTGCTGGCCGCGATGGCGGTGAGCGCGGCGGGACCGGTCCCGTTCGTGGCCATGGTGGCGCCGCAGGTGGCGATGCGTCTGACGAGGTCGCCGACGCCGCCGATGCCGGCGTCGGCGGCGGTGGGCGCGCTGCTGCTGATCGGCGCCGACCTGGTCGCGCGTACGGCGCTGCCGCTGACCCTGCCGGTCGGTGTCGTGACCGCCGTGATCGGTGGTCCCTTCCTCATCTTCCTTCTGGTGCGGGCCAATCGACGCTAGGTGGTAGAAAGGTTAGGTAAGCCTAAATTAAGGGGGAGTCTTGGCCACTCAGTGCACCACCGGGACCGTGACCGGCGTCGAGTCCGGGACCGGTGCCGCGCCCCGGCTGGAAGCCAGGGGCGTCACGGTCGGATACGGCGAGAGGGCCGTCATCGACGCGTTGGACGTGACGGTTCCGCAGGGGGTGGTGACCACCATCATCGGCCCCAACGGCTGTGGGAAGTCCACCCTGTTGCGGACCCTTTCGCGGCTGCTCAAGCCGGTGAGCGGATCGGTCGTCCTGGACGGTGAGGACATCGGCCGACTCAAGACCAGGGAGGTGGCGAAGAAACTCGGTCTGCTGCCCCAGTCGCCGGTCGCGCCGGAAGGGTTGACGGTGGCCGATCTGGTCGCCCGGGGGCGGCACCCGCACCAGGGCTGGCTGCGGCAGTGGTCGTCGGACGACGCCTCCGTCGTGGAAGGCGCGCTGGAGATGACCGGGGTGGCCGATCTCGCCGACCGCTCCGTCGACACGCTCTCCGGCGGTCAACGGCAGCGCGTCTGGATATCGATGACGCTGGCTCAGGGCACCGATCTGCTGCTGCTCGACGAGCCCACCACCTATCTGGACCTGGCGCACGCCATCGACGTGCTGGACCTGGTCGACGATCTGCACGAGTCGGGCCGCACCGTGGTCATGGTGCTGCACGATCTCAATCTGGCCGCGCGCTACAGCGACAACCTGATCGTGATGAAGGCGGGTTCGGTCCTGGCCCAGGGACACCCGGGTGAGGTGATCACCGCCGAACTGCTGGAGGAGGCGTTCGGGCTGCGGGCCAAGGTGATCGACGATCCGGTGGGTGACCGGCCGCTCATCGTGCCCATCGGCCGTACCCACGCCCCGGGGGTGGACGCCCGGACGGGCAACCCCTCAACTTAGGCTAGGCTAACCTCACTTCTCCTCGTTAGGGTGTGCCTGCCCAGGTGGGCCCGCACGTGACAGCGCGAAAGCAAGGGATCCCGGATGTTCCTCGACCGAACGACACGTATGAAGTCCTGGCGACGGGTGGCGGCGACGGTGTCCGCCGCGGCCCTCGGCGCGGGTCTCCTCGCGGGGTGCGGTTCCGGCGCGGCGGACGAGGGTGCCGCGAACGACGGCGCCAACTCCTCGGCCTCCGCCGGTACGTTCCCGGTCACCGTGGAGCACGCGTTCGGGTCCACCACCATCCCCAAGGCGCCCAAGCGGGTCGTGACCGTGGGCTACACCGACGACCAGGATGTCCTGGCCTTCGGCGTCAAGCCGGTCGGCATGGTCGACCAGTACCCGAACCCGGCGGGCAAGAGCCCCGACATCAACACCCAGTGGCCCTGGGTGAAGGACAAGTGGGGCGGCGCCCGGCCCGAGGTCATCATGAGCAACGGTGACTCCGGGCCCAATTACGAGAAGATCGCCGCCCTGCGGCCGGACCTGATCATCGCGGTGTACTCCGAGATCGACAAGGACGCCTACGACAAGCTCTCCCGGATCGCGCCGACGGTGGGGCGCACCAAGGCCGAGAAGCAGCCGTTCAGCGCCACCTGGCAGGAGAACGCCCAGCACATCGCCAAGGCGCTCGGCAAGCCCGACGAGGGCACGAAGCTGGTCAAGGGCATCCAGGACAAGCTCGCCGCCGTGCGCAAGGAGCATCCGGAGTTCGCCGACCAGACCGCGGTCGCGCTGTCCTGGTACAAGGACGCCGTCGCGCCGTTCACCACCAAGGACGTGCGCGGTCAGCTCCTGAAGGGCATGGGCTTCAAGGGACAGACCGCGATCGACAGGATCGCGGGTGACAAGTTCTACACCCCGCTCTCCGCCGAGCGGATGGACCTCGTCGACGTGGACCGGGTGTTCGCCATCAACGACCGCGCGGACACCGAGGCGTTGAAGAAGTCCGCCCTCTTCACCAACCTCAAGGTCGCCAAGAAGGGCAAGGTCTCGTACCTGCTCGACAGCGAGGGCCCGGCGGCCGGTGCGGCGATGTCGCAGGCCACCTTGCTCTCGCTGCCGTACGCCATCGACCAGCTCGTCAAGTCGGTCGGCTAGGGCATGAGCGCCACGGACACGCGTACCGCCCCGGCGGCCCTGCGTACGACGACCGGACGTGAGGCGGCCCGGTGGATCGCGGCGCACTGCCGCGAGACGCCGTGGCTGACGGCGGCCACCGTGCTCAGCACGGTGGCCGGTGCGGCGCTCCAGATGCTTCCGGTGCTCCTGCTCAGCCGGGTGGTGGACGGGGTGGTCAACGGCGAACCGGGGTCGGCCCTGGTCGTCATCGGGGCCTGGATGGTGGCCGCCGCGCTGCTCGGCGCGGCGGCCACCGCGGTGTCGACCTACCTGATCGGGCGGCTCGGCGCCGACCTGCTCGCCCAGTTGCGGGAAGGCGCCGTCCGGGCCGTGCTGGGCATGCCCAGCACCCGGGTCGAGCGGGTGGGCCGCGGCGATGTGCTCTCCCGGGTCGGCGACGACGTCGCCGTCCTGTCGAAGGGCATCCGCTCGGCCATTCCCACGGTGTTCTCCGCCGGGGTGCTGGTGGCCATCGCCACCGTCGGCATGTTCGGCCTGGACTGGCGGCTCGGGGTGGCGGGCGCCTGTGCGCTGCCCGCCTACGGGCTGGCCCTGCGCTGGTACCTTCCCCGGTCCGCCCCGCTCTACCGGCGGCAGCGGGTGGCCCAGGCCGACCGCGCGCAGGCGCTGATCAGCGGCCTGGACGGGATCGACACGGTGCGGGCCTACGGTCTGGAGGGGGCCTTCCGCGAGAAGGTCTCCGCCGACTCCCGGCGGGTGCGGGATCTCGGCATCGAGGTGTTCCGCCTCTTCGGCCGGTTCGTCGGTCGGGAGAACCGTGCGGAGTTCATCGGCCTGGTCCTGATCCTCCTGGTGGGCTTCTGCCTGCTGGAGACCGGCTCCGCCACTCTCGGCGCGGTGTCCGCGGCTCCGTTGGTCTTCCACCGCCTTTTCACTCCGCTGGGCGCCATCATGTTCACCTTCGACGAGGCGCAGAAGTCGGGCGCGAGCCTGACCCGGCTCGTCGGCGTGCTGTCGGAGTCCGAGGCGGAACGCCTGGTGGGCGACGTGCCGACCGGGTCGGCGGACGACGCCGCGTACCCGGTGACGGTGGAAGGGCTCACTTTCTCCTACCCCGGGGCCGAGGAGCCGGTCCTGCGGGAGGTCAGCCTGACGATTCCGGCGGGCGGGTCGCTGGCGCTGGTGGGCGCGACGGGCGCGGGCAAGTCGACCCTGGCCGCGCTCATCGCCGGTATCGGGACCCCGCAGGCCGGTTCGGTGCGGGTCGGGGCGGTCGATCTGGCCGATCTGGACGAGGCCGGGGCGCGGGCGCTGGTCAGCATCCTGACGCAGGAGACGCATGTCTTCTCCGGCCCGCTCGCGGACGATCTGCGGCTGGCGGCACCGGAGGCGACCGACTCCCAACTGCGGGACGCCCTGCGCACCGTGGGCGCCGAGGAGTGGGTCGAGGCGCTGCCGGACGGGCTGCGGACCGCGGTCGGGGAGGGCGGTGAGCGGTTGGACGGGACGAAGGTCGCCCATATCGCCCTGGCCCGGCTGGTGTTGGGCCGTGCCCCGGTGGTGGTGCTCGACGAGTCGACGGCGGAGGCGGGCAGTGAAGGCGCGGCCGAGCTGGAGCGGGCCGTGCTGGCCGCATGCGCCGGGCGGACCACGCTGTTCGTGGCGCACCGGCTCACCCAGGCGGTGGCCGCCGACCGGATCGCCGTGCTGGACGCCGGCCGTGTGGTGGAACAGGGCACGCACGACGAACTGGTGGCCCTCGACGGCCGTTACGCGCGTCTCTGGCGGGCCTGGCGAGAAGGTAGTTAGGTAACCCTAATTTAAGTTAGGGTGACCTTAGTACCTTGGAAGGGTGTTGAGTCTTCAATGATGGAACCGAGCGCTCGTCTCGTGCTGATCCCCCTTACGCGTCTGGCCGATGTGCGGCGGCGCACCGGCGACCATTCCGACCGGGCCATCGCCGAGGCATGTGCCATCGGGCTGGCGTACTGGGCGACCGGTCGGAGCCCGGAGGGCCTGGACCTCACCCCGGGTACGCACTTCGTGGACGTCCTGGGATGGGCCGCCAACGGCGGCACCGCGCCCGAGGGTTGGGAGGTCCACCCCGCCGGTCCGGAGGGTGTGCGGATCGCCGTCCCCGAAGAGGTCCCGCTCCCCGGCGTGCGGCTCGCGCTGGAGGACCTGACGGACTTCCCGGACCGGCCCCTCGGCACCATCAGCACGTCCGGGGCGGCCGACCGGCTCGCCGCGCT
The DNA here is from genome assembly GCF_000718015.1 of Streptomyces catenulae. Classification (GTDB taxonomy): domain Bacteria; phylum Actinomycetota; class Actinomycetes; order Streptomycetales; family Streptomycetaceae; genus Streptomyces; species Streptomyces catenulae. The sequence goes on along the minus strand of NZ_JODY01000047.1, from coordinate 24,148 downwards.
GGCCGCGTGGAACGACACCGCGGCCGACCGGGTCCGGCCCACCCTCATGGAGCTCTTCCTCGAACAAGCGCGGACCCGGCCGGACGCGGTCGCCGTCGTGGACGAGCACCGCTCACTGACCTACCGCCAAGCGGCCGAGAGGTCGGCCCAGTTGGCTCACCGGCTGATCGGCCGCGGACTCACCGCCGAGCAGGTCGTCGGCGTATCGCTGGGCCGCTCCGCCGAGATGGTGATCGCGCTGCTCGGCGTGCTCCGGGCCGGCTGCGCGTTCGTCCCGCTCGATCCGCAGTGGCCCGCCGCGCGCCGCGCCGTCGTCATCGACGACGCGCGGATCGTGGCCCAACTCAACGGCTCCGGTGAGCCGGACGGCACCGAACCGCCCGCCCTCGCCGTCGACCTCGACGACTGGGCCTACGGCACCGAGCCCGTCCACGACCCCGGTGTCACCGTCCCCGGCGACGCCCTCGCCTACGTGATCTTCACCTCCGGCTCCACCGGCCGCCCCAAGGGCGCGATGATCCGTCACGAGGCGATCAGCGAGCGGCTGCTGTGGCAGTCCCGCGAGATCCTCGGCTTCGGACACGACGACGCCTCGCTGTTCAAGGCGCCGCTCTCCTTCGACATCTCCATCAACGAGATCTTCCTGCCCCTGGTGTGCGGCGGGAAGCTGGTCGTCCTGCGGCCCGGCGGCGAGCGTGACCCGCACCATCTGCTCGGCGTGATCGCCGAGCAGCGCGTCACCTTCACCTACCTCGTCTCGTCCATGCTGGACGTCCTGCTGGAGATTGACGGCGACTCCGGACGCCTCGCCAGCCTCCGGCACGTCTGGTGCGGCGGGGAGGTCCTCACCCCGGAGCTGTACGAGCGGTTCCGCACCAAGCTCGACATCCCGCTCTACCACGGCTACGGCCCGGCCGAGACCACCATCGGCGTCTCCCACGTCATCTACCGGGGCGAGGCCGAGCGCCTGTCCACCTCCATCGGCAAGGCCAACCCCAACACCCAGCTCTACGTCCTCGACGACGAACTGCGCCCGGTCCCGGTCGGCGTCGGCGGCGAACTGTACGCGGGCGGCTTCCTCCTGGGACGCGGGTACGTGAGCGCCCCCGGCCTGACCGCCTCACGGTTCGTGGCCAACCCCTTCGCGTCGGACGGCTCCCGGCTGTACCGGACCGGTGACCTCGCGCGGTTCGCCCCGGACGGCTCCCTCGACTTCCTCGGCCGGGCCGACAACCAGGTCAAGATCCGCGGTATGCGGCTGGAGGTCGAGGACGTCGAAGCCGGCCTCGCCGAGCACCCCGGGGTACGCCACACCTGCGTCGTCGCGAAGAAGAACAGTGCGGGCGGCACCTACCTCGTGGGATACGTGATCCCGGCCGCGGACCACGAGGACCTGCGGGCCGAGGACGTCAAGGCGTGGGCCGCCGGGCACCTGGTCGAGTACATGGTTCCGGCGCACGTCGTCGTGATGCGGGAGTTCCCGCTCACCGCCAACGGCAAGCTGGACCGCCGCGCGCTGCCCGAGCCGGAGATCGCCACCGGCACGTTCGTCCGGCCCACCACCGACGACGAACGCGCGGTGTGCGCGGCCGCCGCCTCGGTGCTGCGGCTGGAGGAGGTCGGCGTCGACCAGGACTTCTTCGACCTCGGCGGTGACAGCATCCTCGCGATCTCCCTCCTGAGCGCGCTGCGCGAGGCGGGGCTCCACGTCACCGTGCGGCAGATCTTCGGCCACAGCGGCCTGGGCGCACTGGCGGCGGTGGCGAGCCGCGACGACGTGCTCCCCGTGGACCACGACGACATCGCCACCGGTCCCGTCGTCGGCTCACCCGTCGTCCAGTGGCTCGGCGGGACCACAGAGGCGATCGACGGCTTCGTCCAGTCGGTCGTCCTGAACGCCCCCGACGGCCTCACCGCCGACGCGCTCGATGCGGTCCTCACCGCCGTCGTCGCCCGGCACGACATGCTGCGCGCCCGGCTGGTGCGCGGCGACCGCTGGAGCTTCGACATCCCCGAGGCCGGTACGGCCACGGCCGGATGGCAGGAGAGCGACCGGCCGTTGGAGGACTGCGTCGCCCTCGCGACCGAGGCGCTGGACCCCGACGACGGCGTGATGCTGCGCGCCGTCTGGCGCCGCGCGGCACGCCAACTGGTCGTCGTCGTCCACCATGTGGTGATCGACGGCGTGTCCTGGCGGATCCTGATGGACGACCTGGCCACCGCCTGGCGCCGGTACGCCGCAGGTGAGGCGATCGAACTGCCCGCGGTGGGCACATCGTTCCGGCGCTGGACCCAGCTCCTGCAGAGCGCGGAGTTCGACGCGGACCGCACCCACTACGCCCGCCCTCTGCCGGGGCCGGACGCCCCGCTGGGCAGGCGGGCGCTCACCGCGGCCGACACCGTCGAGCGGGAGCGGCAGCTGACGCTCACGACCGGCCCCGAGACCACGGCCGCGCTGCTGGGGGAGGTGCCGGCGAAGTTCCACGCGGGCGTCAACGACGTCCTGCTGACCGCCCTCGCCGTCGCCCTCGCCCGGTGGCGCCGCGACCGCGGACAGGACCAGACCTTCGCCCACATCGAACTGGAGGGCCACGGCCGCGAAGAGCGCCATGTGGCGGGCGCCTCCGGCATCGAGCCGGACCTCTCGCGGACCGTCGGCTGGTTCACCACGCTGTTCCCGGTGACCGTGGACCCCGGTGCCGCGAACGACCTCACCGCCCCCGGCTACCTCGCCGCCGCCCTCAAGGCGGTCAAGGAGGACCTCGCCCGCGTCCCCGGCAACGGCCTCTCCTACGGCGCCCTGCGATACCTGTCCGACACCGCCTTCCCGGCCCCCGCACCCCAGGTGCTCTTCAACTACCTGGGCCGCTTCGACGCCGGTGCCACCGGCGACTGGCAGCTCGCCGGGACCACCGGACAGCTGGGCGAGAAGCGCGACCCGCGGATGCGGTTGCCGCGTGCCCTGGAGTTCAACGCGATCGCCGAGCCCTCCGCCTCCGGCGGGTTCGCCCTCGTCACCACCGTCTCCTGGCCCGAGGGGATGTTCACCGACGCGGACATCGACACCCTCGGCGGGTACTTCGAGGCGGCGCTCGCCGGTCTGGCCGCGCTCGACCGGGGCGGCCACTCCCCGAGCGACTTCCCGCTGGTCCGCCTGACCCAGGCCGACGTCGACGCGCTCGACGGGCCCGCGCTGCGCGCCGTGCTGCCGCTGACGCCGCTCCAGGAGGGCCTCTACTTCCACTCGGTCTTCGACGACGACTCCGCGGGCAGCTATGTGGAACAGCAGTTGCTGACGCTGGAGGGCGAACTCGACGCCACCCGGCTCGCCGCGGCGGCCACTCGGCTCCTGACCCTGTACCCGAACCTGGCCGCACGCTTCACGCCCCTCGCCGACGGCCGAGTCGTCTCCGTGCTCGACACCGGCCGCGAGGCGCCCTTCACCACGCTCGACCGGCCGGGCCTCACCGACGAGGAACTGCGCGCCTTCGCCGAGCGGGACCGCCGCGCCGGATTCGACCTGGCCACCGGCCCGCTGATGCGGTTCACGCTGATCCGCGACCCGGAATCCGGCCGTGCCGTCCTCGTGCAGACCGTGCACCACCTCATCGCCGACGGCTGGTCGGTGCCGCCGATGCTGCGCGCGCTGCTCGCCGAGTACCACGCACCCGGAACGGTGCACCCGCCGGGCAGCTTCCAGGACTACGTCGGCTGGCTCGCCGGACGCGACGCCGCCGAGAGCGACCGGGTCTGGTCCGCCGAACTCGCCGGGCTGCCCGGCCCCTCGCTGGTGGCCGAGGGACACACCCCTTCCGACCGGTTCGCCGACACCGCCGTGGAGCCCGGGTACGACCTCGACGCGGCGGTCCGGTCGGCCGGTGTCGGTCTGAGCGCCGCCGTGCACAGTGCCTGGGCGCTCACCCTGGGCGGCATCCTCCACTCCGAGGACGTGGTGTTCGGCTCCACCGTCTCCGGCCGCGACGCGGACGTGCCCGGCATCGCGGACATGATCGGCCTGTTCATCAACACCGTTCCGCTGCGGGCCCGCTGGGACGCCGGCACCACCGCACGCGACGTGCTCTCCTCGGTGCGCGAGCACCAGGACGCGGTCCTGCCCCACCAGCACGTCTCGCTGGCCCGGATCGGCCGTCAGGCGGGCGTCGGTACCCTCTTCGACACCCTCGTGGTGTTCGACGTGGCCACCGACGTGGCCGCGCTACGCCGCCCCGGCGACACCCTGCGCATCACCGACCTGGTCAACGAGGGAGCCCCCCACTACCCGCTGACCCTGGTCGTGGAACGGTCCCTCGACGGCCGCCCCCGCTTCAACCTGATCTACGACGGAGCGCTGCTCGGGGAGCGCGCGGCCCAGGACATCCTGCACGGGTTCACCCGTACCCTCGCCGCGCTGCTCACCCGGCCGGATACCCCGGTCGGCGACCTGACGCCGGAGAAGACGCCCGCGCTGGAACGGATCGCGCCGACGACCCTCGGAGCTCTCTTCGACGCCGCCGCACAGCGCGACCCGGCGGCCACCGCCGTCACCCGGTGCGCCCTCGACGGCACCACCGGCTCGCTGACCTATGGCGAACTCGCCCGGCAGAAGGACGAGTTGGCCGCGGGCCTGCGGGCGGCCGGGGTCCGGCCGGGCCAGCGCGTCGCGGTGGCCGTCCCACGCTCCCTCGAACAGGTCGTCGCCCTGCTCGCCGTCGTCACGGCGGGCGGCGCGTACGTACCGCTGGACCTGGCCTATCCGGACGAGCGGCTGGAGTACATCCTCGCGGACGCCGCGCCCCAGGCCGTGTTCGTCGCCCCGGACCAGCGGGCGCGCTTCACGGCGCTGCTGGAGCGGGCGGGCGTGACCGCCCGCGTGCTGGTGCAGGGCGACGAACTGCCGCAGGGCACCGCGGACCCCGCGGCGGACGGCGCCGACTGGCACGACCCCGCGTACGTGATCTACACCTCCGGCTCGACCGGCAGGCCCAAGGGCGTCGTCGTCCCGCACTCCGCCGTGGTCACCCTGCTCACCCGGACCCGGCCGGACATGGGCTTCGGCCCGGACGACGTATGGGTCCAGTTCCACTCGTACTCCTTCGACTTCGCGGTCTGGGAGCTGTGGGGCGCCCTGGTGCACGGCGGCGAACTGCTCGTCCCCGACTACGCACTGACCCGATCCCCGGTCGACTTCCACCGGCTGGTCCGGGAGCGGGGGGTGACGGTGCTCAACCAGACACCGTCGGCCTTCTACCAGTTCACCGAGGCCGACCGGCTCGCCGGTGCGCCGCTGCCCGCGCTGCGCCGGGTCATCTTCGGCGGTGAGGCGCTGGACCCGGGGCGGCTGCGCGGCTGGGTCGAACGGCACGGCGTCTCCGCGCCCGAGCTGGTCAACATGTACGGCATCACCGAGACCACCGTGCACGTGACCCACCGGGTGCTGACCAGGGACGACTTCGCCTCCGGCGACGACACCAGCCCCATCGGCGGCCCCCTGCCCGGACTCGTCACCCATCTGCTCGACGACCGGCTCAGGCCGGTGCCGCCGGGCCGGGTCGGTGCCATCTACGTGGCGGGCGACCAGGTCGCCCTGGGGTACCTGGGGCGGCCGGGCCTCACCGCGGGCCGGTTCGTGGCCGATCCGTTCGCGAACGACGGCTCCCGCATGTACCACACGGGCGACCTCGCCCGCCGGACCCTCGACGGCGAGCTGGAGTTCGCCGGTCGCGCCGACGACCAGGTACAGCTCAAGGGCTTCCGCATCGAGCTGGGCGAGGTCGAGTCCGCGATCCGGGAACTCGACGGTGTGGTCGATGTGGCCGTCACCGTGGCGGACACCGGCGACCATCTGGTCGCGCACCTGGTGGGACGGCTGCCGGGCGACCTCTCCGCCCTGCTCGCCGAGAAGCTTCCCGTCCACATGGTGCCCGGTCGCGTCCTGTCGGTGGACGCCCTGCCGCTGACCGTCAACGGCAAGCTGGACCGCAAGGCCCTGATCGCGCGGGCGGCGAAGGACGACGCCCCGGTGGCCGTCACCGACTCCGTGCTCGACGCGCTGACCGGCGTCTTCGCCGACGCGCTGTCCCTCCCGGAGGCCGGTGCCGACACCGACTTCTTCGCCGCGGGCGGCGACAGCATCGTCGCCATCACCGTGGTCAACCGCGCCCGGGCCCTGGGCGTGCCGATCGCCCCCCGCGACGTGTTCGTCCTGAAGACGCCGCGGGCCCTCGCCGAATCCGTCGGCACCCGCACGTCCGAGGCAGCCCGGCCCGCTCCGGTGCCCGCGCGGCACGCGGACGGACCGGTGCCACCGACGCCGATCATCCTGCGCCAGCGGGAACTGGGCGGCTCCCTCGCGCGATTCGCCCAGGCACGGGCGGTCGAGCTGCCCGAGGGCACCGGGCTCGCCGAGGTGCGCCGCGCCGCGGACGCCCTGCTGGCCACCCACCCCGCCCTGCGGCTGCGGCTGCGGACCGAGCACGGGGCGTGGAGCCTGCACACCGGACCGGCCGGTGCGGCCACCGTCGTCCGCGCGGACACGGACGACGCCCTGACCGCCGCGGACGAGGCCGCGGGACGGCTCGACCCGGTGTCCGGGGACGTCATCGCCTTCACCTGGCTCGCCCCGGCCCGCACCCTGGTGGTCACCGTGCACCACCTCGCGGTCGACGCGGTGTCCTGGCTGATCCTGCTGGACGACCTCGCGTCGGCCCTGCGCGGGGAGCCCCTGGCGCCCGTGACCACGTCCTACGCCGAGTACGCCGAGGCGCTGACCCTGCGCGCGGCCGAAAGCACCGACACGCTCGGGCACTGGATCGACACCCTCCAGGCGCCGCCGCTGCTGCCCGCGGTCGGCGGGCTGCGCGAGACCATGGTGGTACTCGACCCGGGCGTCAGCGACCTGGTGACGCGCACCGCGCCCGCCGCGCTCGGCGTCGCGCTGACCGAGCTGCTGTGCGGTGCGCTGCGCGCCGCGCTCACCCGCGTACAGCCGGACCCCGCCGATCTCACGATCGAGCTGGAGCGGCACGGCCGCGTCCCGGCGCGGGAGCACCACGACTACGCGCGGACGGTCGGCTGGTTCACCGCCATCGCGCCCGTCCGGCTCACCGCGCACACCGACCCGGTCGCCGCGGCCCGCGAGCTGTCCGCACGCCAGCCCGACGAGGCCGGGCACGTCGCCTACGGCCAGCTGCGGTACCTCAACCCGCAGACGGCGCCCCTGCTCACCGCCCGTCCGCAGGTGCTGTTCAACTACCTCGGCCGCGGCGCCGAGTCCCAGGCGCTGCACCTCACCGACGGAGAGCGGCCGAGCCCGTACGCCGTCGAGGTCAACGCCTGGACCGACGAGGCCACCGGCGCCCTGCACGCGGCCTTCACCCTCGCCGAGCAGATCCCCGACGCGCTCACCACGCACTGGCTGCACGCCCTGGAATCCGTCGCGGAGGCCGCCACGACGGCCGAACGCACGGCACCGGTCACCCCGCTCCAGCGGGGCCTGTACTTCCAGGCCCAGATGGCGGGTGCGGCCGGACACTACGTCGCACAGAGCTACTTCGCCTTCGACCGGCGGCTGGATCCCGATGCCCTCGCCGAGGCCATGGCCTGTGTGATGGCCCGGCACCCGGTCGTCGGCGCGGGCTTCACCACGGACGACGACGGGAACCCGGTCCAGGTCCTCGGACCGGTCCGGCGGCCCGGTGTCCGTACGGTCGAGCTGTCGACCGACGCGGAGATCGCAGCCCTGCGCACCGAGGACCGCAACACCGGATTCGACCCGGCCGAACCGCCGCTGATCCGGATGACCGTGGTCCGGCGGCCCGACGGCCGCGACGGCCTCCTGCTCAGCTACCACCTGCTGCTGTGGGACGGGTGGTCCCGCGAGATCGTGCTACGGGATCTCTTCGACGCCTACCGGACGGTGTGCGCCGGTGAGCGGCCGGACGCGCTGCCGTCGACACCGAGCTTCGAGGACCACGCCCGGGCGATAGCGGCCAAGGATCCGGCCGTCTCCGAGCGCTTCTGGGCGGAGCACCTGGACGGGCTCACCGGACCGACGCTGCTCGCGGGGCCCGCGCCGTCCCTCTCGGCCGACCTGCCGCCCGCTCTGGTCCACACGCTGACCGCCGAGCGGTCCGAGCGGCTGCGGGAGACGGCCAAGCGGCACGGTGTCACGCTGAACTCGGTCCTCACCGGCGCGTTCGGCCTGCTCCTCGGTGCCCACACCGGCCGTACCGACGCGGTGTTCGGTGTGACCGTCTCCGGCCGTGAGGCCGAGGGCTCGTCCGGCATCGTCGGTGTGCTGCTCAACACCGTGCCCATGCGGACGGGGGCCCGGCCGGACGACACGGTGCGGGACTACCTGACGGCGGTGCAGACGGCCCGGGTCGAGGCGATGGAGCACGAGCACCTGGGGCTCGGCGAGATTCAGCGGGCCAGCGGTCACGACACCCTGTTCGACAACCTGTTCGTGCTCCAGAACTTCCTGGACCTGGACGCGTTCGCGGAGATGAACGCCCGGCACGGCATCACCGAGGTGCTGTCGGACGACTCCACCCACTACCCGTTCACCTGGGTCGTCACCCCCGGCGAGCGGCTCACCGTCAAGCTGGAGCACCGCCACGGCTCCACCGCCGACGCCCGCCGGCTGCTCGACGACTACCTCCGGGTGCTGGACGACCTCGCCGGTGCCACCGGTCCGGTGGGCGCGCTGCCGGGTCTCGGTGCCGAGCCCGGGCCCGGTGTCCGGACCGGCATCGGTACCGACACCGTGGTCGACCGGTTCGACCGGGCGGCGGACCGCGCCCCGGAGCGGACCGCGCTCGTCGCGCACGGCCGGAGCATGACCTTCGCGCAACTGCGGGACCGCAGCCGGGAACTGGCCGGGGTGCTCACCGGACGCGGCATCGGCCCCGAGCGGACCGTGGGCCTGGCGATCCCGCGCTCCCTCGACTCGATCGTGGCGCTCTTCGCGGTGCTGCGGACGGGAGCTGCGTATGTGCCGCTGGAGCTCGACCACCCGGACGAGCGGATCGCCGCGATCGTCGCGGACGCCCGACCGGAGGTGATCCTCACGGTCAGCGGCGTGTCGCGGCGGCTCACCGGCGACCTGATCGAACTGGACCGCCCCCTTCCGGAGGCCGAGCCGTTCGTGACGTTCGCGCCGGACGACCCGCTGCGTCTGCGCCACCCCGCGTACACGATCTACACCTCGGGCTCCACGGGGAAGCCCAAGGGCGTGGTGACGGAGTACGCCGGTCTCACCAACATGCTGATCAACCATCAGCGCCGGATCTTCGCGCCGGTGCTGGCCGACCACGGCGACCGGGTGTTCCGGATCGCCCACACCGTCTCGTTCGCGTTCGACATGTCGTGGGAGGAGCTGCTGTGGCTCGCCGACGGCCATGAGGTGCACATCTGCGACGAGGAGTTGCGTCGCGACGCGCCCGGCCTGGTCGCGTACTGCGGCGAGCACGGGATCGACGTCGTCAACGTGACCCCCACGTACGCCCAGCAACTGGTCGCCGAGGGACTGCTCGACAACCCGGACCGGCGCCCCGCGCTGGTGCTGCTGGGCGGTGAGGCGGTCACCCCGGCGCTGTGGCAGCGGCTCGCGGACACCGAGGGAACGGTGGGCTACAACCTCTACGGCCCGACCGAATACACCATCAACACCCTCGGCGTCGGCACCTTCGAGTGCCAGGACCCGGTGGTGGGCGTGGCGATCGACAACACCGAGGTGTTCGTGCTGGACCCGTGGCTGCGGCCGCTTCCGGACGGTGTGCCCGGTGAGCTGTACGTCGCGGGCGTCGGCATCGCCCGCGGCTATCTCGGGCAGCCCGCGCAGACCGCGCACCGTTTCGTCGCGTCCCCGTTCGGCGAGCCCGGCGAGCGGATGTACCGCACCGGTGACCTGGTGGTCCGACGGCCCGACGGGAACCTGCTGTACCTCGGCCGCACCGACCAGCAGGTCAAGATCCGCGGACACCGGGTCGAACCGGGTGAGGTCGAGGCGGCGTTCGCGGCCCATCCGGCGGTGCGGTTCACCGCCGTGGTCGCGCAGCCCGACCCGCAGGTCGACGGCGGCCACCGGCTGGCCGCCTACCTCGTCCTGGACGGTGCCGACCTGGCGACGGTCGCGGCGGAGGCGGGGGCCGGGCTGCCGGACTTCCTGCGCCCGACGCACTACGCGCAGGTCGACCGCATCCCGCTCACGGTCAACGGGAAGGCCGACACCAAGGCCCTGCCGGAACCCAGGCCGCTGGGGGCGCTGACCACCGCGGGGGAGCGCGGCCCGGAGACGGAGACCGAGTCCGTGGTCTGCGAGTACTTCGCCGAGGCCCTGGACCTGGACGACGACGAGGTGAGTGCGGTGAGTGACTTCGTCTCCCTCGGGGGACACTCCATGCTGGCCGTCCGCCTGGTCGGACTGCTGCGCCGTGAATTCGGCCCCGTGATCACCATCCGTGATCTGTTCACCCTGCGAACTCCGGAAGCGATTGCCCGCCATCTCGATGACAACTCCTGACGCCCCCACATCCCGCAGGCCGGGATCCGACATCCTCCGGACCGCCATACGCCGCAACGTCGGCGCGATGGCCTGGGGCACCCTCCTCATGGGCCTGTACCAGGCGGGTGAGACCGCCTTCCCGATCGCGCTCGGCCTGATCGTCGAGCACACGATGCGGGAGCGCAGCCTCCCGGCGCTCGTCCTGTCGGTCGCCGCCCTGGCCGTGCTCATCACCGTCGTGTCGCTGTCGTGGCGGTTCGGCATGCGCATCCTGCAGAAGGCCAACACCACCGAGGCCCACCGCTGGAGGGTGCGGGTCGCGGCCTGCGGCCTCCAGCCGGTGGCCCGGGACGTCGACCTCAAGTCCGGCGAGGTGCTCACCGTCGCCACCGAGGACGCCGACCAGACCGCCGACATCGTCGAGGTGGTGCCGATGCTGATCAGCTCGCTGGTCGCGGTGCTGATCGCGGCGGTCGCGCTGAGCGTGGCGAGCATCCGGCTCGGTCTGCTGGTCGTCGTCGGGACCGTCGCCATCCTGTCGGTCCTCAGCGTCATGTCCCGGCGGATCGGCAGCAGCACCCGGGAGCAGCAGGCCCGGGTGGCGCGGGCGGGTGCGAAGGTCGCCGACCTGATCACCGGTCTGCGTCCGCTGCACGGCTTCGGCGGCAATCACGCGGCGTTCCGGTCCTACCGGAAGGTCAGCGCGGAGGCGAGGCAGCAGGCGATCACCGTCGCCCGGGTGAACGGCACCTACGCGGGCACCGCACTGGGCCTGAACGCCGTCCTCGCGGCCTCGGTGACCCTGATGGCGGGTTGGCTCACCTACGAGGGGCGGATCGGGATCGGCGAGCTGGTCATGGCCGTGGGCCTGGCCCAGTTCATCATGGAGCCGCTCAAGCTCTTCTCGGACATGCCCAAGTACGTGATGACGGCGCGCGCTTCGGCGGAGCGGATGGCGCTGGTGCTGTCCGCCCCGCCGGTGGCGGCGCCGGGCACGGGGCGTCCGGCGCCCGGTGGGGACCTCGACGTCGACTGCGTCCGGTACGGGGCCCTGCAAGGGGTCAAGTTCCAGGTTCCGGCCGGTGAGTTCACCGCGATCGCGGCCTACCAGCCGCGGGCGGCGGCGGACCTCGCCTCGATTCTGGCCGTGCACGTCCCGCCGGATGGCTACGAGGGGGTGGTCCGGCTGAGCGGTCAGGAGTTCGCGGAGCTGTCGGTCGAGGCGGTCCGCGAGCAGTTGCTGGTGAACCCGTACGACGGGGAAATCTTCGGCGGCACGCTCCGCTCGAACATCGACCCGTCGGGCACGAGCCGGACGGTGCCCGAGGCGGTGGAGGCGTCGATGCTGACCGATGTCGTCGCCCTGCACCGGCAGGGGCTGGACTACGAGGTCCGCGACCGCGGCTCGAATCTGTCCGGGGGGCAGCGGCAACGGCTGTCGCTGGCCAGGGCGCTGGCGGCGGACAGCGGGGTGCTTGTGCTGCACGATCCGACGACGGCGGTGGACGCGGTCACCGAGCAGCTCGTCGCGCGCAACATCGCGGCGCTGCGCCGGGGCCGTACGACCGTCGTGATCACCAGCAGCCCGGCGTTGCTGGACGCCGCGGACCGGGTCCTCGTCCTGGACGGCGGTGTGGTCACCGCGGAAGGTACCCATCGCGAGCTGCTCGCGGGTGACGAGGGGTACCGCCTCGCGGTGACCCGGTGACGGGCGGGGCCCGGGTCCCGGCTGTCCGCCGGTGGCCCGGGCCCCGCCCGTCACCCCAGTGCCCAGGCGACGTCCCTGAGCAGCGCCTGCCGCCAGCCCGCCCGGTCGTGGCCCGCCGCCGACCGCGAGGTCCGCACGGTCGCACCGGCTTGTGCGACCAGGGATTCGACGAGTTCGCAGTGCGGACGCATGCGGGGCTCGTGCTCTCCCAGGTCGAACGCGATCCGCAGGCCGGGCGGGGCGGGGCGCTCCCGCAGACGCGCGGCGACGGCGCCCCCGACCGGCCCGCCGAGGGGATCCGGCAGCCTCTCGGCCTCCGGCGTCCACCAGAAGGAGCCCGACTGGCAGGCGACGCGGGAGACCAGCTCCGGGAATTCCAGCGCCGCGTACACCGCGCTCAGCCCGCCCAGGCTCTGCCCGGCGACCACCAGGCGGTCGAGGTCGGCGGGCACCCCGCTCTCCGCCACCAGCGGCAGCAGCTCGTCGCGTACCGCCTCCCACAGCTCCGGTCGGCAGCCGAACTCGGCCGACCGGTTCTTGCACGGCAGGAAGACCAGTGTGGCCGGGGGCATCTCCCCGGCGTCGGCGGCCGCGTCGAACGCGGCCATGGCCGGGTGCAGATGCAGCCAGTCGTCCCCGTCGAGCAGCAGGACCACCGGCCCGCCGCCGCCCACCGGGTGGATCCGCACGGTGCGGCGCCCACCGAGCCGCCCGCCGGTCCAGCGGACCCGGGTCCGTGGCAGCGGCAGGATGTCGTCCGTGCCGAGGACCGGCCAGTACGGCTGGGGCGGGGCGTCCGGAGTGGCGGTGACGGAACGGTCGCCGCCGACGCCCACCGGGTTGGACGGATCGGCGTACGCCGCGCCGTCGACGAGGAAGCGGTAGGTCACGCGGAGCCGCGCGGGCATGCGCACCTCGGCGTACCAGCAGTCCGTATCGCGCCACCGGACCAGCGGCACCGGATCCGACCAGCTCTCGAAGTCGACCACCGCCGGAGCGCCGCGCCACCGGAACAGGGCGACCCAACCGCGGTCACCGTCCGGCGCGTACGCGGGTGTGGCCGCTGTCCAGAACGCGTCGGTTCCGGGTGCGCCGGTAAGGCCGAAGGCGGCGAAGGGGCTCTCGGTCCCGGAGGCCGGGACGGTCGGCGTCATGGCCGAACTCCCCGGTGGCTCACCGGAATGCGGGGGAGGGGGGCCGTGCCGTTCCCGGCCCGGTCCCGTTCGCGGGGGCGCATCAGCGGCTCCTTGTGAGGGAGAAGGGGAAAGGTTAAGCTCTGCAATTAGGCGAGCCTAACCTAAGTATTGGACTCGCCTCATTCCGCGCCCCCTTCACCACCGCCGGGCCCGCGGGACCGTCCTCGGGACGGCGCCCGCCGGTCGTCTCCGGCCCCAGGAGGAACCCCACCCATGAGCACCAACCCGTTCGACGACGCCAACGGCCGATTCCTGGTCCTGGTCAACGACGAGGGGCAGTACTCCCTCTGGCCGGCCTTCGCCGAGGTGCCCGGAGGGTGGACGGTCGCCCTTCAGGAGTCCAGCCGCGAGGCGAGCCTGGAGTTCATCGAGGCCAACTGGACCGATCTGCGCCCGCGTTCCCTCGCGGTGGCCACCGACTCCTGACCCGGGGCCGCCGTCGCCCCCGGGTCAGGGAGTCGCGGGCGCCCAGTGCTCCCGAGGTGCGACTCGGGTTACGGATGTGCCGTCAGCGGCGCGGTCCTGGATCCGATCCCCGTGCAACTCCCGCACCGGGACCGCTTCTTGGCCGAGCGCGCCGTGGTGGCCGCGCGGCGGCCGCGGCTGTTGTGCGCGCGGTCCGGGATCGCCGACGCCGTCGAGCGGGCGTCCCGGGCTGGCGCCGTGACGACCTTCGTCGACGGGCGGGAAGCCACGGCGGCGGGCAGTCTGCGACCGTTCGGGCCGACGCCCTCCGGCGGCTCGCCTCCGCGCCCGGGGCTGTCGCGCCTCGGCCGGTGCCGCGGACAGTGGTCCGGGCAGGCCGAGTTGGCCCCTCAAGTAAGGCAAGGAGCCTTACTTCTACTGCTCCGGTGGGATGCCGCGGTGACCTGTGTCTCCCGGGAACCCGTCCGGGAGACTTCCGCGCCCGCGCACGGCGCGACCCGAGGAAGGAACGCCTTGACCACGGCCACGCGCCCCCCTGCCGTCCTTGCCGCGTCACCGGGTGCCCCCGCCGCCCCGTGGCAGGGCGCCGCCGCGTTCACGGTGCGGCCGGGGCGCGAGGACGACGGCCCCGCGCTCGCCGCCCTCTCCCGGCCGTTCGTCCGCACCGGGGCGCTCCGCGAACGCCCGCTCGCCCACTACCTGTCGGAGGCGTCCGGCTTCCATGTCGCCCAGGCCGCCGACGGAACCCTCGAAGGCTGCCTGGGGCTCGGCGAGTACCCCGGAGCCGGTGTGCTGTACAACTTCTGCGTCGCCGAACACCGGCAGGGATCGGGCATGGGCGGCCGACTGCTGCACGCGGCCCTCACCCGGGCCGGGAGCCGGGCGCTGACGACGCTGTTCACCGCGACGACCGGCAGCGGGCGGCTCTTCCTCCGCCACGGCTTCGCCCCGGTCTCGCCGAACCTGGCGCCGCGGGCCTGGGCACGGTCCCTGGACCCCGCCCGCGGCGCCCGCGTCCTGGCCCGCACGCTGTAGACCCCGAAGGGGCGGCCCCGCGAGGGACCGCCCCTTCGGCCGTGGCCGAGCACCGGGCGAGCGACCGTTCCCCGCCGGTCGCCGGGTACGCCCGGGAGCCGTTCCGTCCGGCGGGTGTCAGGCGCCGTCGCCGGACGCGGCATCGAGGATCGGGGGCAGCGCCGCCACCAGGGCGTCGGCCTGCTCCTGCGGCAGGGTGAGGGCGGGCGCCAGCCGGACGACGTCCGGAGCCGCCGCGTTCACCAGGAACCCGGCGTCCTGCGCCGCACACCGGACCCGCGCGGCGACCGGCGCGGTGAGGACGGTGCCCAGGAGCAGCCCCGCGCCCCGCACCTCGCGGACCAGGGGGTGCCGCAACGCCTCGATGCCGCGGCGCAGCCGCTCGCCCACCCGCGCAACGTGCGCGAGGAGCCCCTCCTTCTCGACGGTCTCCAGGACGGCGAGCCCCGCCGCGCACGCGATCGGGTTGCCGCCGAAGGTGGAGCCGTGCTGACCGGGCGTCAGCAGCCGTGCGGCGTCGCCGAAGGCGACCGTGGCGCCGATCGGCAGGCCACCGCCCAGGCCCTTGGCGAGGGTGATCACATCGGGCTCCGCGCCCGGCTCCGCCTGGTGCGCGAACCAGTGGCCTGTGCGGCCGATCCCGGTCTGCACCTCGTCCAGGACCAGCAGGCTGCCGGTGGCCCGGGTGATCTCGCGGGCGGCCCGCAGATAGCCCACCGGCGCGGGGACGGCCCCCGCCTCGCCCTGAAGCGGTTCGAGGACGACCGCTGCGGTGCGTGCGGTGACCGCCGCGCGCAGAGCGGCCGTGTCGCCGTAGGGCACATGCGTCACCTCCGCGGGCAGCGGCAGGAACGGTTCCCGCTTGGCGGGCTGTCCGGTGAGGGCCAGCGCCCCCATGGTGCGTCCGTGGAACCCGCCGTCGGCCGCGACGAGGTGCGGGCGCCCGGTCCGGCGGGCGATCTTGAAGGCGGCCTCCACCGCCTCGGCGCCCGAGTTCGCGAAGAACACCCGCCCCGGCCTGCCCAGCAATCTCAGCAGCCGTTCCGCGAGCGCGACGGGCGGCTCCGCGACGAACAGGTTCGACACATGCCCGAGCCGGGCGGCCTGCTCCCGTACGGCCTCGACCAGCGCCGGATGGGCGTGCCCGAGGGCGTTGACGGCGATCCCGCCGGTGAAGTCCGTGTAGGTGCGGCCGTCCTCGTCCCACACGGTGCTGCCCTCGCCCCTGACGAGGGCCAGCGGGGGAGTGCCGTACGTGTCCATCACCGCCGCGCGCCAGCGGTCGGTGAGCGGGGTCGTGCTGTCGGCGGTCACGCGCCGTCCTCCTTCTCACCGGGCCCGTCGGACCCGGGCCTCGCGTCCGGCACCACGGTGGTGCCGGGTCCGTCCTCGGTGAACACGCCGCGCAGCAGCGCGTGCGGCACCCGGCCGTCGACGACCCGCGCCCGGCCGACCCCGGCCCGGACCGCCCGCAGGCAGCCCTCCATCTTGGGGAGCATGCCGCTCGCCAGCCCCGGCAGCAGCGCGTCCAGTTCGGCGGCCGTCATACGGGCGATCACCTCGGTGCTGTGCGGCCAGTTCGCGTACAGGCCCTCGACATCGGTCAGCACCACCAGATGCTCCGCCCCGAGCGCCGTGGCCAGGGCCGATGCCGCCAGATCGGCGTTGACGTTGTACACCTGACCGTCCTCGCCGCGGGCGACGGGCGAGACCACGGGGATGCGGCCCTGCTCCAGCAGCGCGTCGAGGAGGGCGGTGTCCACGGCCACCACCTCGCCGACCTGGCCGATGTCCACCGGACGGCCGTCCACCCGGGCCGGGCGCCGTACGGCGGTCATCGTGTGCGCGTCCTCCCCCGACAGACCGACGGCGAACGGCCCGTGGGCGTTGACCGCCTCGACGAGCTGGCGTTGCACCTGGCCGGTGAGCACCATGCGCACGACGTCCATCGTCTCCGGTGTGGTCACCCGCAGCCCGGCCTCGAAGCGCACCTCCAGGCCGAGCCGGTCGAGCAGCGCGCTGATCTGCGGCCCGCCGCCGTGCACGACGACGGGCCGCAGGCCCGCGTGGCGCAGCTCGACCACGTCCTGGGCGAACGTCCGGTGCAGCGCCGGGTCCACCATGGCGTTGCCGCCGAACTTGACGACGACCGTCCGGCCCCGGAGCTCCTCCCGCCACGGCAGGCCGCGGCTGTCCGGTATCGCGGCCGGCGCCTCCGTCCGGGTCGTCCCCGCGCCCCTCATGAGCTGTACGCGCTGTTCTCGTGGACGTATGCGGCCGTCAGGTCGTTGGTCCGGATGACGGCTGAGGAGTCACCGGAGCGCAGGTCCACGGTGAGGGTGATGCGGCGGCCGGACAGGTCGGCCCGGTCCCGGGGTTCGCCCTCGGCGCCGTCCCGGCAGACCTGGACGCCGTTGATCGCCACGTCCAGGCGGTCCGGGTCGAAGACGGCGGACGTGGTGCCGACCGCCGACAGCACCCGGCCCCAGTTCGGGTCCTCGCCGTGCAGGGCGCACTTGAGGAGGTTGCTGCGGGCGACGGAGCGGCCCACCTCGACGGCGTCCGCCTCCGAGGCCGCGCCGACGACCGCCACCTCGATCTCCTTGGAGGCGCCTTCGGCGTCACCGATGAGCTGACGGGCCAGGTCCTCGCAGACGGCCAGGACGGCGGCGGCGAGATCGGCGGCTGCGGGTGTGACACCCGAGGCGCCTGAAGCGAGCAGCAGCACGGTGTCGTTGGTGGACATGCAGCCGTCCGAGTCCACCCGGTCGAAGGTGGTGCGCACCGCGTCGCGCAGGGCCGCGTCGAGGACCGCGGCACCGGCGTCGGCGTCGGTGGTCAGGACCACGAGCATCGTGGCCAGCCCCGGGGCGAGCATGCCCGCGCCCTTCGCCATCCCGCCGACCGTCCAGCCGTCCCCGGTGGCCACCGCCATCTTGTGGACCGAGTCCGTCGTCCTGATCGCGACGGCCGCGTCCTCGCCCCCGTCGGAGGAGAGCGCGTCCGCCGCGGCGGCTATCCCGTCCGTCACGCGGTTCATCGGCAGCCGGACACCGATCAGGCCGGTGGAGCAGACCGCGACCTCGTCGGACGTGCCGTCCACGGCCCGCGCGGTGTGCTCGGCCATCAGCCGTGCGTCGTCGGCGCCGCCGGGTCCGGTGCAGGCGTTCGCCCCACCGGAGTTGAGGACGACGGCGGTGAGCCGCCCGTCGGCGAGGGCGGCACGGGACCAGCGGACGGGCGCGGCCTGTACGCGGTTGGAGGTGAAGACTCCGGCGGCGGCGCGCGAGGGCCCCCGGTTCACCACCAGGGCCAGGTCCGGGGCGCCGGAATCCTTGATACCGGCGGTCACTCCGGCGGCGCGGAATCCCAGGGCGGCGGTCACACTCACGGGGCCACTCCATTCGTGGGCAGGCCCAGCCATTCCGGCAGGCCGAGGGCGATGTTCATGCTCTGCACCGCGCCACCCGCGGTGCCCTTGGTGAGGTTGTCGACGGCGCTCACGCAGATGAGCCTGCGGGCGTCCGGGTCCACGGCGATCTGCACCTGGGCGGTGTTCGAGCCGAGGACGGCGGCGGTGGCGGGCCACCGCCCGGAGGGCAGCAGCTGTACGAACGGCTCGTCGGCGTACGCGTCGGTGTACGCGGCGCGCACCTCGTCCTCCGTTTCCGGGGCCCCGGGGCGCAGCCGGGCGGAGCAGGTCGCGAGGATGCCCCGGGGCATGGGCGCCAGCGTCGGGGTGAAGGAGACGGTGACGCGCTCACCGGCGACCCGGGACAGGTTCTGGACCAGCTCCGGGGTGTGCCGGTGGCCGCCGCCGACCCCGTATGGGCGCATGGAGCCCATCACCTCGGCCCCCAGGAACTCCGGTTTGGGGGAGCGCCCGGCGCCGGACGTCCCGGTGGCGGCGACGATCACGGCCTCCGGTTCGACGAGGCCCGCGGCGTAGGCGGGGAACAGCGCCAGGGTGACCGCGGTCGGGTAGCAGCCGGGCACCGCGATCCGGGTGGTGCCCTTCAGCTCGTCCCGGACCCCGGGCAGTTCCGGCAGGCCGTACGGCCAGTACCCGGCATGGGCGGAGCCGTAGAAGCGCTCCCAGGCGGCCGGGGACCGCAGTCGGAAGTCGGCGCCGCAGTCCACCACCAGCGTGCCGGGATCCAACTCCGCGGCCAGGGCCGCCGACTGCCCGTGGGGCAGGGCCAGGAACACCACGTCGTGGCCGCGCAGCGTGTCGGCGCAGGTGTCCAGGAGGATCCGCCCGGCGAGCTCGGGCAACTGCGGTTGTACGGACTCCAGCGGGCGGCCGACGCTGCGGTGCGCGGTCACCGCGCCGATCTCCACGCCGGGATGTGAAGCCAGCAGGCGGAGCAGTTCCCCGCCCGCATAGCCACTGGCACCGGCCACCGCGACCCGTACGGTCATGTTCTTCCGTTCTCTCTGTGTGTGGGGGAGGGGCGTGTCCGTGGCGTGAGCGGTGCCGCGGACGGCCGGGGAGGGGACGGGCTCACGCGTCCTCGCGGAGGTTTGGCGACACCCGGCTCCGACGCAGGTCGCGCAGCAGGGACCCGGTCGTGCACACCACCGAGGTGCGGGCGGTCCACCGCAGGGCCATGGCGTGCTCCTCGGCGGAGAGGTCGGCGACAGCGTCGGCGACCACGAAGGGCTGGATGTCGTTCATGAAGGCGTCTGCGGCTGTCAGGAGGACACCGAGATGGGCGTGGACCCCGCAGACGATGAGCTGGTCGCGCCGCTCCGAACGCAGCAGTCGACCCAAGTGGCTGCGGAGAAAGGCGTTGTGACGGACATTGGCCAGCACATACTCACCCGGCCGGGGCGCCAGGGGCGCGACGATGGCGGCGTCGCCCCCGTCGCCGACGCCCGGACCCCAGATGTCCTCGGCGAGACCGCGCCTACCTGCCTGCTGGGCGGCCGGTTCGGCGGTGAAGACGACCGGCATACCGAGAGCCGTGGCAAGGGCGCGGAGCGCCGCGATGTTGCCGACGAGTTCGGGGAGCGGCGCCCTGTCCGCCGGGAGTTGCCCCACCAAATGGTTCTGCATGTCGTGGACCAGCAGCGCGGCGCGGTGGGGTTCGACCACCCAGGACGGGCGGGACGGCGGCAGGGTGGAGCCGTCGGGCATGGGGTAGGAGCCGATGACCGGCAGACCCATGGCGTTCCCTCCCTGATGGCTCCCTCAACGGCACACGAGTGCACAGACCCACCGCCGAACCGGTATGGACTTAGCTTAGCCTAACCTAATTTGACCTTGCCGGGTGTCGGACGGGTGGGCCGTCTGGCCCGCACCGACGTCAGCGGGCGGGGAGCCAGCCCTCGTCGTCGGTGGCGTGGGCCAGGACGCGCTGGAGGAGGCTGCGCAGGGTCTCGGCCTCGTCCGGTGCGAGAGCGCCGAGCAACTGCGCCTCCACCCGCTCCAGCGGCCCGTCGATCCGGCTCAGCAGGTAGTGCGCGGTATCGGTGATCTCCAGCCGACGTGAGCGGTCGTCCGCGCCCGGGCGCCGACGCACATGCCCCGCCTCGACGAGTTCGTTGACCAGCTGGTGCACCGACTGCCGGGCGATGCCGAGCTGACGGGCCAGCTCCGCCATGGTGAGCTCGGGTTCGAGCGAGAGCTGGGCCAGCAGTCCGTACTGACGCACCGTCAGGTCGTATGCGGCCAACCGCTCGTCCACCCGGCGCGTCGCGACCGTGCTCGCCACCGCCAAGAGATAGGGGATGTGTGTCCTCAAGGCGGCGTCCCCTCAGCCGTCGGAGCCCGCGATCGTCTCGCTCCGACCGTATGTCATGTGCCGCTCCGGCCCGGTGGGCGAGGGACGTTCACCAGCCGTTCCAGGACCGGGACGAACCGGCGGGCGTCGGCGTCCCGAGCATCTCGGTGCGCACCCGGGCCGCGGCGTGCGCGAACGACGGGTCGTCCAGGACCTGCGCCACCATCGCCCGCAGCCGCCCGGACGTGAGCCGCTCGGGCGGACACGTCAGGGCCACCCCAGCCCCGCCCGCGCGCCAGCCGCCGCGGAGCCGGTCACGCCGGACCGACATCCGATCCGGTCACGTCCGGGTCCGGGTCGGCGGGCCTTCCCTTGAGTTCGTGGAACCCGGGAACCCCGGCCACCAGCAGCGTCCCGTCCCACAACCGCCCCGCCGCCTCCCCCTTCGGTACGCGGGAGATGACCGGACCGAAGAAGGCCAGCGGGGGACGGCGCGGCTCCACCGGATCCCCGACCGCCACCACCGGCGTGCCGGGCCGCGGACCCAGGAGCCGTACGGCCTCCGAGTGCGAGGCCCGAAGTTCCTCGTCGTAGGCGGTGGACGTACCGGCCGCCGCCAGCTCCGCCGGCAGGCCCGCGTGGGTCAGCGCCTCGGCCAGGTCGTTGATCCACTTCCTGGCGTTCCCGCCGCCCCCGCCGCCGGAATCGAGATCGGCCCACAGCGAGGCGTGGAAGCGGCCCAGGGCCTCCTGCCCGTGGTGGTGCCGGACGGCGGCGCCGATCCGAACGGGCACCATCAGGTACCCCTCGGGGTCGCCCTCGGGATCGTCGTCCCGGCCCTCGTTGAGGAGGGTCAGGCTCATCAGATGCCAGCGCAGATCCAGTGGGCGGACCCGGGCGGTCTCCCGCAGCCAGCGGACGGTCAGCCAGGTGTACGGGCAAGCGGGGTCGAACCAGACGTCCACGGCGCGGGATCCGGGCCGCGGGGAGGCGCGGAGAGATTCGGCGGTCACGGTGCGGTGCTCCTTCGCGTACGGAGTCGGACGGCGGCGGGTGGCGGTGGCTGCGGTGGCCGGCGCGTCACGCAGAGGCGTTGCGCATACCCCGGATGCCCGCAAAGACCCCCAGCACCGCGATGGCCGTCGCCGCGAGAACCCCGTACAGCACGCCCGTCTCGGCGAACCGACCGTCGAACAAGGCTCGTTCGGCCTCGACCACATATGTCGCGGGGTTGATCCGGCTCAGGACATAGAGCCAGGTGGGGGCCGAGGCATGGGTGAGGGGCAGCAGGACGCCGGAGAGCAGCAGCAGGGGGAAGAAGATCATCTGCTGCACCCCGTAGAACAGTGTCTGCTGCTTGCGGGAGTGGAGCGCCAGAGTGAAGGAGAGCGCGCCGATCCCGACCCCGAAGACGGACAGCAGCGCCAGGCCCGCCAAGGCGCCGAGCGGCCGGAGCCGGAAGTCGGTCGGCAGCAGCAGGACGAGAATCAACAGAGCTTGCGCCAGCAGGATCACGACCTCCTTGAGCGCCCGCCCCACGAGCATCGCGGCCCGGTTGAGCGGGGTCACGAGCATGCGCTCGAAGGCACCCGAGGACATCTCGTTGAGCAGTGAGGCCCCGGCCCCGGCGGTGGCGGAGGGCGCCAGCAGGACGAGCATGCCCGGTACGAACCATTGCCAGGGGGAGCCCGATCCCGTGCCCCCGCCCGCGGGGCTCACGCCCGAGAGCAGAGGAGCGAAGAGAGCGAGGAAGAGGAAGGGCAGCAGCATGGTGAAGAGGAGGCCGGCAGGCTGGCGCAGTTCGGGCCCCAGCTCGCGGGCGAACGCGGTGCGGGTGTCGTTGAGCACCTTCATCGTCAGGCTCCGTCGTGCGTGGTGGTCGGTGCGGCGGCGTCGGCGCTCTCCCGCAGAGTGCGGCCGGTCAGGTTGAGGAAGACGTCGTCGAGGGTGGGGCGGGCGAGCCGGGCGGTGAGGGCCCGCACTCCGGCTGCCTCCAGGCTGCGCAGCAGGACCGGCAGTTGGGAGTCTCCGTGGGGGATGCGCACCCGCACTTCCGTCTCGTCGGCGGTGACGTCGTGGACGGTGGGCAGGGCGCGGGCGAGCTCGGCGGCCCGCTGGGCGTCGGCGCGGTCGGCGGTCCCCAGGGTGATGCGGTCGCCGGCCAGGTCCGCCTTGAGCTTCTCCGGGGGGTCGTCGGCGATCACCCGGCCGTGGTCGACCACCATCACCCGTTGGGCCCAGAGGTCCGCCTCCTCCAGGTAGTGGGTGGTGAAGACGACCGTGGTGCCGAGTTCCTTGTGCAGCCGCAGCACGTGCTCCCAGATGTTGGCGCGGCTGTGCGGGTCGAGTCCGGTGGTGGGCTCGTCGAGGAAGAGCAGTTCCGGTTCGTGGACCAGTGCCATGGCGATGTCCAGGCGGCGGCGCTGGCCGCCTGAGAGGGTGCCCACCGTCCGCTTGGTCAGGTCCTCCAGTTCGAGCGTGGTCAGCAGATGCTCCGCCCGGGCACGGGACTTCGCACGGCTCAGGCCGTACGCGCGGCCCTGGGTGATCAGCTCGTCGCTGACCTGGAAGTTTCTGCCGGCACTGTTGCCCTGACCGAGATAGCCGATGCGGTTGCGGACCCGCGAGGGGTCGGTCAGCACGTCGTGACCGGCGACGACGGCGGTGCCCGAGGTCGGCGGGAGCAAGGTGGTCAGCACCCGCAGGCTGGTGGTCTTCCCGGCGCCGTTCGGGCCGAGGAAGGCGACCACGGAGCCGGCCTCGATGTCGAAGTTCAGGCCGCGCACGGCCTCGACGGTCTCTCCTTTGGCGCGGAAGCTGCGGGCGAGCCCGCGGGTGTGAATCATGGTTTCTCCCGTGCAGGGGTCATGGGGGCAAGTCAAGGGGTCTCGGTGGGTGCCCGGTCGGCCGCTTCGGTTCCAGGGCAGGGTGAGGGAAAGTCAGATGCCCTGGGCTCTTGACTTCTTCGAGCTTAGAAGCGCTAATAACGTCTTTGTCAGTACGCCTGACGGTCTCGATCCGCTCTTCGGACCGTCTCCCGCGTTCCGCCGTCCGCCCCGGCCCCGCTGTTCCGCTCTGCCTGCCTCCGCTGCGTTGCCGCCCACCCATTCGCCGTGCCGCCCCGGCACCTGCCGCCGTGCGCGCCGTGCCTCCTGGCCGGGCGCCGACCGGTGACGGACGTCGTCGGCACCTCGCACGAGCTGATCCGCTGGACCTCCCGGCGTCATACGGTCAGCATGTGCTTCCCAGGGCTATCGATGAATTCTGGAGTTTCTGCGGTGGGTGTACGGGTCGGCCGTGCTGGAATACTGAATCTCCTCATGGCGTTTATTTTTTGGCGTAGAATGTGAGGAGTGATATCGAGTAATGAAGGGAGCGTCAGGTGCCGGACAGGAATATTGAGTTCGGTAAGTTCGGCGCCCGGGGCGTCAAGGGTTATGAGGCGGTTGCGCGGCAGCTCGACAAGCTAGCCGGATTCATCGCCACGCCTGTTTCCGTTCGTCGTGGTTTGATGGCGCGTCTGCACTACCTCACGCGTTCTGATCATGCGCGT
>NZ_JODY01000046.1 GCF_000718015.1 Streptomyces catenulae | reverse complement strand
CGGAGATGTGTATAAGAGACAGCCACCCACCCCACCCCTCCTCGGCCACGCGCCCCACGCCGGACGCCCCACACCGCAACCGGCCCCGGCGCACTCCCTACGGCACGAACCGCATCTCCGGATACCGCGTCGAATCGCCGTCCAGGAGTCCGCCGTCGTCGCGTCCGCGCAGCCATCGTTCGAAGAACGCCGAGACGTACGCCTTCTCCGCGGCCACCGCGCGCCGGGGCGGGACCGTGCCGATCAGTGCCGTGATGTCGTCCTGCGGCAGCTTCAGTGATCGCGCGATCTGCGGGATCAGTGACTGCCCGTCGGTATAACTCGCATGCCGGCTCCCCTTCAGCATGAACCCCCGCAGCGGGCCCGAGCTGTGTGCCCAGGTGGCGCCCCACGAGGCGACGGTGTGACGGTTGTCCCCGTCCATTCCCAGAAGGAGCAACGGGCGGTTCACGCCGTCCGTTCCCACGCGGGACGGATTCCTCGGATCGTCATCCTTCTGGGTGTATCCCATCACCCCGTCCATGTTCACCGCGGCCTTCACCCGCGGATCGTCGTGCAGCGCCAGGGCCGCGGTGAACCCGCCCGCGGACTGCCCGAACGCCCCCACCGCGCCGAGGTCCAGCGCCCCGCGCAGCCCGTCCGGCAGGGCGCGCGCGGCGTCGGGGCGCCCCAACGCGTCCAGTACGGACCGGAGATCGTCGGCGCGGACGTCCGAGACCTTCCGCAGCAGCTCCGGCACCCGGTTCTCCTTCTGCGCGCGGGCCAGTTCCGCGGGCAGGAGGCTGCGCACCACCCGGCCGCCGGGGAACTCCACGGCGGGCGCCTCGTAGGTGTGGTCGACGCTCACCACCACATAGCCGCGGGAGGCCAGTTCGTCGCAGAGGGTGCTGCCGAGGGCCCGCGGGTCGAAGGCGCCGGGGGAGTACAGCAGCACCGGCAGCCGCCCGTGGTGCGGGGCGGGCGGGGCGCCCTCGTGGGCGTGGGTCGCGGTGGCCGCCCAGTCGACCTTGCCCGCGGGT
Source organism: Streptomyces catenulae (assembly GCF_000718015.1). Lineage (GTDB taxonomy): Bacteria > Actinomycetota > Actinomycetes > Streptomycetales > Streptomycetaceae > Streptomyces > Streptomyces catenulae. The sequence goes on along the minus strand of NZ_JODY01000046.1, from coordinate 39,075 downwards.
ACGTGCGGCGTAAAGGTGTTCAGCTCGTCGAATCCGGCCGCCTCGCCCGGGAGCATCTGCGGGGCCCGTGGGAAGAGCCGGGCACCGGCGCGCGCCGGGTAGCGGACGCTGACCATCAGCTCCCGGGACCGCCCGGCCATCCAGGGGTCGGGCCGCCGCCGGTCGGTGACCGGGAAGGTGGTGATGCCCACCGGGTGGGCGCCGGTCGGCGCGGGCAGCCGCATCCGCACCGGTCCGGGCGCGGCATCCGGCCGCGTGCCCCAGGGGGCGTCGGCCCGCACCGTGCCCCCGGGGGTACCCGGCGCCGCCGGTCCGGTGTTCCCCGTGAGGAGGCGTAAGGACCCGGTGTCCGGGGTGCGGGCCCGGGCGCCGACCGGTGGCGCGTCGCGGTCGGCCGTCCCGGTCGCCCCCACGGGCTTCATCGAGCCCGTCGAATGCACCGTGGTCACCGGCCGGTCGGCCCCGCCGGGCCCGCGGTGTCCGCCGCCCGGCCCGCCGGTGCCGACGGCCACCCCCACGATCAGACTGGCCGTCATGACCGCGGCGGCCACCGTCGCCGCCCGCCGGATCACCTGCTGCTCGGTCGTATCCATCCGTCCCGTCTCCCTCCGCCTCGGTGTACGGCGTGCCCGAAGAGCGTTCCCGGCGCCCCGTGCCGCCCCGGCCCGGCGCCGGGCCCCCGTACGCACTCCACCGGTGACCGCGGCGGTGCCGCGGACCCGTGGTCAGCATCGTGGACCCGCCGGGCCGGGCGCGAGGGGGCTGACACCCGTATCGCGGGCGTGGCCACCCCGACAGCGCGCCCACGGACCCGAACGCCAGGGTGCGTCGGCCCCCTTCCGTCCGTCCATGACCCGTGGGATCCTCACGCCGTCAGCAACCTGAACACCGATCACATACGTATACGTGGGAGGGCGGGACGCATGGCGACCACGAGACGAGGGCTGCTCGGCGGCGCGATCGGCGCCGCCGCGGCGGCGGCCCTGCCACCCGGCACCGTGCCCGCCGCACCCCCGGGCGCGGCGGGCCGCCCGGCCGCCCTCTGGCGGGAGTTCACCCGCAACCCCTTCACCCACCCGCAGATCCCCTACGTGGGCCGCGCCGGATACCGCGGCGGCGCCGCCCTTCCCCGGCGTCCCGTAGTGGCCGACGCCGTCCGGGACTACGGCGTCCGCCCCGACGGCTCCGCGGACGCCGCCCCGGCCCTCAACCGCGCGCTGCGGGACGCCGGGCGGCGCGGCGGCGGCACCGTCCACCTCCCGCCGGGCACCTACCGCATCGACTCCCTCCTCCGCATCGGCCACGACGGCGTCGTCCTGCGCGGCGCGGGCAGCGGCCGCACCACGGTGCACGCCACCCGCAGCCTCACCGACCTCCTCGGTCCGTACGGCAGCCGCTACGGCGGCGACAAATCCAGCTGGTCCTGGGCGGGCGGCCTCATCTGGCTCTGCCCGCAGGCCCGTTGGGAGTCGCTGACGGACGCGATCAGGGCGCGGGACTGGCCGTTCGAGGGGTGGACCGGCAACCGCCGCGACGCCTGGCGCACCCTCACCACCGTCCGCCCCGCCCGCCGCGGCGACCGCACCCTCACCGTCGCCGACACCTCCGCCCTGCACCCCGGCGCCCGCGTCCTGCTCCAGCTCTCCGACGACGCCGACCACACCCTGCTGCGCCACATGAGCGGCGACATCCCGGGCGCGGCCACCTACTCCTGGGACGACAAGACCAAGCTCACCTCGTACGTCCCCTACGAGTGGCCCTGCCGGGTCACCGCCGTCGACCCCCGACACCGCCGCATCACCCTCGACCGCCCGCTGCCGCTCGACGCCCGCCCCGCCTTCCGGCCCCGCCTCACCACCCACATCACGCCGCTGACCGGCGCCGGGGTCGAGGCGCTCACCCTGGAGATGACCGAGACGCCGCAGTCCCCGCACCTCCTCGACAAGGGCTACAACGGCGTCGCGCTCCAGTGCGCCTGGGACTGCTGGGTCGACGACGTCCACGTCCGCCACGCCGACAACGGCTTCCTGCTCGTCGCCGCCAAGGCGTGCACCCTGCGCCGCACCCGCGTCTCCGGGCGCGGCAGCCACCACCCGTACTGCTGCCGCGAGGGCTCGCACGACAACCTCGTCGAGGACTTCACCCTCGACCGCCGCACCGTCCCGGCGCCACCCGGCACCCAACTGCACGGCATCAACGTCGAGGGGCTGTCCAGCCACAACGTCTGGTCACGGGGCCGGATGGCGATGGGCACCTTCGACACCCACCGCGGACTGCCGTTCGGCAACGTCCGTACGGACATCACCGTCACCAACGACGGGGCGCACGGCGGCGACGGCAGCGCCGGACCGCTCTACGGCGCCCGCTTCACCCACTGGAACATCACCGTCACCAACCACCGGGCCGGCTGCGTACGGCTCGACGACATCGCCCCCTGCAGCGCGACCGTCGCGATCAGCGAGGTCCGCCCGTTCGGCCAGATCGACACCCCCGACTTCACCGGACCCCTGCGCACCCGCACCGAGCGGTACGGCCACCCGGGCGCGGTCCTCCCGCCCAACCTTTACGACGCGCAGCGTGCGCTGCGGCTGTGAGACGCCGGTGCCGGGCAGGCGGCGCAGCAGCAGCGCGTAGCCGACCGCCGCGCCGGTACCGACGACGGCGCAGCCCGCCCACAGGACCCGCGGCCCGTAGTGGTCGATGACGGTGCCGCCGACCAGCGGCGCGGTGAGCGAGGCGACCGACCACGACAGGGAGTACATGCCCTGGTAGCGACCGCGCCCGTGGGTGGGCGAGAGGCGGACCACCAGGCCCATCTGGGTGGGGGAGTTGATGATCTCGCCGAGCGTCCAGACGGCGACCGTCACCGCGTACACCGCGACCGAACCGCCGACCGCGGTGAGCCCGAAGCCGTACCCGGCCAGCAGCGCGGAGCCGATCAGCAGCGCGGCGGGGCTGCGGTGCTCGATGAAGCGGGTGACCGGTATCTGGAGCAGCACGATCAGCGCGCCGTTGACCGCGATGACCAGCCCGAAGTCGCCGCTGCCGAACCCGTCGCGGCCCATCGACACCGGCAGCGACACATACGCCTGCTGGAAGAGGAGGGCGAGGAGGAGGTTGAGCCCGACGACCGTCATGAAGCGGCCGTCGCGCGCCACCGTCAGCATCGACACCCGCGCGGGCGCCTCCCCCGTCCCGGCGCCCGCCTCCGCCATCCGCGGACGGGACTCCGGCAGCTTGCGGTACACCACCAGCGCGCAGACCAGGACGAGCGCCGCCTCGCCGAGGAAGAGCAGCAGATAGCCGTGCTCGGCGATCAGTCCGGCAGCCGTCGAGGAGACGGCGAAGCCGATGTTGATCGCCCAGTAGTTGAGCGCGAAGGCGCGGGTGCGGTCCTCGGGCGCGACGATGTCCGCCATCATCGCCTGCACGGCGGGCCGCGAGGCGCTGGAGGCGGCGCCGACCGCGCCCGCCAGCACCGCGATCGCCACCGGATGCGTCATGAACCCGAGCGTCGCCACCGACCCGGCGGTCGCCAGCTGCGACAGCAGCATCGTCGGTCGCCGCCCGACCCGGTCCGTCAACACCCCCGACCCGATGGACCCGACCACCCCGCCGAGCCCGTAGAGCGCGCCGACCAGCCCCGCGTACGAGGCGGAGTAGCCGCGCTCGACGGTCAGATAGAGGGCGAGGAAGGTGGCGACGAACCCGCCGAGGCGGTTGATCAGGGTGCTGGTCCACAGCCACCAGAACGGTGCCGGAAGACCGGAGAAACTCGCGGGCAGCGCCCTGGCGAACCGCGAAGCTGCGGGCATGTCTGTCTCCCCCGACGTGGAACGGACGACGGCGGCGCCGCGCACGGCATCCGACCGGACCGGCGGCGCCCCCACCGGGCGCCGCCACCGTCCGGAAAACTACTGAGCGTTCCGACGCCACGGCCAACGAATTGACGGGAACCGTCAAACGTTCCGGGGGCGGGCGCCACCGGCCGTGCGCCCCCGGCGCACGCGGCCCGCCCCGGGCACCCCGGACCGGCGGAAGCCCCGGCCACCCGGGGGCGCCCGCACCCGGCCCCGCGCCCCGCCGCCCGTACCCGCCACGGCCGCCCGCCCCCTCGCCCACCTGCGGCTTCGGCCCGGCGGTGGCCCGGGGCGCCGCTCCCCGCCCGGCCCGGCCTCGGGGCGTTCCCCCGACGGGCGTCGATTAGGCTCGAAGACATGGCCGACGCACCGTACAAGCTGATCCTGCTCCGCCACGGCGAGAGCGAGTGGAACGCGAAGAACCTGTTCACCGGCTGGGTGGACGTCAACCTCAACGAGAAGGGCGAGAAGGAGGCGGTCCGCGGCGGAGAGCTGCTCAAGGACGCCGGTCTGCTCCCCGACGTCGTGCACACCTCCCTCCAGAAGCGCGCCATCCGCACCGCGCAGCTGGCCCTGGAGTCCGCCGACCGCCACTGGATCCCCGTCCACCGCAGCTGGCGCCTGAACGAGCGCCACTACGGCGCCCTCCAGGGCAAGGACAAGGCGCAGACCCTCGCCGAGTTCGGCGAGGAGCAGTTCATGAAGTGGCGCCGCTCGTACGACACCCCGCCGCCGGCCCTCGCCCGCGACGCCGAGTACTCCCAGTTCGACGACGCGCGCTACGCCGCCCTCCCGCCGGAGCTGCGCCCGCGGACCGAGTGCCTCAAGGACGTCGTCGTCCGGATGCTCCCGTACTGGTTCGACGGCATCGTCCCCGACCTGCTGAGCGGGAAGACGGTCCTGGTCGCGGCCCACGGCAACAGCCTCCGCGCGCTGGTCAAGCACCTCGACGGCATCTCCGACGCCGACATCGCGGGCCTCAACATCCCCACCGGCATCCCCCTCTCCTACGAGCTGGACGCCGACTTCAAGCCCGTCACCCCGGGCGGCACCTACCTCGACCCGGAGGCCGCCAAGGCCGCCATCGAAGCGGTGAAGAACCAGGGGAAGAAGAAGTAATTCTCCGTACAGAGGGCTCCTGTCAGCGCTTCTTGCTGGCAGGAGCCCTCTGTACGGAAAAGGTTTCCCCTGTACGTAAAATTAGGCTAATTCTCCGCTTCGCCTAACCCTGGTACGGATAAATCGTCCGCCCGCCGAAGGATTTTGCAACCAGTGCAGGAAATGCGTGATCTGGGCAGTTTCTAGGGAATTCCTAAGAGAAGTGCAGTGTCATGTGACTGAGGAAGTCGTCTGCGGTCATCTCCCGAGTGGAGCTTCCGATCCTCACAAAGAATCGCCCGTCGTAGGTGATCGGCTTACCGACAGACTTAGGCTTCATCTCCCACAGCAGCAATTCATCGTAGTAGACTGGCCTGAAAGTATGGGCCAAGCTGTTTGCGAATTCCTTCGATAGTTTGGAGGTCTGAATCTTCTCCTGCCACCTCCGCCACCAGCTGTCGATGTCGTACCCGAGGTGGTTAATCTGCTCAAGGGTTCCGACGGCAAGATGGCTGTGGATTGCCAAAGGCTTGACGTTGAAGATTTGCTCAATTCGATTGGCTGCAGATGGCTTATCTGCAATGCCGATCAAAATGAGTCCTTCTGCGCTCTTCCCTTGATTGGCCATTCCGACGGCGGTCTGCATTATCTGTTCGAAGAGTTCGGCATCCTCTACAGGGGGACTTGAGAGGACGCAGAATCCCTGCTTCAGTTCGATCAAAGGCTCTTCTGTTACCGGCCCCTGTAGAAGTGATTCCACATACATGCGCGAGTTGAGTTGAGTAGCGGCTCGCTGGAGATCTGGCTTGTAGAATGCCTTCTTAAGATTCTTCTTCACGCTTGGGTACAGAGATTTCTTCTTCTCTCGCCCCCAGGAACTGCCGCCTGTGGGAATGGAAAGACCCTTGCGCCCCCAAAAATCGTCCAGTACCGTGCGGACGGCATCGTGGGATTTTGGCACCATGCCGTCTTCAAAGGTCAGTGAATATAGTGCTGCGAAAACTGCCTGGAACTGCCGCTGGGTACCCTTCTCGTAGGTTTCCAGCTTAACCATGTGGCGTCCCAGCGACCCATGACCGCTCATCACGTCATTGATCAGGCCGACGACGGATAGGATCCGTTGGTGTAGTTCCTCTACCCCGACTTTGTCGATCGCCGCATTCACATCCTCGGGCGAGGCGGTGCGGATTCTCCGCTGGATTCCGTAAGCCACATCGCGGTTCTGCCACCCACTTGTGGGCCATGGCCGGATGACGGCATCTAGCACGAGATCGAGGACCATCTCTTCATCGCCTGAAGATCTGATGTCCTCCTGCGCCACAATGTCATGTCGAACCCAGAACATGTCTTCCAGGGAGAGCCCGTAATCAAGTCCACGGCGAGAGATGGAAAGTTTGTCCATAGCGTTCAGGATGACGGATTCGGAAAATGTTCCGTCACCGCGAATCGATGCACTCGAACGCCTGACGACATCGGCGAGAGACCCTAGAACGCCAGCCTGTCGAATTTCTTGAAGGCTTAGCCTCCTGCCTCCGCTATTGATGCGTCGAAAAACTTCATCGATAGATGATGCGGAAGCATCTCGGTAGATCGAAACAGGGATCTGGTAATTGGCGATCGCCAGGGATTCGGAGCGGGAGAGTTTATCTTCTCCCTGGGTGATCTCAGATGCATCGAGGCGGGCCTTTGTGTCGCCGATGGTGTCGAGATCGAAATACTTTCCGTTGTAGGAGAACTTGTTCTCCATGAAGGAGAAGAAGGCGTCCAGACGCTGCAGTCCGTCGATGATTTCATAAGTCTCGACCCCTCCCCTCTTGCGCTGCGCCAGAAGGATCAAAGGAATGGGGAGCTCATCGATTACGGAATCGATGAGCTTCACTTTCTCTTCAACGCTCCATACGAGCTTACGTTGATATCGACGGTTGACGGCCAACCTCTTGTTGACGTAGAGGTTGTAAAGGGTCTGAAGGTTTTGCCCCTGTACGGAAAGCTCGGAACTCTGCACGGCTGAACTCTATGGTTCACCGTAGTCTTTGTGCAATGGGCTTGACGTAATAAACCCATCGGTCGTTTTCTGTGGCTGGTGGCCGGTAGGGGCCCAGAGATCCCAGCCGATGCTCGTGCTTTATGGCCGGACGTGGAACTTCCTGTATGGCGAGCCCGCTGGAGGGCCCCTTGTCGCTCATCGATCTGAAGGTATCTGCTGCGCGCTGCAGGCGCCGCCCTGGCTATCGCTGTCGGCTGCCCATCGACGGCTAGGCGCCAACGCTTTAAGGGCGGTGTGGCTCTCCGGACGTACGGTGGTAAAATTCGGAATCTTGGCTGCCGCTCGTCTGCACCCGCGATACCTCTTTCCTTTCTGCGGCTGGCACTCTACTGCCAGCACATAGCGAGGGACGGAGGGTGGCCGCCCTTCCCGCCCTTTCGCTGGACGGCGCCACCTGGACCGCGGAGCCTCACAGGAGCCTCACCGCAGGACCCCAGCACGAAGCCCCGCACACCCGAAGGCGTACGGGGCCGGTCGTGCCTCGAAGGGCGGCCGCCCGAGGGTCAGCCGCAGGATCCGCCGCACTGGCAGGGCGCGCCGCCCTGGCAGCCGCAGCTGCACCCGGCGCCGCAGCCGCATGCGCCGAGCAGCGGCAGGCGCGGCCGTTCGCCGGGGACCTGCTCGGTGCGGGCCGTCGTCTCGTGGTTCTCCGTGCGTGCCATGACATGCCTCCTCTGGATCACCTGCCGCCATTCCAAGCCCGCGCACCGCGGCGCGTCAACGGCGCGCGGAGGCACACGGCCCCGGCGCACGCCACCGGCACCCGGCCCCGGCGGACCGGCGCCCGCGCACGCCGCCGACCGCTTCCGGGCCCGTCCGCGTCCGCCGCACCCGGCCGGATCAGGCGCCCTCGACGCCCGTCGGCGGGGCGATCTCGTCGGCGTGCTCACCGGTCACCAGATAGACGACCCGCTTCGCCACCGAGACCGCGTGGTCGGCGAACCGCTCGTAGTAGCGGCCCAGCAGCGTCACATCGACGGCCGTCTCGATGCCGTGCTTCCAGCGGTCGTCCATCAGGTGCTGGAAGAGCGCCCGGTGCAGCCGGTCCATCGCGTCGTCGTCCTGCTCCAGCTGGAGCGCCAGATCGACGTCCTTGGTGATGATGACCTCGCCCGCCTTCGCCATCAGGCGCTGCGCCAGCTGGCCCATCTCCAGGATGGTGGCGTGCAGGTCACGCGGGACGGCCGTCTCCGGGAAGCGCAGCCGGGCCAGCTTCGCGACGTGCTGGGCGAGGTCGCCGGAGCGCTCCAGGTCGGCGCTCATCCGCAGCGAGGTGACGACGATCCGCAGATCGGTGGCGACCGGCTGCTGCCGCGCCAGGAGGGTTATCGCCCGGGCCTCCAGATCGCGCTGGAGGTCGTCGACCTTCTCGTCGGCGGCGATCACGCTCTCGGCCAGCTTGAGGTCCGCGTCCAGGATCGCCGTGGTGGCGCGCCCGATCGCGGAGCCGACGAGCCGAGCCATCTCGACCAGGCCCTCGCCGATCGAATCCAGCTCCTCGTGGTACGCGTCCCGCATCTGTGACCTTCTCTCGCATCGACTGGTGACGTGGGCGAACGGGGGCGCGGACGGTGCGCACACACGTTCCGCTCCCACGCTCCCACGGACGGTGTGCGGACGGACCGGACTCCGCGAAGAGCCCACCGGCCGCCCGGGGCCCGGGGAAGGGGGCCCCGGGCGGACCCGGAGCAAGTCCGGACACCGGATCCGGCACGGACACCGGAAGTGCTGCCTCCGGCGGACTGCCCCGGCACCACGGCCGTGCGCCGCCGCGGGACCGCTGCGCGCCCGCATCCGCACGGCTCACAGTGCGCGGGCATCACGAAGAGCGGTGCCACCGGGGGTGAAGCGGGGACGGCCTCAAGGTGAACTCTGGGCGACGCGGCCACGGCCGGAGCGGACGCCCGGATCCCCCTCCGAGCAGCGGCGTACGCCTGTGACGTGCCCCTTCCGGGGGAGCGTCCGAGGACCGTCCGGGGCGCCCGACGGTGTCTGAATGGCCGGGAAGCGCCCCGAACGGCCGATTCGCGACCGCCGGAATGAACCACTCCTGACGCCACGGTGAACTCTGGGCGACGGGTGTTCGAGCAGACACCCGGACGGCTGGGGAAGTGTCGGACCTGCCGCATAACCTGGAGTCATGAACGTGGACGCGGCCTTCGCCGCAGTGGCAGCTGTCGCCGGTCTGGGGACCGGCGTCTTCGCCATGCTGGCGTTCCGCTGGAGCGAGCGGGACCAGGTCAAGCCCACCCGCACCTCCCTGCACACCGACGCGGTCCTGCCGCCCGGCGTCGACACCGTGCTCTCCGTCCTCCGCTCCTCCGCCGTCGTGCTCGACGAGTCCGACGCCGTCGTCAAGGCCAGCTCCGCCGCGTACGCGCTCGGGCTGGTCCGCGGCGGGAAGCTCGCCGTCGAACCGATGATGCAGATGACCCGCGACACCCGCCGCGACGGCGAGATACGCCAGGTCGAGCTGGATCTGCCACGCCGCGGCACCGGCCGCGGCGACACCCTCGCGGTCTCCGCCCGCGTCGCCCCGCTCGGCTCCCGGCTGGTGCTCCTCCTCGTCGAGGACCTCACCGAGGCGCGCCGCATCGAGGCGGTCCGCCGGGACTTCGTCGCCAACGTCAGCCATGAGCTGAAGACCCCGGTCGGCGCGCTCTCCCTGCTCTCCGAGGCGGTGATGGACGCCAGCGACGACCCCGAGGCCGTCACCCGCTTCGCCGGCCGGATGCAGAACGAGGCCACCCGCCTCACCAACCTCGTCCAGGAGCTGATCGACCTCTCCCGGGTGCAGAACGACGACCCGCTGGAGGACGCCGAGCCGGTGGCGGTCAAGGAACTCGTCGCCGAGGCGATGGACCGCTGCCGCCAACCGGCCGGTACGAAGCAGATCACCATGGCCTCCAACATGGGCGTGCCCTCCGGCGCCACCGCGGAGAGCGAGACCGGACGGCGCCCGCTGCCCGTCCCCGACCTGCACATCTGGGGCAACCGCGGTCAGCTCGCCGCCGCCCTCGGCAACCTCGTCGAGAACGCCGTCAACTACTCCCCGGCGCACACCCGCGTCGGCATCGCCGCCCGCCGGGTGTCCGCGCCCGGCGGCGACCTGATCGAGATCGCCGTGACCGACCAGGGCATCGGCATCTCCGAGAAGGACCGGGACCGCATCTTCGAGCGGTTCTACCGCGTGGACCCGGCGCGCTCGCGCGCCACCGGCGGGACCGGCCTCGGCCTCGCCATCGTCAAACACGTGGCCGCCTCCCACGGCGGAGAGGTCACCGTGTGGAGCGCTGAGGGACAGGGCTCCACCTTCACCCTGCGTCTCCCGGAAGCCGGTGCCGTACGCGACCGCGAACGCCCCGACGACCGCACCGCTGCGGAGGGCCTCGACGACGAGGACCGTCCGTACGAGACCTTCAACGATCCACTTCCTGCTCACCCCGCCCCGGAGGTCCTTCCGTGACCCGAGTGCTCGTCGTCGAGGACGAGGAATCGTTCAGCGACGCACTGTCGTACATGCTCCGCAAGGAGGGCTTCGAGGTCGCCATCGCGGCGACGGGCCCCGACGGCCTGGACGAGTTCGAGCGCAACGGCGCCGATCTGGTCCTGCTCGACCTGATGCTGCCGGGCCTGCCCGGCACCGAGGTCTGCCGCCAGCTGCGGGGCCGCTCCAACGTCCCGGTCATCATGGTGACCGCCAAGGACAGCGAGATCGACAAGGTCGTCGGCCTGGAAATAGGAGCCGACGACTACGTCACCAAGCCGTTCTCCTCGCGCGAGCTGGTCGCCCGGATCCGCGCGGTGCTGCGCCGCCGCGGCGAGCCGGAGGAGGTCACCCCGCAGGCCCTGGAGGCCGGTCCGGTCCGGATGGACGTCGACCGGCACGTCGTGACCGTCGGCGGCGGCAAGGTCGACCTGCCCCTCAAGGAGTTCGACCTCCTGGAGATGCTGCTGCGCAACGCCGGCCGGGTGCTGACCCGTATGCAGCTGATCGACCGCGTCTGGGGCGCCGACTACGTGGGCGACACCAAGACGCTGGACGTCCACGTCAAGCGGCTCCGGGCCAAGATCGAACCGGACCCGGGCGCCCCGCGCTACCTCGTCACCGTCCGCGGACTGGGCTACAAGTTCGAGCCGTGACCGGACCGGCCGCCCTCCGGGGCGGCCCCGTACAACGCCACTGGGGCGCCCCTCCGGATCGGAGGAGCGCCCCAGCGGCGTTGTACGGGCGGCGGCTCAGTGGCCGGAGTGCGCCTCGTCGTGACCGGCGGGCGCACCGGGCTGACCCGACTCGGTGGGCTTGCCGGACTCCGACGGCTTCCCCGACTCCGAGGGCTTGCCGCTCTCGGAGGGCTGGCCGGTCCCGGTCGGCGTGGTGCCGGGCTGCGGGACGACCTCGGGACCGAAGTCCTTGAAGTAACCGTGCGCGGGGACGACCAGCGCCGGGATCTGGACCTTGCCGGTGCGGCTGAAGGAGAAGGTGACCGGCTGCGCGTTACCGTCCTGCGCGGCCTCCCGGCCGTTGGCCAGGACCGCCGAGGCGTTGCCCTTGCCACCGAGCACCAGGTAACCACCGGCGGGCACGGTGAGGGGGCCCTTGGCGGCGCCCTTCGCCGGGCTCAGCTCGGCGCTCTGGCCGGTGCCGGGCAGGGAGATGGAGTCGAGCTTCTGGTCCTTGACGCCGTTGTTGAACACCGTCGCGGTGATCACGGCCGGGCCCTTGGCCTTCAGGTCGGGCTGGGTGACGACGTTGGCGTTCTGGACCTTGATGTCACCGACGGAGGTCTCGGCGTTGTCCGGCTTGATCTCCAGCGTCTGGGCGTCGTTCCCCGCGCTGCACGCGGAGAGCGAGGCGATGGAGAGCGTGAGGACGGTGGCGGCGAGGACGCCGCGTCGAAGGCTGCGGCTCACGGCGGCGGCATCTCCTTGGACGAGCTTCGGCGGCCGAACGGCGTCCGGTCGCGGATGGACGGCTGGGCGGCGCAGCGTACGCGTCATGATCGACGGGTGCGTAAAGCCGCCCTAAGGGTGTGTCAGCGCCGCTAGGTTACCGAGCCGCCTTCGCGCCGCCGCACCCGACCCGCCCCCAGAGCGATCACGGGCCACCCCGACCCTCCGGAGCCACCCCCTCCACATGTGTCTTCCACGGGGTGCGACGGCGGGTGGTTTGTGACGGGAATATGCACGGAGAGCGAGTTACCGAGGTCGGGCGGCCGGAATCCGTGCCGTTCCCCGACGAAAGAAGTATTCGCCGGGAAAACCGTCCGACCACAGAATTGATCACCGGGTCCGCACACCCGAAGGTGATCAATTCCAGAAACCCGTCCGAGAGATCGACAGAGTCCGAACGGAGTAGCGGAAGTCGCTCATACGGATCGGTACAAAGTGGACCTTTCGCCCTGTCGGGCGGGTGCTTCCGGGCTCGTCGCGGGCACGTTTCCCTTCACCGGAGAAACACCTCTCACCTGCGGATACCTGCATTCCGCCCCCCTGTGCAGCACGACGCGGCCGCTGTTGTCAAGCCCCGAGATATGCCCTGACCTGCGAAAACGCCATTCAGAACGGTCCGTTCCCGTGTTAGCATGGATAGCCACGGAAGGGGTACCTGTCACATGACGTTCAAGGTTGGCGACACCGTGGTCTATCCCCATCACGGGGCCGCGCTGATCGAGGCCATCGAAACTCGCCAGATCAAAGGCGTGGACAAGACCTACTTGGTGCTGAAGGTCGCCCAGGGCGATCTTACGGTTCGCGTACCGGCGGACAATGCGGAGTTCGTCGGTGTGCGCGATGTGGTCGGCCAGGACGGGCTGGACCGGGTCTTCGAGGTGCTGCGTGCACCGTACGCCGAAGAGCCGACGAACTGGTCCCGTCGTTACAAGGCGAATCTTGAGAAGCTCGCCTCCGGTGACGTGATCAAGGTCGCCGAAGTGGTGCGCGATCTCTGGCGCCGGGAGCGTGAGCGCGGACTGTCCGCCGGTGAGAAGCGCATGCTCGCCAAGGCACGCCAGATCCTGGTGAGCGAGCTCGCCCTCGCGGAGAACACCAACGAAGACAAGGCCGAGGCCCTGCTCGACGAGGTCCTCGCGTCCTGACGACGCGCAGACCGCGCCGTAGCGCTCCGTGCGACGTCACGGACGGACCGGCGTGGTGAGCGGCGCGCACGACGCGCCGCAGCAGTGAGCACGCAGTGATGCCGCGGTGCCCGATGACGATCCCCTCCGGGAGGATCTGTTGCCGGGCGCTGCGGCATATCTGCGCCCCGCGCGGCCGATCCCGGGACGGCTGACGCCTGCCGGACGGCGAAGTGGTGTGCCGGGCTCGGACAACAGCCTCGACCACTGTCACGGAAGGGGCGGTTGAGGCGTGGCGCCCGGCACGGTGAGGCCATACCCACGTCGGCCGCGACAACAAACCTGTCTGCCCCAATTCCGGGAACCCCCGGACTCCGGAGCCCTCGATGCCAGATCCCTCCCGCCCGATCCGTACCGCCGCGGTGATCCCCGCGGCCGGTCGCGGTGTCCGTCTCGGACCCGGTGCCCCCAAGGCGCTACGGACCCTCGGCGGCACTCCGATGCTGGTCCACGCGGTCCGCGCGATGGCCGCGTCCCGCGCCGTCTCCCTCGTCGTCGTGGTCGCCCCGCCGGACGGCGCGCCCGAGGTGCGCGCCCTCCTCGACGAGCACTCCTTCGGCCGCGCCGAACTGCTGGTGGTGCCCGGCGGCGAGACCCGCCAGGAGTCGGTGCGCCGCGGGCTCGACGCGCTCCCCGACGACGTCGACGTGGTCCTCGTGCACGACGCCGCGCGACCGCTGGTGCCCGTCGACACCGTCGACGCGGTGATCGCCGCGGTCCGCTCCGGAGCCCCGGCGGTCGTCCCGGCGCTGCCGCTCGCCGACACCGTCAAGCGGGTCGAACCGCGCCCCAAGGGTGAGGCGGAGCCGGTGACCGGCACCCCGGAGCGGGCGCTGCTGCGCGCCGTGCAGACGCCGCAGGGCTTCGACCGGGAGACCCTGCTCAAGGCGCACGACACGGTCGTCGAGGGCGAGGGCGCCACCGACGACGCGGGTCTGGTGGAACGGCTCGGGGCGCCGGTCGTCGTCGTCCCCGGCCATGAGGAAGCGTTCAAGGTGACCCGGCCGCTGGACCTCGTCCTGGCCGAGGCCGTACTCGCCCGTAGGAGGGCCACTGATGGGTATGTCTGAGCCGGTCGAGCGGTCCGGGGCGGAGGGCGTCGTCGGGGTGCCCGGGATGCCGCTCGTCGGGATCGGCACCGACGTCCACGCCTTCGAGCGGGGGCGGGAGCTGTGGTGCGCCGGGCTGCTGTGGGAGGGCGCCGAGTACGGTCTCGCCGGGCACAGCGACGGTGACGTGGCCGCGCACGCCGCCTGTGACGCGCTGTTCTCCGCCGCCGGGGTCGGCGACCTCGGCGCGCACTTCGGCACCGACCGCCCCGAGTGGTCCGGTGCCTCCGGTGTGACCCTGCTCGCCGAGGCGGCGCGCATCGTACGGGCCGAAGGGTTCGCCATCGGCAACGTCTCCGTGCAGGTCATCGGCGTACGGCCGAAGGTCGGCAAGCGGCGGGACGAGGCGCAGCGGGCGCTGTCCGCCGCCGTCGGGGCGCCGGTCTCGGTCTCCGGCACGACCTCGGACGGTCTCGGTCTCACCGGCCGTGCGGAGGGGCTCGCGGCGGTGGCGACCGCGCTGGTGGTCCGTACGGCGTGAACCCGTAGGGGAGGTGCCGGAGGCGGCCCGCCGGTCGGGGCGGGCGGCCCCTACGGGGAGCCCCGGCATCTCCCTGAGAACGGCGGGAAGAGCGGTGGGCGGTGGAGATGTGGGGGAAGCTACGGAGTGTTCACCGCCGGACCGAGTTTCAGGAAGGCCCTCCCGTGACCGCCACCTTCTCCGACGCCCTCAAGAAGCTCCTCGACAGCCCCGTCGTCGTGACCGTCGCCACGCTCCAGCCGGACGGCAGCCCGCAGCTCTCCCCGGTCTGGGTGCAGCGGGACGGCGAGGAGCTGCTGATCTCCACCACCCGCGGCCGACGCAAGGCGCGGAACCTCCGCCGCGACCCCCGCGTCGGCGTCCTCGTCCAGCCCGCCGACGCCCCGGAGTCCTACGCAGAGATCCGCGGCACCGTCACCTTCACCACCGACGAGGGCCGCAGGATGCTGGACGCGGTGTCGCGGAAGTACACCGGCAAGGACTTCGCGGAGTACGCCCCGGAATCGGCGGCGGAGGGGCCCGAGGAGCGGGTGATCATACGGATCACGCCGCACAAGGTGATCGAGCGCCTCTGACCGGGCGGCCGGTGCGGCGCCGGTGTCCGGTGGCCGGAAAGACGGGGGAGAGGACGGTGGTGCGCGGCGTCGGGTGCGGCGGGCGATCCGGAGCACATCGGGCGAGTGTCACGCTTCGGTGACCGCGGGCCCCAGGGGGCACAGGGCACTCCCTCGTTCCGACTACCCTGGTTCCGTGACGATTCGCCTGTACGACACCAGCGCCCGGCAGATCCGTGACTTCACCCCGCTCGTTCCGGGCTGTGTCTCGATCTACCTGTGTGGCGCGACGGTGCAGGCTGCCCCGCACATCGGGCACATCCGGTCCGGCCTGAACTTCGACATCATGCGCCGCTGGTTCAGCTACCGCGGCTACGACGTGACGTTCGTCCGCAATGTGACCGACATCGACGACAAGATCATCAAGAAGGCCGCCGAGCAGGGCCGTCCCTGGTGGTCGATCGGGTACGCCAACGAGGTCGCCTTCAACGAGGCGTACGACGCGCTCGGCTGCCTCCGCCCGACCTACGAGCCGCGGGCCACCGGCCACATCCCCGAGATGATCGAGATGATGCGCGGCCTGATCGAGCGGGGTCACGCGTACGCCGCCGACGGCAACGTCTACTTCGACGTCCGCTCCTTCCCCGGCTACCTGGAGCTGTCCAACCAGGAGCTGGACAGCCTCCGGCAGCCGTCCGGCGAGGGCGAGACCGGTAAGCGTGACCCGAAGGACTTCGCGATGTGGAAGGCGGCCAGGGAGGGCGAGCCCAGCTGGGAGACGCCCTGGGGCCGCGGCCGTCCCGGCTGGCACCTGGAGTGCTCCGCGATGGCGCACAAGTACCTGGGCAGCGCCTTCGACATCCACGGCGGCGGCGTCGACCTGGTCTTCCCGCACCACGAGAACGAGATCGCGCAGGCCAAGGCGTTCGGCGACGACTTCGCCATGTACTGGGCGCACAACGCCTGGGTGACCATGAGCGGCGAGAAGATGTCCAAGTCGCTGGGCAACTCCGTGCTGGTCAGCGAGATGGTCAAGCGGTGGCGTCCGATCGTGCTGCGCTACTACCTCGGCACCCCGCACTACCGCTCGATGATCGAGTACAGCGAGGAGGCGCTGCACGAGGCCGAGTCCGCGTTCGCGCGGATCGAGGGCTTCGTCCAGCGTGTGGTGGAGAAGGCGGGGACCGTCGAGCCCGCCGCCGAGGTGCCGCCGGCCTTCGCCGAGGCGATGGACGACGACCTGGGCGTCCCGCAGGCGCTGGCGATCGTGCACACCACCGTCCGGCAGGGCAATTCCGCGCTGACCGCCGACGACAAGGAGGCGGCGGTCGCCCGCCTCGCGGAGCTGCGGGCGATGCTCGGTGTGCTCGGTCTCGACCCGCTCGACGAGCGCTGGTCCGGCGGTGCGGAGCGCGGCGAGGACCTGCACGGTGTGGTCGACTCGCTGGTCCGCCTCGTGCTCGACCAGCGGCAGGCCGCCCGGGGGCGGAAGGACTACGCCACCGCCGACGCCATCCGTGACCAGCTCCAGCACTCCGGTCTGGCCATCGAGGACACCCCGTCGGGTCCGCGCTGGTCGCTGTCGTGACCACTCCCGGGCACCGCACCGCCGCGCTGCCCTGACCTCGTCGCACGCCACGGCGGCACCGTCGCCGTGGCACCCCGGCCGCCGTCCGGATTCGCCCTCCCCGGCGGCCGCGGGCGACACTCAATCCATACGTACGTATCCACTCCACGTCGCGAGACGTCGAGCGCAGTGAAGAAACGGGTGACCCATGGCCGGCAACAGCCAGCGCAGGAACCGCCGCACGTCCAACAAGAAGGGCGCGCAGATGGGCAGCGGCGGCCAGCGGCGCAAGGGCCTCGAAGGCAAGGGCCCGACGCCGCCCGCCTCCGCCCGCAAGGGACATGTCAAGAATCGGGTCGCCAACGCCAAGGCGCGGCAGGTGGCGGCGCGCCGTCCCGCCCCGCGGCGCGGCGGCGCGAAGGGCACGGCCGAGCTGGTCGTCGGCCGTAACCCGGTCTTCGAGGCGCTGCGCGACGGCGTGCCCGCGACCACCCTCTACGTCCAGCAGTTCATCGACTCCGACGAGCGGGTCCGCGAGGCGCTCCAGCTCGCCACCCAGCGCGGCGACATCAATCTGATGGAGGCGCCCCGCCCCGAGCTGGACCGGATGACCAACGGCCTCAACCACCAGGGTCTCGTCCTCCAGGTGCCGCCGTACGACTACGCGCACCCCGAGGACCTGGCGGCCGCCGCGTTCGACAACGGCGAGGAGCCGCTGATCGTGGCGCTGGACGGCGTCACCGACCCGCGGAACCTGGGCGCGGTCGTCCGTTCCGTCTGCGCGTTCGGCGGCCACGGCGTGGTCGTGCCGGAGCGCCGCGCGGCCGGGATGACCGCCGGTGCGTGGAAGACCTCGGCGGGCACCGCGGCCCGTACGCCGGTGGCCCGTGCCACCAACCTGACCCGGACGCTGGAGCAGTACCAGAAGGCCGGTCTCATGGTCGTCGGGCTGGCCGCCGACGGTGAGATGGAGCTGCAGGACGTCGAGGCGCTGGACGGGCCGGTCGTGATCGTCGTCGGCAGCGAGGGCAAGGGCCTGTCGCGGCTGGTCGGCGAGACCTGTGACGTGCGGGTGCGGATCCCGATGCCGGGTGGCGCCGAGTCGCTGAACGCCGGTGTCGCCGCCGGTGTCGTCCTGTGGGAGGCGGCCCGCCGCCGCGGCTGAGCGCATCCCGCCGGGCGCCGGGCCGTGGCCCGCGTCCGGCGGCCTCGCCGCACGGAGTCACAGGGCAAGGCGTGACGCTCCGTGCGGCATCCGGCGATCCTGTGATTTTTTGACGGGTCTCGGACAGATCGGCCAGGTCAAGGCAGTGTCTTAACCGCTCGTCACTCGGTTAGATGAGCGTGGACACCAGAACACCCCGCATGCCTACGGGGGGACGCTCGCCGGGCTTCGACGACGAGCCGCCGCTGAGCTCGGTCAAGGTGCCGTGCGATCCCGCGCAGGTCATCGTCAACCACGCCAGCTTCCGCGTACAGCTCGCCGCGCCCGTCGTGGGCCGGGCCAGGGCCGGTGCCCGGGCCCCCGTGC
The DNA here is from genome assembly GCF_000718015.1 of Streptomyces catenulae. Taxonomy (GTDB): domain Bacteria; phylum Actinomycetota; class Actinomycetes; order Streptomycetales; family Streptomycetaceae; genus Streptomyces; species Streptomyces catenulae. Next base: position 20,691 of record NZ_JODY01000046.1, on the reverse strand, counting down.
TCGGCGCGCGGGGCGGCGGTCGCCGGGCGCCCGTGGTGTGGAGCGGCCGCACCGATCCGGGCGGCTCGGCCGGCGCCACCACCCAGCTCCTGCGCGCCGTCCGCACCTCCGGCATCGGCCTGGACACCGACGAGGGCGACGACGCCGCGGCGACGCAGATCCTGCCGCGGGTGACCGCCGACGGCGGCCCCACCGTCATCGGCCAGCGCACCCCCGCCGACGCCGACACCACGCTGCTGCGCCCGGTGCGCCCCGGCGGCGGCCCGTACGACCCGTACGGCGCCGACCGGGAGGCGTTCGCGGGCGCGCGCGACGCCGCCTACGACGACGCGTACGCGGGCGACGGCGACGCGGACCGCTTCGAGGCGCGGGAGAGCTACGCGGCCGAGCGGCGCCGCGGCGGCGACAGCGTCCGCCACGCCTACTACCCGGGCCGCCGGATGAACCTCGGCGTCGTCCTGCTGCCGCTGCGCATCTTCCTCGGCCTGATCTCGATCTACGCGGGCATGGGCAAGCTCTGCGACCCCGTCTACTTCGACGGCGGCGAGCGCGGCTCGATGGTGAAGTGGCTGACGTCGCTGGAGCCGTGGGCGCTCGCCGTGCCGCTGCGCGACTTCGCGCTGGCGCACCCGGTGGGCGCCGGGCTCACCGTTGCGTTCCTCCAGGTCGTGGTCGGTGTGCTGACCATCTGCGGGCTGTGGCAGCGGCTGGCCGCGTCGGTCGGCGCGCTGCTCTCCGCGGTGCTGCTGATGACCGTCACCTGGCACAGCATCCCGGCGTACGACGCGCCGGACATCATCTACCTCGCCGCCTGGAGCCCGCTGGTCATCGCGGGCGCCCCGGTGTACTCCCTCGACGCCCGGCTGGCCGGTGAGGCGTGGCGGCGGCTCGGCCCCCGCGTCGACGTCATCGACCTGCGGCGCCGGGTGCTGCGCCGTGGCGCGGCGATGACCGCGGTGATCGCCGGGCTGACGCTGCTGATCGGCTCGGTGCTCGGCGGCGCCGTACGGTCGGCGACGGTCACGTCCGTACCGCGGCCCGGCGAACCGGCGATCAACAACCTCCCCGGTCGGCCGCTGCCCAGCCCGCACCGGCAGGCGACCCACCCGCAGCAGACCCGGACCGCGGCCCCGCACCGCCCCGGTACGCCGCTGCCGGGCGCCGGGCACACCGCCGGTCCGACGGGCACGCCGTCCTCGCCCGCGGGCAGCAGCTCGCCGACCGCCGGGGCGACCAGCGGCGCCGGTCACCAGCCCGGCGCGGGCGCCACCACCGGCGCCCCGCAGCACTCCGCCTCGACCCGCGCCCCGGAGCCGACCACGGCGCAGCCGTCCGGCGGCACGGGCGGCGGGACCACCGGCTCCTCCGGTGACGGCGCGACCGGCAAGCCGAAGGAGCACACCGGGGCCCTGGGCGGTCTCCTGGGGTGATCCCGTAGGGGACCGGTCGGCAGCGTGGGAGCGGCCCCCGCGGACGGAGCGATTCCGTCCGCGGGGGCCGCTCTGTGCCGGGAGCCGGGCGCCCGTCAGGCCGGGTCCAGCCCCCGCAGCCACTCCAGGAGCAGGCGGTTCACCTCGTCCGGCCGTTCCTGCTGGACCCAGTGGCCGCAGCCGTCGAGGAGGTGGGTGGCGGTCAGGCCCGGCAGGGTGGTGGGGAAGGCGGCGATGGCGTCCGCGAGCCAGGTGGTGGAGGCGTCCCGGGTGCCGCCGATGAAGAGCGACGGTTGGGGGATCGGGGCGCCCTCCAGGTCGGCGGTGGCGGCCCAGTCGCGGTCGGCGTTGCGGTAGCGGTTCAGCGCGCCGGTCACTCCCGTACGGGCGAACTCACCGGCGTAGAAGTCGAGTTCGCTCTCGCCGAGCCAGGACGGGGTGCGGTCGCGGACGAAGCGGTCGCTCAGGCGGCCGCCGGGCGGGACGAAGAAGTGGCCGGCGGAGCCGTCCGGCGGCATCGTGTCGCCGGAGAGCGAGGCGTAGAAACCGGCGAGCCAGGCGCGGACGTCCGGCTCGATCTCCGCCTCGGCGCGGCCCGGCTCCTGGAAGTAGCGGACGTAGAACTCCTCGTCGCCGCCGAGCGCCGCGAAGGCGTCGGACGGCCGGACCGGTCCGCGCGGTGCGTACGGGACGCTCAGCAGGGCCACGGCGGAGCAGACGTCGGGCCGCAGCAGCGCGGTGTGCGCGGCGATCGGGGAGCCCCAGTCGTGGCCGACGAGGACCGCGTCGTCGGCGCCGAGGGCGCGGATCACGGCGGCGTTGTCGGCGACGTGCGCCGCCATGTCGTACGCCTCGACGGCCGCGGGGCGGACGGAGCGGCCGTAGCCGCGCAGGTCGAGGGCGGCGGCGCGGTAGCCCGCCGCGGCGAGCGCGGGGAGTTGGTGGCGCCAGGAGTACCAGGACTCCGGGAAGCCGTGCAGCAGCAGGACGAGCGGCCCGCTGCCCTGTTCGACGAGGTGGAGACGGCCGTCCGGGGTGTCCACCAGGCGGTGGGTCCACTGCGGTGACGGTACGGGCTGGGGCATCGGTCCTCCCGAGGGGGCGTCGGTCGCGCCAGGATGCGGCAGCCGCCCGGCGGCCCGTACACGGACTTGCCGTTTCGGCAAACCGCGGCGCTCAACCGCCCGTGGCGCCCAGCTCCTTGGCGGCTTCGGTGAGGTCCTTGGTGGTGTCGATGGCGCGCCAGTACGCGCCGTGCGGCAGGGGGTATCCGGCCAGCCGCCGTTCGCGGGCGAGCCGGGGGAAGGTGGTGCGTTCGTGGTCGCCGCGGTCCGGCAGCAGCGCGGTGAAGGCGGCGGAGAAGACGTACACCCCGGCGTTGATCAGGTACGGCGACGGCGGCGCCTCGATGAAGTCGAGGACATGGCCGAACTCGTCGGTCTCCACGACGCCCCAGGGGATACGCGGCCGGGCCAGCGCCAAGGTGGCCTCGGCGCCGCGTTCGAGGTGGAAGGCGGCCATCTCGGTGAGCGGGAAGCGGGTCCAGATGTCGCCGTTGGTGGCGTACCAGGGCTCGTCCGGGCGGGGCAGCGACGCCGCCGCGTACTTGAGGCCGCCGCCGCGCCCGAGGGGCTCGGTCTCGACGACGGTCGTGACGTTCAGCGGCAGTTCGGCCCCGGCCAGCCACTCCTCCAGGACGTGGGCGAGGTGGCCGCAGGAGACCACCACGTCGGTGACGCCCTCGGCGGCGAGCCAGGTGAGTTGGTGGCCGATGATCGGGGTTCCCGTGCCGGGAATCTCGACCATCGGCTTGGGCCGGTCATCGGTGTACGGCCGCAGGCGCGAGCCCTGGCCACCGGCCAGGACAACGGCCTGTGTCGGATAGGGATACGGGGCGACTGTCATGGTTCGCACCCTATGCGGTGCGAGGGTGGGTCACGGGGCGGTGGCGACGCCGGAGGCGAAGGAGGTGTCGCACACGGGGCGGGAGAACGCCTGCGCGCGGTGCCCGGCGCCGTACTTGGCGACGGCTGCCCGGCCCAGCGCCCGCGCGATGGAGGTGCAGTGCTTGGCGAGCGACGGCCGCTCCGTGGTGGCCCGCTGGAGGTGGGTCAGGGCCACCCCCGGGTCCTTCTCCTGGAGTTCGAGCAGCAGGCGGTCGCGGAGGACGTCCTGCGGGGCGCGGGGCCCGGACTTGGCGAGGCTCTTCCCGCTGGACGCGGTGAGCATCTGTGTGTCCGTCGACTTCGAGGCCCACGGCACGCTGGTGACCGCGAGCGTCCCGGAGAGCACGAGGACGACGGGGAGGACAAGGGCGAGAGTTCTGCCGATACGGCGGGCTGCGGAGTTCACGGTCGCGATGGTAGCGAGCGGTGATGATATGGCGACATTGCGTCACCTTATCGAGGGATGAGAGGGGCCGTTGGTGAGGGCGCGATGTTGACGAAGGGGGCGCGCGGACGTCTCTCCGCGCCCCTCGCCGCCCGGTTGCCCGTACCCGTTCCGGCGGCGGCCGAAGGCCCCGGGAACGCCGGTGGCCGGCCGCGGCGGACGAACGCCACGACCGGCAACCGGCCCGCTCCCGGGTCTCCTTGCGTCAGTCCGCCAGGCGCTCGCCCGACGACGTCGAGAAGACATGCGTCTCGCCCGGCTGCGGGACGACGTGCAGCGTGGTGCCCTTCTCCGGCACCTGACGGCCGTTGACCCGGACGACCAGGTCCTTGGGCGCGCCGCCGACCTCGACGGTCCCGTAGACGTACGCGTCGGCGCCCAACTCCTCGACGACGTTGACCGTGACGGCCAGACCGGCGGGGGAGTCCGACGCCGCCTTCGTCAGCGCCGACGCGGCGGCGCCGTTCTGCTCGACGATCTCGAAGTGCTCGGGCCGGACGCCGACGGTCACCGTCGTGTCGCCCTTGTCCGCCGCCGTGGCCAGCGCCTCCCGGCCGACCGGCACCACGCTGTTGCCGAACTTCACCCCGCCGTCGGCGATCGGCACCTCGATGAGGTTCATCGCCGGTGAACCGATGAACCCGGCGACGAAGAGGTTCGCGGGCCGGTCGTACATGTTCCGCGGCGAGTCGACCTGCTGGAGCAGCCCGTCCTTGAGGACCGCGACCCGGTCGCCCATCGTCATCGCCTCGACCTGGTCGTGGGTGACGTACACCGTGGTGATGCCCAGGCGGCGCTGGAGCCCGGCGATCTGCGTACGGGTCTGGACGCGGAGCTTGGCGTCGAGGTTCGACAGCGGCTCGTCCATCAGGAAGACCTGCGGCTCCCGGACGATCGCCCGGCCCATCGCGACGCGCTGCCGCTGACCACCGGAGAGCGCCTTCGGCTTACGCCCCAGGTACTCCGTGAGGTCCAGGATCTTCGCCGCGTCCTCGACCTTCTGCCGGATCTCCGCCTTCGGCACCCCGGCGATCTTGAGCGCGAAGCCCATGTTGTCGGCGACGCTCATGTGCGGGTACAGCGCGTAGTTCTGGAACACCATGGCGATGTCCCGGTCCTTGGGCGGCAGATGCGTGACATCGCGGTCGCCGATGCGGATCGCCCCGCCGTCGACGTCCTCCAGCCCCGCCAGCATCCGCAACGAGGTGGACTTGCCGCAGCCGGACGGACCGACCAGGACGAGGAACTCCCCGTCCTCGATGGCGATGTCGAGCTTGTCGACGGCGGGCTTGTCGGAACCCGGGTAGATACGGGTTGCCTGGTCGTACGTGACCGTAGCCATGAGGTGTCCCTTCACCGGCAGGAACGTGCCGGACGATCCGAGTAAAGGAGTGGCGCGGCCCACAACCGCGGGCCGGGCGCGACGCTACCTGCGGCGATGCCCGCTGTCAGCACCCCAGAGGTCACGAAATGGCGACCGGCATCCACCCCACCTGGGTACACTGCTCCCGCACGCCTCCTTAGCTCAGCTGGCCAGAGCACCGCTCTTGTAAAGCGAAGGTCGTCGGTTCGAATCCGACAGGGGGCTCTTTGAAAGCCCGGGTTGGAAATCTTCTGACCTGGGCTTTTTCTTGTTTGGGGCGGCGGGGGATCTCTGTTTCGTCGGTGTGGGGCGGAGGCGGGTAAGGGGCGCTGTACCTGGGGGACGCGGTGGAGTCGGCGAGGGGGGCTGCCTCGCCCCGCCGGGGTGTCGGGCCGTATCGATTGGCGGCGGTGGCGGCTGCGGGCCTGCGGGCCTGCGGGCCTGCGGGCCTGCGGGTCTACGGGAGAGGCGGGGTGGGGAACTTCCTTGCTGGGGGGCGTAGTTGTGGATGGTGGTCGGAATTTCTTGGGGTGGGACGTGCGGCAGAGGGTGCGTTCCGATGGTTCGGGGGACATCGATCAGGTCGGTGGGGACCGGGCCTGAGACGGGGGCGTGATCGGGGTGGGGGGTTCGGGGCACGATCGGATACGTCAGGAGGCGCACGCACAGCGGGACGCGCTGCAGGCGGGGCGTGACCTGTACGTGCACCTTGCCCCGGAACCGGCGCCGTCTGTCGAGTGGCCGGTGTGGGTGGGCGACGTTCCCCGTACGGCCACCGCTTTCCAGCCGCGTACCCCGTTGCGGGAGAAGGTCCGGGCGGCGCGCGGTGGGGGCGGTGATGTGGTGCTGTCCGGTCCGGGCGGGGTGGGCAAGAGCCAGCTCGCGGCGTCGTTGGCGCGGGAGCTGCGGGACCAGGAGCGTTCCGACGGGACCGGGCTGGACGTGCTGGTGTGGGCGCGTGCCGCCGACGCCGATCAGCTCATCCGCGCGTACGCGGAAGCGGCCGGTCGGCTGCGCCTTCCCGGAGCGCCGTCGGAGGACGAGGAGGGGGCGGCGCGGCTGTTCCTGCGGTGGCTGGCGGCGAGCGAGCAGCGGTGGCTGGTGGTGCTGGACGAGGTCTCCGAACCGGCTGCCGTCCGGGAGTGGTGGCCCGACACCGGAGCCGGCCGCGGCTGGGTGCTGGCCACCAGCCGACGGGAGGACGCCCAGCTCAGCGGGGAGGGCCGGGCCCTGGTACGGGTCGGTCTCTACACGGATGCCGAGGCCCGCGCCTACCTTCGGCGGCGGCTCACCGACGCCGGGCACGCCCGTCTGCACGACCCCGCCCAGGCGGGCGAGCTCGCCGCCGAACTGGGGCATCTTCCCCTGGCGCTCGGCCATGCCGCCGCGTATCTGATCAACAAGCGCACCACGATGGCCGACTATCTCGCCCTGCTGCGGGACACCCCGAGTCGGCTGGGCGATCTGCTCCCGGCGAGCGCGGACACCGAAGGCTACGGGCAGTCCGTCACCGCGTCGCTGCTGCTCTCTCTTGAGGCGATCGAGGAGGCGGACACCAGCCGGTTGGCCCGGCCCTTGCTGCACCTGGCGTCGATGATGGCTCCTCTCGGGCATCCGGCCAACGCGTGGACCACACCGGAAGCGCTTGAGTACCTGCGTACCGCACGTCCACCGCAGCGCCGTCGACTGCGCAAATATCACCCACCCGTCACCGAGGAGGAGGTACGCACCGCGCTGGAGCAGGTGCGCACCTACGCCCTGATCACCCAGGACACCGACACCGCCCCCTTGCGGATGCACGCCCTGACCGCCCGCGCCGTGCAGGAGACCATCCCGTCCGGGAGCCTGCCTGCCACCGCCCGTATCGCCGCCGACGCCATCATCGGTCTGTGGCCCCGCCACGAACACAGCGAGCGGGAATTGGCTGCCCAGCTGCGCGCCAAAGTGATCCGTCTGGAGGAGCTCACCAGACCGGCCCTGTGGCAGCCCGCGATTCACCCGTGTGTGCACAAGGTGAGCCGCAGTTTCACCGATGCGGGCCGCTTTCTCCAGGCGATCGAGTACGGCGAGGAGTGTGTCCGTCGCAGCGAGAGGATTCACGGACCGGACCATTTCGAGACCTTCAACGCCCGCCATCACCTGGCGAATTCCTACAGTGCGGCGGGTCGGGTGCAGGAGGCCCTAGAACTGCGCAAGTGGGTTCTTGCTGTCCGGGAGCGGTCTTTGGGCCCGGACCACCCCGAAACTCTCAAAGCCCGCAACAATCTTGCCAATTCCTACAGTGCGGTCGGGCGCCTGTCGGAGGCTCGTATGCTGCGTGGCCGGGTCCTTGACGGATGGGAGAAGGTGGCGGGTCCGAAAGACGCCCGCGCCATCGGTGCCCGCAACAACCTCGCGAACTCCTACAGTGCGGCGGGGATGTTCGCGGAGGCTCGCACTCTTCGTGAGAAGGTCCTTCGCGACCGGAAAGAGGAATTGGGCCCGGACCACCCCGACACCCTCCGTGCCCTCAACAACCTTGCCAACTCCTACAGTGAGGCGCGGCAGTTCCGGGAAGCTCTCGATCTGAGCGAACGGGTTCTCGCCGACCGGGAGCGGATTCTGGGTCCGGACCACCCCGACACTCTCGATGCCCGTAGCAATCTCGCTGTCTCCCGGTGGGAAGCCGGACAGTTCCAGAAGGCTCTGGAGTTGTTCGAGCGGGTTCTCGCCGACCGGGAGCGGCTTTCGGGGCCGGACCATGCCGACACCTTCAGTGCCCGCCACAACCTCGCTGCTTCCTACCGGGAAGTCGGGCGGCTCCAAGAGAGCCTGGCGCTGCGCGAGCGGATTTACGCCGACCGGAAGAGGGTGTTGGGCGCGAACCACCCCGTCACCCTCGTCGCCAGTGACCAACTCATGGCCACACACCGCCGCCTCACCGGTGAGGGCGAGGAAACCGACTCGGGATCGGACGCGGAACTGCCGCCCACCGCATCCGACCGCCCGCCGCCCCTCGAACCTCCTGAGCAAGAGGAGTGAACGCCGGTGCCACCCACCTTTCCGCCCGCCCTGATCGGGGTCGACTGGTATATCTCCGGAGCTTCCCTTCCTGCCAAGTAGGCGTTCCCGTACGGACATTAAGCTCATGCGGTCGATGTCCATGTGGGCGAGGGGGAATTGTGGCGACACCGCGGATCAGGCGAGGGCGGAGTGGTACGGCTGCGCGGCGGGCTCGGCTTGCCAGAGCGGGGAGAGCGCCGGGCACGCCGCCGGGTGCGGAGGGGGGCGAAGGGGCGTCGTTGCGCGACCGGAAGCTGTGGATCGGCGCCTTCGTGACGGTCTTGACCGGTTTCGTCGCCCTGGTTTTTCAAGGGGGGTGGGAATGGGTTCAGGGGAAGTTGTCGGATCCCCCGGGACTTACGGCGTATTCCTCCGGTCTCATCGGGTGTAATCCGCGATATCTGGATGCGCCGTTGGCGGAGCTGCACAAGCAGATCAAAACGATCGACCACCGGGGCGTCCACATTCCGACCGCCGACGACTGGCCTTCGCTCCCCGTCACCCTTCAGACGAGTACGCCCCAGGCGATAGTCGTCACGGGGGTCAAGGTCTCCGTGCTCTCCACCCGACCGCTTCCTGAGCACGGATCGGTCGTCGACGCCGAATGCGGTGGCGGGATGGATGAGCGGCCCTTCGACGTCGATCTGACCGCCGACCCCGTCTCCGTGAAGCCGAGCGTGGAGCGTACGGGGCAGGGGAAGGTGATCCAGGGGCACGATTTCCCTTTCAAAGTGGCGTCCGGGGATCCGGAGCAGTTCACCTTCAACATCAGGAATGTCGCCCAGGACGCGCGATTCGCGATCACCTTTTCCTGGGTCTCCGACGGAGAGCCGGGGAGTACGCGGTTGGACAATGACGGCCATGGCTACCGCGTGATGAATCTGCCGAAGAACTTGCCCCGCTACAGCAAGGGCGAGGTCGGCAGGGGGAAGCCCGCGTCGTAGCCGTGCGGGCGATTTCGGCTGCGTGGTGTGTGTGCGGCGTCGCGCTCCGTTCGGTATTTCGGTGGGGCGGCGGCCCGCCGGTTACTCTGCCTCGTTCCGACCCGGCCAGGAGGTTTCCGCCATGAGCAGCAGTGCGTCGTCCCTTCCCGATGTGTCGCCCTTTCCCGAGCGGATGGAGCTTTCGGGGGAGGGGCTCGTCCTCCGTGACTGGACGGAGGAGGACCGGGGCGCGATGCCCGAGCTGTTCGATCACCCGGATATCGCGTACTGGACGCCGGTCGTGTCGCCCTTCGACGAAGCGGCAGCCGACGATCGGCTGGTCCGGGCCCGGCAGCTGCGGGCCGAGGGGAAGGTCATCATGCTGGCCGTCACCGTCGACGGCGGCGCACCCCTCGGCGAGGTCATGCTGCGGCGCGCCCCCGAGGGGACGGAGCTGGGGTACGCGATCGGCCCGGCGCACCGCGGGCAGGGACTGGCGGCACGGGCGGTGCGGGTGATGGCCAGGTACGCCTTCGAGGTGCTGGGCGTGGACCAGGTGATCCTGGAGTTGGAGGCGGAGAACGCGGCGAGCATGGCCGTGGCCACCAAGGCCGGTTTCCGCCTGCTCGACGTACCGCTGATCACGGGGGAGGAGAAGGGGCGGGCCTATGAGCTGCAGACATGGGGGCTGGACCGCGAGCGGGCGTGACGCCCGGGGCCGAGGCGGAGGGGCTGATCCGGCCTGGTGTGTGGGGTCCGGTGCCCGAGCGGGTGGCTTGAAGTAGGTGCTTCGAAGGATTTTCGGCGCCAACCAGGTTTTTAGTCGAAGCTAAAGGTGGCATCCTTACGAGGAGTCAATTACTCGCTTCCCTGAGACAGGTTGGGGTGACCACATGGGCTACTTCACTCGTGACGAGGACCGAACGGGCTTGGCAGCCGCCCAGGTGGCCAGGCAATGTACGGCTTCCCTGTCCGGCTTGCTGGCAGGGCTGGGCATGACGCGCTCGGACCTCGCGAAGGCCATGGGCGTGAGCCCGGGGCGGGTGAGCCAGATCCTGTCGGGCGATGCCAACCTGACCGTCCGGACGCTCGCTGCCGCCGCGCAGGCGCTGGACGCCGATGTGGAGATCGTCTTCAAGCCGCGCCCGCAGTCGGCACAGACCCTCGCCCAGGGTGCCGGGGCCACGTCCCTGGTGGGTGGGAGCGGCTCCGCCGCGCGTCACTGACCGTTGCGTCGGCAGACTGACCGAAATTCGCCCCCGGGCAGCGGGATCAGGGTCCCAGGTGCTGCCCACGTGTCAGCAAGCGCTCGAACCACCGCCGCTGCGTCGGCATCTGACTGCTGAAGGCATCGGGTGACATCGCCTTCGCCACCACGGCGCACAGCTCCGTGTCCTCGCTCCGGCGTCCGTGCACGTAAGCGAATCGCAGCAGGTGCCCGCAGTGCGCAAGGGCGGTACCGAACTCCTGCCGCTGAGCGATGATCTCGTCTTCGGTCCGGGCGCGCCCGTCCTGGCGGCATTCCTCGTCGATGCGGGTCTGGACGTCCAGCGCCGAATCGATCGACTGCTTCACATCCGAATAGATGCCGTTAATCGTCTTGGTCGCACTGGCGAGACGGTGACGTTCCAGCAGATACAGCTTCAGATCGTGGGCGAATATCCTGAGCTGGGTGGATGTGTGAACGCGATCGAGGAAGCGGTCCACCCAGGTGCAGGCATCCAGATTCATGCGGTGCGCCAGTCGTTCCTTCACCAGCGCGATGCCCAGAGTCATGAATCGGACGTACGACTGCGACACCTCGTCCTGCTTCCGCCGCGGCAATGCGGCAGCCCCGGTGGCGGCGCCCGCCACCACCGGCGGGATCGATGCCGCGTGCGGCAGCAGGAGTACGGCGCCGGTCGCGACCGCGCCCATCAGTGTCAGCACCGTCACCATCAGGCCGAACGATGCCCAGCTGCCGAGCAGGCGCCCCTTGCCGGTGAACTCGCGCGCCAGACCGATCCACGCCAGAGCCGCGCTCACGACGGCAGGTAAGAGGTAATCGCCCAGCCAGGCGTCGTGGCTCCAGTTCATCGGCAACGCCCCCAGACGTTCAACGGACGGTCCGGCCCGCGGAGGGAGGGCGAAGCCGGGTGGGTCTCGCCCACGCAGCGCACAAGCGTGCGATTCTCTTCGCCGTGCACCTGCAGAGAAGTTCCGCGAGTACGTCCGATGATGCCATCCGGCGGAATAACGCACCGTTACCTTGCGCGGCAAATTGGCCAAGGCATTTAACCGCCGCGGCGAAGAAAAGCACGAAATGCTCAAGGCGCCTTTGCGCGGCAAACGCATGCCGGGGAATGGGTGCTCGCGTCGGTGTGCGCTCGTGGATTCGTGCCGGGCCTGTGGTGGGGGTGCGGTCGGCGGGACGGTGGCCGTGGTGGGGGCGGGGCTGTCCCGTCGGATCTTCGTCGTCCAGGGGGCTGACGGCTCCTGTGTGTGCTCGGTGGCCGGTGTCCGATCGTCGTCGCGTACGAGGTGCCGGAACGGCCCGGGCGCGAAGGTCTCGCGTTGTCGCAGGTCAGGGTGCCTCCTCCGTCTCCGTCCCTCGCTCAGGAATACCCCCAGGGGTACCCGTGTTACGGTCGATATACCCCGGGGGGTAACCGGAACGGAAGGAAGTGCCTCGTGTTCTTCGTGGAGACTCTTGAGATCGCCGGGCTGGGCAACCGCAGCTACCTGGCCGGAGGCGGGCGGACCGCGGTGGCGGTGGATCCGCCGCGGGATGTGGAGCAGGTGCTCGCGGCGGCGGCTCGGCGGGGGGTGCGGATATCCCATGTGGTCGAGACGCATCTGCACAACGACTACGTCACCGGCGGTCTGGAGCTGGCGCGGATCACCGGGGCCGCCTACCTTGTACCGGCCGGGGCTTCGGTGGAGTTCGCGCGGACGGCGGTGCGGGACGGGGACCGGGCGGAGATCGACGCGGACGCGGGGCTCGCGCTGCGGGCGTTGGCGACGCCGGGGCACACGCCGCACCACACCTCGTACGTCCTGGAGGAGAACGGCGTCGATGTCGCCGTGTTCACCGGCGGGTCGCTGCTGATCGGGACCGTCGGGCGGCCCGACCTGGTCGAGCCGCGGCTGACCGAGGAGCTGGCGCGGGCGCAGCACGCCTCCGCGCACCGGCTGGTCGCCGAACTGCCGGACGCGGCGGCGGTGCTGCCCACGCACGGGTTCGGCAGTTTCTGTGCGGCGGGCGGGACGACCGGGGAGTCCACCACGATCGGCGCGGAGCGGGCGTCCAACGCGGCGCTGACCCGCGAGGTGGGGGCGTTCGTCGCGGAGCTGCTGGCGGAACTGGACGATATCCCTGCCTATTACGCGCACATGGGGCCGGCCAACGCCGCGGGGCCCGCGCCCGTCGACCTCACCCCGCCCGCCGTCGCCGACGCCGCGGAGATCGCCGAGCGGCTGGCCGCCGGGGAGTGGGTGGTCGATCTGCGGCACCGGGTCGCCTTCGCCGAGGGGCATGTGGCCGGTTCGCTCAACTTCGAGGGGGACGGGCAGCTCGCCACGTATCTGGCCTGGCTGATCCCGTGGGGGAAGCCGGTGACGCTGCTCGCCGAGTCGGCCGGTCAACTCGCTGACGCACAGCGGGAGTTGGTGCGCGTCGGGATCGAGCGTCCGGCCGCGGCGGCCACCGGGGACCCGGCGGGCTGGATGCGGGACGGCGAGGCCCTCGCGTCCTTCCCCCGGGCGACCTTCGCCGATCTCGGGGCGCGGGGCGCGCGCGGCGGGGACGGTGTCGTCGTCCTCGACGTCCGCCGGGACGGTGAGCGGGCGAACGGCTTCATCGCGGGGTCGGTCCATGTGCCGCTGCACACGCTGCACCGGCGTCTCCAGGACGTTCCCGCAGGTCAGGTCTGGGTGCACTGTGCGGGCGGGATGCGGGCGGCCATCGCCGCCTCGCTGCTCGACGCGGCGGGCCGGGACGTCGTGGCCGTCGACGACTCCTTCGACGCGGCCGAACGGGCCGGACTCACCGTCCGCCCCGCCTGACCCCACCGCGACCCGAGAGTGAGCACCCTCAGCATGATTTCCCGTTCCTGTGGACGCGCCCCCGCCGCCCCGGCGTGCGGCGCCGCCCGTAGTCGTACCCCTGGGGGTATCGCTCCCGGGGGCGTCGGTCCCGTACCGCACCCGGGGCGGGTGGCGTACGCCGCCGTCGGCGGGGCGTGCGTCACCGGTGGGTGGCCCATATGAGTGCGGTCGTCTTCGCGCTGGTCGCGGGCGCGGTCATCGGTATCGCGCTGGGGGCGCTCGGGGGCGGCGGCAGTGTGCTGGCGGTGCCCGCGCTGATCTATCTGCTCGGCTTCACGCCGGTCGCGGCGACCACCGCGAGCCTGATCATCGTGGCCGCCACCTCGGCCACCGCGCTGCTCGCGCACGCCCGGGACGGGCAGGTGCGGTGGCGTACGGGGCTGCTCTTCGCGGCGGCGGGGATCGGACCGGCGATGCTGGGCGGTGCGCTCGCGGGGCGGTTGCCGACCGCGCTGCTGACCGTCGCCTTCGCGGCGCTCGCGGGGACCGCGGCGTTCCGGATGCTCCGGGGCCGGACCCCCGCGGAGGGCTCCGGGGAGATACGGACCGGCCGGGCGGTGGCCGCCGGTGCCGGGCTCGGGGCGGTCACCGGGGTGCTCGGGGTCGGCGGCGGGTTCCTCGCCGTTCCGGCGCTCGTCGGGGTCCTCGGTATGCGGATGCGGGCGGCGGTGGGCACCAGCCTGCTGGTCATCACCGTCAACTCGGTGGCCGCCCTGGGGCTGCGCGCCGGGACCGCGTCCGGTCTGAACTGGGCCGTCATCGGGCCGTTCGCCGGGGCGGCGATCCTGGGCGCCTGGGACGGCAAACGGCTGGCGGCCAAGGTGTCCGGCCCGGTCCTGCAGCGCGTCTTCGCCGTCGTCCTGCTCGCGGTGGCGGCGTTCATGCTGGTGGACGCGGTCGTATGAGCCGTCAACGGAACCACCGCCGTCCCGGGACGTGCCGTTCCGGCCCGGCGGGTACGGGACGGCCGCCCGCCGGACGGCCGTCGGGCCCTACGCCAGCGACAGGAAGAGTTTCTCCAGGCGGGCCCGCATCTGCTCGGTGTCCTCGCCGGTCCGCGCGCCGGACTCGATGTCCGCCACGCACTGCTGCAGGCCGGTCGCGATGATCGCGAATCCGGCGCGGTCCAGGGCCCGGGAGGCGGCGGCCAACTGTGTCACGACGTCCTCGCAGTCCCGGCCCTCCTCGATCATCCGGATCACCCCGGAGATCTGACCCTGCGCCCGCCGCAGCCGATTCAGCACCGCCTTCAACGAGGCGCCCTCAAGCTCCAGTTCCACGACCACGCTTCCGTTCCCTGACCGGGCCGCCGTTCCCGACCGCTCCGCTGCGATACCCCTAGGGGTACTGTACGTCCCGGTTCGGGAGGGCGGCGACCCTTGGAGGACCCCGCCATGACCCGTTCCACCACCCCCACCGCCCTCGACGCCGCCCGGGCCCACGCCCGGCTCTCCGGGCTGACCGTCATCGACGTCCGGACGCCTGGCGAGTACGCCGGAGGCCATCTGCCCGGCGCCCTCAACATCCCGCTCGACCACCTCGACCGCGCACTGTCCGGGATACGGGACGCGGCCGACCGCCGCGACCTGCTGATCGTGTGCGCCTCCGGTGCCCGCTCGGCGCGCGCCTGCGCCCTCCTCGCCGAGCGGGGCGTCCCGGCGGCCACCCTCGACGGCGGCACCGCCGGGTGGGCCGCCGCCGGATACGAGGTGGAGCGGCCCGCCGCCTGCGAGATCCGGGCGGGCTGGAGCATGGAGCGGCAGGTGCGGTGCGCCGCGGGCTCGCTCGTCCTGCTGGGGCTGGTCCTCGGCCTGTTCGTGCACCCCGCGTTCCAGCTCCTCTCCGCCGGGGTGGCGGGCGGGCTGGTCTTCTCCGCGCTCACCGACACCTGCGGGATGGCGGCGGTCCTCGCCAAGCTGCCGCACAACCGCCCCCGCGGCACGGACCTGGACGCGACGCTGGCGGCGCTGCGGGAGAGCTGAGGGGAGCGGGACGGGCCGGAGGCGCGGCGCTTCGTCTACAGTGCTGTAGACATTGCCGTGGGCGTCCCGCCCGTCCCTGCCCGCCCGGACCCGGGTCCGTGAGGTGACCGCCGTTGCATCCCGCCACGATCCTGGTCGTCGAGGACGATCCCGCGCTGCGCGACGTCCTGGTGCGCGGACTGCGGGAGGAGGGGTTCGGGACCGCCGCCGCCCCGGACGGGGCCGGTGCGCTGCGGCTCGTCGGCGACGGTGTCGACGCGGTGGTGCTGGACATCGGACTGCCGGACGCGGACGGACGCGACGTCTGCCAGGCGATGCGGACGCGCGGATTCCTCCGGCCGGTCGTCTTCCTCACCGCGCACGGCGGGCTCACGGACCGGCTGAGCGGCTTCTCCTCGGGCGGCGACGACTATCTGTCCAAGCCGTTCCACCTCGCCGAACTCACCGCGCGGCTGCGCGCCGCGCTCCGCCGGTCCGGCGCCGCGACCGGCCTCGCCACCGGGGACCTCACCCTCGACCCGGTGCGGCACGGCCTGTCCGTACGGGGCGTCGAGACGGCGCTGACGCCCACCGAGTTCCGGCTGCTCGCCGCGCTGCTGGCCGAACCGGGCGCGGTGGTGCGCCGCCGGGAACTGGTCCGCGCCGGATGGCCGGCCGGGGCGCAGGTCAGCGACAACACCCTCGACCAGTACCTGAGCCGGCTGCGGCGCAAGCTCCGGGACACCGGCAGCACCCTGACGATCGGCACCGCCCGCGGCATCGGGCACCGCCTGTCATGACCGGCCCCGCCCGGCCCCGCCGCGGCCCCCGCACCCTGCGCGGACGGCTCTCCCTGGCCGCGCTGACCTGCGCCGCCTCGGTGATGGTGCTGCTCACCGTCGTCTGCAACCTGGTCGTCCGCCACCACCTCCAACGGCAGGCCGACGACGAACTGCGCACCCGGGTCACCGCGGTGGCCGCCACCGTCGACACCCGCCGCACCCCGGTACGCGTCCTGGAGACGGCCGACGACGCGCCCCTCGACACCAATGTGTGGATCTACGCGGGCCCCCGCCTCCTCGAACACCCCGCCGCCGCCCCGGCCGGTTCCCCGCTCGGCCACGCCGCGGCCCGCCTCGCCGCCCACGGCGACAGGCGGTGCGCGGTCCACGGCGCCGGGGCCCCGGTACGCCTGTGCGCGGCCCCGGTGGGCGCCCCCGCCGCACCCGGCCGACCCGTGGCCGCCGTCGTGGCCGCCCTGGACCTCGGCCCCTACCGCGCCTCGGCCGCCACCCTGCTGTGGGCCTCCCTCGCCCTGGACGGCGTGGTGCTGGCGGGTGCGTACGTACTGACCTGGCTGGCCGTGGGGCGGGCGCTGCGCCCGGTGACGGAGATGACCGACCAGGCCACCCGGTGGAGCGCGGTCGCCTCCCCGCACCGCCTGGCCGGTGCCGGACGCCCCGCCGAACTGACCCGGCTCGGTGCCTCCCTGGACGAGCTGCTGGACCGGATCCGCGCGGTGCTCCGCCACGAACAGCAACTCACCCGGGAGCTGTCGCACGAGCTGCGCACGCCCCTGGCGCGGATCACCGCCGAACTCGACTGGTGGCGGGCGCGCCCGCGCTCCGCCGCCGAGACCGCGACGGTCCACACACACCTCACCGACGCCGCCGACGCCATGCGCGCCATCTGCGACACCCTCCTCGACGACGCCCGCGCCACCGCCCGCACCACCCCGGGGACCGGCGACGCGGTGGCCACGCTGCGGCGCCTCGCGGACCGGCTCACCCGCCCGGACGGGCCCGCCGTCACGGTCACCGGCCCGGACACGGCGGCCACCGGGGTGTCCGGGCCGCTGCTGGAACGCATCGTCGGGCCGCTCGTCGACAACGCGCTGCGGTACGCGCGTACCGCGGTCGGTATCCGGGTCGGGCGGGCGGACGGCACCACCACGGTGGAGGTCACCGACGACGGTCCCGGGGTCCCGCCCGCCTTCGCCGCCGAGCTGTTCCGGCCGGGCAGCCGGGCCGATCCGGCGGACGGGCACGGCGGCGCGGGGCTGGGCCTGCCGCTCGCCCGGCGGCTGGCCCGCGCCGCGGGCGGCGAGGTGGACCACGAGGCCGGAACCCCGTCCGGGGCGCGCTTCGTGGTCACCCTGCCCGGCGGCTGACCGGGCCCGTCAGCGCTCCCGGGGACGGCGGCCCGGAACAGGGCGGTGGTGACCTCTTCGCCCAGCCCCTCGGACTGGGCGTAGAGGTAACCGGCCGTCTCGCCGCGGGAATACGGCCGGGGGGACGTGCCGTCACCGGGTGGCGACGGCAGACGCCGCCCGACCCTCCCAGCCGCTTCCTGGACGGATCCTGAGCGCCGCCGCCCTCAGCCCTCCTGCGGACCCCCGTCCTCCGGTGCGGCGACATCGCGCCGGGTCACGGTCAGGAACACCACCAGGACCAGGACGACCGCCAGGAACAGCACGCTGGTGAGGACGGTGCCGATGCCCAGCCCGCCGTCGGTGAACGGCTGCGCGAGGTAGTCCCCGAGGGAGGCGCCCAGCGGCCGGGTCAGCACGTAGGCGGTCCAGAAGCTGCCCACCGCGCCCAGGGCGCGGGTGGAGCGCGCCGCCGCCACCACGGCGAGGGCGGCGGCGAACAGTACGGCGGAGAGCGAGTAGCCCAGGTCCAGGCGCTCGGCGACCAGATCGCCCGCGGCGGTGCCCAGGGCGAAGGTGAAGAGCACGGCGAGCCAGTAGAAGAACTCCCGGCGGGCGGTGTCGATGTGGTGGATGGAGAGCGTCCGCTCGCTGCGGAACCACAGGACGAACACCACCGCGAGAAGGAGCGCGAAGGCGGCGGTGGAGGCTTCCAGGGGTACGCCGAGGTTGTCGGTCAGGTTGTCGCTGAGCAGCGTGCCGACGACGCTGATCAGCGCCACCGCCGACCAGTAGACGCCGGGCCGGTAGGCGGCGGTGCGGAACTGCGCCACGAGCGCCCCGGCCAGCACCGCGCTCATCAGCAGCGACACCCCGGTCAGCCCGAGGCCCAGCTTCTCGTTGAGCAGATCCGCGGCCGTCTCACCGACCGTGGTGCAGAGGATCTTGATCACCCAGAAGTACGGGGTGACCTCCGGGACCTTGTTACGGCGGGGACGGGGACGGGGGCGCGCGGCGCCGGTCGGCCCGTGGGCCGGGACGGCTGCGGAGATGTCAGCACTCATGCCGCCCGACCGTGCCACCCGGGTTCTGAACACATCCTGAACGCCGCACGGGCGCCCGCCGGGGGCGCGCGGGCCGGGCGTCCGCGCCGGTGGCCGAGCGGATCGCGCCCCCTCGGCCGACCGCCCGGAACGGGTGCGGGCGCCGGAGCGGCGGGCGTACATTGCGGCCATGGCGACCTCCATGACGCGTGACGCTTACGAGCGACGGATGGAACGGGCCGCCGCCGCGGCTGCCGCGGCGGGACTCGACGGCCTGATCGTGACGCCCGGCCCGGACCTGGGCTGGCTCTGCGGCTACCAGGTCACCGCGGTCACGGAACGGCTGACCGCCCTCGTCCTCACCCCCGGCGCCCGGCCCCGCCTGCTGGTGCCAGCCCTGGAACGCCCGGACGCCGAGGCGTCCCCGGGCGCCGGGGCACTGGCCGTCACCGGATGGGGCGACGGCGCCGACCCCTACGCGGAACTGGCGGCCTGGCTCGACCCCCGGGGGCGCTACGGCGTCTCGGACTCCACCTGGGCGCTGCACCTCCTCGGCCTCCGGCGGACCCTGCCGGAGAGCGGCTACGGCGCGCTCTCCGAGGCGCTGCCGATGCTGCGCGCCGTGAAGGACGCGTACGAGGTCGAGCGGATGGCGGCGGCGGGCGCCGCGGCCGACGCGGCGTACGACGACATCCTGGGGCTGCCGTTCGCCGGGCGCCGCGAACGCGAGGTGGCCGCCGACCTCAGCCGGTTGCTGATCCGCCACGGCCACAGCCAGGTCGACTTCACCATCGTCGGCTCCGGCCCCAACGGCGCCAACCCGCACCACGAGGCGGGCGACCGGCTGATCGAGGACGGCGACATGGTCGTCCTCGACTTCGGCGGTCTCAAGGACGGCTACGGCTCCGACACCACCCGCACGGTCCACGTCGGCGAGCCGACCGCCGAGGAGCGCGCGGTGCACGACATCGTCCGCGAGGCGCAGCAGGCGGCGTTCGAGGCGGTGCGCCCCGGGGTGGCCTGCCAGGAGATCGACCGCGTCGCCCGCCGGGTGATCAAGGCCGCCGGGTACGGCGAGTACTTCATCCACCGCACCGGCCACGGCATCGGCGTCACCACCCACGAACCGCCGTACCTGGTCGAGGGCGAACATCTGCCCCTCGTCCCCGGTATGTGCTTCTCCATCGAACCCGGCATCTACCTGCCGGGCCGCTTCGGCGTCCGCATCGAGGACATCGTCACCTGCACGGAGACGGGTGGCCGCCGCCTCAACACCACCGGGCGGGAGCTGGCACCGGTGCGGTGACGCCACCGGCGACCGCCTCCCCCGGGGAGCCCCGAAACACTTTTCCGTACGACATCCCCGCAGGTCGGAACGGGTGCCGGAGCCGTCAGCGACGGGCGGACGACGCCGTGGCGGGGCCGGTACCGCCGGGGATTGTCAGTGGTGTGGTTCACGATGGGTGGGCAGTTGGCGGTGGGGCGCACGCACGGTGTGTCCGGCCGGTCGGTCAGCCGCGGCGGGCACGGGGGTGTCGCCGCGGCCGGGCGGCGGGCGCACCGCGGCGAACGGAAGGCGGTGGAGCGTGGCAGGGTGGCGTACGGGGACGGTCCGGGCGGTGCGCCGGGCGGAGGTGAGACTGCCCGAGCTGACGGCGTACGACGGCGGGGAGCTGGAGCCCGAAGGGGACTACGAAGGGCTGGAGTTCACGGACCTGGACGCGGCGGGCCAGTCGGCGCGCGGCGCCCGGTTCATGGACTGCGCGCTCCGCCGCTGCGCGCTCGACGAGACGGAGCTGAGCCGCGCCCGGTTCATCGACACCGTGCTGAGCGGCACCCGGGGCGTCGGCACGGACCTCTCCCGGGCGGCGCTGCGCGATGTGGAGGTCAGCGACGCCCGGTGGGGCGGTACGCAGCTGCACGGCGCGGTGCTGGAGCGGGTGGTGGTGCGCGGCGGAAAGATCGACTTCCCGAATCTGCGGACCGCGAAGCTGCGGGACGTGGTCTTCGAGGGCTGCGTCCTGGTCGAGGCGGACTTCTCCGGCGCGGAGCTGGAGCGCGTCACCTTCGAGGACTGCACGGTCGCCCGCGCCGACTTCACCGGCGCCCGGATGAAGGACGTCGACCTGCGGGGCGCCGCCGCCCTCGATGTGGCCCGCGGCATCGACGGCCTCTCCGGCGCCGTCATCAGCCCCGCCCAACTCCTCGACCTCTCCCCGTCGTTCGCCGCCCACCTGGGGGTACGGGTGGAGTGAGAGGCGGCGGAGGCCGGACGACCGGGTGCGGCGGGGGCGGGGCGGGTG
>NZ_JODY01000045.1 GCF_000718015.1 Streptomyces catenulae | reverse complement strand
CGGGCGGCGCCCCCGCGCCCCTCGCCCCTCGACAGCTCCCCGCCCCCCCCAGACAACTCCCGCCGCCCTTTCCACCTCCCCCGGCAAGGAAAGGTAACCGCCGTCACATAACCCCCGTCACATTCACCCCTTTCCGAGTAACCGCGGTCACACAAAACCCCGGAAATGATGAAGGAAAGGGGGCGCGGCCCGCCCGCGAGTAACCCCGGTCACAGGGGGTCGAAGGTCCCTCGGCGGGCCGTGAAAGTCCCATCGAAAGGGCTGAGAAGGCGCTTTCCGGTGACGTGCCGCACAGCCGAATTCGGGCCTACTAGAGGAATTAGGGGGAGTTTCGCGGGGGTCCCGGGGGGTGCGTCGGGGGCCCCGCGGGGCGTGTCGTCCGGGGGTGGGGTGCGGGCCCTGCGGGCTGGGCGACGTAGGCTCATATGTCCAGTTCAAGCATGGTATGGCGACCGTGCGCGCCTGGGCAGGATGGGGTGATTTGGGGGATTGATCCGTGGGGTCCGCGGGGTGTCCGGCGGACATCCGGGCGGCGTCGTGCTTACGGTCCGGGCTAGTAGAAAGGGCCCTTGGCAGCACGGCAATGGCGGGTTACCAAGGAATGGCGATGCCGGTCCGCAGCCGGAACGCAGATCCCTTTCCCTTCCTTTCCGGAGGTACAACCCGCATGTCGAAGTTCGCCAAGCTCCGCAATTCCAAGAAGTCCGTTCTCCGTACCCGTGCGGTGGCCGTCACCGTCGGTCTCGGCGCCTCTGTCGCGCTGGGCGCGGGTATCGCGAACGCCGCGGATTCCGGGCTGACGAGCCTCACCTCGAATGTGAGCTCCACCGTCGCCAAGCAGGCCGATGCCCAGACCAAGGCCGTCCAGAGCGCCAAGAAGGCCGCCAACGCCTGGGTCAAGCCGGTCGACAACTACACCCTCGGCTCCACCTTCGGTATCGCCGGTAGCCACTGGTCGCACAACCACAGTGGTCAGGACTTCGTCGTGCCGACCGGTACCGCCGTCAAGGCCGTGCACAACGGCACCGTGGTCAAGGCCGGTCCGAACGGCGGCGGCGACGGTCCCGCGTACGGCAACGCCATCGTGATCAAGCACGCGAACGGTATGTACACCCAGTACGCCCACCTGTCGCAGATCAAGGTGAGCGTCGGCCAGACGGTCAAGACCGGTGAGCTGATCGGTCTGTCCGGCTCCACCGGCAACTCGACCGGTCCCCACCTGCACTTCGAGGTCCGCACCGGTCCCAACTACGGGTCGGGCATCGAGCCGACCGGATTCCTGCGGGCTCACGGCGACGCCGTCTGAGCTGAGTCCGGCCGGGCTGGCCGGCGGTACGGCGGGTTGGCCGCCGTGACCAGTTCCGTGGCGACCTCGAGGATGGCCTTGCGCTTCTCCTCGGGGTCGCCTTCGACGTGCTGCATCGTGAACTGAGCCGCGTGCAGCGTCTGGACCGCGGTCATGCACCGCATCCGGTCGACCAGATCGTCCTCCGGGTCCATGATCATGTCGCACAGCTCCAGCACCCGCCGCTTGAAGATCTGGCCGATGCTGAGATCGCGCATCGTCGCCTGGTTCTCGTGGACGAAACGGAACAGTGCCTCGGCGGTGCGCAGCGCCTCGCCGTAGCGGCGGATCAGTTCGACCTTGGTCTCCGTGGTGTGCGGCTGCTCGCGTCCCCAGGTCAGGAGGTCGTCGATCGGTCGGGCCGCGTCCTCGAAGAGCCCGATGACGATGTCTTCCTTGGTCTTGAAGTGGTAGTAGAGCGCTGCCTTGGTGACGTCGAGCTGCTCGGCGATCTCGCGGAGTGAGGTCTTCTCGTAGCCGTGCTCGGAGAAGAGCTCCAGTGCGGCGTCCTGGATGCGTCGGCGGGTGTTGCCCCTACGCGCCTGACCTGTGCTCATGGTGCTCTCCTGCGTCCTCGGTGCGGTGCTCCCGGCGCGTCAGGAAGAAACTTACTTGACGACCGGCTAGTGACGTCTTACCTTTCCTTACTGTACTGAACTAGCCGGGCGGCAAGTAAGCAGAGTAAGTGAGAGTGATGGGGATGTCGCGAAGAGCGACCCCGACGGGGGACGGCATGTCAACTGCCGAGAAGACGGAACCGGCGCAGGCGGACCAGGGGCAGACGGCGGGCAAGCAGTCCGCGAGTGTGCGGGTGGTCCTCTTCGCGCTGATGATCGCGATGTTGCTCGCGATGCTCGACAACATGATCGTCGGCACCGCGATGCCCACGATCGTCGGCGAACTGGGCGGCCTTGAGCACCTGTCCTGGGTGGTCACCGCCTATACGCTCGCCACCGCCGCGTCCACCCCGATCTGGGGCAAGCTCGGCGACATGTACGGACGCAAGGGCGTGTTCCTGTCGTCCATCGTGGTCTTCCTGATCGGCTCGGCGCTCTCCGGCGCGGCCCAGGACATGGGCCAGCTCATCGGCTTCCGTGCCGTCCAGGGGCTGGGCGCTGGTGGTCTGATGGTCGGCGTCATGGCGATCATCGGTGATCTGATTCCGCCGCGGGAGCGCGGCAAGTACCAGGGCATGATGGCCGGTGTCATGGCCGTCGCCATGATCGGCGGCCCGCTGGTCGGCGGCACCATCACCGACCACCTCGGCTGGCGCTGGAGCTTCTACATCAACCTGCCGCTGGGCGCCGTGGCCCTCGCCATGGTCACCGCGGTGCTGCATCTGCCGAAGAAGCGGGCGCAGGCGCGCATCGACTACATCGGCGCCGCGCTGCTCACCATCGGCATCACCTCGCTGGTGCTGATGACGACGTGGGGCGGGACCGAGTACGACTGGGCGTCGCCGCAGATCATCGGGCTGGGCGCGGGCGCGGTCGTCGCGCTGGTGCTGTTCGTGCTGGTGGAGCGGAAGGTCGCGGAGCCGGTGCTGCCGCTGCACATCTTCCGCAACGGCAACTTCTCGCTGGTCACGCTGATCGGTTTCCTCGTCGGCTTCGTGATGTTCGGGTCGATGACCTTCCTGCCGCTGTTCCAGCAGACGGTCCAGGGCGCCTCGGCCACCAACTCCGGGCTGCTCCTGCTCCCGATGCTGCTGGCGATGATGGTGGTCTCGCTCTTCGCGGGCCGGATCACCACCACGACCGGCAAGTACAAGATCTTCGTGGTCGTCGGCGGCGGGCTGATCACCGTCGGTCTGGCGCTGCTGTCCCTGATGGACGTCGGCACCACCCGCTTCACCTCGGGTCTCTACATGGCGGTGCTCGGCGCCGGTATGGGCTTCCTGATGCAGACCACGATGCTGATCGCGCAGAACAGCGTGGAGATGAAGGACATGGGCGTCGGCTCGTCGTCCGCCACGCTCTTCCGGACGATCGGTGGTTCCTTCGGTGTCGCGGTCTTCGGTGCGATCTTCACCCAGCAGGTGACGGACACGATGAGCCAGCGGCTCGGTGCGGCGGGCGGCAAGCTGCCGTCGGGTGGCGCCGCGCAGTTGGACCCGAAGGGTCTGGCGCAGCTGCCGCCGGTGGTGAAGGACGCCTATCTGCACGCGGTCTCCGCCGGTACGCACCATGTCTTCCTGTGGGGCGCGCTGATCAGCGTCATCGGCTTCGCGGCGGCGTGGTTCCTCAAGGAGATCCCGCTGCGTGGCGGTCCGGCCCGTCCCGTCGCCGAGCAGAACGAGGCCGCTCCGGCGCCCGTCGCCGAACCGGTCTGATCTGCCCGACCTTCCGATACGGACGGTCTGAGCTGCGGATATGAGGAGCGGCCCCTGCTTCGGCGGGGGCCGCTCCGTGCGTTCCAGGGGCCGCCGTTCCGAGGCTGCCGCATTCCATGGCCAACGGTTCGAGGGGCGCCGCGTTCCATGGCCAACGGTCCGGGTCGGTCGTCCGCGTTCCATGGCCAACGTTCCAGGGCGCCCGGCGCCGGTGCCCCGCGTCCGGGGGATCAGCCGTCGCCCCACCATTTCGCGGGGTCGCCGCCGTACGTGTACGTCGTCCTGCTCGCCGCGCCGCTGGTGCGGAACGGGCGACCGCCGTCGTCGATACGGAGGGTGCCGCTGCGCTTGCCGCTGCTCCAGTCCAGCTCCAGATACCAGCTGCAGTCGCAGGAGACCGCGTCCGCCCGGATGGCCAACGCCTCCGGGTCGCTGGCGCTGACCGTGCGCGGGAACGGCTTGGCCGGGACGGTCTTCCCCGCCTGCTCGCCGGGGACCGGCTTGACGACGGGGCTGGTGTTGTCGAGGGCGATGGAGTACGAGGACGGGGTCAGCCCGCCGCCGCAGCCGCCCGACGGGTTGTAGTGCTGCCAGCCCAGCGCCGGACCCCGGCCCACGACCTGGGCGCGCAGCGCCTCCAGGACCACCGGTTCCTTCTCCGTGCCGCGGACCACCACGCCGATCCGCGAGTGCTCCGCGTCCACCCCGCCGAGCGAGCGGGCCCAGCCGACGGTGTCCCCGGACGGCGGGGTGCCGGGCATGTTCTCCGGGGGCCGGTTGATCAGAAAGGTCTGGAAGCAGGGCAGTTCGTCGCCCCAGACGTACGGGCGGACGTTGGCCGTCAGCGGGATGCCGCCGGAGTGGCCGCCGCCCGCTCCGGCGGACGGACCGCCGGACGGATCCTTGCCGGGCGGGGTGGACGCGTCCTTCTTCCCGTCGTCCTTCCCGTCCTCCTCCTTGCCGTCCGCCTTCTTGCCCGGCCCCTTCTCCTTCGCGGTCGCCGACGGGGTGCCGTCGCCCGGTTCGCGGTCGCCGTTCTGTGTGTCGCCGTCGCGGGCGGTGGTGACGCGGTTCGCGGCGCCGTCCCCCGAGAAGCTGTACGCGGCGGTCACCGCGAGCGCGGCGGTGACGGCCACCGCCGCCGTGATCAGGACCGGGCGCCGCTTCCGGGGCGCCTTCGCCGTCACGGTGAACGCGGCATTCTCCGCCGCCTCCTCGTCCGCGCGGGCGGCCGGGCGCCGGTGCCGGTCCGCCGGAACGGGATCGGCCGCGTTCCGGGCGGCGTCCTCGTCGGGATTCCGGTCGGCCGGATGTGGAACGGTGTACGCCGCGTTCTCCGCCGCGGTTTCGTCCGGATCGACGGCGGGCGGGGTGGAGAACATCTCCGGCAGCGGCGGTTCCGTGGCCGCCGGTGCCGCCTCGGCGTTCCTCGCCCACTCCGGCTGTCGTTCCGCGGCGCCCCCCGGCACCGATGCGGACGCCGTCCCGGCTTCCGTTTCCGGCACGGGTGCCGGGTCCGGCTGCGGGGTGTCCGCCTCCGGCTCGGACGCGGCGCCCGGCGTGGGCGTCGGCGCCGTCTCCGGCTCGGGTGCCTCGTCCCGTTCCCGTTTCTTCCCGCTCCGGGCGGCCGACGCCAGGATCCATCTCCGGTGCAGCTCGACCAGTTCGTCGGGTTTCGCGCCGCAGAGCCGCCCGAGGCGTTCCGCGGGGGCGAACTCGGCGGGTACCGCGTCGCCGTTGCAGTAGCGGTGCAGCGTCGAGGTGCTCACATGCAGTCGCTTCGCCAGCGTGCTGTAGCTCTGTCCCGAACGCCCCTTCAACTCCCGCAGCATGGCCGCGAAGGAGCCCTCCCCATCGTCCTTCGTCATGCCTCAACTATTCCACCCGTTCCAGGCAGGCGTTCCAGGCTGTGGATAACCGTGCAGGTCAGGTGGGTTGGAATCATTCCGGCGTCCCGTATGAGCTGGGAATCCTTGCCGCTGGCGGGCTGGAACGGCGAATGTGATGACCACGCCGCGGCGTTGAGGCCCTCCGCCGCGGCCCACCACTTCCACCACGTGATCGAGGTACGTCATGTCTGCTCTTCGCCGTGTCCGCAAGCCCGCTCTCTTCGCCGTCACCGCCCTCGCCGCCCTCTCCCTGACCGCCTGCGGCCCCGCGGACGGTAAGGACGACGCCCTCAAGTCCGTGCCCTCCGCGTCGGAGGAGCAGGGGCAGAACACCACCGACGTCAAGGGCGGGGAGAGCGGCGGTAAGGGGGAGGCGCGGGCCTCCACCGAGCGCGGTGACAGCGCCGGTAAGGGCCAGGCCGGTCAGAACGGCGGCGCCCAGCAGAGCGACTCCGGCGGCAGCGGCGCCGCGGAGGACGTCCCCTGCACCGGCGCGACCGTGAAGGCCGAGGTCTCCCAGCCGTCGCGGCCGATCAACCACCTGCTCATCAAGATCACCAACACCGGCAGCAAGCGCTGCGACGCCTACTACGCCCCCGCGCTCCGCTTCGACGAGGACCAGGCCGCCACCCGCGAGTTGGAGGACTCCCAGCCGCAGGCTGTCGTCAGCCTCAACCCCGGTGAGTCCGCGTACGCCGGTGTCGGTCTGACGGGTGAGCCGGGCGGGGACACCCACCTGCGCGACGCCAGCAATCTGGAGGTCCACTTCAAGGGCCGGGACGAGAGCGAGCCCGACGCCGGTCACAGCGTCAACCTCGCCCTCCCCGACGGCACCAAGGTCGACGACAACGCCTTCGTCACCTACTGGCAGACCGACCCCTCCGTCGCGCTCTCCTTCTGAGCCGATGGAGTCCCCCGACCTCCGCGTCCGGCGGCGTACTTCCCCCGACCCGCCGGGCGCGGAGCCCCCACCCGGTACCGGTCCGGCGCACCCCGCGCCGGGCCGAGCCCGAGCTTCCTCAGTGCCCTGCCGCGCCATGGCAGGGACAGACGCACACCTCGTGCCGCACGCCGGGCACCGCGCCCGGTTCCACCCGTCCCTTGTCGCACCACGGATGCCGTCCGACGTGACAGGCGGGCGAGAGATACGGCTTGGCGGCGTACGGCCGGACGCCCGAGCCGCCGCGCCGGACGATGCTCACGAGATACGGCCGGACGGTGCTCATCACATAGAGGTCGCGTGGGCCGCTCATCCGGCCGCCCCGCGGAGGACGGCGGTGAGCCGTCGTGCGGTGTCGAGGTTGCAGCGTCCCAGCTCGATCAGGACGACGGGCAAGGCGCTGCCGTACGACAGCGGGTCGACGGCAAGCGACGGCAGGGCCACGCCCACCGCCCTGAGCGCGCGGTCCAGTTCGTCGCAGACGGCCTCGGCGTCCTCGGGCTGATTCGTCCCCATGGCCACTCCTGTGTTTTCGGTGTTCGAATGCCGGGACGCGCCACATCAACTACCGTGCGTATTCCGGGTGTTAAGAGAATGCACCCGCAATGGAGCCCCCTTTCCGCATGTCGGAGTCCCTTCGGTTGCTCCAGAACGTAAGTCCAGATCTTCTCGGGGAGGTCGTTATGCCGCCCAGGCGTGCGGTCACAGGTCGAAGCCAGGAGCCGCGTCAACGGTTCGCGGAGGAACTGCGGTTACTACGAGCGAAGAAAGGGGTCAGCTTCCGGGAAATGGGTGATGCTCTGGGGTGGGATGCGTCCCTTTTCGGAAAAATGGAAGGAGGGCAGACGATCGGCAGCCCCGAAGTTGTGGAAGCACTGGAGGTGTACTACGAGACACCGCCAGGGTTGCTGATCGCCATGTGGGAGATGGCTCTGGGCTCCTCGCAGCAGTTCCGCGAGCAGTATCGGCGGTACATGACGCTGGAGGCCGAGGCTGCGGGTATCCAGCAGTACTCGCCCAGTGTGATCCCGGGACTTCTCCAGACGCGGGCGTACGCACGGAGACTGTTGATGCTGGGCAGCCTGGCGCAAGGCGATCAGGTGGAGCAGCAGGCTGATGCTCGAGCAACCCGCAGCGAGTTGCTGTCCGGCGATTTGGCGCCCCACTTCCGCGCGGTCATCGACGAGGCTGCACTGCGCCGCCGCTTGCTGAATGACGAGGAGTGGTGTGAGCAACTGACCCACCTCCTGGCGATGGCCGAGCAGGACAACATCGCCATCCAGGTGCTGCCGCTCGCCGCCGGTCCGTGCGAGTTGATAAACACGGACACCGCTCTTCTGCGACTTCCGGAAGGGCGCACGGTGGCCTGGGTCGAGACCGGGTTCGACGGACAACTGGTGACCGATAACGCCGGAGTTGAGCGGCTGCAGTTCAGTTACGATCGGCTGCGCGACCACGCTCTCTCCCCGCGCGAGTCCGTCGAGTTCATTCAGCGTCTTCTGGAGGAAATCCCATGTCCGTCCGCCGAGTCGAACTGAGCGCTCTCCAGTGGCGTAAGTCCAGCTACAGCAACCACGATGGCGGCGACTGCATCGAGGTGTCGGACGACCTTCTCTCCGCCCTCTCCTGGCGTAAGTCGAGCTACAGCAACCAGGAGGGCGGCAACTGCATCGAGGTCTCCGACGACCTCGACGCGGTGGTTCCGGTCCGGGACAGCAAGGTTCCGGCGGGTCCGGCGCTGGTGTTCGGGGCGCCGGTGTGGGCGTCGTTCGTCGGAGCGGTGAAGGGTGGTGCGCTGTCCGGGCGCTGAGATCCGGGGACGACGACGGGCGGCGGCGCGACCGGCTGATCGCGGTCGTGGCGGTGCTCGTCGTGGCCACCCTCCTCGGGTGGGCCTGGTTGTCCGACGCGGGGGCGCCGCCCCTGGAGAGCCGGGCGGCGGCGCTCGCCACGACAGAACAGCAGGTCAGGAACGTGGCCGCGGATGCCGGTATCGGGATCAGCGGACGGTACAACCCGGGTGCGTCCTACGAGACATGCGGCCGACGCGGCGTCCCGGCGCCGACCGAAGGCCCGTACACCCTGACGTACACCGCGTACGCGGACCTGCCCGACCGGATGCACATCGCCGCACTGCGACGGCTGCGGGCGGCGCTGGAACGGAAAGACGGCGTCGAGATCACCGCGTACGAGGAACGGCCGCAGGTGCAGGAGGCCCAACTCGACGCCGACGACGGGCCACACCGCCGCCACATAGCCGTCGCCTCCGCCAAACCGCCGCACACGGTCCGGCTGGCGGTCAGCACGGAATGCTTCCGGCAGCCGGTGGACGGGCGGTAGCGCAGCCCCGTCCCCGCCGCGGTCAGCCCTGGCCCGACAGATGGGCGAGGACGTGCGCGGCGCCGTCCGCGGAGAAGGCGTCGGCCAGCCCCGCGGCGGCGCCCGCCGCGGCTGCGGTGGAGCGCGGGCGGCGGAACTCCTCGTAGGACGCGACGGCGGCGTCGACGGAAGGGTGGTCGAGCAGGGCGCGGGCGAGGTCCGCGCCGTCCCGCATCGCCAGGTTGGCGCCCATGCCGCCGATCGGGGACATCAGATGCGCCGCATCGCCGAGGAGGGTGACACCGGGGGTGCGCCGCCAGAGGTGGGGGACGGGCAGTGCGTACAGCGGGCGGTTGACGTAGCCGGTGTCGGTGGCGTGCAGGAAGGCGCGGAGCGGGGCGCCCCAACCGGAGAAGCGGGCCAGCAGGGCGGTGCGGACGGCGGCGGGATCGGCGAGGTCGACGCCCGCCGTGCGGTGCCAGTCCTCGGCGGTGCGCAGACCGAGGTGGATGCGGATCCGCCCGCCGCCGTTGCGCTGCGCGATCACGCCCTGACCTGCGTCAAGGGCCATCATCATGCCGTTGCCGGTGAAGGCGGCCAGCTCCGGGTGGCGGTGGTCGGCGTCGTGCAGTTCGGCTTCGACGACGGTGACGCCGGTGTAGCCGGGGCGGGCGTCCGAGACCAGCGGGCGGACCCGGGACCAGGCGCCGTCCGCGCCGATGACCAGGTCCGCTTCGGTGGTGGAACCGTCGGCGAAGTACAGCCGGTGGCCGCCGCCGCCCAACGGTTCGGCGCGCTCCAGGCGCTGGCCCCACCGGACGGTGCCGGGCGCGAGCGCGTCGAGCAGGAGGCGCCGCAGCCGACCACGGTCGATCTCGGGCCGGGCATCGGCGCCGTCCCCGGTCCCGGCGCCGCTCCCGACATCGTCCCCGCCCCCGTTCCCGTTCTCGGGTGGGGCGGCGTCGAGCAGGAGGTGGCCGTGCCGGTCGGCCACCCGTATCTGCTGGCCCTCGGGTCGGGAGAGGGGGTGGAACGCGTCCCACAACCCGGCGGCGCGCAGGGCGTGTTGGCCGGTGTCGGGGTGCATATCGAGGCTGCCGCCCTGGTCACGGGCGGTGGCGGAGGCGTCGAGATCGTGGACGGTGACGGCGACGCCGTGGCGCTGAAGGACCCGGGCGCAGGTCAGACCGCCGGGACCGGCACCGACAACGGCGATCCGGGGCGGGCGTGGCGCGACGGAAGGAGGCGTGACGGAAGCAGACGCAGCGGAAGCAGACGCAGCGGAAGGAGGCGTGACGGACGGAGACGTGGCGGAAGAAGGCATGGCGGTGTCCTCGATTCGTCGGAGAGGGCTGCGCGGACAGCGGACAGCGGACAGCGGACAGCGGACAGCGGACAGTGGGCAGTGGGCAGCGACAGCGGGCCCGAGGGCCGGGTGCGGGGCGGCCCGACCGCAGGGCAGGGCAGCGCAGGGCAGGGCGAACGGGCAGGTCAGGGCCGTGCGGCTCGCCGTGGCCCTGCCGGAACGTCCTCCATGAAAGGGCACCCATAAGAAAAGTGCAACCGTGAAACTTTTTGGGTCGTGCCACCTTGGATAGGGTGGCGGCATGCCCACTCCCGCCGAGCCCACCGCCGCCGAGCCCACTGCCGCCGAGCCCGCGTCCGTCGAGTCCAGTCCCGTCGAGCCCGCGCCCGTAGGGCGTCGCGAGCGTAAGAAGGCGGCCACCCGTCGGGCGCTCGCCGATGCCGCGCTGCGTCTCTTCCTGGAACACGGCTATGACGCGGTGACGCTGCACACCGTCGCCGATGCCGCCGATGTCTCCACGACCACGCTCCTCAAGTACTTCCCGAGCAAGGAAGCGCTGGTCTTCGACGAGGAGGCGGACCAGGAAGCGGGGCTGGTCGCCGCCGTACGCGACCGGAAGAAGGGCGTCAGCGTCCCGGCGGCGCTCCGCGCCCACGCCGAATGGGCCCGCCGGAAGATCGCCGACGAGGCGTCCGGTGCGGCGGAGTTCTTCGCCCTGATCGAGCGCACCCCGGCGCTCGCCGCGTACGCCCACCGCATGTGGATGCGTCATCAGACCGCGCTCGCCCGGGCCATCGCGGAGGACGCCGGAGCCGCGCCGGACGATCCGCGTAGCGCGGCGCTGGCGCATTTCGCGCTGGAGGCGGTCGCGTTGGCGTACCGGGCGGAGGACCAGGTGGCGGTGTTGGACGCGGCGTTCGACCTGCTGGAGAACGGGTGGAGCCGGGGCTGAGCGGTCGGCGGCAGGCGGTCGGCGGCGGGCGGTCGGCGGGGGCGGGCGCGGCACCGTAACGGCGCTGGTCGGCGCCCGCCCGGCCAGGGAAAACCCCCGCGCGCCACGGGTCGCCCCTGGCTACGGTGACCCGATGACGGAAATCAGAGTGCTGGACGAACGCGCGGCGTGGGAGCGGGACTTCGAGCGGCGGTTGCGGGACACGTATCTCGCCGCCAGGCTCGGAGCGGACGCGGCGCAGACCCGGGTCGGCCAGGTTCGGGAGCGGGAGAAGGCGGCGGAGTGGACCGTCGCGGAGATCGGCCACGACGGGGCCCGGATCGGGTACGTCGCGGTGGGTGTCACCACCGAGCACGGCATAGCCGCCGGCCGTATCGGCGACCTCTGGGTCGATGCCGTACACGCAGGTCAGGGCCATGAACAGGCCGCCCGGTCGTGGGCGGAGGCGTGGTGCGCCGAGCGGGGTGCCCGCCGGGTCAACGTCCGGGTCGCCGGACCGGACGGCGGTCTCTTCGCGGACTATCCGGTCGAGGGGCAGGTGCGTATCCGCACCTTCGACGGCCCGCAGCCGTCGTCCGATCCGGTCGCCGCACGGCCGATGACCACGGGCGAGTATCCGCGCTGGCTCGCCGCCGAGAAGGACGCGTATCTCTACGGCATCGTCCGCGCCGGTGCCCTGACCAGGGACGAAGCCCTCCGTAAGGCGGAAAAGGACTTCGCCGAACTGCTGCCGCAGGGCCTGTCCACCCCTGGCCACGCCGTCCTCGTCCTGCAAGTCGAGGGCGCGCCGGTCGGCAGCGCCTGGCTCCACCACGGCCATCTGCCCGGCGTCACCTACGGTTTCAGCCTCAACGTGGACGACGCGCAGCGCGGCAAGGGATACGGCCGTGGCGCGATGGCGGTGGGGGAACAGGCCACCCGCGCCGCCGGGGACACGGCGCTGATGTTCACGGTCTGGGGCGGCAACGAGGTGGCGATGAATCTGTACGACAGCGCCGGATTCCGGGTGCTGGAGAGCAGCCGGTCCCTTCCCGTTTCCGACTGAGTACCCCGCCGCGTTCCCCTCGCGTTCCTGCCGCGCCCCTCGCGGTATTCCCGCCGAACGGCCGTCGAATTTCTCGAATTTGGGAGAGGGAGGAGAGGGGGAGGCGGAAGGGATGCGGAGGGGGCGGCGTGCGGGGGAGAGAGGCGGGAGCCTCTCCAGGAATCCGGAGGGATTCAGGAAAGGATTCTGCTTTCCCGCCGGTTCGGCATTCGGGCGGCAGGGGCGGCGGCATTCCGTTCCGTATGAGGTGCGGAGGGGCTGCGGGGGACGGAGTGGCGGTACGTATTTCGCGGCCCGCCACCGTGCGTGATCCCGCCCGTCTCGCGCCCGGAATTTGCGCCGAACTATCCGTCGCCGGAACGCAGTTGGAATCGAACGCCAGGTAAATGGGGCGGAGTTACCTGAAGAGGGGCAGGGGTAGACCGGACCGTTCCGGCGGCCCCGCCCCGGACGCCGTGTGGGCCCCCGCCATCAGGCGAGGGCCCACACGTACGGACTCCGTCGGTTCAGGGTCAGGTTCGGGTTCGGGTCCGGGCCCGAACCCGGGGGTCAGCCCAGCTTGCTGACGTCGCGCACCGCGCCCTTGTCCGCGCTGGTGGCCATCGCGGCGTACGCACGGAGCGCCTGGGAGACCTTGCGGTCGCGGTCCTTGGGGGCGTAGACGCCGCCCAGGGCCAGACGGCGGGACTCCAGCTCCGTGTCGGGGACGAGGAGTTCGATGGAGCGGTTCGGGATGTCGATGCGGATGCGGTCGCCGTTCTCGACGAGGGCGATGGTGCCGCCGGACGCCGCCTCCGGGGAGGCGTGGCCGATGGAGAGCCCCGAGGTGCCGCCGGAGAACCGGCCGTCGGTGACGAGCGCGCACGCCTTGCCCAGACCGCGCCCCTTGAGGAACGACGTCGGGTACAGCATCTCCTGCATACCCGGGCCACCCTTGGGGCCCTCGTAGCGGATGACGACGACGTCACCCTCCTTGACCTGCTTCTTCAGGATCGCGTCGACCGCGGCTTCCTGGGACTCGCAGACCACGGCGGGGCCCTCGAACGTCCAGATCGACTCGTCGACACCGGCGGTCTTCACGACGCAGCCGTCCACGGCGAGGTTGCCGTAGAGAATCGCCAGCCCGCCCTCGGTGGAGTAGGCGTGCTCGATGTCGCGGATGCAGCCGTTCGCCGCGTCGGTGTCGAGCGACTCCCACCGCTCCGACTGGGAGAACGCCTTCGCGGAGCGGACGCAGCCGGGCGCCGCGTGGAACAGCTCGGTCGCCTCCGCGGACGGGGAACCGCCGCGGATGTCCCAGTTCTTCAGCCAGTCGGCGAGCGAGGAGGAGTGGACGGTGTGGACGTCCTCGTTGAGCAGCCCGGCGCGGTACAGCTCGCCGAGGATGGCGGGGATGCCGCCCGCGCGGTGCACGTCCTCCATGTAGTACGCGCCGTTCGGGGCGACCTTCGACAGGCACGGCAGCTTCCGCGACAGCTCGTCGATCTTCTTCATGTCGAAGTCCAGCTCGGCCTCCTGGGCGGCGGCGAGCAGGTGCAGGATCGTGTTGGTCGAGCCGCCCATGGCGATGTCGAGCGCGACGGCGTTCTCGAACGCGGCACGGGAGCCGACGGAGCGCGGCAGGACGGTGGTGTCGTCCTGCTCGTAGCGGCGCTTGGTGATCTCGACGACGGTGCGTCCGGCGTTCTCGTACAGCGCCTTGCGGGCGGTGTGGGTGGCGAGGACGGAGCCGTTGCCGGGCAGGGCCAGACCGATCGCCTCGGTCAGGCAGTTCATGGAGTTGGCGGTGAACATGCCGGAACAGGAACCGCAGGTCGGGCAGGCGTTCTGCTCGATGCGGAGGATGTCCTCGTCGGAGACGTTCTCGTTGACCGCCTCGGAGATGGCGTTGACCAGGTCGAGCTTGCGGACCGTGCCGTCGACCAGCGTGGCCTGACCGGCTTCCATCGGGCCGCCGGAGACGAAGACGGTGGGGATGTTGAGGCGCATCGCGGCCATCAGCATGCCCGGGGTGATCTTGTCGCAGTTGGAGATGCAGATCAGCGCGTCCGCGCAGTGCGCCTCGACCATGTACTCGACGGAGTCGGCGATCAGATCGCGGGACGGCAGGCTGTAGAGCATGCCGCCGTGGCCCATCGCGATGCCGTCGTCGACGGCGATGGTGTTGAACTCCCGGGCGATGCCGCCCGCCGCGTGGATCGCCTCGGAGACGATGCGGCCCACCGGCTGGAGGTGGGTGTGGCCCGGCACGAACTCGGTGAAGCTGTTGGCGACGGCGATGATCGGCTTGCCGAAGTCCTCCCGCGCTACGCCGCTGGCCTGCATAAGGGCTCGGGCGCCGGCCATGTTGCGGCCATGGGTAACGGTGCGGGACCTCAGCTCGGGCACGATGGTCACTCCCTAGGGGATCGTCTCGGACGACCGCCGCTGCGGCACCGGAAGGAGGGCATCCGCCCTGCTCCGTACCGGCGGCGTCGTACATCAGCCGTCCTGTATCAGCTCATCCCGAGAGTACGCTGCCGATCCGCGATCCGGACAAGTCCTCCGCATGGTGAGACGGGTGACCGGAGTGCGGACGGGCGCGGACGGGTTCCCGGGGCCGGTGCGGCCGGTCCCGCGGCGGCGTCGCCCTACCGCTTCGGGGACGCCAGATGGAGGCGGGTGAAGGCCAGCGCCTCGGCGAGATCGGCCTCGCGCTCCGCCGCGGACATCGCCCGGCGGGTGTTGACCTCGACCACGACATGGCCGTCGAAACCGGTCCCCGCGAGCTGTTCCAGCAGCTCCGCGCAGGGCTGGGTGCCGCGCCCCGGCACCAGATGCTCGTCCTTGCCGGAGCCGCTGCCGTCGGCGAGATGGAGGTGCGCCAGCCGGTCGCCCATCCGCTCCACCATCTTCAGCGCCTCGCTGCGCGATGTCGCGGTGTGCGAGAGGTCGATGGTGAAGTGGCGGTAGTCGTCGTTGGTCGGATCCCAGTCCGGCGCGTACGCCAGCATCTCGCGGTCGCGGTAGCGCCACGGATACATGTTCTCGACGGCGAACCGGACGTCCGTCTCGTGCTCCATCCGCCACACCCCGCGCACGAACTCCCGCGCGTACGACCGCTGCCAGCGGAACGGCGGGTGGACGACGACGGTGGAGGCGCCGAGCTTCTCCGCGGCGTTCTTCGCCCGCTGGAGCTTGACCCACGGATCGGTCGACCACACCCGCTGGGTGATCAGCAGACACGGCGCGTGCACCGCCAGGACCGGCACACCGTGGTAGTCGGACAGCCGCCGCAGCGCCTCGATGTCCTGGCTGACCGGGTCGGTCCACACCATGACCTCGACGCCGTCGTACCCCAGACGCGCGGCGATCTCGAACGCCGTCGCCGTCGACTCCGGGTAGACCGAGGCCGTGGACAGCGCGACCTTCGCATCGGGGATGCGCACCACTGGCTCTGTCACGAGGGACAGCGTACGGGCCGCACCGCTCAGGGCGTCGGCAGGTGGTCGAGCCGCCGCAGGATCACGCCCTCCCGCAGCGCCCACGGGCAGATCTCCAGCGCATCCACCCCGAAGAGGTCCATCGCCGCCTCCGCCACCAGCGCCCCCGCCAGCAACTGGCGGGAGCGGCCCTCGGAGACGCCGGGCAGCGCGGCACGCTGCTGCGCCGTCATCCCGGCCAGCTTCGGCACCCACTCCTCCACCTTCTTGCGCTCCAGCTCCCGCTGGACGTAGAGCCCGTCCGAGGCGCGGGCGGCGCCGGTGATCCGGGCCAGCTGCCGGAAGGTCTTCGACGTACCGACGACATGATCGGGGTTGCCGTAGCGGGTGAAGTCGCTCACCACCCGCGCGATGTCGGCCCGCACCCGGCGGCGCAGCGCCCGCACATCGTCCGTGCCGGGCGGATCACCGGGCAGCGCGCCGCTGGTCAGACGGCCCGCGCCGAGCGGCAGCGAGGTCGCCGCGTCCGGCTCCTCGTCCAGCCCGTACGCGATCTCCAGGGAGCCGCCGCCGATGTCCAGGAGCAGCAGCCGCCCGGCCGACCAGCCGAACCAGCGGCGGGTGGCGAGGAAGGTGAGCCGCGCCTCGTCCTCCCCGGAGAGCACCCGCAGCGCGACACCGGTCTCCTCGGCGACACGGCGCAGCACCTGCTCGCCGTTGGTGGCCTCGCGGACCGCGGAGGTGGCGAACGGCAGCACGTCCTCGACGCCCTTGTCCTCGGCCACCTGCCCGGCCTCCCGGACGGTCGCGACCAGCCGCTCCACGCCCGCGTCGCTTATCGCGCCGTCCGCGTCGAGCAGTTCGGCGAGCCGCAGCTCCGCCTTGTGCGAGTAGGCGGGCAGCGGGCGCGCGCCCGGGTGCGCGTCGACCACCAGGAGATGGACCGTATTCGAACCCACATCGAGGACACCGAGTCTCATACGGGGAAACCTACTGCGGCGCCCGGGACCCCCGGGGGCGCGGGGGCGCGCGTAGTAGGTGTGTGCGCCTGGCTGTCCGGATCCGGGTGCGCCGGGCCCGTACGCTGGAGTCGTGGCTAAGACGAACAAGGCGAAGCGCGGGAAAGCCGCGGAGAAGGGCGCAAAGCGCCAGGCGGGCGCCCCGGCCGACGAGGTCGGCCTCGACTTCGCCCGCGCCTGGGTCACCTTCCCGGACCCGGCCGACGACGAGCAGCTCTTCCGCTGCGACCTGACCTGGCTGACGTCCCGCTGGACCTGCATCTTCGGCAGCGGCTGCCAGGGCATCCAGGCGGGCCGCGCCGACGACGGCTGCTGCACGCTCGGCGCGCACTTCTCCGACGAGGAGGACGAGGAGCGGGTCGCCGGACACGTGGCGCGGCTCACGCCGGAGCTGTGGCAGTTCCACGACGTCGGCACGGAGAGCGGCTGGACCGAGGAGGACGAGGACGGCGACCGGCAGACCCGCCGCTGGCAGGGCTCCTGCATCTTCCAGAACCGCCCCGGCTTCGCGGCGGGCGCCGGCTGCTCCCTGCACCTGCTGGCGCTGCGCGAGGGCCGCGAGCCGCTGGAGACCAAGCCGGACGTCTGCTGGCAGCTCCCGGTGCGCCGCACCTACGACTGGATCGACCGGCCCGACGACACCCAGATCCTCCAGGTGACGATCGGCGAGTACGACCGCCGCGGCTGGGGCCCCGGCGGCCACGACCTGCACTGGTGGTGCACCTCCGCCACCTCCGCCCACGGCGCCGGTGACCCGGTCTACGTCTCGTACGAACCGGAACTCACCGAGCTGATGGGCAAGGAGGGGTACGCCAAACTCGTCGAACTCTGCGAGGAACGGCTGGCCGCCACCCTCCCGCTCGCCCCGCACCCGGCCGACCCGGCGACCCCGCCGGAGTCCGCCCGCTCGGGCAAGGCGGTCAAGCTGGAGGTTCCGGAGGCGGGCCGGGGCTGAGCCCGGGACGGCCCGCGGCGACGCGGCCGTTCCACCCCGCCGTTCCAGCCGCTGACCTGCCCGTTCCAGCCTTCCGCCGACTACCGCACGGTGGCCACCGGCGTCGACGAATCCGTCGGCGTCGGGCCGGTGGGGGTGGGATCCGGTGACGTCGGAGGCGTCGGCGACGGGCGGGTCGGCCGCGGCGCCGGGGTGGTCGGACGGGGCGGCGTCGGCGCCGGGGGAGTGGGGCGCGGACGGCCCTGGCCCGGGGAGTCGCCGCCCCGGCCCTCCATCGTGACGGCGGTCGCGCCCGGCCCGATGACGATGCGGGTCCGCCACGGCCCGTCCGGCTCCCGGTCGTGGTCGACGGCGACGGTCACCGCCGTGCTCCGCCCCGGCTCCAGCTCCCCCGCCGTCCGGCTGAGCTGGAGCCACGGGGCGCCCGCGGCCGCCGTCCAGCGCACCGGGGCGCCGCCGGACGCGCTGAGCGTGATCACGGTCGTCGCGCCGCGCGGCTGCGCCGTGACGGTCAGCCGCCCGGGGCCGGTCGACCGGCGCGCGCGCCCGCCGTCCGCGCCGGTCACCCGCGCCGTCACCTCCCCCGGCACCTCGGACGCCGACGCCGCCGGGCGCGGCGGCGTCCCGGCGTTCCCGGCGTTCTCGTACGGGCGGCCGTCCAACCGCCCGCTGTCCGAGTCGACGGCCGTCACCGGGGGCGCGCTCTCCGCCTCACCCGGTGCGGGGGCGCCCCGGTACGCCGCCCACAGGGCCAGCACCGGGGCGGCCAGCACGGTGGCGACGATCGTGGTCGTCATCGCGCGGCTGCGCAGCCGCATCCGGCGGGCCGCCAGATCCGTCGCACGGACCGGGAAGCCCCGGCGGTCGTAGCGTGGAGAACCGTTTGCCCCACCGCTGCGGCCCGTCCGGCGCGCACCGGACGCCACCCCCGAACCGGCGACCCCCTCGGCCCGCCCGGACCGCGTCCGCCGGGCCGCCGCCAGCGCCCCGAACACCGCCTCCCGGGGCGCCGCGACCAGCGGCAGCGTCCCCCGGGCCGCGGGTGCGGTGCCCGGCCAGGGACCGGTGGCCGTCGCGCACTCCGCGGTGCCGCGGCACTCGGCGCAGTCGTCGACGTGCCGCACCAGCTCCCGCCGGAGCACCGCCCCCAGCAGCATCCGGGTGCCACCGGCCAGCCGCGCCACGTCCGGGCAGTGCCCGCGCTCCACCACGGCCAGCGCCGCGCGGGTCCGCTCCACCTCGCAGGAGGCGGTGGCCAGCAGCGCCCGGGTGGCGACCGGATCGGTGCCGAGCACCGCGGCCACCTCCGCCGCGGGCAGCCGGTGGCGGACCGACAGCTCCAGCGCCTCGCGCTGCTCCGGCGTCATCCCCGCCGCCTCGGGCCACGCCAACCGGGCCAGCTCGCGCCGCCCGGACTCCGGGTCCGCCGCCGGGTCCGGCGCGCTGGGATCGGCCAGCCGCCGCAGGCACGCCCAACGGGCCAGGGCGTAGAGCCAGGGGCGGTACAGACCCGGGTCGTCGGGGCGTCTGCCGTGCTGCCGCTCGGCGAGCGCCAGCGTCTCCCCGAGCACCGCCGCCGCCGCGCCGTGCGCGCACAGCACGGACAGGCAGTACGTGAACAGCCCGTCCAGATACGGCTCGTAGCCCGCGGCCCGGACGGGATGCCCGGGACGGCCGGGGGGACCGGGACGCGCGGCATGCGGCTGGCCGCCCGGAGCGCCCGGGGTCCCCGGGGGCGGGGCCAGGACGGGCCAGGCGACGCGGACCGACCGCTCGGGGCGGACGGCCTGCTCGGGACGGTCGGAGGGCACCGGTCGGCCGGGGTGCTGCGGCCTGCTCCGATGCGAAGCGCCGCTGCGCGACCGGTGTGCGCCGGTGGTGTGCGTGGGGTGCTCGGGCCTGCTCATCACCCCGGCGACGGTAGGGCGATGATCCAGCGGCACTGGCCGTCTGGCCGCACATTCAACCCTAACGAGTGAGCATCTCACTCAAAAGGGGACATGAACCACCCGTTCCGCCCAAGCCTCCCGAACGTGACGGGGCCGGGGCGGGCCCCTCGGACCGTTTCCCGCCTCTCCTCCGGGACACCGGACCCGCCGGAGACGAGGGGGCCGGGCGGTCCGGGCCGGGCGGTCCGCCGTCGCCCCGGCCGACCGCCGCCGACCCCCGCTGTCACACCCCGCCGCTACGGTGACGTCATGGCAACCCGTAAAACGTCGGCCAAGGAGCGTCCCTCCTACCGATGCACCGAGTGCGGCTGGACCACCGTGAAGTGGCTCGGGCGCTGTCCCGAATGCCAGGCGTGGGGCACGGTCGAGGAGACCGGCGGCGCCGGGGCGGTCCGCACCACCGCGCCCGGCCGGGTCACCACCGCCGCCGTCCCGATCGGCCAGGTCGACGGCCGCCGGGCCACCGCCCGCTCCACCGGCGTGCCCGAGCTGGACCGCGTGCTCGGCGGCGGCCTCGTCCCGGGCGCCGTCGTGCTGCTCGCCGGGGAGCCCGGCGTCGGCAAGTCCACCCTCCTGCTGGACGTCGCCGCCAAGGCGGCGTCCGACGCGCACCGCACCCTGTACGTCACCGGCGAGGAGTCCGCGAGCCAGGTCCGGCTGCGCGCCGACCGCATCGGCGCGCTCAGCGACGACCTCTACCTGGCCGCCGAGACCGATCTCTCCGCCGTCCTCGGCCACCTCGACAGCGTCAAGCCCTCGCTGCTGGTCCTCGACTCCGTGCAGACCGTCGCCTCCCCGGAGATCGACGGCGCCCCCGGCGGCATGGCGCAGGTCCGCGAGGTCGCCGGGGCCCTCATCCGCGCCTCCAAGGAGCGCGGAATGGCCACCCTCCTCGTCGGCCATGTCACCAAGGACGGCGCCATCGCGGGCCCTCGGCTGCTGGAGCATCTCGTCGATGTGGTCCTGCAGTTCGAGGGCGACCGGCACGCCCGGCTGCGGCTGGTCCGCGGCGTCAAGAACCGCTACGGCACCACCGACGAGGTCGGCTGCTTCGAGCTGCACGACGAGGGCATCACCGGGCTCGCCGACCCCTCCGGCCTCTTCCTGACCCGCCGCGCCGAGCCGGTGCCCGGCACCTGTCTGACCGTCACCCTGGAGGGGCGCCGTCCGCTCGTCGCCGAAGTGCAGGCGCTCACCGTCGACTCGCAGATCCCCTCGCCCCGGCGGACCACCTCCGGCCTGGAGACCTCCCGCGTCTCGATGATGCTCGCCGTCCTCGAACAGCGCGGCCGGATCAGCGCCCTGGGCAAGCGCGACATCTACAGCGCCACCGTCGGCGGGGTGAAGCTCACCGAGCCCGCCGCCGACCTCGCGGTGGCGCTCGCCCTGGCCAGCGCCGCGAGCGACACCCCGCTGCCGAAGAACCTCGTCGCCATCGGGGAGGTCGGGCTCGCCGGGGAGGTCCGCCGGGTCACCGGCGTCCAGCGGCGGCTCGCCGAGGCGGCGCGGCTCGGCTTCACCCATGCGCTGGTGCCGTCCGATCCGGGCAAGATCCCCGACGGGATGCGGGTGCTGGAGGTCGCCGACGTCGGTGAGGCGCTGCGGGTGTTGCCCAAGCGGCCCCGGCGAGCGGCCCCGCAGGAGGAGGAGGTCCGCCGGTAGACTCTGCCCCGGTCCCGCCCGCCCCTCCGCAGTCCTGCCGCCGGGACACGTACGCTCCCTGATACGCCGCAGGACACCACGGCAGGGGCCGGGCGGCTGCGGACCGACAGACCTTGCGACGGAGGAGTGCAGTGGCAGCCAACGA
Source organism: Streptomyces catenulae (assembly GCF_000718015.1). Taxonomy (GTDB): domain Bacteria; phylum Actinomycetota; class Actinomycetes; order Streptomycetales; family Streptomycetaceae; genus Streptomyces; species Streptomyces catenulae. The sequence continues at coordinate 22,788 of NZ_JODY01000045.1, read as the reverse complement.
CCGGGCATCGTCTCCCGGCAGGTCCGGCGGGGGTTCCGGTACCGACGCCCTGATGCGCGCCTCGCTGAGCGCGGTCGCCCCCGGTACGGCCCTGCGTGACGGACTTGAGCGCATCCTGCGCGGCAACACCGGCGGACTGATCGTCCTCGGCTTCGACAAGACCGTCGAGTCGATGTGCACCGGCGGCTTCGTGCTGGACGTCGAGTTCACCGCCACCCGCCTGCGCGAACTGTGCAAGCTGGACGGCGCGCTCGTGCTCGACAAGGACATCAGCAAGATCCTGCGCGCCGGGGTGCAGCTGGTGCCGGACGCCTCCATCCCCACCGAGGAGACCGGCACCCGCCACCGCACCGCGCAGCGCGTCTCCATCCAGGCGGGCTTCCCCGTCGTCTCGGTGAGCCAGTCGATGCGGCTGATCGCCCTGTACGTCGACGGTGAGCGGCGCGTCCTGGAGGAGTCGGCGGCGATCCTCTCCCGCGCCAACCAGGCGCTGGCGACGCTGGAGCGGTACAAGCTCCGCCTCGACGAGGTCGCCGGCACCCTCTCCGCCCTGGAGATCGAGGACCTGGTGACGGTCCGGGACGTCTCCGCCGTCGCGCAGCGCCTGGAGATGGTCCGCCGGATCGCCACCGAGATCGCCGAGTACGTCGTCGAACTGGGCACCGACGGCCGCCTCCTGACGCTCCAGCTGGACGAGCTGATCGCCGGGGTCGAGCCGGAGCGCGAGCTGGTCGCGCGCGACTACGTCCCCGAGCCGACCGCCAAGCGCTCCCGCACCGTCCCCGAGGCGCTCGCGGAGCTGGACGCGCTCACCCACACCGAGCTGCTGGAACTGCCGACCGTCGCCCGTGCGTTGGGGTACAGCGGCTCGCCGGAGACGCTGGACTCCGCCGTCTCGCCGCGCGGCTTCCGGCTGCTGGCGAAGGTGCCGCGGCTGCCCGGCGCGGTCATCGACCGCCTCGTCGACCACTTCGGCGGCCTCCAGAAGCTGCTGGCCGCCAGCGTCGACGACCTCCAGGCGGTGGACGGCGTCGGCGAGGCCCGCGCCCGCTCGGTCCGCGAGGGCCTCTCCCGCCTCGCCGAGTCGTCGATCCTCGAACGGTACGTCTGACGGGGGCGGGCCCGGGGCATCCGCGTCCGGGCCCGGGCCCCGGCTCCCGCGTCCGGCCGGGTGGACGGGCTTCCGCTCGTCCGCCCGGCCGTTTTTGTGCGCGGCGGCCCGTCCGACCGCGCGTCACTTCGCCCAGAAGGCCGCCTCCTTCTCCGGTGACAGGCCCGGCGTGGGGCGTCCCGGGTGCAGCGGGGCGGTGCCGCCGATCGACCGCAGCCACTCCCAGGTGTCGGCGACCGTCTCCGCCACCGGACGGCACCGCAAGCCGGTGGCCAGCGCCTTCGACACATCGCCGCGGTGCAGCGTGTCGTGCAGCTCGCCCGGCGGCAGCCACACCGGCAGCTCCGTCCACGGCTCGATCCCGGCGGCCGTCACCGCGTCCGGATCGGCCCAGCGCAGCTCGGCGTCCGAGCCCGTCACCCGGACACAGGCGTCGAGGAGTTCGCCCATCGTGGCGTGACCGGTCGGGCTGACCAGGTTGTACGCGCCGCCGGGGATCCCGTCGCGCAGTGCGTCCAGCGCCCATACGGCGAGGTCGCGGGCGTCGATGTACTGGAGCGGCAGCTCGCGCGGCCCGGGGGCGAGGACCGGCCCGCCGCGGGCGATGCGGCCCAGCCACCACGGCAGCCGCCCGATGTTCTCGTACGGCCCGAGCACCAGCCCGGCGCGGGCCAGCACCGCCCGGTCGCCGAACGCCTCCTGGACCGCCAGTTCGGCGCCCCGCTTGGCGCGCGCGTAGTCGTCGTCGGAGGTGTCGTCGGGGGAGCCGTCGACCACCGGGCCGTCCTCGTCGAGTCCGGCGGCGGACGGGAACGGGTGGACCGAGCGGGAGGAGATGTAGAGATGGCGTCCGACGCGGCCGGACAGCAGCCGGGCGGCCTCCCGGGCGGCGGACGGTGCGCCCTTCCAGGTGTCGACGACCGCGTCCCAGCTGCCGTCCTCCAGCGCCGCCAGCCCGCCCGGGACGCTCCGGTCACCGATCCGCACCTCCACCCCCGTGGGCGGCGCGGAACGCCCGCGGTGAAAGACCGTCACCTCCCAGCCCCGGCCCAGCGCCTCCTCGACGACCGACCGGCCGACGAACTCGGTCCCACCCAGCATCAGTAGCTTCATGCGGTGACTGTGCCCCGCGCGGCGGCGGCCCACCGGCGGCGCATGCTCTCAGCGAATCCTCTGTGGGCGGAACAAGCGGAGTGCCCAGGTCCGAGGGGCTGGTGACGGGGTGTGGGATACGCCGCCCGGGACCTGGAACGCGCAGGTCAGCGGCTGGAACGCGGGAGGCGGGAGGCCCGGGCGGGACGGTCGGGGCGGTGGCCCGGCCGTCCCGCGGCGGTCAGTCCTTGGCGAGCGTGAACTCCGTGTGCACCGCGGTCAGGCCCGGGACGGCGGCTTCGACGCGGTACTTGCCGGCGGGCACGGTGGCGGCGCTCGGGGTGGCGCACTGGGGGCCGCCGGCCCGGCGGTCCCAGGTGACGGTGCGGGTGACGGCGCCGTGCGCGGGGATCTTCATCAGCGCGGCGGTGGCGCTCTTGGGGCAGTCGTCGGAGGCCCACACCGGGTCGTCGGCGGTGGTGTCGGTGATGGTCAGCACCGCGGCCTTCGCGCCGAGGTCGACCTTGCAGTCGGCGCCGCCGGTGTTCTTGACGGTCAGCTCGAACTCGGGCTTCGTCCCGGGGTGGTAGGAGTCCTTGACGCTGCGCAGCGTCAACTCGACGCTGCTGCCGGAGCAGCTCGGCAGCGAGGAACCGGCCGCCACCGGCGCGCCGCCGGTGCCCGTGCCGATCGGGCCCTTGCCGGAGCCGCCGGAGCCCGCGTCATCGGAGCCCGCGCCGCCGGAACCGGAGTCCCCGGAGCCGGAACCCGAGCCGCCCGTGCCGTTGCCGCCTCCGCCGCCGGAGCCCGACTCGTCGCGACCGCCGGGCTTCTGGCTGATCGCGGGGCCGGTGGAGGAGGGGCCTGGGGTGATGGCGTCGGCCGGGCCGTGGTCCGCGGCGCCCTTGCCCTCGGTGTCGGTGGGGCCGCTGCCGCCGCCCCAGTTGAGGATCCACACCACCAGGAGGGCGAGCAGCGCGAAGATGCCCAGCGCAACGGCTCTCCGCCGCCAGTAGATGGAGGAGGGGAGCGGACCGATCGGATTGCGCAGAGATCCCACGCGGAAACTCTACGAGAGATCACCCCCGGCACCGGCCAGTACCCGCCGCACGAAACGGCAACTTTTCTCATGATCGTTCCGGTGGAGGGACGGGAGGCGGGAACGGGACACGGTCCGGGACGTATGGGAGGCGTTCCGGAGAGGTGCCGGAGGCGTTCCGGGGACGCCCCTGGAACGGCCCGCCTGGGCGCCGTCGGGGCCGTTCCAGGGGCCTGACCTGTGCATTCCGGGGCATTTCCGCCGCCGTTCCAGGGGGCCGCTCCCCCGTGGGGCCCGACCGCGCGCCGGAACATCCCGGGCCCCGTACCGTCCCGCGCCTTCCGTGGCGGTCCGTTCCGCGCCGTTCCCGAACGGTCACCGAACGGGCGCCCGGCGTTGGCCGGGGGGTCCCGGAGCCGTACGCCAGATGCGCTAAGGGCCCGGCATTACGTACCGTCTGCCCTCATGAACAGCACCGACCTCTATCGCGATGTCACCGACTTCGCGCACGGCACCCCTGGGTGGGTCCATTCCTTCGCCGATGCCGGTACCGAAGGCGGGATTCTGCTCCTGATGGCGGTGGCCGTCCTCGGCTGGTGGCGGGCGCGGCGCCTCGAACCGCGTGCGGTCGCGCTGGCCGTGCTGGTGCCGGTGGGCACGGCCGTCGCCTACCTCCTGAGCGAGATCCTCAAGAGCTTCGTCCAGGAGGAGCGGCCGTGCCGGGCGGTGGCGCACGCCGCCGCGTCGATCGCCACCTGTCCGCCCGAGGGGGACTGGTCCTTCCCGAGCAACCACTCGGTGATCGCCGCCTCCCTCGCCGTCGGGATCTTCATCGCCTGGCGGGCGGCGGCCTGGCTCGCGGTGCCGGTGGCGCTGCTGACCGGCTTCTCCCGGGTCTTCGTCGGCGTGCACTACCCGCACGACGTCGCCGCCGGGCTGCTCTTCGGCGCCGTGATCGCGGCGGTCTGTGTGCTGGCGCTGGCCGGTCCGATGACCGCGCTGGTGATCAAGTTGCGGACCGGACCGCTGAAGCCGCTGGTCGAGGCGCGCCGGGGGTCGCACGCGGCCGGTTGACCGGCGGAACGGGGGAGCGCACCGGGTGGCGGCACAGGGCTACGGGCCCTGGGGCCGCCACTCCTTTTTGTACGGGCCGGAGACCCTAGGCGCCCTGGGGCCGCCACTCCTCTTTGTGGCCGAAGCCCCGGCCGTTGTCGATCAGGCGCAGCCAGTCCGGGCGCAGCTCCCACAGCGCGGTCCGTTCCAGGGCCCCGCGCAGCCGTGCGTCCCCGGCGACGAACGGGAACCGGCCGGTGTACGCGTCCCACCCCGCCGCCCGCGCGGCGCCGGTCAGCTCCCGGCACCCGCCGCGCCCCTGGAGCCCGGTGAGCCCGCTCCACTCCTGACCGTCGCGCTGCGCCGTGAACGCCACCCGGGCGCCGGGCCGGGCCAGCGCCCGCCCGTGCCGGGTGGAGTGCGCGGTGACGAAGTACAGCAGGGGCGCGGCGGCGTCCCCGCCCGGCGCGTAGAGCACCGCGCACGCCTGCGGACCGTCGTCGTCCGCGTAGGCGAGCGTGAGCGTGGTGTGGGCGGCCAGCGCCTGCCGGATCCCGGCCGGGCAGTCCCCGGAACCGGCCGCGGCGGCCTCGCCGCCGGACCCCGGGCCCGTGCCGCCGGTCCCGCCGCCCCCGGGTGCCCCGCCCTCGGGCCCGTCCGCCTCGTACGTGGTCATCGTCGCCGTCTCCTGATCCTGGTGCCGCACCGGCCGGGCGCGCGGCTCGCCGCCGCCCGTCCCTCCACTCTGCCGCCCCGGCCGGACCGTCCGCGGGCGGGGGCGCGCCCCGGGGGAGCCGCACCCGGCGAACGGGCCGGGCCCCGTACCACCGGGCCGTCCCGGGGACCGCACCCGGCGAACGGGCCGGACTCCGCACCGCCGGGCCGTCCCGGGGGCCGCACCCGGGAGCCGCCTCGCGCCCCGGGTCCGGCGGCAGCCCCTACCCCCGGTAAGCCGCCACCCGTACGTACCGAGCCTCCCGCGTGCGGGTGGGCGTGCGGTGGTGCGGGCCCGGCGCGTTTCATGGGTGGGTGCGCCCGTGCCAGGATCGTCGGGCCATGACTTCCATCCCCGCCACCACCCCCACGGTCCCGCCCTCCGCCGCCTCCCTGCCCTCCGCCGCCGTACCGGCCTCGGAGGGGTCCGACGGGTCCCAGCTCCACGCCCCCGTCACCGACTGGTTCGACGCACACGCCCGCGACCTGCCCTGGCGCCGCCCCGAGGCGGGCGCCTGGGGCGTGATGGTCAGCGAGTTCATGCTCCAGCAGACGCCGGTCAGCCGCGTGCTGCCGGTGTACGAACAGTGGCTGGCCCGCTGGCCGCGCCCCGCCGACCTGGCCGCCGAGGCGCCCGGCGAGGCGGTCCGCGCCTGGGGCCGCCTCGGCTACCCGCGCCGGGCACTGCGCCTGCACGCCGCGGCGCTGGCCATACAGGAACGCCACGGCGGGGACGTCCCGCGCGAGCACGGCCAGCTGCTGGCGCTGCCCGGGGTCGGCGAGTACACCGCCGCCGCCGTCGCCTCCTTCGCGTACGGGCAGCGGCACGCGGTGCTGGACACCAATGTGCGGCGGGTCTTCGCCCGCGCCGTCACCGGCCGCCAGTTCCCGCCGAACGCCACCACCGCCGCCGAGCGGAAGCTCGCCCGGGCGCTGCTGCCGGGCGACGAGCGGATCGCCGCGAAGTGGGCGGCGGCCACGATGGAGCTGGGCGCGCTGGTGTGCACCGCGCGCAGTCCGGAGTGCGGACGGTGCCCGATCGCCGCCCGGTGCGCCTGGAAGCTGGCCGGTTCCCCGCCCCACGAGGGCCCGGCCCGCCGCACCCAGACGTACGCCGGGACCGACCGGCAGGTCCGCGGCAAGCTCCTCGCCGTACTGCGGGAGGCGCTGGCGCCGGTGCCGCAGGCGGCGCTGGACGCGGTGTGGGACGAGCCGGTGCAGCGGGCCCGCGCCCTGGACGGCCTGGTCTCCGACGGTCTCGTCGAACCGCTGCCCGGCGGTCGCTACCGCCTGCCGCGCACCTGACGGCCGCCTGATCCGGCCGCCGGACCGGGTCGGTACGGAGGGACGCGTCCCGGGGGCGCGTCCCTCCGCCGTTCCCGGGGACGCGGTGACCTGGAACGCCTGGAACGCCCGGGACGCGGTGCCTGGAATGCCCGGGACGCCGTTCCGGGAACGGCCGGACCGTTCCAGGGGGAGCCCGCGGACCGTTCCGGAACGGCCCCGCACCCTTCCCGGAACGGTCCCGCACCCTTCTCGGAACGGCCCGTCCCGTCCCGGACGTCACAGGTCCCGCACCCCGCCGTTCCGGCCCGTCCGTACCTCCGGCGGCCCCCGTCCGTCCGGAGGATGACGCATTTCGGACCCGCCGTCCGTCCCTGGTAGGACCCCTGGCCCGCTGTTACACAACCGACGGATTTCCGTGCACTGCCTGTGGTGCCGACGCACATTGCGCCGCAACACCCCCTCCGTAGCGTCCTCCTCGTGCCGGAGATGACCACCGGCACGGTCAACGTGGGGATTCGCAAGCGGAGCGGAGGCGTCGGGATGGCGACCAGCGGCGGCAAGGTACTGGACTTCGAGGAGTACGTACGGACGCGGCAGGAGGCCCTGCTGCGCAGTGCCCGGAGGCTGGTGCCCGACCCCGTGGACGCCCAGGACCTCCTGCAGACGGCGCTGGTGCGCACGTACGGCCGCTGGGACGGCATCGCGGACAAGTCGCTGGCCGACGCCTACCTCCGCCGCGTCATGATCAACACCCGTACCGAGTGGTGGCGGGCGCGGAAGCTGGAAGAGGTGCCCACCGAGCAGCTGCCCGACGCCAGCGTCGACGACGGCACCGAGCAGCGCGCCGACCGCGCCCTCCTGATGGACATCCTCGGGGTGCTCGCACCCAAGCAGCGCAGCGTCGTCGTGCTGCGACACTGGGAGCAGATGAGCACCGAGGAGACGGCTGCCGCGCTCGGCATGTCGACAGGTACCGTCAAGAGCACGCTGCACCGGGCCCTGGCCCGGCTCCGCCAGGAGCTGGCCGACCGTGACATCGACGCGCGCATGCTGGAGCGCGGCGAGACGGAGCGGGACCGGTGCGCGGCCTGACCGGTACGGCATCAGGAACGGCGGCTGTGCGAACAGCACGGTGAGCAGGAGCGGATTGACCAGGAACAGGTTGACCACGGGCGGGTTGACCACAGGCGGCGCGGCCACGGCGGGGGTGGCCGCGCTCGGTCTGCTGCTCGCGGGCTGCCACCCCGGCAGCGAGGGCGTCCGCAGCGAGGGCACGCCCACCAGCACCGCCCCCGCCCCCGGCCACGCCCCCTCCGCCGACCCCACGCCCACCTCCGGCGCCTCGCTGAAGAAGGTCGACGCGGTGGCGCTGCTGAAGAGCGACGCGAAGGTCAGCGGCGAGGTGAAGCGGACCCTCGCCAAGCCCTGCGTCGCGGACGCGTACCCGGTCGAGGTGACGTACGCCTCAGTCACCGGCAGCAAGGCGCCCGACGTCATCGTCAACGTCATGACCTGCGCGGATTCCATCGGTATCGGTGCCTACGTCTACCGCAAGAGCGCCGCGGGCGGCGACGGGTATGACAACGTGTTCAGCGATGAGCAGCCGTCCGTCTCCGCCGGGGTGAACAAGGGGGACCTGGAGGTCTCCAAGCAGACCTACGGCACCGGCGACAAGGTGTGCTGCCCGTCGGGTGAGGACGTGACCACCTACCGCTGGTCCCACGACCGTTTCGCGGAGCTGGACCGCTACCACACGGACTACAGCAAGACCACCGTCGACGGCCCCGGGCCCGAAGACGACGACACATCGGAGGGTTGAGACAACGGCATGGCCGACACCCATGTGCTCTTCGTCGAGGACGACGACGTCATCCGCGAGGCCACCCAACTCGCCCTGGAACGCGACGGCTTCGTCGTCACCGCGATGCCCGACGGCCTCGCCGGGCTGGAGGCGTTCCGCGCCGACCGGCCGGACATCGCACTCCTCGACGTGATGGTCCCGGGTCTGGACGGCGTCAGCCTCTGCCGCCGCATCCGGGACGAGTCCACCGTCCCCGTGATCATGCTCTCCGCGCGCGCCGACTCCATCGACGTCGTCCTCGGTCTGGAAGCCGGTGCCGACGACTACGTCACCAAGCCGTTCGACGGCGCCGTCCTCGTCGCCCGGATCCGCGCCGTGCTGCGCCGCTTCGGCCACGCCAGCGGCCCCGACGCGCGTAGCGGAGGCCAGGCGTCCGGCGCCGACGCCGGGCCCGCCGAGGCGATACTCCGCTTCGGGGACCTGGAGGTCGACACCGAGGGCATGGAGGTCCGCAAGGGCGGCGAGCCGGTCGCGCTGACGCCGACCGAGATGCGCCTGCTGCTGGAGTTCTCCGACGCCCCCGGCACCGTTCTGACCCGCGACCGCCTGCTGGAGCGGGTGTGGGACTACGGCTGGGGCGGCGACACCCGCGTCGTCGACGTCCACGTCCAGCGGCTGCGCGGCAAGATCGGACAGGACCGCATCGAGACGGTCCGCGGCTTCGGCTACAAGCTGAGAGGCTGACGCGCCAGGTGTTGAGGCTCCCCCTGCGGACGGGGCTGAGGTGGAAGCTCAGCGCCGCCATCGCGCTGGTCGGCGCGCTGGTGGCGGTGGCGCTGAGCCTCGTCGTGCACAACGCGGCGCGTGCCTCGATGCTCGACAACAGCCGTGACGTCCAGATCGAGCGGCTGAACTCCACCCAGCGGATCTACGAGTCGACCGGCCAGCTGCTGTTCAGCGCCAAGATCGACGACCCGGCGATCCCCGCGGAGCTGCGCAAGGAAGTCCTCACCAACACCCGCGCCACCTACCTCCAGGACAACGGCGAGGCCGCCCCCGAGGTGTGGGCCGCCTCCCCGCTCGGCGGCGGCCGGGTCCTGTCGATGCACGGCCGCTACTACGACCGCTTCAAGGTCCTCGACGACCTCGACCAGGCGCTGCTCGTCGGCTCCACCGCGGTCGTCGTCGGCGGCTGCGCGCTCGGCGTCCTGGTCGGCGGCCGTCTCTCGCAGCGGCTGCGGAAGGCCGCGGCCGCCGCCGGGAAGCTCGCGGACGGTGACACCTCGGTCCGGATCCGGGACGCGGTCGGCGGCCGGATCCGGGACGAGACGGACGATCTGGCCTGGGCGGTCGACGCGATGAACGATGCGCTCCAGCAGCGCATCGAGGCGGAACGCCGGGTCACCGCCGACATCGCCCACGAACTGCGCACCCCCGTCACCGGCCTCCTCACCGCCGCCGAGCTGCTGCCCCCGGGCCGCCCCTCGGAGCTGGTACGCGACCGGGCGCAGGTGCTGCGGACCCTCGTCGAGGACGTGCTGGAGGTGGCGCGCCTCGACGGGTACGCGGAGCGCGCCGAACTCCAGGACGTGGCGCTCGGTGAGTTCGTCGCCCGCCGGGTGCGGGCCCTCAACGCCGATGTGGGGGTCGAGATCGTCCGGGACGCGGAGGTCACCACCGACCCGCGCCGCCTGGAACGCATCCTCGGCAACCTCATCGCCAACGCCGCCCGGCACGGCAAACCGCCGATCGACGTCATGGTCGAGGGTCGCATCATCCGGGTCCGCGACCACGGCAAGGGCTTCCCGGAGGCGCTGCTCAAGGAGGGCCCGAGCCGTTTCCGTACCGGCAGCAGCGACCGCGCGGGCCGCGGCCATGGCCTCGGCCTGACCATCGCCGCAGGTCAGGCCCGGGTCCTCGGGGCCCGTCTCACCTTCCGCAACGCCGATGAACTGGGCGACGGCTCGACCGGCGCCGTCGCCATCCTCTGGCTCCCGGAGAACGCCCCGACGGCCACGGGCAGCTTCCCGGTGATCCACCTGCCGGAGCGCTGAGGGACGGCCGTCCCGTAACAGCTACGGGCGGCACCGGCCGTCCCCTACGGGCACCGTTCCCCCTACGGGCACCGTTCGTTCCTCACGGTCCCGCCTCCGCCAGCATCGCGCTGATCCACAGCTCGGGGACGAGCCGGTACCCCGTCCCGTGCCGTTCCACCCGGCTCAGCCCCGGGTACTCCGTGTGCGCGCCCGCGAGCAGCGCACCGTCCGCCGCCGCGCCGCGCAGCACCGCCTCCCGGGTGCGGGCCGCGGCCGGGGCGTCCACGTCGAAGACGACGGTGGCGTCGGGGCGCGGCCCCTGGACGGCCGGGAGATGCAGCAGATCGCCGACGAGAAGGACGGTCCGCCCGCCGCCGGTGAGCCGGTAGCCGTAGTGGCCCGGTGTGTGGCCGGGCAGCGGGAACGCCGTGAGGCCCGGCAGGACGCCGCGTTCGCCGGTGAACGTCCGGATCCGCTCCCGGTACGGCGCCAGGGCGCGGGCCGCACCGGCGCGGGTGATCTCCGGCGCCCACGGCGGCAGCCCCGCGGCGGGCTCCGGCACCGGCGTACCGACGCCGTCCGGCAGCCAGTACGCCAGCTCCTCGGCGGCGAGCACGACCTCGGCGCGCGGGAAGAGCGGGTCGCCGTCGGCGGTGACGAGGCCGCCCGCGTGGTCCAGATGGAGATGGGTGAGGAGTACGGTCTCGATCTCCTCGGGCCGTACGCCGGTCCCGGCCAGCGCGCGCGGCAGCTGCCCGAGTGTGGGGCCCCAGCCGTGCCCCATGCCCGCGTCGACCAGCGCGGGCCCGTGCCCCGGCCCGCGGAGCAGGTACATGGTGTGGGTGAGCGCGGCGCACTCCGGCCGGTGCGACGCCTTCTGGAGGCGCGCCGCCTCCCCGGTGTCGAACCGCGGGAGGACGGTCGCCAGATCGGCGGCGAAGAACCCGTCGCTGAGGGCCGTCAGGGTCGCCTCCCCCACGGGCCAGTGGACGGCGCTGGAGTAGGGGCTCGGGACAGTGGATGCCATGGTCTCTCCTGTCGTCGCCGCCCAGTATGGGGGAGCCCGGGCCCCGCGGCGACAGACCCTCAAGAGCGGCTTCTCCCCTACGGGTTGGCCCCTTGCGGGTCCGCCCGCGCCCTGGGCGGCGGCCCCGTCACGGAAGCGTCATCCGCCGCGAATCCCGCGCGCACACCGCCTTCCCAGGGTCGGGGCCATGAGCGCCCGAAAGAACCTCTGTGCCACCGCCGTGACGGCGGCAACCCTGCTCTCCACCCCGGGAGTCGCGGCGACGGCCACGGCGTCGGCCCCGGGAGCGGTCCCGGCGGTGGGAACACCATTTCCATGGCCCTGGAATACGCGGACGGCGAGGGAACGCGTCCCACCCCCCCCAGGACGTCCTGGCCCACGAGCCGGCCCACACCTGGCTGGAAGCCGTTCCGACCCGGGAGACTACGTGGCGGAGACCCTCCCCACCTCTCTCCAGTGGGCCTGGCTGGAAGCCGTTCCGGGACGTGGACCTCGTCGCGAGGTACCGGGAGCGGGTGAAGGCCATCAGGTGGGAACAGCCGAGCGTGTACACCGTGAGCGACGTCAGCATGTACGCGCTCCGGCGGCTGGTCGGGGACGCGGCGTTCGAGCGCGCGCTGAAGGACCGGCTGCCCGCCCACGCCGGGCGTCCCACCGCCTGGGACGCGTTCCGGACGTCCCTGGAACAGCATTCCGGCAAGGACCTGAAGCCGTTCTTCGCCGCCTGGTACCCGGCCGAGCCCGGCTACCCCGGTGACGAGTTCGTCTGGCCCGACTGGGCCAAGGGTTGAGGCGGAGCGCGGGGACCGCCTCGGCCCGCCTGCCGCGCGGTCCGGTGCGGGGTCGGGCCCGAGCGGATGCGCCCGGTTCCTGAGACGCTGGGGAAGGCGGGGCGGCCCGGTGCGGTCTGCTCGCCGACCTCCGCCCGCGCCGTCCGTACCGCCCCGGACACGGAAGGGACACGTCATGACCGCCGATGCCGCGCACGCCAAAACGGACCCCGAGCCGGTTCGGGACCCGGCCGCCGATTCCCTGCTCACCCCGGACAACTGCGCCGTCGTCCTCATCGACTACCAGGAGGGCCAGTACGCCACCGTCGGCTCGGCGAGCCGCGAGGAGATCGACCTCGGCGCCGTCACCCTGGCCAAACTGGCCCGCGCCTACGCGATCCCGACCGTGCTGAGCACCGTCGCCGTCGGGATGGGCGTCAACAAACCCACCGTCCCCGAGTTGACCGCGGAGCTGCCCGGCGTCCCGGAGATCGACCGCACCGGGGTCAACTCCTGGGAGGACGCCGATTTCCGCGCCGCCGTACGGATGACCGGCCGCCGGAAGATCGTCATGGCCGGACTGTGGACCGAGGTCTGCCTCGCCTTCCCCACCCTGGACATGCTCCGCGAGGGCTTCGAGATCTACCCGGTGATCGACGCGGTCGGCGGCGTCTCGCCGGTCACCCACGCCACCGCGATCGAGCGGATGACACAGGCAGGCGCCCGGCCGATCACCTCACTCGCCTTCGGCTGCGAGCTGATGCGCAACTGGGCCCGCCCCGACGCCGACCTCTACCGCACGATCATCAACGACTACTTCCGCCGCAAACAGGCCATCGGCGAGCGGACCGGCACCCTCTTCCACTGAGCCCGCTCCCCGTGGGACGTCAGTGCCCCAGACGCCCGCTCCAATACGCGTCGTCCAACTCCATCGCGTCCGGGCTGAACTCAACCTCCGCCCTCCCGGCGGCCTTCGGCGGCAGCGAGAACGCGTACGCGCCGACCATCGTCCGCCCCGGCAGGACATAGCCGTCGAGGACCTTCTGCCGCCCGCTGCCGTCGATCACCAACTCCGCCGACGCGCCGTCCGCGTCGCTGACGTCCGGCAGCCCGGTCTTGATCCGCACCCGCTTCTCACCCGTGTTGACCACGGTGACGGTGACCTCGATCGCCTTGTTGCCCTCGGCGTGCCCGTTGGCGAACTCGTCCGGTGTGAACGGCACCGGCTTGCCGACCGTCACCTTCAGCCCGTCGGAGAAGGTGTACGTCTCCCCGAACGCCAGGTGGCGGGCCTTCTCCGCCGCCGCCTCCGCCTTCCGGGACGCCTGCGCGGAGGCTTTGGCCTCCTTGATCTCGGTGCGCGCGTGGTCGATCGCCTTGTCCACGAGCACCACCGTGAAGATCAGGCTCGCGGTGGAGATCAGCAGCCCGAGGCCGCCCAGAAGCACACCGGCCAGCGCCATCCCCCGGTTCGTCGCCACGCCCTTGCGCGCCTGCGAGATGCCGATGCCGCCGAATATCAGGGCCAGCACCGCGGGCAGCCACGCCAGCCAGAACAGCACGATGAAGGCGGCGAGCACGACACCGGTGAAGCCGAGCACCAGCGCGCTGATGCCCATGCCGTTACGGGGCTGCGGTGCGCCCCACGGAGCCACCACCGGATACGGCGCCGGCCCGACCGGCTCCGCCCCGGGCGGCGGCGGTGCCCAGGGGTCGCGCCCGGCGCCGTCGGGTCTGCCGGTGGGCTGCTGGTCTCCGGGCGGAGCGGGCACACTCATAGGAAGTCCTCGTATCAATCCGAAAGAGCCGAACTCGCGACATTAGCAGTCGGTTTTACGCGTTCATTGCCTATTTTCGGATGCTCGACGGACCGTCCCTGGCACGCCGTCAGGTGCACAACGGCGGTCGGGACGGCGGGCCGACCCGGGACCGACGGTGGAACGGCCGGTCACCAGGAGGCCGGGTCCTTCGCCGCCGCGGCGAGGACCGTGCCGTCCGGGGACGCCCCGAAGACCCGGTCGCCGTACGGCGCGGGCGCGGGCACGGTCTCCAGGAAACCGTGGTGGCGGGTGGCCTTGAGGCGCGGCGGGGTCTGACCGGTCAGTTCACCGTTCCGGGCGTCGAGGGAGAGGAGACGGCCGTCGGCGGAGGAGAAGTACAGCCGGTCGTCGGCCGTCACGACGGGCGCGGAGCCGCGCGCCACGGAGGTCTCGACGTCCCACGTCCGCGCCCCGACAGCCTGTAGCGCACCGCCCTCGGCCAGCAGATACGCCGTCTCGCCGCGCACCGCCGCGAGCACCCCGTCCAGCGGCGCGGCCAGCGGGAACCGGCGGCTGCGCCGGGCCTGCGGGTCGTAGCGGACGACGGCGGTGGTCCGGGAGACGAGCTGCGGCTCACCGACCGTGAGATAGAGCGACCCGGAGGCGCCCGCCCCGGCGACCGTCAGCATCCCGGGCAGCCGGGCGTGCCAGCGGACCTCGCCGGACGCCGGGTCGACCGCGGTGACCTGCGTGGACGTGCCGTCGGCGCTGTTCTCGGCGGCGTACGCGGTACGGGAGTCGGCCCCGTACGTCCGGAACGAGGGCAGCGCGTGCCCGGCGAACGCGCGGTGCCAACGGGTGCGGTGGGTGGCGCTGTCGAGGGCGGTGACGGTGCCGTCGGCGGCGGTCAGCAGGACGGTGTTCCCGGCGACGGCGGCGCCGCCCTGGTAGGCGGTGAGGTCGAGGGACCAACGGGTACGGCCCCGGCCCTCGGCGGACGGGTCGAGCGCGCTCAGCTCGGTGCGGTCGGCGGAGGTGACGTAGAGCAGCCCGCCGGAGAGCTGCGGGGCGGGCGGCGCGGTGTCCGTCTTCCCCGGCGGCGGCGCGGCGCGGCGCCACACCACCGTGCCGGTCGCCGGGTCGAGCCGGGCGGCGCTCACCCCGCGCTGTGTACAGAACACGGCCCCGCCGCTCCCCGCCGCACACGCCGGCATCTCCGCCTCGTACCCGGCGGGACGCGGCAGCAGCGTCGTACGCCAGGGGTGGAACGCGGTGCTGGGGGAGGCCGCGGGACGGCGCGGTGTCCCGTCGCCGGACGCGGCGTGGACGATGACGAAACCGCCGGTCAGCGCGGTGGCGAGCGCGGCAGCAGCCCAGATGAGGAGCCGCCGACGCGGACGCCGCGCCGCCCCCGGGACCCCGTCCGAGGGACGCGCCGGAGCCTCGGCATCCGGATCCGTTCCACCCTGGAACGCGGCTCCGGCACCGGACTCCGTTCCACCCCCGAACGCGGTACCCGGGATGGCATCCGGATCCGTTCCACCCTGGAACGCGGGCCCCGCGCCGGACTCCGTTCCACCCCGGAACGCATCCTCCGGCCCGGCGCCGGGTTCCCCCTCCGTCACGTCCCGCAGGGCATCCCGTACGTGCGTCACCGCCGCGGACGGCGCGTCCGCGGCGGGCCATCCCGCAGCGGGCGCCCGTCCCGGCGTCCCCGATTTCCCCGGAACGAGCGAATCGTCGGGCGGCCCCGCCTGCCCCGGAATGCGCGGCGTGGCCGCGAGACCCACCGGGGTGTCGGACGGGCCGCCCTCGGCCAGCCGCTCCCACAGGTCGAGATGGATCTCGGTCGGCAGATCCGTCCGCAGCCGGTCCATCAGGGCGCGCGGCGTCGGCCGGTCCGCCGGATCCTTCGCCAGACAGGCGGCGATCAGCGGCGTCAACTCCTCCGGCACCCCGTCCAGATCGGCCTCGTCGTGCACCACCTGGTACGCGACCAGGTACGGGCTGTCCGAGTCGAACGGCCCCCGGCCCGTCGCGGCGTGCACCAGCACCGACCCCAGCGCGAAGACGTCCGCCTGCGGACCCACCTCCCGCGGCCGCTGGAACTGCTCGGGCGCCATGAACGGCGGCGTCCCGATGAGCTTTCCGGTCTCGGTCCGCATCTCGCTGTCGGACGGCCGCGAGATCCCGAAGTCGATGACCTTCGGACCGTCCGCCGCCAACAGGACGTTGCTCGGCTTCAGATCGCGGTGCACCACCCCGGCGCGGTGGATGTCGCGCAGCGCCTCGGCGAGGCCGCAGGCCAGCGCCCGCACCTCACCGGGCGGCAGCGGCCCGTTCCGCTTCACCTGCTCGGCAAGGGTCGGCCCGGAGATGTGCAGCGTCGCCATCCACGGCCGGTCGGCGTCCGGGTCCGCGTCCACGACGGGCGCGGTGAACGCCCCGCTGACCCGCCGGGCGGCCGCCACCTCCTGCCGGAACCGCCCCCGGAACTCCGGATCCTGCGCGAACTCCGCATGGATGACCTTGACCGCGAGCGGCAGCCCCGACGGCGAACGGGCGAGGTGCACCTCGCCCATCCCGCCCGCGCCCAGCCGCGCCTCCAGCCGGTACTGCCCCGCATATCCCGGATGTTCCGCTTCCGGCTCCACGCCGGTATCCCGCAGCGGCGACATCGTCCACCCCCGTGTCCTTCGCCGTGCCGAACCCCGCGTCCACAGGGCGCAGGGGTACGCGCGGAGCCTAGTCGATGGCGCGTACGAGACGTACGAGGCTTGCTAGCGTGCCCGGTGCACAGGCGCCTGCCACCCGGGTACGGCGCACCACCGCGCGCGACGCGCGCACTCCACGGGGGAGTACACCGATGAGCGACATCCAGGACCTGTCGGACGCCACAGCGGGCGACGTCCAGCCCCTCGCCGCGGCCGCGACGTCCTACCCGCTGGTCCCCGGCTACCGCGTCAACGTCCGCCAGGGCCCCAGCACCGCCACCCCGGTCGTCCGCCAGCTCCCGGCCGGTTCGTCCGTCCAGATCCGCTGCCAGCGCTACGGCCAGCGCGTCTCCGGCCCGACGGGCGTCTCCGAGATCTGGGACGCGATCGGGGGCGGCGGCTATGTCTCCGACAGCTACGTACGGACCGGCAGCAGCGGCTTCGTGGCGCCGCACTGCACGTCGTGACCCGGCGCCGGGCGCCCGCCCCGTACGGGACGTGAGCCGACGGCCCGTACGGGGCGGGCGCCCGGCGTTCCAGGGGCGTTCCGGGGTCCGCTCCCCGGGGCGACCCGCGGTTCCGTGGCGCCCCGGGCGGACGGCGATAATCGAGGTATGAGCGACGAGCGGACGACCCCCGGCGGCCCGGAGCGCGCCCCCGGACCCGGCACCGGCCCGGCCGACGGCGGGCCGACGCCGGAGCCGATCCGCTTCTTCGGCACCTGCTGGCTCCACCACGACCGCGGCTACGCCCTGCGCCGCGTCGCCGTCGCCGTCGGCTCGCTGCTGGCCACCCTCGCCGGTGCGGTCGTGCTGCGGTTCGCGTTCCAGGGCCTGGCGATCGGCGAGGTGGGTCCGCTGGTGACGGTGCTGGTCATCGCCGGTTTCGCGGTCTGCAGCGCGCTCGCGTTCCGGCGCACCTGGGACGGGTTCGTCCGCCGCCCCGACCCGTCATCGGCGAGCGCCGCCGACCGCTCCGTACAGAGCCTCCTGCTGATCGGCTTCCTCGGCTCGCTGCTCGCCTACTTCTGCCGCAGCCTCGTCGAGGCGCCCGGCGAGAAGCTGCACCGCGCCGAGTACGCCGCCGCCCGCTCCCGCCACGAACGCCGCCGCACCGCCCGTACGGGCAACCCGGCGGCGAAGCGCCCGAAGAACGGACCGAGTGCGAAGTCCCCCAAGGGGAAGCGGAAATAGCATCCGGGGGCTGTCCGGGCCCGACCCGTACGGGCCCGCCCCCTCGTCCGGAAAGGCGCGCCCCATGACACACGACCCGCGGCCGGACCCGCTTCCGCCGACGCCCTCCCACGAGACCCGGGCCCGCTCCTTCGACACCGTCGCCGCGCAGTACGCCGCCGCCCGCCCCGGCTACCCGCCGTCGCTCCACGACGCCGTCGAGCAGCTGGCGGGCCGCCCGCTGGCCGGAGCCCGGGTGCTCGACGTCGGCGCCGGTACGGGCCTGGCCACCGCCGCGCTCGCCGCCCGCGGCGCCCGGGTGACGGCCGTCGAACCGAGCGCCGCGATGGCCGCCGAACTGCACCGCGCCCACCCGGCGCTCCCGGTGGTCCGCGCCCGGGGCGAGGCGCTGCCGTTCCCGGACGGCGCCGACTTCGACCTCGTCACCTACGCCCAGTCCTGGCACTGGACCGACCCGGAACGCTCCGTCCCCGAGGCCCTACGGGTGCTGCGGCCCGGCGGCACCCTCGCCCTCTGGTGGAACGTCCCCGACCCGGACGTCCCCTGGCAGGCGGCCCAGGAAGCCCGCCTCGCCCGCCGCCTCCCCGGCTACCACCGCCACCACGCCGCCGACACCGCCCCGGACGTCCTCGCCGCCCTCCCCGGACCGCGGCTGCGCCCCGCGACCCGGCTGCTCCACTGGACCCGCCGGGTCCCGCTCGCCACCCACCTCGCGATGCTCGGCAGCCGCTCCCACCTCGCGGCCCTCGGCCCCGCCGCCGCTCCCGCACTCGCGGACGAGGACGCGGAGCTGCGGCAGGTCTTCCCCGACGGCACCGTCGAGGAGGCGTACGCGCTCCACCTCACGGCCGTCCGACGCACCGACGCCTGAACCGGGGGCGGTCCGGGCCCCGAGGCGCGCATCCCGGGGCACGCATCCCGGGGCACGCACCCACCTCACCCGGGGCACGCACCCACCCCACCCGGGGCACGCACCCACCCCACCCGGGGGCCGACCGCTCAGTACTCCCAGTCCGGCCGACCCTCCCCGTAGAGCCAGTCGTCGAACAGATCCGTCAGATCCACGTCCGTCCGCTCCTGACAGAAGTCGATGAACTCCTCGGAATCCGCGTTCCCGTGCCGGTGCGCGGCCGGCCACTCCCGCAGAATCCGGTAGAACGCCTGGTCACCGACTGCCTTCCGCAGCTGCTGGAGCACCATCGCGCCCCGGTCGTAGACCGGCGTCCCCGTCACGTTCTCCGCCGACCCCGGATCCCCCGGCGGGAACTCCCACAACTCCTCGTACGTGACGCCGTCCACCTCGTCCTCGTCGTCATCCTCCAGCGCATACAGCGCATCGAACCGCTCCTGGGGCGTGCGCCCGCCCTCGTGCGCCTCCCACAACCACTCCGCGTACTGCGCGAACCCCTCGTTCAGCCAGGTGTCCGCCCAGGTCCGCGGCGTCACCGAATCCCCGAACCACTGATGCGCCGTCTCGTGCACCACCGTCGACGTATCGGGGGCGCCCGCGTACACCGGCTTCGTCTGCGTCTCCAGCGCCACCCAGTCGATCCGCTCCGGCGTGTGGTCGACGATCGCCCCCGCCGACGTGAACGGATACGGCCCGAACAGCTTCCGCGACCAGGCCAGCACCTCCGGCAACCGGTCGAGCGCCTTCCGGCTGCCCGCCGCCTCCTTCGGGTTCACCGCGACGTACAGCGGCAACCCGTCCGCCGTCCGCGACTGGTGCACATCGAACCGCCCGATCGTCGCCGTCGCCAGATACGTCGCCATCGGCTCCCCGGAGTGCCACACGAACGTCGTCCGGCCCCCGGAGGTGACGCTCGACCGCAACTCCCCGCCCGCGACCGCCGTGTACCCGCGCGGCACGGTGATCCGGATGTCGTACGCCGCCTTGTCGGACGGATGGTTGTTCCCCGGGAACCACGTCATCGCCCCCGCCGGTTCCCCCGACACGAACGCCCCGTCCCGCGTCTTCACCCACCCCTCCGACGCCCCGTCCGCATCCGTCATCTCCTGCGGCGCCCCGTCGTACGCCACCGTCGCCCGGAACGTGCTGCCCTTCCGCAGCCCCTCCGCCGGACGCACCGTCAGCTTGTGCCCCTTACGGGAGAACCCGGCCGTGGCCCCGTCGACCCGGACGGAGGTGACCCGCAGACCCTGAAGATCGAGCCGGAACGCACGGAGGTCCCGCGTCGCCTTCGCCGTGATCCGCGCCGTCGCGTCGAGCCGCCCCTCCGCCACGTCGTACGCCAACTCCAGCCCGTAGTGGCTTACGTCGTACCCGCCGTTCCCGAGCGAGGGAAAGAGCGGGTCCCCGACCCCACCGGCCCCCACCGACCCCGTGGCCACCGCCCCCTGCGTACAGGACGACACCAGCAGGACGGCGGCGAGCGCGGCGCACGGCACAACGGCCGCACGGCGGGAGAGAACGGACCGGCGCTTCACAGAACTCCAGACGTGGAACCGACTACGGGCGGGCCGCCACCACGGCGGTCACCCGCCCGACCCGGCCCCATGATCACGAACCCTCGACCTTACGGACTTTTCGGATACGAGGCGGGAGAGATCCGGTACGGCACGGCGCAGCGGCCCCCGTCCGCACCCCGGAACGCCCCCGCCGCCGCCCGCCCCCAGGTGCGAGGATGGCCGCGCAACCAGGCAACCCCAGGACGTGCCACCCCACCCCGCCCGGCCGCGGCCCGTAAGGGATTGCGACGGGCCACCCGGCGGGGGACCGGCACCACACCCTGGCACCACCACCGGCGAGGTGAAGCGCAACATGGCTCAGAAGGTCGCCGTACTCGGCACCGGAAAAATCGGCGAAGCCCTGCTCAGCGGCATGATCCGCGGCGGCTGGGCACCCGCCGACCTGCTGGTCACCGCCCGCCGCCCCGAGCGCGCCGCCCAACTCCGCGAGCGCTACGGCGTCGACGCGGTCACCAACGCCGAGGCCGCCGCAGCCGCCGACACTCTGATCCTCACGGTCAAGCCGCAGGACATGGGCACCCTCCTGACCGAACTCGCCCCGCACGTCCCCGCCGACCGCCTCGTCATCAGCGGCGCCGCGGGCGTCCCCACCGCCTTCTTCGAGGAACGGCTGGCCGCGGGCACCCCCGTCGTCCGGGTCATGACCAACACCCCCGCCCTCGTCGACGAGGCCATGTCCGTCATCTCCGCGGGCACCCACGCCACCGGCGACCACCTCCGCCGCGCCGAGGAGATCTTCGCGGGCGTCGGCAAGACCCTGCGCGTCCCGGAGTCCCAGCAGGACGCCGCGACCGCCCTCTCCGGCTCAGGACCGGCCTACTTCTACTTCCTCGTCGAGGCCATGACCGACGCCGGAATCCTCCTCGGACTGCCCCGCGACAAGGCCCACGACCTCATCGTCCAGGCCGCGATCGGCGCCGCCGTCATGCTCCGCGACAGCGGCGAACACCCCGTCAAACTCCGCGAGAACGTCACCTCGCCCGCCGGCACCACCATCAACGCCATCCGCGAGCTGGAGAACCACGGCGTCCGCGCCGCCCTCCTCGCCGCCCTCGAAGCCGCCCGCGACCGCAGCCGCGAACTCGCCTCGGGCAACGGCTGAGCCCCGCCGAGACTTCCCCTACGGGCCGGGGCCGCCCTCTACGGGCCTAGATCCCCTACGGGCCGCGACTGTCCCCTACGGGCCGGGAACGACCCGTAGGGGACACCCCGCTCAGGGACCGCGCCCCGGACCCGTAGGGGAAACCCTGCCCTTAAGGGAGCCCCCGCCCGTAAAAGGGACAGGCGCCCCGCAAGGCCGCGCCCTCACCCCGGCGGCAGCAACCCCACCGCCCGGTACGCCGCATCGACCCGCGGTCGCGCCATCGCCCGCGCCCGCCCGGCCCCGTCCCGCAGCACACCGTCGACGTACCCCGGATCCGCGGCCAGCTCCGCATGCCGCTCCCGCACCGGCCGCAACAGCTCCACCACCGCCTCCGCCACATCCTTCTTCAACGCCCCGTACGAGCCGTACGCCCCGGCCAACGCCTCGGGCGACTCCCCGGTGCACGCCGCCAGGATCTCCAGCAGATTCGCCACCCCGGGCCGCGCCACCGGGTCGTACCCGACCTCCGGACACGCATCCGTCACCGCCCGCGTCACCTTCCTGCGCACCGTCTCCGCCTCGTCCAGCAGATAGACGATCCCGGCCGTCCGGGCATGCGACTTCCCCATCTTCACCGTGGGCTCCTGGAGATCCTTCACCCGCGCGGCAACCGGTGGCCGCGTCGCCCGGGGCACCACGAACACCGGCCCGTACCGCTGGTTGAACCGCACCGCCAGATCCCGCGTCAGCTCCACGTGCTGCGCCTGGTCCTCACCCACCGGAACCTCATCCGTCCCGTACGCCAGGATGTCCGCCGCCATCAACGCCGGATACGTCAGCAACGACAGCCGCACCTCCGCGCCGCCCCGCGCCTTCTTCTCCTTGTACTGGATCATCCGCCGCATCTCCCCGTCGGACGCGGTGCACTCCATCAGGTACGAAAGCCGCGCGTGCTCATCCACCTGGCTCTGCACGAACACCGTGCACCGCTCCGGATCCACCCCCGTGGCCAGCAACAACGTCGCCGCCTGCCGGGTCAGCCGCCGCACCCGCGCCGGATCGTGCGCCACGGTCAACGCATGCAGATCCACCACACAGAACAGCGCGTCCGCCCGGTACTGCTCCACCTCGGCCCACCGCCGCAACGCCCCCAGGTAGTTCCCCAGCGTCAGATGCCCCGTCGGCTTCACCCCACTGAAGATCCGCGTCCTCGCCATGTCGTCCTCTCCTGCCATCCGGTACGCGCACGCCGTTCGGCGCCGCGCGGACCACCGGGCCCGACGGCCGACTGCGGGAGGGAGGAGAAACGCGAACGGCCGCCGAGGCGGCGGCCGTGGTCGTGCATGCGCTGTGGTCGGCCGCCGTCAGGCGAGCCACCACTGCTGTACGTGCGCATGCGGGGTCATGGCGGCCAAGCTACCCCGCAAATCCGGGGCCCGCCCCAGGTTTGAAGCACCCAGGGGCCTCGTGTACTGTTCCCCGAGTTGCCACACAGCTGTAACGGTTCTGTGGCAGCCGTCCGCCGCATCGCGGCACACCACTACTGCACGACTCCTCACCGGGACGAATTTCGGCATGCCCGAATTTCACACCGCGACGTGATTATGCGTCACCGAG
>NZ_JODY01000044.1 GCF_000718015.1 Streptomyces catenulae | reverse complement strand
GTCAACGACTGGGACATCAACGCCATCAACGGCATCCCCTCCAAGGGCCTCCTCCAGGTGATCCAGCCCACCTTCAACACGTACCACGTCAAGGGCACCCCCCATAAGCTCACCGACCCCGTCGCCAACATCACCGCCGCGGCCAACTACGCCGCCCACCGCTACGGCTCCATCGACAACGTCAACTCCGCCTACTGACACGGAGTGACACCGCGCTGACGGGCGCGCGCCCCGGCACCACGCCGGACCGCGCGCCACCGAGACCGCGGACCGGGGCGACTGGCGCGTGCGCCTCGTCCGCAGCCCGCAGCGGGTCCCGTTCACCGGGGCCCGCTGCGGCGTTTGCACACCGGGGTGCCCGAAGTGCGGAGACACGCCGTCAGACGGGTCCGACCGGGTGAGAACGACCGGCTGAATGGCGGACTGACGGGCCATCGGGTCTTCGGCGTGTACGGATTAGCGTATACGTCTTCTTATCGGCAGATATGTTCCACGTCCGCCGATAACGACCTCACCGATGGCTTTCGGAGGCACTCGATGCCCTTGCGCAGTTCCGGTCCCGCCCGCCGTGCGATCCCCGTCACGGCCGGAACCCTTATCGTCCTCACCGCGCTCGCCCTGCCGCTCGCGCTGCCCACCGCCGCGGTGGCCGCCACCGGAAACGGCCAGGAGCCCGCCCACCCCGAGCAGGACTGGATGGGCTCCACCATCGCCGCCCACGAGGGCGGCGACCGGGCCGGTGGCAAGGACACGGACGACCCGGGGACGACGGAGTCCAACGCGGCTTCGTCGGTCAACGGCGTCGACGTCTCCAGCCACAACGGCAACGTCGGCTGGCCCGCGCTGCGGCAGAGCGGGGTGCGTTTCGCGTACGTGAAGGCGACCGAGGGAACGACCTACAAGAACCCGTACTTCACCCAGCAGTACAAGGGGTCGTACGACGCGGGGATCATCCACGGCGCGTACCACTTCGCGCTGCCCGACCACTCCAGCGGCGCCTCGCAGGCGAAGTACTTCGCGAAGGAGGGCGGCGCCTGGTCGAAGGACGGCAAGACGCTGCCCGGGGCGCTCGACATGGAGTACAACCCCTACGGCTCGACCTGCTACGGCAAGACCGAGGCCGCGATGATCGACTGGATCGCGGACTTCCTGAAGACGTACCGCGCCGAGACCAAGCGGGACGCCGTCCTCTACACCTCCACCAACTGGTGGAAGCAGTGCACCGGCAACTCCAAGAAGTTCGGGAAGACCAACCCGCTGTGGGTCCCCCGGTACGGCTCATCCGTGGGTGAGCTGCCCGCGGGCTGGGACTTCCACACCATCTGGCAGTACACCTCCAGCGGGCAGACGGTCGGCGACCGCAACCGCTTCAACGGCTCCTTCAGCCGTCTGCAGGCACTCGCCAACGGCTGACGGCCCCGTGTGACGGCCGGTCCCGGCGCGCGACGCGCCGCCGGGACCGGCCGTTCGGCGTACCGGCCCTATCCGCCGCCGGGGGAACTCTCCGCGGCGTGCGCGATGTTGCGGGCCATGCCGCCGAACACCGCGGCGTGGAAGGGCGCGACGGACCACCAGTAGGCGTGTCCGGCCAGTCCGTGCGGGTGGAAGAGGGCGCGCTGGCCGTAGACGGTACGGCCCCGGGCGTCGCGGCCGACGGTCAGCTCCAGCCAGGCCAGGCCCGGCAGCCGCATCTCGGCGCGCAGCCGCAGCAGCCGCCCGGGGACGATCTCCTCGACCCGCCAGAAGTCGAGGGAGTCACCGGCCCGCAGCCGGGCGGCGTCGCGGCGGCCACGGCGCAGCCCGACGCCGCCGACCAGCCGGTCGAGCAGGCCCCGGACCGCCCAGGCGGCGGGGAACGAGTACCAGCCGTGCTCGCCGCCGATGCCCTCGACGACGTTCCAGAGCGCCTCGGGGGTGGCGTCCACCAGGCGTCGGCGGCGGTCGGTGTAGAGGCTGCCGCCCGCCCAGTCGGGGTCGGTGGGCAGCGGCTCGGCGGGGGCGCCGGGGACCGCGGCGTTGGACCAGCGGGTGGCGACCTTGGCCTCCCGGATCCGGCGCAGCGCCAGCTCCAGCGCCTCGTCGAGCGGGAGCGGGTATCCGGGCGGGTCGGGGACGTACCGGGCGAGATCGTGTTCGCGGCGGACGACCTCGTGGCGCAGCGATTCGGCGAGCGGCCGGGCGAGGCTGCCGGGAACGGGGGTGACCAGGCCGACCCAGTGGCTGGACAGGGCGGGGGTGAGCACCGGCACGGGCACGATGAACCGGCCGGGCAGCCCGGCGACGCGGGCGTAGCGCTGCATCATGTCGCGGTAGGTGAGGACGTCGGGGCCGCCGATGTCGAAGGCGCGGGAGACGTCGTCGGGCAGGGTGGCGCAGCCGACGAGGTAGCGCAGGACGTCACGGACGGCGAGGGGCTGGGTGCGGGTGGAGACCCAGCTGGGCGTGATCATCACCGGGAGGCGTTCGGTGAGGTAGCGGAGCATCTCGAACGAGGCGGAGCCGGAGCCGATGATCACCGCGGCGCGCAGCACGGCGGTGGGGACGCCGGAGGCGAGGAGGATGTCGGCGACCTCGGCGCGGGAGCGCAGATGCGGGGAGAGCCGGTTGCGCGGGACGTCGGGCGGGGTGAGGCCGCCGAGGTAGACGAGGCGGCGGATTCCGGCGGCGCGGGCCTCGTCGGCGAAGATCCGGGCGGCGCGGCGGTCGGTCTCCTCGAAGGCGGCGCCGGTGCCGAGGGCGTGCACCAGGTAGTAGGCGGTGTCGACGCCGTCGAGCGCCTCGCGGACGGAGGCGACGTCGGTGACATCGCCCCGCCGGATCTCGGTGCGGCCCGCCCAGGGGTGGTCGCGCAGCTTCTCCGGGGTGCGGGCCAGGGCCCGTACCGCGAATCCGGCGTCCAGCAGCTCGGGGACGAGGCGCCCGCCGATGTATCCGGTGGCGCCGGTGACCAGTGCGAGGGGGCGCTCGGGCGGGGTGGGTGCGCCGGGGGCCGGGTCGGGCGCGGCCGGGTCCGGGCCGCCGGGCGCTGCGGTGTCGGCCATGGGCCGTGCCTCCTGACGGGGCGGGTGCCGGGGCGACGGGGCGCGCCGCCCCACCCGGCTCAGTGTGGCATCGGGAGGGGTGGGGTGGCACGGCGACGGGGCGGGCCACCCGGTGGAACGGCGGGCGCGGCCCGGGGCGGGGCCGGTGGCGCGGGAGGTGCCCGGCGTCGGGCGTCGCCATCCGGCCACGCTCGCGGTCTCCGTCGCGGCGCGGCGTTTCTCCGCCCCCGATCCGGGCCAGGGTGCGGTCATGGGATGCGGGGTCCGGGCCCCGTACCGCCGTGTCCGCCGGTTCGTCCGACCCGCAGGAGCCGTCATGCCCGAGCAGGAAACCGACCGCCGACCGCCGCGGTTCGGCGTCAACTACACGCCGTCGCAGGGGTGGTTCCACCACTGGCTCGACTTCGACCTGGACGCGGTGCGCGCCGATCTGGACGCCGTCGCCGGGCTCGGCCTCGACCATGTCCGCGTCTTCCCGCTGTGGCCGCTGTTCCAGCCCAACCGGACGCTGATCCGGCCGCGCGCCGTGGAGCAGCTGGTGGCGCTGGCGGACGCGGCCGCCGAGCGGGGGCTCGACGTCGCCGTCGACGGCCTCCAGGGGCATCTGTCGAGCTTCGACTTCCTGCCCGCCTGGACGCGGACCTGGCACCGCCGGAGCCTGTTCACCGATCCGGAGGTCCGCGCCGGGCAGCAGGAGTACCTGCGGACGCTGGCCGCTGCCCTCGCCGACCGGCCCGCGTTCCTCGGGATGACGGTCGGCAACGAGTTCAACCAGTTCGCGGACGGTCCGCACCCCGATCCGGACCGGATCGACGCGGCGCAGGCCGGGGCGTGGCTGGAGCTGATGCTGGCCGCCTGTGAGCGCGGGGCGCCGGGGCGGCCGCATCTGCACGCCGCCTACGACGCCGCCTGGTACCAGGACGGTCACCCCTTCACGCCCGCGCACGCCGCCCGGCTGGGCGCGGTGACGGCGGTGCACTCCTGGGTGTTCAACGGGACGGCGCAGCGCCACGGCGCGACCGGTGTGGCGACGGAGCGGCACGCCGCGTATCTGATCGAGCTGTCGAAGGCTTGGGCCGACGATCCGCACCGCCCGGTGTGGCTCCAGGAGGTCGGCGCCCCGGCGCCGCACATCCCGCCGGACGGCGTCGCCCGCTTCACCGCCGCCACCGTCGACGCCGCGCTGGACTGCACGGGTGTGTGGGGCGTGACGTGGTGGTGCTCGCACGACGTGGACCGGGCGCTGGCGGACTTCCCGGAGCTGGAGTACGGGCTGGGGCTGTTCACCACCGGCGGGACGGCGAAACCGGCGGCGCACGCCCTCGCCGCGCGGGCCGCCGCCTGCCGCGCCCGGCCGCCCCGCCCCGCGCCGCGCACCACCGCGCTCGTCGTCGACGTGGGCGATCCGGAGACGGCGCCGCATCGGTCGGTGTGCGCCCCGGGCGGGCCGGTCTTCGAGGCGTGGGCCCGGCTGGCGGCCGACGGGGGCCGGCCCGCGCTGGTGCTGGACCGGCACACCGGCGACGCGGACCGTCGGGCGGCCCGCGGCATCACGGAGCTGGTGACACCGGACGAGGTGCTCGGCGCCGCGGCCCGGCGTCCCGCCTGATCACACCCGCTCCCCCGCCCCGTCCCCGCAGCTCACCGCAGGTTCCTCGACGTTACGGAGTCCCTCATGCACGACGACCGCGCCCTGACCGAAGCCCGTCTCGCCCGGGTCCTCGCCGAACGCATCCGGCCCGCGCTGTACCCCGTATCCGTACCGCTGGAGGTCTCCGCCTGGGTCGCCCCGGGGGAGCCGGTCCCGGTGGCGGAGGGGATCGCGGCGCCGCACTCCCCCGTGGCCGTCGGGGACGCCTGGGGCGCGCCCTGGGGGACGACCTGGTTCAAGGTGACCGGTGAGGTGCCCCGGGAGTGGGCGGGGCGGACCGTGGAGGCGGTGCTCGACCTCGGGTTCGACGAGCGGCAGCCGGGCTTCCAGTGCGAGGCGCTGGTCCACACGCCGGACGGTGCGCCGGTCAAGGGGCTGAGCCCGCGCAACCAGTGGGTGCGGGTCGGCGCCCCGGTGCGCGGCGGTGAACGCGTCGAGTGGCATCTGGAGGCGGCGTCGAACCCGGAGATCATGGGCGATCCGCCGTTCCGGCCCACACCGTTGGGCGATCCGGAGACCGCGGGCGACGCGCCGCTGTACCGGCTGGCCCGGATGGATCTGGCCGTCTTCGACCAGGAGGTGTGGGAGCTGATCCAGGATCTGGAGGTGCTGGGCGAGCTGATGGCCGAGCTGCCGGTGGAGGCGGGGCGCCGCTGGGAGATCCTGCGGGCGGTCGGCCGGGCGCTGGACGCGGTGGACCTCCAGGACGTGGGCGGTACGGCGACGGCGGCGCGGGAGCGGCTGCGGGAGGTGCTGGCGGTGCCCGCGGGGGCGTCGGCGCACCGGATCAGCGCGGTGGGGCACGCGCACATCGACTCGGCGTGGCTGTGGCCGCTGCGGGAGACGGTGCGGAAGGTGGCGCGTACCGCGTCGAACATGACGGCGTTGCTGGCGGACGAGCCGGAGTTCGTGTTCGCGATGAGCCAGGCGCAGCAGTACGCCTGGCTCAAGGAGCACCGGCCCGCGGTGTACGCGAAGGTCAAGGAGGCGGTGGCGGCGGGCCGGTTCGTCCCGGCGGGCGGGATGTGGGTGGAGTCGGACACCAACATGCCGGGGTCGGAGGCGATGGCGCGGCAGTTCGTGCACGGGCGGCGGTTCTTCCTGGAGGAGTTCGGCGTCGAGAACGACGAGGTGTGGCTGCCGGACACGTTCGGGTTCGCCGCGGGGTTGCCGCAGATCATCAAGGCGGCGGGCGCCCGGTGGCTGCTGACGCAGAAGATCTCCTGGAGCCGGACGAACTCCTTCCCGCACCACACCTTCCGCTGGGAGGGCATCGACGGCACCCGGATCTTCACGCACTTCCCGCCGGTCGACACATACAACTGCGAGATGTCCGGGGCGCAGCTGGCGCACGCGGCGCGGAACTTCAAGGAGAAGGGGGTGGCGCGGCGGTCGCTGGCGCCGACCGGGTGGGGTGACGGCGGGGGCGGTACCACCCGGGAGATGGTCGCGAAGGCGCGGCGGGTGCGGGATCTGGACGGTTCGCCGGTGGTGGTGTGGGAGAAACCGGCGGACTTCTTCGCGGCGGCGGAGGCGGAGTACCCCGAGGCGCCGGTCTGGGTGGGTGAGCTGTATCTGGAGCTGCACCGCGGGACGCTGACCAGCCAGGCGCGTACCAAGCGCGGCAACCGCCGCAGTGAGCAGTTGCTGCGGGAGGCGGAACTGTGGTCGGCGACCGCCGCGGTGACGGCCGGTCGTCCGTATCCGTACGCGGCGCTGGACAGGCTCTGGAAGACGGTGCTGCTGCACCAGTTCCACGACATCCTGCCCGGTTCGTCGATCGCCTGGGTGCACCGGGAGGCGGCGCGGACGTATGCGGCGGTCGCGGCGGAGCTGGAGGAGATCGTCGCGGGCGCGCTGGCGGCGCTGGCCGGGGACGGGGAGCGGGAGCTGACGGCGAACGCGGCGCCGCACGCCCGCTCCCGGGTCGCCGCCGGAGGGCTGGCCGAGGCGGTGTCCGAGGGCGGTCCGGTGACCGCCGAGCCGCGCGAGGGCGGCGGGTTCGTGCTGGTCAACGGCGTGCTGCGGGTGGAGGTCGACGGTCGGGGGCTGCTGGTGTCGGTGTACGACCTGGCGGCGGGGCGGGAGTGTGTGGCGCCGGGCGGCGCCGCCAATCTGCTCCAGCTGCACCCGGATTTCCCGAACATGTGGGACGCCTGGGACGTGGACGCGTTCTACCGGAACACCGTGACCGAGCTGACCGACGCGGACGAGGTGGTGCTCGCGGCGTCCACCGGCGAGGCGGTGACGGTGCGGGTCACCCGGCGGTTCGGCGCCTCCCGTGCCGTGCAGACGGTGACGCTCGCCCGGGGCGCGGGGCGGGTCGACCTGACGGCGGAGGTCGACTGGCACGAGACGGAGAAGTTCCTCAAAGCCGCCTTCCCGCTGGATCTGCACACCGACCGGTACGCGGCGGAGACACAGTTCGGGCATCTGTACCGGCCCACGCACACCAACACCAGCTGGGAGGCGGCGAAGTTCGAGGCGTGCGCGCACCGCTTCGTCCATCTCGCGGAGCCCGACTGGGGGGTGGCGCTGGTGAACGACGCGACGTACGGGCACGACGTGACCCGCGCCGTGCGGGAGGCGCCCGGCGAGGCGGGCACCACGACCACGGTCCGGCTCTCCCTGCTGCGCGCCCCGCGCTTCCCGGACCCGGAGACCGACCACGGGGTGCACCGCTTCGGGTACGCGCTGGTGCCCGGTGCGGACATCGGCGGTGCGGTGCGCGAGGGCCACCGCATCAACCTGCCGGAGCGGCGGGTGACGGGCGCGGGCCCGGTGGCGCCGCTGGTCTCCGTCGCCGAGGAGTCGGTGGTGGTGACGGCGGTCAAGCTCGCGGACGACGGCAGCGGCGATGTGGTGGTGCGGCTGCACGAGGCGCACGGTGCGCGCGCCACCGCGACGCTCACCCCGTCGTTCGAGGTGTCGGGGGTGGCCGTCACCGATCTGCTGGAGCGCCCGGTGGCCGACGGCCCGCGTGCCGTCCGCGACGGCGCGGCGGTGCGGCTGGCGCTGCGGCCGTTCCAGCTGGTCACGCTGCGGCTGACGCGAGCGGCACGGTGAGCGTACGGGTCCGGGCGGCGGGCGTCCGGGCGCCCCGGGTCACGGCGGGCGGCCGTCGTCCGGGGAGGCGGCGGACCCGTCCTCCTCGGGGTAGCCGTCGTGGCCCGGGTCGAGGTCGAGCATGTCCAGCAGCAGGGACAGCTCCCCCGCGTCCCGGGCCCGGCCGGCCAGCGTGGACCGGGCCCGCCGACGCTCCTCGTCGCGGCTGATCCGGCGGGGCGCGGGCCCGTCGGGCGTGCGGTGTTCATCGGTCACCGCTGCATTCTGGGCCGGTGCCCGCACGCCGCGCCCGCCGGACGGGCCGCCGCTGCGCCGCCCAGGTCCGTATCCGTGGCCCGGCCGGGTGACGGCGCCGCCACCCGGGCCCCGCAGGCCGCGAGGATGCGGGGTGCCGGAGCGGGGGCGATGCTGGAGCGGACGGGGATCGTCGTGAGGGAGGATGACCCATGTCCATGCTCGACAAGCTCAAGTCCATGCTCAAAGGCCACGAGGAACAGACCGGCAAGGGCATCGACAAGGCCGGCGACTACGTCGACAAGCGGACCCAGGGGAAGTACAGCGGTCAGGTCGACAAGGGCCAGGATCGGCTGAAGGACGAGTTCGGCGGGGGCGGCGACAAGGGTCAGCCGCCGCAGTCCTGACCCCCGGGCCGCACCGACCACCGCGGCCCACCCCTTCCGTGGCCCCGCGCGGACGCGCCCCCGGCGCGGCCGGACGGGGCCACCGGCCGGTCCGGGACCGGCCGGGCGTCACCCGCCGGTGATCTCCAGGCCCCGCAACGGGCCGGGGTCCAGCACGGCGCCGCCCGCGGCGAGGTCGCGCGGGAGGTCGGCGGCGGTGACTCCGTCGAGATACAGGGCCGCCTCCTCGCCCTCGGCGGCATGGCCGCGCTTGCGGCGGCGGACCTCGATGGCCGCGACCGTCGCCTCCCGCGGGCCCGTGGGCAGCGGCAGCCGCGCCCGCTGCCCGGTCCGTATCGCCCCGGACACCACCTGCCCGGTGAAGACCACCCCGCGCACGGGTACGACGAAGACGTTGGTGACGGTGAAGCGGAACGGCCCGGTGACGGGCGGCGGTTCGGCGCCGCCGCGCCTGCTGAAGATCCCCATGCCCGCCATCCTCGCACGCCCGTACGACAACGGCCCGGGTTATCCACAGCTGCGCCCGGCCGACCACCGGCTCTTCCGGGCGTTCCCGCAACGGCCGGGGGCCGTGGGCCGGACGGACGACGGCGCCCGCCCCGCGGGTGCGGGACGGGCGCCGGGGTGCGCCGTGGTCAGACGGCGACGCGGATCTTCTCCGCCTGGGGGCCCTTCTGACCCTGGGTGACCTCGAACGTCACCTTCTGGCCCTCCTGGAGCTCCCGGAAACCGGTGGCGTCGATGTTCGAGTAGTGCGCGAAGACGTCGGCGCCGCCGCCGTCCTGCGCGATGAAGCCGAAGCCCTTCTCCGAGTTGAACCACTTCACGGTTCCGCTGGCCATATCCGTCTCCTTCGTTCAAGGGGCTCGTATCGGCTCCCGCGCGGTGCGGCAGCCGGAGGTGATCGCCCTGGTCCGGAGAGGTATCGCACAGAAAGAACGCCCGTGAAGGCGACACGGGCGTCCGGCACTTCGGAACCACGACAGCTGATCGGGACGCTACACCGAGTGATGCCCGGCAGTCATCACCGTCGTGGCAGTCGCGTCACGGGTCCCTGCGGGAACGCCCCCACGGTCCACCGAATCCCCGACCGGTCGTACGTCCGTACGGGGCCCGGCCGGGGTGGCGGGTCAGCCCTGACGGCGGCGGAGCACGACCACCGTGGAGCCGGTGACCAGCACCGCTCCCGCGGCGATGAACCACCACACGCCCGGTCCGGAGCCGTCCGGCGTACCGGCGTCGTGGCCCAGCGCGGCGGCGCGCAGCACGGCCGCCCGGTCGGAGGCGCGGCGTTGCGCCGCGCGGTCGGCGGCGGGCTGGTGGGTGGCCGGGGCGTCGTTCTCCGGCTCCGAGGGGGCCGAGGGCAGCGGTCCGACGCGGTCCGGGAGCATCGCGACCGGCTCGATGTCGGGCGCCGCGTCGAAGCCCCAGTCCAGGAGCGAGCGGGCCTCCTCGTAGACCGCGTTGTTCTTGCCGGACTGCGGGTTCATGACGGTGACGAGCAGGGTCCGGCCGTCGCGGTGGGCGGCGGCGACGAGGGTGTTGCCCGCCTGCGAGGTGTAGCCGTTCTTGACGCCGACGAGGCCGGGGTAGGGCTCGACCCCGTGCGAGCCGACCAGCAGCCGGTTGGTGTTCTGGATGCCGAACGCGTCCGGGCCGCCGTCCTCGGGGAACTCCGCCTCCTTGGTGCTCGCGAAGCGGGCGAAGTCCCGGTTGGTGAGGCCGGTCTTGGCGAAGAGGGTGAGGTCGTAGGCGGAGGAGTGCTGGCCGGGCGTGTCGTAGCCGTCCGCCGTCTCGACGTCGGTGTCGCGGGCGCCGAGGCGGTCGGCCATCGCCCGCATGTCGTCCAGGGTCTTCTCCCAGCCGCCGTTCATCGCGGCGAGGGTGTGCACCGCGTCGCTGCCGGAGCTGAGGAAGACGCCGCGCCACAGGTCGGCGACGGTGTAGCGGAAATCTTCCTTGATGCCGACGAGGGAGCTGCCGGGGCTGATGTCCGACAGATCGTCCTCGGAGACGGTGTGCACGGTCTCCTGACCGAACTTCGGCAGCACGGTGACGGCGAAGAGGGTTTTGAGGGTGGAGGCGGGCGGGAGTTCGCGGTGGGCGTCCTTGGCGGCGAGCACCCGGCCGTCGTCGGCGTCGGTGACCATCCAGGACAGGGCGGAGACATCGGGAGGTTCGTCGACGTCGGGTGCGGTGCGCACCTGGACGCCGGGGCGGTCGAGGCGGGCGGCTGCGGTGGTGGCCGGAGCGTCGCCGGCCACCAGGGGGCCGTCCCCCGGGGAGCCGGCGGCTGCGGCCGGGAGGGCGGTGACGGCGACGGTCGCGGCGCAAACGGCCGCGGCGGTCCCGGCTTTGACGGTGGGCCATTTCGCTGACGACATGGGGCCACGCTAGGAACGGCCCCGGGCGCGTCGCCGTCTGGAGTGCTCCATACGGTTCATCGCCACGACCCGGCACGGCGTGTCGGGTCGACGTGGGGCCCCGGGCCGGGTCGACGCGCGTCGACCCGGCCCGGATTCGTGTCACCAGATCTCGTTGACCCACTCGGGGTGGTCGACGAACGGGTTCCTGTTGTGCTGGTACTTGTCGAAGATCACCTGGTTGCGGTGCTGCTCGAAGGCGTCCGGCGGGTCGGCCTGGCTCCACGCCTTGAGGACGGAGAGCTTCCCGATGTTCGGCGCCGTGCCGTTGTCGACCTTGTCGTTGGGCTCCAGGTCGGGGAAGCCGTCGTCGCCGTCGTACCGGACGGCCATGTAGAGGATCATCCGGGCGACATCGCCCTTGACCGCGTCGCGCGGTTCGAAGGAGTCGTTGTCGGTGAAGCTGCCGGGCGCCTCGGGGACCGGGGAGCCGCCGTTGTCGAAGTCCTTGTTGCCGCGGTCGCTGTTGACCGAGACGTCCTCGGGCCGCAGGTGGTGCAGGTCGGTGCCGGGGCCGGTGGAGGTGCCGAAGTCGCCGTGGGACTTGGCCCAGACGTGCTCGCGGTTCCAGTCGTCCGGGTTGCCGCCGTGGGCGTCCTTGCTCTGGGAGCGGCCGGAGTAGAGGAGGATGACGTTGGACTTGTTGTTCGGGTCCTCGTCGGTGTCCTTGAGGGCGTCCCAGACCTGGCTGTAGGTGAGCTTGCCGGTCTGGGTGGACTTGATGATCTGGTGCAGGCTGGACTTCAGCTCCTGCCCGGTCTTCCCGATGGCGTCCTTGTAGTAGGTGTCGTCGTAGGCGGTGTGCGTCGCCCCGGGCGCCGCCGGTGCGCCGGAGAGATGGGCGGCGGCCGGGTGGGGGGCGGCGGGGGTGGCCGTCGCGGTGGCCGGGAGCTGGATGGCCAGTGCGGCGGACGCGGCTACGGCGGCCACGGCGAGCGCGGTACGGCGGCGACCTCTGCGGGTCGCGCGGGTGATGTCCACGAAGGTGTCCTCTCCCCGAATGGTGGTACCGGGCCGCGAGTTGTGGGTGTGCGGCCGATACCGGCCGTTGGGTGTACGGCCGGTGGGCAGCCTTCCACCGCAACAAATCCCCCAGTGTGAACACCAGGGGGGAGTTGTGTGCGCAGCCCGTGAAGAGCGGGCCTTTCATGCCGGACGGCCCCGATTGTCGGACGGCCGCACCCGCCGGTTCCACGCCACCGGGCAGCCACCGCCGGACCGGGCGCGCGGACCGGCGGCGGCCGTCCGACGACCGGTCAGGCGCGCCGCAGCCCCGGCAGGGCGCGCAGTTCGCCGACGCGCAGCAGCCGGGCCAGTGCCCAGAACGCCGCCGCCATGGTGAGGCCGCCCGCCAGCAGGGTGAGGGCGGGCGTCCCGCTCCGGACGACGCCGGTGGCGGCGAGGTGGCCGAGGAGGGCCGCCGCCGCGGCGGCCACGGCCAGCTTCCCGTAGGTGCGGCAGAGCCGCCGCCCGTCGAGCCTGCCGTGGAGGCGGCGGCGCAGCCGGACGGCGGTGAGCAGCAGCCCGGCGGCGTAGGCGACAGCGTACGCGGCGGCCATCCCGGTCACCGCCCAGCGCGGCGGCAGCAGCAGATGGCAGGCGACGGCGAGGGCGATGTTGACGGCGGCGATCTGGGCGGCGGTCCAGAACGGCGTACGGGTGTCCTCGAAGGCGTAGAAGCCCCGGAGCAGCAGGTACTGCGCGGAGAACGGGATCAGGCCGAGGCCCAGCGCCTGGAGCATGTGCCCGGCCGGGGCGGCGGAGGCGGCGTCGACGGCGCCGTGGGCGAAGAGGAGCTGGGCGGTCTGCGGGCCGAAGGCGAGGAAGAAGAATCCGGCCGGGACGATGACGACACCGCAGGCGCGCAGCGCGCGGGAGAGGTCGCCGCGCAGATCGTCCAGCCGGTGTTCGGCCACCGCGCGGCTCATCCGCGGCAGCAGGGCGGTGACGAGCGAGACGGTGACGAGGGACTGCGGCAGCATCCAGATCGTCTGGGCGTAGGAGTACGCGGTGAACCCGACCCCGGCGGTGGGCAGTTCGCGGTCTGCGGCACCCGCGAGGTGGGTGACGACGGTCATCGCGGCGAGGTTGGCGAGCACCAGCAGCAGGGTCCAGCGGGCGGCGGTGAGGCTCTTGCGGAGTCCGGCGCCGCGCCAGTCGAAGCGCGGCCGGAAGCGGAAGCCGGACGCCCGGACGAACGGGATGAGCGCGACGGCCTGGACGACGATGCCCGCGGTGGTGCCGATGCCGAGCAGCCGGACCTGGCCCGCGGTGATGTCGGCGACCTCGCGGGGGCCGGTGAGCAGGGCGACGTAGAGGCCGAACACGGCGATGAGGACGAGGTTGTTGAGGACCGGTGTCCACATCATCGCGCCGAACTTCTGCCGGGCGTTGAGGAGTTGCCCGAGGATGAAGTACAGGCCGTGGAAGAAGATCTGTGGCAGCAGGAAGCGGGCGAAGACGACGGTCAGCTCGAAGGCGGCGTGGTTCTCCGGCCCGTCGGACGCGTAGACCGCGACGATCTGCGGCGCCGCCCACACCGCAAGCGCCGTACCGACCGCCAGCACGCTCAGCACCAGGGTGACCAGCCGCTGTTCGTGGGCGTGGCCGCCGTCGGGGTGTTCGGCCCGGGCGCGGACCAGCTGCGGGACGAGGACGGAGTTGAGGGCGCCGCCGATGAGGAGGGTGTAGACGCCCATCGGGACGGCACCGGCGGTGGTGTAGGTGGTGGCGAGCAGCCCGGTGCCGAGGGCGGCGGCCTGGAGGGTCTGGCGGATCATGCCGGTGGCCCGGGAGACGGCGGTGCCCGCGGCCATCAGCGCCGAGGAGCGCAGGGCTCCGGCGGGTTTCGCGGCGGCGTGGCGGGGGCCCGCGGCGGGCGGCGGGGCGGCCCGGGTCGCGCCGGTGGGCGGTATCCGCAGCGGCCGGGTGTCGTCGGGTTTCTCCTGACTCATGGGCGTCAACCTAGGCGGGGTGGCCGCCCGCCGGGGCCGGACCGGGCCCGTGCGGGCGCAGCCGTGGCCGTACGCCCTGCGGGTCCGGGCCGGGCGGCCGACCATCGGGGTATGGCGGATTCCACGGACCCCGGCCGCTCCCCCGGCGGTGCGCCGCCGGTGATCACGCCGATGCTGGCGGTGCCGGGGCCGCTGCCCGTACCGGACGACGGCTGGGCGTTCGAGGTCAAGTGGGACGGGGTGCGGTGCATCCTGACCGTGACGGACGACGGGAGCGTACGGCCGGTGTCGCGGGCCGGGAACGAGCTGACGGCGACCTACCCGGA
Source organism: Streptomyces catenulae (assembly GCF_000718015.1). Classification (GTDB taxonomy): domain Bacteria; phylum Actinomycetota; class Actinomycetes; order Streptomycetales; family Streptomycetaceae; genus Streptomyces; species Streptomyces catenulae. The sequence continues at coordinate 32,075 of NZ_JODY01000044.1, read as the reverse complement.
GCTGCTGGTCCCGGCGGACGGCGCGCGCGGGCACACCCTCGTCCTCGACGGTGAGGTGGTGGCCCCGGACGCGGCGGGGCGGCCGGACTTCGGGCGGTTGCAGCACCGGATGGGGGTGGCCGATGCGCGGCGGGCGGCCCGGCTGGCGCGCGAGACGCCCGTGGAGCTGGTCCTCTTCGACGTGCTCCACCTCGACGGGCGGTCGCTGCTGGCGCGGCCGTACCGGGAGCGGCGCCGGGTGCTGGCCGGTCTGGAGCTGTCCGCCCCGGCGTGGTCGGTACCGGCGGCGCTGCCCGGGCACGCCGCCGAGGCGTGGGACGCGGTGGTGCGGGCGGGGCTGGAGGGGGTGGTCGCCAAGCGGCTGGACTCCCCGTACACGCCGGGGGTCCGGTCGGCGCAGTGGCGGAAGACGAAGCGGGTGGAGACGCTGGACGTGGTGATCGGCGGCTGGACGCCGGGGCTCGGCGGGCTGCGGGGGCTGCCGGGGGCGGTGCTGGTCGGTACGGACGCGCCCGAGGGGCTGCGGTTCGCGGGGGCGGTGGGGTCGGGGCTGTCGCTGCGGGAGCGGCGGGAGCTGGCCGGGTATCTGGAGGTGCTGGCGCGTGCGGGGTCGCCGTTCGCGGGGCCGGTCGGGGTGGCGGGGGCCCGCTGGGTGGAGCCGCGGCTGGTCGCCGAGGTGACGGCGTCGTCGTGGACGGAGGCCGGGCGGCTGCGGCATCCGGTGTGGCAGCGGCTGCGGCCGGATCTGACGCGGCTGGGGTGAGCGCCGTACGCGGTCAGGCGGTGCGGGGCAGCGGATGCGCGCGGTTGGGGTTGAGCAGCGGGGCGAAGAGGTCGCCGTGGCGGGCGCGGCGTCCGGCGATCTCGTCGAAGAGGAAGGTGAGTTGGGCCGGGTCGGTGCAGGTGGCGACCTCGTCCCAGGTGACGGGCGTGGAGACGGTGGGGGTGGCGCGGGCCCGCAGGGTGTAGGCGCAGGCGGTGGTCTTGGCGGCGGCGTTCTGTGAGTAGTCGAGGAAGACCTTGCCGGGGCGGAGGTCCTTGCGCATCCTCGCGGTGACCAGGTCCGGGAACGCGGCGGCCGCCTCGACGGCGAGGGCGTGGGCGTAGGCGGTGGTGGTGTCGGAGGGGGCGGGTTCGATGGGGGCGAGCAGGTGCAGCCCCTTGGAGCCGCTGGTCTTGGCGCAGGCGTACAGCCCGTCGGCGGCGAGCCGCTCGCGCAGCCAGCGGGCGACGGCGCAGCATTCGACGAGGGTGGCGGGGGCGCCCGGGTCGAGGTCGAGGACGAGGCGGTCGGCGGTGCCCGGGGTGTCGCGGGTCCACTGGGGCGCGTGCAGTTCGACGACGAGGTTGGCGGCCCACACCAGGGAGGCGAGGTCCTGGAGCAGCACCTGCCGCCGGGACTGTGCGGAGCGCGACGGGACCTCGCAGGTCTTCACCCAGGCGGGCGTACCGGGCGGCACGTTCTTGGTGAAGAAGCGCTCGCCGTCGGGTCCGTCGGGGTAGCGCAGGAAGGAGACCGGACGGTCGTGGAGGTGGGCGAGCAGCGCGCCCGCCGTGGTGGTGACGTAGTGCAGGACCTCGCCCTTGGTGGTGCCGGTCTCCGGATAGAGGACCTTGTCGAGGCGGGTGAGCGAGAGACGCCGTCCCTCCACGACGGTTATCGGCGACATACGATGAGAATCCCACACAAGGGATGAATGATGCGATCTGTATGGAACGGTGCCATCTCCTTCGGCCTGGTCAGCATCCCCGTGAAGACCTACAGCGCGACGGACCGCAGCACCTCGGTCTCCTTCGTCCGTATCCACGAGAAGGACGGCGGACGCATCCAGTACCGCAAGGTCTGTGAGCTGGACGGCGAGGAGGTCCCCAACGAGGAGATCGGCCGGGGGTACCGGGCCACCGACGACACGATCGTGCCGATCACCGACGAGGACCTGTCCCATCTGCCGCTGCCCACCACGAAGACGCTGACCATCCTGGCGTTCCTGGACGCCGGTGAGATCGACCCGCTCCAGATGGACCGGGCCTACTACCTCGGCCCCAACGGTCCCACCGCCACCAAGCCGTACACGCTGCTGCGGGAGGCGCTGGAGCACCACGGGAAGGTCGCCGTCGGGAAGGTGGCGATGCACGGCCGGGAGACGCTGGCGATGCTGCGGGCGCACGACGGGGCGATCGTGATGCATGCCCTGCTGTGGCCGGACCAGATCCGTTCGACGGCCGGGGTGGCGCCGGACGACGTCGAGATCCGCGACAGCGAACTGACGCTGGCCGAGACGTTGATGGACTCCCTGGGGGAGCTGGACCCGGACGAGCTGCACGACGACTACCGCAAGGCGGTGGAGAATCTGGTCGCCGCGAAGCTGGAGGGCGGCGAACCGGCCGCCCCGGAGACCGCGGGCACCTCCGGCGGCCAGGTGATCGACCTGATGGCGGCGTTGGAGAGCAGCGTCCGGGCGGCGCGGGAAGGGCGCGGCGAGGAGACCGGGGCGGACGACGGCTCCGGGGAGGAGGCGGACGCGACCGTCACCCCGATCCGCGGCCGCAAGAGCACCACGGGCGGTACGGGCGCGAAGAAGTCGGCGTCCGCGGGCCGGAAGACGGCCGCGGGATCCTCGGGGACGTCGGGCCGGAAGCGGGCGGCGGCGAAGACGACGGGCAGCCGGACGGAGTCGGCCGCGGGATCCGGCGGTTCGGGCCCGGCGGCGAAGAAGGCCACCACCAAGAAGAGCACCGCGAAGAAGTCGGCCGCGAAGCGTACGGCGAAGGATTCCGGGGCGAAGAAGGCCACCGGGACCGCCGCGTCGGGCGGCGCGAAAGCGTCGGCCAAGGGCGGCTCGAAGCGCACCTCGGCGTGAGCGGGGCGGGTACGGCGCGCCCGTCCGGCCCGGTCGTCGGGGGTGGCGCGGCCGTCGGGCGGCGGCTCCGCGCCGGGACCTCGGCGCCCGCTGTCACCCCGGCGTTCTAGAGTCGGAGCATGGCTTCAGACGAGGGGAACACCCGCATCGACAGCTGGATCTGGTCGGTCCGGCTCACCAAGACCCGGTCGCTGGCGGCGTCCGCCTGCCGGGCGGGCCATGTCCGGGTCAACGGCGAGCGGGTGAAGCCCGCGTCCACCGTGCGCACCGGCGACGAGGTGCGGCTGCGGTACGCCGGGCGGGAGCGGATCGTGGTGGTCTCGCGGCTGGTGCGCAAGCGGGTGGGGGCGCCCGTGGCCGCGGAGTGCTACGTCGACAACACCCCGCCCGAGCCGCCGCGCGCCCAGGCACCGGTCGTCGCGGTCCGGGACCGGGGCACCGGCCGTCCCACCAAGCGGGACCGCCGCGAGATCGAGCAGCTGCGGGGCCGCTGAGCCGGGGCGGACGGCCCGGGCGGGCCCGGTGGTTCACGGTCCGTCGAGCGCGTCCACGTACACCCAGGCGCCGTCCTCGCGGACGAAGCGGCTGTTCTCGTGCTGGCTGTCGGCGGTGCCGCGCCAGGTGGAGTGGGCGCAGAACTCCACCGTGCCCTCGGTGTGGAAGGCGCTGCCGCCGGTGGTGGCGAGGATGTCCAGGCCGGTCCACCGGCGCTCGGCGTCGAGGTCGAGGGTGGCCGGGCGGGTCGAGGGGTGCCAGGTGCGCAGCAGGTAGGCGGTGTCCCCGGTGGCGAAGGCGGCGTAGCGCGAGCGCATCAGCCGCTCGGCGGTCGGGGCGGCGGCGTCGCCCCGGTGGAACGGCGCACAGCAGTCGCCGTAGACCGCGTCCCGGCCGCAGGGGCAGGGGTCCGCGGCGGTGAGGGCGGGGCGGGCGGCGGGGCGGCGGGGTGCGCCCTTGGGCTTCTTCGACTTCTTCGACACGCTTCGATTGTGCAGGTCGGACGCGCGGGCCCGGAGGCGGGGCCGTACCGCGCACGATTCCGCCCGGATGGCGGCGGGGTCGCTGTCCGGAGGGGCCGTACCCGGACACCAGGCCGATTTTCCGTGCGGCCATATGAACGGATTCAACGACAAATCACTCTTTTGCGGCTTTTCCTGGCTTGGTACGTCCTGTGAGGTTGGAAGAACTCATGGTGACCGTCCCACCTCCTCCCAGGAGAGAACCTCATGATTCTGTCCATTTCCGGTGTGATCCTGCTCGGCGTCATCGTCTTCCTCTTCTTCCGCAAGGACGGCCTCAAGGCCTCGCACGCCCTGATCTGCGCGCTCTTCGGCTTCTACCTGGCGGGCTCCGCCATCGCCCCGAGCATCAAGGCGGGCGGCGCGAGCCTCGCCAGCCTCCTGGGAGGGCTCCGGATCTAGCGGCCGTTCGGACGGGACCCGGCGGACGGCACGCCCCAGGGCGTGTCCCCCGCCGGGCCCGGCCCCGGTGTCCGTAACGTCACATCCGGCCGCCGGGCGGGACCTTCCGGTACCCGCCCGGCGCCACACTCCCCCGCCCCGGCGCCTGCCCCGCCGGTCCCCGGCCCCGCTCCCCCGCCGGGCCGCCCCACCTCCGCGTACGACCCCAGGAGACCCATGTGGCCCGGCGTCCTCTGCCCCGCATCCTGACCGACCGCGCGCCGCTCACCCGTGGCCGTGAGCTGGCCCGCACCGCAGCCGACGGCGCGGGCGACATCTTCCATCCGCTGATCACCCTCAGCCGCGGACTGCGCCGCCTCGCCGTCTCCGCCGGGCAGCGCTGGCGCGCCACGCCCCAGGAGCGGCGCGCCCCGATGTGCTTCCTGACCGGCGCCTGCATCCTCGCCGTGGCGCTGGCACCGTACGGCCCGCTGCTCGGACTGCTCACGGTGATGGGCGCCGCCGCCTGGGCCGGACGGGACCGCTCGCCCGCGCCCACCGGCCCGGGCGAGGCGGAGTCGGCCCGGCTCCGTGTGCTGTACGAGGCGCTCGTCCCGTACTTCGCCGGGGACGGCGACCCCGAGCCGCTGTACACGTACGGCGGCGACTGGGCGGCGCCGTTCGAGGCGTACGCCTTCGACGACGACGGGCGGATCGAGCAGCTGCACCTGCGCTACCCGGCGTACTTCACCGACGGCGAGCCCGCGGCCCGGGCCCGGATCGAGCAGGTGCTGCACGCGAAGGCGGGGCGCGGCCGGGAGTACCGCTTCGACTGGGACGAGGAGGCGAACACGCTGACGCTGACCGTCCTGGAGGCGCTGCCCACCGACATCACCGCGCAGCGGTTCGTGACCGGGCCCGGCGAGACGGTGCTCGGCTTCACCGATCCGGAGTCGGTGCAGCGGACGCTGCCGGTCACCGACGGCGAGGTGACCTGGGACGAGCCGCCGGTGGTCTGGCGCTCCGGGGCGCGTTCGACCGAACCGCATCTGCTGGTCCTGGGGCAGCCCGGGTCCGGCACCACGACGCTGCTGCGGTCGCTGGCGCTCCAGGCGTTGCTCCACGGCGATGTGCTGATCATCGACGGCGGCGGCACCGGCGAGTTCGGGGCGCTGGCCGGGCGCGCCGGGGTGCTCGGGGTGGAGAGCGGGCCGTCGGGGGCGCTGGCGACGCTGGCGTGGGCGGCGCAGGAGACCGAACGGCGTCTCCTCGCCACCAGCCGGGCCCGTCAGGCGGGCGAACCGGCCCCCGACGACACCCGCCGCCCGCTGTGGATCCTCGCCGACCGGCCCACCGCGCTGACCCATCTGGCCGCCGCCGAGGGCCATGACGATCCGCAGCGGCTGCTCCAGGTGCCGCTGCGGCACGGCCGCGCGGCGCAGGTCACGGTGGTGGTGGCCGAACAGTTCGACAACGCCGACCTGCTGAGCGATCCGGTACGGGTGCACACCACCCGCGCCCGGGTGGTGCTCGGGCCCGCGGCGCCGGACGCGCTCCGCATGGTGCTGGGCGCCGAACCGCACACCACCCCGACACCGGTGGTGCCGCCCGGCCGCGGTTACGCCCGGCTGGGCGCCGGCCCGGTCCTGCGCCTCCAGGTCCCGGCGACGCCGGATCCGCACGACGAGACGGCGGGCGAGGCCGAACGGCGGGCGGTCCTGGCGCTGCTGCCGGAGCGCACCGTGCCCGCCGGGGAGCGGTCGGCCGGTCGCCCGGTGCGGATGACGAAGACACCCCCGCACCCCGGGGAGGCGGCACAGCCCCCCGGCCGGACGGACGCGTACCCGGTCCACGGCACCGTACGGGCGGCGGGCGCGGAGGGCTGACGGCCGCATCCGGCGCGCCCCCGGCCCGGCGGCGACCACCCGCACCCCTGCGGCACTTTGCGCATTTTGTCTAATTTTCACGTAATGCCCTTGTTGGGGTCGGGGGCCCGTCGTAGTGTCGGAAGTGTCGCGGTGCAGACGTTCCGTCGGGACGAACCGCAGAGAACGCCCTGACGGGCGCGCCGAATCGCCACCGGAGCACGGTCCGGGAAAGCCGCGGCGGTATCCGATCACTGGAGGCAGAGATGACCTTCAAGGTGTTCTTCCCCCGCATCCGTAACGACCGCGGCGGACACGGCGGCGGCGGTTACGGAGACCACGGTTACGGCGGCGGCCGAGGCGATGACTTCGGCGGACGTGGCGGACGTGGCGGATACGGCGGACGCGACGACGGTGGTCGCGGTGGATGGGGAGGCGGCCACGGCGGCTTCCGCAGGTGACCATCTGACCCGTCGTCGCGGATTTCCCGTTATCCGTTGACGGTCATGTGAAATGTGCTTCGGATTCACCGACCCGAGGCACACGGCGAGGCGGGCCCGCACATCCCACGCGGGTCGGCCTCGTGCGCTGCCGTCCACCGCACACCGCGGTCCCGCGCCCCTCCGTCACACCGCCGCACGGCGACCGCCGCGACCGGCGGCAGGCTGACGGCCGTGCGGCCAAGACGCCCGACGGCCGGACGGGGAAGGGCGACCGCGGCGGACACCGCCAACGGCCAGGAGCGACGCATGGTCCACGACCGCCGGTCCGAAACGGACCCGCTCGCCACCCCCGCCGCGCCTCTCACCACACCCCCGGAGGCACGCCGCCCCTCCTCGCCGCGGACCCAACTCCCCGGCGAGGCGCCCATTCTGACGCGTCATGTCGGGCCCGTGGAGGCGTTCCACCGCTTCTGGCCGCTGACCCGGGGCGACCGTCGCTGGCTGCTGACGGTGATCGGGTGCGCCGTCGTCACCGCCCTCACCGAGACCGCCGCGATCCTGCTCTTCGCCGAACTCACCGACCATGCGCTGGCGAAGGGCTCGGTCAGCGCCTTCTGGAGCCCGGCAGGCGCCTGGCTCGCGGTGGCGGTCCTCGGCGCCGCCGTCGGCTATCTCGGCAACTCCCTCGCCGCCTGGATCGCGGAACGCTTCCTGCTGCGCCTGCGCGCCCGGGTCTTCTCCCATCTCCAGAAGCTGCCGCCGCACTTCTTCCAACGCAACCGCCGCGGCGACCTGGTGGAGCGGCTGACCGGCGACATCGACGCCATCGAACGGCTCGTCGTCAGCGGGGTGGTGGGCGCCTCCGCGGCCCTCTTCGCCACCCTCTTCTACGGCGCCGCCGCCCTCTGGCTGCGCTGGGAACTGGCCCTCGCCACCTTCATCGCCGCCCCGCTCTTCTACTTCGCCACCCGCCGCTTCACCGGCCGGATCCGCCAGGTCACCCGCCGCCAGCGGGCCGCCGACGGCGCCCTCACCTCCGTCGTCGAGGAGACGCTGGTCAACGTCGTCCTCACCCAGGCGTACAACCGCCAGCGGGACGAGGAGGAACGCCTGGTCAGGGAAGCCCGCCGCTGGCTGCGCGCCTCCGTCGCCAGCGCCCGCATCGGCGCCCTCTACGACCAGTTCATCGAGGTCCTGGAGACGCTCTGTGTGCTGGCCATCATCGGTCTGGGGGCCTGGGAGATCTCGGCGGGCCGGTTGACCCTCGGGCAGCTCCTCGCCTTCGCCGCGTTCATCGGCTACCTCTATCCGCCGATCCGCTCCCTCGGCCAACTCGGGCTCACCGCCACCGCCGCCACCGCCGCCGCCGACCGGCTGCTGGAGGTCCTCGACGCCCACCCCGCCGTCGCCGACCCGCCCCCGTCCCGCGCCGTCCCCCTCCCGGACCGCGCCCACGGCGAACTCCTCGTCGACGACGTCACGTTCCGCTACCCCCACTCCTCCCAGCACGCCGCCCTCAGCTCCCTCTCCTTCACCGCCCGCCCCGGCGACTTCGTGGTCGTCACCGGCCCCAGCGGCGCCGGAAAGTCCACCCTCGCCGCCCTCCTCCTGCGCTTCTACGACCCGGACACCGGCACCATCCGCCTCGACGGGATCCCGATCGACCGCCTGCCCCTGAGCGATCTACGCCGCAACATCACGCTGCTCCCCCAGGAGACGCTCGTCCTCCACGACACCATCGAGCGCAACATCGCCTGCGGCCGCGATGCCCCCACCCCGACCCACGACGAGGTCACCCGGGCCGCCCGCGCCGCCGACGCGCACGGCTTCGTCAGCGCCCTCCCGGACGGCTACGACACGGTCATCGCCCCGTCCACCGCCGCCCTCTCCGGCGGTCAGCTCCAGCGCGTCGCCATCGCCCGCGCCATGCTCCGCGACGCCCCGGTCCTCATCCTCGACGAGCCCACGACCGGGCTCGACACCCTCGCCGCCCAACGCATCCTGGCGCCGCTGCACCACCTCGCCGCCGGGCGCACCACCCTGGTGATCACCCACGACCTCGATCTGGCCGTCGCCGCCGACCACATCCTCGTCCTCGACGACGGCCACCTCACCGAATCCGGCACCCACCCCCAGCTCCTGGCCCGCGGCGGCCTGTACGCGGAGCTGTTCGAAGGGCGGGAGTGAGGACGCCCGGGTGAGCGGACCGGGCGGGCTCAGGCGACCAGCGTCCGCACCGTCTCCACGCCGGTGGTGTGGCCACCGGCCACCAGCCGGGCCGCGTGCGCCAGCCGGTCGGCGGCCTCCTCGGCGACCGCGCCGCCGACCGTGAACGGCAGCCGTACGTACCCCTCGAAGGCGCCGTCGACGCCGAACCGCGGCCCGGACGGCACCCGCACCCCCAGCCGCTCCCCCGCCTCGGCGATCCGGGAGCCGGACAGCCCGCCGGTGCGCACCCAGAGCGTGAGGCCGCCGTGCGGCACGGTGAACTCCCAGTCGGGCAGCGCCCGGCGGAGCGCGCCGACGATCGCGTCGCGGTTGCGGCGGGCCTCGTCGCGGCGGATGGCGACCGCCTCCTCCCAGCCGCCGGACCCCAGCAGCGAGGCGATGGCGAGCTGTTCGAGGACGGGTGAGCCCAGATCGGAGTAGGCGCGGGCGGCGACCAGACTGCGGATCAGATCGGGCGCGGCGCGCACCCAGCCGATCCGCATCCCGGCCCAGAACGCCTTGCTGGCCGAGCCGACGGTGATGACGGAGCTGCCCGCCGGGTCGAACGCGCAGACCGGGCGCGGCGGCTCGGGGTCGTCGTCCAGCCGCAGTTCGGTCATGGTCTCGTCGACGACGAGGAGCGTACCGGCCGCGCGGGCCGCGTCGACCATGCGGCGGCGCTGGTCCTCGGTGGCGAGGGTGCCGGTGGGGTTGTGGAAGTCGGCGACGACGTACGCCATACGCGGCGCGGCGTCCCGCATCACCTGGCGCCAGGCGGGGATGTCCCAGCCGCCCAGCCGCTCGGTGAGCGCCACCGGCACCAGCCGGGCGCCCGCGTCCCGCATCAGCTGGAGGATGTTGGCGTACGACGGGGAGTCGACGGCGACGCGTTCGCCGGGGCTCGTGCAGAGCTTGCAGATGGCGGCGACGGCGCCCATCGCGCCCGTGGTGACCATGATCTGCTCGGGCATGGTGGGGATGCCGCGGGCGGTGTAGCGGTCGGCGAGCGCCTGACGCAGCACGGGCAGGCCCGCGGGGTAGTCGCCGTGGGTGTGGGCGTAGAGCGGCAGGTCGGTCATGGCGCCCTGGACGGCGCGGGTCAGCCACGGCTCGGGCGCCGGGAGCGCCGCGCACCCCAGGTCGATCATGGATCCACCGGCCTCCGGCGGCAGCGGCTCCAGCCCGCGGGTGGGCAGCGGGCTCCCGGCGGGTACGGCGGTCCAGCTGCCGGAGCCGCGGCGGGACTCCAGGAAGCCTTCGGCGCGCAGCGCCTCGTAGGCGGCGGCGACGGTGGTGCGGCTGACGCCGAGGGCACCGGCCAGTTCGCGTTCGGCGGGCAGCCGGGCGGCGACCGGGATGCGCCCCTCCAGGACGAGCAGGCGGACGCCGTCGGCGAGGCTGCGGTAGGCGGGCAACCGGCGTCCGGTGGCGGTCAGTTCGGCGTCCCTCGGGTCCTGCGACCGGAGCAGCCGGGCGAGCTGCGGAGCACCCACCGCCGAAGTCCACTGCGCCATGATTGCAGTCCACCTTTCCCCGATTGGCTCTCGATGACCCGTCCCCGCCTGCCACATGGTGGCACGCGTCGGTCCAATCCTGCCAGGAGGGGGAAGTTCGTTGTCCATGGACGAGGCGCACAAGACGCCGGGGACATTTCTGCCGCGTCGGCTCGTACAGCTCTACACGGGTCTGGTGCTCTACGGCGTGAGCATGGCGCTCCAGCTCCGCGCCGGTCTGGGACTGGAGCCGTGGAGCGTGCTCAACCAGGGCATCTCGGTGCACACCGGGCTGACGATGGGGACGGTCACCATCATCACCGGTGCGCTGATCCTGCTGCTGTGGATACCGCTGCGGCAGCGCCCCGGGCTCGGCACCGTCTCCAACGTCATCGTGCTGGGCCTGGTCATGGACGCCACCCTGTCGCTCCTGCCCACCCCGCGGGCGCTGGCCGTCCGGATCCCGCTGCTGTGCCTCGCGGTGCTGGTCAACGGCGCGGCGACCGGGCTGTACATCTCGGCGCGGTTCGGTCCGGGGCCGCGCGACGGTCTGATGACCGGGCTGCACCGGCGGACCGGACGGCCGGTGCGCCTGGTGCGGACCTGCATCGAGGTGACCGTCCTCGCCGTGGGCTTCCTGCTCGGCGGCTCGGTCGGCGCGGGCACCGTCCTGTACGCCCTGGCGATCGGCCCGCTGGCCCAGTTCTTCCTGCGCCGTTTCGCGATCAAGGGGCTGCCGCCGGAGCCGTCGCGGGTGGTGGCGGGCGCTGACGCCCCGGCCGCACCGGTGACAATGACCGAATGACCGCCGCGACCCGCCCCCGCCATCCGTACCTCGACCACCCCGCGCCGCTGCCCTTCGCGCACCGCGGCGGGGCGGCGGACGGTCTGGAGAACACCGCCGCGGCGTTCCGGCGCGCGGTCGCGGGCGGCTACCGCTACCTGGAGACCGATGTGCACGCCACCTCGGACGGCAGGCTGGTGGCCTTCCACGACGCGACGCTGGAGCGGGTCACCGACGGGCGGGGCGCGATCGGGGAGCTGCCGTGGCGGGCGGTGTCCCGCGCCCGGGTCGCCGGGCGGGAGCCGCTGCCGCTCTTCGAGGACCTGCTGACGGAGTTCCCCGGGGCGCGCTGGAACGTCGATCTGAAGGCGGAGGCGGCGCTGGAGCCGCTGGTGGAGTTGGTGCGGCGGACGGACGCCTGGGACCGGGTCTGCGTCGGCTCGTTCTCCGAGGCGCGGGTGGCCCGGGCGCAGCGGCGGGCCGGGGCGCGGTTGGCGACGTCGCTGGGCACCCGGGGCGTGGCCGGGCTGCGGCTGCGCTCGCTGGGCCCGGCGTCGCTGCCGCTGGACCGGCTGCTGGGCGCGGCGGTGCGGCGCAGCGCGGTGTGTGTGCAGGTGCCGGAGCGGCAGGCGGGGATCCCGGTGACGGACCGGCGGTTCGTCCGCGCGGCGCATGCGCGGGGGCTCCAGGTGCATGTGTGGACGGTGAACGACCCCGGCCGGATGGCCGCGCTGTTGGATCTTGGTGTGGATGGCATCATGACCGATCACATCGACACACTGCGTGCGGTGCTGACCGGACGGAACGCCTGGCTCTGACCCCCGGCGCCCGGTCGTGCCGCCGGGGGGAAAGACGGGGGTGGGCGGTGCACGCACCGACCGTGGACGAACAACCCGCGCGGCTCACCGCGCTCCGCCGCGAACAGCGCGGCTGGTACTGGTACGACTGGGCCAACAGCGTCTACTCCACGACCGTGCTGACGGTCTTCCTGGGCCCCTATCTGACCTCGATCGCGCAGGCGGCCGCGGGTCCGGACGGCTTCGTCCACCCGCTCGGGATACCGGTGCGCCCCGGCTCGTTCTTCGCGTACACCGTCTCGGCGTCGCTGCTGCTGTCGGTGCTGGCGATGCCGCTCGCCGGGGCGGTGGCCGACCGGACGGGCCGGAAGAAGCCGCTGCTCGGCCTCTGCACGGTGACCGGGTCGGTGGCGACGGCCGGGATGTTCTGGCTGGAGGGCACCCGCTATCTGCTGGGCGGGGCGCTGCTGATCGTCGCGAACGTCGCGTTCGTGGTCTCGATGATGCTCTACAACTCCTATCTGCCGCAGATCGCGGGGCCCGAGGAGCGCGACGCGGTCTCCACCCGCGGCTGGGCGTTCGGCTACGCCGCGGCCGGTCTGGCGCTCATCGCCCATCTGGTGCTGTACGGCGCGCACGCCTCCTTCGGTCTGACCGAGGGCGCCGCGATCCGGATCTGTCTGGCGTCATCCGGCCTGTGGTGGGGGCTGTTCTCGGTCATTCCGCTGCGCAGACTCCGCGACCGCTGGGCGGACCGGACGCCGGAGCGCCCCGGGCCAAACGGCCCCGCGGTGCTCGGTCAGGGCCTGGCCCAGTTGCGCGCCACCCTCCGCGACATGCGCGCCCACCCGCTCACCCTCGCCTTCCTGCTGGCGTACCTCGTCTACAACGACGGCGTGCAGACGGTCATCACCCAGGCGTCGGTCTACGGCTCGCAGGAGCTGGGCCTCGACCAGACGACGCTGATCGTCTCGGTCCTGCTGGTGCAGGTGCTGGCGGCGGCCGGGGCGCTGGCGATGGGGCGGCTGGCCCGGCGGTACGGCGCACAGCGCACGGTTCTCGGTTCGCTGGTGGCGTGGACGGCGACGATCGTCGCGGGGTGCGCGCTGCCGCCCGGGGAGCCGGTGTGGTTCTACGCGCTGGCCGCGGCCATCGGCCTGGTTCTGGGCGGCAGTCAGGCGCTTTCGCGCTCGCTCTTCTCCCATGTGGTGCCGCGCGGCAAGGAGGCGGAGTACTTCTCCGCGTACGAGATCAGCGACCGTGGCGTGAGCTGGCTGGGGCCGTTGGTGTTCGGGGTGGCGTACCAGCTGACGGGGAGCTACCGGCTGGCCATCGCGTCGCTGGGGGTGTTCTTCGTGGTGGGATTCGTCCTGCTGGCGCGGGTCCCGATGCGGCGGGCCGTGGCGGCGGCGGGGAATCCCGTACCGGACCGGATTTAGTTTCGGCGGTGGTGGCGCGGTAGTATACGCCTTTGGCTCACCAGGCGGACCGTTACTGCGCGTTCAAGAGACATGGGCGCTGGGTGACATCTCACATCAGATGTGACAAAACGGGCGCTGGTGGGTACAACAAGGGGCGGCACGAAGGTAGGCAGCGGCGCGCAGCGTCTCCGTCACGGCGGAGGCGGGCGAGTGGTGAAGGTGAGCAGCGGCGTACGGCGCCTCCGTCAGGAACGGTGGTCGGTGACGGGCGGGCGCATCCATCCCGAATTCGGGAATCTTCACCGCCGACCGGACGTTGACCAGATGACGACGACAGCGACACCTGTCCTGTGGGCGACAAGCCCGGGAGGCACGATTCATGAGTGAGCGAGCTCTTCGCGGCACGCGACTCGTGGTGACCAGCTACGAGACCGACCGCGGCATCGACCTGGCACCGCGCCAGGCGGTGGAGTACGCATGCCAGAACGGACATCGATTCGAGATGCCGTTCTCGGTTGAGGCCGAGATTCCGCCGGAGTGGGAGTGCAAGGTATGTGGCGCACCCTCGCTTCTGGTGGATGGCGACGGCCCGGAGGAAAAGAAGGGTAAGCCCGCGCGTACGCACTGGGACATGCTCATGGAGCGGCGCACCCGCGAGGAGCTGGAGGAGGTGCTGGCCGAACGGCTGGCCGTCCTGCGCTCCGGCACCATGAACATCGCCGTGCATCCGCGCGACAGCAACCGCAAGTCCGCCTGACGACCGGACTTCCCGACGCAGTAGCGCACCACAGCAGCACACGAGGGCCGGTGCCACCACTCGGTGGCACCGGCCCTCGTGCATGTCCGGAGAGCCGAGGCGCCCGGGCCGGTCCCGCTCCCCCGCGGACCGGCCCGTCGAACGGCGCCCGGCTCTCCGGTCAGCGGGTCAGCGGCGGGTCCTGGCGGGGCGGGCGCGGCGGCTCGTCGTCGCGGATGACCTCGCCCTGGACGACCTTGCCGTCGGGCCGGTGCATCCGCGCCTGCTGGAAGGCGTCGCCGAGGGAGCCGGGCGCCGGGCGCGCGGCGCGGGCGGTCAGCAGCTTCTCGGCGCGGCGGCGGATCAGCTTGCCGGTCGGCGGGAAGAGGCAGAGCAGGCCCAGTACGTCGGAGACCATGCCGGGCAGGATCAGCAGCAGCCCGCCGAGCATCGGCAGGGTGTTGCCGCCGTCCTTGGCGGGCTCGGGCGCCGTACCGGACTGCACCGACTCGGCCAACCGGCGCCAGGCCCGGCGACCGGCCCGCTTGATCACATAGCTGCCCGCGACGACCCCGGCGATCAGCAGCAGGAGGACCGTCCAGCCGCCGGCCGCCTCGGCCACCAGCCGGAGCAGCCAGACCTCCAGGACCAACCAGGCGATCACCGCGAGCGGCAGGAAGCGGCGGGCGGCGGAGCGCCGGGGCGGGTGGGGCGGTGGCGTGGGCGTGGCTCCGAACGTCATGCCTCAAGTGTGCCTGGCCACCCGCCCGGGCCGCCCCCGAGGGTCGCCGCGACGATCACCTCTGGGCGGCCGGGGTCACTTCCCGCGGATCTTGTCCAGGCGGGAGCCGACGCCCCAGGCGGTGACCCGCCACAGCGCCTCGACGACGATGTCCCGGCTCATCTTGGAGTCGCCGCGCTCCCGCTCGACGAAGGTGATCGGCACCTCGACGACGTGCAGCCCGGCCTTGACCGCGCGGCGGGCCAGGTCGACCTGGAAGCAGTACCCCTGGGAGGCCACCTCGTCCAGACCCAGCCGGTCGAGGGCGTCCACGCGAAAGGCGCGGAATCCGCCGGTCACATCCCGGATCGGCACATCGAGCAGCAGACGGGAGTAGGTGGAGCCGCCGCGGGAGAGGAATTCGCGGGACTTCGGCCAGTTCACCACCCGGCCGCCGGGCACCCAGCGCGAGCCGAGCACCAGATCGGCGCCCTTGAGCGCGGTGAGCAGCCGGGGCAGCTCCTCCGGCTGGTGGGAGCCGTCGGCGTCCATCTCGACGAGGACGCCGTAGCCGTGCTCGACGCCCCAGCGGAACCCGGCGAGATAGGCGGCGCCGAGCCCTTCCTTGCCCTTGCGGTGCAGCACATGGACGTGGTCGTCCGTGGCTGCGAGTTCGTCGGCGAGCTTGCCGGTGCCGTCCGGGCTGTTGTCGTCCGCGACGAGCACATGCGCCTCGGGGACGGCGGACCGTACCCGCTCGACGATCGGCTTGACGTTCTCCGCCTCGTTGTACGTCGGGATGATCACCAAGGTGGTGCCGAGCGGACCGTACTGCCGCTGACCGCCGTCTGTCACTGCTGCCCCTTCTCGTCCTTCGGTCGCCCGCGCCGGCCGATCAGAGGGGACGCGACGCAGGACAGAAGGCCCACGATAGCGAGCGTCCACTCGGGCGTTGCACCCGCGCGGTCGGCGAGCGTCGTTTCGTCGCGCAGCGGGATACGCGCGGAGACGACACCTTGGGTGAATTCGGGAATCTTCCGGACGATCTTTCCGTCCGGTGCGACCACCGCGCTGATTCCGCTGGTCGCGGCGGTGACGACGGCCCGGCCGTGCTCGACGGCGCGCAGCTTCGACATCGCGAGCTGCTGCTCGGGCTGCCCGGTGCGGCCGTAGGTCGCGTTGTTGGTCTGGATCACCAGGGCCCGGGCCCCGGCGCGCACGGTGTCGTGCACGATCTGGTCGTAGGCCACCTCGAAGCAGATGACGTCGCCGAGCCGGGCGGGCCCGACCTTCAGGACGCCGGTGTGGTCGCCGGGGTAGAAGTCCCGGGGCACCCGCTGGAACCGCGTGATGATCTTGCTGAGCTGCTCCCGGAACGGCACGTACTCACCGAACGGCACCGGGTGCTGCTTGGTGTACGAGGCGCCGGGGCCCTTGACCGGATCCCAGACGATGCCCTCGTTGAAGACGTAGCCGGGCTTGCTCGGGTGGTCGACGAGGGCGCCGACGAGCACCGGTACGCCGATGGCCCGGACCGCCTCGTCGATCCGGTCGCGGGCCTGCGGGAAGCGGAAGGGGTCGAGGTCGGAGGCGTTCTCCGGCCAGATCACCAGGTCGGGCTTCTTCGCCTTCCCGGACCGGATGTCGGCGGCCAGCTTCTCGGTGGCCCGGGCGTGGTTGTCGAGGATCTGCATCGGGCGGCCGAGGAAGTCCATCCCGGGCTGCTGGACGTTGCCCTGGACGACCGCGATGTCGACGGTGTCGTCGGCCTTGGTCGGTACGGGGACCAGCGTTCCGGCCGCGGTGAGCGCCGCGGCGAGGCCGAACGCCTCCACGGCGGGCAGCGCGCGGCGCAGCGTCCCGCCGGAGCGCAGCCCCCACAGTCCGGCGGCGCAGGCCGCCAGCAGACCGCCGGTGAGCGCGACGGCGAAGGTCACCAGCGGTGCGCCGCCCAGCGCGGCGAGCGGGGTGAACGGCGAGCCGGTGTTCGCGAACGCGAGGCGCCCCCAGGGGAAGCCGCCGAACGGCAGCCGGTCGCGGGCGCACTCCTGGGCGACCCACAGACAGGCGCCCCACAGCGGCCACCACGGCAGCCGGGAGACGCGGGCGAGCCCGGCGCCGAGCAGGGCCATGAACAGCGCCTCGGCGACCGACAGCCCCACCACGGCGTCCCAGCCGACCACGTGCAGCCACTTGAGCAGCAGCAGGAAGAACGGCAGACCGAAAACGAGGCCGAGCCAGGCGCCCTGGGCGGCGCTCCGGCCGCGGACCAGCAGCGCCAGCGCGGCGACCGACAACAGGGAGAGCGGCCACAGGTCGTAGGGCGGGAAGGCGAGGCCGAGGGCGATTCCGGCGCAGGCGGCGAGCGCGGTGCGCGGGGCCGTGCGGCGGGCGAGGGCGCCGAGGCGGCGCCACCGGCCGGGGCGGGGCGGTGCCGGGTCCGGCGCGGTCGGCGGCGCGGGACCGTCGGCCGCGTCGCGGTCGTCCGCGGCTTCGGTGGTGTCGGAGGGGCCCGGGGGCACGGTCGCGCCTTCCTGCAGGTCGTGCGGTGGTGAGCAGACCGTACAACGGAAGGCCGGGGCGGCGGGTGCGGGGTGCCGGGGGCGGCGGGCGCTCCGCGGCGCCGCCGGGTGGGGGGCGGTGCGGATAGGGGCCCGGTGCCCTTCGGGCCGACCTGGGGCCCGCTGGCTGCGGGTCGACCGAGAGCCGTTGTCTACTGAGCGTCCGGGCCCTACCCGGGTCGCACCGTCCTCCCGGCTCTCCAGGGAGCCGGGAGGGACCCTTCCGGCCGGAGCGTTTCCGCGTCTCGCGCCGCTGGTGCTGGACCTGGCTCACAGTGACGGCGTCCGGTCCCGGCACACCGCCCGTGGCCCAGCCGCGGCCGACGACGGTAGGGAATCTCCCGGCCGGACGTCCTGTGGTGGACTCGGCCGAACCTACCGGCCGCCGACCGCCTGCTGTCAACAGCCGCCACATCCGGGGCCTTTTCACCGCCCGGCCGGACCGGTGGCCGCCGATCCCAGGCGGGGCAGGGGCGTACGGTGCGGCCGCCGCGCACGGCGGCGGCCGCACGAAGTCACTCGTTCGGCCGTGCGAAGACGGTGCGTCCGGCGACGACGGTGGTCAGACAGACCGGCAGCGGACGGTCCGGGCTGAGGTCGGGGAGGCCCGGGGTGCCGGAGCGGGGATCGGTCGACCAGCGCTCGACGCGCTCGTCGGGCGCCTGGACGACCAGGTCCCCGGCGCGCCAGACGGCGTAGTCGGCGGGGGCGCCGGGGACCAGCACCCCGGCGTCGTCGCGGCCGATGGCGCGCCAGCCGCCGCGGGTGTGGGCGGTGAAGGCGGCGCGGGCGGAGATGCCGTGCGCCCGGGTGCGGTGGAAGACCGCGGCGCGGACGGTGCCCCAGGGATCGAGGGGCGTGACGGGGCTGTCGGAGCCGAGGGCGAGCGGCACCCCGGCCTTGAGCAGCGCCGCGTACGGGTTGAGGGTGCGGGCGCGGTCGGCGCCGAGGCGGGTCGCGTACATGCCCTCGGTGCCGCCCCAGGCCGCGTCGAAGGCGGGCTGGACGGAGGCGGTCAGGGCCAGGTCGGCGAAGGCGGCGAGGGTGCGCTCGGTGAGCATCTCGGCGTGTTCGACGCGGTGGCGGGCGGCGCGGACGCGGGCGAGACCGACGCGGTCGGCGGCGGCCCGGACGCCGTCGGTGACGGTGGTCAGCGCGGCGTCGCCGATGGCGTGGAAGCCTGCCTGGAGTCCGGCCTCGGTGCAGTGCGCGACGTGGGTGGCGACGGCCTCGGCGTCGAGGTGGGCGGTGCCGGTGTGTCCGGCGTCGGCGTAGGGCGCGTGGAGGTGGGCGGTGTGTGAGCCGAGGGAGCCGTCGGCGAAGAGGTCGCCCGCCGCGCCGAGGGCGCCCAGTTCGCGGATGCGGTCGGCTTCCTTTGCGGATGCGACCAGTTCGGCCCAGTAGCCGACGACCCGCGGGCCGTTCCCCTCGGCGGCGAGGGCGAGCAGTGCGGTGAAGTCGTCCTCGCCGGAGATCTCCGGACCGGCGCACTCGTGGACGCTGCCGATGCCGAGCGAGGCGGCCCGGGCGAGCGCGGCCCGCTGCGCGTCGGCGCGCTGGCCGGGCGTCAGCGTGGCGTACGCGGTCTGCCGCACGGCGTGGTGGGCATCGCCCGTCAGCGGGGCGTCGGCCTGGAATCCGGGCAGGTCACGCAGGCCGGGGACGAGGTCGAGCAGGGCGGTGGTGACGACGGCGGAGTGCACGTCGACGCGGGTGAGGTAGAGGGGACGGCCGCCGGTGGCCTCGTCGAGTTCGGCGCGGGACGGCGGGCGGCCCTCGGGCCAGGCGGTGGCGTCCCAGCCGTGGCCGAGGAGGACCCGGTCGTGCGGGCGGGCCGCGGCGTGGGCGCGGACGCGGGCGAGCGCGTCGTCGAGACGGGTGGCCGGTGCGAGGTCGAGGCCGGTGAGGGCGAGGCCGGTGGCGGTGGTGTGCACATGTGCGTCCGTGAACGCCGGGGTGACGAGCGCACCGTCGAGGTGGATGACCTCGTCGACGCCGTCGGCGAAGGAATCGGCGGCGCCCTCCTCCCCCACCCACGCGATGCTGTCGCCCTCCACCACCATGGCGGTGGCGAACGGGTCGGCGGGGCTGTGTACCTCACCGCCACGTAGCAGGACGGTACGGGGACGGGCCGGATCGGGGATGCGCTCGCTCATACCGGACAGTTTCGCCCCTGCCGGGCCGGGCCCGGTGCGCGGGGTGGGCGGAAGGCGCGGCGTGGCGGGAACGACGCCCCCGCGCGAGGGGCGCGGGGGCGGAACGGCCGCCCGTCCGCGCCCCGGCGGTCCCGTCTCAGATACGGGGCGGCCGGGCCTCGTACGGCGTGGACAGGACGACGGTGGTGCGGGTCGAGACCCCGGCCAGGCTGCGGATGCGGCTGAGCAGGTGCTCCAGCTCCAGCGGGGTGGCGACGCGGACCTTGAGGATGTAGTTCTCGTCACCGGCGACGCTATGGCACGCCTCCAGTTCGGGGACGTCCGCGAGGCGCTCGGCGATATCGTCGGGGGCGCTGGGGTCGAAGGGTTTGACCGAGATGAAGGCGGTCAGCGGCAGCCCCACAGCCTCCGGGTCCACGATCGCGGCATAGCCGCGGATCACCCCGCGCTGCTCCAGACGGCGCACCCGCTGATGCACCGCCGAGGTGGACAGGCCGGTGGCCTTGCCCAGGTCGGTGTAGCTCATCCGCCCGTCCTTGACGAGCAGATCCACGATTCGTCGGTCCAACTCCTCCACGCGTTCAACTTACTGTGCCGATGCGTCCCCGCGCACCGCGCGCCGGGTCGTGGACACCCCCGCACGCCGTTCATGTGACGAACGCCACAGGCGCGCTCCGCTGTCCGGAGGGTGGCTGCGATTATGCGTGCGGCATGAGGGGAATTGCTGGTGGTGGCCCGGACCGCCCGTCACAGGAGCGGCGGCCGAGCGGCCCACCCGAGGGGGATGGACACCCATGCGACGCATCAAGCAGGACACCACTGTGACCCGAGCCGGCAGCACCGACGGCGACAGTCCCGGCTTCGTCGAAGACGACGATCCGGACGAGTTCGACACCTACGACATCTTCCGGGTCACCTGCCCGGACTGCGGGCAGGCCATCGCGCTCCTCGCCGAGGAGGACAGCCTTCCCGAGCACGCGCTGTGCCCCTCGCCGTGGAACCCGTTCGGTCTGACGGTCTGCCAGGGGTCGGGGCGGCCGGTGAGCGACGCCGCGCAGACGCCGGACGCGCTGGACGCCCATGAGCAGGACGCGGCGGTGCTGTTGACGCTGCCGGAGAGTCTGGACTGGCGCCGTCAGCCCTTCTCGCACATCGGCGGCGACGGCTCCGGCGCGCCGCGGGTACCGCGGATGCGGCACGCCTGACGCGGCGTCACGACGGCGATCGGCGCCCGCCCAGCGGCGCCCGGGGCGAGGGGGTCCGACACCCCCTCCGCTCCTCCTTCCGTGGCCCCGGGCCGGTACGACCGGTCCGGGTTCTTTCATGTCCGCACCCGCGAGGCGGCGGAGCCCCCGGCGGGTACGGAAAAGGCCCGCCCCTCCTGTACGAGGCGGGCCCTGTCCTGAGCCGGGCGGGGCGAATCGGCCCCGGGTGGGTCAGCGCGATTCCGGTCCGGCCAGATGGCGGGCGATGACCATCCGCTGGATCTGGTTGGTGCCCTCGACGATCTGGAGGACCTTCGCCTCGCGCAGGTAGCGCTCGGCGGGGAAGTCCTGGGTGTAGCCGTAGCCGCCCAGGAGTTGGACGGCGTCGGTGGTCACCCGCATCGCGGCGTCGGTGCAGAAGAGCTTGGCCATCGCCGCCTCCTTGGAGAACGGCCGCCCCGCGTCGCGCAGCCGCGCCGCGGTGAGGTAGAGCGCGCGGCCCGCCTCGATCTGGGTGGCCATGTCGGCGAGGAGGAAGCGCAGGCCCTGGAAGTCGGCGATCGGGCGGCCGAACTGCCGTCGTTCCGCGGTGTATCCGACCGCGGTGTCCAGCGCCGCCTGGGCGACGCCGATGGCGCAGGCGGCGATGCCGAGGCGGCCGGAGTCCAGGGCGGCGAGCGCGATGGTGAAGCCCTGCCCCTCGTCGCCGAGGCGGCGGTCGTCGCCCACCCGTACACCGTCGAAGTGGAGTTGGGCGGTGGGCGACCCCTTCATCCCCATCTTGCGTTCGGGGACGGCGGCGGAGAGGCCCTCGGCGTCGCCGGGGACGAGGAAGGCGGTGATACCGCGGGGACCGCTGTCGCCGGTGCGGGCCAGGACGGTGTAGAAGTCGGCCACGCCACCGTGGGTGATCCACGCCTTGGTGCCGTCGAGGACCCAGTCGTCGCCGTCGCGGACGGCGCGGGTGGTCAGGGAGGCGGCGTCGGAGCCCGAGGAGGGTTCGGAGAGGCAGTAGGCGCCGAGGAGTCCGCCGCCGAGCATGGCCGGCAGATGCGCGGCGCGCTGCTCCTTGGTCCCGAATCCGGCGAGGGCATGACAGGCCAGAGTGTGGACGCTGACGCCGAGCCCGACGGTGAGCCGGGCGGCCGCCAGCTCCTCCAGGACCTGGAGGTAGACCTCGTAGGGCTGCTCGCCGCCGCCGAACTCCTCGGCGTACGGCAGGGAGAGCAGTCCGGATCCGGAGAGCAGGGTGAAGGCCGCGCGCGGGAAGTGTCCGGACTCCTCTTCCTCGGCGGCGCTCGGGGCGATCTCCCGCTCGGCGAGATCCCTGACGAGCGTCAACAGGTCACGGGCTTCCTCGGTGGGCAGACTGCGGTCCACCGGGCGGGGGCCGTACTCGGTCATGGCGGCGCTCTCCTCCGTCTCGGGCGCTGGCGGCCCCGCACGCATGGGGTGGGCGGCGGTGCCGTCTTCCGGGTGCCCAGCCGATGATTGCCCTCCGGGTCTCGGAACGCGATGACCTGCGACTGTGGCGCTAGGAGTATGCCCGATCGGCGGCCGGGCGTCACGGGTTGACGGACGGGGGATGATCTTTGCGCAGGCAGATGAACCGACCGCGAAATTGGTCCGAACCATTGACGCACTGGTCTAGTCCATCTAGCTTCTCCCCAACGCCCCACGCGTTTTGGACCGTTCGGAACGCAGGTCGGGTCCCGTCCCTCGTCCCCCCTCCGAGGAGAAGACATGCTCAGACCGCACCGTGGACGATCGCGCCGAGCCCTGGCCGCCACCACCGCCCTCTGTACGGTGGCGCTCTCCGGCTCCCTGCTCGCGGGCCAGGCGCTCGCCGCCTCGCCCGGCGCCCCCACCGCCGCACACCCGGCGGCCGCCACGGCGAAGACGGCGGCGAAGCCTGCCACCGCCGCGGGTGACAAGGTCGTCGGATACTTCACCAACTGGGGTATCTACGACCGGAATTACCAGGTCAAGAACGTCGAGACGTCGGGCTCCGCCGACAAGCTGACACACATCAACTACGCCTTCGGCAACGTCACCGGCGGCAAGTGCGCCATCGGTGACTCCTACGCCGACTACGACAAGGCGTACACCGCCGACCAGAGCGTCGACGGCAAGGCCGACACCTGGGACGACGGTGCGCTGCGCGGCAACTTCAACCAGCTGCGCAAGCTGAAGAAGCTGCACCCCAACCTCAAGGTGATCTGGTCGTTCGGCGGCTGGACCTGGTCCGGCGGCTTCGGTGAGGCGGCCAAGAACCCGGCGGCGTTCGCCAAGTCCTGCCACGACATGGTCGAGGACCCCCGGTGGGCCGATGTCTTCGACGGCATCGACATCGACTGGGAGTACCCCAACGACTGCGGTCTGACCTGCGACACCAGCGGGAAGGACGCCTTCACCAACGTGATGAAGGCGCTGCGCGAGGAGTTCGGCAAGGACGAGCTGGTGACCGCGGCCATCAGCGCGGACGCCTCCGACGGCGGCAAGCTCGACAAGGCGGACTACGCCGGTGCCGCCCAGTACGTCGACTGGTACAACCCGATGACGTACGACTACTTCGGCGCGTGGGACGACAAGGGGCCGACCGCTCCGCACTCCCCGCTGACCGCGTACGACGGCATTCCGCGGGACGGTTTCAACACCACCGACACCACCGCCAAGCTGAAGAAGCTCGGCGTTCCGGCGGACAAGCTGCTGCTGGGCATCGGCTTCTACGGCCGCGGCTGGCAGGGCGTGACCGACGACAAGCCGGGCGGCACCGCCACCGGCGCGGCCCCGGGCAAGTACGAGGCCGGGATCGACGACTACAAGGTCCTCAAGGACCGGTGCCCGGCCACCGGCAAGATCGCGGGTACCGCGTACGCCAAGTGCGGGGACCAGTGGTGGAGCTACGACACCCCGGAGACCATCGCCGGGAAGATGGCCTTCAAGAACGAGCAGGGCATGGGCGGCACGTTCTTCTGGGAGCTGAGCGGTGACACCCCGAACGGCGAACTGATCAAGGCGATCAAGTAACACCTCGCGGGGATGCGCACGAGGGCGGGAGGCTGCGGCCTCCCGCCCTTCGCGTACGCATGCGTCCGGGCTCAGCCGACCGGCGGCGCGGGGCAGTCCGGTTCGTGCTCCGCGATCAGCCGCAGAGTGTCCTCCAGGCCGCGTACCAGCAGGTCACAGACGGTCTCGCGGGGCAGCCGCTGCTCCTCGATCCAGTGCAGGGTGACGCCCTCGACGCCGCTCAGCCAGCCGATCAGCGCCGTACGGGCCAGGCAGGGCAGGTCGTCACGGCCCCAGGCGCCGCGCGCGAGGGTGGTGAGCATCCGGGCGCGGACCGCGTCGCGCAGCGCCTGGACCTCCGCGTCGAAGCCGACGCCGCCGGTGACGATGGTCCGGTAGGCGGCCTGATGGTGCTGGGCGTAGCGGAGGTAGCCGTCGACGGTGTGGCGCACCCGTTCGTAGGGCGGCAGGTCGGGGGAGGCACCGGCCCGCTCGGCGAGCTGGGCGACGGCGTCCTCGATGATCGCGAGGTAGTAGCCGCGTTTGTTGGTGAAGTAGTAGTAGATCAGGCCCTTGGCGACGCCCGCGTGCCGGGCGATGTCGTCCATGGAGAGGGCGTCGTACGACGTGTCGGCGAACAACTTCCGTCCGACGGCTATGAGGTCCCGCCGACGCGCCTGTGAACGGTCGGTGGCGCAGGCGCTCCGTCCACGCTGTTGGGTCTTGGTCACAATCCGCTCTCATCTGCAACTGCCGTAAATTCCCGGCAGTATGACAGAGCGTCAATTCTTGCGGCCGGGAGTGCGCCGGGCCCGGCCGCGGCGGCCCGCGCTCCCCCGGTCCGCGCCCGGCGCCGTTGTCCCCCGCACGGGGGTTTACGGCGCCGTCGCGTTCCCGGGACGATCGGCGTACGGGGCGGCGCCGCACGGAGAGGTGGTACGTGGTCAATCCTTGGCTGGCGTTGGAGGCGGGCGCGGATCCCGTGGCACGGATCGCCTCCCTGCGGCGGGCGCACGAGACGTTCCTCGCGGGCGGGCCGGTGGCGCCGCCGGTGCGCCCGGTGGTGGCCGAATCCTGGCGGCGCTCGGCCGACGCCCGCGCGGCGCCCGACGGCACGGTCCCGGTGGAGCTGGACGGCGCGGCGCTCCGCGCCCACCGCGACAGCCATCCGCTGGCCCGCGCGCTGCCCGTCTTCCGGGAACTGCTGGGTGCCACCGCGCAGGACGGGGCGCATCTGATGGCCGTCTGCGACGCGCAGGGCCGGATGCTGTGGGTCGAGGGCCACCCGAGTGTGCGGCGGGGCGCGGAGCGGATGAACTTCGTGGTCGGGGCGCGCTGGGACGAGCGGCACGCCGGGACCAACGCGCCCGGCACCGCGCTCGCCGCGGGCCACCCCGTCCAGATCTTCGCGGCGGAGCACTACAACCGGCGGGTGCAGCGCTGGACGTGCGCCGCGGCGCCGCTGCACGACCGGCGCACCGGGCGGCTGCTGGGCGCGGTCGACATCACCGGCGGCGACCATCTCGCCCACCCCCACAGCCTCGCCCTCGTCCAGGCCACCGCCCGCGCCGCCGAGGCGCATCTCGCCGCGTACACGCCGGAGCCCTGCGCGTTTCTCACCGCGCTGGGCCGCGACGAGGCGCTGCTGACGGTGGACGGCCGACGGCTGCGGCTGGGGCGGCGGCACAGCGAGATCATGGTGCTGCTCGCCCACCACCCCGACGGCCTGACGGGTGATCAGCTGGCGCTGCTGCTCTACGGCGAGCGGGAGGTCCGCCCGGTGACGCTACGGGCCGAACTCTCCCGGCTGCGGCACCTCGTGGGTCCGCTGCTCGACTCCCGCCCGTACCGGCTGCGGCGCCCCGTCGACACCGACGCCGCCACGGTCGGCGCCGCCCTGACCTCCGGCGATCCGTCGGCGGCGCTCGACGGCTACCCGGGCCCGCTGCTCCCGCTGTCCGACGCCCCCGGCGTCCGGCGCCTGCGGGACGCCCTGGAGACACGGCTCCGGCGCACCTTGCTGACCTGCGGCGATCCGGAGGGCCTACGGCAGTGGGCCGGGACGCCCTGGGGCGAGGACGACCTGGAGATCTGGGAGGCCCTGACCGCCGCGCTCCCGCCGCACGCCCCGGAACACTCACGGGCCCGGACCACGGTACGGCGGCTGCGGGAGGTGTACGGGGTGGTGGGGCGGTAGGGCACGACGCGTGCGGCGGGGCGGGGGCGGGACCGGCCCGCGGGGCGTGGCCTTCGCGCCCGGCCGCCACCGCCTCTCCCCCGCGCAACGTTGTGGCAACCTCCCCCGCCCTACCGTGCGCGCACCGTCCTCCGCAGGGAAGCGGAGGGCACCGCGCCGAGCGATTGGGAGGCCGTGCCATGGCCCGCTTTGCCCACCCCGGTTCCGCCGATGCCGTGATGTCCTACCGGAGCCGGTACGACCACTGGATCGGCGGCGAGTACGTCGCGCCCGTACAGGGCCGGTACTTCGAGAATCCGACGCCGGTGAACGGCCAGCCCTTCACCGAGGTGGCGCGCGGCACCGCCGAGGACGTCGAACGCGCCCTGGACGCGGCGCACGCGGCCGCGCCCGCCTGGGGCCGGACCGCGCCCGCCGAACGCGCCGTGATCCTCCACCGCATCGCGGACCGGATGGAGGCCCACCTCCAGGAGCTGGCGGTCGCCGAGAGCTGGGAGAACGGCAAACCGGTCCGGGAGACGCTGGCCGCCGACATCCCGCTGGCCATCGACCACTTCCGCTACTTCGCCGGTGCGGTCCGCGCCCAGGAGGGCTCCCTCTCCGAGATCGACGCGGACACCGTCGCGTACCACTTCCACGAGCCGCTGGGCGTCGTCGCGCAGATCATCCCGTGGAACTTCCCCATCCTGATGGCGACCTGGAAGCTGGCGCCCGCGCTCGCCGCGGGCAACGCCGTGGTCCTGAAGCCCGCCGAGCAGACACCCGCCTCGGTGCACTTCCTGATGAGCCTGATCGCGGACCTGCTGCCGCCGGGCGTCGTCAACATCGTCAACGGCTTCGGCGCCGAGGCGGGCAAACCGCTGGCCTCCAGCCCCCGGGTGGCGAAGGTCGCGTTCACCGGCGAGACCACGACCGGCCGCCTGATCATGCAGTACGCCTCGGAGAACCTGCGGCCGGTCACCCTCGAACTGGGCGGCAAGAGCCCCAACATCTTCTTCGACGACGTCTCGTCCGCCGCCGACGACTTCCTCGACAAGGCGCTGGAGGGCTTCACGATGTTCGCCCTCAACCAGGGCGAGGTCTGCACCTGCCCCTCCCGCGCCCTGATCCAGCGCGGCCACTACCAGGACTTCCTCGCCGCCGGGGTGGCCCGCACCGAGAAGATCGTCCAGGGCCACCCGCTGGACACCGACACCATGGTCGGCGCGCAGGCCTCCAACGACCAGCTGGAGAAGATCCTCTCCTACCTCGACATCGGCCGTCAGGAGGGCGCCCGCGTCCTCACCGGCGGCGCCCGCGCCGAACTCGGCGGCGAACTGGAAGGCGGCTACTACGTCCGCCCGACCGTCTTCGAGGGCAACAACGCCATGCGCGTCTTCCAGGAGGAGATCTTCGGCCCGGTCGTGGCCGTCGCCCCCTTCGCCGACTTCGACGACGCCATCACCCTCGCCAACGACACCCTCTACGGTCTCGGCGCCGGAGTCTGGACCCGCGACGGCTCCACCGCCTACCGCGCCGGCCGCGCCATCCAGGCGGGCCGCGTCTGGACCAACTGCTACCATGCCTACCCGGCCCACGCCGCCTTCGGCGGCTACAAGCAGTCCGGCATCGGCCGCGAGAACCACAAGATGATGCTGGACCACTACCAGCAGACGAAGAATCTGCTGGTGTCGTACTCGCCGAAGAAGCTGGGGTTCTTCTAGAACACCGCATCCGAAAAGGGCGCCTGACCAGGTGGATTCCGGTCAGGCGCCCGCCCTGCGCTGCTACTGGGAAGCAAGCGGAAATATGGCCTTGCTTCCCATTTATCCGACCGCTGTCCCATACGTTGTTCGCCGCCCTGGAGGTGGCGACGGGCAAGGTCATCGGCTCGCTGCACCGCAGGCACCGGGCCGCCGAGTTCAAGAAGTTCGTGGCCGAGATCGGCAAGGAGCCCCGCCGACCTCCAGTGGAACGATGGTTCGCCGAGCTGACACAGAAGAAGCTCAAGCGCGGCGTAACGAAGACAGCTGACGCAATCCTCCGCAGGTCAGCCGACGGGCGGTAAGTGGCCCTCCTCGACGAAGAAGTCGACGTAGGTGGCGAGGAGTTCGCGGGTGAGCGGGGGACAGACGATGCCTGTACCGGCGAGCGCCGCATCGGTCTCGGAGGTGTCGAGGGCCGGGTAGAAGGCGTCGGCGTCGGCGGTCATCATCTCGAACGCGTGCAGCAGGGGCAGGAGGGCGTTGTCGCGGTCGGCGCGCACCTTGGCGGTCCACTGCGGCCATGTGGTGGAGTCGAGGCGGTAGCCGCGTTCACGCAGGTAGGCAACGCACTCCGCCAGACCCAGCGAGCTTCGGTTGAACAAGTGGAAGGTGCCGCCCGCCCCCTCCTCGCGGGTGGAGACGGCCAGGATCGCCGCGCTGACGTAGTCGACCGGCAGCAGATGGAACCGCCCGTCGGCGCTGCTGGGGACCGCACCCGCCTGGAGCAGCCCCTTCAGGCTCAGCCAGACGAAGTCGCGGGTCTGGCAGGCGCCGGTCCGCCGATCGCCGGAGATCACGTCCACCCGGTACGTGGAGACCGGCAGTCCGCGGTCGCGGGCGAGGCCGATGACCTGTTCGGCCACCCATTTGCTCTGCAGATAGCCGCTGGGCAGCGCCTCGGCGGGCCCGGTCGGGTCGGTGGCCTTGAGCGGGACGCCGGGGGTGACGGGCCCGTTGAACACTCCGACCGTCGAGACGTGGTGCACGGGGACGGTGCGGTGGCGGGCGGCGAGCCGCAGGACCTCCTCGGTGCCGCGGACGTTCGCCGACCTCAGCGCCTTGTACGGGTGCAGCCAGTGGACTGTGGCGCCCGCGTGGTAGACGACGTCGACCGTGCGGGCGAGCGCGTCGAACGTCTCCTCCCTCAGCCCGAGCCGTTCCTCGGCGAGGTCACCGGTGATCACCTGGAGCCGGCTCTCGTCGATTTCGTCCCAGACGCGGTACCACCGCAGCCCCTCGCGCAGCCGCGCCAGGGCGGACGCCGGGTCGGCGCCGCGTACCAGGCAGTGGATACGGGCCCGGGTCGTGCGCATCAGGTCGCGCAGCAAGAACGCGCCGAGGAATCCGCTGGCCCCGGTCAGCAGGACGTCGTCGGGGTCGGTGACGGTGCGGACGACCTCGTCGGCAGGGCGGATGTCGGGCGCGAGCCGGATGTCCGCGGCGTGGTCCACCGTCTCCGGCTCGCCGATGCCGGGCTCGCCGGTGGTGTCCCGCAGCGCGGCGCACAGATGGGCGGCGAGGGCGCGGGGCGTCGGGTGGTCGAAGACGAGAGTCGCCGGGAGGGTCAACCGGCTGCGGGTGGCGAGGCGGTTGCGCAGCTCGACCGAGGTCAGCGAGTCGAGGCCGTGCTGCGGCAGGGGCCGGTCGGGATCGATGCCAGTGGTGCCGGTCCGGCCGAGCACTCCGGCGATCTCGCCGGTGACCACCTCCAGCACCACGGCATGCGCCTCCGGCTCGCTCAGGTCGGCGAGCCGCTCGGCAAGGCCGGGGCCCGCGTCGGCCGCGCCGTGTGCGGCGGGGCGGACCGGCGTGCGGATCAGAGACCTCAACAGTGCTGCGGGTTCCGGCTGTTGGCGGATGGCAGTGAGGTCGAGCGGGGTGGCCACGGTGTACGGTCCGCCGCGGTGCAGGGCCAGGTCGAACAGTGTGGTGCCCTGTTCCTCGGTGACCGGCAGGAAGCCGGCGCGGGCGATCCGTCTGAGGTCGGTCTCGGTCAGCTCCCCTGTCATGCCGGTGGCCTGCGCCCACAGGCCCCAGGCCAGGGAGGTGGCGGGCAGGTCGTGGGCGGTGCGGTGCAGGGCGAGGGCGTCCAGGGAGGCGTTGGCCGCTGCGTAGGTGGCCTGGCCGGGCCCGCCGACGGCGGCGGCGAGCGACGAGAACAGCACGAATGCGGTCAGGCCGGTGTCCCGTGTCAGTTCGTGGAGGGCCCAGGCGGCGTCGGACTTCGGCCGCAGGACCGCGTCCAGCCGCTCCGGGGACTGTGCGGCGAGCACACCGTCGTCGCGGACACCGGCGGTGTGGACGACGCCCCGCAACGGGTGCGCCGCGGGGATGGTGGCGAGGAGCGCAGCGAGGGCTGAGCGGTCGGCGACGTCGCAGGCGGCGACGGTCACCGAGGCCCCCAGGGCGGCCAGTTCGGACCGTAGCGCGTCAGTGCCCGGTGCCTTCAGGCCGCGCCTGCTGACCAGCAGCAGATGGCGGACACCATGTGCGGTGACGAGGTGCCGTGCGAAGAGGCCGCCGAGCGCTCCCGTGCCGCCGGTGATCAGGACGGTGCCGTCGGCGTCCCACACCGGGGCTCCGGGCGTGCGCTCGGCGGGCGCGGGGTGGGGTGCGCGCAGGAGTCGCGGCACGCGGATCCCGTGTGCCGCGCCCGGCCCCGTGGCACGCAGCGCCGCCTGCGGCTCGTCGGCAGCGACCACGGCGGCCAGGAGCCCGTCGCGGACCGCCGCGGGCATCTCCCCGTCCCGCGCGGCGGGGTCGGTGTCGATCAGGACGAGGCGTCCGGGCGCTTCGGACTGCACGGAGCGCAGCAGGCCCCAGGCGGCGGCCGCGGCCGGGTCGGTGACGTCGTCGCCCTCGGCAGTGGCGACGGCGCCGCAGGTGAGGACGGTCAGCACCACCTCGGACAGCGCGTCCTCGGCCAGCCACCGCTGCGCCAACTCCAGTGCGCGAGCAGTGGTGTTCCGGATGTCGGTGGCCGGGTCGCCTCCGGTGCCCGTGAGCGGCGCGCGGACGGCGTCGATCCGCTGACCGTCGCGGACCGCCTCGGCGACGGACGCCACATCGGGGTGACCGTCCGAACCGAGCGTCACCCAGTGCGTGGCGTCGGCTGCGGGCAGCGGGCGGGCGGGCCAGCCGACAGTGTGGAGCGCGTCGTGGGCGCGGGTGCGCGCCGTCCGCAGAGCAACCGCGTCGACCGGCCCGAGGGTCAGGGCGTCGATGTCGGCCACCGGCCGCCCGGTGGGGTCGGCGAGGTGCACCGCGTAGGTGTCGGGGTAGGCCTCACCATCCGCGGCGGGCGCCGGGGTGAGGCGCACGCGCAGGGTATCGGCGCCGATGGCGTGGAGGCGGACGCCGCGCCAGCCTGTCGCGGTGCGCGGGGTGCCGGGCGGATCGGCGGCGTAAAGCGGTTGCAAGGCCGTTTCGAGCAGGGCGGGGTGAAGGCCGAACGCGGTGTGCACCGATGCCGCCTGTGCCGTCAGCGACACCTCTGCGAAGAGTTCCCCGCCTCGCCGCCACACTCCGGTGAGCCCGCGGTACTCCGGCCCGTACACCGCTCCCGCGGCTGCCAGCCGTGCGTAGATGCCGTCGACGGGGACGGCTTCGGCGTCGGCGGGTGGCCACGACGCCGGTGGGGCGGCCACCGGCCGAGTGGCCGGGGCGTCGCTCAGGCGGCCGTGGACGTGGCGGGTCCAGGAGGCGGAGGCGGCGTCGGGCCGCGCGTGGAGGGTGAGCGTGCGCCGCCCCGCGGCATCCGGTGCCCCTACTCGCACGCGCAGCTGCAGGGCGCCGGACTCGGGCAGCACCAGCGGCCGGTCGACGGTGAGGTGGTCCAGGGCCGTGCAGCCGGTCTCGTCGCCCGCGTGGAGGGCGAGTTCGACGAGGACGGCGTGGGGGACGACGGTTTCCCCGGCGACGGTGTGTGCGGCGGCCAGTCCCGCGGTGCGGGCGGACAGACGCGCGGTGAACAGCGCTTCGTCGGTTTCCTCGAGGTGCAGTGCGGCGCCGAGGAGCGGGTGGCCGGTGGTATCCAGGCCCAGTCCAGCGGCGTTCTTGGGGCCGTTTGTACCCGCGTCGGTCCAGTAGCGGCTGCGTTGGAAGGCGTAGGTGGGCAGGGGGACGCGGCGGGCGCCGGAGTCGGCGAAGAACGCCTCCCAGTCGACGGGCACCCCGTCGGTGTGGAGAGCGCCGATCCCGGCCACCAGGGTGCGGGCCTCGGGTCGGCCGCGACGTTGGAGGGGGTGAGCGGTGGTGTCCGCCCGGTCCGCGAGCACGTCGCGGGCGAGGGCGGTGAGCACGCCGTCGGGCCCGATCTCGACGAGGGTGCGGACGCCCTGCTCGTGCAGGGTGGTGAGGGCGTCGGCGTACCGGACAGTTTGGCGGACCTGCCGCACCCAGTAATCAGCCGACCGCAAATCCTCACCCGCAGCGGAATTCCCCGTCACCGTCGACACCACAGGAATCACCGGAGCC
>NZ_JODY01000043.1 GCF_000718015.1 Streptomyces catenulae | reverse complement strand
CCGGTCAGGAGCCGCCGCACGGTCCGCCCGGGCACCCCGGCGAGCCCGGGCCCGGCGCACCCGGTGCCTCCGGCCCGTCCGCCCCCGGCGCGTACGGCGCTCCGGGCGCCCCCGGCGGCGACCCCACCACCCAGCTGCCGTCGTACGGCGGCGGCGGTGGCTGGGGCGGCCAGCAGCCCCCGTACGGCGGCGGCGGTGGCGGCGGCAACGGCTGGGGCGCCCCGGACGCGCAGCCGCCCCGGCGGCGCAACGGCGGTCTGGTCGCCGCGGTCCTGGTGGCCGCGCTGGTCGCGGGCGGTGTCGGCGGCGGCATCGGCTTCTGGGCCGCGGGCCGCGACGACCACGCCTCGACGACGGTCACCGGCTCCGGCGACTCCGGCGCACTCAACCGCAAGCCCACCTCCGTCGCCGGGATAGCGGCGAAGGCGCTGCCCAGCGTCGTCACCATCGAGGCACAGGGCGCGACGGGCGAGGGCGGCACCGGCACCGGCTTCGTCTACGACAAGCAGGGCCACATCCTCACCAACAACCACGTCGTCGCCAGCGCCGCCGACGGCGGCAAGCTCACCGCGACGTTCTCCGACGGCAAGAAGTACGCCGCCGAGGTCGTCGGGCGGGCCCAGGGCTACGACGTCGCCGTCGTCAAGCTGAAGAACGCCTCGGGCGCCAAGCTCAACCCGCTGCCGCTCGGCAAGTCCTCCGACGTGCAGGTCGGCGACGCCACCATCGCCATCGGCGCCCCCTTCGGCCTCTCCGGCACCGTCACCACCGGCATCATCAGCGCCAAGGACCGTCCGGTCGCCTCCAGCGACGGCGGCGGCTCCAGCGCCTCGTACATGAGCGCCCTGCAGACCGACGCCTCCATCAACCCCGGCAACTCCGGCGGCCCCCTGATGGACGCCGGTGGCAACGTCATCGGCATCAACTCCGCGATCCAGTCGGCCGGTAACGGCGGCATGGGCGGCGAGGGCGAACAGTCCGGCAGCATCGGCCTGGGCTTCGCCATCCCGATCGACCAGGCCCGCCGCGTCGCCCAGGACCTGATCCGTACCGGCCAGCCGATCTACCCGCAGATCGGCGTCCAGGTCTCGATGAAGGACACCGGCAACGGCGCCACCATCGCCGAGACCGGAAACGGCGGCTCCGACTCCGTCACCCCGAACGGCCCGGCGGCCCGCGCGGGCCTGCACCCCGGCGACACGATCACCAAGCTCGACGACACCGTCATCGACAGCGGCCCCACCCTGATCAGCGAGATCTGGCAGCACAAGCCCGGCGACAAGATCACCCTGACCTTCCAGCGCAACGGCAAGGAGCACACCGCCGAAGTCACCCTGGGCCAGCGCACAGGGGACAAGTGACGCGCTACCCTGACCCCGCGGCACCCGCCCCGGCGCTGCCGCGGGGAGGCTTGCCCGAGCGGCCTAAGGGAACAGTCTTGAAAACTGTCGTGAGGTAACCCCTCACCGTGGGTTCAAATCCCACAGCCTCCGCGGCTCAACAGCGTGAGAAGGCCCCTGACCGGAGTTCTCGGTCAGGGGCCTTCGTCGTTCTGGGGGCCTGGTGGCTGCGCGTCCCTGGTGGTCGCGGGGGCGTCCGGGATCCGATATGATCATGGTGCAACTTCGCCTCCGGGAACGGCGGGTGGGGCGTGCGTCTGTGGTCCAAGGAAAGACGCCCACCAACCGGTGGGAAATGTAGGTGCAAGGCCTGCCGGGCGCTCTGAAGAAGGTCCCTTCCTCGTGATGAGGAGGGGACCTTTTGTTATGCGGGTCGGGTTTCCGGCGTCGAGGACGGTCGCGGACTTGGGCCATGGATTCCATTTCTCGGCGGCGCGGACGGCTTGGATTTCTGGCGGACCCAAGGTCAGACGCGTATATGAGGCCTTCCTCTGAGAAGCGCCCCCCACCGTGATTCACATCGCACCGCCTTACGGTTCAGCGAATACGGCAGATGGGAAAGGCTCCGGGGTGCCCCAGGCCAGTTCTCTTCTGCAATTCTTTTCCACTCCGCTTCATGGATCGTGCCAGGGGTCGGTCTGCGTGGACGAGTATCTGGTTCCCGCCCCTGAACGACATGAGCTCAACTCGCTTAACAAGGTCGGAACGTCGATTGCGTGTCGAGGGAGATTTCACATCGGGTTTCACGGCGACCTGACTGCCGATCGCCGAACTCTGACAGACTGGTTGGCCGTCGGCTGTTGCCCACCCCTACTACCGAGGGCATGAGTCGGCCATCTGTACACGTAAGGCTGAGAAGTTCGCAAAAATAGACAAGTCGAGGCAGGGGGAGTATTTAACATGGCCGATATAAAGTTCTGCTTTTCGCAGGATGAGTCTGCGCAGCAGTTCGTGGCCTTGCGAGACTGTGAGGCGTGGGGGGCCCTTCAAACGGGGATGGGGAGATTCGCTGCTGAATCTCCGCTGGCCCGGGTTCACCGATATGGCGGGGGGAGCGATGACGAGCCGGCTTTTGCTCTCACGACGGCAGATCCTCACCAGACTCTGTGCACCGTTATCCCTCAAGTCGATTCCGCTCCATCTGAGACGGTGTACGCAGTGCATGACGGATCTGGGCGGTTCGTCGGGCGGATCACCCACGGACGATCTCCGCTGGGAATTCGCCAGGAGTGGCGTGTGGAGGGCGGGGATGAACAGTGCAGCGCGGTTGCCCGTAAGGGGAATATCCGAGGCTGGCTCGCATATTGGGTGGCCTCACCTTTCTGGGGGATACTGGCATTGATCTTCCTTCTCAACGGCGACTTGCATCCGAGTGGTTCCCTGTGGAGTAAGCCTCACCGAGCCCGATGGCGCGTGAGGAGCGGCAGCGGAAAAGGGAAAGTTGTCATCGATTTCCAGAACGGTCGGTACCGTGCGGATGCCGAGTTGCTGGATGTGAACCTTGTATATGCGCAGGCGGTGCTGTACGGCGCGTAGAAGAGTGGCGTCGGAACCAGCAGTCGGGAATTCCGCGTAGGTATCTGGGTGGAAAATCGCTATATCTAAACATTTTGGCGATATCTTCATTATTTCGCACTCGGTCTCTCGGCGCAGTTGGAGCCGATGGTGGAGGCCAATGTGATATACGCTGGCCTCTGTCCGCTTGAATTCGAGGGGAATCCGGGCCTTTCGGCCATTGTGGTCAGCCAGGTGGAGCACGATGCCGAGAACGAAGCTGCGGTTCTGCAGACGACACGTGAGACTCTCGAACGGAAGTATCCGGACGACGAATGGGACTCCGTTGAGTTGAACTGCGGAACCGCTCTCCTTCGGTCCGGGATTTCCTCATTCGTTATCAGTGCGGAATGGTCGGCATCCGGTCGTGAAATTCCGGTCACCCAGTCGCAGATGCAGGCTTATATTCCGCTGCCTGACACCAGCGAGATGCTGATCTTTGAGATCACCTCGCAAGCGGGTGAACACTGGGGTCTTCACGTCGAGCTCTTTCGTGAAATCCTGAATACGGTCGATTGGGGAACGGATCAGGAAGTTGCGGACTACCGTGCCATGCGGAGTTCGCCGCTATCGGCTTCCGTTGAACCGGATGAGTCTGTTCAGAAGGCTCTCTATTGGCACTCCAGCAGACTGCTTGATGCCGCGGCCGTGCGAGGGCGGGTGGAGGGCGCGAGCCCGGTGGCCACAACTACCTGC
Source organism: Streptomyces catenulae (assembly GCF_000718015.1). GTDB lineage: Bacteria > Actinomycetota > Actinomycetes > Streptomycetales > Streptomycetaceae > Streptomyces > Streptomyces catenulae. Next base: position 44,307 of record NZ_JODY01000043.1, on the reverse strand, counting down.
GCGGACTGTTGGGCCAAAGGCCTGCGTACTCCGTGTTCCGCCAAGCATCCCTGGAGTATTGATCTCGTACCTGTCGATGAGCTTTCTGGTGCACTTTCACGGGTAGCCGAGAAGTTCTCCGTCAACGGCTGGAAGTCGGAGGCAGGAGAGGCTGAGGGAGTCTTGTGTGCGTGGGAAGTTGATGCTTCTGGAGAACGTGTGGGGCACTCTTTGAGCCTTTCCGTCGATATAGGCGCTGGCCGGATTGAGGCTGAGGTTGCTTCTCCCTGTAACCGTTCTGTTCATTCCAGCCCAACGGACTCTGCTTTCGGGTGAATTGACTAGTGTTCAGATCTGCTTCGTCTGTGGCGCAGCACCCCTCTGACGGATTCAGCCCTTGGACGCGGTCGATCCCGGGCGGGCCATGAAGCCCCGTTCGGCGAGGGGTGGGAGGCCGTGGCGGTCGCGGGTGTCCTCGTCGAAGTCGTCGAGGACACCGTGCAGGACGTCTGCGAGGCGGGGCAGGGAGTCGACGGCGAACAGCACCTGTTGGTAGCCGGCCACCTGGTACGGGAGGCGGATGAGGTCGGGGAGGTGGAAGGGGCGGATGGTGGTGCGGGGGAAGTGGGCCAGTTCGCCGGAGGAGGAGAGGAGGGCGGCGCCGTAGGCCCTGGGGTGGCCGTTCTCGTAGGCGAGGCCGTATTCGAGGGTGAACCAGTAGATGCGGCTGATCAGGTCGAGGGCGTCGGCGGACTGCACGCGGGCGGCGGCGCGGCCGACGGTGCGGTAGAGGTCGGCGAACCAGGGGTCGGAGAGGTGGATGCCGTGGCCGAAGACGTCGTGGAGGATGTCGGGTTCCGGGGTGTAGAGCGGCATCGCGGGGTGGCGGACGTACTGGACGGCGTGGAAGTAGCCGTCCGCCATGGCGCCCAGGAAGCGCTTGTTCGGGACGATGCCGCCGGCCAGCGTGAAGCGGAATCCCGTCAGCGGTTCGAGGCGGTCGGAGACCTCTTCGTGCTGCGGGATGTGGTCGGCGGGGATCGGGGCCGTCCCGCGTGCCCGTAGTACCGCCTGGCACACGCGTCCCTGCTGTGCCTCGGTGAGGGCGGCGTGCACGGTGCGCCAGGTGGCGTGTTCGGCGTCGTCGTACGTGACCGGGGGCGACGGGGCGCCGACGCGGTGGTCCTTGGCCGTGGCCACGATCGCGTTCCGGCGGCTGACGTAGGTGTGATCGGCGAAGGCGGGGTGGTCCTCGGCGCGTCCGAGGCGGGCACCGTGCGGATCCAGCGGGGTCTGGTTCAGCCAATCGATCACAGAGGCATCCTGCCCGGCGGGTGGGGCGAGGGGAGGGATTCGGGGACGTGTGGTGTCGTGCCAGGTCAGCGGCCCGTGCCCTTGTGCCCCGGTCGATTGTCAGTGCTCCGTGTCACGCTGGGGGCATGACGGTGGAGGAGCTCGTGCGGTTGCGGCGGGTGCGGGATCTGGTGGATCGGGAGTATGCCGAGCCGCTGGATGTTCCGGCCCTGGCGCGGGTTGCGCTGATGTCGGCGGGGCACTTCTCGCGGAGCTTTCGGGCGGCCTTCGGGGAGACGCCGTACGGGTATGTCATGACGCGGCGGATCGAGCGGGCGAAGGCGTTGTTGCGGCGGGGGGATCTGTCGGTGACGGAGGTCTGTTTCGCGGTCGGGTGTACGTCGCTCGGCTCGTTCAGCTCGCGCTTCACGGAGCTGGTGGGGGAGAGCCCGAGCGCCTACCGGGCCCGTGACCATGAGGCGGCGGCTGTGGTGCCGCCGTGCATCGCGAAGATCTTCACGCGGCCGGTGCGGAGGCGGGAGACAGCGGGGGAGAGGGCTGTCGGGGCCCGTGCGGAAGCAGTCGCCGGTGCGGGAGCCGTCACCTCTCGACCTGCGCCGCGGGCCGCCTCCCCGCGACCCGTACCGCGGGTCGCTTCCGCCGCCCGCCCCACCGCCAGGCCCGGTTCCGTGGCCGGTGCGACAGCCGCTGGTACCAGGCTCGGTGCGGGTGCGGGTGCGGGTGCGGGTGCGGGTGCCGGTGCCGGAGCCGGAGCCGGAGCGGTTGTCTCCGTGCCGTCCGTGGCCGGTACGGGCGCCGCCGGTGTCAGGTCCGGCGCAGGCACAGCCATAGCTCGGGCGGAAGCCATAGCCGGGGCGGAAGCCATAGCCCAAGCGGAAGGCATAACCCAAGCGGAAGCCATAGCCCAGGCGGGAGTGGCTGCCCGTGCCCTTCCGCCAGGTCCGTAACCCGGTAGCCCCCGCGGACGCGGGCCCGCGTGTCCGGACCCGTCAGGATTGGAGAAGCGGATCCGGGCGGTGGACCGTAGCGTCGGGCGCATGGACATCACGCTTTCGCAGTGCTTCATCGCGGTTGACGATCACGACCGGGCGCTCGCCTTCTACCGGGACGTTCTGGGCCTTGAGGTGCGGAACGACGTCGGGTTCGAGGGGATGCGGTGGGTGACGGTCGGGTCGCCGTCGCAGCCGGGGGTGAACATCGTCCTCGAACCGCCGCTCGCCGATCCGAACGCGTCGCCCGCCGACCGGCAGGCCATGGCGGAGCTGCTGGCCAAGGGTCTGCTGCGCGGTGTCATCTTCGCGACCGACGACTGCGACGCGACCTTCGAGCGGATCCGGGCAGCGGGCGGTGAGGTGCTCCAGGAGCCGGTCGATCAGCCGTACGGCGTCCGGGACTGCGCCTTCCGGGACCCGGCCGGGAACATGCTGCGCTTCACCCAGGCGCGGTCGTAAGGAGGAGAGGAAGAGGAAGAAGAAGAGGGAGAGAGCCCTGGGGGCTGGGGTGGCGGTGGAGCGTGGTGGGGATGCAGGAGAGAGGGATATGAGCAGGGGTACGAGTACGCGGGCGGGTGCGGGCGGCGGGGTGGCCGGGCAGGTGGCGGGCGGTCGGCACCTCGCGGACAGTCACGAGATGATCCGGGTGCACGGTGCGCGGGTGAACAATCTGCGGGGCGTCGACATCGAGATCCCCAAGCGGCGGCTCACGGTGTTCACCGGGGTGTCCGGGTCGGGGAAGAGTTCGCTGGTGTTCGACACCATCGCGGCGGAGTCGCAGCGGCTGATCAACGAGACGTACAGCGCGTTCCTCCAGGGGTTCATGCCGAGTCCGGCGCGGCCCGAGGTCGATGTGCTGGACGGGCTGACCACCGTGATCAGCGTCGACCAGCAGCGGATGGGCGCCGATCCGCGGTCCACGGTCGGCACCGTCACCGACGCCAACGCGATGCTGCGGATCCTCTTCAGCCGGTTGGCGAAGCCGTACGTCGGTCCGCCCGGGGCGTTCGCGTTCAATGTGCCGTCGGTGTCGGCGGCGGGCGCGATCACGGTAGGGAACGGCAAGAAGGAGAAGGTCACCTTCAACAAGGTGGGCGGGATGTGCCCGGGGTGCGAGGGGCGCGGCACGGTCTCCGCCCTCGACCCGGCGCAGCTCTACGACGCCACCAAGTCGATCCACGAGGGCGCGTTCACCATCCCCGGCTACACCGGCGGCGGCTGGAACTCCCGCCTCTACGCGGAGTCCGGGTTCTTCGACCCGGACAAGCCGATCAAGAAGTTCACCGAGAAGGAACTGCACGATCTGCTGCACCACGAGCCGGTGCGGATGAAGATCGCCGGGATCAACATGACCTACGAGGGGCTGATCCCGCGCATCCGGAAGTCGATGCTCGCCAAGGACAAGGAGGCGATGCAGCCTCACGTCCGGACGTTCGTGGAGCGCGCGGTCACCTTCACGCCCTGCCCCGAGTGCGACGGGACGCGGCTCGCCGCGCACGCCCGGTCCGCCGTGATCGGGAAGCTCTCGATCGCGGACGCCTGCCGGATGGAGATCCGGGACCTCGCGGAGTGGCTCCGCACCCTGCGGGAACCCTCCGTGCGGCCGCTGCTCACCGCGCTCGGGCAGAGCCTCGACTCCTTCGTCGAGATCGGGCTCGGCTATCTCTCCCTGGACCGGCCCGCGGGCACGCTGTCGGGCGGGGAGGCGCAGCGCGTCAAGATGGTCCGCCATCTGGGGTCGTCGCTCACCGATGTCACCTATGTCTTCGACGAGCCGACCGCGGGGCTGCACCCGCACGACATCCGGCGGATGAACGAACTGCTGCTGCGGCTGCGCGACAAGGGCAACACCGTGCTGGTCGTCGAGCACAAACCGGAGGTCATCGAGATCGCCGACCACGTCGTCGACCTGGGGCCCGGCGCCGGTACGGGCGGCGGCACGGTCTGCTTCGAGGGGGACGTCGCCGGGCTGCGCGGCAGCGACACCGTGACCGGGCGCCACCTCGACGACCGCGCCCGGCTCAAGGCGGCGGTGCGGCAGCCGGACGGTGCGCTGGAGATCCGCGGGGCGCACGCCAACAACCTGCGGGACGTGGACGTCGATCTGCCGCTCGGGGTGCTCACGGTGATCACCGGCGTCGCGGGCTCCGGCAAGAGTTCGCTGGTGCACGGCTCGCTCCCGGAGGAGTGGGGCGTCGTCTCCGTCGACCAGAGTCCGATCCGCGGGTCGCGGCGGAGCAACCCGGCGACGTACACCGGGCTGCTCGATCCGATCCGTAAGGCGTTCGCCAAGGCCAACGGGGTCAAACCGGCGCTCTTCAGCGCCAACTCCGAGGGTGCCTGCCCGACGTGCAACGGCGCCGGGGTGATCTACACCGATCTGGCGATGATGGCCGGGGTGGCCAGCACCTGCGAGGACTGTGAGGGGCGGCGCTTCGACGCCGCGGTCCTGGAGTACCGGCTCGGCGGGCGGGACATCGCCGAGGTGCTGGCGATGCCGGTCACCGAGGCGCTGGAGTTCTTCGCCTCCGGTGAGGCGCGGACTCCCGCCGCGCAGAAGATACTTGAGCGGCTTGCCGATGTCGGGCTCGGCTATCTCACCCTCGGGCAGCCGCTCACCACGCTCTCCGGCGGTGAGCGGCAGCGCCTGAAGCTGGCCACCCATATGGCGGACAAGGGCGGCGTCTACGTCCTGGACGAGCCGACGACCGGTCTGCATCTGGCGGATGTCGAGCAACTCCTCGGGCTGCTCGACCGGTTGGTCGACTCCGGTAAGTCGGTGATCGTCATCGAGCACCACCAGGCGGTCATGGCGCATGCGGACTGGATCGTCGATCTGGGTCCGGGCGCCGGTCATGACGGTGGCCGGGTCGTCTTCGAGGGGACGCCCGCCGCGCTGGTCGCCGCGCGTTCGACCGTGACCGGCGAGCATCTGGCGGAGTACGTGGGGGAGTGACGGGCCGGAGCCCCGGAGGCGGCGGCGCAGCGGGGGCGGTGGTGTCGGCCGGCCCCGCTGCCCGCCCGTAACGTCGCAGTTCAGACAGGGTGTGGCCGTTCGCTCTGCCCGTGGCGAATCTGCGGCGGGCAGAGAAGCGGTAGCCGGTGGGCGTCCGGGGCGAAGAGTGAGTTCGACGGCATTCCTGCCCCGACGAACGAGGAGACCGGATGACTCCACTCACCACCCGCCCGCCCCGCGCGGCGGACGGCGACACCCCGCCCACCCGCTTCGACGACCATCTCGCGGCCCAACTGCTCGCCCAGCGCATCGTCCTCCTCGGCACCGAGGTCGACGACGCGTCCGCCAACCGGGTCTGCGCCCAGCTCCTGCTGCTGTCGGCGGACGACCCGCGCACCGACATCTGCCTGTACGTCAACAGCCCCGGCGGCTCGGTCTCCGCGGGTCTGGCGATCTTCGACACCATGCGGCTGATCCCGAACGACGTCGCGACGCTGGCGATGGGGTTCGCGGCCAGCATGGGTCAGTTCCTGGTCACCGTGGGGGCGCCCGGCAAACGGTTCGCGCTGCCGCATGCGCGGATCATGATGCACCAGCCGTCGGCGGGGATCGGCGGCACCGTCGCGGACATCGAGATCCAGGCGGAGAACCACCAGTTCACCAAGGAGACGATCGCGCGGATCACCGCCGAGCACACCGGGCGGAGCGAGGAGACGATCATGCGGGACGGCGACCGCGACCGCTGGTTCACGGCCGAACAGGCCCGGGAGTACGGGATGGTGGACCGGGTGGTGGAGTCGCTCGCCGACATTCGCCCGACCACCGCGCACCGACGGATGGGGCTGTGACATGGGCACGTACACGGTTCCCTATGTCACCGAGCGGACGCCGCACGGCGAGCGCTCCTCCGACGTCTTCAGCCGGTTGCTGAACGAGCGGATCATCTTCGTCGGCACCGAGATCGACGACGGGGTCGCCAATGTGGTCATCGCGCAGCTCCTCCATCTGGAGTCGGCGAGCCCGGAGAGCGAGATCTCGCTCTACCTCAACTCCCCGGGCGGCTCGTTCACCTCGCTGATGGCGATCTACGACACGATGACGTACGTACGGGCGCCGATCTCGACCTGCTGTGTCGGGCAGGCGGCATCGTCGGCGGCGGTGCTGCTGGCCGGTGGCGATCCCGGGCGGCGGTTCGTGCTGGAGCATGCGCGGGTGCTGCTCGGCCAACCCGCCAGCGGCGGACAGCAGGGCACCGTCTCCGACCTGGGCCTCGCGGCCAAGGAGTTGGCCCGGATCCGCGCGCAGGCGGAGGAGGTGCTGTCCCGGCACACCCACCACGACGTGGCGACGCTCCGCGCGGACATGGACCGGGACAAGGTACTCACCGCCGAGGAAGCCGTGGCCTACGGGCTCGCCGACGAGGTGCTGAGCAGGCGGCTACTGCCTGCCTGACCTGCCTGACCTGCGGGTTCGTCGGGCGGCCGGTGCGGTGGTTCCCCGCCGCACCGGCCGTCGGCGCGTCAGGCGGCGAGGTCGAGGGCGTCGTACCGGGCCGTGGGCGAGGTACGGCCGCGCGCCGTCCGTCCGCGCGCCGTCCGTCCGCGGTCCGTCCGGCTGCGGAGGTGCCGGGTCAGCTCGTCCCGGGTGAGCGCGAGCAGATCGGCGAGGTCGAGTCCGAGGGCCCGGGCGGCGGCCGCGAGCACCTCGGAGGAGGCTTCCTTACGGCCGCGCTCCAGCTCCGAGAGGTACGGCAGGGAGATCCGCGCCGCCTCCGCGACCTCCTTCAACGTGCGCTGCTGGGCGCGGCGTTCGCGGCGCAGCGCATGGCCGACGAGGTCGCGCCAGAGCGGCTCGCGCGGCGCGGGCGCCGACGGCTCCCCGGCCGGTCGCTGCGGTGGATGTGCCGCCCCGCCGGAGCCGGGCTGCGAGGGGCGGGAGGGCTGCGGGCGCAGCGGGATGACGTGGGCTTCGTTCCGCGCATGAGTGCTCACCCCCTCAGCGTAGGGATCCGGGGCGCCGGGGGAAGGGTGCGGCGTTCCGCCCTGGGTGAAGCGGGCGGGGAGCGGGGCAGCGGGCTCGGCGGGGGGTCGAGGGGCCGATTCCGGCCCCCGGGTGTGCCCGCTCCACCCGGGGTATTCACGCCACCGCCTCTGACCTGGCTATTCCCGATCAGGGGTGCTTTTCTGCCCGGATTTTGACGGTGCATCGGCCATTTCTGTCGTGTTCCGGCCGCTTTTCGCAGGGTTCCGTGGGGCGCTCCGGGGCCTTTTGTCATCGGGGTTTTAACGCTGCATTACACGACCGCGACGTCGGTTGACCGGATTTGCCGGACCGTGTGCGATGACCGAGGAGCGATTTTCGGGCGGCGGTGCCGCGCCCGCCCTTTCCCGCGACCCGGAAGGACACGATGACCGTCATAAGACGCACCCGCGCACGCGAACTCGTGCACGAGGACATTCTGGCGCTCGCCGAGGGAGAAGCCCTCGCCGTGCACATACCGCACTTCATCCCGGACGAGGTGGTGAAAGCCGTCCGCGAGGAGGTGCTGCACCATCCGGACCGAGGAGGGCTGAGTCAGGACACCGCCTTCCAGCGCATCGGATTCGCCTACTCCGAGATCAGCGACGAGGAATCCCGGGACCGCTATCACCGCGAGGCACGGGACAACATCCAGCGGATGCGCGACCTCTTCGCCCCGTACGCCTTACCGAGCGACACCTTCCGCGCACTCGTCGAGGAGACCTGGGACGCCGGGGCGCAGTTGCTGACGGTGGCGGGTCGTAAGGCATTCATCGGGATCTGCCGCTTCCAGGGGAAAGGCGTGGACCTCAATCCGCACACCGACGCCCTGGAACGCAATCTCCCCGAAAGCGCCGCCCACGACCTCGTCGCCCAACTCTCCGCCAATATCTATCTGAACATTCCGGAGACCGGCGGCGAGCTCGAACTCTGGGCCACCGAGCCCGGCGAGGACGCCTACAACGCGCTGAAGGGCGACCGCGTCTGGGGGCTGGAACGCACACAGCTCGGCCCTCCGCAGCAGGTCATCCGGCCCGAGCCGGGCGATCTGCTGCTGCTCAACCCGCGCCGGATCCACGCGGTGCGGCCCTCCGGCGACGAGCCCCGCGTCACCCTCGGCCATTTCCTCGGCTATCACGGCGCCGACCGACCGCTCACCCTGTGGAGCTGAGCCGACCATGACCACCACCTATGTCGTCGACGGTCGGACGAAGGCGAATTTCGGGGAGGCGGCGAAGAGACTCACCCTCGCCGGAACCCGCGCCGTTCTCCTGGTCAGTGTCGGTCAGCGCTATCACGAGGGCGACAAACTCCGCGCCACCGTGGAACTCGTCAACCGCAGCGCCTTCGGTGAACTGACCATCGCCGTCGCCGACACCCTCCAGCGCTCCAATTTCCACGGAGTTCCCCCGGAGGAGGCGTATATCCGCGCGCTCCGCGCCGGGGACGACTGGCTGGCGCGCAACGAGAACATACTCGGCCAACTCACCGTCCCCACCGAGGTGCTGCGCTGGGACGAGGCGCTGAAGGACCCGGATTACCCGGGATTCCGGCGCCGTATAGAAGAGGCGTACGCCGAGGAGCCGGAATACGGGCAGGCGGTGGACGCGACGATCGGGAAATTCATCGAGCGGTTCACCGCCCGTGACCCGGACGTCGACACCGCGGAGGCATTCCGCGGCTGCCTCGCCTATCTCGTGGAGGAGTGCCCGATCATCATGCCGATGTGGGCGCACCAGGGATACGACTACGTCATCTATCCGCAGCCCATGACCGCCGCCATGGCCGCCACCCAGGCCCGTTTCGTCACCGGGGAATTCCCCGGAAAGGGCGGCTGGCTGTCGCTCCGGTACAAGAAGCGGTCGGCGACCATCCCCCAGCAGGTCCGGCGGACCGTTCCGCCCACACCTCCCTCAGGCCCGGAGGAATTGGCACCGTGACGTCATCGACCACCGCCGACCCGACCGCCGCGCCGTCCGCACCGGACCGCCGCTGGTGGGCGTTTGCGGGCGTGAGCATGATCAGCTTCCTCGGCTGTATCGACCTCACCATCGTCAACACGGCCGCCCCGCAGATCCAGGCCGATCTCGGGGCATCCGTCACCGACCTCCAGCTGATCGTCAACATGTTCCTCGTCGCGCTGTCGATGTTCATGGTGACGATGGGCCGCCTCGCCGACTCCTACGGGCGCCGCCGCGTCCTCTACCTCGGCACCGTCGTCTTCGGACTCGCCTCCCTGGGCGCCGGGTTCGCGGCGACCACCGGCTGGCTGATCGCCTTCCGCTTCCTCCAGGGCGCCGCCGGGGCGATCCTCTACACCTCCACCGGCGCGATCGTGCAGCACGCCTTCCCGCCGGAGCGGCGTGGCCGGGCGATCGGCGCGCTCTACGGCGTCAACGGCGTGGGGCTGGCGATCGGCCCGCTGCTCGGCGGCGTGGTGGTCTCCGCCGCGGGCTGGCAGTGGGTGTTCTGGCTCAACGTCCCGCTGGTCGTCCTGGCGCTGGCGCTCTGCTCGTTCAGTGTCCGCGAGTCCCGCAACGAGGAGTCGGCCACCGGCGTGGACCGGCCCGGGCTGGTCCTGATCAGCCTCGGCATCCCCGCCGTGGTGCTGGCGTTCACCCTCGGCGGGACATGGGGCTGGTCGAGCGGGCGGACGCTGGGTCTGCTGGCCTTCGCCGTCGTCGCGCTCGTGGCGTTCTACCTGGTCGAGCGGCGGGCGGCGGACCCGATCGTCAGCTTCGGGCTCTTCCGCCGCCGCGCGTTCCTTGCCGCGATCGTCGCGGACTCCGCGCTGGCCTGTTTCTATGCGACGGTGCTCTTCCTGCTGCCGCTCTATCTCGCCGAGGTCCGCGGGTTCGGCGGGTACGCGACCGGCGCGATGCTGCTGCCGTGTACGGCGGTGATGGCGGCGCTGTCGCCGTTCGTGGGGCGGCTCACCGACCGCTTCGGACCGCGTCCGCTGCTGCTGACCGGCTTCGCGCTCTTCACCGTCGCGGCGCTGCTCTTCACCCGGCTCACCGCCGACGCCCCGCTCGCCGTGATCGTGGCGGCGCTGGTGGCGATGGGGCTGGCCTGGGGTTGTGTGCTGGGTCCGGCCACCGTCTCGGCGCTGTCGTCGGTGCCGGAGCGGCAGGCGGGGCTGGCGATGGGCTCGTCCTGGACGTTCCACAACCTGGGCGGCGCGATCGGTCTCGCCGTCGGCATCGTCCTCTACCGGGCGCGGGCGGACGCGTACCTCACGTCGGCGCTCGCGGGGCGGGGCGGCGCCTGGACGCGGGAGGTGGCCGCCGATCCGGAGCGGGCCACCGCGCTGCTGACGGCGCACACCTCGCTCGGGCCCGCGGAGGTCACCGACCTGTTCCGGCGGATGTTCGCGCACGGTACCCAGGCGGCGATGTGGCTGGTGGCGGGCGTCTCCGTGGTGGCGCTGCTGGTTCTCGGGTGGCTCTCGCTCGCCGAGCGGCGGCGGGGCGGCGCGGAGGCGGCGGACGGCGCGGCGGTCTGAGGACGGCGCCCGGCGTGGAGATGCCGCTGCCTGACGGATTCCCGGAGGGCAGCGGCATCGGTCGTCGGCGCACGATCGGACCGTGAAGTACGCGATCAGACCGTGAAGTAGTTGTTCCAGGCGTCGACGAGAGCCTGGCGGACGGACGCCGGCATGTTCGGGGTGTTGAAGGTGCCGGTGACGCCGTAGTAGTAATACTGATTGTCGTTGGTCGCCATATGATCCTGGCCGGGCACGTCGACGTGGCGGCTGAAATGGATATTGGCGAATTGCACGAAGACGGTGCACACGTAGTACACCCAGTTCCCCGTGTTGTTCTCCTTGGAGTTACTGATCGTCCAGTCGGACATGGACACGGTGGTACGCCCTTTCCGGCGGGGTGCGCGGTGCGGTCGAGGCGCCGGATCGGTCGGCGGATCGGCCGTCCGCGCCGACGCCCCGTGGGTCACTTCGCGGCAAGGGAGATGTCGCCGGTCATGCTGACGGTCATGCCGTAGTCCTGCGGGCTGCTGTGGACCTCGGCGAGGACGAACTCCCCGCTACCGTCGTTCCACTGGCCTTTGACCTTCCAGTCCTCGTCCCACAGGATGCAGTTGCCCCGACCGGTCTGGACGTTGAGCGGATTGCCCTTGTGCTGGGAGATCCAGGCGTACACGCCGCCGTCGTACGTCCGCGGCGGCACCGACTTGCTGTCCCCGGGATGCTCACTGTTGAGGAAGGAGACCTGGGCGTTCGACTGGTTGTCGCAGCCCCTGATACCGGTGGTCATGAAAACCCCCTGACGTGGTTCGTGGCGACCAGGAAACTACCGGCGACCGGGGTGCGGAACGGGCCGGGAAATCTTTGGCCGAGAGTTCCGGGATGGCGGTCCGGCGGCTCTTGCGGAAATTCCCGGATCGCTGCGGCGGGGGACCACGAAGGCCGCTTTTCGTGGAATACCGGCGGCGGTATTCGTCCGGGTGTCCAGCGGCACCGGAATTCTTCGTACGCGTTCGGGGAGAACCCGCCGGACGGCGCCGCCGCGGAAAGTCGTGACGGGTGGGGGTTTACCCCGGACGGGCCGGTTCCGGTGCTGCTCGGGGCGGTACGGTGGAACGGCGGAATCGGTTCTGCGAAAAGTACCGGCGGACGGTGCCGTCCGGGGGCCGAAATCGTCGGAAGGCCGAAAATTAACGGTGGGAGAGCGGTTGCGGTGAGCGGTGAAAAGGGCGGCGGACGGCGTTTCGGCCCGGTGACGGTACGGCGGGCCACCCCCCGCGACGCCCGCCGTCTGACCCGTCTGGTCCGTACGTCGCGCGCGTACGAGGGTCCGTACGCGTCGATGGTCGAGGGGTACCGCGTCGGGCCCGACTACATCGAGACGCACCGGGTCTTCGTCGCGGAGGCGGCGGAGGCGGGGCGGGCGGCGGACGGGTCCGGGGTCCGGGTGCTCGGTTTCTACGCGCTGGTGCTCGATCCGCCGGAGCTGGACCTGCTGTTCGTCGCGGACGAGGCGCAGGGGCTGGGCATCGGGCGGCTGCTCATGGCGCATCTGCGGGAGGAGGCCGGCCGGACCGGACTCGACCGGGTGCGGGTGGTCTCCCATCCGCCCGCCGAGGGGTTCTACCGCAGCGTCGGCGCCCGGCCGGTCGGCGTGGTCCGGGCGCGGCCACCGGCCGTGCGGTGGGACCGTCCGGAGCTGGTGATCGAGGTCGGGGAGGCGCCGGACGGGGCGTGAGGCGGGGCCGGGCGGCGGGCCGTCCGGCTCTTGACACCTCCAGGGTTTCTGACGGACAGTCAGAAACCCTGAGGTGCGGGCGCCCCTGCCCCGCGCCGTCCGCGCCCCGAAGGGGAGGCCGTCGACGTGCACCTCGCGCCCACCGCACGCCAGCAGCAGCTGCGTAGCGAACTCCGCGCCTACTTCCGGCAGTTGATGCCGGACGGGCCACCCGAAGGGGCCGCCGCGCAGCGGGCCGTGCTGCGGCGGATCGGCGCGGACGGCATGCTGGGCCTCGGCTGGCCCCGGGAGTTCGGCGGCCAGGGACGCGGCCCCGACGAGCAGTTCGTCTTCTTCGACGAGGCGTACCGGGCGGGCGCCCCCGTCTCGATGGTCACGCTCAACACCGTCGGCCCGACCCTGATGGCGTACGGCACCGAGCGGCAGCGGGCGTACTTCCTGCCGCGCATCCTCAGCGGCGAGACCGTCTTCGCGATCGGCTACACCGAACCGGAGGCGGGCACCGACCTGGCGTCGCTGCGCACCCGCGCGGTCCGCGACGGCGGCGACTGGCGGATCGACGGCTCCAAGATCTTCACCAGCAACGCCCACCGGGCGGACTGGATCTGGCTCGCCTGCCGCACCGACCCGGACGCCCCCAAACACCGCGGCATCTCCCTGCTCCTCGTCCCGACGGATGCCCCCGGCTTCTCCTGGACGCCGATCGAGACGGTCGGCGGACTGACGACCACCGCGACGTACTACGACGGCGTACGGGTCCCGGCGGACAACCTCGTCGGGGAGGAGCACACCGGCTGGCGGCTGATCACCCACCAGCTCAACCATGAACGCGTCGCGCTCGCCGCCATCGGGATGCAGGCGGAGGACGTCTACGCGGCGGCGCTCGCCCACGCCCGCACGCCCGACCCGGCGACCGGGCGGCGGCCCGCGGACCGCCCGTGGGTGCGCTCCCGGCTGGCCGAGGCGTACGCCCGGCTCGCCGCGACCCGGCTGCTGAACTGGCGGCTGGTCGGCGACGTCGGCGCCGGGACGCTCGCGCCGGGCGACGCCGCCGGGGTGAAGTTCGCCGGGACGGAGAGCGCGGTCGAGGTGTACCGGCTGTGCCAGGAGGCGGTGGGCGACGCGGCGCTGATCCGCGCCGGATCGCCCGGCGCCTTCGAGGACGGCGTGCTGGAGCGGATGAACCGGGCGGCGCAGATCAACACGTTCGGCGGCGGGGTGAGCGAGATCCAGCGGGAGTTGGTCGCGACCATGCGGCTGGGGATGCGGAGGGGGCGGCGGTGAGCGGTGGGGACGGGGCGCGGGGCGCGGCGGTGAGCGGCGACGACGCGCTGTACGCGCGGCTCAAGGCGTTCGAGGGGCGGCCCGCGGCGACCGGCGGACGCGGCAAGGACCCGGTGAACGCGGCGATGATCCGCCACTGGTGCGAGGCGATGGGCGACACCCACCCCGCGTACCGGGGACCGGACGCGGTCGCCCCGCCGACGATGCTCCAGGCGTGGACGATGGGCGGACTCTCCGGCCACACGGACCGCTCGCCCGCCTACGACGAACTGTCCGCGCTGCTGGACGGCGCCGGGTGCACCGCCGTGGTGGCCACCGACTGCGAGCAGGAGTATCTGCGCCCGCTGCGCCCCGGCGACGAGATCACCTTCGACGCGGTCATCGAGTCGGTGTCCCCCCGGAAGACGACGAAGCTGGGCAGCGGGTACTTCGTCACGACCCGGATGGACGTCCGGGTCGACGGCGAACTGGCGGGGGCCCACCGGTTCCGGATCCTGAAGTACGTGCCGGGGAAGGGGAGTTCGGGCCCCGGCGGCCCGGCCCCGGAGGCGGACCCCGCACCCCGTAAGGGAACCCCCGAGCCCGTCGCCGCGCCCCGCGACGCCCCCGCCCGCCCCCGGCCCGTGATCAACCGTGACAACGCCGGGTTCTGGGCGGGTGTGGCCGAGCACCGGCTGTTGATCCAGCGGTGTACCGGGTGCGGGCGGCTGCGGATGCCGTGGTTGCCGGGGTGCGCGCGGTGCGGAGCGCCGGAGTGGGACACCGTCGAGGCGGGCGGCGGCGGCACCGTCCACTCGTACGTCGTGATGCACCATCCGCCGTTCCCCGCCTTCGACCCGCCGTACGCGGTCGCGCTGATCGCGCTGGAGGAGGGGGTGCGGCTGGTCGCCGGTGTCACCGGGGTGCCGCCGGACGCGGTGCGCGTCGGGATGCCGGTACGGCTGGAGTTCCAGCAGGTCAGGGACGGGAAGGGGGCGTGGGAGCTGCCGGTGTTCCGCGCGGAGCCGGGGGCGGCGCGGGCGCCCCGGGAGGAGGGCTGAGATGGACTTCACGCCGACACGGGAGCAGCGGGCGGCGGCCGGACTCGCCGCGGAGATCTTCGGCGACCGGTCCACGCCCGAGCGGCTGACCGCCCTGGGCACGGACACCGACACCGCCCTGTGGGCGACGCTGTGCCGGGCCGGACTGCCGGGCTCCGTCACCGAGACCGGGCTGCTCGGGCTGGTCCTGCTCCTGGAGGAGGCCGGCCGGACCACCGCACAGATCCCGCTCGCCGCGACCGGCGCGTACGGCGTCCTCGCGGTGGCCGCGCACGGTGCGCCGGAGCAGCGGGAGCGGCTGCTGCCGGGGCTGACCGACGGCACGGCGGTGGCCACCGGCGCCTTCGGGACCGGCGAACCACCCGCCGTGCGGGCCCGCGCGGGGGTCGGGCCCGCCGCCCACCTGACCGGCACCGTGCCCGTCGTCCCTTGGCTGACCTGCGCCGATCTGGTGCTGGTGCCGGACGCCGACCGGGAGCTGTGGCTGCTGCGGACCGATGCGCCGGGCGTCGCCGTCACCCCGGTCGCGACCACCGCGCCCTGGTCCGCGGGGCGCCTCGACCTCACCGAAGCCCCCGCCGAACGGCTCGGCGGCGCCCCGCAGCCGGTCGGCCCCGTCCCGTACGCGTCCGTGCTGGCCTGCGCCCGCACCGCGCACGCCGGGCTCCAGGCGGGCGTCTGCGCGGGCGCCCTCGCGCGGGCGGTGGCGCACACCGCGGAGCGGCAGCAGTTCGGCAGGCCGCTCGACGCCCACCAGGCCGTACTGCTGCGCGCCGCCGACGCCCATCTGGACACCGAGGCGATCCGGGTCACCGCGTACGAGGCGGCCTGGCGGCGGGACACCGGGCGCGGCGCCGCTCCGCACGCGCTGACCGCCGCCTGGTGGGCCGCCGAGGCCGGGACCCGGGTGGTGCACGCCGTCCAGCATCTCCACGGCGGTCTCGGCGCCGACCTCGGCCACCCTGTCCACCGGCACTTCCTGTGGGGGCGCCAGCTCGCGGCCGACCTCGGCGCGGGCGCCCAACTCCTCGAAGAGCTGGGCGAGTCGATCATCGAGGAGGAGGCTTCATGAGCGACGCCGCACCAGGGAGGCCGCCCGCCCCCGGCGACGCCCTCCCGCCGCTCCGGATCCCGATCACCCGCACCCTGATCGTCTCCGGGGCGGTCGCCTCCCGCGACTACCAGGACGTCCACCACGACGCCGAGGCCGCGCGGGCGAAGGGCTCGCCGGACATCTTCATGAACATCCTCACCACCAACGGCCTCGTCGGCCGCTACCTCACCGACCACTTCGGCCCCGGCACCGTCCTCCGCAAGGTCGCCATCCGCCTCGGCGCCCCCAACCACCCGGGCGACACCATGGAGTTGACGGGCACGGTCACCGAGGCGGACGGCGCGGCCGTACAGGTCCGGGTGGTCGGGGCGAACGGCCTCGGGCACCACGTCACCGGCACCGTGACCCTCACGGTGCCCGTCACCGGAGGGAGCGCCGCCCCATGAGCGTGCGCCGCGCGGACACCCTGGGCGGCCGGGCCGCCGTCGTCGGCATCGGGGCCACCGAGTTCTCCAAGGACTCCGGCCGCAGCGAGCTGACCCTCGCCGCCGAGGCGGTACGCGCCGCACTCGACGACGCCGGGCTCGCCCCGTCCGACGTCGACGGGCTGGTCACCTTCACCATGGACACCAGCCCCGAGATCGCCGTCGCCCAGGCCACCGGCATCGGCGAACTCTCCTTCTTCTCCCGCGTCCACTACGGGGGCGGCGCCGCCTGCGCCACCGTCCAGCAGGCGGCGCTCGCCGTCGCCACCGGCATCGCCGAGGTCGTCGTCTGCTACCGCGCCTTCAACGAGCGCTCCGGCCGCCGCTTCGGCTCCGGCGTCCAGCACCGCGAACCGTCCGCCGAAGGCACCGCCCTCGGCTGGAACCTCCCGCCCGGCCTCCTCACCCCCGCCTCCTGGGTCGCCATGGCCGCCCGGCGCTACCTCCACACCTACGGGCTGACCCCGGAGGCGTTCGGCCACGTCGCCGTCACGGGCCGCCGGTACGCGGCGACCAACCCGGCGGCGTACTTCCACGGCCGCCCGATCACCCTCGCCGACCACGCCGCCTCCCGGCCGATCGTCGAACCGCTACGGCTCCTCGACTGCTGCCAGGAGACCGACGGCGGGCAGGCGCTCGTCGTCACCACCGCCGAACGCGCCCGTGACCTGCGGCGCCCGCCCGCCCTGATCACCGCAGCGGCGCAGGGCGCGGGCCGCGCCCAGGAGCAGATGACCAGCTACTACCGCGACGAGTTCTACCCCTCCGACCTCGCCGGTCTCCCCGAAATGGGCGTCGTGGCCCGCCAGTTGTGGCGCACCTCCGGCTACGGTCCCGCCGACATCGACGTGGCGGTCCTCTACGACCACTTCACCCCGTTCGTGCTGATGCAGCTGGAGGAGTTCGGCTTCTGCGCCCCCGGCGAGGCGGCCGCCTTCGTCGCGGACGGCGCGCTGCCGCTCAACACGCACGGCGGCCAGCTCGGCGAGGCGTATCTGCACGGGATGAACGGCATCGCGGAGGCGGTCCGGCAGGTGCGGGGGAGCGCGGTGAACCAGGTGCCGGACGTGGCCCACGCCCTGGTCACGGCGGGTACGGGGGTGCCGACGTCGGGGCTGATCCTGGGGCGGGACGGTGGGTGACGGCCCGCACACGGCGGCGCCCGGTGCCGACTCGCGGCTCCGGGCGTCATGAACCTGCGAGGTGGGCTTCCTTCGGCGGCATTGTCCGCATCAGGTGATGGAGGTCGCCTTCCGGTCTCCCCGACCTTCCGGCCTCTCAGCCCGACCCTTGCGTATTCGAGAGGGTCACCGCCCTCTCCTACGGATACGCTCCGGTTCGAACTCCCTCGCTCGCCCCGCAGGCTGCTTTTTATGATAGTCCGCACACCGATGAGGGGAAACCCCCCTTTGATGATTTTTTGTCCGTTGTGCGGAGGGATGGCCTGAGTCGGGAAGGACGGGGTCGGCCTGCCGCTCGGGGTGATCCCTAGCCGTACGTGCCCCCCCCGGGGCTCCGCGTCGGGGCGCGCCCCAGGGGTGCGCCTCAGGGGTGCGCCTCAGGGTCTCCCTCCGTCCGTAGGAGGTAGGGGAACCCCTACCCGTACAACTTCAGACGGACGGGTCTTCGGCACCTTGGGGCGATCCGGTGAGGGGGTGGCCGCTTCTAGCGTGGAGACATGACCACGCCAGTGTGCACACGCGCCACGCAGCCCGCCGCCGCGCGCCCGACGTACCCGTCGTTCTCGTCGTACGTACAGGCCCGGGGGCCGGTGCTGATGCGGGCGGCGCGGTCGCTCACCGACCCGAACGACGCGGAGGACCTGCTCCAGACCGCGCTGACCAAGACCTTCGTCGCCTGGGACCGCATCGAGGACCACCGCGCCCTGGACGGCTACGTCCGCCGGGCGCTGCTCAACACCCGCACCTCCCAGTGGCGCAAGCGCAAGGTCGACGAGTTCGCCTGCGAGGAGCTGCCCGAGCCGGACCCGGTGCCCGCGCCCGACCCCGCCGAACTCCAGGGGCTGCGGGACGCGATGTGGCGCGCCATCATGCGGCTGCCGCCCCGCCAGCGCGCCATGGTCGTACTCCGGTACTACGAGGACCTGAGCGAGGCGCAGACCGCCGAGATCATGGAGGTCTCGGTCGGCACGGTCAAGAGCGCCGTCTCCCGCGCCCTGGTCAAGCTCCGCGAGGACGAGGAACTGGCACCGGCACTCTTCGGCTGACCGGGATTCGAGAGCCTCCAACTCCGGAGCCTTCAACTCCAGATTCTCCAGCTCCAGAGCCTCCAACTCCAGATCCTTCAACTTCAGAGTCTCCAACTCCCTTATGAGTCAGGGCAGTTGGTTCAGCAGTCGCAGCAGCATCCGTCGCAGCAGCAGCCGTCACACCCGTCACAGCAGCAGCCGTCACAGCAGTCGCAGTCGCACCCGTCGCAGGCGGAGTGGCAGCACCCCTCGTGCTTCTTCCGCGACCACGGCCCCTCGTAGCTGCTCGCACAGCAGACCTGGCAGGAGCAGCACAGACCGACGGCGACCAGACAGCCGGTGAGCAGCCCGCGCGGCGGCTTGGGCGGCCGCGGAGCCGGTGCGCCACCCTGCGCCCCGTCGCCGCCCCCGTGCGAGCCGCCCCCGTGACCACCGCCGTGCCCGCCGCCCCAGCCGCCGTCCATCCCGCCGTCGTACCGGTGCGGCGGCGTCGCCCCGCCGCCCGGCTGCGGCGACTGCGCGCCGTTGAGATGCTGCGGCCCGGTCGCGTACGGGTTGCCCCCGACGGGTGCACCCTGCG
This sequence comes from Streptomyces catenulae, assembly GCF_000718015.1. Classification (GTDB taxonomy): domain Bacteria; phylum Actinomycetota; class Actinomycetes; order Streptomycetales; family Streptomycetaceae; genus Streptomyces; species Streptomyces catenulae. The sequence continues at coordinate 25,173 of NZ_JODY01000043.1, read as the reverse complement.
GGGGCACCCCACCGGGCCCCGGCATCCCGTACGGGTTCGGGTTCGGCTCCCCGTACGGGTTCGGGCTCCCGTACGGACCGGGGGTGCCCTGCGGGTGGTTGAGGTGCGGGACGCCGCCGGGGCCACCGGTGTGCGCGGGCCCGCCCGGGTGGCCGCAGGACTCCGTGCCGAACGCCCGGTCCACCGACCGCCGCAGCTCGTGGACGAGCAGGACATGCGCCAGCTTCCCGTCCGTGAAGGCGACGTCGCGCAGCGCCAGCCGGATGCCGTGCAGCGCGTCGTCGCAGAGCCGACGGGCCTCGGGCAGGGCGGCGCCGGTGGCGTCGAGCGGGTTCCAGGCGCCCTCGGCGGCGTCGGCCGCACGGTCCTCCACGGCGTCGAGGAGGTGTGCGAGCCGCCCGAAGAGCCGTCCCGCCTCGGCGAGCGGAGCGGCGTTCTCCGGGCGCCCGGCGAGCACCGCGGTGTGCGCGAACGCCGCCGCCGTCGCCGTCTCGGTCGGCTCGGTGATCACCGTCAACGGCGTCCCGGGCCCGGCCTGTTCCTCGATACCCGGCTGCCGGTCCACCGCGTCGACGAGGACGGCGGTGTCGAAGCCGAGCCCGGCACCCGTACGGGCCCCGGCACGGTCCCAGCCGGCCGCGACCTTACGGGCGGCGGCGGCCACCGGGCGGCGCCGCAGCAGCCCGTTCCGGTCCGCGACATGATCACGGATCTTCGCCGACGCCAGGACCAGCGAGACCGACGCCGCGAGCCGCGCCCCCTCGCCCTTGGCCACCGACGCGGTCCGCATCCCCCGCAGCGGACACGGCCCCGCGGTGCGGCGCCCGCCCGGCGCGGGACCGCGCTGCGCATCGGTCAGCACCGAGACGATCAGCCCGTCGTAGTTGGTGACGACCCGCGCGAACTGCCCGTGGTCGGCGCGGAGCGCCAGACACAGCCCGCACAGATGCGCCATCCACTCCGCCTTCAGCCCACCGGTCAACCGGTGCGCGCAGGGCCTGACGATCCCGAACATATGAGAACCCCCGTGTACGACGCGTGGACGGCACGGCCCCCGATGGCCCCGCCCCGCGGCCGGAATCGTACCGACCGGGTGGGGCGGGGGCGGCGGGGCGGCGGTGCGCCCCGGCTCGCGCCTGCTCCGGCCTGGCTCGTGCCCGCGCCGCTGCCCTGGCTCGTGCCCGCTCCGGCCCGGCTCGCGCCCGATCCGCCGCCCCGGCCGGGCCTACGCCGCCGGGGTGCGTCTGCTCCCGACCCCGAACCGAACGAGACGGTCTCCTCCACCGGCAGGTCCACGCGGAAGTGCCCCCGAAGGTCGAGTACTCCCTCACGGAGTCGGGCGCCGCCCTCAACAAGGCCCTGGGCCCGCTGGGGGAGTGGGGCCAGGAGCGGCTCCGCCGGGAGGGCCTTGAGGTCACGGAGGCACCGGGACGGCCGTGACCGGCGGCCTCACCGTGCGAACTTCTCCCTGGCCACCGCGGTGACGGGCGTGAAGAGGTTGACCAGATTGCCGTCGGGGTCGCGGAACAGCAGCGACCGGTTGCCCCAGGGCATCGTGGTGGGCTCGGCGACGACATCCGTGACGTGGTCCGTCAGCTCCGCGTACACGCGGTCCACGTCGTCGACGAGGAATTCGGTGATCACGCTGTCGTTGGCAGCCGGGCGGGCCGAGCCCGGGGCGAACAGCGGGACGGTACGGGTCCCGGCGATCGCGAGGGTCACGCCCCCGATCCGAAGCTCGGCGAAGTCCTCGGTGGCCCACGCGGCGCTCGCCCCCGTGACGCGCTCGTAGAACGCGACCAGGCGCGCCACATCCCCGGTGATGATGCGAATCGAAACGAAGTCCATGAGGTCCCCTCGAAGGTGCTGGAGGTGCTGGAGGTGCTGGAGGTGCTGGAGGTGCCGGACGTGCGGAAGGTGTGCATGCCGGAGGCTAGGCGGGACAGCGGACAGAACCTGTCCGCTATCGGTTGAGCCCCGCCCTTTACCGGCGTACGGGCCCGCCCGGCTGCACCCCGCCGTGCCCCACCACGCGGTCCGCCTGAACACCGCCCCGCCCCGGCCGCGCCCCGCCCTCGGGAACGCCGCAGCTCGGGCGTGTTGTTACAGCGGCCACCCCATCGCGCGCCGGAACGCCTCCGCCAGCGCCCCCTCGGTCTCCTCGCCCGCGTCCGCCAAGAACTCCGCGTCCAGTTCCGCCACGAGGTCCCGCGCCCTGGCGAGCAGCGCGCGCCCCTCGTCGGTCAGCTCCAGCCGGGCGCGGTGCCCCTGCCCCTGAAGGGTGCGTTCCACCGCGCCCTGCTCCTCCAGCAGGAGAACGGTGGCGCGCATGCTCTGACTGGTGACGCCCGCCCGGCGGGCGAGATCGCTGTACGACAGGTCGGCGTCGCGCGAGAGGTGCCCGAGCGCGCTGAACAGCCGCACCGACAGACCGATCTCGCCGAGCCGGTCCTCCATCCGCTCCTGCAGCCGCCGACCGGCGGCGATCACCAGGATGACGGTCGACAGCGCACCCTCCGGCGCCTTGCTCACCTGAGACTCCTCACCGGGGGCTCCACGCGCCGAAGCCCCCGGTGTTCAGTGTCCCAGGCGTCGCTCAGGCCGTCGGCACCACGACGCCGAGCCGCTCGGCCGCCCGCTCGGACACCCCCTGGAAGGCGGCGTTGTCCTCGACGAATTCCCTCATCGAGGCCGCGGTCAGCTCGGGCCCGGCCAGCTCCGGCGTACCGACGCCGAACAGCGGCTCCGGGGCGTACTCCCAGCCCAGCTCGGACAGGCGCGCGGCCTCGGTGGAGCGGAGGTTCTGGAGCAGCCGCAGCGCGATCTCTATGCCGCCGGTCGCCGGGCCCGCGGTGATGCGGTTGCGGTCCGTCACGACGCGGTTGGTGGGCACCAGGGTCGCCCCGTAGTACGGCAGCAGGTCGTACGCGTGGAAGTTGGTGGTGGCGCGGTACCCGCGGAGCAGCCCGGCGGCGCCCATCAGCAGGCTGCCCAGGCAGACCCCGGCGACCCACTTCGCGCGCCCGCCGCGGTCGGCGAGGAACTCCAGCGTCTCGGTGTCCTCCAGGATCTCGGCGGGCACCGCGCCCGCGAGCAGGACGTCGAGATCGGCCGGGCACTCCTCGAACGTGGTGGTCGCCCGCGTGGGGAAGTTCGGGGTGCCCTCGATCTCGTCCCGGTTCTTCCAGACGAGATGCACCTTCACCTCCGGCTGGAACCCCAGCAGCGTGTGGGCCCCGATGACGTCGACCGGCAGATACCCGGGACACACCAGGATCCCGACGTCGAGCTTGCGCAGTGCAGCGGTCATTTTCCTTGCCTCTCCTCGCCTTGCCCCACAGAGCTTGCAGCCAGACTACAAGCCAGACTGTAAGTGTGGGTTAAGGAAACCCGCCCGGGGTCGGCCGTGGCCGCCCCGCGCCCGTCACGGCCCCTCCGCCCCGACCACCCCCGTACACGCCCGCACCCGCTCCACGATCCGCGCGTCCACCTCCTCCGGCCCGGCCCACCGCGCCAGCCCCGTACGGAGCGCCACCCGCGGTACGGCCCCCGCGCGGGCGGCGAAGAGATACCGGAACCCGACCCGGAGCCGCGGCGCCCCGCCCCCGGAAACCTCGTCGACGTCCACCAGCACCGGCCCCTCCGCCCCCGGCACCGCCCACGCCTCCCGCACCCCGCCGAACTCCCGCAACAACCCGAACGCGCTCTCCCGCAACGACCCGTCCCCCGCCACGGGCTCCCCCTCCGGAAACGCCCAGCCGCCACTGTGCCGAAGCAGCAGCAACCGCCCCCGCTCCTCACTCAACAACGCCCCCACCCGCACCTGCGGACACCGCCCCCGATGCGGACACCGCCCCCGCCGCGCGTGATCCCGCAACGCGTCGTAGAGCGGCATCAACGGGCCGAGTTCGTCGGGGTGGTGGCGGAGATAGTCGGTGAGGTCGCGGGTGAGAGAGGCGGCGTCAACGGTCACGTCCGGCCTCCTCCGCGAGGGAGAGCAGAAGGCCCTGCGACCGCCCCAGGGCGAGCAACGTCCGGCACGTACGCGCCATGGCCCGCACATGCAGCCAGGCGGCGAAGGGACCTTCACCGGGCCCCGCACGCAAGCACTGCCAGTCACGCAGAGCGGTAGCGGTACGGGGCGCGAGGGCACCCTGCGAGCACCCCTCCCATGCCGCCGCGAGCTCCGCACAGCGCACCGCGAGCCGCGCCGACAGGTCGGCGATCTCATCGGGCGGCGGCATCTGCTGGTGGGGGGCCAGGGCTCGGGCGCAGTCGAGGGTGGCGGCCGTGTGAGCTGGTTCGTCCAGTGACGGTAGGGCGCAACGGAGTCCGGATACGTTCAGGCAGCGAGCCAGGTCCGGTGTCTCGTCGATCATGAGTTTCCTCCCTGTCCGGGTAGTGCGCTGACTCAACTGCTGGGCAAGCTGGTGCCGCTACGAACAACCCGCTTACTGCATAAGCCGATTCGCGCAGCGCATGTGGATGCTGATTGCGGTGCGGAGGGCGTGTAGCAAGAAAGCCAAGGGAGTTGTCATGGTGAATTGGTCGTCACATGCGATCAGTGAGGCGTCGCGTAGGGGCGACTACGGAAGGGTTGTGAAGCTCGCACGGATGGAGGCCCGGTTATCGCAACGGGGCCTCGGAGAGGCGTGCGGCACCAGTCAGTCAGCGATTTCCCGTCTGGAGGGCAGGGGTGTGACGTCGTACGACACGGCACAGCTCGCCCAGATTGCCGACCACCTCCAGATTCCCCCGCGCCTCGTCGGCCTGGCCGACCGTGCTACCGCGCTGGCTGCGAGAGGGGAGCGGTCAGGAAGCGACGTCGAAAGGCGAAGTTTTCTCACCGGAGTGGCTACGGTCGCGGCATCCTCCGTTGTTTCCGTAGCCTCTGTGCATAGCTCGGTGAGTAATCAGGCAGCCGCTCTACGTGACGCGACTTCGGCTTTTCGGAGACTGGACGGTTCCACGCCTTCGCGACAGCTCGTAGAAGCAGTGCTGGCGCATCTGCGAATGGCTCAGCGGATTACCCATAATGCCGAGAACGGCCGCGAGCGTGGTCACCTCGCAGCTGTGGGGAGCGAGGTGGCTAGCCTGGCCGGATGGCTCCACTGGGACATCGGAGATCACGGCTCGGCCCGCACCTGGTACGGCGTCTCGAGCAAGGCTGCCCGTCATTCCCGCAAGCCGTTGCTTGCCGCGTATCAGCTGGGGAGCTTGGCCCAGTTCGAAGCACACGCGGGGAATTCCGCTCAGGGGCTAGCTCTCGTGAGATCAGCGCGTAAGCAGCTTGGGCCCGACCTTCCGGCAATCGCCGATGCGTGGCTGTTCAGCGTTGAGGCTCTGGCGCATGCCACCGCTGGTGACGCGGAGTCGGCAGATGCTGCCCTGGGTGCCTCGGAGCGCTGTGTACGCCACATCGAGAACGAAGAAGGTCCGCCATGGCCGTGGGTCTTCTCCTTCACCGAGGCGAAAGTAGCGGCGGTGCGCGTCTCGTGTGGAGCCCACCTGGGAAAGCCCCGATGGGTATTCAGCACGCCGGATTCCACGGCCGCTGCGACAACGCCCGGCCATGAAAAGCAGCGGGCTTTGCTGATGCTCGACCTTGCCTCAGGGCACATGGCCTCCGGGCGGCTCGATGGCGCTTTCATTCTGGCCACTCAGGCGTTGGAGATCGGACTGAGATATCAGTCGGGGCGGATTGTTGAGCGGGCGCGCGGCCTGCGCCGCTCATACTCCACAAGCACTCCTCCCAAGGTTGTGCGCGAATTCGATGAGCGGCTGTACGACGTATTCATGTAACTCGAATCGAAGGAAACAATCATGATCCTGGGAATCACCGGTCACCGTGGCCTCTCCGCCGACGTCGAACGGGAGGTCCGGGCCCTTCTCCGGGCGGAGTTGGCGGCGTACGACGCGGGGGAGCTGTGTGGCGTCTCGTGTCTCGCGGACGGGCCCGATGCCTGGTTCGCGGAAGCCGTACTCGCGCTCGGTGGCCGACTGGAGGTGGTCGTTCCGGCCGAGGAGTACCGTGCCGGGCTGCCCGTGTCGCACCACGCCACGTACGACGGGCTGCTTGCCCGCGCGGCGGCGGTGCACCGGACCGGTTTGCGCGAGTCGACGGAAGAGGCGCACATGCGCGGCAGCGAGATCCTGGTGGGCCTGGCCGACAGGCTTCTCGCCGTGTGGGACGGCCAACCGGCCCGTGGCTACGGAGGTACCGCGGACGTGGTGGCCCACGCGCGGCGTACCGGCGTACCGGTCGAGACCGTCTGGCCGGAGGGCGCGGTGCGGGATTAGGCCCGGGCCCGTACGGGGGCGCGGGCCCCGCGCCCCGACCCGACGAAAGGGGACCGAACGATGGCGACCGAAGGCGCGCGTGTGTTTCGGGAGGCGTGGATCGCCGGGGTGCGGCGGCATTTTCCCGGGGAGCCGAAGGCCGGGTACGTCACGCCGTGGGAAGGAACGCCCGAGTGGGAACGGGCGGCGGCCGGAGCGGTGTATGCGCAGGTCAGGCAGCTTCTGGAGGTGAGCGGCGGGTCCGCTGCGCGGCTCTCGCGGGAGCAGAAGGGGCGGTTCGTCGCGGTGTGCTGGACGGCGCAGATGTACCGGCACTTCGCGGACCCGAAGCCGGGGTACGTCGCCGACTGGCCCGAACTGCCCGCGTGGCAGCGGGAGACGGACGCGGACATCTTCGAGGCGATCGAGAAGGCTGCCTGACCCCTCGCGGGACCACCGCACGGGAGTCGGAGCGCCCCCGCCCCTGACAAATCTCCGGGTGGATCCATGACAAATGCCAGGGGTCGCGACCGCCCCGCGGGTGGTCTGATGGGGGAATGTTGATTGCGGAGAGGGCGGGGTCGTGGCCTCGTCGGTACGAGATGAGTCGGGATGGACAGCTGCTGACGACGTTCACGTCGGGGAAGGGGCAGTCGAAGGGGAGCTTCCGCCTGGGTGGGGCGGAGTACACCGTTCGTGCGCACGCGTTCGGCGGCACCTATGAGTTGCTGACCGAGGCGGGGACCTGCGTGGCGACGGCGGAGCGCGTCGGGCGCCGTAACTGGAGCCTGCGCGCCTCGGGGCAGGAGTTCGTGTTCCGGCGCGCGTCGTTCGCCGGTCGCAACCAGGAACTGCTGGGCGCGGACGGCGAGCCGGTCGGCTCGATCGCCTGTGCCGCCGGGTTCAAGCTCGGCGCCACCGCCGACCTGCCCGGACTCGCCGACGAGGCGCAGGTGTTCGTCACCGCCGTGATGCTGTTGCGCTGGCAGCGGCAGCGCAACACGGTGGCGGCGAGCACGGCGGCGAGCGGCTGAACACCCCGGCGCCGCCCACGCCGGACCGGACGGAACGCCACACCGCCTGACGCCCTCTCACCAGCCGTACGGCAAGCCCGCCGTACGAGCAACTCCCGTACGGGCGACTGCCGTACGGGCAACCGGCCGCCAGGCCACCGAGCCGTCAGGCTCGCGGCCGGACGGCGATGTGAGGGGAGCTGAACCGGATGGTGCGTCGAGTACGCGTACTCCTGCTGACCGCGCTGCTGCTGGTGACGGGCGCGCTGATGTCGTCCACACCGGCCGCCGCCGTCATCGGCGGGTCGACGAGTACGTACGGGCCGTGGGCGGTGCGGATGCTGGTGGACGGGAAGCCGGAGTGCACCGCCACCGCGATCGACCCGGAGTGGATCATCGGCGCCTCGCACTGCTTCTTCGAGCACGCGGATCCGATCGCCGACAAGCGGATCTCGTTCCGCGTCGGCAACCTCGACATGACCAAGGGCACCACGGTCCACCCCGTACCCGGAGGCCGCCGGGGCGCCGCCGAGGCCGACATGATGCTGGTCAAGGTCCCGCCGATGACGATCCCCACCGCACGGCTCGCCACCTCGCCGGTGAAGCCGGGCCAGCGCGTCCGCCAGTACGGGTGGGGCGCCACCTGCACGGGTGACGAGAACGCCTGCCAGTCCCCGGTGCTCAAGCAGTCGGACCTGCGGGTCGTCCGGCCCGACGACCCGCGCTGCGACGGGTTCAGCGTGCCGGGCGGCACCGACTTCTGCATGGAGAAGGTCACCGGGGTACCCGCCGGTGGCGACTCCGGCGGCCCGGTGATGAGCATCGCCCCGAACGGCACCGAAACCCTCCTCGGCGTCTTCGACACCTCCGACCGCGAGCGGATCGCCGGAGCGGGCGAGATATCCCAGCAGCTGACGTGGATCCGGTCGGTCATCGGCAAGCGGCAGTAGCGGCGAGGAGAGGAACGGACGCGGCGGGACGGGAGGCGGCGCGAGGACGAGGTGCGCACCACGGGGCGCGCACCACGACGTGGGAGGCAGGCTGCGGACGAGGCGCACACCACGAGCCGCGAGGCACGCTGCGGCGCCCTGCCCCCGCCTCGGGGCGCCGCCCTGCCGGGGGCACGTCCTGCCCGGGGTGGCGCCTCCCCGCCCGGGGCACGCCTCCCTGCCCGGGGCACGCCTCCCTGCCCGGGGCACGCCTCCCTGCCCGGGGCACCCCCCCGGGGCACGCCATCCCGCCCGGGCCGACCGCCCCCTCGGGCAAGCCGCCCCCTCGGGTAGGCCCCCCGCCCTCACCCACCCCCATCCGGCCACGTACTCCGAAGAGCACCCGCCCCATCAGGCCATGTGCCCCGAAGAACACCCCCGAGCACGTGACATACCACCCGGTACGGACCGAGAATCGCAGCCAGCGTCACTACTCGCCCGTAACAAGCGCCCGCAGCAGCGCCCGTACCACGCGGAGGCACCCGGTGTTCAGCACGATGCAGGACGTACCGCTCACGGTCTCGCGGATCCTGGAGCACGGTTCGACCGTCCACGGATCGTCGCAGGTCATCACCTGGACCGGTGGGGAGCCGCACCGGCGGAGCTTCGCCGAGGTCGGGGCGCGGGCCGCACAGCTCGCCCATGCGCTGCGGGGCCTCGGCGTCGAGCGGGAGGACCGGATTGCGACGCTTCTTTGGAATAATGCCGAGCATCTGGAGGCGTACCTCGCCGTCCCGTCCATGGGCGCGGTGCTGCACACCCTCAACCTCCGGCTCGCCCCGGAGCAGCTGACCTGGATCGCCCACCACGCCGAGGACCGCGTCCTGCTCGTCAACGGCAGCCTGCTGCCGCTCCTCGCACCGCTCCTGCCCCACCTGCCGCTCCTGGAACACCTCGTCGTCACCGGTCCCGGCGACCGCGGCGTCCTCGACGGCGCCCGGCCCACCGTCCACGACTACGAGGAACTGCTCGCCGGACAGCCGGAGCGCTACGACTGGCCCGAGCTGGACGAGCGCGAGGCCGCCATCCTCTGCTACACCTCCGGTACCACCGGCGACCCCAAGGGCGTCCTCTACAGCCACCGCTCGCTCTATCTCCACTGCCTCCAGGTCAACACCGCCGAATCCTTCGCCCTCGGCGCCGGTGACCTGGCACTTCCCGTCGTCCCGATGTTCCACGTCAACGCCTGGGGCCTGCCGCACGCCGCGTTCATGGCCGGGGCGTCGCTGCTGATGCCGGACCGCTTCCTGCAGCCCGCCCCGCTCGCCGAGATGATCGAGACGCTGCGGCCCACCATCGGCGCCGCCGTCCCCACCATCTGGCAGGGACTGCTCGCCGAACTCGACGCCCACCGGCGCGATGTGGCCTGTCTGCACACCGTCATCATCGGCGGCTCCGCCTGCCCGCCCGCCCTGATGCGCGGCTTCGAGGAGCGGCACGGCATCCGCGTCGTCCACGCCTGGGGCATGACCGAGACCTCCCCGCTCGGCACCGTCGCCCACCCGCCCGTCGGCGTCACCGGCGACGAGGAGTGGCGCTACCGCACCACCCAGGGCCGCTTCCCCGCCGCCGTCGAGGCGCGGCTGATCGGCCCGGACGGCACCCGGCTGCCCTGGGACGGCGCGTCCGCCGGTGAGCTGGAGGTCCGCGGCCCGTGGATCGCCGGTGCCTACTACGGCGGCGCGGACGGCGCCCCGCAGCGGCCCGCGGACAAGTTCAGCCCCGACGGCTGGCTGCGCACCGGCGACGTCGGCACCATCACCCCCGACGGCTACCTCACCCTCACCGACCGCGCCAAGGACGTCATCAAGTCCGGCGGCGAGTGGATCTCCTCCCTGGAGCTGGAGAACCACCTCATGGCCCACCCGGACGTCGCCGAAGCCGCCGTGATCGCCGTACCGGACGACAAGTGGGGCGAGCGCCCGCTCGCCGCCGTCGTCCTCGTCGACGGAGCCACCACCGGCCACGATGAACTGAAGGCGTTCCTCGCCGAACGCATCGCCCGCTGGCAGCTGCCCGAGCGCTGGGCGTGGATCGCGTCCGTCCCGAAGACCAGCGTCGGCAAGTTCGACAAGAAGGTGCTGCGCCGGTGGTACGCCGACGGTGAGCTGGACGTCACCCGCCCCGGAGCCTGATCGACGCACCGGAGCCCCCGCAGGGATCTCCCCTGCGGGGGCTCCGGTGCGTACCGCCGCTAATTCGTCCCGATCTTCGCCAGCAGATCGACGATCCGGGCCTGCACCTCGGCGCTGGTCGAACGCTCGGCGAGGAACAGCACCGTCTCACCGTTGGCGAGGGTCGGCAGCTGCGCCGGGTCGAGATCGACGGAGGTGTAGACGACCAGCGGGGTGTGGTCGAGCAGGCCGTTCGACCGCAGCCAGTCGACGATCCCGGCCCGGCGGCGACGCACCTGCATCAGGTCCATCACCACCAGGTTCGGCCGCACCTGATGCGCCACCGCGACCGCGTCGCTGTCCGCCGCGGCCCGCGCCACCTGCATCCCGCGCCGCTCCAGCGAGGCGGTCAACGCCCCGGCCACCGCGTCGTTCTGCTCGATCAGCAGCACCCGCGGCGGATGCTGCTCACTGTCCCGCGGCGCCAGCGCCTTCAACAGCACCGCCGGATCCGCGCCGTACGCGGCCTCCCGCGTCGCCTGCCCCAGACCGGCCGTGACCAGCACCGGAACCTCCGCCGCCCCCGCCGCCTGGCGCAGCGACTGCAACGCGGTCCGGGTGATCGGCCCGGTCAGCGGATCGACGAAGAGCGCGGCCGGGTACGCCGCGATCTGCGCGTCGACCTCCTCGCGGGAGTGTACGATCACCGGGCGGTAGCCGCGGTCGCTGAGCGCCTGCTGGGTGGAGACGTCCGGCGCCGGCCAGACCAGCAGCCGCCGCGGATTGTCCAGCGGCTCCGGCGGCAACTCGTCGTCCATCGGCGGCTGCTGCGGACCGAGCACCTCCACGGCGCCGTTCGGCCCGTCCAGCGGCTCCGGCCCCTCGCTGCCCTCGTCCGGCGCGGAGACCGCGAACGCCCGGCCCTCACCGGCGTCCAGAAGATGCGGCTGCGGCGCGCCCTGCCCGGACGGCGCGGCCTGCCGACGCCCGGCGCCCGCCTCCCGCGCGCCCTCCTGCGGCGCGGCGAGCTTACGGCGACGACCGGAACCGGCGGCCGGGGTACCACCGGGCGGCGTGCCCCCGGCGGCCGCGCCCTGCCCCTGCGGATCGGCGAGCTGCTGCGCGAACGGCACGCCCTGCCCGAGCGTGCGGACGCTGAACGCCCGGCCGTGCGACTGCCCCGGCCCGGGAGCGCCGTCCTCCTCCGGCCGCTGCTCCGCCTCGGCCTCGGCAGGACTGGGCCGCCCCCGCCGCCGTCCGGTCGGCGCGGGCGCCTCCCCGTCTGCCGGTACGGCACCGGGCGCGCTGCCCTGCGCCGCCCGCGTCGGCTCGGCGGGCGGCACCGGCGCACCCTGCGGCGGCACGGGCTGCCCCTGCGGCGGCACCGGTTGACCCGGGGCCTGCGGCGGCACCGGCTGCTGACCGGCGCCCTGCGGCGGCACCGGGCCCACGCCCTGCGGCGGCACGGGACCGCCGTGGGCCGGACGCTGCTGCGGCGCCTCCGGGCGGGCCTGCTGCGGCCCCGACTCCTCGGGACGGCCGTGCTGCCCGTGCTTACCGCCGCCCGTACGGCCCTGCTGCGGCCCCTGCTGCTCCGGGGTGCCCGGCGCCGGAGCGCCCTCGGCCTCGTCCTCGCCGGACTGCGCCACCAGCCCCTCGGGCCCCGCCACGAACATCCCGGACGTCTCGGAGTCCGCCATCGCGGCCGCCGCCCGCTCCTCGGCCGCGGCCCGCCGGGCCCGCCGACGGCCGGTCCCCTCGTCCTGCCACTCACCCTGCGGCACCCCGGGGTTGACCGCCGGTTCCAGCCCGGGCGGACCCGCCGGGGCCTCGGCGGGCTGCGCCGGACCGTTCGCCACCGGACGCCGCGCCCGGCGCCGCCCGGTCCCCTCGGCCTGCGCGGGCGCCTGCCCGGCCACCGCGGGCAGCGCCGGAAGCGCCGACCCCGCGGACCCGGAGGCGGAACCCGGCGCCTGGTCGGCGGCGGCCGGCGGCAGCGCGAACGGCGACCGCGCGCCGCCCGCCGCCTGCTGCTGACCGGCGCGCTCCGGCGCCTCCGCCAGCGCCCGGCGCGCCCGCCGCCCGGAACCCTGCTGCGCGATGCCCTGCGGCGGCGCCTGCTGCGGCTGCCCCGGATGCCCGACCGGCGTCAGCTGCGCCGCGCCCGTACCCGCACCACCGGGCAACGCCGGGAGCGCACCCGGCGCACCGTCCGGCTGCGGCGCCCGCCGCCGTCCGGAACCGTCACTCGCCTCCGCACCGTCGCCCGACCGCCCGGCCCCGGTCCCACCGGAACCGCCGTCCGCCGCCGCACCGTCACCGAGCGCCCGCCCGGCACCGTCCGAACCACCGGACCCGGCCGGAGCGTCCGCACCGGACTGCTCCGTACCGCGCGCCCGCTGCGCCGGGACCGGCATCACCGTCGTCCCGTCGCCCTGCGCCTCCCGCGCCCGGCTGCCGCCCGCGGGCACCGTGCCGTCCGCCGCCACCGGCAGCTCCAGCACCCAGGCACTGCCGCCCGCGCCCTGGCCACCCGGCACCTTGTGGGTCTGCATCAGCCCGCCGTGCTGCCGCACGATGCCCCGCGCGATCGGCGCGTGCACCGGATCACCACCGGCGTACGGACCACGCACCTCGATCCGTACGACATCGCCGCGCCGCGCCGCGGCCACCACGATCGTCGAATCCTGGGCCACCGGGCCGCGCCCGCCCGCGCCCTGACCCGCCGCCTCCGCGGACGGCATCCGGCCCGTCGAGTCGACGCCCGCCACATCCGCGATCAGATGCGACAGCGCCTGCGCCACCCGCTCCGCGTCGACCGTCGCCTCGATCGGCGGCGCATGCACCGCGAACTGCGCCCGACCGGGACCGATCAGATCGATCGCGCCCTCCACACCGGCCGCCACCACGCCGTCCAGCTTCACCTTCTTGCGCCGCAGCTTCTCCGCCCCGGCGTCCAGCCGCTGATAGCTGAGCACGTTGTCGACCAGCGTCGTCATCCGCGCGTGCCCGGCCGCGAGGTGGTGCAGGATCTGGTTGGCCTCCGGCCACAGCTGCCCCGCCGGGTCGGACGCCAGCGTCCGCAGCTCCCCGGTCAGCTCCTCCAACGGCCCGCGCAGCGCCTGCTCCAGCACCGCCAGCAACTGCGTGTGGCGCGCCGCCAGCGCGTCGTACGGCCGCCGGTCGGTGAACGTCATCACCGCGCCGACCAGCTGATCGCCGTCGCGCACCGGAGCCGTCGTCAGATCGACGGAGACCGCCTTGCCGTCCTTCGCCCACAGCGCCTGCCCGCGCACCCGGTGCTTGCGCCCGGACCGCAGGGTGTCCGCCAGCGGCGTCTCCTCCCACGGCAACGGCGAACCGTCCGCCCGGGAGTGATGCATCAGCGGATGCAGCTCCTTGCCGCCCAGCTCACTCGCCCGGTAGCCGAGAATCTGCGCCGCCGACGGATTGACGAGCACGACCTTGCCGTCCGCGTCCACCCCCACGACACCCTCGGCCGCGGCCCGCAGGATCATCTCGGTCTGCCGCTGCTGCCGCGCCAGCTCCGTCTCGGTGTCCAGCGTCCCCGTCAGATCCCGCACCACCAGCATCAGCAGCTCGTTGCCGGTGTAGCCGTTGCGGTGATCCGCGTACGCCGCCTCGAAGGCCGACTCGTACGGGGTCCGTCCGTCCTCCAGATTGGCGCTGGTCACCTCGACGAGCAGCTCGGTGCCGTCGGTACGGCGCGCCACCATCCGCGTCGGCTTCGTCCGCCCGCCCTCGGTCTCGGCGTCGTGCCGCCGCATCGAACCGGGGATCCGCTTGGAGTCGAACGACGGCAGCAGATCGAGGAGTCCGCGCCCCACCAGGGCGGTACCGGGCGCCTCGAACGTCTCCAGGGCGATGGTGTTGGCGTTGACGACCGTGCCGTTGCAGTTGACGAGCAACAAGGCGTCAGGAAGGGCGTCCAGTATGGCTGCGAGGCGAGCAGCGCCTCGGGATGGCCTGCTGCTCACGACGACGCTTCCTCCCTGTTACCGCACAGTGCCGGCCCGGCTGGGCGGGCCGCTGGACAGGAGTCTACGGGCAGTTCCCGTGGACGCCGAGGCGGATGAGGGGGAGGTGCCGTCCGGGCCGTGCGCGACTCGCCGCACGCCCGACATGTGCCCCGCGTCCTGACCTGACCGCCCACTCCGCCACGAAAGGGCTCGGGCATCGCGTCATGAACCGGTCGTCGGGAGCAGCGGCTCGAACCGGTCCCAGCGGGCGATCTCACAGCCGTTGGTCCGCCGGAACTCGGCATCCACCGGCCGCCCGGCCCAGTGACCGGAGACATGCGCGGTGATCGGACCGCCGTACATCATCGTGCACTTCGCCGCCTGCGGAACGGCCGCGAAGGTGTCCTGGCCCCACCGCGTCATCCGGTCCAGCCGCGCGCACGCCCCCGCCGCGTCGAAGTGGTTCCCGCCGTCCGGGTGGCAGAACAGCTCGTACCGTCCGTCGACCCCCGCCGCACCGGACCGCGACACCGTCACCGTCAGATGATCCGCCGGACGCAGCCGCCCCGCCCCGCGCTCCGTGTCGTCCGTGCCGTCCGGGTCCGTGCCGTCCGTCCGCGTGACCGGCCCGGTCAGCCCGGCGACGCCCCGCAGGTGACGGTGGCCGGTGGGCGGCCGCAGCCCCGTACGGTCGAGGACCCCGGCCGGACCGGTGGGGTTCGGCGCCGCGGCGCGCTCCCCGGGCAGCGGCAGCGGGATCGGCGCACCCGAGGCGGCGGGCGCGGCGAGCGCCAGCGTGGCCGCGGCGGCCACCACCGGGGCGACGACGGTCAGCAGGGACTTCCCGAGATACGGCATCACGGCTCCAGACGCGAGAGCGGAACGGGCGCGCGGCACGCACCCACCGGGGCACCCCGCGGCCACGCCGCACCCGGCCCCACCCCCACTAACGCGCCTCCCGCCCCGACGTTTCGCTGCAGGAACGTCTTTGCCCGACGGCTCACCCGCCGGGTACCGTAGGGGGCGATTGGTGACAGCGCCCTTGGCTGTGCCATCATCTGGTCACGCCGCGGCGCTCACGCGCCGGTGCGTGTGGAGGCGTCGCCTAGTCCGGTCTATGGCGCCGCACTGCTAATGCGGTTTGGGGCTTACCCCCCATCGAGGGTTCAAATCCCTCCGCCTCCGCGTCCGACCTCCGGGCCCTTTCCCTCAGCGGGAAAGGGCCCGGAGGCGTTTTTGCGTACGGGGATGCGTAAGGGGAGAGGCGGGGAAGCCGGTCCCCGACGCCGATCTTCATCGCATTCCCGAGGGCGTCACCGGACGGTCTTCCGCCGCGCCATCCAGGGGCGTTTCCGCAGCTCAGGGGCGGTACGGGCAATGGATTTCGTGTCCCGGCGCGGTTCATGTAATGTTGTCCACGCAACGCCGACCGGCAAGAAAAGCTGCCGGAAAGCCGAGCGCTCGTAGCTTAACGGATAGAGCATCTGACTACGGATCAGAAGGTTGCAGGTTCGAATCCTGCCGAGCGCACAGCAAGCCGGAGGCCCCGTCGAGAGATCGACGGGGCCTCCGGCGTTGTATGGCCGGACGAGTGGTCGGAGTCGGGCCGGACGGGCGGGCGCGGAATTCCGTTCCGAGGATCTTCGGTGGCCGTCGAGGATCTTTGAGGTCTTCGGGGGCTCGGGGCTCCGGAAAGCGTCCCGGGGTCTTTTCCGCAGCTCCGGGAGGCGGGAGAAGGGCGGGGCGCCGCGATTCATGTAAGGTGGTCCCCGCACGCCGACCGGTAGGAAAATCACCGGAAGTCGAGCGCTCGTAGCTTAACGGATAGAGCATCTGACTACGGATCAGAAGGTTGCAGGTTCGAATCCTGCCGAGCGCACAGCAGGCCGGAGGCCCCGTCGAGAGATCGACGGGGCCTTCGGCGTTCGGTCCGCCCGTTCCCCAGCAGCTGACGAGGGCGCCCGCCGGTGGTCGGCGGACGCCCTGTCGTGCGGCGCGGCGATCAGCCCTTCGGGGGCTTCACGGCCGGGCCGGGTGCCTCACTCCTGCTCGCAGCGCCTCCCCTCACACGGGCGGTCGCAGTGTCTGTCCCCGTGCTTGTCGTCGCAGCGCTTGTGGCAGTGCTTGCCGTGGCAGGGGCGGTCGCAGTGCTTCCCCTTGCAGGGCTTGTCGCAGTGCTTGCCGTGGCAGGGTCGGCACTCCTTCCCCTTGCACGGCTTGTTGCAGTCCTTGCCCTTGCAGGGGCGGCAGTCCTTGCCCTTGCAGGGCTTCCGTTCCTTGATCTTGACGGTGGCCTGGGCCGGGTCGGAGCGGACGGAGCCGTTGTCGGCGGTGGCGACCGCGGTGTTGGTGAGCGTGCCGCGCTTCGCGTCCTCCCGGGTGACGGTGTAGGTGCCGGTGCAGGTGGTGCTCTCGCCCGGCGCCAGCGTGGTCGTCCGGCAGGTCACGTCGGTGACGCGGTTGTCGGTGACGGTGATGCCGTTGAGGGTTGTGTCACCGGTGTTGGTGACGGTGTACGTGTAGGTGATCCGGTCGCCCGCCCGGTAGGTGCGGGAGGAGTCGACGGTCTTCTTGATCGTCAGCGCGGGGCGGCTGGTCACGATGTCGATCCGGGCGCTGGACGTCGGGGACTCCACCGGGGTGCCGTTGGAGCGCCCGTGGGCCATGGCGGTGTTGTCGACGTGCCCGGCCGACGCGTCGGCCGCGGTGACCGTGTACGTACCGGTGCAGGTGGTGCTCGTCCCGGGTGCCAGCGTGGTCGCCCGGCAGGTGATCCCGGAGACCCGGTTGTCGGTGACGGTGATGTCGCTGAGGGTGGTGTTGCCGGTGTTGGTGACGGTGTACGTGTAGGTGGCGGTGTCGCCGACGCGGTACGGGTGCGAGGCGTCGACGGTCTTGCGGAGCGCCAGCGCGGGCCTGCTGGTCACGACCTCGATCTGGGCGCTGTCCGGCGGCGACTCCACGGAGGTGCCGTCGGACTCACCGCGGGCCACGGCCGTGTTGCGTACCGTCCCGATCGCGGCGTCGGCCTCGGTGACCGTGTACGTACCGGTACAGGTCGTGCTCTCGTCCGGATCCAGGCTGGTGGCCTGGCAGGTGATGTCGGAGAGACGGTCGTCGGCGAGGGTGAGGTCGTTGATCGTGGTGTTGCCGGTGTTGGTGACCGTGTAGGTGTAGTCGACGCGGTCACCGGGCCGGAACGGTCCCGGCGTCACGACCTGCTTCCGCAGCGCCAGCGACGGCTCCGTCGGCGGGGTGACGATCACGGGGACGTCGGTGGCGCACGATCCGGCCGCGGCGCACACCCCGCCCGTGCCCGGGGTCACCGCGTTACGCAGGTGCTGGTTCCCGGTGTCGGGGTCGTTCACGGTGACGCTGTAGGTGAGGGTGGTCGTGGCCCCGACGTCGAGCGGGCCCGACCAGTTCAGGGTGGTGCCGGTGACGGTGGCGCCGCCGGTCGCGTCGTCGTTGTAGGTGGCGTCGTCCAGTACGTCCGTGAGGTCGTCACTGAACGAGGCGGGGTTGTCGTCGGTGAACGGGGCGCTGCCGGTGTTGGTCAGGGTGACCGTGTAGGTGACCCGGTCGCCCGGCTGCGCGCTGGTGGCGGAGACGGTCTTCGCGACGCTGTACTGCCCGATGAGGGTCGTGGTGGAGCAGCTGTTCGGGGTGGCGCAGCTGCCGTTCGGCCCGGGGGTGACGGTGTTGGTCAGCTCGGTGCCCGGCGCGACGCTGTCGTGGACGGTGAGGGAGTACGTCAGCTGCTCGGTGGCGCCGACGGGCAGGTCCAGGTCCCAGACGAGGTTGGTGCCCTGGAGGGTGCCGCCGTTGTCGGCGTCCCCGTTGTAGTCGGCCCCGGCGAGGTCACCGGCGAGGGCGTCCTCGATGTGGGCCGGGGGTGCGTGCGGGGTGGCGGTGCCGCCGAAGTCGACGGCGCCGTTGTTGGTGACCGTCACGGTGTAGTGGACGACGCCACCGGGGGAGGTGACGGTGGGGTCGGCGCTCTTCGAGACGGTGAAGGACGCGACGGGCACCGTCGTCGTACAGGCATCGGCGCTGGTGCAGCTGCCGGTGGTGCCCGGGGTGACGGCGTTGCGCAGGACGTGGTCGCCGGCGTCCGGGGTGTTGACGGTGACGGTGTAGGTCACGGTGTGGGTCTCGCCGACGGCCAGCGGGCCGGACCAGCTGATGCCGCCGTCGGTGAGCTGGGCGCCGCCGGTCAGCGAGTCCGGGTCGACCTGGGCGTCGTCGGTGACGTCACTGAGGTCGTCGGTGAAGGACGCGGGGTTGTCGGCGGTGTAGTCCTGCGTTCCGGTGTTGGTGACGTCGACTGTGTACGTCACGGTGTCGCCGGGTCCGACGAACGCGTCCGGTCCGACGGAAGCGGTCTTGGAGACGGTGAAGGACGGCGGTGCCTGTTCGTCGGGGCAGGCGGTGGAGGCGGCGGTGTCGTTGCCCGGGTTGGGGTCGGACTCGTTGCCAACGACGGTCGCCGTGTTGCTGATCCCGTCGGCGACGCAGTCGGTGCCCGGGGTGTCCGGGGCGGTGCCGGTGATCGTGATGACCGGGGCGTCGTCCCCGCTGGCGAGCGGCGGCCCGGTGCACTGCACGAGGTTCTGGCCGTCCGAGGTGGTGACGGCGCAGCCGTCCGTGGTGGTCGTGGGGTTGCCGAGGTTGTCCGGCAGGGTGTCCGTGACGACGTAGCCGGAGGAGTCGCCGGGGCCGTAGTTGTGGATCCGGAGGGTGTAGGTGAGCGTGTCGCCCGGTGCCCACGTCGCCGGTCCGTCCTTGGTGATCCCGAGGTCGGCGGGTTCACCGGCCACCGCGGCGCCGTCGTTCTGGGTGTTCGCCGGGCCCCGGGTGGAGGACAGGATGGTGACGGTGGGGTTGCTGGACGTGGGGTTGTTCAGCCGCAGCTGGTAGACGGTGCCGGTGACGTTGTTGGAGATACCGATGTTGCCGTTGCCGTAGACCCACTGGGCGCCGTACGGGTTGGCGGGCAGCCCGGTGAGGGGGACCTCCAGGACGGCGCCGCTGTTCGGGTCGATACGGACGAGTTGGTGCCCCTCGCCGTAGACGCCCCAGATGTAGCCGTCCTTCCAGACGATGTCCGACATGTTCGGGACGTCGGTGGAGAGGGCGATCCGCGTCGACGTCATGGTGGGGACGTCGATCGCGTAGAGGCTGTTGTCGCTGGTGGACTGGCGGACGTAGAGGGTGTCGGCGGTGGCTCCGTCGCCGAAGGTGCCCTGGTTGTAGCTGAAGGTGCCGCTGGACGGCAGACCGACCTGGCCGAGGTTGGTGGCCACGCCACCCTGCCCGATGCGGGCCAGCCCGTCGTTGTTGTTGATGGCGTAGAGGTAGCGGTCGGTGGTGCGGAAGCCCATGGCGTTGTAGCCGAAGGCGGCGGTGCCCTGGGCGGCAAAGGTGATCTGACCGGTGCCCTGGACCGCCTCGTACAGGGTGGTCGGCTGGCCGGGCGCCGTGCCCTGGGCCACGAAGACCAGTCCGGGTCCCTGGGGAAAAGGGTCTCCGGGGGCGGCCTGAGCCTGCTGTGCCATCGGCAACAACAAACTCGCGACCAATCCGAAGATTCCCGCCAGACCCAACAATCGGCGCAGCATTCTGCCCCGCCCTTTCTGTCGATGATTCCCAACACGACAACGGCAGGAAGCTATAGGCAAAAATGCGGTAATGGAGTCACTCATGAGAGGCCATGCGGCCGTGTCCTGCACCCGGGTGACCGATCGCCAGCCAATGGCCGCCCCTTGCAGATGAGCCTATTAATGGGGGTGGGGGCGGCAGGGCGGAAATTCCCTGGTGATCGGGGTCCGGCCGCCGGGTCCCCACCGCCGGAATTTCCTTACGGGGCGGGTCGGAGTGCCGGGAGAGTTCACCCTTCACTTCCTCGGGCGGAGGTCGGGTCTTGCGTACGTTTTCCGCTTAAGGAATTTCTCGGCCCGTCGTCCGCCTCAGACCGATTCGCCGGGGCGCAGATACCGGTAGCCGCTGTGGGTCTCCTGGGTGAGCCAGCCGTTTGCGCTGCTGAGACCCCGCTCGTTGAGCGAACCGTCGTGGATGGCGTAGGTCCGCCGCGGCTGGATCGCGTGGACGAAATCGATCGCCTCGGTCATCTTCAACCACGACCCGTGGACCGGAACCAGAAGCGTTTCGACCGGGCGGTCGGGCACATGCAGCGAATCGCCGGGGTGATAGACCGCGTCCTCGACGAGGTAGCCGAGATTCGCGCAGTCCGGTCGGCCCGCATGGACGCACGCATGGCGACCGCCGACCGCCCGTACGCGGAATCCACCCGCGGTGAATTCCTCACCCGACGACACCCCGATGACATTCACCCGCGGGATGTCCGCCTCGGCGGGAGCGTAGACCGGTACGCCGAGCCCGGCCAGGCGGAGGGAATCGACGTGATCGGCGTGTTCATGCGTCACGAGTACGGCGTCCGCACCGGCCAGGGCTCTCGGCTCACTCCATGTTCCCGGGTCGATGACCAGCACCCGGCCGTCTTTTTCGAGCCGTACACAGGAGTGGGTGTATTTCGTCATCCGCATGGCGCCCCAACGTACCCGCCCACGGAATTCCTCCGGCCGACGAACACGGGCTCGGGAAATGCCGGAAGGTGCGGCACGGAGACGGTCCGCCGCGGGCCGTCCGGCGCTCAGGACGGCCGGCGCGGTACCACCACGATCTGGTCCGGGTCCTCGTAGACGACGTGTCCGGGGGAGCGGGAGTGGAGGCGGTGGCAGGGGATGCGGTGGGTGCGGAGGATGGCGAGGTAGCCGTCGACGCGGGTGATCAGGTGCGGGGACGTGGACTTGAACCAGGCGGCGGCACCGGGGTGGCGGTCGCGGTCGTAGACGGTCGGGTCGACGTGGGCGGGGTTGGTGAAGTGCGTGTCGTACCAGTCGTTGGAGGTGCGGTGGAACCGTTCCTGGGCCGGGGTGAGCAGCCCCTCGCGGGCGAGACCGTTGACGAGGGCGAAGACGCCGGGGAAGTAGCCGTGGACGTTCCGGGCGGCGCCCTGGAAGCGGACGTAGTGGGCGACGGGGGCGGTGCGGCTGCGCGGGGGCACGGGGCTCCTGGGGGTGGCGGGGCGTGAGGGGCGGAAGCCTCAACGGACGGGTCCGGGGTGGGGTTCGTGTCCTTGGGACAGAGTGGTGGACGAGGTGATCGAGAGGCGGGTGGGGAACGGATTAGGCATTGGTGCGGAGTTCGCGTACTGTTCTGTTCACCGACGCGGGGTGGAGCAGCTCGGTAGCTCGCTGGGCTCATAACCCAGAGGTCGCAGGTTCAAATCCTGTCCCCGCTACTGACGCCGTAGGCCCGGTGGATTCGTCCACCGGGCCTACGGCTTTTTCCGTATGCGGTGCGCGCCCGCGGCGGCTCATGGGGCGAGCGGTGCCGGTGGGGCCGTGTAGTGGGCCGCGGGACCGAGGTGGCGCGGGGCTGCCAGGTGGGGGTGGAGGAGCAGCTCGTCGTCGTAGTCGCCGGAGTTCTGGTGCCGGAAGGCGAGCGGCGGCGTGGTGGCGAGCGTGCGGAGCCGGGCGCGGAGCCGGTCGGCGGCGGTGGCGTACGTGTCCGGGGTGAGGCGGTCCGCGCCGGGGATGAGCAGCGGCGGGAGGACGGTCATGCCGGTGTACCAGAAGGTGCCGTGCTGGAGGGGGAAGAGGAGGTCGTTGAGGTCTCCGTTGACGCCGCGCGGGCCGAGGGTGGCGGTGCGGGCTCCGGCGGTGACGACGACCATGGCGCGTTTGCCGGTCAGTCGGCCGTCGCCGTAGCGGCGGGGGCGGCCGGTTGCCGGGTCGTCGAGACCGAAGGCGAAACCCTTGACGAAGACCCGGTCGAACCAGCCCTTGAGCTGCGCCGGCATCCCGTACCACCACAGCGGGAACTGCACGATCAGCGTGTCCGCCCAGTCGATCTTCTCCTGTTCGGCGCGGATGTCGGGGCTCAAGGTGCCGGTGCGGTAGGCGCGTTCGGAGGCGGTGCCGACGTGGAGGCGGTCGGCCGGGTCGTGGGCGTAGTCGGACGGGTCGACGACCGGGTTCCACCCCATGGCGCGCAGGTCGGAGAGGCGGTGCTCATGGCCGTACGCGTCGAGGGCGCGCAGCCCGTCCGCCTGGAGGGAGGCGTTCAGGGAGCGGGCGTCGGGGTGGGCGGAGACCCAGAGGACCTTCAGGGGGCGGTGCGTCGGCGACCGGGGCGCGGCTTCGGCGTCGGTGGGGCGGGTGGTGCCGGTGGTGGGGTTGGTGGTCATGGGGCAACTGTCGGGGGCGACCGCCCGGTGGGACGAGTGGCCGGATGGCCGTGATGCGTGAGGATCGGGCCACGGGCGGGGCGTCGTGGAGGCGGTCGTCGGGGGCGTGCGGTGGGCGGCGTGCGCCGGGGGCGTACAGGGCCCGGCCGGGGCGTGGCGGGATGGGGGAGCGGGGGCTCGGGTTGGGGCTGGTGGCAGGTGTTCCGGGGGCGGCGCGGGGGCGTGGCCCCAGGAGGCGGGTACGGCGGAGAGGTGGCGGTTGTGGTGGGTGAGGCGGACGGGGCGCGGGCTTTCGCCGGTGGCGGGGCGCGGCACCGGGTGGCGGTGCTGGTGCGGGACGGGATGCTGCCCATCGAGGTCGGCATCGTCCACCGGATCTTCGGCGAGGCACGGTCGGAGACGGGGGAACCGCTCTACGAGGTCGTGACCTGCGCTCCGGTGCCCGGGGAGGTGCGCACGGACGCCGACTTCACCGTGAACGTCGCCCATGGCCCGGAGGCGTTGGAGGAGGCGGACACCGTGGTCGTCCCGGCGTCCGCGGCGGACTACGCGGACGGCGGCGGGGGCCGCGGCGTCGTGCCCGGCGAGGGGTGCGCGGACGTTCCGGGGGCGGCGCGCGGTGCCGCGGCGCGCGCCGTCGGGGGAGCGGGTGCGCCGGGGGCGTCTGCGGCCGTGGCGGCGGTCGTCGGCGCAGGTCAGGAGCGTTCCGGGGCGGCGGATGGAGATCCGGGGACGGACCCGGCGGCCGTAGTTCCGCGGGAGGCGACCGGGCGGTCGGCGGAGGCGGAGCGGGCGGCGATGACGCGGGCGCTGCGGCGGGTACGGGCGGGGACGCGGGTGGCGTCGATCTGTACGGGTTCCTTCGTGTTGGCGGCGGCGGGCCTGCTGGACGGGCGGCGGGCGACGACGCACTGGAAGTCGGCGGACGACTTCCGGCGGCTCTTCCCCGAGGTGGCGCTGGAGCCCGATGTGCTCTACACGGAGGACCGCGGGGTGCTGACCGCCGCCGGGGTCGCGTCGGGCATCGACCTCTGTCTGCACATGGTCCGGTGCGATCACGGAGCGGCGGTCGCGGGCGAGGTGGCGCGGCGGACGGTGGTCCCGCCGTACCGGGAGGGCGGGCAGGCGCAGTACATCCGGCGGCCCGTACCGGCGCCCCGGGTCTCGTCGACGGCGGCGGCCCGTACCTGGGCGCTGGACCATCTCGACCGGCCCGTGACGCTGCGGGAGTTGGCGGAGTGCGAGGCGATGAGCGTCCGCACGTTCACCCGGCGGTTCCGGGAGGAGATGGGCGTCTCGCCGCACCACTGGCTGACCCGCCAACGGGTCGAGCGCGCCCGGGAGCTCCTGGAGGAGACGGACCTGACGGTGGAACGGATCGCCGCCCGGGCCGGGTTCGGCACGGCGGCGTCGCTGCGGGCCCATGTGCAGGCGGTGCTGGGGGTGTCGCCCAGGGAGTACCGGCGGACGTTCCGGGGGGTGTGAGGGGGCCTGCCCCGGAGAGCGAGGGGGCCCGTCCGGGGGCGGTGCGGGGCCGGTGGCGGAGCGGAGGCGGCGGGCCGGGGCGATGTCAGTGGGTGGCCGTACGCTTGCGGGGTGTGGCGATGTACGGGTCCGCGGTGGTCGTCGGAGGGGGAAGCGGGAGAGGAACGGGGGTTTCGGCAGGGGCTCGGTTGGTACTCCGCCGCGCGCGGAGCGGAGCGGGTCAGCGCGCTGCCCGCGGGCAAGCGGCTGGCGTTCTCCGTGGTGGGTGAGCGGCGCTGTCTGGGGGTGCGGCGCGGTGGCCGGTGGATCGTCTGCCCGTACGAGGCGGTGATCACGGGGACCGCCGCCCGGGACCAGTGCGAGGCGTGCGCCCGGCTGGACCGTTCGCGCTCGGTCGCGGCGGACACCATGGCCGACGACCCCCGTCCGTACGGCGTCTACCTCGCCTATTTCGGGCCCGGGCTGGTCAAGGTCGGGATCACCGCGGCGGAGCGCGGGGCGGCGCGCCTGGTGGAGCAGGCGGCGGTGGCGTACGCGTGGCTGGGGCGCGGGCCGTTGATGGCGGCGCGGCGGGCGGAGGCGGTGCTGGGGAGCGCGCTCGCGGTGCCGGACCGGTTCGCCAAGGAGGCCAAGCGGGCGGCGCGGGGCGCGTTGCCGCCGGTGGCGGCGCGGCGGGCGGAGCTGGCGGAACTCCATGCGCGGGCGCGGGGGTTGCCCGGCTGGCCGGAGACGCTGGAGCCGGTGGACTTCGCCTTCGGTGACCACGGCGAACTGTTCGGACTGGAGCGCATCCCGGCGGACGCCGCCGAACTGGGAGCGCCGACCGCGGGCGCGGAGGTGGTCGGGGAGGTCCTGGCGGGGGCCGGTGCGGATGTGTATGTGCGCACGCGGACGGAGGACGCCGGTGAGGTGGTGGCGGTGCTCGACGCCCGGTTGCTGTCCGGGTGGGTGCTGGGCCCTGCGCGGGGCGAGGTGACGACGGTTCCCGTACGGGAGGCCCCGTACGGGAGAGGGGCGCGTCGGGGTGGGGCGGAGGGGGAG
>NZ_JODY01000042.1 GCF_000718015.1 Streptomyces catenulae | reverse complement strand
GGGAGGGAGGGGTGGGGGTGAGGGGGGGGTGGGGGCCCCACCCCCGCCCCCACCCACCCCTCAGTTCTCCTGCAAGAACTTCTTCGCCAGCTCATCCCCCCGGCTGACCGCGGCGTCGTGGCTTTCGATGGGTGACGCCTTGGAGTTCTTGAAGAGGATGTAGGTGACGCCGGAGTCGGCGCCGCCGGTCTCCGGGTCGGGGTCTATGCCCAGGCTCTTGGCGGTGGCGTAGGACGCCTCGCCGATGATCTTGTCGGGGCCGGTGTCCCCGACGACGGCGTATTCGACCTGGTTGTTGTAGATGACGGCGACGACGCCGCCGCCGTCGATGCCGTCCTTGGTGTAGTCCCAGATGCTGCTGGAGCTGGGGACGACGACGAACGGCAGCTCGGCGGCGCTGAGCGGTTTGCCGTCCGACTGGTGGAAGCGGGTGTCGTCCTGGAACCAGGGGTCGGTCTGTTCGTTGCACTGGTCGGTGATCTGGCCGTCGCAGTCGATGTCCATGTCGGCTTTCCAGAAGACCGCGCCGTTCTTGCCGCAGACGGGGACCGTGGCGGAGGTCTCCGCGTCGGTGCGGTACTTGCCGTTGGAGATCTGGTCGCAGTTCTTGAGCTTGGCCAGCAGGTCGGCGGCGCTGACGCTGCCTTCCTGGACGGGGTGGGCCCGGGCCGCGGTGGGGGACGCGGTGGTGGCCTGGGCGGAGGCCGGCAGGGCGGCTGCGGTGAGCAGCGCGGCGCCGGCGACGGTGGCGAGGGCAAGGTTTCTTGTCCGCACTGGGGAACCCTTCGATTAGGAAAGTTTCCTTACCGAGCGGGCCCAATCTGCTCCCGTTTACGTGTCCCCGTCAAGGAGTCGCACGGGGCGCCGTCGGCCGACCCGCCAGGATCGCCCGCCCGGAGCACGGACCGGCGCCCGCCCGGAGCACGGCCCGCGCCCCGCCCGGCGGACGGGCCCCGCACGCCCCCGCGCCCCGGCTCCCGCGCACCTCAGCCCGCGGTGGAGCCGCCCCCCGCCCGCACCAGCCCCGACTCGTACGCGAGGACCACGGCCTGGACGCGGTCGCGCAGGCTCAGCTTGGTGAGGATGCGGCCGACATGGGTCTTGACCGTGGCCTCGGAGAGCACCAGCCGCGCCGCGATCTCCCCGTTCGACAGGCCCTGCGCGACCAGCAGCAGGACCTCGCGCTCCCGCTCCGTCAGACGGCCCAGTTCGGGGCGGGTCGGCTCGGCGTGGGCGGCCGGCAACATCGGCGTGAACCGGTCCAGCAACCGCCGGGTGGTCGACGGCGCAACGACCGCGTCGCCGCTGTGCACGGCGCGGATCGCGGTGAGCAGTTCGCCCGGCGGCACATCCTTGAGCATGAAGCCGCTGGCCCCGGCCTTGAGCGCGGAGAACGCGTACTCGTCGAGGTCGAAGGTGGTCAGGATCAGCACCTTCGGCGCGTCCGCGGCACGGCCCTCGCCGCAGATCCGCCGTGTCGCCTCGACGCCGTCCAGGTGCGGCATCCGGACGTCCATGAGGATCACGTCGACCTTGGTGGCCCGCAGCGCCTCCAGCGCCTCCACGCCGTTGCCCGCCTCGGCGACGACCTCCATGTCGGGCTGGGCCGCCAGCACCATCCGGAATCCGGTGCGCAAGAGCGCCTGGTCGTCGACGAGCATCACACGGATGGTCATGGCAGGGGGTTCCCTTCGGATGCGGAACGGCGGTACGGCGGACGGAAGTCGGCGGGGCACGGATACGGGACGGGACGGACGCATGGAACCACGCCCCGGACGACGGCCGCGGCGGACCCCCGCGGCCCACCGGCGGAACTCACCACCGGCGTCCGGACCGCGGCCTCACCGTTCGGGCCGCAGCGGCAGCACCGCGTCGATCCGGAAGCCGCCGCCGTCGCGCGGGCCCGCCTCCAGGCTGCCGCCGACCATGCCGACCCGCTCGCGCATCCCGATGAGGCCGTGGCCGAGGCCGTCCGCCCCGCCCTCCTCGTACAGCTCGCTCTGCGCGCCGCGGCCGTCGTCCTCGATGAGGAGTTCCAGTTCGGCGTCCCCGTAGGTGACGCGGACCGTGGCGCCCGCGTCCGGTCCGCCGTGCTTACGGGTGTTGGTGAGGGCTTCCTGCACGATGCGGTACGCGGTGAGGGCGACGCCGCTGGGCAGCGGGCGGGAGGCGCCGTCGACGCGGAAGTCGACCGGCAGTCCGGCGCCGCGCACCTGCTCGACGAGGTCGCTGAGCTGCTCCACGCCGGGCTGCGGTACGTACTCGCCGCCCTCGGGCTGTTCGCCGGTGCGCAGCACGCCGAGCAGCCGCCGCATCTCGGCCAGGGCCTGCCGTCCGGTGCCGGAGATGGTCTCCAGCGCCTGTCGGGCCTGGTCGGGCGCGCTGTCGAGGACGTAGGCGGCGCCGTCGGCCTGGACGACCATGACGGAGACGTTGTGGGCGACGACGTCGTGGAGTTCGCGGGCGATGCGGGCGCGTTCGGCGGCGACGGCGATACGGGACTGGGCCTCGCGCTCCTTCTCCAGCCGGTCCGCCTTCTCCTGGAGCTGCGCCCAGTACGCCCGCCGGGTGCGGACGGAGTCGCCGAGCACCCAGGCGAGGACGAACGGGGCGGTGAACAGCACCGTGACGAACGCCGCCTCCCAGACGGGCCGTGGGGGTGCCGGTTCGCCGAAGCGCATCAGGAAGAGGCTCGGTGCGAGGCAGGCGCCGACCAGCGCCAGCCGGGACGCCCAGCGGGTGGTGCCGGAGGCGACGGTGTAGACGATGACGAGCAGCGCGAAGTCGGCCGGGTTGCCGCCCGCGTGGAAGATCAGCTGGACGAGGCCGACGAGGACGGCGAGCAGCAGCATCCGCTCGGGCCATTTGCGGCGCAGCGCGAGGACGGTGCAGAGGCCGAGGGTGACGAGGACGGCGGTGATGTCCGACGTCCCGTCGTGCGGCGAGACGATCCACAGGCTGTTGAACGCCAGGAGGAGGACAGCCCAGAAGGTGTCCACCCCCGTGGGGTGCCGGCGGAAGAAGTCGTAGAGACGCTGCACGTCACCCAGCGTAGGCAGGGCGGGTGGGCGGCGGGGTCAACCGGAGGAGCGATCCTGCCGGACGGCCCTACTCCGGAAGGTGGAGACGGTACGCGGGCGGGGAGGAGGACGAACCGGCCGCGGGGCGCGCGGACCCCGTCGCACGCCCCGCCCGGCCCCGTCGGTGCGGGGTGCGGCGCC
Source organism: Streptomyces catenulae (assembly GCF_000718015.1). GTDB lineage: Bacteria > Actinomycetota > Actinomycetes > Streptomycetales > Streptomycetaceae > Streptomyces > Streptomyces catenulae. Next base: position 46,434 of record NZ_JODY01000042.1, on the reverse strand, counting down.
CCCGTACCGTGGCCCCGTGACGAGCGAGTGGTGCGGCTGGCGGGATGCGGCGGAGGCGGCCCTGTACGGGCCCGACGGTTTCTACACCCGGCCGGGCGGCCCCGGCCCCGCGGGGCATTTCCGCACGTCGGTGCATGCCTCACCGCTGTTCGCCGGGGCGGTCGCGCGGCTGCTGCGGGAGGTGGACGCGGCGCTCGGGCACCCGGAGGAGCTGACGTTCGTCGATGTCGGCGCGGGCCGCGGTGAGCTGCTGACCGGGGTGCTCGCCGCCCTGGACGCGGACCCCGGCCTGTTGGCGCGGCTCCGCCCGTACGCCGTGGAGCGCGCCGGGCGTCCGGCCGGTCTCGACGGGCGGATCCACTGGTCGGCGCGGTTGCCGGAGCCGGGTGCGGCGGTGGGGCTGCTCTTCGCGAACGAGTGGCTGGACAACGTCCCCGTCGATGTCGTGGCGGCGGACGCGGACGGGGTGGTGCGCCGGGTGCTGGTCCGGGCGGACGGCGCGGAGCGGCCGGGCGGGCCGGTCGAGGGGGCGGACGCGGACTGGCTCGCCCGGTGGTGGCCGGTGCTCGCCCCGGAGGCGCTGCGTCCGCCGGGGGCGGCGCCGCCCGCCCCGGGGACGCGCGGGGAGATCGGGCGACCCCGGGACGCGGCGTGGGCGCGGGCGGTCCGGTCGCTCCGCGCCGGGCTGGCGGTCGCCGCCGACTACGCGCACACCCGGGCCGACCGTCCGCCGTTCGGCACGCTCACCGGGTTCCGCGCGGGCCGTGAGGTGGCGCCGGTCCCGGACGGGTCGGTGGATGTGACCGCCCATGTGGCGCTCGACGCGTGCGCCGGGCCGACGGGCCGTCTCCTGTCCCAGCGGGCCGCCCTGCACACGCTGGGTGTGACGGGCCGCCGTCCGCCGCTCGCGCTCGCCTCGGCCGATCCCGCCGGGTACGTACGGGCGCTGTCGGCCGCGGGCGCCGCGGCGGAGCTGACCGATCCGGCGGGGCTGGGCGGCTTCGGCTGGCTCGTCGAGCCGGTCGGTCCGGAGTGTGCGGAACTGCTGCGTCCGCGGGGGTGAGCGGTTCGGGTCGGGCGTGGGGCCGCGTTTCCGGCCGTCCCGGGGCGTGCGCGAGACTGTTCCCATGACGGAGACGACGGTCGGCATCGGCGGCGCGGCGGAGAGCACCGACATGGTGTTGAACATCGGCCCGCAACACCCCTCCACGCACGGCGTGCTGCGGCTGCGTCTGGTGCTGGACGGCGAGCGGATCCAGCATGCGGAGCCGGTGATCGGCTATATGCACCGCGGCGCGGAGAAGCTGTTCGAGGCGCGGGACTACCGCCAGATCATCATGCTCGCCAACCGTCACGACTGGCTGTCGGCGTTCTCCAACGAGCTGGGGGTGGTCCTCGGCGTCGAGCGGATGCTCGGCATGGAGGTCCCCGAGCGCGCCGTGTGGACGCGGACGCTGCTGGCGGAGCTGAACCGCGTCCTCAACCATCTGATGTTCCTCGGCTCGTACCCGCTGGAGCTGGGCGGCATCACGCCGGTCTTCCACGCGTTCCGGGAGCGGGAAGAGTTGCAGACGGTCATGGAGGAGGTCTCCGGCGGCCGGATGCACTACATGTTCAACCGCGTCGGCGGTCTCAAGGAGGACCTGCCCGCGGGATGGCTGGGCCGCGCGCGGCACGCCGTGGCGCAGGTGCGGGCCCGGATGTCCGTCTTCGACGATCTGGTCCTGGGCAACGAGATCTTCCGTGGCCGGACCCGCGGCATCGGCGTCCTCTCCCGGGAGGCGGTGCACGCGTACGGGGTGTCGGGGCCGATCGCGCGGGCGTCCGGCGTCGACTTCGACCTGCGGCGCGACGAGCCGTACCTCGCCTACCGGGAGCTGGCGGAGACGCTGCAGGTCGTCACGCGGGAGGAGGGCGACTGCCTGGCCCGCTTCGAGTGCCTGCTGGAGCAGAGCCACAACTCCCTCGACCTCGCCGACGCCTGTCTGGACCGGCTGGCGGAGTTGCCGCCGGGCCCGATCAACCAGCGGCTGCCGAAGGTGCTGAAGGCCCCCGAGGGCGCGACGTACGCGTGGACGGAGAACCCGCTCGGCGTCAACGGCTACTACCTCGTCTCCAAGGGCGAGAAGACCCCGTACCGCCTGAAGCTGCGCTCCGCCTCGTTCAACAACATCCAGGCCCTGACGGAGCTGCTGCCGGGCACGCTCGTCGCGGACATGGTGGCGATCCTGGGGTCACTCTTCTTCGTCGTCGGCGACATCGACAAGTAGGCCCACCCGCCCCGCGCACCAACGGCACCGGCCCCTCCCCGGAGTTTCGGGGAGGGGCCGGTGTTTCTGCTGTACGGGACCGGGCCGCCGTGACGGGGCCGGGCCGCCCGGGCTACGAGATGGCGGTGCGGAGACCGGCCAGGTCGAGCTGTTCCGTGTCGTCGTGGGCGGTGAGGTCGATGACCTCGCCCACACCGTCCTTGCCGGGGGCGTCCTTGCCGGAGGCGTCCTCGCCCGTGGCGTCCGCGTCGGTGGCCTCCGTCTCGGCGGTGTCCTGCGCGGCGGTGTCCGCGTCGGAGCCGTCTTCGGGGGCCGTGGCGTCGGCGGCGGTCTCGGTGGCGGTGTCCTCCGGCGCCGGGCGCTGCGCCTCGGTGCCGTCCGTGGCCTCGGACGGCACCGCCTCGGGCGCCGTGTTCTGCGCGGCGGCCGGAGCCGGGGCCCCGGTCACCGGAGCGGTGGCTTCCGCCGTGGCCTCGGCCGCCGGTGCCTGCGGGCCGGTCGCGGAGGTCTCGGCCGGGGCGGGGGCGCGGTGGGCGCCGGTGCCGCCGGTCGTCTCCGACTCCGCCGGACGGAGCCGGGCGGCGGCGCGGACGGTCTGCTCGGCTATGGCCTCGTCGCCGACGACATCGGCCAGGTCCTCCTCCATGGGCGCGGGCAGCGCCGGGGCCGCCGCGTTGCCGAAGAAGTCGAAGCCGCCGATCTCACGGGAGGCGGTGGGCCGGGGCGCGGCGGGCGGCGCGACGGCCGCGGCGGCCGCCGGGACGGGCCGCAGCGACGGCCCGGCCGGTGCGCCCGCCTCGGGTCCGGCGGCGGCCGGGGCCGCGTGCTTGCCGCGCGGACGGTCGCCGGGGGGATCCGTACGGGCGGCGCGCTGCCGGGCGGCGTTGCGGCTCAGCTCGCGGAGTGCGCGGTCGGCCTGCGCGAACGTCGCCGGGGCGGGGCGCCCGGACACGGCCGCGACGCCGGATCGGGGCCGCACCGCCACGTCCTGACGGGGCGTACCGCCGGTGGCGCCCGGTGCGGTGCGCTCGGCCGCCGGGGCACCGGCGGGCGCGGGCAGCGCCGCGGCGGGCGCCGTCGCCTCTATGGCGAGCTGACGGCGGTGCTCCAGGGCACCGGCCCGCTCGGTCTCGGCGGTGGCGTAGCGGCGCAGCAGGTCCGCGTGTTCGGTGCGCAGTCTGGCCAGCTCGGCGCGCTTGGCGCGGAGCTTGGTGTCCAGGGCGGCGCGGATCTCGCGGGACTCCTCGGCGTCCGATTCGAGTTCGGCGATCCGCTCCTCGGTGCGCCACTCGTCGCGGACGCGGGCGCGGCCCAGTTCGGCGACGCGCTTGCCGGCCTTGCGGTCCCAGGCGCGCAGCAGCGCCGCGCCGGTGACCGCGGCACCCGCGGCCCCGGCGGCGAGCACCCGCTGCACCAGGTCGTCGCCGACGAACCAGGTCCCGGCGGCGCAGGCGATCGACGCGCCGGCGACCGAGGAGGGAGGAAGCAGCCGGTGGAGGGGTGGTGAATGGCGGTGGCGTCCTCGTGGCATGGCCAGAAACTTACCGTGCGCCCGAGGCCGATGGGGCGCCGCCCACCAATCCGTTTCCCGGTGGTTACTTCTTCAGCAGACCCTTGGCCTCCAGATAAGTCTGCGCGACCTCCTCGGGCTTGAGCCGCTCGGCGTCGACCTTACGGTTCAGGGTGATCAGATCTTTGGTGGTGAGGACGTCCGTGAGCTTGCCGAGCGCCGCCTCGATTCCCTTGTCACCTGCGCTTTTGGCATTCACGACGGGCAGCACATTGTCGGCGTTCTGCAGCTTCTTGTCGTCGGTGAGGAGGACCAGCCCGAAGTTGTCGAGGGTGGCGTCGGTGGTCGTCGTCAGAACCACCTGATCGGTACCGTCCTTGACGGCCTGTTTGGACGACGGGGAGCCGACGCCCTTCGGGTCGATACCGGCGACGGATATGCCGTACGTCCGCTCCAGCCCGGGCTTGCAGAAGGGCCTGGTCTCGCACTCCTCACCGGCGGCGAGGGTGACCTTCTGTCCGGAGGCGCCGAGGTCGGACAGGGTCTTCAGCTTGTGCTTCGCGGCGAATTCGGTGGTGACCGCGAAGGCGTTCTGATCGGCGGCGGCACCTGCCGGGAGGACCTTGAGTCCGCGCGGACCGGCGAGCTTCTTCAGTGCGGTGACGGTCTTGTCGATGTCACCGGAGGCAACGGGCTTCGCCTTCGCGCCGTTCGTCTTCGCGTTGAGGAATTCGGCGAGCGTGGAGGCGTATTCGGGGACGACGTCGATCTGGCCCTTCTCCAGGGCCGGTTCATACAGTTCGCGATTGTCGAGGGTCTGGATGCGGGCGTCGTATCCGGCGGCTCCCAGCAGCTTGGAATACATCTGCGCGAGCACCTTCGACTCGGTGAAAACGGCCGAGCCGACGACGATTTCGCCCTTGCCGCCGCCCTTTCCGTGCGCCGCTCCCTTGTCCTCCAGGCTCTGGCCCCCGCAGGCGGCCAGCGTCGCCGCCAGTGCGGCCACCGTGCCCGCGGCGAGCGCGGTACGCGCCCCACGCGACGTGCTGCTCATGGACTCATCCTTCGCTTCGTCGGTTCCCACTGCCGTGGTCGGATCTGTCCGGTACGGGTGCGGGGCCGGGCCCCGCGGGCGCCGCCGGGACCGGAGCGCCGGGCGGGCCGGTGCAGGCTACGCGGGCGGCGGCGCCGCGCATCAGGCCGCGCCGCCGATCGCTACCGCATCGTCATCCCGCGCCCCGCGCCGCTCCCCGGGCCCGCGGCCGATCCGGGCGGCGCGGCGGCGGCCGCGCATCGGGTCGCAGAGCCGGTCGACGGCGACCATCACGCCCTCGACGGCCAGCGCCAGCGCGGCCACCAGGACGGCTCCGGCGACGACCTGCGCGGTGTCGTAGTTGCCGAACCCCGCGGTGATGACGCGGCCCAGTCCGCCGCCACCGGCCATCGCGGCGAGTGTGGCCGTCGCGACGATCTGGACGGCCGCGGAGCGCAGTCCGGTCATCAGCAGCGGATAGGCGAGGGGAAGTTCGACGCGGAGCAGGAGCTGCGGGCCGGACATACCCATACCGCGGGCCGCCTCGACGGCGTCCCGGTCGGCCTCGCGTATCCCGAGGTAGGCGTTGGTCAGCAGCGGCGGTATCGCGAACAGCACCAGCGCGATGACCGTGGGCCACTCCCCCTGGCTGCCGAGCGGGCCGAGCGTCAGCAGCACCAGCACCGCGAATGTGGGGACCGCCCGCCCGATGTTGGAGAGGTTGACCGCCAGCGCCCCGCCCTTGCCGATATGGCCCAGCCAGAGCGCCACCGGCAGTGCGATCAGGCAGGACAGCACCAGGCAGACCGCGCTGATCTGCACATGCTCGGCCAGCCGGTGCCAGACGCCCTTGTCGCCCGCCCAGTTGGCGGCCGTCGTCAGCCACTGCCAGGCACCTGTGAGCGCGTCCATCGTCAGGCCACCGCCTTCGTCGCCCGGGTGCGCCGACCGCCGGACCGGGAACCGGCGCGCGGCCGGGTCCACGGCGTCAGCATCCGCTGCACCGCCATCAGCAGCAGATCCGCCGCGACGGCCAGCAGGACGCAGAGCACGGAGGCGGTCAGCACCTCGGCCTTGAAGAAGCCCTGCAGCCCGCTGGCGATGAGGTTGCCCAGCCCGCCGAAGCCGACGACGGAGCCGATCGTCGTCATCGCGACCGTGGAGACCGTGGCGATACGTATCCCGGCGACCACCGCCGGGAGCGCCAGCGGGAGTTCCACCCCGAACAGCATCCGGGCCGGGCCGTACCCCATGCCGCGGGCCGCCTCGCGGACCTCGGCGGGCACCGCGTCGAGCCCGGCGAGGATGTTGCGGACCAGGATCGTCAGGGAGTAGAGCACCAGGCCGGTGATGACGACCGCGACGGAGACCCCGAAGACCGGGGTCAGCAGCGCGAACATGGCCAGCGACGGGATGGTGTAGAGCACCGTCGTCAGCCCCAGCACGGCGCCCGCGACCGCGCGGCGCCGCCGGGCGAGCAGCGCCAGCGGGAAGGCGATCAGCAGCCCGAGGGCCACCGACGCCGCGGTGATGCCGAGGTGCTGCACGGTGGCGGCCAGCAACTCATGGCTGCGGGTGCGCAGATAGGCGCCGCAGATCCAGTCGTTGGCCACCAGGCAGTCGGCGCCGCCCGGCGCCGCGGCCTGCGGCAGCCAGGGTCCGCCCGGATCCGCCGGCACCTGCCCGGACGGCCAGGCGGCCGCCGTAAGGCTCCACGGCACGCTCATCCGTCGTCACCTCCCCCGCCCTGTCGCTCACATTTTCGGTGACTGTCTGCGACCCTATCCCCCACCACTGACATCCGGCCGGGCCGCCATACGTCCGCCACACCGCGTTCACGCGCGGCTGCCCACAATGGGGACCGTCCACAACGGGGGAATGATGATCCGCTTCGAGCACGTCACCAAGCGCTACCCGGACGGGACGACCGCCGTCGACGACCTGTCCTTCGAGGTCGCGGAGGGCGAACTCGTCACCCTCGTCGGCCCGTCGGGCTGCGGCAAGACCACCACGATGAAGATGGTCAACCGCCTCATCGACCCCACCGGGGGCACCATCCACGTCGGCGGCGAGAACATCGCGGACACCGACCCGGTGGAGCTGCGCCGCCGGATCGGTTACGTCATCCAGCAGGTCGGGCTCTTCCCGCACAAGACCGTCCTGGACAACACCGCGACCGTGCCCCATCTGTTGGGCATCCCGCGGAAGAAGGGCCGGGAGCGGGCCGCCGAACTCCTCGACCTCGTCGGCCTCGACCCCACCGTCTACGGGCACCGCTACCCCGACCAGCTCTCCGGCGGCCAGCGCCAACGCGTCGGCGTCGCCCGCGCGCTCGCCGCCGACCCGCCGGTCCTCCTCATGGACGAGCCGTTCGGCGCCGTCGACCCCGTCGTCCGCGAGCACCTCCAGAACGAGTTCCGCCACCTCCAGCGCACCCTCGGCAAGACCGTCCTCTTCGTCACCCACGACATCGAGGAGGCGATCCGCCTCGGCGACCGCATCGCCGTCTACGGGCAGGGCCGCATCGAGCAGTTCGACACCCCGGCGGCCGTCCTCGGCGCGCCCGCGACCGGGTACGTCGCCGAGTTCGTCGGCGCGGACCGCGGTATCAAGCGGCTCTCGGTCACCCCCGTCGAACCGGGTGACCTGGAGGAACGCCCGGTCGTCCGGCTCGACGACCCGGCCGGTCGGGCCGCCGAGGCGCTCGCCGCCGACGACGCCTCCTGGGCGGTCGTCCTGGACGGCGAGGCCGCGCCGTACGGCTGGGTGCCCGCCGCCGCGCTCACCGGGGACGGCCCGGACGGCGCCACCGTCCGCGACCACGCCCGCCCGATGGACGCCACGCTGCCGGTGGGCGCGCCGCTGCGGGAGGCGTTCGGGGCGCTGCTGGGCCATGACGCCGGGTGGATAGCCGTCCTCGACGAGGGGCGCTACGCGGGCGTCCTCACCCCCGGCGGTCTGCACGCGGCGCTGCGCCGCGCGACCAGCGCCGACGCCTCCCGGACCACCCGCGAGGCGGTCACCCTGGAGACCGTCCCGGGCGCCTGACCACCGACACCCGGCCGGATCGTACGGGCGGGTCGTACGGGCCCGCTCATGCGGAAGGCCCGCGCGCCGGAAGGCCGCGGGCCCGAAACGGACCGGGAGCCGCCACCGCGGGCGGCCCGGTGCTCACACCGAGGTGGAACCCGGCCGCGGCCCGTCCACGTCGTCGTCCTCCGGCAGCTTGCAGACCCGCTCCAGGAAGAGGGCCGCGGCGACCACGGCGGCGCCCGCCAGGACCGAGAGTCCGGCGTAGATCGCCTGATCGCGGCGCGGCCCGGCGTCGAGGCCGGTGGTCAGCAGGAAGACGCCGACGCCGCCGTAGATCCCGGCGACCAGCGCCGCGACCAGGGCGCTGGCCTGCCCGAAGATCAGCACGCGGGCGGCGAGCAGCGGCTCCACGCCCTTGGCGTCCGCGCGCCGCTCACGCTGGGCCCGCAACCGCGCGCGGAACGAGAAGGCGGCCGAGCCCAGCAGCGCGGCGATCAGCGCCAGCACGATCGGCGCGGCCACCGGGACGCTCGGCAGGCTCCCGAAGCTGTCCCACAGCCGGGCGCCGGCCCACGCCAGCACCCCGGCCACCACGAACAGCCCGACCAGCACCTTGATACGTAGCTGCTTCACCGGGCATTCGCTCCTCGCACCGTCATGACGTACCGCTCGATCCGTCCCGCCGCACCGCGGCGCTCACGTCCTACGCAACCACGGCGGCGGCGGAATCGCCGTCCACGACGTACGCGACCGGCCGGAGCGTCGGCGTCCGCGCGGTCCGCGCGGACCCGCAAGCCTAACGATTACTCGGGCAGCCGCAGTTCCAGGTCGGTGCGGAGCGTGACGCCCTCGCTGCCGACCCCGGCCAGCAGTTCGGCGACCGGACCGCGCCCGGGGACCTCCGCGGACGGGTCGACGTCGTGCCACGGCACCAGCACGAAGGCCCGCTCATGGGCGCGCGGGTGCGGCAGCGTCAACCGCGGGTCGTCGGAGACCACGTCCTGGTACGCGAGGATGTCGACGTCGATGGTGCGCGGGGCCCACCGCTCGTCCCGCACCCGCTCGAAGGCTTCCTCGATGGCGTGGCCGCGCTCCAGCAGGGACTCCGGCGGCAGCGTCGTCTTGATCAGCACGACGGCGTTGAAGTACGAGGGCTGCGAGTCGGGCTCGACGCCCCACGGCTCGGTCTCGTAGACCGGCGAGACGGCCTTGACCCGCAGGCCGGGCGTGTCCTCCAGCGCGTCGATCGCGCCCTGGAGGGTCTCCAGGCGGTTGCCGAGATTGCTGCCGAGGGAGATGACGGCGCGCTTGGGGTTGGAGAGCGTCACATCGGCCGCGTCCACCTGCTCGACGACGGAGGTGGGCACCGGCTGGACGGTCGGGTCGCTGCTGGTCTTCATACTCGGCTCCGGGTGATGGTGATGGTCACGTCGTCGAAGGGGACGGTGATCGGGGCGTCCGGCTTGTGCACCACGACCTCCACCTCCTGCACCCCCTCGTGCTTCAGGCACTGGGTGGCGATCCGCTCCGCGAGGGTCTCGATGAGGTCGACCGGATCGCCCTCGACGATCGCCACCACCTCCTCGGCCACCACGCCGTAATGGACGGTCTTGGCGAGATCGTCGGTCGCCGCCGCCGGACGGGTGTCCAGACCCAGCACCAGATCGACGAGGAAGGTCTGGCCCTCCTCGCGTTCGCGGGGGAACACCCCGTGGTGCCCACGGGCCTTCAGCCCACGCAGCGCGACACGATCCACGCGAATCACTCCCACCGGTCTGGCACCTGCGGCGCCCCTGCTCGTCGGATTCCGGACCCGCGCCGAACGCCTCCGGCACATCGCCCGTTGTCGAATCTACCTGCGAGCACCGACAACGCTTGCCCATGGGGGCTATGGACAAGGGCCGTCGCTGCTGCTAAGAACCGGCCCTGCGAACGGGCCCGGGGCAGCCGTGCGACCGCCCGCGCGGCCTCTTACCCCTGACCGCACACCCCACCCCTACCCGCACCGCACTTGGCTCGAACGGGTGCCCGCCGTCTGCCCGGCTGACCCCGGCCGCTGACGCCGTCCCCCGGATGCCCTACCCCGGCCGCCGCTGCGGCACAGCTCCCCCGCGCCGGGCAACCGCCCAGGTCAGACGCCTCCCGCGACCTCGCCGGGACCGGCCGGACCGTCGTCGTCCTCGTCGTCCTCGCCGTCGGTCAACACCGGCGACCCGTGGTGCGACCACACCCGCCAGCCCTCCTCCGTACGCCGGAAGACATTGGTCGCCACGACCAGCTGGCCGATCAGCGGCCCCACCGAGCCGTCGTCCTCCGCGGGGCCGCCGCTGAGGATGTTCTCGGTACAGGTGACCAGCGCGGTGTCCCCCATCACATCGATCTCGACATCGGTGAGGAAGAACTGGATGTACTCGGTGTTCGCCATGATCAGCGCGTACGAACGGAGCACCTCGCCCCGGCCGCGCAGCACCGGCCAACCCGGGTGCACCACGCTGACCTGCCCGTCCAGCCAGAGCGCGGTCAGCGCCTCCTGGTCGCCGCGCTCCACGGCCTCGTACAGCTCCGTGTTCGCCTGCTCGACCAGTTCGATGTCGGTCCGTGGGCCCAACCCGCTCACACCGCTCCCGTCACGTCGTCCTGTGTGTCCTCTGTGGCATCCGCCGCGGTCTCCAGCGCGCGGGCCACCCGTACCGCGTCCGCGCTCGCCCGCACCTCGTGCACCCGCACCGCCCAGGCGCCCTCCCGCGCCACCAGCGCCGATACCGCGGCCGTCGCCGCGTCCCGCTCCCGGGCCGGCGGCGGGGCCGCGCCCTCGCCGCCCGCCAGCACCCTGCCCAGGAACCGTTTGCGGGATGCGGCCACCAGCAGCGGACGGCCCAGCGCCCGCAGCCGCGGCAGATGGGCGACGAGCGCCAGGTCGTGCGCCGCCTCCTTGGCGAAGCCCAGACCCGGGTCGATGACGAGGCGCTCGGGCGCCACACCACCGGCCACCGCGCGCTCCATGGCGCGGGACAGCTCGTCGACGACCTCGCCGACGACGTCCGCGTAGACCGCGCGGTTGTTCATGTCGATGGACTGACCGCGCCAGTGCATCACCACGAACGGCACATCGGCGGCGGCCACCGCGGAGATCATCGACGGGTCGGCGGCGCCCGCGGAGACGTCGTTGACCAGCCGCGCCCCGGCCGCCACCGCCTGCTCCGCGACGCGGGCGCGCATGGTGTCCACGGAGACCACCGCGCCCGCCGCGGCCAGCTCCCGGACCACGGGTATGACGCGGCGCAGCTCCTCCGCCTCGTCGACGCGCGCGGCGCCCGGCCGGGTCGACTCGCCGCCGACGTCGATCATGTCGGCCCCCTGCGCCACCAGGTCCAGACCGTGCTTGACGGCCAGCTCGGGGTCGAACCACGCACCGCCGTCGGAGAACGAGTCGGGGGTGACGTTGACCACGCCCATCACCGCGCAGCGATCCCACTCCGGCAGTCCGGCCACCCGGTCACGCAAGGTATTCATGTCCCCAGCGTAGGCGGTGTTCCGGCCACCCGAACGGCGGCCACCGGTGCCCGGAACACTCCCCTCCGCGCCGCGCCCGGCGCCGGTCCGCGCCCCGCTCAGGCGGCCCGCTCGACCGTGTCCCGGGCAGGCCGCGGCGTGGGCACATGCGCGCACGGCCGGGGTTCGGCGGGGGTGCGGCGGCGCAGTGCGCGCGGCAGTCCCAGCTCCAGATAGCCCTCGGCCTGGAGCGCGGCCAGCCCGATCCGCGGAATGTCACGGCTGTTGCGGAAGACGACGTAACGGGGCTCCCAGCGCGGCTGGAACTTGTCGTTGAACTTGTACAACGACTCGATCTGGTACCACCGCGACAGGAAGATCAGCATCCCGCGCCAGATCCGGATGACCGGCCCGGCGCCCAGCTTCTCGCCGCGCTCCAGCGACGAACGGAAGACCGCGAAGTTCAGCGACACCCGCGCGATCTTCAGCTCCGGCGCCGCCTGGAGCGCCGCGACGATCAGCAGCTCGTTCATCCCCGGGTCGGCCGCACGGTCGCGGCGCATCAGCTCCAGCGAGATACCGTCCCGGCCCCACGGCACGTAGTGCTGCATCGCCTTGAGATCGCCGAACGGACCGGGCTCCGCGCCCTCCTCCGGCGCCTGGTGCGCGGTGGCGATCACCGCATCGCCGTCGGCGACCGCGTCGATCCGGCCCAGCGCCATGGAGAAGCCGCGCTCGGTGTCGGTGTCCCGCCAGGCGTCGGCCGCCCGCTGGATCCGCGCCAGCTCCTCCGGCTCCAGGTCCCGCACCCGCCGCACCCGGGTCTCGTAGCCGTTGCGCTCGATGCGCTTGACCATCTGGCGGACGTTACGCATCGCCCGGCCGCTGAGCGTGAAGTCCGCCACGTCGACGATCGCCTCGTCGCCCAGCTCCAGCGCGTCCATCCCGGTCTCGCGGGTCCACACCTGACCGCCGGTCTCGCTGCACCCGGTCACCGCGGGCGTCCAGGAGTGCGCCCGGGCCACCTCCATGAACCGCTCGATGGCGCCCGGCCACGCCTCGACGTCGCCGATCGGGTCGCCGCTGGCCAGCATCACCCCGGAGATCACCCGGTAGCAGACGGCCGCCTTGCCGGTCGGCGAGAAGACGGCGCCCTTGTCCCGGCGGAGCGCGAAGTAGCCGAGCGAGTCCCGCCCGCCGTGCCGCTCCAGCAGCTCCCGCAGCCGCAGCTCGTCGTCCTCGGTGAGCCGCGCCGCCGGATGTTCGGGGCGGAACGCCAGGTAGGCGGTGGTCGCGGCGGTCACCAGCCCGAGCGCACCGAGCGAGTAGCCGACGGTGTAGTCGACGTGGTGGGTGTACGCGATGGGACCCTCGAAGCCGCACAGCCCCCACAGGACGTGCTGCACCCGCTCCCACCCGCCCGGCGAGCCGACGATACGGCCCGGGTGCGAGCTGACGATCACCATGCCGATGCCGAAGCTCGCACCGCCCAGCACCACCGCGTTGAGCAGCGCCTTCCAGCGGCTGCGCGGATCGGGCAGCGCCGCGAACTCCTTGCGGTGCCAGACCAGGAAGCCGAGCAGCAGCAGCGAGAGGACCGCGCCGAACACCGAATGGCGGTAGATCAACTGGGCGAGCGCACCGACCGGCAGCAGCGCCACCGCCGCCGTCCACGCCCGGCGCTTGCGCCGTTTGAGGCCGTGCGCCAGGAGGAGCAGCAGGATGCCGACGACGAGGGAGGCGGCGGCCGCCAGCGGGCTGACCGCGCCCGGCAGCACCTCGGCCAGATGGTGCATCCGGCTGTGCCGGAAACGCGGGAAGACGCCGGAGACGATGTCGAGGAGACCGACGACGACACCGGCGCTGCCGATGAGCGGCGGCACCGACGCGGGCCGCGGGCCCCGGAGCCAGCGTGGCCGACGCCACGCAACCGTCCCGGACTTTTCGCCATCTAGCCTGTCAGACATCACTTTCCCGTCGCCCCGGTCGAGAGAACGTGCGAACCTGGTCGCAGCTTCCGGACTTTTGCGCCCTGTATGACGGCGTTTCAGGGCTCGGGGTTCCAACAGCGGACCGGCGGGCCGGCCGCCCGGGAGAAAGCACCACATGGGTCTCACCAGCAAAAAGCTGCTGATACTGGCCATCGTCCTCGCCGTGGCATTCTTCGTGCTCACGGTCTGGCTGTGGCCGCGGCTGTCGGGACGCAGCTGGCGCCCGGTCCTCGGCCGGGTCGGCATCCTGCTCCTCACGCAGATATCGCTCTTCGCCGCCGTCGGACTCGCCGCCAACAACTCGTTCGGCTTCTACGCGTCCTGGGCCGACCTCTTCGGGCAGGAGCAGGAGCCCGGCGTCGTCACCAACTACAAGACCGGTCCGGACGGCACCCGGCTGACGAAGCTCGGCGCCGAGCGGTTCAACGTCGACGGCAGCTCCCGGCCGAAGGTCGCCGGGCGGATCGAGAAGGTGATGCTGCACGGCGAGAAGTCCGGCATCAGCAGCCCCGCCTTCGTCTATCTGCCGCCGCAGTACTTCCAGCGCGCCCACGCCGACAAGGTCTTCCCGGCGGCGCTGGTCCTCACCGGCTACCCCGGCACCGCCCAGGCGCTCTACAAGAAGCTGCACTTCCCGCAGACCCAGCACGCGCTGCACGGCAAGGGCAAGATGCAGCCGATGGTCCTGGTGATGATGCGGCCGACCGTCGCACCGCCCCGGGACACCGAGTGCGTGGACGTGCCCGGCGGCCCGCAGACCGAGACGTTCTTCACCCAGGACCTGCGCCGCGACATCGCCGGTCACTTCCGGGTCGGCAAGGACGCCAAGAGCTGGGGTGTGATCGGCGACTCCACCGGCGGCTACTGCGCGCTGAAGATGACGATGCGCCACCCGGAGTCGTTCTCCTCCGCGGTCGCCCTCTCCGGCAGCTACAAGGCGCCGCTGGACGCCACCACCGGCGACCTCTTCGGCGGCGACCCGCAGCTGGAGCGGGAGAACAACCTGCTCTGGCGCCAGCGCCACCTCCCCGCGCCGCCGGTGAACCTCCTGGTCACCAGCAGTAAGCAGGGCGAGGGCAACTTCAAGGAGACGCTGCGCTTCATCCGGCAGACGAAGTCGCCGTCCACGATCTCGTCGATCATCCTCGACAGCGGCGGCCACAACTTCAACACCTGGCGCCGCGAGATCCCCGCCGCCATGGAGTGGCTGGGCGGCCGGCTGAAGGTGTGAGGAAACGGCACGGCACACGGACGACACGAAGGGGCGGGCGCCCGAGAGCGCCCGCCCCTTCGTCGTACCGCTTCGCCGTACCGCCTTATCGCGCCAGTATCAGGCTCATCGCCTCGGCGCGGGTCGCCGCGTCGCGGAGCTGACCGCGGACCGCGGAGGTGGTGGTCTTCGCACCGGGCTTGCGGACCCCGCGCATCGTCATGCACATGTGCTCGCACTCGATGACGACGATGACGCCGCGCGGCTCCAGGATCTCCATCAGGGAGTCGGCGATCTGCGTCGTCAGCCGCTCCTGGACCTGCGGACGGCGGGCGAAGACGTCCACCAGCCGGGCCAGCTTCGACAGCCCGGTGATCTTCCCGTCGGCGGACGGTATGTATCCGACGTGCGCCACTCCGACGAACGGCACCAGGTGGTGCTCGCAGTGCGAGGTCACCTCGATGTCTTTGACCAGCACCATCTCGTCATGACCGATGTCGAACGTCGTGGTCAGGACGTCCTCGGGCTTCTGCCACAGCCCGGCGAAGATCTCCTTGTACGCGCGCGCCACCCGCGCCGGGGTCTCCAGCAGCCCCTCGCGGTCCGGGTCCTCACCGACCGCGATCAGCAACTCCCGCACGGCGTTCTCGGCACGTTTCTCGTCGAACTCGCCGATCGTGGCGTCGCCGTCCAGCGTCACAGGGTCGGTCATGTGGTGCCTCGTTCCTTCTGCGCCCGGCTCCGGATGCGGAAATGCCGCGCCTCCCAGGCTAGAACCTGGGAGGCGCGGCGGACATTCCGGGAGGGTGTGATCCCCGTCAGCTTTCGCGGGTGTCCTCCGGGGACTCCGTCACCGGCTTGTCCATCGAGACGGTGCCGTTGCCCGGGACCGTGCCGTTGGCCGGGGACAGCTCCCGCGGGGAGAGCACCGGCGGGCGGGACGACGGGGTGCGTCGCGAGGAGCCGGTCCACGCCGGGCGGGCCGGGCGCTTCACGATGTGCTTGAAGACCTCGGCGATCTCCTCCTTGCCCAGGGTCTCCTTCTCCAGGAGCTCCAGGACGAGGTTGTCGAGAACGTCGCGGTTCTCGACGAGGATCTCCCACGCCTCGTTGTGCGCGGTCTCGATGAGCTTCTTGACCTCCTCGTCGACCAGCGCGGCGACCTCCTCGGAGTAGTCGCGCTGGTGACCCATCTCGCGGCCCAGGAACGGCTCGGAGTTGTCGGTGCCGAACTTGATGGCACCGAGACGCTCGGTCATGCCGTACTGGGTGACCATCGCCCGGGCGGTGGCGGTGGCCTTCTCGATGTCGTTGGCCGCACCGGTCGTCGGGTCGTGGAAGACCAGCTCCTCCGCCGCGCGCCCGCCCAGCATGTACGCCAGCTGGTCGAGCATTTCGTTGCGGGTGGTGGAGTACTTGTCCTCGTCGGGCAGGACCATGGTGTAGCCCAGGGCCCGGCCGCGGGACAGGATCGTGATCTTGTGGACCGGGTCGGAGTTCGGGGAAGCCGCCGCGACCAGGGCGTGTCCGCCCTCGTGGTACGCGGTGATCTTCTTCTCCTTGTCCGACATGATCCGGGTCCGCTTCTGCGGACCGGCCACGACGCGGTCGATCGCCTCGTCCAGGAAGTGGTTGTCGATCAGCTTCTTGTCGCTCCGGGCCGTCAGCAGCGCGGCCTCGTTGAGGACGTTGGAGAGATCGGCACCGGTGAAGCCGGGGGTCCGCTTGGCGACGGCCGTGAGGTCGACGTCCGGCGCGACCGGCTTGCCCTTCTGGTGGACCTTCAGGATCTCCAGACGGCCCTGCATGTCCGGACGGTCGACGGCGATCTGCCGGTCGAAACGGCCCGGGCGCAGCAGCGCCGGGTCGAGGATGTCCGGGCGGTTGGTGGCGGCGATCAGGATGACGCCGCCCTTGACGTCGAAGCCGTCCATCTCGACGAGCAGCTGGTTGAGCGTCTGCTCGCGCTCGTCGTGACCGCCGCCGAGACCGGCGCCACGGTGGCGGCCCACCGCGTCGATCTCGTCGACGAAGACGATCGCCGGGGCGTTCGCCTTGGCCTGCTCGAAGAGGTCACGGACCCGGGAGGCACCGACACCCACGAACATCTCGACGAAGTCGGAGCCGGAGATCGAGTAGAACGGCACACCGGCCTCGCCCGCGACGGCGCGCGCCAGCAGCGTCTTGCCCGTTCCGGGCGGGCCGTACAGCAGGACGCCCTTGGGGATCTTGGCGCCGACGGCCTGGAACTTCGCCGGCTCCTGGAGGAACTCCTTGATCTCGTGGAGCTCCTCGACCGCCTCGTCCGACCCGGCGACGTCCGCGAAGGTCGTCTTGGGCGTGTCCTTGGTGATCAGCTTCGCCTTGGACTTCCCGAAGTTCATCACCCGGGAGCCACCGCCCTGCGCCTGGTTCATCAGGAACAGGAAGATGATCGGGATGAGGATGAAGGGAAGCAGCGTGATCAGCAGCCCGACGAACGGGTTCTGCTTCGACGGGGCGACCGTGTAGCCGTCCTTGATCTCGCCGGTCTGGTACTTGGCCTGCAGGTTCTTCGCGATGTCGACGCCCTGGTCGCCGATGTAGCTCGCCTGCAGCTTGTTGGAACCCTCGATCTTGTTGTCACCCGACAACTCGATCTTGATCTTGTTCTCGTCGCCGGTCGTCAGCTCGGCGGATTTCACCTTGTTGTCAGTGATCGCCTTGACGACCTGACCGGTGTCCACCGTCTTGTAGCCGCCGGATTCCCCGACGACCTGCATCAACACGACCACGGCGAGGACGGCCAGCACGATCCACATGACCGGCCCACGGAAGTATCGCTTCACGTCCATCCATACGGAGCCGTCAGGGCCCCGTCCCTCCTGCCACAGTGAGGCACAACAGCCCTGCGGAGGGCTGGTCGTGCGTACGGTGTATTACTGGCCCGAAAAATTGAGTGCCTTCGGACGGTACCCCAGCATTGTCACCCGTCGGCGACGCCGACAGCGAACAATGTGTACGCGGATTCCGTTCTCTGCTTCAACGGCGGGCGGCCCCGGCGGGTTCCCACCGCCGCGCGGCCGCCACGCCGTGGCCGTTCCGGGCCCTCGCCGATCCGTACGGACGGCGAGCGGGTGCCGTCCTCAGCCGCCGTACACGTGCGGTGCGAGGGTGCCGACGAACGGCAGGTTGCGGTATTTCTCGGCGAAGTCGAGGCCGTAGCCGACGACGAATTCATTGGGAATGTCGAAGCCGATCCACTTCACATCGATATCGACCTTGGCCGCCTCGGGCTTGCGCAGCAGCGTGCAGACCTCCAGCGAGGCGGGCTCGCGCGAACCGAGGTTGGACAGCAGCCACGACAGCGTCAGACCGGAGTCGATGATGTCCTCGACGATCAGGACGTCCCGGCCCTTGATGTCGGTGTCGAGGTCCTTGAGGATGCGCACCACGCCGGAGGACTTGGTGCCCACGCCGTACGAGGACACGGCCATCCAGTCCATCGTGACGGGGGTGGACAGCGCCCGCGCCAGGTCCGCCATCACCATCACGGCGCCCTTCAGGACGCCGACGATGAGCAGGTCCTTGCCCGCGTACTCCGCGTCGATCTTCGCGGCCAGCTCAGCCAGCTTCGCGTCGATCTCTTCTTTGCTGATGAGTACCGACTCAAGGTCGGAGCCCATGTCCTTGTCGTCCACCCGTGCCACTCTCGCTCGGTTCGGTGTCGTGTCCGTCGCCGGACTGATCAGGCGGGGCAGCGGTCCTGCGGCTCAGCCCTGCCGAATGACAAGTCTGCCACCCTGCCGTCGAACACCGACGCGCCCGGGGAGGTTGAGGGCGCCCTGACCACGCCAGGCGGTGATCAGCCGGTCCACTTCCTCGATGTGCCGGGCGAAGAGCGAACCGGCCGGTGCGCCCGCGTCGATGACCGCCCGGCGCAGCACCCGGCGGCGTACCGCGGGGGGCAGCGCGAAGAGTCCGGCGACGTCGAGCGTGCCCTCGGCGCCGCGGACCGTGCGTTCGGCGTCGGCGGCCCAGGAGTCGAGGGCGTCGGCGTCGTCCCGGGAGAGCTGTGCCGTACGGGCGAGGGCTTCGACGACGCCCTTGCCGAGCGCCTTCTCCAGGGCGGGCAGCCCTTCGTGGCGGAGTCGGGAGCGGGTGTAGGAGGGGTCGGTGTTGTGGGGGTCGTCCCAGACCGGGAGGGACTGGATGAGGCAGGCGGTGCGGGCGGTCTGACGGTCGACGCCGAGGAACGGGCGGCGGTATCGGCCCAGGTGGCCGGTGGTCGCGGCCATACCGGAGAGGGAGCGGGTGCCGGAGCCGCGGGCGAGGCCGAGGAGCACGGTCTCGGCCTGGTCGTCACGGGTGTGGCCGAGGAGGACGGCGGCGGCGCCGTGGCGTTCGGCGGCGGCGTCGAGGGCGGCGTACCGGGCGTCGCGGGCGGCGGCTTCGGGGCCGCCCGCCTTGCCGACGCGGACGGTGACCGCCTCGGCCGGGTCGAGGTGGAGGGAGCGCAGCCGCAGGACGACCTCGGCGGCGCGGAGGTCGGAACCGGCCTGGAGACCGTGGTCGACGGTGACGCCGCCCGCGCGCACGCCGAGCCGGGGGGCTTCGAAGGCGAGGGCGGAGGCGAGCGCCATGGAGTCGGCGCCGCCGGAGCAGGCGACCAGGACGAGCGGGGGCTCGGTCCTGGCCTGGGCGGAGTGCCGGTTGAGTACGTCGTGGAGTACGCGGCGGACCGCCACGCGTATCGCGGCGACCGCTGGATGGGGACCCATGTCCGTTTCCAATCGTTCAGCTGGGGAGCCTTGGTCTGCGGACGACACATTCGTCACACAGAGTGCCTAGATGGTGACAGAGGCGAGCAGTTCCCCGAGCATTGCACGCCTATCCCCTGGTAACGGTCCCTCAGAAGGGTGATTACGGGGGCGCACATCTGCCGTCCGGCGTGCGCGCGGCGCGTCTGTGTCCTACGGTGCTCCGTCCCCCGCACCCGATGCTCCGTCCCCTGCTCCCTTCACCCGTGCGATCCAGTCGGCGGGCGCGGCGATCTCCTGCTTGGTGGGGAGCGTGTTGGGGGAGGTCCAGACGCGGTTGAAGCCGTCCATGCCGAGGTCGTCGACGACCGCGCGGACGAAGCGTTCGCCGTCGCGGTACTGGCGCAGCTTGGCGTCGAGGCCGAGGAGCTTGCGCAGTGCGAGGTCGAGGCGCCCGGCGCCGCTGGCCCGGCGCTGCTGGAACTTCTCCCGGATCTCGGCGACGGAGGGCACCACCTCGGGCCCGACGCCGTCCATGACGTAGTCGGCGTGGCCCTCCAGCAGGGACATCACGGCGGTCAGCCGACCGAGGATCTCGCGCTGGGCGGGGGTCTGGACGAGGTCGACGAGGGAGCGGGACTCCTCCTCGCCGGATTCGCCCTCGGGCCGGGCGCCGGTGAGCGCCTGGGCGGCCTCGCGGAGCCGTTCCACCAGGGTGCCCGGGTCGATGTCGGTCTCGGCGAGGAACGCCTGGACCTCGCCCTCGATGTGGTCACGCAGCCAGGGCACGGCGGTGAACTGGGTGCGGTGGGTCTCCTCGTGCAGGCAGACCCAGAGGCGGAAGTCGTGCGGGTCGACCGCCAGCTCCCGTTCGACGTGGACGATGTTGGGCGCGACGAGCAGCAGCCGTCCGCCGCGGGCTCCGGCGGGCAGCTCCCGCGAGGCGGGGGCGAACGTCTCGTACTGGCCGAGGACGCGGGAGGCGAGGAACGACAGGAGCATGCCCAGCTCGACGCCGGTGACCTTGCCGCCGACGGCACCGAGGACCGCGCCGCCGGGACCGCCGGGACGGCGCTCGGCCATCTTCGCCAGCAGGGGTTTGAGCACCGCGCGGAACCCGGCGACGTTCGCCCTGATCCAGCCGGGGCGGTCCACGACGAGGACGGGCGTGTCGTGCGGCGCGTCGGCGCCCCCGGCCCCGGGCTGCGCCATACGGGTGAAGGCGCGGACGTGTTCCTCGGAGGACCGGGCGTGCGCGCGCAACTCGGCCACGATCGCCCGTGCCTCGTCGCGGCTGACCTCCGGACCGGGCCGCACGAACCGCGTCGCCGTCGCCGCCGCGAGGTTCCAGTCGACCATCTCGACTCCACCGATGCTCGTCATGCGTTTCACGGTACGTGGGCACCTCGCTCGGGGGTAGCCGAAGGTCGCGCCGCGGGGCGGCGGATGTCGACGGGTCTTCGTCGGATCAGCGGCAGCCGCAGTTGGCGACCGCCGAGGCGAGCGTGTCGAGGGCCTTCTGGGCGCCCTGGGCGTCGCTGGTGCCGTTGGTCATGAACGCGAAGACCAGCAGCCGTCCGTCGGCGTCGACGACGGTCCCGGCGAGGGTGTTCACACCGGTCAGGGTGCCGGTCTTGGCGCGGACCGCACCGGCGCCCGCGGTGTCGGCGTAGCGGCTGCCGAGGGTGCCGGTGAAGGCGGCGACGGGCAGTCCGGTGACGATCGGGCGGAGTTCCGGGTGGTCGGGCGCGGAGGCGTGCAGCAGGAGGCGGGCGAGGAGTTCGGCGCTGACCTTGTCGTCGCGGTCGAGCCCGCTGCCGTCGTCGAAGCGGGCGCCGGTGAGCGGCAGGTGCCGGTCGGCGAGGGCCTTGCGGACGGCCTCCCCGGCGCCGGAGAAGCTGACCGGGCGGTGGGCACCGAGGGCGGTCTGCCGGGCCAGGGCCTCGGCGATGTCGTTGTCGCTGTTGGTCAGCATCCGTTCGACGAGGGCGCCGAGCGGCTGGGAGCGGACGGTGGCCAGACGGGTGGCGTCCTTCGGGGCGCGGGCGGCCGACGGGTCGCCGTCGACGGTGATGCCGCGCTCCTCGAGCCGGGCGGCGAAGGTGCGGGCGGCGGCGTCCGCCGGGTCGTCGGAGCGGGGTGCCGGGCCGTTGTCGCTGTTGTCGAGGCGGCCCTCGTCGGCCATGAGCGGGGTGACGCGGGCGAGGTTCTCGTTGGGGCCGATGGGGTGCACGGCGGGGCCGGAGTAGAGCGAGGTGTCGTAGCCGAGAGAAACCTTCTTGCGGCCGCTGCGGGCGAGGGCACGGGCGGTGTCGTCGGCGAGGTCGCGCAGGCTGGCGGGCCCGTCGGCGCCCTCGCCCGCCCGCGCGGTGAGCGTCGGGTCCCCGCCGCCGACCAGCACGATCCGCGGCGTCGCGGGCTTGCCGCCCTTCGCGTCGTCCTTGGCGTCCTTGTCGTCCTTGGCGTCCTTGTCGTCCTTGGCGTCCCCGGAGTCCTTGCCGCCCTCGGGGTGCTTGCCCGGTGCGCCGTTCCTGCCGTCGTCCGCCGGGTCCGCCGCGGTCACCACCGTCGTCTCGATGCGGTGGTCGGCGCCCAGGGTGGAGAGGGCGGCGACCGCGGTGGCGAGCTTCACGGTGGAGGCGGGCACCGCCGCCGCGGTCGGCTTGGCGGCGAACACCTGGTGGCCGGTGGCGACGTCGATGACCGACGCGGTCCGCAGCGGGCCCAGTGCCTTGTCCTTGAGCAGCGGCGACAGCGCGTCGGCGAGCCCGGCGCCGGTCGGCTGCGGGGCCGCGCCGCGCCCGGTGGCGCCCGCCGCCGGAAGGCCGAGCGCCGGGAGGACCTGCGGGACCGCGGGGCCGCCGCCCGCGCCCCCCGGCGCGCCGCCGCGGCCGGGCGCCCCGCCGTGATGTACGCCACCCGTACCGGCCGCGGCCCCCGCGCGGGCCCGCTCGGCCGTACGCTGACCCGAGTCCCAGGGCCCGGCCACCGCGACCGCGGCCGTCGCGGTCGCCAGGCCCGCGGCGGTGGCCACCGCCGTCAGGCGCCAGGTGCTCCGTGTACGCGGCGGTGCGGCGCGCCAGGTCCGGCGGACCTCGTGGCCGGCCCGCTGTGCCGTACGGGCCGCGGTACGGGCGCACGCCCGGGCCGACCGTCGCGCCGTCTCCCATCCGACCTGCCACGATCCGGTCTCCGGCACCTTGGACCAGCCCCTTTCGCCAGCACCCACCTGCGTGGGGGACACTTAATCACCAGACCTATGTGTTGATCATGGAGGAGCCACCCGTGGAGTTCGACGTCACCATCGAGATCCCGAAGGGTTCGCGGAACAAGTACGAGGTGGACCACGAGACCGGTCGGATCCGCCTGGACCGTCGACTCTTCACCTCGACCAGCTACCCCGCGGACTACGGCTTCGTCGAGAACACCCTCGGCGAGGACGGCGACCCGCTGGACGCGCTGGTCATCCTGGACGAGCCGACCTTCCCCGGTTGCCTCATCAAGTGCCGCGCGATCGGCATGTTCCGGATGACCGACGAGGCCGGCGGCGACGACAAGCTGCTGTGCGTCCCGGCGTCCGACCCGCGCGTCGAGCACCTGCGGGACATCCACCACGTCTCGGAGTTCGACCGCCTGGAGATCCAGCACTTCTTCGAGGTCTACAAGGACCTGGAGCCGGGCAAGTCCGTCGAGGGCGCCGACTGGGTCGGCCGCGCCGAGGCCGAGGCCGAGATCGAGGCCTCGTACAAGCGCCTGGAGGCGCAGGGCGGCGCCCACTGACACCGGGCTCCCCGGGGGCCGTCGCAGGCCCCCGGACCCGGCGCACGGCGCGCTGATTTTCGTAACGGAACGGGCGGCACCCACTCGGGGTGCCGCCCGTTCGCGTACGGCGCAGTCCGGCCGATGGTCAAAAGCCGCGGGTGCGCTTGGCCGCGCGGCGGCCGGCGCCGGGCATCTCCGGCCCGGGGGCGCGCAGGAAGAGCCGGGCGACCTCGCTGCCGAGGTTCACGCCGACGGCGATGGCGAGCGCCAGCGACGCCGCCTTGATCAGCGAGGCGATGCCGTCGAGGAGGTTGCCCTGGGCGAAGTTGAGCAGCCCGAAGTACGTGGCGCTACCGGGCAGCAGCGGCCCGATGGCCGCGGTGACGTACGGCAGCGCCGAGGCGTAGCGGTAGCGGGACAGCAGCTGGCCGAAAAGGCCGACGAGACCGGCCGAGATGGCCGTGGACGGCACCGCGTTGAGCCCGGCGACGTTGGCGAGGGCGCCGTAGACGACCCAGGCCACCCCGCCGTTGATGGTCGCGAACGCCACCGTGTGCCGCTCCTGCTGGAGCAGGACGCAGAAGGCCAGCGCCAGCAGCATGGACGCGCCGGTCTGGACCAGCGGTTCGTTGTAGACGTGCAGCGCCTGTTCGGGGTTGAGCCGCTTGAGCCCGGGGTCGAGCTGGAGCCCGATGTAGAGGATGCCGAGCACGCCGACGACGATGCCGACGATGAGGTAGACGACCTCCAGGAGGCGGGCGGCGGCGGTGATGTAATAACCGGTCAGCCCGTCCTGGACGCCCGCGACGAGGGCCCGTCCCGGGATCAGCGCGAAGAGTCCACCGGTGATGACCGCGGACGCCTGGACGTTGGCGTGTGCCAGCCCGAAGGCGACGCCGATCGCCGCGGGCGGCATCGCGGCCACCACGAACTGGTAGAACTCCGGCAGCCCGCGCCCGGACGCCAGCCAGGCCAGCCGGTCGCCGAGCATCGAACCGACCGCGGCGGCCACGAACACCAGCAGGCCACCGCCGACCAGTATGGAGGCGCCGCCGGAGAGCAGTCCGGAGGCGAGCGTCAGCGCCCAGGTGGGGAACGGGTGGCGGTTACGGCGGATCTCGGCGAGCCCGCGGTACGCCTCCTCCAGGGTGATGCCCTCGGAGGTGATGTCGTCGACCAGCCGGAAGACCGCCGACAGCCGGGTGTAGTCGACGCCGCGCCGCCGCACGGTACGGCTGGCGGTGACCGGGTCGTCGACCAGCGACGGCTGGTACGAGATGGAGAGCAGGGTGAAGGTGACGGTCGGCTCGACGCGCTCCAGCCCGTAGGCGTGCGCGACGCCGAACATCGCCGCCTCGACGTCCTCGGCGCCCTCACCACCGGCGAGCAGGATCTCGCCGATACGCAGGGTGAGGTCGAGGACGCGGGGCACCGCGGGCCCGGTCTCGTCGTCGGGGCGCTCCGTCCGCTCCGGGGTGGGGCGCTCGTGGATCGGCATCCGCAGCATGGTCCGCATCCGGTCCTGCCACGGCGCCTCCTTGGTGAGGCTGAGCACCGGAATGCCGTGCGGCGGGGTGAAGGCGGGGAAGCCACCGGTGGGCGCGCCACCGGGCGGGGCGAAGGCTGAACCTTCCTGCTCCGCGGGGGCCTCCGGCCGCAGCCCCTCGGGCAGCGCGAATTCGGAGGTGGTGCTGGACTCGTCCTCGGGCAGCGGCGGCTGGGGGACGCCCAGCGGCGGGGTGAAGGCGCTGCGCACCTCGTCCGACGTCGGCTTTCTGTCCTCGTCGGGTGGTTCGGCCGGGGCGTTGCCGCCGTTGCTGTTCCGCCCGCGGTGGTAGCCGTTCTGGGGGTGTGGTGTGCCGTTGGTGGAGCGCTGGCCGCGCTGTGGGTCCGACGCCACGTTTCTTCGCTCCTCGTACGCCTCCTGCGACCGTCAAGGACACGATGCCTGATGACGCTTCCGGGCGCGCGGGGCGGGGGTTGACCGGTTCCGACAAAGGAGTCGGACAGGATGAACTGCACATTCCCGACGGTGCCGGGGGTCATGCCCCGAAGGGCGTGACCGAGGGGAGAGTACGGGAGTGCGGCGGGATGGTGCGGAGGCGCATCCCGTACCGGGGGCACGCCCGCGCGCCCCACGGCGAACCGCCCGCCCCCGGGCGTGGGGACGGGCGGTCAGGGGGCGTACGGAGCGGGCCCGCGGCGATGGAATCCATCGCTGCCCGGGCCGGGCCCGGAACCCTCAGCGCTTGGCGTGGCGGCCACGGCGGCCGTCGGCCGGGGCGCCACCGGCCATCGCCTGCTCGGCCACCGCCGCCTCCGCCTTCTTGGCCTTGCCGCGGGCCCGCAGGTACTCGATGGCGATCGGCACGACGGAGATCAGCACGATGAGGACCAGCATGGCCTCGATGTTCTTGTGCACGAACTCGACGTTGCCCAGCGCGGCGCCGAGCAGGGTGACCCCGGCGCCCCACAGGGAGCCGCCGATGACATTGAAGGTGAGGAACGAGCGGTAGTTCATCCGGCTCACGCCCGCGATGATCGGCGTGAACGTCCGCACGATCGGCACGAACCGGGCCAGGACCAGCGACTTCGGCCCGTACTTCTCGAAGAATTCGTGGGCCTTCTCGACGTTCTCCTGCTTGAAGAGCTTGGAGTCGGGCCGCTTGAAGAGCGACGGGCCGACCTTCCGGCCGAAGAGATATCCGGCCTGGTCACCGAGGACCGCGGCCAGCACCACCAGCGCGCACACCAGCCACAGCGGCTTGTCCATCTTGCCGGTGGTCACCAGCAGACCGGTGGTGAACAGCAGGGAGTCGCCCGGCAGGAAGAACCCGATCAGCAGGCCGGACTCCGCGAAGACGATGACCAGGACGCCGATCAGACCGAAGGTGCCGATCAGGAAATCCGGGTCCAGCCACTGGGGGCCGAGCGCGAGAGTGTTCACGGGGTGAAGGCTCCTGTGTCGAGGGCGCCGGATCTGCGGTGCGACGGGGGAAGCGGCGGGGATCGGGCGCGTGTGCGGGCCCAAAGCTATCAACGCCGACCGGCCGGACACGGTTCCCTCCACCCGCCCGCCCGGGGCCGACCGGGCCGCCGCACCCGGGGCACACCGCCCCGGACGGCCGGGAGGAGAAGCCCTCCGCCGCAGGTCGGAGGGGGCGTCGGCGGTCGCTCGTCCCGGCGGAGGATGCCCGGCCGCGGGAACCGGGCGATGCTTGCGTCACAGGCACCACACAGCGAAGGAAGTGCGAGACGTATGGGCATCGAGGAATTCGGCGGCGGACAGCAGGCCCAGTCCGACGTGCTGGTGGTGACGACGAACGACGTCCCCGGCTTCACCGTGCAGCAGGTCATCGGCGAGGTCTTCGGGCTGACCGTCCGCTCGCGCCATCTGGGCAGCCAGATCGGCGCCGGACTGAAGTCGATGATCGGCGGCGAGCTGAAGGGCCTGACCAAGACGCTGGTCGAGACCCGTAACCAGGCCATGGAGCGGCTGATCGAGCAGGCCCGCTCGCGCGGCGCCAACGCGGTGCTGATGTTCCGCTTCGACGTCACCGAGGCGGCGGACGTCGGCACCGAGGTCTGCGCCTACGGCACCGCCGTGGTCCTCGCCCCGAAGAGCTGACCCGCACGGACCGGGCCGCCCACCGCGCGGACCCGCCCCGACCTGCGCATCACCCGGTCGGGGCGCCCCCGTACGAGGGGCGCGCGGCGCACCGCCGCCCGCCCCCGGCCGGACGCCCCGCGCCCCGGCCGTCCCGCCGTCGGACCCCGCCCCGGACACCGCACTGTGTCCGGGGCGTCCGCATGCTGAAAAGACTTGTGGCGGGCCGGGTCCCGGGTGAGATTCTGCGCCTCATGTTCGGGATAACTGACCTCTCCACCTATTTGGCGGGCCTCGCCCTGATCATCCTGCTGCCGGGGCCGAATTCGCTCTACGTCGTCTCGGTCGCCGCCCGGCTCGGCCCCCGCGTCGCCTACCGCGCGGCCGCCGGGGTGGTCTGCGGGGACGCGGTGCTGATGGCCCTGTCGGCGGGCGGTGTCGCCTCGCTGCTCAAGGCCAGCCCGCTGCTGTTCGCGATCGTGAAGTTCGCCGGTGCCGGGTATCTGACCTGGCTGGCCGTCGGGATGCTGCGCGGCGCGGTGGCCCTGTGGCGCGGCCGGGCCGCCCGTACGTCCGACGGCGCGGCGACCGCCACCGGGCCGACGGCCGCGACCGCGGTGGCCGAGGCGGCCGCCGCCGAGGCACCGGCCGGGGACGGCAAGGAGCCGGTGGAGCGCCCGTACCGCCGGGCCCTGGTGGTGAGCCTGCTCAACCCGAAGGCGATCTTGTTCTTCATCTCCTTCTTCGTGCAGTTCGTCGACCCGTCCTACGCGCACCCGGTGCTGTCGTTCCTGGCCCTGGGCGCCTGGGCGCAGCTCTTCAGCCTCACCTACCTGTCGATCCTGATCTTCAGCGGTACGTATCTGGCCGCGACGTTCCGGCGCCGCCGGAAGCTGACCGCGGGCCTCTCCGCGGGCGCCGGAGCCGCCTTCCTGGGCTTCGCCGCCAAGCTCTCCCTCGCCGGGACGAGCTGACCGACCACCCCGCGGCGCCCGGGCCACCCGCCCGGGCGCACCCGACCGCGGGCCCCGCGCCCGCCCCGCGCCCCGGCCACACGCCCGGCCCCGCCCCGCGGGCCGCCCGCCGTCCGCCGCCCTAGGGTCGGCCGAGGAGGTGCGGCCATGACCCTGCACAAAGGCGCGTCCGCGCGGCCCGGCCACCCGGTGAACCCCTTCTACGGCGAGGCCGACCCGATCGGCGGCATGGACGAGACGCCGCCCCGCCACACGCTCCCCGACGGCCCGCTCGCCCCGCACACCGCCTACCAGTACGTGCACGACGAGCTGATGCTCGACGGCAACGCCCGGCTCAACCTCGCCACCTTCGTCACCACCTGGATGGAGCCGCAGGCCGGTGCGTTGATGGCGGAGTGCCGGGACAAGAACATGATCGACAAGGACGAGTACCCGCGCACCGCCGAGCTGGAGCGGCGCTGTGTGGCGATGCTCGCCGACCTCTGGCACGCCCCCGATCCGGCCGCCGCCGTCGGCTGCTCGACCACCGGCTCCAGCGAGGCGTGCATGCTCGCCGGGATGGCCTTCAAGCGGCGCTGGAGCCTGGCGAAGGACCGTAAGGGCGCCCGCCCCAACCTCGTGATGGGCGCCAACGTCCAGGTCTGCTGGGAGAAGTTCTGCACCTTCTGGGAGGTCGAGGCGCGCCAGGTCCCCATGGAGGGCGACCGCTTCCACCTCGACCCGCGGGCCGCCGCGGAGCTCTGCGACGAGAACACCATCGGCGTCGTCGCCATCCTCGGCTCCACCTTCGACGGCTCGTACGAACCGGTCGCCGAGGTCTGCGCGGCGCTCGACGCGCTCCAGGAACGCACCGGCTGGAACATCCCCGTCCATGTCGACGGCGCCTCCGGCGGGATGGTCGCGCCCTTCCTCGACCCGGACCTGGCCTGGGACTTCCGCCTCTCCCGGGTCGCCTCGATCAACACCTCGGGCCACAAGTACGGCCTGGTCTACCCCGGTGTCGGCTGGGCGCTGTGGCGCGATGCGGCGATGCTCCCCGAGGAGTTGGTGTTCCGCGTCAACTACCTCGGCGGCGACCTGCCGACCTTCGCGCTGAACTTCTCCCGGCCCGGCGCCCAGGTCGTGGCGCAGTACTACACGTTCCTGCGGCTGGGCCGGGAGGGCTACCGCGCCGTCCAGCAGGCCACCCGGGACGTCGCGATGTCACTGGCCTCCCGCATCGGCGCGCTCGGCGATTTCACCCTGCTCACCCACGGCGACGAACTCCCGGTCTTCGCCCTCACCACCGCCCCCGCCACCACCGCCTTCGACGTGTTCGACGTCTCCCGGCGGCTGAAGGAACGCGGCTGGCTGGTGCCCGCGTACACCTTCCCGCCGCACCGCGAGGACCTCTCCGTCCTCCG
The DNA here is from genome assembly GCF_000718015.1 of Streptomyces catenulae. Classification (GTDB taxonomy): domain Bacteria; phylum Actinomycetota; class Actinomycetes; order Streptomycetales; family Streptomycetaceae; genus Streptomyces; species Streptomyces catenulae. The sequence goes on along the minus strand of NZ_JODY01000042.1, from coordinate 17,410 downwards.
GGTGGTCTGCCGCAACGGCTTCTCCCAGGACCTCGCCGACCTCTTCCTCGGCGACCTGGAACAGCTCCTGCCGGAACTCCGCGCCCAACCCCGCCCTTTGCACCGTCCCGCCCGCAAAGCCACCGCATTCCACCACTGACGCCCCGGCCACGGCACCGGCCCGTCCGCCGCTACGCCTCGTCCCCGGGATGGACCTCACCCGTCGCGTACGGGTTCTCCGCGCCCTCCGCCAGCACGCCCACGAACGGCGCGCCCTCCCCCGCGAAGACATACGCCCCGCCCTCGATCCGCGCGATCAGCCCGCGGGTCCAGGCCGCACCGTGATCGGCGGCGTCCACCCACATCCGCATGATCTCGCCGATGTGTCCGAGCGCCGAGGGCCCCTCCGCGGGCGCGTACTCCTCGGTCGCGGTGGCCCGCCACTCCTCCAGGGCCCGCACCCGCTCCCGCAGCAACGCCACCGCCTCCGCCCGCCCCAGCTCCACCAGGAAACCGAGCCCGGCGCTGCGCACGTCGTTACGCTGCCCGGGCCGGGCCAGCGCGTCCCGCAGCAGCGTGAAGAACTCCGCCTCACCGGCGTCCGTCAGCTCGTACTCGGTACGCGGCGGACCGCCGTCCGGGCTCGGCGCGGTGTCATGGGCGCGCAGCAGTCCCTGCTTCGCCATCTGCTTGAGCGCGTGGTAGATCGAACCGGGCTTGGCCTGCGCCCACTCGTGCGCGCCCCAGTACTCCAGATCGCCCCGCACCTGATAGCCGTGGGCCCGCCCGTGCTGCCGGACGGCGCCCAGCACCAGCAACCGCATCGCCGACATCGCCCCTCCGTCCGCCGCACCCGGACCGCGCGGACCGGCGCGCCCGGTGGCACCAGCCTAGGCGGCGCCCCGGGAGCGTCGCCCCGGGGCGTACGGCGCCGCCGTCAGAACGGGAAGCGGGAGCGACCGTGCTGGATGGAGATCCACTTGGTGGTGGTGAACGCCTCGACCATCGCGTCGCCGTTGAGGCGGCCCACCCCGGAGCTCTTCTCGCCGCCGAACGGCACGATCGGCTCGTCGTGCACCGTGCCGTCGTTGATGTGGATCATGCCGGTCTCGATCCGCTTGGCGAACCGGACGCCCCGCTCGATGTCGGCGGTGTGCACCGCGCCGCTCAGCCCGTACGGCGTCGCGTTGGCCAGCCGCACCGCGTCGTCGTCGCCCTCGAACGGCACCAGCACCACCACCGGGCCGAAGATCTCCTGGCCCAGCAGCCACGAGTCCTCCGCCACCCCGCCGAGCACGCTGGGCCCGACGAGGGTGCCCTCGCTCTTGCCGTGCAGCAGCGCGGTGGCGCCCTCGCCGACCGCCCGCCCTACCAGCGAGGTGATCGCCTCTGCCTGGCCCTCGTTGATCAGCGGCCCGATGTGGGTGGCCGGATCCGCCGGGTCGCCCACCTTGAGGGAGGCGACCTTCGCCACGAACTTCTCGGTGAACTCCCGCTCCACCGACCGGTCGATCAGCACCCGGTTGGCCGCCATACAGACCTGACCCTGGTGGATGAAACGGCTGAAGACCGCGGCGTCGACCGCGTAGTCGAGGTCCGCGTCGTCCAGGACGACCAGCGCGCTGTTGCCGCCCAGCTCCAGCACGGTGTGCTTGAAGTGCCCGGCGGCGACCGTCGCGACATGGCGACCGACCTTCTCGGAGCCGGTGAACGAGATGACCTTGGGGACCGGGTGCGCGATCAGCGCGTCACCGATCTCGGCGATGTCGGTGACCACGACGTTCAGCAGCCCCGCCGGAAGCCCCGCCTCCTCGAAGATCCGCGCGACCAGCCCGCCGCCGCAGATCGGGGTGTTCTGGTGCGGCTTGAGGACGACGGCGTTGCCGAGCGCCAGCGCCGGGGCGACCGACTTCATCGACAGCAGCAACGGGAAGTTGAACGGGCTGATCACCCCGACGACGCCGACCGGCAGCCGGTAGAGGCGGTTCTCCTTGCCGTCGATCGGCGACGGCAGGATGCGGCCCTCGGCGCGCAGCGCCAGCTGCATCGCCTCGCGCAGGAACTCCCGGACCAGATGCAGCTCGAAGCCGACCTTGGCGTGGGTGCCGCCGACCTCCGCGGAGATCGCCGCGGCCAGCTCCGCCTCCCGGTCGTCGATGATCCGCAGCGCCCGCTCGAAGACCAGCCGCCGGGTGTACGGGTTGGTGTCGGCCCACTCCCGCTGCGCGCGCTCCGCGGCACGGTACGCCTCGTCGATCTCCGTCGCCGTGGCGACGGGTATGGAGGCCAGCTTCTCCCCGTTGTAGGGATTGAAATCGACGATGTCCCACGAGCCGCTGCCGGAGCGCCACTCGCCGTCGATGAACTGGTACGCCAAGTCGTCGAAGTAGGACATGCCATCCCGATCTGGAGAACTGGGCGCCCGGGGCGCCCAGTTGTGGGGTATTGCCTCCTGATGGCTGGTCATCCTACCCACGCGTTACATCAATTGGAGTAGACCACGCAAAAGGTCACGGCTCTCCGCCGGACTCGGCCCCTCCTCCTGCAACCGCCCCATCACCCGCGCGTACTGGGCGACCTCCTCGGGCTTGTCCACATAGAGCGCGCTGGTGAGCTGCTCCAGATAGACGATGTCCGGCAGCCCGTCCTCCTGGAAGCCCAGCATCGTGAAGGCGCCGCTCTCCCCGGAGTGCCCGCCCATCTGGAAGGGCATCACCTGAAGACGTACGTTCGGCCGTTCCGACACCTCTATGAGATGTCTCAACTGCTCGCGCATCACCTGTCTCTCCCCGTACGGGCGACGCAGCGCGGCCTCGTCGAGTACGCAGTGGAACTCCGTGGGGCGCTCGGCGACCAGCAGCTTCTGCCGCTCCAGCCGGAGCGCGACCCGGCGTTCGATCTCCTCCGGCGCGGCGTCCGGCATCCCGCGCCGCACCACCGCGTCCGCGTACTCCTCGGTCTGCAACAGGCCGTGGATGAACTGCACTTCATAGGTGCGCAGCAGCGAGGTGGCGCCCTCCAGGCCGATATATGTCTGGAACCAACCGGGGAGCACATCGGAGTAACTGTGCCACCAGCCCGCGACATTGGCCTCGCGCGCCAGTGACTGCAGCGCGGCGCGCTCCTGCTCGTCGCTCACGCCGTACAGCGCCAACAGGTCTTCCACATCGCGGGATTTGAAGCTGACCCTCCCCAGCTCCATGCGGCTGATCTTCGATTCGGAGGCGCGGATCGAGTAACCCGCCGCCTCCCGCGTAATGCCGCGCGACTCCCGCAGTCGGCGCAGCTGCGATCCCAGCAGGATCCTCCGCACCACCGACCCGTTCGACTCACTTGCCGACACCGTTTCGCCCCTCCCCTGGCCCCGACCCGCCCAACATAGCCCGGCAGTCTGCCACGTTCCTGCGTCGTTGAGTGCTCGGCCGGTTACTGATATGTGAGGTCCGCCCATGCTCTCCACACCCTGCACCGGAGAAGAATTCACCGCGAACCGGAATCCATCCTCGCAACCCTGGCACGTGCACGTGCATCTGCCCTTGCATCTGGCGTACGCATTCGGAACCATGGGCGTCGCACGCATGCACGCTCGTGAAAGATCCGCCAGATCCGCCAGACCGGCCGGGTCATGACGTCCGCGAACGCCAGGAGTGCCTCGCATGGGGACCAAGGTTTTGACCAGGCTCGATCCATTAGGGCAGAGCGTCTTTCCCGTCGACCCCTGGACAGTCTCCGGCTCCGCCTCCTGCTCGCTGCCACCGCGCTACGAATCGGTGGGCGGCGCACGGAAGTTCACCCGCGACACGCTGCGCGACTGGGGCCTGGAGGGCCTCTTCGACGGCGTCGAACTGGTCGTGTCCGAGCTGGTCACCAACGCCCTGCGCCATGCGGTCCTCGCCGCCCCGGAGCTGACGGACGACACCCCGCCGGCCCGGCTGCACCTGATGCACTGGTCCTCGCGGCTGGTGTGCGCGGTGCGCGACCCGAGCGACGACTCACCGGTCGCCGGTGAGGCGGACTTCGGCGCGGAGGGCGGTCGCGGGCTGTATCTCGTGGAGTCGTTCAGCGACAGCTGGGGCTGGCAGCCGCTCTCGGGCGCCCCGCACGGCAAGATCGTCTGGGCCCTCTTCCGGGTCCCGTAACCCCTTCCCCCGGGGCGCGCACCGCTCCCGGGCCGCACCGTCACGGCACAGCACCCGCCGGGGCCCTCACCGCCGAGGCCCCGGCACACCTGTGTCCGGACATCGGCGCGAGGCCCCGGCGAGGCCCGCGCGAGGACGTACGCACCTCGACGCCGGACGGGCACGCGCGCGACCACGCGGGGCGCCGACAGAGCCGCGACCCCGCACGTCAAGGCGCGGACCCCACTCGGTCCGCGCCTCGAAAAACAACCTCTGACCTGCGGCGATACGCCTCGGCCCGGCTCCTCGACGGTCAGTCGCGGATCAGTCGCGGATCAGGTGGTCGAACTCGCCGTCCTTGACGCCGAGCAGCATCGCCTCGACCTCGGCGGGTGTGTAGATCAGCGCGGGCCCCTCGGGGAAACGCGAGTTCCGTACCGCGATCTCCCCGCCGGGCAGCTTCGCGAACTCCACGCAGGAACCCTGCGAGTTGCTGTGGCGGCTCTTCTGCCAGGCGGCGCCGGGGAGATCGGTCGCGGCCATCCCGTTGTATGCGTGCGGCACAGGGGCTCCCCCGGATCATGACTGACGTTCAACTACTCGGCAGCATAACCAGGTTCACATGCAGATGCATGTACAGATGCACGTGCACGACGGGCGGTGCCGACGCCGTTACCGCACGTCAAACACGGAAAGCCCACCCGAGCCCCGTCACCCTCGCCCGCCCCATGCGTCCCACCGGTCGCCGCTGGGACGTACGCCGACGCCGACGGGTTCCCTCCGGCCCCGCGACACCCGCCCCCACCCCGATCGACACAATCCCCTCACCCCGCCGCGCCCACCCGTGAGCCCTCCGCGGCGCACCGGGCTACCATCGCTACATGATTACCGTTTTCAATAAGATTCCCGAGGTCGCCACCGCCGCCCGCTACGCCGTCCGCCGCGCGGCACACCGGGCCGTCACCCTCTCCGCGCACGCCCCGCGCGAGGAACGGCGCCCCGACGGCCGGGCGGCTCCCTGGTGAACGCCGAAGGGCACCCGTCCCCCGGATGCCCCCCTCCGCCGGACGCCGTGTCCGTTCCGGTCATACTGGGCAGAACGTCCGCAGGCACCCCCGACGAAAGCGAGCGCCCCCCATGCTCCGGAACGCCTTGGAACCCTGGCACCTGGTCCTGATCATCGTCGCCTGCGTCCTGCTCTTCGGCTCGAAGAAGCTGCCGGACATGGCCCGCGGTCTCGGCCGCTCGATGCGCATCCTGAAGTCGGAGGCGAAGGCGCTCAAGGACGACCGCGCCACCGACACCCCCGAGCAGCCCGCCGCCGCGCCGCGCACGGAGGCGACCACCGCCGGTCGCTGACCCGGCTCCGGCCGCCGGAGCGCCGCCCCACGGGCCGCAGCCCGGCAGGGGCCGTCCCGGCGGCCCCGCGCGGGCCGCTCAGTGGTCCCCGCCCTCGTCGATCAGCCGCCGCACCTCGCGGTCCACGAGCCCGAGCCGCGCCTCGGCGACCAGCGGCACCGCCCGGCGCTGCCGACGCGCCTCGGACGGGTCGACGTCGACGGTGACGAGCGCCGGCTCCCACTTCGGCTCCTGCGCCACCACCGCGCCCCGGGGATCCACCACCCGTGAGCCGCCCCAGAAGGTCGCGCCGTGCTCGCTGCCGACCCGGTTGACGAAGATCACCCAGCACTGGAGCATCTTCGCGGTGTACGACAGCAGCGTGTCCCAGTAGAGGCCGGTGTCCATCGCCTCCGGGTCCAGGCTCGCCGCACTGTTCGTCGGCACGAACAGCACCTCCGCGCCGTCCTGCACCGCCAGCCATGGCAGCACCGGCTGCCAGGCGTCGTTGCACACCAGCGTCGCCGCCCGCCCGCCGCCCGACGCGCTGCCCAGGTCGTACGCGCGCATCGACTGCCCGGGGCTGACGTGCTTGCGCTCCTCCCAGGCCAGATAGTTCGGCAGATAGAGCTTGCGGTGCGCATGGACCAGCTCGCCCGCCGCGTAGTACGCCGAGGTGTTGTACGCGCGCAGGCTGGTGTGCTCGTGGAACCCGATCACGACGTCCGGGCCGAGCGTGCTCAGCTCCAGCAGCCGCGGATCGCGCACCTCCACCGAGGTGTCCCGCTCCAGGGCGCCCAAGTGGTAGCCGTGCAGGCTCAGTTCGGGGAAGACCACCAGGTCCGAGCCCTCCGCCGCGGCCCGCTCGATCTGGTCCCGGGCGACGGCGAGGTTCCCCGCCAGATCCCCCAGCAGGCAGTCGGTCTGCGCCAGCGCTATTCGCATGCCACACTCCCCGTTTTCGTCGCTTCTGAGCGCTTTGTCCTGCCATTTTCGCAGAGGACGCCGCCTCCGGCCCCGGCGTACGCCACCGCCCGCCCCCGGCCCCGGCGCACACGGCGGAGAGCGGCGCACCCGGCCACTCCGTTCGAGCCGCTTCAAACCCCCTGGGTGCCTGGTCCCACCAATGAGGGAAAGAACGATCCTTCCCGTACCGGGGACGGCCCCTGGCGCGTTGATCCGCACAGCCGTCGTCCGCGCCGGGTGGCTTCCAGCCGCAGCGCCACCGGGCCCGCCGGACGGCGGCGCTGCGGTCGAGTCGTCCGGCGATGCCGACGGTCGTCTCGACCGGGCGGCCCAGGCCGAGCGGCCCGCCGGATCCGCTCGGCCGGCCGCCGAGCATTTCCCCCACCACGGGCCCACCGCCCACGGCGGACCCGCCCCCTTCCCCACCCACCCCGGGACCCGGAACGCGGCGACCTCACCACGCCACGCCCCGGGCCCGAGGCGAACGACGACCCGGCCCCGTATCCGTACGCCCCGGTGACCGGGGCGCACACGGCAGCCGGGCCGCCGGGCTCTCAGTGGTTGCCCGCGCCGTTCGCGGACAGCACCGGGATGTCGTCCAGGACGTGCGAGATCGGCTCGTCGCCCTTGGCCTGGGTGGAGTTCTCGGCGCACTGCTGGTTCTGCGGGTTGGACAGGACGTTGACGTCCTGGACCGCGACCGGCACCAGCAGGCCGACGAGCGAGCCGACGTTCGCCTTGACCGGCACGCCGAGGCACAGGTCGTTCAGCGAGCTCTGGACCAGACCGGCCGAGGGGCTGAGCTTGCCGTGCGTGGTGGAGTTGCCGTAGGCGGTCTGGGCGCCGTTGCCGTTGACGGTGGACGTGCCGTGGTCGTTACCGGTCGCCATCGCCTGCGGGACCGCCGCGGCGGAGAACCCGAGCACCGACGCCGCGACAGCGGCGCCCGCCATGATCTTCTTCATCGTGCAAACCCTTCGGTACACGGACTTCCGGTACAGAAGCCCTGTTTCAACAACCCGCCACACCGCGCCTGGTTCCGGTCCGTCACCCGAACAGATGGCGACCCGGCGGGCGTCCGGCCGTCACCCTTCGCTCACACGCGCCCCACGCCGCACCCGCCGCTCCCCCATTGGCCGCAACGCCCCGCACCGGCCATCAGCACCGGGAAGTACGAGGTCAGCGAGGTCCCGGCCGAGCACGTCGGCTCACTGTCGGTGGCGCCCGCCTTGCAGTGGGTGACGGGCGTTCGCAGGGTGGCGGGGAGCCCCTCCCCGCCCCGAAAGGAAGCTGCCATGCGTATGTCCCGGAGATCCGGTCTGCTCGTCTCGTCCGCGGTCTGCGGCACGCTGGTGCTCGGCGCCGCGGGCACCGCGGTCGCCTCCAGGATCACCGGCGACGCCCGGCAGACCGTCACCACCGCGCCCGTGGCGGCGCCGCTGCCGGACGCTTCGGCGCTGCTCAAGCAGGTCGCCGCGCTCAAGGGTCAGACCGCGGTCCTGGCGCCGGTGACGGACCTGCTGAACGCCGTCCTGGGCGCCGACGGCGGCAAGCTCCCCGCCGACCAGCTGACGCAGAAGAAGGAAGCCGTCGACCGGGCCATCGCCGCCGCACAGCAGTCCCGGCCCACGAAGTCCGCCACCCGGCCCGGCGACACCCGCGCCGCCGACCTCAAGGCCAGCGCGCTGGTCGACCTCAAGGCCAGGATCGACGCCCTGGTGAAGGCGGTCACCTCGGGCGACCCGGCGGCCATCGGCACCGCGCTCACCGGCGCCCTCACCGGCGCGGTCAACGTCGTCCTCGCCCTCACCCTGGACAGCGGTCTGCCCGCCCCCGATCTGCCCGGACTGCCGAGCCTGCCCAAGGGCTGACGGGCCCGGGAGCGCACGCGCCCCGGACACACACAAAGCCCGCGCCGCCGATTTCTCGGCGACGCGGGCCCTGTGCCGCTTCCGGTGGCATGCCCACGCGTCCGCAACCCCATCAATCCCGCGAACGCATGGGCATGCGTCCCTCCACACACCATGACCAACGAATGACCCGGGCCTGTAATGGTCACGTACCGGTAACGATGCCGGACATTCTGTCCCGGCATTTTCCGGCACCTATTCCGGCGCCCGGATTTCCCCCGCCCGCATTCATCACGTACGCAACTCCGTCATCCGTACGCGCACCCTTCCGATTTCCGTACGCATCACCACACCGGAACTCGTCCGAAGGGAAAACGGATGCGGGCAAAGGGAAACCCGGGCCGCCCGGAAGAAGGAGGGCCGGGCGGCCCGGGTCAGCGGGTGCCGGTCAGTGGTTACCGGCGCCGTTGCCCGAGAGCAGCGGGATGTCGTCCAGAATGTGCGACAGCGCCTCGTCACCCTTGGCCTGGGTGGAGTTCTCGGTGCACTGCTGGTTCTGCGGCGAGGACAGCACGTTGATGTCCTGGACCGAGACCGGCACGAGACCGACCAGCGAGCCGAGGTTCGCCTTGGCGGGCAGACCGATGCAGGGCTTGTTGAGCGAGCCCTGGATGAGACCGATCTGCGGGCTCATGGAGCCGTACGTCGAGGAGTTGCCGTACGCCTGCATGGCGCCGTTGCCGTTGACGGAACTCGTGCCGTGGTCGTTGCCGATCGCCATCGCCTGCGGGGCGGCAGCGGCGGCGATACCAACGATGGACGCAGCCGCGGCTGCGGTAGCCAGAGCCTTCTTGATCATTGATTGTCCTTCGTTTTCCGGGTTGCCCGGGGCCGGGCAACATGCCCAACTTCGGCCGTCCGGCCGAGTTGCGCTGATTCACTCAAATGAGCTGGCGTCCCCGACCTGTCAATTACCTGATCGGGAGCGTCTGGGAAGTGATCACAGGAACACGGGGCATCCGGCGCCGCGGACGGAGAATTCTCCGGTGCTGAGCTTTCCCGCACCCGTCGCCGCGCTCCGCGTACGGAATTACTTCCCGAGCGGCAGGCCGCCGAGCAGCTTTCCGTCCTGGGTCGCCCCCGTGGCGCCACCCAGGATCTTCTTCGGACCGGACTTCGCCGTCTTCGCCACGCCCGTGACGGTGTCGACCAGCGGCCGGATCTGGTGACCGTCGAGCTGCTCACTGTGGAGCGCGTCGTTGAGACCGCCGTTGAGGCTCATGCTCGGTGACGTCGGCTGCTCGTTCGCAAAAGCGGGAACAGCCGCGCCGAGAGCCATGACGGAACCGGCCAGAACGGCGGCTGACTTCGCGTACTTCACTGTGAACTGTCCCTTCTCGGGCGGTGTTCGACGGGGCGCGACATCCCGGCCACGTGAGCATTCACTTCGCTGCTCGGATCACCGCATTCCCTCTGCCCAACGAGTCCCTGCCCGCGGAGAAACCCCCGAACATGCGTGTTGCCCGGAACGGGTTCCGAATAGGCACGCGGATTTCCATGGGCACGGTGAATTCGGTGCGGGCACCGGTCGGCCCCGGTACACGGAATGTGCACCGGGGCCGATCGGGACAACGCAAATCCGAAAACTTCGGATCAGTCGGAGACGCAGGTGTTGCCGAAGGCCGGGTTGAGCAGGCCGATGATGTCGATGGTGTTGCCGCACAGGTTGATCGGCACGTGGACCGGCACCTGGATGTTGTCACCGGAGATGACACCGGGGTCGTTCGCGGTGACGCCGGAGGCGCCGGAGTCGGCGAACGCCGGGGCGGCGAAGCCGACGGCCATGAGGGCACCGGCGGCAACAGCGGCGATCTTGGTGTACTTCACTTTGAGCCCTTTCCTGCAGCGGATCGGTAGCGCACACGTCCTTCGTGCCGCACGGGCGCAAACCGCCGCCCGTCACTCCGCTGCCGATATTGGTAACGATGTCCCCTCGCCGACGAAACTCCCGCGGAGAAGTTTTCGGAAAAATCGTCCGAACGGCCTGGATCCGCCCGGCGATTGCCGTCGCAAAAATGCGACCGCACCGTTGAAATCACCGCGGGACACACGTACGAGGGATTCGCCGAATACGAATTCCTACCGAGAGGGGTGGTGCTGCCCCGCCCTGTATGTGCGGGGCGGGGGTGCCGCCGTCCGGTCCGCCCGGGAGGAGAGAACCGGGGGACCGGTCGGCGGCCGGTGGCGGAATCAGCCGTTGCCGACGCCGTTCCCGGACAGCGCCGAGATGTCGTCCAGGAGGTGCGACAGCGGCTCGTCGCCCTTGGCCTGGGTGGAGTTCTCGGTGCACTGCTGGTTCTGCGGGTTGGACAGGACGTTGACGTCCTGAACGGCAACCGGAACCAGACCGACGAGGGAGCCGACGTTCGCCTTGAGCGGCAGGCCGACGCAGAGCTTGTTCAGGGAACCCTGGACCAGCTCCAGCTGCGGGCTCATCTCGCCCTTGGTGGTGGAGTTGCCGAACGCGGTCTTGGCACCGTTGCCGTTGACCGTGGAGGTGCCGTTGTCGTTGCCGATCGCCATCGCCTGGGGGGCGACGGTCGCCGAGATGCCGACGAGGGACGCGGCTACGGCCGTCGTGGCCAGGACCTTCTTGATCACGATTTACCCTTTCGAAGCGGAGTGCCCGTATCCGGAGCGTCCTGGACAACTCGCTTCGCAGGGCACGGTTTCGCCGGTTCACCCGAATGACGCGAATCCGTAGGCAGATATCACCGCATCCGGGTGGCGTGGTATCGCGGGCCGTGTCCCGGGAACGGCGAAGGCCGGCCGGGGACCGTGGGTCCCGGGCCGGCCTTCGGGGCGGGCGTCCGTGGCGTACGGGTGTCCGCCGGGGAGGCGTCAGCCGTTGACGCAGGTGTTGCCGAACGCGGGGTTGAGCAGCCCGATGACGTTGATGGTGTTGCCGCACAGGTTGACGGGGACGTCGACCGGGACCTGGATGTTGTTGCCGGAGATGACGCCGGGGGAGTTGACGGCGGCACCCTCGGCACCGGCCCCGTGGGCGGAGGCGACACCGGCACCACCGATGACGGCGATACCCGCGGCGACGGACAGAACGGCGGCCTTGGAGACAAACTTCACGGCGAACCTCTTCACTGAAGCAGCTTTCGGGACTTGCGCGTACGCGTACGCGACGCACAGCCGCGCGGAGCGACAAGCTGTTCAACGCATGAACCGCCGACGGGTAGCGCCACTTTCGGGTGAATCCGGGGCAGGAGTGTTCGCACCGGCCCGCGGCGGATGACCCGCGCGGGCGTGCGGGGCGTGCGGGCCGGGCGTGTGGAACGGGATGCGCCGGGGCGGGTCGGACCGGGCCGGACGGACGCCGTGGACAGCGTACGGCGGAGCGGTCGGGCGACCGTGGACGGACACGGCGAAACCACTGGTCAGAGCGATTGTCAGACCCTGCTGCGAGACTCCTGGCATGAGATGGGCGGTGGCGGAGACGGGCGACGGGGGTGTGCGTCTCTGCCCGCTCACTCCGGACGGCGCACCGGCGGGGCCGGTGGTGCGGGAGCCCTCGCTCGCGGCGGCGGTGCGGGCCCGGCCCGAGGTCGAGCGGTGGGTGTGGCGCTCCACCGCCGAGCCGTACCGCGGGCTGCTGGCGGCGGGGCTGCGGGTGGAGCGGTGTTACGACGTCGAGGCGGCGGAGGCGCTGCTGATCGGGCACGAGGAGGGGCAGCGGGGGCAGCCGCGGTCGCTGGCGGCGGCGTGGGCGCGGCTGCGGGGGCTGCCGGTGCCGCCGGACGCGCCGGTGCGGGCGGCCGACACCCAGCCGTCGCTCTTCGCGCCGGGCCCGGTGCCGCTGCCGCCGGGGACGGACGAGCTGACCGCGCTGGTGGAGGTCTACGCGGGCCAGGTGGCGCGTACGGAGCGGGCGGAGCGGCCGGAGCGGTTGCGGTTGCTGCTGGCGTCGGAGTCGGCGGGGATGCTGGTCGCGGCGGAGATGACGTACGCCGGGGTGCCGTGGCGGGCCGATGTGCACCGGGCGTTGCTGGACGAGTTGCTGGGCGAGCGGTTCCCCGGCGGGCTGGAGCCGCGGCGGATGGCGGAGCTGGCCGAGGAGGTGTCGCGGGCGTTCGGTGGAGCGCGGGTGCGGCCGGATCTGGCGCAGGACATCGTCCGGGCGTTCGCGGGCGCGGGCATCACGCTCGGCTCGACGCGTAAGTGGGAGCTCCAGCGGATCGACCATCCGGCGGTGGCGCCGTTGCTGGCGTACAAGGCGCTGTACCGGCTGCACACCGCGCACGGCTGGTCGTGGTTGCAGCAGTGGGTGCACGACGGGCGGTTCCGTCCGGAGTATCTGCCGGGCGGGACGGTCTCCGGCCGCTGGACGACGAACGGCGGCGGGGCGCTCCAGGTGCCGAAGGTGGTGCGGCGGGCGGTGCGGGCCGATCCGGGGTGGCGGCTGGTGGTGGCGGACGCCGATCAGATGGAGCCGCGGGTGCTGGCGGCGGTCTCGCGGGACCGCGGGCTGATGGAGGTCGCGGGCACCGGACGGGATCTGTACGCGGACCTCGCGGCGCGGGCCTTCGGGGGCGACCGGGACCGCGCCAAGCTGGCGCTGTTGGGCGCGATCTACGGGCAGACGTCCGGGGACGGGCTGAAGCATCTGGCCGATCTGCGGCGGCGTTATCCGGTGGCGGTGGCGTATGTCGACGACGCGGCGCGGGCGGGTGAGGAGGGGCGGTTGGTGCGGACGTGGCTGGGGCGGACGTGCCCGCCCGCGTCGGTGGCGCCGCCGGAGGAGGCCGGGTTGCCGCAGGAGGAGGCGGCGGGTTCCGGGTTCGGCGGGGGTGCGGCGGCGCGGGCGCGCGGCCGGTTCACCCGGAACTTCGTGGTGCAGGGCAGCGCCGCCGACTGGGCGCTGCTGGTGCTGGCCGGGTTGCGGCGCACGCTGCACGAGGCGGGGTTGCGGGCGGAGTTGGTGTTCTTCCAGCACGACGAGGTGATCGTGCACTGTCCCGCCGAGGAGGCGGAGACGGTCGCGGCGGCCATCGCGTCGGCGGCGGACGCGGCGGGGCGTCTGACGTTCGGGCCGACCCCGGTGCGGTTCCCGTTCACGACGGCGGTGGTGGACTGCTACGGGGACGCGAAGTGAGGGGCGGGGCGGCGGGGGCGGCCGGGTGGTGGTTCGGGCGTCGGTCCACAGTCCGCACGCCGATTCGAGGGCACGACCTAAAATCCCGGGTAAGGGCTGTCCCGTCACCCCTGGTGGGTCAGTCCTTGGGAGGCCGGCCGTGCCGAGGGCGGCCGACATCCGATCCGCGAAGGGACGACGCGTTGACCGACAGCGAAGGCAATCGGGCCTCGGTCACGGACGGGGGACCGCACGGCCGGGCCCCGGAGGCCGAGCGATCGGGCCCGGCGGCAGGTCGGCGGAGCCCGGGGGCGGGCCGGTCGGCCCCGGAGCCGGAGCCCCCGGCCACGGCGGGCCCGCGCACCCCGGACGCGGACCGGCAGGCGCCCCGGCCTGCGGCCGACCGCCCGCAGCCCGCCGAGGAGCAGGCGGGCCCCGAACGGGCCGCCCCCGAGCGGACGGCCGAGGAGCACGCCGCCCCCGAGCAGACGGCCGAGGAGCACGCGCCCCCCGAGCAGACCGCCACGGAGCACACGGCCCCCGGCCACGCGGCCCCCGAGGAGGCGACCGCAGCGCATGCGGCCGTTGCCGAGGCGCCCGCCAAGCTGAGCCCGCGGGAGCGGCGTAAGCGGATCGCGGACCGGGTGCTGGCCGAGGGGCAGGTGACCATCGAGGAGCTGGTGCAGGAGCTGGGCGTCAGCCAGATGACCGTGCACCGGGATCTGGACACGCTGGAGCACCAGGGGTGGCTGCGGAAGGTGCGCGGCGGGGCGACCGCCGCGCCGAACGCGCTCTTCGAGTCCAACGCGCGGTGGCGGGGGAACGAACAGGTCGCGGCGAAGGAGGCGATCTGCGCGGCGGCGCTGGCCATCGCCGAGCCGGGCCAGGCGGTGATCATCGACGACTCCAGTACGGCGCTGCCGCTGGCCCGGGCGCTCTCCTCGCGCGGTGCGTACACCGTCATCACCAACTCCCTCCAGGTGATCAACGAGTTGGCGGAGGAGCCCGACATCCGGGTGATCGCGCTGGGCGGGGAGTACCACGCGGCGTTCAACGCCTTCCTCGGCATGTCCACCGCCGACAGCGCCCGCAGCTTCCGCGCCGATGTCGCGTTCCTGTCCACCTCGGCCGTCGACAACGGCCACTGCTACCACCAGGCGCAGGAAAACGTCCTGGTCAAGCGGGCGTTGATGGCGGCGGCGCGGCGGAAGGTGCTGCTCGTCGACCATTCGAAGTTCGGCCGTCAGGCGCTCTACGAGCTGGCGCCGCTCGCCGATTTCGACCTCGTCATCTCCGATACGCAGCTGCCGCAGGAGGAGCAGGAGGCGCTGCACTCGCTGGGTGTGCGCTACGAGTTGGTGTCCGAGGAGACGCACCGGGTGTGACGCCGACAGGGCCGTGACACACGGCAGGGCGCCCGCCTCCGGAGTGTTCCGGTGGCGGGCGCCCTGCCGTGTGGAGAGGCGGGTCAGCGGTGGCGGGCGGCGCTCACCGGGTCCTTCTTGAACGCCCAGTCCATCTTGGGCTCCATCGCGAAGCGGAAGACGCGTTGCACGGGTGGGGTGCAGAGCAGCGTGATGACGGTGCCCGCGATGAGGGTCAGCACGATCGCGCCCCACGGGGTGTGCACCCAGGAGGCGTCGTACCAGCCCCAGAAGCGGGAGCCCTTGGCGAGGAAGCCGTGCAGCAGATAGCCGTAGAGGGTCCCGGCGCCGAGGGCGGTGCACCACATCGTGCGGCCGGGGATCCAGGCGAGGAAGCAGGCGACGAGGACCAGCGAGCAGCCGAACATCGCGAGCGTCATGACGGCGCCGCTCCACCAGGGGGCGTGCAGTTCCTGCGCGGCGTCGCGGTGGTAGAACCACGCGGCGTTCATCCGGGGCGCGGCCCAGTACGCGAAGAGCAGCGCACCGGCCATGACCGGGACGGCGGCGATGCGGGCCCGGCGGTTGCGGACCAGCTTGAAGTGCTCGGCCTTGAGGTTCAGTCCGAGGACGAAGAACGGCAGGAACTGCAGGACGCGCTGGAGGTCGAGGTCGTCACCGATCTCCGGGGAGAGGGAGGCGGCGACGGCGACGGCGAGGGCCAGCGGGATCGGCCAGCGGACGACCTTCCACAGCGGGGTGGTCAGCCGCCAGATGAAGAGCGCGACCAGGAACCAGGTGAGGTACCAGGGGTCCAGGAGGCTGATGGGGTAGCCGGGGTCGTCGTCCGCCCACCGCTTGAAGAGGGTGTACGCCGTCTCGAAGAGGATGTACGGGACGGCGACGCCGGTGATCAGCCGCTGGAGGCGGTCCTTGCGCATGTCGAAACTGCGCGAGAAGTAGCCGGAGATGATGATGAACGCCGGCATGTGGAAGGCGTAGACGGTGATGTAGAGGGCGGCGGCGGCGCGGCTGCCGTCCCGGAGCGGTTCCCAGGCGTGACCCATCGCGACCAGCACGATGGCGAGGTACTTCGCGTTGTCGAAGAACGCGTCGCGCTGCTTCTTCGGGGCGGGCGCCGCGTCCTGGCGGGGGGCCGGGGACTGCCGCGGTACGGCCGCGGCGGCGGGCGGGGCGAGGACGGTGGTGGTGGCGCCCGCGGACGCCTGCGGGGGCATCGGGACGCGTCGGTCACCGTGGTCGGGTATGTCGTTCGTCAAGGGCCCTCCCGGTACGAACCCAGAGGAGGGGCGGGACGAGCAATCGCGCCGGGTGCCACGAAGGAACCCATCGGCCGGATTCTGCGTCTCCATACGTATGCGGGGGGCGTGGCGGCGTCGAACATCTCAGGCACCTTAGCTCTGCCGCGCGAATCCCGTAAATCCCTGCCCTGACCGGGCCGGACAAGGGCCGGATCCCGTCCCTGGGCACGTTATGCGACAACTCCGTCGATTCCTCGCGCCGCGGCGGCGCGGGCGTCCGGGGTCGCGCCGGGGCCCCATCCGTAGATGCGCAGCGGGTCGCCGTGCGGGCCGTGCAGCCGGTGGACGGCGGCGGCCCAGCGCGGGGTGAGGTGGTCCAGCGGTGGGTTGATGCCGTCGGTGAAGCGGGCGTAGCGGGTGGCGTCGCGGAGGGCGGGTGCGCCGAGGACGGCGGTGCGCAGCCGCGGGGCGAGGCGGTGGACGGTGCGGACGGCGCGGGCGTCGAAGCTCTGGACGACGAGGCGTCCGTGGTGGACGCGGTCGAGCCAGCCCTCGGCGCGCAGCAGGCGGAGGGCCTGCGCCTCGATGCCGGGGTAGCGGGCGGGGTTCTTCAACTCCAGCAGCAGCGACTGGTGGTGGTCGTCCAGGCGCCGCAGATAGCGGGTGAGGGTCGGTATCCGCTCCCCCGCGAAGCGGGTGGCGAACCAGCTCCCGGCGTCGAGCCGGGCGATCTCGGCGGCCGTGAGATCGGCCACCCGCCAGGGGGCGCGGCCGGGCAGGGTGTGCGCCGCGTCGGTGGTGCGGCGGAGCGTCGCGTCGTGGACGACGACGAGCTGTCCGTCCTTGGTGCGCTGGACGTCGTTCTCGACCCAGGTGAGCCCGGACCGGTGGGCCGCGTCGACGGCGGCGAGGGTGTTCTCCGGCGCTTGGCGGGCCGCGCCGCGGTGCGCGATGACCAGCGGGGCGGCGACGGCGGGGGCGGTCGGCGGGCGGAGGCCGTCCGGGAGGCCGCGGGGGTGGGCCGCCGGGGCGACCGCGGGCCGGGGGCCGGTCCGGGCGGCCGGGGCGGTGAGGGCGGTGACGGTGGCGAGGGCGGCGAGCAGGGTGACGGCGGCGGCGCGCCGTCGGGGTATGTGCGGCACGGTGCCTCCAGGTCGCTCGCCCACCGGCGGCGCCGCGGCGGCCCCGCCCCGTGCCGCGCCGCCGGGAGCCCGCACGGTCCCGGCGGACGGCACTCCTCGACGGTCGCCCGGCTCCGGACCGGCGGCGAATCGGGCGCGGCTGTCCGGGGGCGGGGGACCCGGGTGGGGAAATGTGGGGCGGGCGCGGGGCGGTCCAGGGCGACGGCGGGTGGGGGGCCCTTGTGTGGCTCGCCGGGCCGGGCGGCGTC
>NZ_JODY01000041.1 GCF_000718015.1 Streptomyces catenulae | reverse complement strand
TCCCCACACCCGTCCACCACCCCCTCCCGCCCCGTAAACTTGGCCGAATGCACGACGAACTGCGCGCCGCCCTGGCCGGCCTGCTCGACGGCCTGCCGCCCACGCAGGCCGCGCGGGCCGTCGACCGGCTGATCAGCCACTACCGCGGCACCACCCCCACCGACGCCCCGGTGCTCCGCGACCGCGCCGACGTCGCCGCCTACGCCGCGTACCGCATGCCCGCCACCTTCGAGGCCGTCCAGTCCGCGCTGGACGCGTTCGCCGCCCGGGTGCCGGAGTTCGCACCGCGCACCCACCTCGACATCGGCGGCGGCACCGGCGCCGCCACCTGGGCCGCCGCCGCGACCTGGGACGGCCACCGCTCCACCGTCGTCGACTGGGCGCAGCCCGCCCTGGACCTGGGCCGGGAGCTGGCCGGGGCCACGCTGCCCGGCACCGAGTGGCGGCGCGCCGTCATCGGCGACGGCCTCACCGTCCCGCCCGGCACCGACCTGGTGACCGTCTCGTACGTCCTGGGCGAGCTGCGGCCCGAGGCCCGTCGCGCCGTGGTCGACGCCGCGGTCGCCGCCACCGCCGTCGTGCTGATCGAGCCGGGCACCCCGGACGGCTACCTCCGCATCCGCGAGGCCCGCGACCGGCTGACCGCCGCCGGGCTGCGGATCGTCGCGCCCTGCCCGCACGGCGCCGCCTGCCCGATCGTGCCCGGCGAGGACTGGTGCCACTTCTCCGCCCGGGTCAGCCGCTCCTCCCTGCACCGCCAGGTCAAGGGCGGCTCGCTCGCGTACGAGGACGAGAAGTTCGCCTATGTCGCGGCGGTCCGGCCCGACGCGCTGCCCGGGCCCGCCGCGCCCGCGGAAGCCCGCATCGTCCGCAAGCCGCAGCTCCGCAAGGGCCAGGTGCTGCTGGACCTGTGCACCGCCGAGGAAGGGCTGCGCCGTACGACGGTGACCAAGCGCCACGGCGCCGGGTACCGCGCGGCCCGGGACGCCGCCTGGGGCGACACCTGGGAGTGACCGGCCGCCCGCCGGACCACGCGACCCCCTCGGAGTGACGGCGGACCCCCGATCGCTGCGAGACGACCCGTCTCGCCCGGGGGGTCCGCTCGGTACGATCGCGCCATGCCCACCACCCCCGCGCCCAACGCCGCGCGCCGCAGCGAGCGCTCCCGCCGTGCGATCTTCGACGCCGCCCTCGCCCTGGTCGGCGAGGTCGGCTACCCGCGCCTGACCATCGAGGGCATCGCCGCCCGCGCCGGTGTCGGCAAGCAGACGATCTACCGCTGGTGGCCCTCGAAGGCGGCGGTCCTGCTCGACGCGTTCACCGAGGGCGTCGAGAGCTACGGCGAGGGCCTGCCCGACACCGGCGACCTGGCGGCCGACCTCAAACACGTGCTCCGGGCCACCTGCGACGAGTTCAACGCCCCGGCCTTCCAGGCGCCCTACCGCGCGCTCGCCGCCGCGGGCGCCGCCGACGAGCAGCTCTCCCGCGACTTCGTGGCCCGGCTGATGGAGCCCGGGTTCGCCGTCTACGCGGCCCGGCTGCGCGCCGCCCAGGAAGCCGGTGAGATCGACCCGGACGCCGATCTCCGCATCGTCACCGAGATGCTGCTGAGTCCCTTCTCACAGCGCTGGCTGATGCGCACCGGCGAACTCACCCACGCCTACACCGACACCCTCGTCGACCTGGTACTCCGCGCGGTGCGCACCCGCGACTGACGCGTGCGCCCGGCGTGCGCTCCCTCGTACGGGACGGCAAATGCCCGCTTCGTCCGTCCCGTACGGGCCCCGGATCCTGACACGGGTCACCCCGGGCGCCAGATGGTGGCAGCATTGTTCCCAGACCACCGCTCGAATTGAGGGGATAGATGGAACGCAAGAGCAGGTTCTCCCAGTGGCTGCGTCGGCCGAAGAGCGGATCGGACGGCGATGAGACGGACACGGGATCGGCGGCCGCACGCGGCCGCGAGGACCTGCTGCTGGCGGCGGCCGACGCGGGCTTCCCCATCGCCCCCGCCGCCCACCCCTCCGGCTACGGTTGCTCCTGCGAACGCATCGGCTGTCCCACCCCCGGCCGCCACCCCGTCTCCTTCGGCTGGCAGACCGTCGCCACCACCGACCGCGACAAGGTCGCCGCCTGGGTCCGCACCCTCCCGCAGGCCAACTTCATCACCGCCACCGGCATCACCCACGACGTCCTCGACGTCCCCGCCGAGGCCGGCCGGACCGCCCTGGAGCGCCTGGAGGCCGCCTCCGTCGAGCTGGGCCCGGTCTCGCTCAGCGGCGCCGGGATCGGCGACGGCCGGATGCTCTTCTACACCGCCACCCGCGGCACCCCCGACGACGAGGACGAGTGGTGGCCCTGCGAGCTGGACTGCCACCCCGAGACGATGGACGAGCATCCGGGCCTGCGCTGGCACTGCCGCGGCAGCTACGTCCTGCTGCCGCCGTCCCGTCTCCCCGGTGACCGCCCCGCCGTCTCCTGGCTGCGTGGCCCCGAGCGTCCGCTGCCCGACCCGCTGACGCTGCTGGAGAACCTCACCGACGCCTGCGCCGAGTTCATCGGCCGCACCCCGGACCACGAGACCACCGCCTGGCCCATCGGCCGCTGACCGGGGCCCGCCGGGACGCCCGGCGGGCCACCCGCCGGACCACTCCCCGGATACCGCCTACGGCACCTTCGCCGACGTCCGCGACTCGATGTAGTTCAACACCGCGACCTTGCCGCCCGCGCCCTTCGCCGGAACCTTCACCGCCTGTGCCGACAGATTGGTCAGCGTGATCCTCGGGGCCTCTTCCACCGGATGGTCCATGACGCCCTGCACCTGCGGTGTCACCCGCATCATCGAGCCCTCGGACACCGTCTTCTGCTGGTGGTAGTAGCTCGCGAAGAACACCAGCGCACCGCCGTCCGCCGTCCGCAGCGCCACCGGCGCGAACCGCGCAGGCTGATCCACCCACTGGATCTGCGCCCCGGGCGTGTGCGACTTCGCCTCCCGGTCCCGGCGCCAGGCGTCGGTGCGCACCCCCGGCGCGAAGAGATCGCCCTTGCCGGTCCGCAGATAGTCCGTGTACGCCTTGCTCAGCCCCGCCGGATCGACCGTCAGATCGCTGCCGTCGACGGGCACCGGCTCCGCGAACCCGTCCGCGTCCGTCCGGAACCGCGGCACCTGGTCGGCGGCGAGCGCCGCCAGATACACCGCCCGCCACGGGGCGTCGGCGGCGGAGCGGCTGAACACCAGGAACCAGCGGGCCGCCCGACCGCTGCGGTCCTGCCGGTTGGTGACCGCGTCGGCCAGGAAGAAACGCGGCCAGCCCGCCTGCTTCGGGACCGTGAAGTGCGGGTCGCGGAAGCTCAGCGGGCTGGCGCTGGGGTTGCCCTGCGGATGCGTGGCCCGGGCGGCCTTGAGGCCCGCCCGGTCGATCATGAGCAGCGCATCCGACTCGTAGGTGGCGGTGACGGCCGGATCCAGCGTGCGGTTCGCCTTGTTGAAGCCCTCGGTGAAGTGCTTCAGCGCCGCCGTGGCGTCAGCCTTCGTCACCGCCGGGACGATCTCCCGCTCGCCGTGCACCGTCACGCACCCGGTCAGCATCGTCAGCGTCGCCGCTGCCGACGTCAGTGCGAGCGCCACCCGGAACGGCGACCTGCGTGTCATGGGACTCGGGCTCCTTCGGGGCGACCGGGGCGGACGCGGGCGCCGCCTGGGTGGCAGGATTCGGCGCCACCCTACCGGGGGAGAGGAACACCGCGAGCGTGGGGACCAGATACGCCGCCCACACCACGACCTGAAGCACCGTCGGATCCGGCTGGAAGTTGAAGATGCCCTTCAGCAGCGTGCCGTACCAGCTGTCCGCCGGGATCTGCTCGCTGATGTCGAACGCCAGGGTCGACAGCCCCGGCAGCCAGCCCGCCTCCTGCAGATCGTGGAAGCCGTACGCGAGGACGCCCGCCGCGACGATCACCAGCATCCCGCCGGTCCAGGTGAAGAACTTCGCCAGGTTGATCCGGACCGCGCCGCGGTAGAACAGCCAGCCCAGCACCACCGACGTGGCCAGGCCCAACAGCGCGCCGACCAGCGGCCGGACGCCGTCCTGCGCCGACTGCGCCGCCGTCCACACGAACAGCGCGGTCTCCAGCCCCTCGCGCCCCACCGACAGGAACGCCGTCACCACCAGCGCCGTGGTGCCCATCGCCAGCGCGGCGTCCAACTTGCCGTGCAGCTCCTTCTTCAGATGCCGCGCGGTACGCCGCATCCAGAACACCATCCACGTCACCAGGCAGACCGCGATGACCGACAGCGAACCGCCCAGCGCCTCCTGCGCCTGGAACGTCAGCGTCTGCGAACCGAACTGCAGCGCCGCACCGAACCCGAACGACAGCAGCACGGCCAGCGCGATGCCGGTCCACACCGGACGCAGCGCCTCCCGCCGCCCCGTCTTCACCAGATAGGCGATGAGGATGCAGACGACGAGGCTGGCCTCAAGACCCTCGCGCAGACCGATCAGATAGTTGCCGAACACGTCGGTCCCTTCTCTTCCTTCATGGCGTTCGTGGCGTACGGCGGTGGTGGTGCGGGCGGTTCAGGCGGAGGTGAACAGCGCCCGGCCCCACCAGTCGGCGGTGTCCCGGACGCCCGGCGGCACCGCGAACACCGCGGAACCGACGTGCTGGATGTACTCGTTGAGCGCGTCGTGCCGCGCCAGCTTCCGCTGCAACGGCACGAACCCGTGCCGCACATCGCGCTGGTAGGCGAGGAAGAACAGCCCCGCGTCCAGCCGCCCCAACCCGTCGGTGCCGTCCGTGAAGGAGTAGCCGCGGCGCAGGATGCGGATGCCGCCGTTGCTGTCCGGGTGGGCGAGGCGGACGTGCGCGGTCGGCAGCATCGACGGCAGATGCGCCGCGTCCCGTTCGTGGGTGCGGCCCGCCGGGGCGCCCTCGGCCTTGTCCCGGCCGAAGACGTCCTCCTGCTCCTTGAGCGAGGTGCGGTCCCAGGTCTCGATGTGCATCCGGATGCGCCGCGCGACGAGGTACGAGCCACCGGCCAGCCACGCCGCGTCGCCCTTCGCCTCCGACGTGGGCACCCACACATGCGCCTCCAGCGACTTCGGGTCGTCGCCCGCGACGTTCTCGGTGCCGTCCTTGAAGCCGAACATGTTCCGCGGCGTCTGCGCGCCCGGCGTCGTCGACGAGGTCTTGCCGAAGCCCAGCTGCGACCAGCGGATGGCGACCTTGCCGAAGCCGATCCGGGCGAGGTTGCGGATGGCGTGCACCGCGACCTGCGGATCGTCCGCGCACGCCTGGACGCACAGATCGCCGCCGCTGCGCGCCTTGTCGAGGTTGTCGCCGGGGAACTGCGGCAGATCGATCAGCGCGTCCGGCCGCCGGTCCTTGATCCCGAAGCGGTCCTTGCCGTCCTTGGCGAAGAGCGTGGGCCCGACGCCGAACGTCAGCGTCAGCCGGGACGGCGGCAGCCCGAGCGCCTCGCCGGTGTCGTCCGGCGGAGCCTCGGCGAGCCCGCCGACCGCACCGTCCCCGACCGCGTCGCCCGCCGTCATCGCGGCAGCCGCCTTCGTCCACTCCTTGAGCAGCGAGATCAGCGCCTCGCGGTCGTCGGTGGTGACATCGAACGCCGCGAAGTGCAGCCGGTCCTGGACGGCGGTGGCGATACCCGCCTGGTGCGCGCCGTGGAACGGTACGGCCGCCCCCGCGGCGGCGTCCGCGTCCGCCGGGGCGGTGTCGCCGGAGCGCATCGCGGTGGCGGTGCCGCCCGCCGCGACGGCGCCGAGCGCCAGCCCCGCACCGCCCCAGCCCAGCAGCTTCCGCCGCGACGGCGCGGCCTTCTCCGCCTCGGGCGACCGCTCCGCGGGCCTCTCGTCCACCGGCTCGGTCACTTGGTCACCGCCACGGCGGCGGCCAGCTTCGACAACGGCTCGGCCAGCGCGTTCACACTGTCCGACAGCTTCTTACGGGCGTCCTTGCCGACCGTGTCGTACGCGACGAAACCGTCGGCGGAACCCTTGTCGCGGTGGTCGTCGAGCTGGGTGTGGATGGCCTTGAACTGCCGGTCCAACTCCTTCGCCAGCTCCGGGTCGTTCTTCGACACCACCGGCTTCAGCAGCTCGTACGCCTTCTGCGCGCCCTCCACGTTGCCCTGGAAGTCGACCAGGTCGGTGTGGCTGTAGCGCTCCTCCTCACCGGTGACCTTGCCGGTGGCGACCTCGTCGAGGAGTTCCTTGGCGCCGTTGGCCATGCTGGTCGGCGTGATGTCGGCGGTGCCGACGCGCTTCTGCCAGTCCTTCAGATCGGTCATCAGCTGCGCGGCGAGCTTCTTGTCGTCCGCGGTGATCTTCTTGTCCTGCCAGAGGGACTTCTCCAGCCGGTGCCAGCCGGTCCACTTCTGACCGTCCTCCAGCCCGTCCGCGCGCACATCGACCTTGGGGTCGATGTCCCCGAACGACTCGGCGACCGGCTCGGTCCGCTCCCAGCCGACCCGGGAGAGCGCGTAGGTCTCCTTCGCCTTCTCGACGTCCCCGGCGCGCACCGCGTCGGCGAACTTCTGCGCGGCGGGCAGCGTCCGGTCCGCCTCCCGCTGGACGTAGGTGCGGTACGCGGCGACCGCGGCGTCGAGGCGGGGGTCGCGCTTGGCGTCGGCGCCCTTGCCGTCGGCGGTCACCTTCTTACGGATGCCGTTGCCCTTCATCCCGGGCTTGCAGGCGACCTCGTAATGGCCCGGCTTGATCTCGGCGGTGATCTCCGCCCTGGTGCCGGGGCCGATGTTCTCCCGCTCGGTGACGATGCGGTCGCCGGGCGCGTAGACGTAGACCTCGGTGACCTTGGCGCCCTTGTTCTGCACGGCGAAGCGGACGTGCCCGGCGGGGAACGTGTCGGCCGACAGCTCGCAGGCGCTGTCGCTCGCCGTCACCTCGATCACCC
This sequence comes from Streptomyces catenulae, assembly GCF_000718015.1. Lineage (GTDB taxonomy): Bacteria > Actinomycetota > Actinomycetes > Streptomycetales > Streptomycetaceae > Streptomyces > Streptomyces catenulae. The sequence continues at coordinate 42,821 of NZ_JODY01000041.1, read as the reverse complement.
CCTTGCCGCCCTTGCCGTCGCTCTTGGCCGCACAGCCGGAGACGACGGTCAGGGCCGCGGCCACGGCGACGGCGGCGACGACGGGGGAGCGGAGGGCTCGCATGCGGGCTCCAGTGGAGGCGAGGAACGGTAAGGGGCGCTAAGGCAGACCTAAGTTATCTGAGGCTTACCTGAAAGAAGCCCCCGTAAGCCCGTGATCCGGCTCTCATGGGACACGGCCCGATGACGGAACGGCCGGAATTACGTCACGGAAAAGTCATCAAAACGCCAAGTAAGGGGCGTGGTGCCGGGGTGGCTGTGACCTCCCGCCGTCCGGCCGGGCGCCTCCGGGCCGCCTCTTTCGGCCACCGCCCGCCCGCGGCTCCCGGTACACAGCGCGGCCGGGCGGCCACCCCTCGTCGAGGTGACCGCCCGGCTCCCTTGCGGTGTCGAGGCGCACCGTCCGCCCCACGTGGCCGCGGCTGCGTGCGGGACGGGACGGTGCGCGTCGGGTCCGGAGCGTCATCCGGCCCCGGTGCCCGTCACAGCGGGCGCGCCCACAGGTCGTACATGAGGCCGGAGCCGTCGCAGAACGGGTCCGCCCACTTGCCGCTGGAGACCAGGTCCGTACCGGCCTCCTGGCAGCCGCTGAGCGTCCAGAACTTCTTACCCGTCCAGACGGTTCCGGGCGGGCCGTCCATCGGCTTGTACTGCGGGGCGGCGTGGGCGGCCGGAGCGGCGGCCTTCGCCTCGGTGGCGGTCGCGGCGCTGGCGCCGGTCTGCGTCGCGCCCAGCGCGGCCACCGTCAGCGCGACGGTCGCGAACGCGCCGCCGAGGATTCGCCTGTTACGCATCGTGTGCATCCTTTCCCCGTGGTGCGGGGCCCCGTTGTGACCCCGTCCCCCTGCACACGGATCCGGGCACCGCCCCGTATGACACCGACAGATGTGACCTGCGTCACACCTCCGTCGAGGGTGTCGCACGGTCCCCAGAATGGGCCGATGACCGACATCGAAGTGCTCCGGGTGTTCTGCGGCGACGACGGCGCGGGCGGCAATCCGCTCGGCGTCGTCCGCGACGGCGCCGCCCTGCCGGACCCCGCCGCACGCGCCGCCCTCGCCGCCGAACTCGGCTACAGCGAAACGGTGTTCCTCGACGACCCGGACCGCGCCACCGTCGACATCCACACCCCCTCCGTCCGCCTCCCCTTCGCCGGGCACCCCCTCGTCGGCCTCGCCTGGCTGCTGCGCGACCTCGGCCGCCCGCCCGCCGTGCTCCGCCCACCGGCCGGAGAGGTGGCCGTCATCCACGAGGGTGACACGGTCTGGGTACGCGGCCGCGCCGCCTGGGTCACCGAACGCCGCTGCGCGCGGTACGCCTCGCCCGCCGAGGTCGACGCGCTGCCCGCACCGCCGCCCGGCGAGGGCTGGCTCTACGCCTGGGCCTGGCGGGACGAGACCGCCGGAACCGTCCGCGCCCGCGGCTTCCCCCGCCGCGGCGACGGCATCACCGAGGACGAGGCGACCGGCGCCGCCGCCCTCCTCCTCGCCGACCGACTCGGCCGCCCCCTGGAGATCCACCAGGGCACCGCCTCCCGCATCCTGACCCGGCCCGGACCGGACGGCACCGTCGAGATCGGCGGCCGGGTACGACGGGCCTGACGGCGCCGGGGCGGGGCGCACCGCACCCCGCCCCGGCCACCGCCGCTATGCGCTCAGCGGGAACCGCTCGCTCAGCGCGCGGAACACCGCGTCGTTCAGCGCGAAGGCCCGCCGGCACTCGTCGATGATCCGCTGCCGCTCCAGATCGTCCGCCCGGACCGCGTCCAGCAGCGCGCGGTACTCCCGCTTGAAGGCGGCGGGGTTGGCGATCCCCTCGAAGACGTAGAACCGCACCCCGTCACCCTTGGGCGCGAACCCCCACTCCTTCTCGGCGGTGGCGCGCAGCACCTGGCCGCCCGAGAGGTCACCGAGATAGCGGGTGTAGTGGTGCGCCACATAGCCGCCCGGCCAGTGGCGCGCACAGTGCCGGATGCGGTCGGTGTACGCCACCGTCTCCGGCAGCGGCGCCACCCGCGAGCGCCAGGACGGGCCGTGGAAGTGGGCGAGATCGCGGGCCAGCTCCGGCGCGCGGGTCAGCTCGGGGCGGACGAACGGACCGGCGACCGGATCCCGCGCCAGCCGCCCCGCCTCCTCCTCCAGGGCGTCGTAGACGAACCACAGCTGCTCGGTGTAGCCGCGGAAGGCGGTCACACCGAGCCGGGCGCCGATGAGGTCGGCCAGGAACGAATCACCCGAGGTGGCGTCGTGCTGCGGGCGCGAGGCGGTGCGCAGCTGGGTGGAGAAGGGGGCGGGCGCGGGCGAGGCCGTGCTGCGCATGTCCAAAGCTGACCTCCGGGAACGGGGTACTTAGGTAACCCTTAGTAGACCCGTGGCGGCGGCCCGGGTCAACCCGTTCCCGACGATCTGTCGGTAAACATTCGGTGCGTGACGACACTGCACCGCACGGCATCCGGTCAGGGCAGCGTCAGAATCTCCGCGCCGCTGTCCGTGACCACCAGCGTGTGCTCGAACTGCGCGGTCCGCCTGCGGTCCTTCGTCACGACCGTCCAGCCGTCCTCCCACATGTCGTACTCGTACGAGCCCAGCGTCAGCATCGGCTCGATGGTGAACGTCATGCCGGGCACGATGTCCGTCGTGTGGTGCGGGCTGTCGTAGTGCGGAACGATCAGACCGGAGTGGAAGGACGTGTTGATGCCGTGCCCGGTGAAGTCCCGCACGACGCCGTAGCCGAACCGCTTGGCGTACGACTCGATGACCCGGCCGATGATGTTGATCTGCCGACCCGGCTTCACCGCCTTGATCGCGCGGTTGAGCGCCTCCCGCGTCCGCTCCACCAGCAGCTTCGACTCCTCGTCGACCTCGCCGCACAGATAGGTGGCGTTGTTGTCGCCGTGCACGCCGTTGATGAACGCGGTCACGTCGAGGTTGACGATGTCGCCGTCCTGCAGAACGGTCGAGTCGGGGATGCCGTGGCAGATGACCTCGTTGAGCGAGGAGCAGAGCGACTTGGGGAAGCCGCGGTAGCCGAGCGTGGACGGGTAGGCGCCGTGGTCGCACATGAACTCATGGGCCACCCGGTCGAGTTCGTCGGTGGTGACACCGGGGGCGATCAGCTTGGCGGCCTCCTCCATCGCCTGTGCGGCGATCCGGCCGGCGATCCGCATCCGCTCGATCGTTTCGGCGTCCTGCACCTCGGGACCGCTGTACGGCGTGGGCGCGGCCTTCCCGACGTACTCGGGCCGCGGGATCGAGGCGGGGACGGGGCGGGTGGGGGAGATCTTCCCCGGGGCAAGAAGCGACTGGCCAGACATGCCAGCGAGTGTATCGGCGGGCCATCGGGCAGGATGGCGGCACGGAAACGGACCACAGGAGGCGGCTATGGCGCTGTTCAAGAGGCGGACCGAGGGCAGGCCCGGAGAGTGGTTCTACTGCCTGCGGCACCAGAAGGTCGAGGAGGGCCCCGAATGCCGGGCCGCCGACCGTTTCGGGCCGTACGCCACCCGTGAGGAGGCGGCGCACGCCATGGAGACGGCCCGCGAACGCAACCTGGAGTGGGAGACCGACCCCCGCTGGCACGACAGCGGCAGGAAGGGCGACCCGGAGTCCTGACGGGCCGGTCGCGCCGGACACTCCGGCGGCGGGCGGCGAAGTCCTGACGAAGAAGGGCGTTCCGGCGCCCTCCCCGCCTTACCTCCGATTTCATATCGTTACTCTCCCGATTCTTGACGTTACGGCTGGTAGTGGCGTTCACTTCAGCCGTTCCGAGCGGCCCACGGGGGAGATTTCGAAATGTATGTACCGGCGCGCAGATTTATCCTCGGCGCATTGACACTCTCCCTGGCCCTGCCACTGGTCGCCTGCGGAAGTGAACAGCCGAAGACACGGAACGACGACAGTTCCATCGGATTGCTGCTGCCCGACAAAGCCGAGCGTTACGACGACTTCGACCGCCGCATCATGGCCTCGAAGGTCGCCTCGCGCTGCCTGGAGTGCAAGCTCGAATACCGCAATGCCGCGGGCGATGTGGAGACGCAGCGGCGCCAGTTCGAGGAGATGGTGGACGGCGGCGTCCGCGTCATCGTCCTCGACGCGGTCGACTCCCGCGCCGCCGGTCCATGGGTGGACGCCGCCGCGAAGAAGGGCGTCAAGGTCGTCGCCTACGACCGGCTCGCCGAGGGCGCGGTCGCCGCCCATGTCTCCTACGACAACGAGAAGATCGGCAAACTGCAGGCGGAAGGGCTGGTCACCGCCCTCGGGACGGGCGCCGCCACCGCCCGGGTGCTGATGCTGAACGGCTCGCCCTCCGACCCCAACGCCCTCTCCTTCAAGAAGGGCGCCCACGCCGTCCTCGACCACAAGGTCGGCCGGATCGTCTACGAGAAGGACATCCCCGGCTGGTCCGTACCGCTCGCCCGGAAGAAGATCACCGAAGCGGTGAACACTCTCGGACCGAACGGATTCGACGCGGTCTACGCCGCCAACGACGGAATGGCGGGCGCCGCCGCCGAGGTGTTGGAGAAGTCCGGCGCACATCTTCCGATCGGCGGTCAGGACGCCGAACTCACCGCGCTGCAAAGGCTGGTGAAGGGTACGCAGACCTTCACCGTCTACAAGGAAGTCAGACCCGAGGCGCAAACCGCCGGGGAAATCGCGGTCGATCTGCTCCGGGGAAAGAGCATCGGTTACCTGACCCCGGTGAGCGTCGCCAACAAGAGCCATTCGCATATTCCCGCCAAGCTCTTCAGCGCCCGGATCGTCACCCGGAAAAACATGGCGGACACCGTGGTCCGCGACGGTGCGGTCCGCGCCGATCTCATCTGCACCAAGGACCTCAAGGCCGACTGCACCGCACTCGGCATCGACTGACGACCGCCCGGCCCGGCGCCCGTCACCACCGGGGCGGCGGCGGGGACGTCAGCGCGTCGGCCAGCCGGGAGAGCCGGTCGCGGAACCGGCGGCCACCGCGCGGCGCGGGCCCGCAGTTCTCCCCGGCGGCGGCGCTGACCAGGTGCTGCACCGTCTCCAGATCCAGCGGCGCGGCGTCCGGACCGCCCGCGTCCGGCGACGGCGGCGCCGCCAGCGCCTCATGCGCCAGCGCATGCAGCTCGGCGTCCCCGCCGTCCAGCGCCAGCACCGTGGCGCCGCTGCGCCGGGCGTCGTCCACCCGCTCCAGCAGCCCGGCACCCGGCGCCCACGGCGAGACGACCAGCAGCGTGTCCCCGCGCCCGGCCGCCGCCAGCCGCTCCGTGGAGACCGCCAGATGCGCCGGGCTCCCGGCGGGCACCCGGTGGCGTACCAGCGTCGGCGACAGCTCCGGCAGCCCCGACCAGGCCGCCTCGTCGTCCAGATGCGCGGCCAGATGCCACGGTTCGTACGCCTCGCCGCCCACCAGCAGCAGCCCGCCGTGCGGGGTGACCGACGAACGCAGCGCCCCACCGAAGCGGCGGGTGGCCCGCAGCCACTCCGTCCCGGCCAGCACATCCCGCAGCAACGCGACTCTCACGGCATCCATGGCCCGGCATCCTCGCCCAGCCCCCGCCGTCCCGGGCCGCCCCGACCGCACTTCACCCGAAAGGGGGTGCGGCCCCCGGGGCGGTCCCCTCCGCCGCCCCGGGGGCCACCGTCCCGTCCGCGGCGGCGTCCGGGGCCGCGGCGGCGTCCGGGGCCGCGGCGAGATGGTCGCGCGGCGCGTCCGGATTCCGCAGCCGGTGCAGCCGCCCCGGGACGTCCCCGCCGACCAGCACCACCACCAGCAGCGTCCCCGCGAACGTCAGCCCCGCCAGCGCCCCGCCCAGCGACCGGCCCTCGGCCAGCCGCGCCCCCAGCACCGGCGCCACCGCCCCGCCCAGCGCCCCCACGTTGTACGTGAACCCCAGCCCGGCGCCGCGGCCCGCGGTCGGGAAGTGCCCGCCGAGATAGCGCGGCAGCAGCCCGGAGACCCCGGTGCTCAGCCCCTGGAGCACGAAGAGCAGCACCCCCAGCAGCACCGGACGGTCCGCGACCGCGAACACCGGGAAGACGAACAGCAGCGACGCCAGCAGCGTGTACGCGTACGCCCGCCGCACCCCGAACCGGTCCCCGGCGAACCCCGCCAGCCAGCAGCCCGCCATCGTGCCGAACCCGGCGAAGTACAGGACGTCGGTGACCTGCCCCGCGTCGTAGTGCAGCTCCGTCTTCAGATACGTCGGCAACAGCGCCTGCAGCGGCCAGCTGTAGAGGAACGCGGCGAACACCGTGGCGCTCAGCGCGAGGTACAGCACCCAGCCGCGGGCGCCGCCCAACTGCACCGCCAGCGCGACGAGCGCCGCCCCGCCGACCACCGCCAGCTCCGCCACCGCACCCGCGCCGACCGGCGTGAACACCCCGAACAGCGCCGCCGTCGCCACCGCCGCGACCACGGCGTTCACCACCGCCCGCCGCGGCGTCGCGAAGAGCGGCCGGAACGGGTTCGGCGCGGCGCCCCGCTCCTCGACGGCCGCCCGCCACTGCGCCGTCTCCGGCAGCGACCGGCGCACCCACAGCGCCACCGCCAGCGGCGCCAGCCCCAGGTAGAACATCCAGCGCCAGCCCAGCGCCGGGACGACCCAGCGGTAGCACTCGGCGGCGGCCACCGAGCCCAGCGAGAAACCGGAGATCAGAAAGCCGCCGGCCCGGCCGCGGAACCGCGCGGGCCAGCTCTCCAGGACGTAGGTCGCGCTCGCGCCGTACTCCCCGGCCATGCCCATGCCGATCAGCAGCCGGGCGGTGAAGAGGCTGGTGTAGTCCCAGGCGAAGCCGCAGGCGAAGGTGGCGCCCGCGTACAGCGTGATCGACGCGATCATCGCGGTCCGCCGCCCGAAGCGGTCCCCGACCGCGCCGAGCACCGCGCCGCCCAGCCACCGGGTGATGAACGCCCCCGACACCAGACCGGCCGCCGCCACCGTGTCCAGGCCGAACTCCGCGCCGATCTCGGTCAGTACGAGGGTGATGAGGACGAAGTCGAAACCGTCGAGGACATAGCCGAGCCAGGCGGCGAAGAACGCCTTCCACCGGGCGCGGCCCACCTCCCGGTACCACGGAACGGCCGCCCGCGGCGGCTGCGGAGTGGGCACGGTGCCTCCAAAGGGGCCGGACGCGCACGGTCTACGGGAGTGGCGCGGGCCTCACCGCGGCGGGAGCAGCCCGGCGGCCGCCAGCAACCGGCCGACCTCCGCGACGGCCGCCTCATCCAGCGGGAGTTGGGGCGCCGCGGTCGTGCCGTGCGCGAGGACGCCGCGCAGCGCCAGCGCCGCCTTGAACGCCCCGAGCGCCGACGAGCTGCGCCCCATCTCGGCCTCCGGGCCGACGTCCACCATGGCGAACAGCGCCGCCAGCCGCTCCTGTTCGGCGGCGGCCACCGCCCACTCCCCGGCCCGCGCCGCGTCGTGCAGGCGGACGTACCCGGCCGGATCGACGTTGCCGAGGCCGGGCACCACCCCGTCCGCGCCCGCCAGCAGCGCGGCGTCCACGGTGAGTTCGGCGCCGGTCAGCACCGAGAAGCCGGGCGCCGGGCCGGTGCGGCGCCCGGTGCGGCCACCCAGCGCGACCAGGAGCCGCCGCAGCCCGGCCTCGTCCCCGCTGCTGTCCTTGAGCCCGGCGAGCGTGCCGTCCTCGGCCAGCTCCCGCACCAGCGCGGCGGGCAGCTTGGTGTGGACGGCCATCGGGATGTCGTACGCGAGGAGCGGCAGGTCGACGGCGGCGCGGAGGCGGCGGAAGTGCGCGGCGATCTCGCGGGGGTGGGTGCGGGTGTAGAACGGCGCGGTGGCGACGAGGGCGTCGGCGCCGAGGCGGGCGGCGGCGGTGGCGTGCGCGAGGACGCGGGGCGTGGTGGTGTCGATGACCCCGGCGAGCACCGGGACGCGCCCGCCCGCCGCCCGGACCACGGTGTCGAGGACCTGGGCGCGCTGGTCGTCGGTCAGATAGGCGACCTCGCCGGTCGAGCCCAGCGCGAACAGCCCGTGGACGCCGCCGTCGAGAAGGTGGTGGACCAGGCGGGTGAGTGAGGCGGTGTCGACCTCGCCGCGCGGATCGAGCGGGGTGCAGACCGGGGGGACGACGCCGTGCAGCGGTGCGGGCAGTGCCATGGGCTCTCCAGCGGTGGTGCGGGGGCGGGCGGGCGTACCGTCCTGCGAGACATCGGACATGGGATGTCCTATGTCTGGGTCACAATAGCCAGGTGGACACGCGGTCGGTCAAGGGCGCCGGGCCCCGTACGGGGGCGCGTCGCCGACCGCCGCAACGGCAGACGCGGGAGAGGGAGATTCATGGCGCGAGGCACGCTGTCCGAGGACGTCCAGGCGCAGATCAAGCAGCTGATCCTGGAGCGCAGGCTCACCCCGGGCGACCCGCTGCCCACCGAAGCCGAACTGGTCGCCCTCCTCGACGTCAGCCGTAACTCGGTCCGGGAGGCGCTCAAGGCGCTCCAGGCCATGCGGATCGTCGAGATCCGGCACGGCTTCGGCACCTACGTCGGGCCGCTCACCCTCGAGCCGTTCGTCGAGGGCGTCGCCTTCCGCGCCGCCGTCCGTCACCACCAGGGCGAATCCAGCCTCTACGAGCTGATGGAGGTCCGCGAGGCGCTGGAGTCCGGCCTCATCGCCGCCGTCGCCCGCGATCTGCCGCCCGAGGACCTCGCCGCGCTCAAGGGGCTCGTCGACCGCATGGGGGAGGAGGCCGCCGCCGGGCAGGTCAACCGCTCCACCGACCGCGCCTTCCACCTCGCGCTCTACCGCTCCCTCGGCAACCAACTGCTCAGCGACGTCCTCGACGCCTTCTGGGACGCGCTGCGCCGGGTCAGCGACGACCTCGCCGACGGTCCCCGGGACCCGCGGGTGACCCACCATCAGCACGCCGAGATCGTCGCCGCGCTGGAGGACGGCGACGGGGACCGCGCGGTCGAGGCGATGCACCGGCACTTCGGCGACATCCGGCGACGGTTGGCGGAGTGAGACGGGGCGGGGAGCGGGTGCGGCTCCGGGGGTGCCCCGGGCCGGTCGGTTGCGGGCGGTACGCGCGAGGGTGACCGGCTTCCGGGCGCTCCCGGGTGGCCGGATCCGGTTCGCACCCCCGGAGGGGCCGGGGCGCCGCCGTACGCCTCCCGCCAGGCGCCGCCCCTCCGCAATCCGCCCCGGTTCACCGGAAGTTAACGCTCCGTCAGTTCCATCGTCGCCGACCCCCGCGACACGAAATCGGGACATCCCCGGTCTCTTGACGCTCTGTGGGGGGCTCCTTATGGTCACCGCAGGACGAGGGACGTCCTACGTCCGGCCGATGGGGGTGCCCCGTGGCATACGAGACGTCGGTGCCGTACCGCGCCGGGGACGACGGCTACGCCGCCTTCCGGATCCCCGCCGTCGTCCGCGCCCGCTCCGGTGACCTGCTCGCCTTCGCCGAGGGGCGCCGCCACTCCGCCGCCGACACCGGCACCATCCACCTCGTCCTCAAACGCTCCGCCGACGGCGGACGCACCTGGGGCCCGCTCCAGGTCGTCGCCCGCAACGGCACCGGCACCGCCGGGAACCCCGCCCCCGTCGTCCTCGCCACCGGCCGCATCCTGCTCCTCCAGGTCCACAACGCCGCCGACGCCACCGAGGACCGCATCCGCCGCGGCCTCGTCAACCCCGCCGACGGCCGCCGCGTCCACCTCCAGCACAGCGACGACTCCGGCGCCGCCTGGACCCCGCCCCGCGACCTCACCGACCAGGGCAAACACCCCTCCTGGCGCTGGTACGCCACCGGCCCCGGCCACGCCCTCCGGCTCCGCCACGGCCCGCACGCCGGGCGGCTCGTCGTCCCCGCCAACCACTCCGTCCCGCCGACCGGCCCGGACGGCGACGGCACCGAACCCGCCTGCGACCGCGCCCACACCCTGCTCAGCGACGACTCCGGCGCCACCTGGCGGATCGGCCTCACCGACGGCGGCCACCACCCCTCCGTCGCACCCAACGAAACCGCCGCCGCCGAACTCCCCGACGGCACCCTCCACTTCGTCACCCGCAACCAGGCGCCCGCCGCCTGGCACCACGCCGACGCCCGCTCCACCGACGGCGGCGCCCGCCTCACCGCCCCCTTCCGCCCACAGGCCGGTCTCACCGGACCCCCCTGCCAGGGCAGCCTCCTCCACCTCACCGACCACGACACCCTGCTGTACTCCGGACCCGCCGACCCGGGCGCCCGCGCCCTGATGACGCTCCGCGCCAGCCGCGACCACGGCCGTACCTGGCGCCCCGCGCACACCGTCTCCGGCCGCCCCGCCGCCTACGGCGACCTCGTCCGCGTCGACCCCGCCACCGTCGGACTCCTCCACGAGACCGGCGACTTCAGCGCGTACACCACGCTCACCTTCCGCCGCATCCCCGTGGAGGAGCTGCTGTGATCCACCGCCCCCTGCGCCGCAGAACGGTCCTCGGCACGGCAGCCGCCGCGGCCACCGCCCCCCTCGCCGGGTGCTCCGGCGCCGCCGACCGGCCCGCCGCACCCCGCCGCCGTAAGAAGGGCGAGAAGATCCAGCTCAGTTTCTGGTCCTGGGTCCCCGGTATCGACAGACCCGTCGACCTCTGGAACCGCACCCACCCCGACGTCCACGTCACCGTCGAAAAGGTCTCCGCGGTCAACGGCCAGCAGTACGCCAAGATGCACGCGGCCATCAAAGCCGGAAATCCGCCGGACCTCGCCCAGATCGAATACCCGGTCATCCCCAGTTTCCTGCTCGACAACGGGCTCTACGACCTCGCCACCCTCGACGCCGCCCGCCACCGCACCCGATTCGTCGGCTGGCAGTGGCAGCAATCCGTCTTCGGCGACGGCATCTACGCCATTCCCCAGGCATCCGGACCCATGGGCCTCTTCTACCGCCACGACCTCTTCCGGAAATGGGGCCTGGAGCCACCGGAAACCTGGGACGCGTACGAGAGCGCCGCCGCCGTCATCCGCAAGAAGGGCGCCTGGATCGACACCTTCGCGCCCACCAACGGCAACCGCTTCGCCGGTCTCGCCTGGCAGGCGGGCGCCACCTGGTACGCCGCCCGCGGCGAGACCTGGACCGTCCACCTCGACGACACCCCCACCCGCCGCGTCGCCGACCACTGGGAATCCCTCGTCAAAAGGAAACTCGTCAAGACGATCCCGGACCGGCAGAACGCCTGGTACAAGGACATCCAGACCGGCGCGATTCCCGCCTGGATCGGCGCCAGTTGGGGCGATGCCCTGCTCGCCGGGAACGCGCCCGCGACCGCCGGGAAATGGCGGGTGGCGCCCCTTCCGCAATGGCGGAAAGGCGGCGACGCACAGGCGAATTGGGGCGGCTCCACCACCGCCGTCCTCGCCGCCGCCCCCTATCCCGAGGACGCCCTGGAATTCGCGCTCTGGCTCAACACCGACCCGAAATCCGTCGCCCTCCTCATCGACGGCGGATACGGATTTCCCGGCACCGTGAAGGGTTATGCCACCACCGATCTCGACGTCGACCGTGCCTTCTTCGGCGGCCAGGAGTACAGCAAGGTCTTCGCCGACGCCGGAGCCCATGTCGACACCGCCTGGAAATGGGGCCCCGGCGTCGACACCCTCTACCAGCGCCTCGGCGACGCCTTCACCCGCGCCCTCGCCGACGGCACCCCGTTCCGCTCCGTCCTCGCCGACGTCCAGCGCGCCACCGTCACCGACCTGCGGAACAAGGGCCTCGACGCGGTGAGCGGCACATGAGCCGCACCGCCGTCACCCGCCCGCGCGCCCCCCGCGCCCACGCCCGCCCCGCACGCCCCCCGCACGGCCGCCGCCCGGGCCGTACCCGGACCCGCCACACCCGCGCCGCCGCCGTCCTCCTCCTGCCCTTCCTCGCCCTCTTCGTCCTCTGCTTCCTCGCCCCGCTCGGGTACGCGGTGTACCAGAGCGTCCACCGCACCCACCGCACCGGACCGCTGGGCCTCGGCGGCCACCCGACCGAGACGTTCGCCGGGCTCGACAACTACGCCCAGGCGCTGGGAGATCCGACCTTCCTCTCCGGATTCGGCCGGGTGCTGCTCTTCGGCGCCGTCCAGATCCCCCTGATGATCGTCCTCGCCACCGCCCTCGCCCTCCTCCTGGAGAGCGCGAGCGCCCGCGGCGTCCCCTTCTTCCGGACCGCCTTCTTCCTCCCGTACGGCGTCCCCGGCGTCATCGCCTCGCTCCTGTGGGGCTTCCTCTACGTCCCCGGCATCAGCCCGCTCGTCGAGATCGCCGGACACCTGGGCGTACAGATCGACTTCCTCGCCCGCGACACCGTCCTGTGGTCCCTCGCCAACATCGTGACCTGGCAGTTCACCGGCTACAACATGCTCGTCCTGATCGCCCAGCTCAAGGCCGTACCCCCGGAGCTGTACGAAGCCGCCCGGATCGACGGCGCCAACGCCTGGCACCTCGCCCGGCACATCAAGATCCCGCTGATCCGCCCCGCGCTCGTCCTCACCGGCGTCTTCAGCATCATCGGCACCCTCCAGCTCTTCGCCGAACCGATGGTCCTGCGCCCCCTCGCCTCCGCCATCGACTCCGGCTACACCCCCAACCTGCACGCCTACAGCGAGGCGTTCACCGGCGACAACCCGCACCTCGCCGCCGCCGAGGCGGTGCTGCTCGCCCTCGTCGCCTGCGTCCTCTCCTTCGGCTTCCTGCGGCTGACCGCCGGACGCGGAACGGACCGCGGATGACCACCCCGCCGCTGCGCCACCGCATCCTGACCGCCTCCCTCCTCACCGTCGCCGCCCTGTACTTCCTCACCCCCGTCTACTGGCTCGCCGTCTCCGCCACCAAGAACACCGCCGACCTCTTCGGCACCTTCGGCTTCTGGTTCGCCCACCCGCACCCGCTCGACCGCCTCGGCGCCGTCCTCACCTACGACCACGGCGTCTACGTCCGCTGGTTCGCCAACTCCCTGCTCTACGCCGGGATCGGCGCCACCGCCGCCACCCTGCTGGCCGCCGCCGCGGGCTTCGCCCTCGCCAAGTACCCCTTCCGTGGCCGCGAGACGGTCTTCCGGGTGGTCCTCGCCGGGGTCCTGCTCCCCGGCACCGCCCTGGCCCTCCCGCTCTACTTCCTCTTCAGCGACCTGGGCCTGGCCGACACCTACTGGGCGGTCCTGCTGCCCGGCACCGTCAGCCCGTTCGGCGTCTACCTCTGCCGGATCTACGCCACCGCCGCCGTCCCGGACGCGCTCCTGGAGGCGGCGCGGATCGACGGCGCGGGGGAGAGCCGGATCTTCGCCACGCTCGGGCTGCGGCTGATGACGCCCGCCCTCGTCACCGTCTTCCTCTTCCAGTTCGTACACATCTGGAACAACTACTTCCTGCCGCTGGTGATGCTCTCCGACTCGCGGCTCTACCCCGTCCAACTCGGCCTCACCACCTGGACCGGCTACGCCGACCGCCACCCCGTCCTCTACCAGTACACGGTCGGCGGCGCGCTGCTCTCCGTCGTCCCGCTGATGATCCTGATGACGGTCCTCCAGCGGTACTGGCGGACGGGGCTGGCCGACGGCGGTCTCAAGGCGTGACGGCGGGCGCCCCCGCGGCCCCCGGACCAAGATCGGAAAGCCCGTCCACAGCATGATCCGCGCCCCCGCCGCCCATGGCACCATCACTGCCATGACTACTGCTGACCAGAACCCCGCCGCCGATCCCGCCCTCTCCGAGAACGCCGCGACCCGCGCCAAGGCCGCCCTCAAGCGCGACCCGTGGGACCTGCCCGACGTCTCCGGCCTCACCGTCGGCGTCCTCGGCGGCACCGGCGACCAGGGCCGCGGTCTCGCCTACCGCCTCGCCAAGGCCGGACAGAAGGTGATCATCGGCTCCCGCGCCGCCGACCGCGCGCAGTCCGCCGCCGCCGAACTCGGCCACGGCGTCGAGGGCGCCGACAACGCCGAGTGCGCCCGCCGCAGCGACATCGTGATCATCGCGGTGCCCTGGGACGGCCACGCCAAGACCCTCGAATCCCTCCGCGAGGAGCTGACCGGCAAGCTGGTCATCGACTGCGTCAACCCCCTCGGCTTCGACAAGAAGGGCGCCTACGCCCTCAAGCCCGAGGAGGGCAGCGCCGCCGAGCAGGCCGCCGCCCTGCTGCCCGGCTCCCGCGTCACCGCCGCCTTCCACCACCTCTCCGCCGTCCTCCTCCAGGACCCGGAGACCCACGAGATCGACACCGATGTGATGGTCCTCGGCGAGTCCCGCGCCGACACCGACCTCGTCCAGGCCCTCGCCGGCCGCATCCCCGGCATGCGCGGCGTCTTCGCGGGCCGTCTGCGCAACGCCCACCAGGTCGAATCCCTCGTCGCCAACCTGATCTCCGTCAACCGCCGCCACAAGGCCCACGCGGGGGTGCGCCTCACCGACGTCTGAGCCGCCCCGAGGGGAGCCGCCCGGCGGGGTACGGCGCGGCCGGTGCCGGGCGCGCCGCCCCACGCCCCGACCCCCGCCGGGCCCCCGGAACCCATGGGGGACACTGGGAGGGACCACACCATTCCCGACAGGAGCCGACCGCCATGCCCTCCGCACCCTCGTCCCGCCCGGCACCCCGACTGGCCGTCTTCGCCGTCGTGGTCTGCGTCCTCGCCGTGGCGGCAGCCGTCGTCTCCTTCGTCCAGGGCAGCCTGCTCGGCATCGTCTGGATCCTGATGGCCGGTATCTCCAGCAACATGGCGTGGTTCTACGTCCGCCGCGACCGGATGACCCGGGCGGCGGAGGCGGAGGCGGCGCCCGCAGGCTGACGGAGCGGGCGGCTGTCGCCCGCCGAACCGCGGCAGGGCCAGCGCCCCCGGCCCCCGATTCCGTCAACGGACAGGTGGGGCACCGTGCCGTGTCACGTCACGCGCCTCCGACGCGTGCCCCGGCGGCCCGCGCCCGGGCACGGGCCTCGGCGCTCACCCCACGGCTGCGTGGGGACATCTGCGCGTCCAGCGCCTCGCGCTGCGCCACCCGCAGCAGGTTCCCGGGGCCGGGAGTCGCTACCACTCCGACGTACCGTGGGTCGCCCGCGAACCACGCCACTGTGCACCGCCCGGACCGCGCGGTGCGGACCCAGAAGTGACGCCCCGTACCGATTACACCGCCGTGGCTCAGACGTACCGCCGTGCCCGGCCGCTCCGGATCCGCCACCGTGAACCGCGCGCCGCCGCCCTTTCCCGTAGAGACCTCCGCCCCGTCGGCCTGCCACGGGTACACGCGCAGTACGCGGCGCACACCGAGCAGCGTCGCGGCCCCGCTCACGGCCAGCAGCGTGTACCAGAGGCCGATACACAACACCGGCAGCCAGAGCACGAGCAGCCACACAGGGGTCATGACCACGGCGAACAGCCAGGCACAGAACCCGACCAGGCAACACACCAGGACGGCAAAGCGGAAGCAGGCGGTACGCCGCCATGCCCGCCGCGTGGCTGGCTCGTCCCAGGCACAGCCGCCCCACCCGTCGGCCGTCGCTCCGTTCTCCACAGTTCTCCGATCCTCAACCGAAAGCGGCGCGCGCAGCGGCAACTTCCGGGCGCTCCTGTACGTGCTCCTGCAGGTGAGCCGGCAGGGGATTGACAAAACTGACCATACGGATGATTCCGCGGAACATGTCCCTGAATGCTGCAAGATCCGCGGCCGCCGTAGTGCTCAGAGACAGTACGGCGACGCGGTTGCCATCTGGGTGGGGAAGGTATCCGGTTAGTTGAAAAACTTGCTTTTCGTCCTGCTTTGTCAGGCATTCCGAGATGGCGGCGGGGCCGCACGGTAGATCGACCAACTCTGATGCTTGTGTTTCTGTAGACGCGAGGACAGCCCTTGCTGCTGCAAGATTTGTGGGTGTCCACGCTGTCTCTTCCCATCGGATTAGGAATGCAGAGTGGAGGATTTCCCCGGACTCTGTCTGATGAACGCCGATCGAGAAGTGGATGGTGCCATTCTGGGCCAGGAGATCCCTCATGGTGCGGGCATCTTCCATATCGGCCAACAGTGATAGGTGTTGATCTCTGGGGAGGATGCTGCCGAGCTGGGCCTCTAGAGCGGTGTCTTCGCCGCTTTCAGTCTCTACTGCAAGGGGGACCTCAAGGAAGCCTGGCGGTAGGGCAAACCATATTTCGCAATATGGGCTGGAGGCTGAATCTTCAACGCTGAACTCATTCAACGACTGATCAGTGTCCGACATTGAGTAGTACCTTCAGTGTTTTGATGGCAGTGGCTCCATTCCCGGCGCCATCGAAGCTGCCGGCCCGCGCGCCATCCAATCCTGTCCCTGCATTGTTGACGCCGTCATTGTCCAGGGTGTCGAACAGATCCTTTGCCGTACCATATGTACCAGTGGCGGCCCCCGCTCCGGCAACGCCCAGATCGATCACTTGTCCAGCGCGTTCCGGGTTGGCGGCACCCTTGACCATCCATGTGGTCAGCGGATTTTCCGCGCCAGCGATCCTGTTCGCGGCCAGCCAGGTCTTGCTTCCTGCACTTGCAAGGTGGTCTGTGAGGGAAAGTGCCTCCGTAGCTGCCCCGGCTGAGCGGACGGCTCCGTTGACGCCGCGTGCCACGGCTCCGACGCCAGGCACCATCCCGAGCGCGTCCCCTGCCACGCCTACCGCGTTACTCCAGAAGTCGGCATCGAATTCTCCTTTTGTGAAGCCATCTTTGAGGGAGGCTCGAACGGTGGGATCCGAAAGGCGTGAGGTGAGCGTGGCAGCGCTTGCCGTGGCGGCGATGAGAAGGAATGCGACTCCCACAGGACCGCTTAGGATCAAGGCAAGGAGCCCCGCGATGGCGGCCACTGTTCCCAACACATCCGTGAGGTTGTCACTCAGCCAGTCCATCGCCTTCGTGAACCAGTTGGGCTCTTCAGGTGCCAGCTCGTCCGTGGCGTCTCGGATCAAAGTGGCATTCTCGTTCGCCGTCGATGAATGCTCACTTTCCAGGTCGTGACCGCGGCGCCGGATGGATGCCAGGTTATCTTTTGCGTCATCCAGTGCGTCTCGGGCGCGCTGAAGAGAGCTGGTTGCTTTGTCCAGCCTGGCCTGTGCATTCTGCAGTGAGGCGTCGTCGTCGAAGGTTTGATTTGCGAGGTCGAGATCAGGATTACTGCTGGCTTCTTTTTCCTTCGCCTTGGCGGAATCGAGGGTTTCGAGGGCAGCTCTGGCCTCGTTGTCCAGCTTTCTTGCGTCGTCCTTGTAGCCTGCCAGGGAGCTGTTCCATTTTCCCAGTGCTTCCGCAGCTCTCGATATGGACGTGTGCGCCTTTTTTAGGTTTTCTGGGAGGGCTCCGTCGAGCTCCTCTCGAAACGCGACTGCCGCATCCCCCTCCCACGAGGTTCCTGACCGCAATCGCTGTATTAGGGAGATTGCATCTTCGAGTGTCTTCGCCGACGTCGTGAGCTTTGTCTTCAATGCGGAAACAGTGTCAACGTTTCCCGGGGCTGGGTTGAAGCCGAGGTGCGGGTATGGTCCCTTCATTTCGCCTCAGCCTTTCGATTTGCCTTCTTGAAGGCTTCTTCCAGAGATTTTTCGACCTCTTCGTAGTTCTCTTTAGTTTTCCCTATCGCCTCCCTGAGATTCTTCGTCTGCTCTGTGAGCTGCTCGGACCCGTATTTCCAGTGTTCCTGGAAGTGGTTGCAGGCTTCGTCCAAATCGCTGGTGCCGATGCGATCGGATTCTGTCTGGTTCATGGCCTTGCGTACACTTTCGAGTGATTCGGTGGCCTTCTTGAGGGTTTTCAGGAAGTCGCCGAGCTCGCCGGTATCGACCGAGAATTTGTCTCCCACGCTCTCCTCTTCGGGTGATTCCGTGACGACATTACGTCTCTGAAGTTTAGGTTGGGATTAGAGTCGCCGGGCGTGGCTGCTGTGCGTTGGCTTAAATCAATCTACAATTTTCGAGATGCCCCGTCCCCCTACCGCACCGGAACCTGTGGTTCGCCCTGCCAGAAGCGGAAGAATTCCTGGCCCCAGTAGGAGTCCCAGCGGGTGACGCCCAGGGTGTCGAGGACGGTGTCCACGAGCTGGAAGAAGGCGTGGTTGATCTCGGGGACCCACAGCAGGCCGAAGACCGCCAGCAGACCGAACGGGGCGAACGGCTCCAGCTGGCGGCGCAGGCCCGGGGAGAGCCAGGGCTCGAGGACGCCGTAGCCGTCCAGACCCGGGACGGGGAGGAAGTTGAGGATCGCCGCCGTCACCTGGAGCAGGGCCAGGAACGCCAGGGCGTAGCGGAACGGGTCGGGGACGCCGTCCAGGGCGTGCAGCCAGAAGGGGGCGGTGGCGACGGCGGCGAAGAGGATGTTGGTCAGCGGCCCGGCGGCGGAGACCAGGCTGTCGCGCCAGCGGCCCCGGATGCGGCCCCGTTCGATGAAGACCGCGCCGCCGGGCAGCCCGATCCCGCCCATGATCACGAAGATCACCGGCAGCACGATGCTCAGCAGCGCGTGGGTGTACTTGAGCGGGTTCAGCGTCAGATAGCCCTTGGCGGCCACGGATGTGTCGCCGCTGTGCAGCGCCGTCCTGGCGTGGGCGTACTCGTGGAGGCAGAGCGAGACCACCCAGCCGGAGACGATGAACAGGAACACCGCGAACCCGGTGCTCGCGGCGAGCTGCTCGCTCCAGACGGCCCACCCCGAGACCGCCATCACGGCGACGAGTGAGAGAAAGACCGGGCTGATGCGGCGCTCGGCGGACCGTACGGCGGTGGTCATCGTGCGGGGCTCCCAGGTACGGACGGCGGTGGACGGTGCGTACGCGGTGGGGCCGGGCCGCACGGTCCGGGGGACGGTAGCCCCGACCGTATCCGCGGCGGGGCGGTCCGCGCACCGGGCCCGGGCGAACCGGGGCGCGGGGGCGCGGGCCGCCGCGCGTGCGCCGCGCACGGGGCGGCCCCGGGCGCCGCGCGTGCCCCGGTGCCGGGGTGGGCCGCCGGTGCCCCGGCGCGGATTTCCGGTGGTGGTGGGGCGGGCGCCCGGGAGAAGGTGGAGCGGGCCCGTTCCGGGGGCGGCGGGCCGTATGGGGAGGAAGGGGGCGGAACGTGACCGACAATGTTCGGGTGCGGTACGGAATTCTGGGCACCACGCAGGCACTGAGGGCGGACGGGACGGCCGTGTCCCTCGGGGGCGCACGGTTGCGCGCGCTGCTGGCGGCGCTCGCGCTGCGGCCCGGCCGGGCGCTGCCCACCGACGCGCTGATCGCGGACATCTGGGGGATGGATCCACCGGCGGACGCGAACGGCGCGCTCCAGGCGCTGGTCGGACGGTTGCGGCGGGCCCTGGGCCATGCGGCCGTCGCCTCTTCCGACGGCGCCTACCGGCTCTGCGCGGAGCCCGGCGCGGTGGATCTGCCGCGGTTCGAGCGGCTGACCGCGGAGGGCGCCACGGCGCTCACCGACGGCGACCCGCAGCGGGCCGCCGCGGTGCTGGACGAGGCGCTGGCGCTCTGGCGGGGCCCCGCCCTCGTCGACCTCCCGGCGGCCCGTACGGACGCGGTCCGGGCCGAGCGGCGGCGGCTGGACGCCCGCCGGGTGCGGTTCGCCGCCCTCCTCGCCCTCGGGCGGGCCGAGGAGGCGCTGCCGGGGCTGGACGCGCTGTGCCGGGAGCATCCGCTGGACGAGCCGTTGCAGGCGCTGCGGCTGCGGGCGCTGCGCGCCGCCGGCCGCACCGCCCAGGCGCTCGCCGCCTACGAGGAGATCCGCCGGGACATCGCCGACCGGCTCGGTGCCGACCCGGGGCCGGAACTCCGCGAGCTGTACGGGGAGTTGCTGAGCCCCGGGGCGGCGACGGGGACGGCCGCGCCCGCGGAGCCCGCCGCGCCCGCCGATCCCGTATCGGCCGCACCCCGGACGCCCCCGGTGGCGCCCGCCGTCCCGCGCCCCGGCAACCTCCGGGCCCGGCGGACCTCCTTCGTCGGCCGGGACGGCGAGCTGGCGGGGCTGCGGGCCGATCTCGCCGCACACCGCCTGGTCACGCTGCTGGGACCCGGCGGCGCGGGCAAGACGCGGCTGTCGCAGGAGGGCGCGGAGGCGGCCGCG
The DNA here is from genome assembly GCF_000718015.1 of Streptomyces catenulae. Classification (GTDB taxonomy): domain Bacteria; phylum Actinomycetota; class Actinomycetes; order Streptomycetales; family Streptomycetaceae; genus Streptomyces; species Streptomyces catenulae. Next base: position 22,772 of record NZ_JODY01000041.1, on the reverse strand, counting down.
GCGGGGCTGCCGGGGGCCTGGCCGCAGGGCGTGTGGCTGGTGGAGCTGGCGCCGGTCGACGATCCGGCGACCGTGCCGGAGGCCGTGCTCACCGCCCTCGGCGCCCGCGAGACGGTGGTCCGCGGCTCCGCCGCCGAGGGGCTGCGCGCCGCCACCGACCCCACGGCGCTCGACCCGCTGGGCCGTCTCACCGAGCACTGCGCCGACCACCGGATGCTGCTCATCCTCGACAACTGCGAACACGTCGTCGGCGCCGCCGCCGCGCTCGCCGAGCGGCTGCTGACCGACTGCCCGGGCGTGACGCTCCTGGCGACCAGCCGGGAGCCGCTGGCCGTCCCCGGCGAGGTGCTGCGCCCGGTGGAGCCGCTGCCCGACCCGGTGGCGCTGCGGCTCCTCGCCGACCGGGGCGCCGCCGCCCGGCCCGGTTTCCGCGCCGACGACGACCCGGCCGCCTGCGCCGAGATCTGCCGCCGCCTGGACGGACTGCCGCTCGCCGTCGAACTGGCCGCCGCCCGGCTGCGGATGCTCTCCCCGCGGCAGATCGCCGACCGTCTCGACGACCGCTTCCGGCTGCTGACCAGCGGCAGCCGCACCGCACTGCCGCGCCAGCAGACGCTGCGCGCCGTCGTCGACTGGTCCTGGGACCTCCTCGACGGGCCGGAACGCGCCGTGCTGCGGCGGCTGTCCGTCTTCGCCGGGGGCTGGGACCCGGAGCTGGCCGAGGAGGTCTGCGCGGGCGACGGCGTCGACCGGCGCGAGGTGGCCGCCGTCCTCGGCTCGCTGATCGACAAATCGCTGGTGGTCGCCGCCCCGATGGCCGACGGCCGGATGCGCCACCGCCTCCTGGAGACGGTCGCCGAGTACGCGGGGGAGCGGCTGGACGAGGCGGGCGAACGCGCCGCCGCCGAGCGCCGCCACCTCGTCGCCCACCGCGAACTGGCCCGCACCGCCGACCCGTTGCTGCGCGGCCCCGGCCAGCGGGTCTGGCTGGAGCGGCTGGAGCTGGAGCACGACAACCTGCGGACCGCGCTGCGCCGCGCCGTCGCCGCGTCCGACGAGCACGAGGCGCTCTGCCTGGTGCTGTCGCTCCAGTGGTTCTGGGGCCTGCGCGACCACCGGGCGGACGCCCGCACCTGGTCACGGGCGGCGGGCGCGCTGGGCCCCAACCCCTTCCTGCCGCCCGTCACGCCCGCCCCCGACCTCTACGACCGGCCGATCGACACCCCGCCGCCGATGAGCCCGGAACAGCTGGTGGAGGCCCGCCGGGAGGTGCGGCTGGTGGAGCTGTCGTGCGCGGAGACCTACGCGGAGATGGTCACCGGGCCGGAGCGGAAGGAGGAGATGGCCGGGGTCCTCACCGCGTACCGCGGGGGCGTCCCGCAGACCTGCCGGGTGCCGGGCGCGCTCTGGTTCTACCCGGTGCTGCTCTCCGGGCGGCAGGCGGACCTGATCGCCCTCATCGACCGGGGCGTGGCCACCTGCCGGGCGCTCGGCTACGACTGGGAGCTGGCGTTCGTCCTCCAACTGCGCGCGAAGATCCTCAACGACCGGCCCGGCGGGCTGGAGCAGTCGAGCCGGGACGCCGACGAGTCGCTGCGGCTGTTCCGGGAGATCGGCGACGACTGGGGCGTCGCCGAGGCGCTGGCGGGGCGCGGCGAGTCCCGCGAGGCGCGCGGCCGGTACGCGCTCGCCGCCGACGACTACCGCGAGGCGATGCGGTACGCCGCCGACCTGGGTGCCCACGGTCAGACGCTGATCCTGCGGACCCGGCTGGGCGGGGTGTTCATCGAGGACGGGCGGGAGGCGGACGGCGAGCGGCTGCTGCGGGAGGTGCTGACGCGGTCGGAGGACCTGGCCGCCGGGCGGGACGCGATCCCGTTCGCCCGGCTGACGCTGGCGATGCAGCTGCTGGTGACGGGGCGGTTGGAGGCGGCGCGGGAGCAGCTGACGCTGGTCCGGGGCGAGTCGCTGCTGTGGGGGCCCGACATGCTCGTCGGGATGGTGGACGCGGCGCTGGTCACCGTGGATGTCGAGGAGGGCCGCTCCGACGGGCTGCTGGAGCGGCTGCGGTCGGCCCTCGGCCGGATGCAGGACGAGGTGGCCCGGCTGGTCGCCCCGGACCTGCCGGTGGCCCAACTCCTCACCGGCGCCCGGGTGGTGCTCGCGGTACGCGGCGCCGCGGCGGGCCCGGACGCGGCGCGGCTGGTCGGCGCGTACGACGCGCTGTGGGCGCCGGGGCATGTCGCGCCGCGGGCGATCCGGTACCTCCGGGAGAGGGCGGAGGCGGAGGCCCGCGCGGCGGTCGGCGACGCGGCGTACGCCCGCGGGTACGCCGAAGGCGGCGGCCTCTCGCTGGAGCAGGCCACCGCCCTCGTCTGACGCGAGCCGGGCGAGGTGTCTCCCGGGGGCTCGCGGCCCCCGGGCGCGTCAGGTCTTGCTGCGGAACTTCCGGACCGCCAGCGGCATGGTGACGGCCGTGATGGCGACCGCCCAGCCGAGGGTGATCAGGGTCGGATGGGCCACCGCACCATGGCCGTTGATCAGTGCGCGGGCCGCGTCCGCCAGCTGGGAGAGCGGGTTGATGTCGGTGAAGCCCTGCAGCCAGCCGGGCATGTTGTCGGTCGGCGTGAAGATCGACGAGCCGAACTGCAGCGGCATCAGCACCAGCATCGCCATGCCCTGCACCGCCTGCGGTGTCCGCAGGCTCAGCCCCAGCAGGATGAAGATCCACATCAGGGCGGCGCCGAAGGCCGTGGACAGCAGGATCGCGGCGACGAACTCCAGGGCGCTGCCGCGGATTTCGAGGCCGAGCAGGAAGCCCATGGCGAGCAGGATCGTGGTGGCGATCAGCATCCGGCCGATCTCGACGACGATCTTGGCTATCAGGACCGAGGAGCGGGCGATCGGCATGGTCCGGAAGCGGTCCATGACGCCCTTGCGGAAGTCCTCGTTGACGCCGCTGCCCACCGCCATGGCGATGTTCATGCCCATCATCGCCATCATGCCGGGCACCAGGTGCTGGACGTACTCCTGCTGGTGGCCCTTGCCCGCGATGGCGCCGCCGAAGACGTACACGAACAGCAGGATGAAGATGATCGGCATCAGGAGGGCGTCGAACATCGACTCCGGGTCCTGCTTGATCTGGAGGGCGTTGCGGCGGGCCAGCGCGCCGATGTGGCGCAGGTTGGCGCGCAGCCCGATCCGGCCCTCGTCGGCGCCCGGCTTCGTCGCCGGTGCCGTCAGTGTCGCGGCACTCATGCCGATACCTCCGCGTACTGCTGGTCGCTCTCGCGTGCGTCGTCGGCCGGTGCCTCCGAGGACTTCTGGCCGGTGAGGGCGAGGAAGACCTCGTCCAGGCTGGGCAGGTGGGTGCTGATCCCGGCCAGGGCGATGCCCCGCGCCCCCAGCAGGCCGATCACCGCGGTCAGCTGCTCGTCGCTGATGATGGGGACGTTGACGACGCCGTCGGCGGGGTCGGGCGTCGCGCCGCCGAGCCCGTCGAGCCCGGCGCCCGCCAGGGCCGCGGCCACCGCGTCCAGGGCGGTGGGGTCGGCGGGCCGGATCTGCAGGGTGCGCCCGCCGACCTTGGCCTTCAGCTCGTCGACGAGGCCCTCGGCGATGACCCGGCCGCGGTCGATGACCGTCAGCTCGCTCGCCAGCTGCTCGGCCTCCTCCATGTACTGCGTGGTCAGCAGCACCGTGGCGCCCTCGCGGACCATCCGCTGCACCTCGTCCCACACCTCGTTGCGGGTGCGCGGGTCGAGGCCGGTGGTCGGCTCGTCCAGGTAGAGGACGGAGGGCTGCCCGATCATGGACGCGGCGAGGTCGAGGCGGCGGCGCATCCCGCCGGAGTACTTCGCGGCCGGGCGCTTGGCGGCCTCGGTGAGCGAGAACCGCTCCAGCATCTCGTCGGCGCGGCGCCGGGCGTCCTTGCGGGACAGGTCGAGCAGCCGCCCGATCATGTAGAGGTTCTCGTAGCCGGAGAGCTTCTCGTCGACCGAGGCGTACTGGCCGGTCAGCCCGATGGTGCGGCGCAGTGCGCGCGGCTGGCGTACCACGTCGTACCCGGCGACCACGGCGCTCCCGGCGTCCGGGACGAGCAGTGTGGACAGGCAGCGGACGAGCGTGGTCTTACCGGCGCCGTTCGGTCCGAGGACGCCGAGCACGGTGCCTTCGCGCACGTCCAGGTCCACCCCGTCGACGGCTTTCACGTCGCCGAAGTGCTTGACCAGACCGCGCACCTCCACGGCGTTGCCGCCCCGGGGGGTCTTTGTCTGTCGTGTCATGTCCCCCACGGTGCCGGGCCCCGCCGACACCGCACCGACATTCCGCCGACACCGGACGGACCGGGGCCACCGACACCGACACGGGGCCGGTACGTCTCCGCACCGGCCCCGGTCACGCCCCTAGTGGAAGGTGTGCCGCTCCTCCGGGAACGTCCCGGCGCAGACCTCCTCGGCGAACTCCTTCGCGGCGTCGCCCAGCAGCTCCCGCAGCGCGAGGTACTGCTTGACGAACTTCGGTACCCGACCGGCGGTCATCCCGGCCATGTCGGTCCACACCAGCACCTGCGCATCGCACTCCGCACCGGCGCCGATGCCGACCGTCGGGATCTGCAGCGACCGGGTGACCTCGGCGGCCAGCTCCGCCGGGACCGCCTCCAGGACGACCGCGAACGCGCCCGCGTCCTGCACCGCCTTGGCGTCCCGCAGCAGCTGCGCCGCGGCCTCCTCGCCGCGGCCCTGGACCGGGTAGCCGCCGAACGCGTGGACCGACTGCGGGGTCAGCCCGATGTGCGCCATGACCGGGATCCCGGCCGACACCAGCAGCTCCACCTGGTGCGCGGAGCGCTCGCCGCCCTCCAGTTTCACGGCCCCGGCGCCGGTTTCCTTGACCAGCCGGGTGGCGTTGCGCAGGGCCTGGACGGGGCCCTCCTGGTACGCGCCGAACGGCAGGTCGGCGACGATCAGGGCGCGGTCGGTGCCGCGGACCACGGCGGCGGACAGCAGGGCGATCTCGTCCATGGTGACCGGCACGGTCGACTCGTAGCCGAGGTGGCAGTTGCCCATCGAGTCGCCGACGAGCAGGACGGGGATTCCGGCCCCGTCGAAGACCGACGCGGTCATCGCGTCGTAGGCGGTCAGCATCGGCCACTTCTCCCCGCGCCGTTTGGCGGCGGCGATGTCACGGACGGTGACCCGGCGGGAGCGGGTACCGCCGTAGAGGGTCTTGCCGGGCTCGGCGGGCGGCGTCGCCGCGGGCTCCGCGGCCGGTTTCCGGGCAGGCGAAAGCTGCGTCATGGTGACGGCTCCTGTTCTCATCTCGAAGCGCCCTGACGGCGTCTCCGGACTCCCCTCCATGCTGGCACGCCCGCCCGGGCCGGGGAAGGGGGAGCCCGCCGGGCGGTGCCGCCGGCCCGGGGTGCCCGGCGGCCCGCTCTCCCCGTAATACGGAACGGTCCCGTATCGAAAGACGGTACGCTGGCGGGCATGGCCAACTCCCCGCTCCGCTCCGGCGGCCCGAGCACCGGTCGCGTCGACGCGACCGTGCACCGCCGCCGCTGGGTGATCCTCTCCGTGCTCATGCTCAGCCTGCTGATCGTGGTGCTCGACAACTCCATCCTCAACGTCGCGATGAAGACCATCGCCACCCCCGCACCCGCCGGTCTCGGCGCCACCCAGAGCGAGCTGGAGTGGGCGATCAACGCCTACACGCTGGTCTTCGCCGGGCTGCTGTTCACCGCGGGACTCCTCGGCGACCGCCTCGGCCGCAAGAAGGTCCTGCTCTTCGGGCTCGCGGTGTTCGGCGCCGGATCGGTGCTCGCCGCGTTCGCCGCCTCACCCGTCGAGCTGATCGTCTTCCGCGCCCTGATGGGCCTGGGCGGCGCCTTCGTGATGCCCGCGACCCTCGCCATCCTGATGAACGTCTTCGAGCGCGAGGAGCAGCCCAAGGCGATCGGCATCTGGGCGGGCGGGGTGGGCCTGGCCATCGCCATCGGCCCGATCGCCGGGGGACTGCTGCTCGACCACTTCTGGTGGGGCTCGGTCTTCCTGGTCAACGTCCCGATCGTGCTGATCGCGCTGGTCGCGATGGTCCTGCTGGTCCCCGACTCCCGCGACCCGGCGCCCGGCCGCCTCGACCCGGTCGGCGTCGCGCTCTCCGTCGTCGGCCTGGTCCTGCTCGTCTACGGCATCATCAAGGGCGGCCAGCTCGCCGACTTCACCGACCCCGAGGTCGTCGGCACCGTCCTCGGCGGCGTCGCGGTCCTCGCGCTCTTCGTCGTCCAGCAGAAGCGCAGCGACCACCCGTCCATCGACATCGGCTACTTCCGCAACCCGGCCTTCTCCGCCGCCGTCGCCGCCATAGCGCTGGTCTTCTTCGCGCTGATGGGCGTCACCTTCTTCATCGTCTTCTACGTGCAGAGCGTGCGCGGCCACACCCCGCTGGAGTCGGGGCTGCTGATCCTGCCGCTGGCCGCCGCCCAGATGATCTTCGCGCCGCGCGCCCGGCACGTCGTCGACCGCTTCGGCGCCCGCGCGGTGTGCACCGCCGGGATGCTGATCGTCGCCGTCACCATGGCCGGGATGCTGCTGCTCGGCGTCGACACCCCGATGTGGGTGATGGAGGTGCTGTTCTTCCTCCAGGGCACCGGCATGGCGCACATCATGCCGCCGGTCACCGTCTCGATCATGCAGGCGCTGCCCCGCGAGAAGGCCGGTTCCGGCTCGGCGCTCAACAACACCTTCCGGCAGGTCGGCGGCACCCTCGGCGTCGCGGTCCTCGGCTCGGTGCTCTCCACGACCTACCGCGACGGGATCAGGGGCACCCTCGACGCCGTCCCCGGGCTGCCCGGTCCGGTGCGGCACGCCGCCGGTGAGTCCATCGAGGCCACCCTCGGCGTCGCCGCCCGGCTGGGCCCCGCCGGACGGCCCCTGGTGACCGCCGCGCAGGACGCCTTCGTCCACGCCATGCACCTCACCGCGCTCGTCTCGTCCGGTATCGCGCTCGTCGGCGCCGTGGTGGTCGCGGTGTTCCTGCCCGGCCGCCCGGCGCCCGTCGTGCCGGTCACCGCCCCGCGCCCGGACGAGACCGAACGGGCCCCGCGGTGAGCGGCCCCGGACCGGCCGCCCCGGAGGCGGGGGACGGACGCCGTGGCCGCCCCCGCTCCGCCGCGGCGGACACCGCCATCGTCGAGGCGGTGCTGCGCCTGATCGAGGAGGGCGCCTCCATCGGCGACCTGTCCATGGAGGGCATCGCCCGCGCCGCCGGTGTCGGCAAGGCCACCGTCTACCGCCGCTGGTCCGGCAAGAACGCCCTGCTCCTCGACGTCATCCGCTCCCTCGACGACGACCTGCCCCCGGCGCGCGGCGTCTCCGTCCGCGACGACCTCGTCGCCATGCTGGAGCATCTGCGCCACCGTGGCCTGGTCAAGCGCCACTCCGCGGTGTTCCGCACCGTCCTCACCCACGTCCAGGCACAGCCCGACGTCTGGCGCGAGTACCACGACACGGTCATACGGGCCCGCCGCGAGGCGATGCACGCCGTGCTGCGGCGCGGCATCGACCGCGGGGAGATCCGCGACGACCGGGAGATCGACGTGCTCGCCGATCTCTTCGTCGGCCCGATGCTGGCGCGCGCCCTCCTCGACGAGCGCAAGGCGCTGCCCGAGGGGCTGGCCGAGCAGATCGTCGACACGGTGCTGGAGGGGGTGCGCCCGCGCCCCTGACGCACGGCGCCCGAACCACACGGGGGGCGCCCGGCGGCTGCCGCGCGCCGGGGTGGACGGACGCATGTGCCCGTTCTGTCACAGGATGCGGTGCGGCGCCCGCGGCCGGAACTTTCCGCCGTGGGCGCCTCGTCACTACGGGTGGAAAAGCGCCGCCCCACGATCACCTAGGGTCGGTGGGCGGAGTCGAGGCCGCGGTGGACAGAGCAGTGAGGGAAGCGGAATGGCGCAGGCGTACATGACGGAGCCGGAGCAGGGGCCCGGCCCTGACCGGACCGGTTCCCGGGCCGAGCGTCTGCGCAGGTGGTGGCAGCCGGAGCGGATGTGGCGGCGCGGCATCGTCCTCGCGGTGCTGGCCGTGGCGCTCGGTCTGCTGATGCTGCTGCACGCCAAGGTCCCCAACACCGTCGGCAACCTCGGCAGCCTGCTGGAGACGTTCCTGCCGTGGGTGGGTCTGGCCATCCCGCTGCTGCTCCTGCTGGCGGTGCTCCGCCGCTCGGCGACCGCGCTGATCGCGCTGGTGCTGCCGGTCTTCGCCTGGGCCAACCTCTTCGGCGGGCAGCTCATCGGTAAGTCGGGCACCGGCGGCGATCTGACGTTCATCACCCACAACGTCGACGCCGACAACCCGGACCCCGCCGGTACCGCCCGCGACCTCGCCGCCGCCGACGCCGACGTCGTCGCCCTGGAGGAGGTCACCGCCCAGGCGCTGCCCGCCTACAAGAAGGGGCTCGCGGCGGCGTACCCGTACCACGCGGTCAAGGGCACCGTCGGCCTCTGGAGCAAGCGGCCGCTGTCCGACGCGTCGGCGGTGCCGATCAAGATGGGCTGGACGCGGGCGCTGCGCGCCACGCTGACCGCGCCGGACGGCGAGAAGATCGCGGTGTACGTCGCGCATCTGCCCTCGGTGCGGGTCAAGGTCAAGGCGGGCTTCACCGCCAGCCAGCGCGACGACAGCGCCGCCGCGCTCGGCAAGGCCGTCTCGCAGGAGCCGCTGCACCGGGTGGTCCTCCTCGGCGACCTCAACGGCACGATGAACGACCGCTCGCTGGCGCCGGTCACCTCCCAGATGCGGTCGGCGCAGGGCGCGGCGGGCGACGGCTTCGGCTTCACCTGGCCGGAGTCGTTCCCGATGGCCCGGATCGACCAGATCATGACCCGGGACCTGGAGCCGGTGTCCGCCTGGACGCTGCCCGCCACCGGCAGCGACCATCTGCCGATCGCCGCCTCGATCAACCTCACCGGCGGCTCCTGACGCCACCGGCCACCGGGCGGGCGGAACGCGGCGACGTTCCGCCCGCTCCGGCATGTCCGGGGCCGTACGGGAGCCGGATCCGGGCCCGTGGCGGACCCCCGCCGACCCGTACGGGAGCCGGGCGCGGGCCTGCGCGGGACGCCCGCCGCCCACCTCACCGTGCGCAACGGCACACCCCGGGGTCACACCGCCGTCACCCGACGGAATTCCGGACCTGCCAGACTTTGTTCCGTCCCCGAACTTACGACGTCGTCACCGCGGCGTTCCGGCGGCGTGGCCCGCACGGACGCCCGTGCCCGTCGCCCGCCCGCGTACCGCTCCGAAAGGTCTCCCATGCCCTTGGCTCTGCTCGCGCTCGCGATCTCGGCCTTCGGAATAGGCACCACCGAATTCGTGATGATGGGCCTGCTGCCCAATGTCGCGGACGATCTGGGCACCTCCGTCCCCACCGCCGGTCACCTCGTCTCCGCCTACGCGCTCGGCGTCGTCATCGGCGCCCCGCTGCTGACCGCGCTCGGCTCCCGCGTCCCCCGCAAGCCGATGCTGGTGGCGCTGATGGCGCTCTTCACCGCCGGTAACCTCGCCTCCGCCCTCGCCACCGACTTCCCGCTGCTGGTCGCCGGGCGGCTGCTGGCGGGGCTGCCGCACGGCGCGTTCTTCGGCATCGGCGCGGTGGTCGCCGCCCGGCTGGTGCGCGAGGGGCGGCAGGCGCGCGCCGTCGCCACGATGTTCCTCGGCCTGACCGTCGCCAACGTCGTCGGGGTGCCCGCCGCGACCCTCCTCGGCCAGCACCTCGGCTGGCGCGCCACCTTCCTCGTCGTCGCGGGCATCGGCCTGGTCGCGATGGCCGCGCTGGCCCGGCTGGTGCCGCCGCTGCCCGCCGGGGAGCGCACCGGGATCGGCCGGGAGCTGCGTGCCCTCACCGGGCGGCAGGTGCTGCTCGGGCTGCTCACCACGGTCCTCGGCTTCGCCGGGGTCTTCGCCTTCTACAGCTATCTCGCCTCGGCGCTGACCGAGGTCACCGGCTTCTCCGAGACCTCCGTGACGGTCGTCCTCGCCCTCTTCGGCATCGGGATGACGCTCGGCGCCCTCGCCGCCGGACCCCTCACCGACCGGGCGCTGCGCCCCACCCTCTACGGTTCGCTGGCCGCCCTCGCCGCCGTCCTCGCGCTCTTCCCGCTGGCCGCGCCGCACAAGTCGCTGGTGCTGGTCGCCGTCGTCCTGATCGGCGCGGTCGGCTTCCTGACGACCACGCCGTTGCAGATGCTGGTGATGGAGAAGGCGCAGGGCGCGCCGACGCTGGCCGCCGCCTCCAACCAGTCGGCGTTCAACCTCGCCAACGCGGGCGGCGCCTGGGTGGGCGGTCTGGCGCTGTCGGCGCACTGGGGCTGGACCTCGCCCGCCCTGGTCGGCGCGGTGTTGGCCGCCGCCGGACTCGTCGTCGCCGTCACCGCCGGACTCCTGGACCGTACGGCGGGCGACGCCTCCCGTGTGGTGGCCCGCGGCGGCGCCCCGAAGACGGTGGAGGCGACGGCGTCCGCCGACCACCGCGGCTGACCGGGCGCCGGGCGGGCCGCGTCAGCCGCCCTCGCGCCAGCGGTTGGTGACCGGCAGCCGCCGGTCCTTGCCGAAGCCCTTGGCGGAGATCTTGGTGCCCGGCGGGTACTGCCGCCGCTTGTACTCCGCCGCGTCCACCATCCGCAGCACCCGCACCACCAGCGCGTCGTCGAACCCCTCGGCGACGATCTCGGCCCGCCCCCGGTCCCCGTCGACGTACCGCGCCAGGATCCGGTCGAGGACGGCGTAGTCGGGGAGGGTGTCGGTGTCGAGCTGGCCGGGGCGGAGTTCGGCGCTGGGCGGTTTGGTGAGGGTGTGCTCCGGGATCGGCGGGACGGCGCCCCGCTCGACGGCCACGGCGTTCCGGCGGCGGGCCAGCGCGTAGACCTCGCTCTTGTAGACGTCCTTGATCGGCCCGAACGCGCCGACGGAGTCGCCGTAGAGCGTGGAGTAGCCGCAGGCCAGCTCGGATTTGTTGCCGGGGGCGAGGACGAGGTGGCCCTCCTGGTTGGAGAGCGCCATCAGCGTGGTGCCGCGCACCCGCGACTGGAGGTTCTCCGCCGCCGTCCCGGTCAGCTCCAGCGCCCCCAGGTACGCGTCGACCATCGGCCCGATCGGCACCGTACGGAACGCCAGCCCGGTGCGGCGGGCCAGCTCGGCGGCGTCGGTGCGCGAGTGCTCCGAGGAGTACGCGGACGGCATCGCGACGCCGTGGACGTTCCGGGCGCCCAGCGCGTCGCAGGCGAGCGTGGCCACCAGCGCCGAGTCGATACCGCCGGACAGGCCCAGCACCACGCTGCCGAAGCCGTTCTTCGTGACGTACGCCCGCACCCCGGTGACCAGCGCGGCGTAGACCTCGTCCAGGTCCGGCAGCCGCGCAGCCGTACCGCCCGGGAACTGCGGGGGATAGGCGGGCAGCGGGGCGGCGGAGAGTGTGACGTGGTCGATGCGCAGCCCGTCGTCGACCACCCCGGACGGCGGCTCGGCGGCGCCCGCGGGCAGCTCCAGATCGACCAGGAGGCACTCCTCGGCGAACTGCGCGGCCCGTGCCAGGACCCGGCCGTCGGGCGCGACGACCAGCGAGTCGCCGTCGAAGACCAACTCGTCCTGGCCGCCGGTCATCGCCAGATACGCGGTGGTGCACCCGGCCTCCCGGGCGCGGCGGCGCACCAGCTCCAGGCGGGTGTCGTCCTTGTGCCGCTCGTAGGGGGAGGCGTTGAGGGAGAGCATCAGCCCGGCTCCGGCGGTGCGGGCGGCGGGCACCCGGCCGCCGTCCTGCCAGAGGTCCTCGCAGATCGCCAGCGCCACATCGACGCCGCGCACCCGCACCACGGGCAGCGTGTCGCCGGGGACGAAGTAGCGGAACTCGTCGAAGACGCCGTAGTTGGGCAGATGGTGCTTGGCGAAACGGAGCGCGACCCGGCCGCGGTGCAGCACCGCCGCCGCGTTCCGGGGCGCCCCGGCGGGCCGCCCGTGGCGCGCCGGTTCCGGGGTGCCGCGGTCGAGGTATCCGACGACGACGGGCAGGTCGCCCAGCCCCTCGGTGGCCAGCCGTCCGGCCAGCTCCACCAGCGCCGCCCGGCTCGCCGTGACGAACGACGGGCGCAGCGCGAGATCCTCGACGGGGTAGCCGGTCAGCGCCATCTCCGGGAAGGCGACGAGGTGCGCGCCCCGCTGCGCGGCGCCGCGGGCCCGATGGAGCAGCGTCTCGGTGTTGCGCGGGAGCGCGCCCACACAGGTGTCGATCTGGTGCAGGGCGAGCCGGAGCTGAGGCACCCCGCCATTTTATGCGTCCGCCCGGCGCCGGAGGGGTCGGGAAGGTTACGGCTCCGGGGCCCGCGTTACGGGCGGATGACGGGGTACGGGCGCCCGGCGGGGCGCGGGGCGGCGGCCCGTGGATCCCCGGCCGCCGCCCCGCGACTCCCGTATGCGGCGGGTCAGTCGCGGTAGCCGAGCACCGTCATCATGCCGCTCTCCGAGTGGTACACGTTGTGGCAGTGGAGCATCCACAGGCCCGGGTTGTCGGCGTCCAGGTGGACCCGGATGGTGTGGCCCGGGCGCACGATGACGGTGTCCTTGCGCGCCCCGCCGTACGCCAGCTCGAAGGCGTGGCCGTGCAGATGCATCGGGTGCCACATCCCGGTGTGGTTGCGGAACACCAGCTCCACCCGCTCGCCCTCCCGGACGGCGTAGCGCTGCGACGGCTTGAACGGCGCGTGGTTGATCGCCCAGTCGAAGCGGCGCATCGACCCGGTGAGCACCAGCTGATGGCGGCGGTCGACCTCGCGTTCGGGCAGGCGTACCGATTCGGCACTGTCCAGATCGAAGGCGGTGAGCAGCTTTCCGTCCAGTTCGCGGGGGCGGGTGCCGGGGCCGGGCGCGGCGCCGCCGCCGGTCCGCAGCACCGCCTGGGCCAGATGGTTCTTGCCCTCGGCGAGCGCGGTGAACGGGAAGACGCCGTCCTTGGCGGTGACCAGTACGTCGTAGCGCTCGCTCATGCCGAGCACCAGGGCGTCGGTGTCGGCGTGGGCGACGGGGTGGCCGTCGGTGTGGGTGACGGTCATGGTGTGCCCGCCGAGCGCGACCCGGTAGGCGGTGTCGCCGCCCGCGTTGATGATCCGGATCCGGATGCGGTCACCGGGGGAGGCGGTGAAGGTCTGCGGGTCGTCCGGGGTCCGCCCGTTGATCAGGTGGAGCGGGTAGTCGACGTTGCCCGCCATCCCGCCGAGCAGATCGCTGTGGGCGTGCTCCAGGATCCGCGACGGTCCCTTCTTCGACTCCTTCGGCGCGGCGGCGCGCATCTCGTGGCCGCTGTGGGGCTCCCCGTGGTTCAGCTCGTCGAGGATCGCGTCGGGGTCGGAGCCGTCGATCCCGTCGACCCAGTCGTCGAGGACGACCACCCACTCCTTGTCGTAGGCGAGCGGCTCACGGGGGTCGTCGACGATCAGCGGCCCGTACAGCCCGCGGTCCTGCTGCACACCGACGTGCGGGTGGTACCAGTACGTGCCCGGCCGCACCGTCATGTAGCGGTACGCGAACGACTCCCCGGAGGCCACCGCGTCCTGGGTGATGCCGGGCACCCCGTCCATGTCGTTGCGGAGCGCCAGTCCGTGCCAGTGGACGGTGGTGGGGTGCGGCAGCTGGTTGGCGAAGTCGACGGACAGCACGTCACCGGCGGTCACCCGCAGCTCCGGGCCGGTCAGCGTGCCGTCGTACGTCCAGGTGCGGACGGAGCGGTCGCCGAGCTGGATGTCGGCGGGCGTGGCGACCAGGGAGAACTGCCGCACCGGGCCGTTGCCGCGGTGCTTCTCGGTGTCGCGGACCTGGGGCCCGCCGGGCGTGACGTAGCCGGGCGGCACCTCGCCGGAGGCGGCGGGCGCGCCCTTGCCGTCGGCGCGCGCCGGGCGGGCGACGGCGGTGCCGCCCGCGCCGAGCAGCCCGGCGGCGACGGCGGCGGCTCCCGCGCCGAGCAGCGCCCGCCGCCCGGGCTCGGCGGGGCGGGCGGACGGTTCGGTCTGGGGGCGGGAGGGGCGCTCAGGTCGCATGGAGTACCTCGGGGTGTCGGTGGGCGCACGGCCGGAGTGGCGGACAGCACGCGGATCAAAAGCGAACGAATGCGGACAAATCGCCGATGGAGGAGTAGGGGGAGGGAAGGCGGGTGGGGTGTCGGGTGGGTGCCGGTGGCGGCGGGTGGCGGACCCGGCGGTCGGGTGGTGCCTCGCGGGGCACCTTACGACCTGGGACGCGGGAATCCGCGGCGTCACGGCGCCCACCGGACGCCGCTCCTCCCTCCGGGGCCATCCGCCACTCCGGGTCCTTACCCCCACGGGGTATCCACGGGTGGTGCGCCGCCCTCCGGTGACGGCGCCCGGAGCGTCCGGCGCACACCCGTGGCGTACGGCCCCGGGCGCCGCCCCGTGCCCCCGCGCCCACCGGCCCCGCGCCGCCCCCGCGGGAGAACCCCCGCGCGGGGCGGGAGAATCTCAGGGGCGGTGATCGGGAGAATCTCAGGGTCGGCGGCTGGGAGAAACTCAGGGTCGGCGGGCGGGAGAATCGGCGCCGGGCGGGAAGAAGACGAGCAGGGCGCGGCCGGGGGCGGTGCGAGACGGATGAGCGGGAGGCCGCGGATGAACCGCAGCAGGGGCAGCAGTCACGACAGCAGCAGTCACGGCGGTGGCAGCCGCGGCGGCCACGGGGGCACGTTCCCCGGCGGCGCGGACCGCGCGCCGGACCGGCCCCGCGCCGCGGACGCCCCGGACGGCCCGGGCCCCGGCGCGCCGCCCGGCCGGATGCTCCGCGTCGACGGCGTGCCGCTGCACGTCCTCCGCGAGGGCAGCGGCCCCGCCGTGGTGCTCTGCGGCGGCCTCGGCATGGCCTGGTTCGACTGGGAGGCGGTGGTCGCGCTGCTCGCCCCCGACCACACCGTCATCCGCTTCGACCGCCCCGGTCTCGGCCTGAGCGCCCCCGCGCCCGGCCCGCCGACCGCCGCCGCCGAGGCCGACCGGATCGCCCACGTCCTCGACGCGCTCGGCCACCCGGGTCCGGCCACCGTCGTCGGCCACTCCATGGCCGCCTTCCACGCCGAGGTCTTCGCCCGGCTCCACCCGCACCGCTGCGCGGGCCTCGTCCTCGCCGACGGCTCCCTCGCCGACCCGGCCCGCCCGGTGCTGCCGCGCGCCGTCCGGCACGCCTGGGCGGGCGGCGTGGCGGGCGCCGCCTCCGCCGCCGGGCTGCCCCGCGCCCTCGGCCCGGTCGGCCGCCGGTTGATCTCCCGCGCCGGGGCGCTCGGCCCGCACCCCGCGCACCCCTGGGAGCGCACCACGTACCGCACCAGCCGGGTCGTGCGCGCCTGCGCACTGGAGAACGCCGCCCACCCCTACCAGGCGGCGGAGGTGGCGGCGCTCCGTCCGGAGCGCGCGCTGCCACCCGTACCGGTGACGGTCCTCGCGGCGTACGGCGGCGGGGAGACCCCCCGTGAGCTGCGCTGGCTGGAGCGGCAGCGCGGGCTCGCCACGGAGCTGGGTGGCCGGTTCGTGGTGGCCGCGCCCGCCGGACATCTGCTGATGGCCGATGCGCCGGACGCCGTCGCCCGCGCCGTGCGCGAGCTGTGACCGGGCCGCGGACCCGGCACGCCATGGGCGGGTCAACGGCGCCTCCCCGGGAGGTCAGGAGTGCGCCAAGCCGCCGGTTTGCCCTGCCGCGGGCCGTGACAGACGGCGCCCACGCGTCCCACGCTGACCATGGCGGGCCGACCGGGCGCGCCCCGGACGCGACGGGCGGGGGCCCGAGGACACGGCCGGGCGGTTCTGAATCAGGCCAAGGGTGCGTAATGTGACGGTAACCCCCGCGCGTGATACTGGTGTGCCACACGATGTGATCCCACACGTGGGACGGGCTGATTGACCTGCAAGGATTGGTGAACCATGGACAAGCAGCAGGAGTTCGTGCTCCGCACGCTGGAGGAGCGTGACATCCGTTTCGTACGGCTGTGGTTCACCGATGTGCTCGGGTTCCTGAAGTCCGTGGCGGTCGCGCCCGCCGAGCTTGAGCAGGCGTTCGACGAGGGCATCGGCTTCGACGGCTCCGCCATCGAGGGCTTCGCCCGGGTCTACGAGTCCGACATGATCGCCAAGCCGGATCCGGGCACCTTCCAGATCCTGCCCTGGCGCGCCGAAGGCCCCGGCACCGCCCGGATGTTCTGCGACATCCTGATGCCCGACGGCTCCCCCTCGTACGCCGACCCGCGCTACGTCCTCAAGCGCATCCTGGCGAAGACCTCCGACCTCGGCTTCACCTTCTACACCCATCCCGAGATCGAGTTCTTCCTGCTCAAGGACAAGCCGGTGGACGGCCGACGCCCCACCCCCGGCGACTCCTCCGGTTACTTCGACCACACCCCGCAGAACGTCGGCATGGACTTCCGCCGCCAGGCGATCACGATGCTCGAATCGATGGGCATCTCCGTGGAGTTCAGCCACCACGAGGGCGCCCCGGGCCAGCAGGAGATCGACCTGCGGTACGCCGACGCGCTGTCCACCGCCGACAACATCATGACGTTCCGGCTGGTCATGAAGCAGGTGGCGCTGGAGCAGGGCGTACAGGCGACGTTCATGCCCAAGCCGTTCTCCGAGTACCCCGGCTCCGGGATGCACACCCACCTCTCCCTCTTCGAGGGCGACCGCAACGCCTTCCACGAGTCCGGCGCCGAGTACCAACTCTCCAAGGTCGGCCGCTCGTTCATCGCCGGACTGCTCCGCCACGCCGGGGAGATCTCCGCCGTCACCAACCAGTGGGTCAACTCCTACAAGCGCATCTGGGGCGGCACCAACCGCACCGCGGGCGCCGGTGGCGAGGCCCCCTCGTACATCTGCTGGGGCCACAACAACCGCTCCGCGCTGATCCGGGTGCCGATGTACAAGCCCGGCAAGATGGGCTCCACCCGCGTCGAGGTCCGCTCCATCGACTCCGGCGCCAACCCGTACCTGACCTACGCGGTCCTCCTCGCCGCCGGACTCAAGGGCATCGAGGAGGGCTACGCACTGCCGCCCGGCGCCGACGACGACGTCTGGGCGCTGACCGACGCCGAGCGCCGCGCGATGGGCATCGAGCCGCTGCCGCAGAACCTCGGCGAGGCCATCGACCTGATGGAGCGCAGCGAACTGGTCGCCGAGACCCTCGGCGAGCACGTCTTCGACTTCTTCCTGCGCAACAAGAAGCAGGAGTGGGAGGAGTACCGCTCCGAGGTCACCGCCTTCGAGCTGCGCAAGATGCTGCCGGTCCTGTAACCCGAACCCCGCCGTCGCCCGGCCCGGCGGCCGGGCGGACCCCGAGAGGCGCCCGCCATGGCACACCCCGCTCCGCAGGGCCGGCGGAGCAGCACCTTCACCCGGCTGCTGCGCCACGGCTTCACCGACCCGTCGGCCGCCGCCCGGCTGCTGCAGGCCCCCGAACTCGCCGCCGTGCACGAGGACCCGGTGCTGCTGGAGGCGTTCGCCCAGGTCGCCGACCCGGATCAGGCGCTGCTCGGGCTGGTCCGGCTGGTCGAGGCGCAGGACGAGGCGGAGCGGCAGCGGCTGCTGGCCACGCTGGTCACCGCGAAGCCGCTGCGGGACCGGCTGCTGGGCGTCATGGGCGCCTCCGAGGCGCTCGCCGACCACCTCGCCCGCCACCCGCGCGACTGGCAGTCGCTCGTCACGTACGAGGCGGCCGACCTCCACCCGGCCACCCCGGAGTTCGAGGAGGCGCTCGCGGAGGGCGTCTGGGGCGAGGAGGGCGTCGCGCTGCCGCGGCCGGATGCGCTGCGGATCGCCTACCGCCGCGCTCTGCTGGGCATCGCGGCGCGCGACGTGTGCGCCACCACCGACGTCAGCGAGGTCGCCGCCGAACTGGCCGATCTGGCGACCGCGACCCTCCGCGCCGCCCTGCAGATCGCCTCCGAGGAAGCGCCGGGCGACGCCGCCGTCTGCCGCCTCGCCGTCCTCGCGATGGGCAAGTGCGGCGGCCGGGAGCTGAACTACGTCTCGGACGTCGATGTCGTCTTCGTCGCCGAGGCCAAGGAGGGCACCGAGGAGGCGGCCGCGCTCCAGGCCGCGAACCGGCTGGCGGCGCGGCTGATGCGGGTCTGCTCGGACGTCACCGCCGAGGGCACCATCTGGCCGGTCGACGCCAACCTCCGGCCCGAGGGCCGCAACGGCCCGCTGGTCCGCACCCTCAGCAGCCACCTCGTCTACTACCAGCGCTGGGCCAAGACCTGGGAGTTCCAGGCGCTGCTCAAGGCCCGGCCGACGGCGGGCGACCCCGAGCTGGGACAGGCGTACGTCGACGCCCTCGCCCCGCTGGTGTGGCAGGCCGCCGAGCGGGAGAACTTCGTCGCCGACGTACGGCAGATGCGCCGCCGGGTGATCGCGGGCATCCCCGTCGCCGAGGTCGACCGGGAGCTGAAGCTCGGCCCGGGCGGGCTGCGGGACGTCGAGTTCGCCGTCCAGCTCCTCCAGTTGGTGCACGGCCGCAGCGATGCGACGCTGCGCAGCCCCACCACCCTCGACGCCCTCGCCGCGCTCGCCGCCGGTGGCTACGTCGGCCGCCAGGACGCCGCCGCCCTCGACGCCGCCTACCGCTTCCTGCGCACCCTGGAGCACCGCATCCAGCTCCAGCGGATGCGCCGCACCCATCTGATGCCCGAGGGCGAGGCCGATCTGCGGCGGCTGGCCCGCTCGCTGGGGCTGCGCACCGAACCGGTCGACGCGCTGCGCGCCCAGTGGAAGTGGCACGCCCGCGAGGTGCGGCGGCTCCACGAGAAGCTCTTCTACCGCCCGCTGCTGGACGCCGTCGCCCACCTGGAGCCCGGCGAGACCCGGCTCTCCGCGAAGGCCGCCGGTCAGCGCCTCGAAGCGCTCGGCTACGCGGACCCGGTCGGGGCGCTGCGCCACATGGAGGCGCTGGCGTCCGGGGTGACCCGCAAGGCGGCGATCCAGCGGACGCTGCTGCCGGTGCTGCTCGGCTGGTTCGCCGACTCCGCCGACCCTGACGCCGGACTCCTCAACTTCCGCAAGGTCTCCGACGCGCTCGGCAAGACCCCCTGGTACCTGCGGCTGCTGCGGGACGAGGGCGCCGCGGCGGAGAACCTCGCCCGGGTGCTGTCCGGCGGCCGTCTCGCCCCCGATCTGCTGCTGCGCGCGCCGGAGGCGGTGGCGCTGCTCGGCGCCGCCGACGGGCTGCGCCCGCGCGGGCGCCTCGCGCTGGAGCAGGAGGTGCTGGCGGCGGTCGGCCGCGCGGACGGCGCGGAGGCGGCGGTGGCCGCGGCCCGCGGGGTGCGCCGCCGGGAGCTGTTCCGGACCGCCGCCGCCGATCTGATCGGCGCGTACGGCACCGAGGACCATCCCGCCGAGGAGGACCACGGACGGCTGCTGGACGCGGTCGGCTCCGCGGTCTCCGATCTGAACGCCGCGACGCTCGCCGGTGCGCTGCGCGCCGCCGTCCGGGAGAGCTGGGGCGACACCCTGCCGACCCGCTTCGCGGTGATCGGCATGGGCCGCTTCGGCGGCCACGAGCTGAGCTACGGCTCGGACGCCGATGTGCTCTTCGTCCACGAACCGCGCGAGGGCGCCGACGAACAGGAGGCCGCCAAGGCCGCCCGCGCCGTCGCCAACGAGATGCGCCGCCTGCTCCAACTCCCCTCCGCCGACCCGCCGTTGCCGATCGACGCGGACCTCCGCCCGGAGGGCCGCTCCGGTCCGCTGGTGCGCACCCTCGCCTCGTACGCCGCGTACTACCGGCGCTGGTCGCTGACGTGGGAGGCACAGGCGCTGCTGCGGGCCGAACCGGTCGCGGGCGACGCCGAGCTGGGCGGCCGTTTCATCGAGCTGATCGACCCGCTGCGCTACCCGGTCGAGGGGCTGGGGGAGGACGCGGTGCGGGAGATCCGGCGGCTCAAGGCGCGGATGGAGTCCGAGCGGCTGCCCCGCGGCGCCGACCCGACCACCCACGCCAAGCTGGGCCGCGGCGGGCTGAGCGACGTCGAGTGGACGGTGCAGCTCTTCCAGTTGCAGCACGGCTGGGAGCTGCCCGCTCTGCGCACCACCCGCACCCGCGAGGCCCTGGCCGCCGCCCACCAGGCCGGACTGATCGGCACCGAGGAGGCCCAGATCCTCGACGAGGCGTGGGTGCTCGCCGCCCGCGTCCGCAACGGCGTGATGCTGGTCCGCGGCCGCCCCGGCGACACCTTCCCCGCCGACGCCCGCGAACTGGCCGCCGTCGGCCGCTACCTCGGCTACGAGGAGGGCCACGTCGGCGACATGCTCGACGACTACCGCCGCATCACCCGCCGCGCCCGCGCGGTGGTGGAGGAGGTGTTCTACGGGGGGTGACCCTCCGTGGAACTGCCGTGCGCCCAGGGCCCGTTGACGTGCGCCCGCGTCACCCCCGCATCCCCCGCACCCGCTCCATCACCCCCGCCAGGGAGAGTTCGAAGGCGGTGTCGGCGCGGTGCGGTCCCGCATGGGCGACGGCGGCGGCGAGGCGGGGGGTGTCGGCGGGGTCGGCGACCTCCCACATCGTCTCGGGGGCGGCGAGGTCGAGGGCGGAGCCGAGGACGACATTCTCCACGGCGACGATCACCGGGATCACCTCCGACGCGGCGAACCCGGCGTCCAGCAGCACCCCGCACGCCCGCTCGTAGAGGGCCAGCACCCGCGGGGCGCGGACGGGGGAGACGGTCAGCAGCGGGATGGTGCGCGGGTGCGCGGCGAAGGCGGCGCGGTAGCTGCGGGCCCAGGACTCCAGGGCCGCGTCCCACGGCGTGGTCTCCAGGGTGGCGGGGTCGATGGCGGCGCCGACGTGCTCCCGCAGCAACTCGATGACGCCGGCCCGGCCGTCCACGTGGTGGTAGACGGAGGCGGTGCGCACCCCCAGCTCCCGGGCGATCTGCGGGACGCTGAAATCGCCCTGTTCGTCCACGAGCCGCAGCGCCGTCGCGCCGATCCGTGCCCGGTCCAGCAGCGGTGTCCGCGGCCTCGCCATGTCGTCTTCTCCCGCCCGTGAGGTCTTCCCGAATCGTACGGGCGGGGGTTACGGTGCAAAAACCGAAAGGCTTTAGGTTAAATTCCTTGCGGTCCCGTTGCCGTGCCCACCCCTCCCGCGCACCGGGCCGCCCTCCTCCTCCGCCGCAGAAGGGCACCCGCACGCCATGGCCACACCCGCCACCACCCCGCCCGGGGCACCGTCCCGCCCCGCGCCACCCGGCAACCCGGAACCGACGCTGCGCCGCGGCAGCCTCTCCGCCGCCGACATCGCCTTCTTCGTCATCTCCGCCGCCGCCCCGCTCACCGTCATGGCCGGGACCTCGCCCGTCGCCATCGGCGCCGGAGGTCTCGGCGCCCCCGTCGGCTACCTCCTGGCCGGGGCCACCCTCGCCCTCTTCGCCGTCGGCTTCACCACCATGGCCCGCCATGTCCGCCACGGCGGCGGCTTCTACGCCTTCATCACCCGCGGGCTGGGCCGCCCCGCCGGATTCGGCGCCGCGAGCCTCGCCCTCCTCGCGTACAACGGCATGCAGATCGGCGTCCACGGGCTGTTCGCCACCGCCACCCAGGAGGCCCTCGAAGCCTTCTGGGGCGTGCACATCCCCTGGCCGCCGCTGGCCTTCGCCGGGATCGCCGTCATCTGGTACCTCGGTCACCGCAGCATCGACTTCGGCGCCAAGGTCCTCGGCGTGCTGCTGGTCGCCGAGACCGGCATCCTCGTGCTGCTGGCCGGGGGCGTCCTGCTGCACGGCGGCGCCCACGGTCTCGGCGCCGACTCCTTCACCCCCGCGCATGTCCTGGTGCCCGGCACCGGCGCCGTCCTCGCCTTCGCGTTCGCCGCCTTCACCGGCTTCGAGTCGACCGCCATCTACCGCCGCGAGGCCCGCGACCCGGCCCGCACCATCCCCCGCGCCACCTATGTCGCGGTCGCCTTCCTCGGCCTCTTCTACGCCTTCATCATCTGGATCATCGTCCAGGCGTACGGCCCGGACCGGATCGTCGCCGCCGCCCTGCACGACCCGGCCGGACTCTTCTTCTCCGCCACCACCCGCTACGTCGGCGCCTGGGCCACCGACCTGATGCACATCTCCATCGTGACCAGCATCGTCGCCTCCCAACTCGCCTTCCACAACGCCATCAACCGCTATGCGCTCTCCCTCGCCCGGGAAGGCGTGCTGCCCGCCGCCCTCGGCCGCGTCCACCCCCGCAACCGCTCCCCGTACGTCGCCGGAGCGGTGCAGAGCGCCCTCGCCGTCCTCGTCGTCGCCGGGTTCGCGGTGGCCGGTGCCGACCCGTACCGGCAACTGCTGCTCTGGATGAACACCCCCGGGATGCTGGGCCTTCTCGCGCTCCAGGCGCTCACCGCCGCCGCCGTCCCGCTCTTCTTCCGCCGTATCACCCACGGCGAGGGCGTCTGGCGCACCCGGGTCGCCCCGATCGCCGCCGCCGTGCTGATGACCGGCGCCCTCGGCCTCGTCATCTCCAAGATCGACCTGATGACGGCGGCGCCGCTCGCCACCAACACCGTCCTGGTCCTCCTCGTCCCCGCCGCCTTCCTCCTCGGTCTGGCCCTCGCCCGCCGCCTGCGCCGCAGCCGCCCCGCCGTGTACGAAGGATTCGCCGCCGAGCCCACGGAAGCCGAGGACACCGAGGTCACCGAGGACGCCTACGACGCCGACGAGGCGGGCGGCCCCGCCCCCGCCCCCGTCACCGC
>NZ_JODY01000040.1 GCF_000718015.1 Streptomyces catenulae | reverse complement strand
CCCACCACCCCACCTGGGGCACCCCACCACCCCCACCCGGCACCCCCGGCCGCCCACTCCCCGCCGAACAGATCCTCGCCGAGCGCTACGCCCGCGGGGAGATCGACGAGGAGGAGTACCACAGACGCCTGACCACACTGCGGGGCTCCCCGTCGGGGACGACGGAGCCACCGGGGGCGCCGGGGTCGCCGGAGGAGAAGGGGGCGCCGGAGGAGAAGGAGAACTGAAGCCCCCGCCCGCGGGCACCCCCACTACGCCACCCGCACCCCATCCGCCCCGCCTCGGCCCCGTCGGGGCGGTCGGGTGGGGTGCGGGTGGGCAGGCTGCCCCCATGGGTGAACGTACGGAGAGACAGCGGCAGGACCTGGTGCGGGAGTTGGCGGGGGCGGTGCGGGGGGAGGTCTCCGGGGCGTCCGGCGAGCGGGCGTTGGTGACGATGGACGCGTCGAACTACCGGCGGGTCCCGGAGGCGGTGGTCGCGCCGCGGGATGTGGCGGATGTGGCGGAGGTGCTGCGGATCTGCCGGGAGCGGGGGGTGCCGGTCGTGCCGCGGGGCGGGGGGACCAGCATCGCCGGGCAGGCGACCGGCACCGGTGTCGTCCTCGACTTCACCCGGCATCTGCGGGGCATCGCGGACCTCGACCCCGAGGCCCGGACCGCCACCGTCGAACCGGGCGTGATCTGCGACGACCTGCGGGCCGCCGCCGCCCGGCACGGGCTGACCTTCGGCCCGGACCCGTCCACCCACAGCCGCTGCACCATCGGCGGCATGATCGGCAACAACTCCTGCGGCTCACACTCGGTCGCCTGGGGCACCACCGCCGACAACGTCGAGGCGCTGTCGCTGCTGACGTACGGCGGGGAGGAGGTGCGGGCCGGGCGCGGCGCCGGTCCCGACGGCGCGCCGACCGGGCTGCCGCCGCGGCTGGCGGACGGCGTACGGACGCTCGTCGGGCGGGAGTTGGCGCTGCTGCGGACCGGGTACCCGGAGCTGCCGCGGCGGATCTCCGGCTATGCGCTCGATGCGCTGCTGCCGGAGAACGGGACCGATCTGGCGCGGGCGCTGACCGGCAGCGAGGGCACGCTCGGGGTGCTGACCGAGGCGACCGTACGGCTGGTCGAGGCACCGGCCGCGCGGGCGCTGGCGGTCCTCGGATACGCGGACGAGTCCGGCGCCGCCGAGGCCGCCCACACGCTGTTGCCGTACGGGCCGTTGACCGTCGAGGGGATGGCCGCCGACCTGGTACGGGACGCCGCCGGGCTGCCCCGGGGCGGTGCATGGCTCTTCGTCGAGACGGGCGGTGCGAGCGCCGCCGAGGCCACCGCGCGGGCCGAGGAGATCTGCCGGGCGGCGGGCGGGGAGACCACCGGGCACACCGTCGTCGCCGACCCGGCCGGACAGCGTGCCCTGTGGCGGGTGCGGGAGGACGCGTCCGGGACGGCGACGCGGTTGGCCGACGGCAGTGAGGCGTGGCCCGGCTGGGAGGACTGTGCGGTGCCGCCCGCCCGGCTCGGGCCCTATCTGCGGGAATTCCGTGCGCTCCTCGCCCGGCACGGGCTGCGCGGCACCCCGTACGGGCACTTCGGCGACGGGTGCATCCATGTCCGGATCGACTTCGATCTGCTGAGCGCGCCGGGCATCCGCCGCTTCCGGGAGTTCTCCGTCGACCTCGCGGACCTCGTCGTCGCGCACGGCGGGTCGCTCTCCGGCGAGCACGGGGACGGACAGGCCCGCGCCGAACTGCTGCCACGGATGTACGGGAGCGAACTCGTCCGGGTCTTCGAGGAGTTCAAGGCGGTGTGGGACCCGGCGGACGGCCTCAACCCGGGGATGCTGGTGCGGCCCGCGCGGCTGGACGAGAACCTGCGGTTCGCGGTGCTGCCGCGGGAGCCGGTGCCGGTGGAGTTCGGGTACCCGCACGACGGCGGGGACTTCTCGGCCGCCGTCCGCCGGTGCGTGGGTGTCGCCCGGTGCCGTACCGAGCAGGTCGCCCCGGGCTCGTCGGAGGTGATGTGTCCGTCGTTCCGGGCGACCCGGGAGGAGCGGCACTCCACCCGGGGGCGGGCGCGGCTGCTCCACGAGATGCTGGCCGGGGAGGTCGTCACGGACGGCTGGCGGTCGCCGGAGGTGCGGGAGGCGCTCGATCTCTGTCTGTCCTGCAAGGGGTGCCGCAGCGACTGCCCGGTCGGTGTGGACATGGCCACGTACAAGGCGGAGTTCCTGCACCACCACTACGCGGGGCGGGTGCGGCCCGCCGCGCACTACAGCATGGGGCGGTTGCCGGGCTGGCTGCGGGCCGCGGCGCCGCTCGCGCCGCTGTTCAACGCGGCGGCGCGGACCCCGCTCGCCGCCCTCGGCAAACGCCTCGGCGGCATCGCCCCGCAGCGCGAGATCCCGGAGCTGGCGACGGAACCGTTCACCCGGTGGTTCGCCCGGCGCGCCCGGGAGCGGACGCCGCTCGATGCCGCGCGGACCGTCGTGCTGTGGCCCGACACCTTCACCACCTACCTCGCGCCGCAGGTCGGCCGGGCCGCCGTGCGGGTCCTGGAGGACGCCGGGCAGCAGATCGCGATGCCCGGGCCCGGCGTCTGCTGCGGGCTGACGTATGTCTCCACCGGGCAGCTCGACACCGCGCGGAAGGTCATGCGCCGCACCCTGGACCGGATGGCGCGCGCGGACGG
Source organism: Streptomyces catenulae (assembly GCF_000718015.1). Taxonomy (GTDB): domain Bacteria; phylum Actinomycetota; class Actinomycetes; order Streptomycetales; family Streptomycetaceae; genus Streptomyces; species Streptomyces catenulae. The sequence goes on along the minus strand of NZ_JODY01000040.1, from coordinate 87,613 downwards.
CCATCCGCTCGTCGTCCTCGAACCGAGCTGCGCCGCCACCCTCCGTACCGATCTGCCGGAGCTGCTGCCGGACGATCCGCGGGCCGCCGCGCTCGCCGCGTCCGTCCGGACCTTCGCCGAGGTGCTGGCGGAGCGGGCGCCCGACTGGCGGCCACCGCGGCTGGACCGGCCGGTCGTCGGGCAGACCCACTGCCACCAGCACGCCGTCCTCGGCGACGCGGCCGACCGGCGGCTGCGCGAGAAGGCGGGCCTGACCGGGGCGCTCAGCGGCGGCTGCTGCGGGCTGGCCGGGAACTTCGGCTTCGAGGACGGCCACTGGGACGTCTCCGTCGCCTGCGCCGAGGAACAGCTGTTGCCCGCCGTACGGGACGCCCCCGAGGACGCGGCGGTCGTCGCCGACGGGTTCTCCTGCCGCACCCAGCTCGCCCAGTTGGGCGACCGGCCGGGCCGTCATCTCGCGGAGGTGCTGGCCGAGGGGTTGGACGGCGGTGCGCCGCCCGCGTAGACCCTGACCGGTCACCCCTCCCGCAGCACCTCCCGGGCCAGCCGCCGCAGATCCGGCAGCGCCGGATGGCCCGGCTCGTCGCGCCAGGCGAGGACGACCGGGACCGGCGGGGCGTCGGTCAGCGGGACGTACGCCATGGTCGGCAGCGGGTGCATCCGGGCGGTCGCGGTGGTCGTGACGCCGACCGCCCGGCCACCGGTGATCGCGGCCAGCCAGTCGTCGGTGTTGCCGATGGTCACCGTCGAGGTGGGCCGGGCGTCCGTCGGCCACAGGTCGAGGGTGGTGGTCCCGGAGACGGTGTTCAGGGCGAGGGTGCGGCCCGCGAGGTCGGTGAGGGAGAGGTGCGGGCGGGCGGCGAGCGGGTCGTCGGCGGCGAGCCCCGCCACCCGCTCCTCGGTGAGCAGCCGTTCGGTGACGAGCCCCGGCGTACGGACCTCACCGCGCAGCAGCGCCGCGTCCACGTCCCCGCGCGCCAGCCCCGCCGTACGGTCGTCGATCCGCAGCAGCTCCAGCGGGGTGTCCGGGTGCTCCTGGTGCCAGCGGCGCAGCAGCCGCGGGGTGTACGGGCCCGCCGCCGACCAGGCGTGACCCAGCCGCAGCGGCCAGGCGGCGCCGCGGGCGAGGCGGAGCGCCCGGTCGAAGGCGGCGGTGGCGAGCGCCGCCTGGTCGCGGAAGCGCAGCCCCTCGGGGGTGAGCGCCAGATGGTGGGTGGAGCGGTCGACGAGCCGGACGCCCAACTCCTGCTCCAACTGGCGCAGGGTGCGCGAGACGGCGGGCTGCGTCAGATGGAGCCGTTCGGCGGCGCGGGTGACGCTGAGGGTGTCGGCGATGGCGAGGAAGCAGCGGAAGTGACGCAGCTCGATGCTCATACGCGCGGAGCATAACAACAGGAAAAACGGCATTTCACGGACCGGATCGGCGGGCCTTAGCGTGGTGGCGTGAATTCCTCGTCCCCCGGTCCCGACGGCGCCGCCGCGCCCGCCTCCGCACCCTCCGCCGCCGCGTCGCGCCCCGACCCGGCGGCGCCGGACCCGACGGGCGTCCCGCACCCCGTCCCGCCCTCCCCGGAGGTCGCCGCGGCGGAGGCGGCGGGCGGTGCGGGCGGGCGGCGCGGCCGGTTCACCTCGGTGGCGCTGGTGATCGGCGGGATCGTCTCGCTGCAGTTCGGCTCGTCGGTCGCGGTGCTGCTCTTCCCGCGCGCCGGGGCGCTGGGCGTCGTCACGCTGCGGCTGGTGGTGGCGTCGCTGGTGCTGCTGATCGCCTGCCGCCCGAAGCTGCGCGGCTACGGGCGCGGCGACTGGGCCACCGTCGTCGGCTTCGGCGTCGCGCTGGCCGGTATGAACTCCCTCTTCTACCAGGCGATCGACCGCATCCCGCTGGGCGCGGCGGTCACCCTGGAGTTCCTGGGCCCGCTGATCCTGTCGGTCGCCACCTCCCGGCGGGTGCTGAGCCTGCTGTGGGCGACGCTGGCCCTGGGCGGCGTGGTGCTGCTGGGACGCGAGGGCTTCGACGGGCTGAACCTCACCGGCGCCGCGTGCGCACTGGCCGCGGGCGGGCTGTGGGCCGCGTACATCCTGCTGTCGGCGCGCGCCGGACAGCGCTTCCCGCAGGCCGACGGGTTGGCGCTGGCGATGACCGTCGCGGCGCTGCTCAGCCTGCCGCTGGGCATCGCCTCCGCCGGGCGCGCCCTGCTCGATCCGGTCACCCTCGGGCTGGGCGCCGCCGTCGCCCTGATGTCGTCGGTGCTGCCGTACACCCTCGAACTCCTCGCCCTGCGCAAGCTCCCCGCCTCCGGCTTCGCCGTGATGATGAGCCTGGAACCGGCCGCCGCGGCCACCGCCGGGTTCCTCGTCCTCCACCAGGCACTGGGCTGGGCGGAGATCGTCGCCATCGGCCTGGTCGTCATCGCAAGCGTCGGCGCGGTACGGAGCGCGGGCGCCGGGCACGGCTGAGCCGGTCCTCCTACGAGGCGCGGGGCGCGGGCCGGACGGCTCGCGCCCCGTTGCCGTGTGCGGACCCCCTGGGCGCTCCGGAGCGCCCCGCCCACCCGGCCAAAAACCATGCAGGCGTGCTTGATTGTTTCTTCGGGGGCTGCCACGCTCGGAGCGCACCCCGGGGTCGCCGCCGTCGAGCGGGGGGCCCGCGCGCTTCCCGGGTGCGTACGCGGAGCACGTCAGCAAGTCGCACACCGAACTGGCAGGGCAGCTGATCCGGGTCCGTCCGTGGCGGGCCGGGGAGGGAGTGTCGCGTGGCCGATCCCGGCGCCGTACTGGCGGATCTCAGGGACGAGAGCGAGGAGCTGGACGCGCTGGTCGCCGCGTTGCCGGCCGGGCGGTGGGCGGAGCCGACGCCTGCGCCCGGGTGGAGCATCGCGCACCAGATCGCCCACCTCGCCTGGACCGACCGGCAGACGCTGGCCGCCGCGACCGATCCGGACGCCTTCGCGCGCGCCGTCGCCCACGCCCTCGCGGCGCCGGACACCTTCGTCGACGAGGGCGCCGAGGAGGGCGTGCGGCTGGAGCCCGCCGCGCTGCTCGCCGGGTGGCGGGCCGGGCGTGAGGCGCTGCTCACCGCGTTGCGGGCGGTGCCGGACGGGACGAAGCTGCCGTGGTTCGGGCCGCCGATGAGCGTCGCGTCCGCCGCCACCGGGCGGCTGATGGAGACCTGGGCGCACGGCCAGGACGTCGCCGACGCGCTCGGCGTCGTCCGGACACCCACCGCCCGGCTCCGGCACGTCGCCCGGATCGGCTTCCGGGCCCGGAACTTCGCCTACGCCGCCCGCCAACTCCCGCCTCCGGAAGAGGAGTTCCGCGTCGTCCTGCGGGCGCCCGACGGGACGGAGTGGGCGTACGGGCCGGAGGGCGCCGGGCAGCGGGTCACCGGTGAGGCGCTGGAGTTCTGTCTGCTGGTGACCCAGCGGGCGCACCGCGACGATCTGCCGAGCCTGCGCGCCGAGGGCGCCGACGCGGACCGCTGGCTGTCGATCGCCCAGGCGTTCGCGGGCCCGCCGGGACCGGGCCGGGCGCCGTCCGGCACAGGCGGGGGAGCGGCCGGATGAGCGGCGAGGTGCTGCGGATCGGCAACGCCTCCGGCTTCTACGGCGACCGGTCCGACGCGCTGCGGGAGATGCTCACCGGCGGCCCGCTGGACGTCCTGACCGGCGACTACCTCGCCGAACTGACCATGCTGATCCTCGGCCGCGACCGGCTGAAGGACCCCGGGCGCGGCTATGCCAGGACCTTCCTGCGGCAGCTGGAGGACGGCCTCGGGCTCGCCGCCGACCGCGGCGTCAGGATCGTCACCAACGCCGGAGGGCTGAACCCGGCCGGACTCGCCGACGCCGTACGGGAGTTGGCGGACCGGGTCGGGGTGCCCGTACGGGTCGCCCATGTCGAGGGCGACGACCTGCTGGCCACCGGGGACCGCACCCGCTGGGGCGACGGGGTGCTCACCGCCAACGCCTACCTCGGCGGCGACGGCATCGCCGCCTGTCTGCGGGCCGGAGCCGAGGTGGTGGTCACCGGGCGGGTCACCGACGCCGCGCTGGTCAGCGGCGCCGCGGCGGCCCACTTCGGCTGGGGTCCCGGAGACCTGGACGCGCTGGCCGGGGCGGTCGTCGCCGGACACGTCCTGGAGTGCGGCACCCAGGCCACCGGCGGCAACTACAGCTTCTTCGGGGAGCACGACGTCCGCCGCCCCGGCTTCCCGCTCGCCGAGATCGCCGCCGACGGCAGCGCCGTGATCACCCGACACCCCGGCACCGGCGGCGCCGTCACCACCGGCACCGTCACCGCCCAACTCCTCTACGAGACCGACGGCGCCCGCTACGCCGGACCCGACGTCACCGCCCGCCTCGACACCGTCCGGCTCCGCCGGGACGGACCGGACCGGGTGCGGATCGACGGGGTGCGCGGTGAGGCGCCGCCGCCCGCGCTGAAGGCGGGGCTGACTCGGCTCGGCGGCTGGCGGAACGAGGTCACGTTCGTCCTGACCGGGCTGGACGTCGAGGCGAAGGCGGCGCTGGTGAAGGAGCAGGTGGCGGCGGCGTTCGACGCGGCGGGCGCCCGCCCCGCCGAGGTGCGGTGGACGCTGGCCCGCACCGACCACCCCGACGCCGCGGTCCAGGAGGAGGCGAGCGCGCTGCTGCGGCTCGTCGTCCGCGACCGGGACGAGGCGGCGGTCGGCCGGGCGGTCAGCGGCGCCGCCGTCGAACTGGCGCTGGGCAGCTACCCCGGCTTCCATCTCACCGCCCCGCCCGGCAAGGGCGCCCCGTACGGCGTCTTCGAGGCGGCGGCGGTGGCGCGTACGGAGGTGGCGCACACCGCGGTGCTGCCCGACGGGACCCGGCAGCCGATCGCGCCGCCCACCGCCACCCGGGAACTGGTCCGGCTGCCCGACCCGGAGCTGCCGGAGCCGCCGGACGCCGGGCTGCCGGTCCGCCGCGCCCCGCTCGGCGCGGTCTGCGGCGCCCGCAGCGGCGACAAGGGCGGCTCCGCCAACGTCGGCGTCTGGGCCCGGACGGAGACGGCGTGGCGCTGGCTCGCCCACACGCTGACCGTGGAGAAATTCCGCGAACTCCTGCCGGAGACGGCCGAGTTGACCATCGATCGGCATCTGCTGCCCGGTCTGTGGTCGGTGAATTTCGTGGTCGAGGGGCTGCTGGGGGAGGGCGTCGCCGCACAGGCGCGCTTCGACCCGCAGGCCAAGGCGGTGGGGGAGTGGCTGCGCTCCCGACACCTGGAGATACCGGAGGCATTGCTGTGACCGTCCTGGCGACCGCGCTCGACACCGCGGACGAGGCGTACGCACAGCGGCGTACGGAGATGCTGGCGAAGCTCGCCGAGGTCGAGGAGGCCCACGGGCAGGCGCTGGCGGGCGGCGGCGAGAAGTACCTCACCCGCCACCGGGGGCGCGGCAAACTGCCCGCCCGGGAGCGCATCGAGCTGCTGCTCGACCCCGACACGCCGTTCCTGGAGCTGTCACCGCTCGCCGCCTGGGGGAGTGATTACGCGGTCGGTGCCGCGCTGGTCACCGGGATCGGCGTGGTCGAGGGCGTGGAGTGCCTGATCACCGCCAACGATCCGACGGTCCGCGGCGGCGCCTCCAACCCCTGGACGCTGAAGAAGGCGCTGCGGGCCAACGAGATCGCGTATGCCAACCGGCTGCCGGTGATCTCGCTCGTCGAGTCCGGTGGCGCCGATCTGCCCAGCCAGAAGGAGATCTTCATCCCGGGCGGGGCGCTCTTCAAGGACCTCACCCGGCTCTCCGCCGCCGGGATCCCGACCGTCGCCGTGGTCTTCGGCAACTCCACCGCGGGCGGTGCGTACGTCCCCGGGATGTCCGACCACGTGATCATGGTCAAGGAGCGCGCCAAGGTCTTCCTCGGCGGCCCGCCGCTGGTCAAGATGGCCACCGGCGAGGAGAGCGACGACGAATCGCTGGGCGGCGCCGAGATGCACGCCCGCGTCTCCGGGCTCGCCGACCACCTCGCGCTCGACGAACCGGACGCGCTGCGCCAGGCCCGCCGGGTCGTCGCCCGCCTCAACCGGCGCAAGGCGCACCCGGATCCGGCGCCCGCACCGCCCCCGAAGTACGACGCGGAAGAGCTGCTCGGCATCGTCCCCGGCGACCTCAAGGCGCCCTTCGACCCCGGCGAGGTGATCGCCCGGATCGTCGACGGCTCCGACTTCGACGCCTTCAAACCGCTCTACGGCACCAGCCTGACCTGCGGCTGGGCCACGCTGCACGGCTATCCCGTCGGCATCCTCGCCAACGCCCGCGGGGTGCTCTTCAGCGAGGAGTCCCAGAAGGCCGCGCAGTTCATCCAGTTGGCCAATCAGCGGGACATCCCGCTGCTCTTCCTGCACAACACCACCGGCTACATGGTCGGCAAGGAGTACGAGCAGGGCGGGATCATCAAGCACGGCGCGATGATGATCAACGCGGTCTCCAACTCGAAGGTCCCGCACCTCTCCGTCCTGATGGGCGCCTCCTACGGCGCCGGTCACTACGGCATGTGCGGCCGCGCCTACGACCCCCGCTTCCTCTTCAGCTGGCCCACCGCCAAATCCGCCGTCATGGGCCCGCAGCAACTGGCCGGGGTCCTGTCGATCGTCGCCCGCGCCTCCGCCGCCGCCAAGGGGCAGCCCTACGACGACGAGGCGGACGCCGGGCTGCGCGCCATGGTCGAGCAGCAGATCGAGGCGGAGTCGCTGCCGCTCTTCCTCTCCGGGCGGCTCTACGACGACGGCGTCATCGACCCCCGCGACACCCGCACCGTTCTCGGCCTGTGCCTGTCCGCCGTGCACGCCGCGCCCGTCGAGGGCGCGCGCGGCGGCTTCGGCGTCTTCCGGATGTGAGGCAGCAATGACCGATCGGACACCGACGACCCCTTCCCCCCTCACTCTTTCGAGTGTTCTTGTCGCCAACCGCGGGGAGATCGCCCGCCGGGTCTTCCGCACCTGCCGGGAGTTGGGCCTCGCCACCGTCGCCGTGCACTCCGACGCGGACGCCGACGCCCCGCACGTCCGCGAGGCCGACACCGCCGTCCGGCTGCCGGGCGACGCCCCCGCCGACACCTATCTCCGCGCCGACCTGCTGGTGAAGGCCGCCCTCGACGCGGGCGCCGACGCCGTCCACCCCGGCTACGGCTTCCTCTCCGAGAACGCCGCCTTCGCCACCGCCGTCCTCGACGCCGGGCTGACCTGGATCGGCCCGCCGCCCGCGGCGATCGAGGCGATGGCGTCCAAGACCCGCGCCAAGGAGCTGATGGCGGCGGCCGGGGTCCCGCTGCTCGCCCCCGTCGACCCGGCCACCGCCACCGAGGCGGACCTCCCGCTGCTGGTCAAGGCGGCGTCCGGCGGTGGCGGTCGCGGGATGCGGATCGTCAATGAACTCTCCGCGCTGGGAGGAGAGTTGGCGGCGGCCCGGGCCGAGGCCGCCGCCGCGTTCGGGGACGGCGAGGTCTTCGTCGAGCCGTACGTCACCGGTGGCCGCCACATCGAGGTGCAGATCCTCGCCGACGCGCACGGTGGCGTCTGGACGCTCGGCACCCGCGACTGCTCCCTCCAGCGCCGCCACCAGAAGGTCATCGAGGAGGCGCCCGCCCCCGGGCTCCCCGACGGGCTCCGCACCGCACTGCACGAAGCCGCCGCCCGCGCCGCCCGCGCCATCGGCTACCGCGGCGCCGGGACCGTCGAATTCCTGGTCACCGCCGACGACCGGGCCCACTTCCTGGAGATGAACACCCGCCTCCAGGTCGAGCACCCGGTCACCGAGGAGATCTACCGCCTCGACCTCGTCGCCCTGCAACTCTCCGTCGCCGAGGGGCGCCCGCTGGACGCCGCCCCGCCGCTGCCCCGCGGTCACGCCGTCGAGGCGCGGCTCTACGCCGAGGACCCGGCGGCCGACTGGCGCCCCGGCACCGGCCCGCTGCACCGCCTCGCCGTCCCCGGCGCCGTCCGCCTCGACTCCGGCGTCACCGACGGCTCCGTGATCACCGCGCACTACGATCCGCTGCTCGCCAAGGTCATCGCCTGGGCCCCGACCCGCGCCGAGGCGGTCCGCCGCCTCGCCCACGCCCTCGAACGCGCCCGGATCCACGGCCCGGTCACCAACCGCGACCTGCTGGTCCGCTCCCTGCGCCACCCCGCCTTCACCACCGCCGACGGCCTCGACACCGGCTTCTACGGCCGCCATCTGGCCGAACTGACCGGCCACGACGCGGCGCGCACGGCCCGCACCCGCCTCGCCGCCCTGGCCGCCGCCCTCGCCGACGCCCACGGCCGCTCCCGCTTCGGCGGCTTCCGCAACCTCCCCTCACAGCCGCAGCTCAAGACGTACGCGGCCGACGGGGAGACATACGCGATCCGCTACCGGCTGGTGCGCGGCGCGCTGCACGCCGAGGACTTCCCCCGCGTACGGCTGCTGGCGCACACGGCGGACACCGTGGTCCTCGACGTCGACGGGCTGCGGCGGGAGTTCACGGTGGCCCGCTACGGCGACCGGGTCCATGTCGACACCGCCACCGGCGGCCACGCCCTCACCGCGCTGCCCCGCTTCCCCGACCCCGCCGACCGCACCGAACCCGGCTCGCTGCTCGCCCCGATGCCCGGCACCGTCGTCCGCCTCGCCGCCGGACTCGCCGAGGGCGACCGGGTCACGGCCGGGACGCCGCTGCTCTGGCTGGAGGCGATGAAGATGGAGCACACCGTCACCGCCCCCGCCGACGGCACGCTGACCAGCCTGCCGGTACGCGTCGGCACCCAGGTGGAGGTCGGCGCCCTGCTGGCCGTGGTGGGCGACTGACACCCGGCCCGCCGCGCCCGGCCCGCCCGGCCCGCCCCGCCCGTCCGCCGCGCCCGGCCGGGCACCCGACGGCCGGGCCCCGCCCCCGTACCCAACTCACCCGTCCCACCCGTCTCACCCGCCGCACAGAGGGAGCCTCCATGAGCACCGCCCTGCGCAACTCCGTGATCGAGACCGAGGAACAGCGTGATCTGCGCGCCGCCGTCGCGGCGCTCGGCAAGCGGTACGGCCGGGAGTACTTCACCCGTGTCGTCGCCGAGGGGCGTCACACCGACGAACTCTGGGCGGAGGCCGCCGGACTCGGCTACCTCGGCGTCAACCTCCCCGAGGAGTACGGCGGCGGAGGCGGCGGAATCGTCGAACTCTCCCTCGTACTCGAAGAGTTGGGAGCGGCGGGCTGCCCGCTGCTGATGATGGTGGTCTCCCCGGCCATCTGCGGCACCGTCATCGCCCGCTTCGGCACCGAGGAGCAGAAACGCGCCTGGCTGCCGGGGCTCGCCGACGGCAGCCGCACCATGGCCTTCGGCATCACCGAACCGGACGCCGGATCCAACTCCCACCGGATCACCACCACCGCCCGCCGGGACGGCACGGACTGGATACTCACCGGCCGCAAGGTCTTCGTCTCCGGTGTCGACATCGCCGAGGCCACCCTCGTCGTCGGCCGTACCGAGGACGCCCGCACCGGCAAGCTCAAGCCCTGCCTCTTCCTCGTCCCGCGCGACGCCCCCGGCTTCGGCCGCAGCCCCATCCCGATGGAACTCGCCGCCCCGGAGAAGCAGTTCGAGCTGACCTTCGACGACGTCCGGCTGCCCGCCGACGCCCTCGTCGGCGACGAGGACGCCGGACTCCTCCAACTCTTCGCCGGACTCAACCCCGAACGCATCATGACCGCCGCGTTCGCCCTCGGCATGGGCCGCTACGCCCTCGGACGTGCCGTCGACTACGCCCGCACCCGGCAGGTCTGGAAGGAACCGATCGGCGCCCACCAGGCCATCGCCCACCCGCTCGCCCAGGCCCACATCGAGCTGGAATGCGCCCGCCTGATGATGCAGAAGGCCGCCCACCTCTACGACGTCGGGGACGACATCGGCGCCGGAGAAGCTGCCAACATGGCGAAGTACGCCGCCGGGGAGGCCGCGGTCCGCGCAGTCGACCAGGCCGTCCACACCCTCGGCGGCAACGGCCTCACCCATGAGTACGGCCTCGCGTCCCTCGTCACCGCCGCCCGCGTCGCGCGGATCGCCCCCGTCAGCCGGGAGATGATCCTGAACTACCTCTCCCACCAGACGCTGGGCCTCCCCAAGTCGTACTGACCGAGCCGACGGCGATCGGGGGACCGCAGGACCACCCTCCCCGAGCACGGCGCGCAGGTGCCCCCGCGCCCGCCGCCGCGCTCCTGCCACGGAAGGACATCCCGGCATGGCAACCCACCTGTTCCACAGCGACCGTCCCCCGCTCGCCCCCGTCACCGAGCCGGTCCACTCCTACGTCCTGGCCGGTGCCGCCGCCCGCGGCGACCACCCCGCGCTGATCGACGCCACCGACGGCACCACCCTCGGCTACGCCCGCCTCGACCACCTCAGCCGCCGCCTCGCCGCCGGACTCGCCGCCGCCGGTCTCGCCAAGGGCGACGTGCTCGCCCTGCACAGCCCGAACAGCGTGCTCTTCCCCGTCGTCTGCTACGCCGCCTGGCGCTGCGGCGCGGCCGTCACCACCGTCCACCCGCTCGCCACCGCCGAGGAGTTCGCCGGGCAGCTCGCCGACTCCGGGGCGCGCCGCATCGTCACCGTCGCCGCCCTCCTCGACACCGCCCGGGACGCCGCCCGCCGGGCCGGGCACGTCGTCGAGATCCTGGTCTGCGACCGCGCCGACGGCCACCGCTCCCTCCTCGACCTCGCCGACACCACCGCGCCCGAACCGGACATCGCCCTCGACCCCGCCACCGACCTCGCCGTCCTGCCGTACTCCTCCGGCACCACCGGCTCCCCCAAGGGCGTGATGCTCACCCACCGCTCGGTCGCCACCAACCTCGCGCAACTCGACGCGTTCCTCACCGGCGGGCCCGACGACCGCGTCCTCGCCGTGCTGCCGTTCTTCCACATGTACGGCCTCACCGCCCTGATGAACGCCCCGCTGCGCACCGGCGCCACCGTCGTCGTCCTGCCCCGCTTCGATCTGGAGCGGTTCCTCGACACGATCCAGCGGTACCGCATCACCGCCGTCTACGCCGCGCCCCCGATGGTCCTCGCGCTCGCCAAACACCCCCTGGTGGACCGCTACGACCTCTCGTCCCTGAAGTACCTGGTCTGCGCCGCCGCCCCGCTCGACGCCCACCTCGCCGACGCCTGCGCCCGCCGCCTGGGCCTGGACTCCCTCCTCCAGGCGTACGGCATGACCGAACTCTCGCCCGCCAGCCACCTCGTCCCGCCGGGCGCCGACGCCCCGCCCGGCACCGTCGGCCGACTGCTGCCCGGCACCGAGATGCGGCTGGTGTCGCTCGCCACCGGCGAGGACCTGCCGCCCGGCGAGGACGGCGAGATCGTGCTGCGCGGCCCACAGGTGATGAAGGGCTACCTGGGCCGCCCCGAGGCCACCGACGCCATGATCGACGCCGACGGCTGGCTCCACACCGGCGACATCGGCCGGATGGACACCGACGGCTGGCTCTACGTCGTCGACCGCGTCAAGGAGCTGATCAAGTACAAGGGTTACCAGGTCGCCCCCGCCGATCTGGAGGCGCTGCTCCTCACCCACGACGACATCGCCGACGCCGCCGTCATCGGCGTCACCGACACCGACGGCAACGAGATCCCGAAGGCGTACGTCGTCCGCCGCCCGGGGGCGGCGCTGCGCGCCGACGACGTTCTCACGTACGTTGCCGGACGAGTCGCCCCGTACAAGCGGGTGCGCCGCGTGGAGTTCACCGACACGGTGCCGCGCGCGGTGACCGGCAAGATCCTGCGTCGCGAACTCCGCGCCAGGGAAAGGAGTTCCACGGCCCGATGACCGACACCACGGCAACCGCCGCCGCCACGGACCACGCCGATCCGTCCGTACGCATCACCCACGACCAGGGCGTCACCACCCTCACCCTGGACTCCCCGCGCAACCGCAACGCGCTCTCCACCCGCCTCGTCGGCGCACTCCACGCCGCCCTCGACGCGGCCGCCGCCGACGACACCGTGCGCGCCGTCGTCCTCGCCCACACCGGCACCACCTTCTGCGCGGGCGCCGACCTCACCGAGACGACCGGCGGCGCGCCCCTCGATGCGGTGCTGGGCCTGGTCCGGCTGCTGCGCGCGGTGGTGGAGCTGCCCAAGCCGGTCGTCGCGCGCGTCACCGGACACGTCCGCGCCGGGGGCACCGGGCTGCTCGGCGCCTGCGACATAGCCGTGGCCGGGCCCGGCGCCACCTTCGCCTTCACGGAGGCGCGCCTCGGACTGGCCCCGACCGTCATCTCGATGCCGCTGCTGCCCCGCCTCGACCCGCGCGCCGTCGGCCGCTACTACCTCACCGGCGAACGCTTCGACGCCGCCGAGGCCGCCCGCATCGGGCTGGTCACCGTCGCCGCCGACGACGTCGACACCGCCCTCGCCCCGATACTCGACGGGCTGCGCCAGGGCTCCCCGCAGGGCCTCGCCGCCTCGAAGGCGCTGGTCACCGCCGAGGTGCTGCGCACCTTCGACCGCGACACCGAGCAGCTGGCCGCGGAGTCCGCGCGGCTCTTCGCCTCCGCCGAGGCGCACGAGGGCATGACCGCCTTCCTGGAGCGAAGGGCTCCGCGATGGGCACGCTGAACACCACCCGCGCCGCCAAGGCGCCCCAGCAGGAACGGAGCCGGGCCACCCGCCGCGGTCTGCTGGAGGCGGCGGTGGCCTGTCTGGCCGAGCACGGCTGGGCGGGCTCCACCGTCGCCGTCGTCGCCGAACGCGCCGGGGTCTCCCGCGGCGCCGCCCAGCACCATTTCCCCACCCGTGAGGACCTGTTCACCGCCGCGGTCGAGCATGTCGCCGAGGAGCGCTCCCAGGCGCTGCGCGACCTCTTCCCGGCGGGCACCGGCGCCGCCACCGACCGCCGCGCCGTCGTCGCCGCCGTCGTCGACCTCTACACCGGCCCGCTCTTCCGCGCCGCCCTCCACCTCTGGGTCGCGGCGTCGTACGAGGACCAGTTGCGCACCCGGGTCACCGAACTGGAGGCGCGGGTCGGCCGGGAGTGCCACCGCACCGCCGTCGACCTGCTCGGCGTCGACGAGTCCGTCCCCGGCGTCCGCGAAACCGTCCAGGGCCTCCTGGACATGGCCCGCGGTCTGGGCCTGGCCACCCTGCTCAGCGACGACACACCCCGCCGGGGACGCGTCGTCGACCAGTGGGCCGGACTGCTGGACGAGGCGCTGGGCTGAGCCGGATCCGGTTCGGCGGACGGGCCGCGCACCGGGAGACGCCCCGGCGCGCGGCCCGTCGGCGTCAGTGCGCCGCGGTGTCGAACCCCGAGATCTCCCGCGGCTCGCGCGCCGCCGGACCCACGTACCGGGCCGACGGCCGCACCAGCCGCCCGGTCCGCTTCTGTTCCAGGATGTGCGCGCTCCACCCGGCCGTACGGGCGCAGGTGAACATCGAGGTGAACATGTGCGACGGGACCTCCGCGAAGTCCAGCGTGATCGCCGCCCAGAACTCCACGTTCGTCGCCAGCACCCGGTCCGGACGCCGGTTGTGCAGCTCCTCCAGCGCCGCCTTCTCCAGCGCCTCGGCCACCTCGAAGCGGGGCGCGCCCAGCTCCTTCGCGGTCCGCCGCAGCACCCGCGCCCGCGGGTCCTCGGCCCGGTAGACGCGGTGCCCGAAGCCCATCAGCCGCTCGCCCTTGTCGAGCGTCTTGCGGACGTACGCCGCCGCGTCCCCGGTCCGCTCGATCTCCTCGATCATGCCGAGCACCCGCGACGGGGCTCCGCCGTGCAGCGGCCCCGACATCGCGCCGACCGCCCCGGAGAGCGCCGCCGCCACATCCGCGCCGGTCGAGGCGATGACCCGGGCGGTGAACGTCGAGGCGTTCATGCCGTGCTCCGCCGCCGACGTCCAGTACGCGTCCACCGCCGCGACATGCTTGGGGTCCGGCTCCCCGCGCCAGCGCCGCATAAACCGCTCCACGACGGTCTCCGCCTTGTCGATCTCCCGCTGCGGCACCATCGGCAGCCCCTGCCCGCGCGCCGACTGCGCCACGTACGACAGCGCCATCACCGCGGCGCGCGCCAGATCGTCGCGGGCCGTCCGCTCGTCGATGTCCAGCAGCGGTTTGAGGCCCCACACCGGCGCCAGCATCGCCAGCGCCGACTGCACATCGACGCGGATGTCCCCGGAGTGCACCGGGATCGGGAACGGTTCGGCCGGCGGCAGCCCCGGGTCGAACGCGCCGTCCACCAGCAGCCCCCACACCTTGCCGAACGAGACGCTGCCGACGAGGTCTTCGATGTCGACGCCGCGGTAGCGCAGCGCGCCGCCTTCCTTGTCCGGTTCGGCGATCTCCGTCTCGAACGCGACGACACCCTCAAGTCCTGGTACGAATGCGGACATCTGGCGACTCCTCAAGGTACGGACGGCCCACGGTCGGTGACCGGTTGCCGTGGTCGGCTCGGTGTGCGGTGCCGGAACGGTTCCGCGGCTGCGCCCGGCAGCTCGCGGTCCGCGCCGGTCACCGGATGCCTCGCTAAGGCATGGTGACGCGCTTCCCGGCCCGGGGTGGACGGCCCTCGGGCGCGGTTCGGGTGGTCTGCTGCGTGGTCCACGGGACGCGCGGCCCCGGCGAGGGACGGCGGGTGCCCGCCGGTCCGGTCACGATGGTCGCCGATGTACGAAGTCCACACAGCACCGACCCGCAAGTTTGGCGCTTTCCCCACCTGCAAGGAAGCGTGACGTCCGGCACACTGGTCGATTCGCCTACGAGAGGGTTACGCGCGGGCGACGACGGGCAGACTTCCCGGCCCGCGCCCTGCCCCGGCACGGACCGATGCTGCAAGATGAGGCCGTGCACTCCGCCGACGCGCCTTCCCCCGATGCCCACGAAACCCTCGATCCCTCGTCGATGCGCGCCCAATACCGCGCCGAGGGGCTGACCGAGACCGAGCTGGCGGCCGAGCCGTACGCACAGTTCGCGCGCTGGTTCAAGGAAGCCGCCGCGTCCGGGATCCACGAGCCCAACGCGATGGTCGTCTCCACCGCCGACGCCGCGGGCCGCCCCAGCTCACGGACGGTGCTGCTGAAGGCGTTCGACGACCGCGGCTTCGTGTTCTTCACCAACTACACCAGCCGCAAGGGCCGCGACCTCGCCGAGAACCCGCACCTGGCACTGCTCTTCCCCTGGCATCCGCTGGCCCGTCAGGTCATCGTCACCGGCACCGCCGCCCGCATCGGACGCGACGAGACCGCCGCCTACTTCCGCTCCCGCCCGCACGGCTCCCAACTCGGCGCCTGGGCCAGCGACCAGTCCACCCCGATCGCCTCCCGCGCCGAACTGGAGGGCTCCTACGACGCGTTGGCGGCCCGCTACCCCGAGGGCGAGCAGGTCCCCGCACCGCCGCACTGGGGCGGCTACCGCGTCACGCCCGAAACCGTCGAGTTCTGGCAGGGCCGCGAGAACCGTCTCCACGACCGCCTGCGCTACGTCCGCGCCACCACCGGCTGGACCGTGGAACGCCTCGCACCGTGAGCCGGATGCGCTGATCCCCGCCGCCCTGGTCCCGCACGCGCTGATCCCGGGCGGCGGGCGGACAGGGAAAAGGGCCCCCGCGCGGGGGCCCGGAAAACGCAGACGACCCGTGGGCCGCTTCCGCCGCGCCGGGTGGCGCGGCGGCCGGTCGGACGGACCGGGGCCCACGGGTCGGGTGACTGCTGGGAATTGGCCGGTGACGCATCTGCAGTATGCGCGAGCCGGCACCGCACTGGGTGTGAAGCGACGGCCCTAGGCCGCAGCCACCTCACGCGTCCGGTGAGAAATCATTGGCCGAACCACCTCCCTTCTCGTGTGCACACCAGCCTAGGAACGCGCCCGGATCCGTACAAGCGAATTAATTTCCCGCGACGCGCGGGGCGGCTGCGGCCCCCGGGGCACCCGCGTCGTCCGGGGCGCCCCGACCGCGCGAACGGCCCCGGGATTTCCGCGAAGGGGGTGTGTGCTGCGTCACGTTCGAGTTGAATGTGCCCAGGTCCAGCACGCGCCACCGCGTCCGTAGGGGGTTCCAGTGACCGCTTCGTACGGCTCCGCTTCGTACGGTTCCTCGGCGGAACGACCCCCGGCCACGGCCGCCGCACCGCCCGGCCCGGTCGGGCCCGCCGACGACACCGGGCTGCTCGCCGCCCTCCTCGACGGCATGGACACCGCGCTCCTCGCCCTCGCCGCGGACGGCACGGTCACCCACTGGAACCACGAGGCCGAACAGCTCCTGGGCTGGCCCGCCGCCGAGGCCGTCGGCCGCCGCGGGCTGACCGGCTGGGCGGCCCGCGGCGAGGACGCGGAGGCGATCGAGTCCGCCCTCCTCGCCGCACTGCGCGCCCCCGGCCGTCAGGTGCACGACCACGCCCTGCTCACCAAGGACGGCCGCCGGGTCCTGGTCCGCGGCCAGACCTCCGCCGTCCGCGGCCCCGACGGCCGGGCCGCCGGTGTCTACTGCGTCTTCACCGCCGTGCACGCCCAGATCGGTCTGGAGCGCTCCCTCGCCCTGAGCGAGGCGCTCTGCGACGACGCCCCCTGGAGCGTCCTTCTCGTCGACGCCGACCTGCGGCCCGCCGTCGTCAACACCCCCGCCGCCCGCGCCCTGGAATCCGGCCGCGACGCCCTCCTCGGCCGCCCCCTCGGCGACCTGCTCGACCAGGGCGCCGAGGAGGTGGAGGCGGTGCTCCAGCACGTCCTCGCGGAGGGCGAGCCGCCCGGGCTGAGCGACCTGTGGGTGACGCTGCGCGCCCCCGACGCCGAACGCCCCCGCCGCTGCTGGCGCAGCGGCTTCGTCCGCCTCGCCTCCCCGCTCTCCGAGGAACCGGCCCCGCTCGGCGTCGCCTGGCTCTTCCAGGACGTCACCGACGCCAAACAGGCCGAACAGGACGGCGCGCTGCTCCGCTTCCGCACCCAGCAACTCCAGCGCGCGAGCCGCGCCGCCGCCGACTGCCCCGACCCGCGGGAGGCCGCCGCCGTCCACCTCGACTACGCCCTCGCGGGCTTCGCCGACCACGCCCTCGTCGACCTCGTCGCGCCCGCGCCCGGCCGGGACGACGACGGGGGAGCGGGCGGCGACGGCGCCGCCGTCCGGCTGCGGCGGGCCCTCGCCTCGCCCGCCGGATCCCCCGGCCCCTGCGCGGTGCCGCAGCCGTCCGCCGTCCCCGTCGCGTACGCCGCCGGACACCCGGCCCGGCAGGCCTGCGCGCGCGGCGGCTCGGTGCGGACGAGCGTGGGGGCGAGCGGCGAGGACGGCTGGGCGGCGGCCCGCCGGTGGCCGGACGGTACGGTCCACGGGCTCTGCGTGGTGCTCCGCAGCCGCGCCCGCACCCTCGGTGTCGCCACCTTCCTGCGCACCCCGGCCCGCCGCCCCTTCGACCGCGCCGACGCCGCCTACGCGGAGGAGGTCGCCGCCCGGATCGCCGCCGCCCTGGACCTGGCGGCGGCGGACGACGGCCGCGGCGACGGCTGAACGGTTCCCGCACCCGGTGGCGGGCCGGACGCCGGGCCGTCACCGGGCGCGGGCCGTCCCCGGCTCACTGCCGGTAGAAGATCCGGTCCGCGTACTCCCGCATCACCCGGCCGTTCCACTCGTGGCCGCCGTCGACGTTGCCGGAGCGCAGCAGCGGCGGTTCGACGCCCCGCTCGGCCAGCGCCCCCGCGGCGGTCGCCACCACCGCCTGCATGATCGCGCTGGTGACGACCGTGGAGGCGGGCGCGAACGGCGCGTCGATCCCGGGGAGCCGCAGCTCCGCGTCGCCCACCGGGATGCGGCTGTCGAGCACGAGGTCGCAGTGGTCCTTGAGGTAGCTGCCCGAGACGTGCCGGGAGGAGGTGGCGTCCGCGTACGCGACCGAGGTCAGGCCGATGACCTTTATGCCGAGCGCCCGGGCGTTCATCGCCATCTCGACGGGCAGCGCGTTCCGCCCGGAGAGCGAGATGATCACCAGCACGTCACCGGCCCGCAGCGGGCTGGTGTCCAGCACCGCGGCGGCCAGCCCGTCGACCCGCTCCAGCGCGCTGCCGAGCGTCGCGGGCCGGACGTCCACGCCCACCACCCCCGGCACCGACAGCAGGTTCATGATCGCGAGGCCGCCCGCCCGGTAGACGGTGTCCTGCGCGGGCAGCGAGGAGTGCCCGGCGCCGAAGGAGAAGACCCGCCCGCCCGCCTCCACGGTGTCCGCGATCAACCGTCCGGCGGCGGCGATGGCGGGACCCCCGTCGTCGCGAGCCTGCCGCAGCAGCTCGATCGCGGCATCGAAGTACTCCCCGGCAAGCCGGTCGCTCTCAGCCATTCCCGCGGTCTCCCTCGTCGCAGCTCATGGATTCCCCCGCCCCGTCCCGGGTGCGGACGCACCGGACGGCGGGCGGCCGTGGCGCGGATCACGTTGCGGTCTGGACCAGTGCGCTGTCAATACGGCTGACGCGACAGCCCCCGGACGGCTTGTGTGCGTCCCGGGCGGCAACCGCCGTGGGCGGAGGCGGCGCCGTTGTCGGTGGGATGCGTCAGAATTGAATCCAGGGCCACCCGCACGACACAGCTAGGGGCACGCATGTCCGGACTGATCGACACCACGGAGATGTATCTCCGCACCATCCTCGAACTCGAAGAGGAAGGTGTGGTCCCGATGCGCGCCCGGATCGCGGAGCGGCTCGAACAGAGCGGCCCCACGGTCAGCCAGACCGTGGCGCGCATGGAGCGCGACGGTCTGCTGTCCGTCGCGGGCGACCGCCACCTGGAGCTGACGGAGGAGGGCCGTCGGCTGGCGACGCGCGTGATGCGCAAGCACCGCCTCGCCGAGTGCCTGCTCGTCGACGTCATCGGGCTGGAGTGGGAGCAGGTGCACGCCGAGGCGTGCCGCTGGGAGCACGTGATGAGCGAGGCGGTCGAGCGCCGCGTCGTCGAGCTGCTGCGCCATCCGACGGAGTCGCCGTACGGCAACCCCATCCCGGGTCTGGAGGAGCTGGGCGAGAAGGCGGAGGCCGACCCGTTCCTGGAGACCGGCATGGTCAGCCTCACCGAGCTGGACGCCGGTCCGGACGGCAAGACCGTCGTGGTCCGCCGCATCGGCGAGCCCATCCAGGCGGACGCCCAGCTGATGTACACGCTGCGGCGCGCCGGGGTCCAGCCGGGCGCGGTCGTCAGCGTGACCGAGGCGCCCGCCGGTGTCCTCGTCGGCAGCAGCGGCGAGGCGGCGGAGCTGGAGTCGGAGATCGCCGCGCACGTGTTCGTCGCGAAGCGCTGACGGACGCGAAGCGCCGATGGACCCGTTGGCACTGCGCCGACGTACTCCTCGCGCGGCGCCGCCGGTGCGTCGCGGTGCGCGGAGAGGCGGGCGCCGCGGCGGATCGAGGTGGCGGGCCGTTCGCCGGTTCGCCGGTGGATACGGCTGAGAGCGTGCGCCCCGTGCCGGTCGGCACGGGGCGTCGGCGTGTCCGGGGACGGGTCGCTGACGTCCACCTCTTCCGTCTCTTCCGCCCTGTCCGGTCCGGTCGTCCGGCGGCCCGTCGTACGGGGCGCGGGCGGGGGCGGCGCCGATTCCTCCGGCCGGGCCCCCTTTCCTCCGCCGAACGCCCGCCGTGCCCGTTTCACCGTCCTGAGCTGCACAGAAGCGTGAAGCCCCGGGACGCGGCGCCGCCCCGGGGAGGCGGGCACGGGATGAGGAATTGCGCGAACCGGTGCGGAACGGCCGGGGACGTGTCACCCTTGGCGCCCACACGGATGCTCGCCGTGGTGCCGACCGGTATGCGGACGAGCCCGGTCCGGGCTGCGGCGGCCCGGTGTGGAGCGGTACGGGGGAGCCGTGGACGGGCGGCTTCCGGGGGAGGAGGCGCGGTGGGGGCAGCGGAACCGGACCGAACGCGGCGCTCGGCGGCGGGGCGCAGAACCTGCGGACCACGGCGCCCGGCGACCCGGCACAGGCCCGGTGATGCCTCGGGGCCCCGGCGCTGCGAGCATCCGGGGCCCCGCCTCCCCCAGCTCCCCCGTCAGGACCTGGAGCCCCGAGCTCTCAAGGCCCCGCGCTACGGACCCCCGGTCCGGCGGGGTCCGTCCCCCGGTAGCTGTCTCCCCGTGCGGATCCCCGGCTATCCCTACGCACTGTCACCCGAACGAGGGGACTTCCGCACGAGACCGCCGTATTCGAATGAAGATTCGATAGTGTGGAGTGGGTCAAGGGACGAGTGGGGGTGCCAGGGCACATGGTGCGGCGCATCGAGGTGACAGGGGCCGGTGGGGTACGGCTCGCTGCCTGGGAATTCACCGATCCGCCCAAGAGCGACGGCGGGCCGGAGGACGGCGAGCGACGCCCCGGCGTCCTGCTGCTCCACGGCCTGATGGGGCGCGCGTCCCACTGGGCCGACACCGCCCGCTGGCTCGGCGCGCGCCACCGCGCTGTCGCCCTCGACCAGCGGGGCCACGGCCGCAGCGAGAAGCCCGCCGACGGCCCCTTCGACCGCGCCTCCTACGTCGAGGACGCGATAGCCGCCATCGAGCAGCTCGGCCTCGCGCCGGTGACCCTCGTCGGCCACGCCATGGGCGCGCTGACCGCCTGGCAGCTCGCCGCCCGCCGCCCGGACCTGGTCGGCGCGCTGGTCATCTGCGACATGCGGGCGTCCGCGCTGGGCGCCGCCTCACAGCGCGAATGGGCCGACTGGTTCGCCACCTGGCCGCTGCCCTTCGCCACCCTCGCCGACGTCCGCCGCTGGTTCGGTGAGGAGGACCCGTCGCTGGAGCGTCCCCGCCCGGTGCGCGGGGCGTTCTTCGCCGAGGTGATGGCCGAACGTGCCGACGGCTGGCGCCCGGTCTTCTCCCGCCGCCAGATGCTCACCGCCCGCGAGACCTGGGTGACCGACGCCCACTGGGAGGAGCTGGCCGAGGTCCGCTGCCCCACCCTCGTCGTCCGGGGACAGGACGGCGAGTTGGGCCGCGCCGAGGCGCAGGAGATGGTCCGCGTTCTCCCGGGCGGCAGCTACGCCGAGATACCCGACGCGGGCCACCTGCTGCCCTGGGAACACCCCGACGCCTGGCAGCGCGCCGTGGAACCGTTCCTGCGGACCGCGATACCGGGGTGAGCGCCGCCGCGTGACGGGCACTCATGCCTGCCCTCGCGGGGGCGGGGGTCGCGTTCGGCGGATGCGTTGTGGCCGGGGGGCGGCCGTCGGCTGGAGCTTCGTGACCGGCGGGCCGGTCGGCGGCCGGGAGCCGGGAGCCGGGAGCCGGGAGCCGGGAGCCGGGAGCCGGGAGCCGGGAGCCGGGAGCCGGGAGCCGGGAGCCGGGAGCCGGGGCGGCGGCAGGTGGGCGGGGCGTGCGGCAGGGGCGACGTTCCACGGGTGTGTACGCGCCGGATCGGGGGCCGTGTCCGGCTCGTCGGGAGAGCTGGGAGGTGCCGGATTTCGGCCAACGCTACGATGCACTGCCGTGCCGCGTCGGCCGTCGTCCGCGTGGGGAAACCGCGGGGAGGCGCCCGCGCGGAGTGTTCCCCGTATCTCCCGACCGACGTGGAAGGCCCGCGATGGACCCCTTGCTTTCGGACGACCCGCAAGCCCTCGGGCCGTACCGCCTGTTGGGCCGGATCGGCGCCGGTGGAATGGGGCGCGTCTATCTCGCGCGGTCCGCCGGGGGACGCACCGTCGCGGTGAAGGTGGTGCGGCCCGATCTGGTGCAGGACACCGGGTTCCGGGGGCGGTTCCGGCAGGAGGTCGAGATAGCCCGCGCCGTCTCCGGGCGGTACACCGCACCGGTCGTCGACGCGGACACCGACGCCCCGCTGCCCTGGCTCGCGACCGCCTTCGTCCTCGGGCCGTCGCTGACCGAGGTCGTCGAGGAACACGGCCCGCTGCCCGAGCACAGCGTCCGCGCCCTGGGCGCCGGGCTGGCCGCCGCGCTGACCGAGATCCACGCCGTCGAGCTGGTCCACCGCGACCTCAAACCGTCCAACGTCCTGCTCGCCGCCGACGGTCCCCGCGTCATCGACTTCGGCATCGCGCGCGCCGTCGACGGGAACCGTATGACCCAGACCGGTGTGGTCGTCGGCTCGCCCGGCTACATCCCGCCCGAGCAGGTGCTCGGCCAACGCGTCGGCACGGCGGGGGACGTCTTCGCGCTCGGCGCGGTCCTCACC
Organism: Streptomyces catenulae; assembly: GCF_000718015.1. GTDB lineage: Bacteria > Actinomycetota > Actinomycetes > Streptomycetales > Streptomycetaceae > Streptomyces > Streptomyces catenulae. The sequence continues at coordinate 65,479 of NZ_JODY01000040.1, read as the reverse complement.
TACGCCGCCACCGGGCACGGCGCGTACGCCGATGCCACGCCCGCCGCGGTGCTCTACCAGGTCGTCCACGGCGAACCGGACCTCAGCGGGGTGCCCGACACGCTTCTCGGGCTGGTCGCCTCCTGTCTGCACCGCGACCCGGCCCGGCGGCCCGCCCCCGCCGAGGTGCTGGCCGCGCTCGCCCCGGAGGGCACCGGCACCGCCTTCGCCAACTGGCTGCCCGGCGCCGTCGCCTCGACCATCGCCACCCACGCCGCCCGCATCCTCGACCTGGAAACCCCCGCCGACCCGCCGCCGTCCACCACCGGGACGCCCCACCCCGCGGGACCGGACGCCGACCCGTCCGGGGTGCCCCCGCGGCGCGCGCACCCGCAGGCCCCCGGCGCGCCGCAAGGGCCCGGCGCGGCGCAGGGGTTCGGTACCGCGCCGACGTATCTGCTCGGCGCGGGCCAGGGCGCCGCGCCCGGCACCGGCACGCCCGGCACCGGCACGCCCGGCACCGGCACGCCCGGGGGCGGCGTTCCCGCGCCCGCCGGGCCCGCCGCCGTCCCGCCGTACGCACCGGCCGGTCCCGCGACGAGCACGCCGACCGCGCCGGGGGGAACGACCGCCCCGCTCACGCCCGGTGACGCCCCGGCGCCCTCCCGGCGGCGCTTCCTCGGGCTGGCCGCCGGGGGCGTGGCGGGGGTGGCCGCCCTCGGCGGCGCCGGGGTCTGGGCGCTGAGCAGCCGGACGGGCGGCAAGGGCGGCAAGGACGACGGCGGGGGCGGCAACACCCCGGAGACCGATGACTTCACCACCCCGCCGCCCGGCACCGCGCCCGCCGTCCTGTGGCACCGCACCGCCGAGACCGACAGCCTCAACAGCGACCGGCCGCTCGTCGTCCACAACGGACTGCTGCTGATCAGCGGCGATCCGCTGGTCGCCCGCCGCGCGACGACCGGCGCCACCGTCTGGAGCCGCAAGGGCGTCGTCACCACGGGCGCCCCGCTGATCCTCGCCGACGGCAAACTCTTCCTCGTCAGCACCGAGTACAACGGCGATGTCATCGGCCTCGACCCGGACACCGGCAAGGAGGTGTGGCGCAGCCGCCTCGGCGGCGACCTCACCGTGCAGCGCATCCTCGCGGCCGACGGGGAACGCCTCTACGCCGTCGCGTCGGTCCGCACCGAGGACACCACCCAGCGGCTGACCGCCGTCGCGGCGATCAACCTCCGCACCGGCCGCAAGGAGTGGAGCAAGCCGCGCGACAAGGGGACGATGGACTTCGAACTCGAAGGCACCGTCTTTGGCGACCGGCTCGTCTACACCGACGGCCGGAGCAACGTCACGGTGCGCGACACCGCCGACGGCCGTCAGCTGTGGAGCCGCAAGCTCGGCGACGACATCGCCTGGCGGCCTGCCGTCCACGCCGGACGGATCTTCCTCGGCGGCCCCCGGCTGCGCGCCGTCCACCTCGACACCGGCGCCTCGGACTGGTCGCTCTCCTCCGCCGGACGCCTCAGCTTCTACCAGCCGATGGTCGTCAACGGCGTGGTGTACGCCGCCGATCACAGCGGTGGCGTCTGGGCGGTGGACCCGGCGCGCGGGCGCAAGCTGTGGCTCTGCGAGGACCCGGGCGCGCGCCGGGCGCCGACCGAATTCCTCTCCGTCCGCGGCACCCTCTACGGCGCCTCCTACGACGACGCCGGCGGCATCTTCGCCCTCGACCCGGCGACCGGCAAGGCCCGCTGGCACTACAACGACAACGCCGGAAGCCTGGACCAGTGGCACATCACCGCCGCCGGGCGCCGTCTGCTGGCCACCCACGGCGACGAGATCTACGCGCTGCCCGCGGTCTGACCCGGGGCGCCCGGCCCCGAGCCGGGCGCCCGCCGCGCTAGGACGCGTCCAGTGTGCGGGTGAAGTCGCCGCGCCGGACGCGTGCGGTGAGGGAGTCGTCGGGCTCCCCGGAGGTCAGGGAGCCGTAACCGGTGGCGGCCCAGAGGCTGCGTGCGGCGTCCACCTCGAAGTACGGGACCGGGCGGTCGCCCTCCCGGTCGGTGAGGACCTCGGGCGCCCGGCGGGACCGTATCGCGCGGATGCAGGCTTCACAGGCCGCGACCCGCAACTCCTCGCGGCGGCCGAGCGGACGCCACGGCAGGACGCGGGCGGCCGGTCCGTGCAGCGGGTGGAAAAAGCACAGGGGCAGCGCGGTCTCCTCGGGGCCGAGCGCCGCGCGGCCCTCGGCTATCAGCGCGAACACGCCCGCCAGATCCGGCAGTCCCCGCGCCCGGTCCAGCACCGAACCGGCCGCGGAGTACGCGTCGAGCGCCCGCCCGACGGCCTGCGGATCGCCCTGCGCGGCGCGCGCCTCCTCGCCCAGCCGCACCACCTCCTCCGCGGCGCGCTCGCGCAGCTCCGCCTCGTCGGCCCGCCGGGCGGCGGCGAAGACGGACCGCGGCAGCGCGAATGGCGTGTCCAGATCCCGCACCCGGGCACGCCGCCGCCACAGCAGCCCCACCGCGCCGAGCAGCAGCAACGGCCCGGCCACCAGCGTCAGCGCCCGGATCACGGGGGAGCCGGAGGGCCGCGCGGCGGCCGAGGGGTCCGCGGACCCGGAGCCCTGCGAACCGGCCGACGGGGACGGGGCGTTGAGGTCGGCGGTGGCCTTCTCGTACTCCTTCTCGCCGTCGCCCGCCGCGATGATGTCGATGGCCCGCTCGACCCGGCGGGCCGTCCCGGCGCCGCGCATGTCGTCCTGATGGAAGACGGCCGCCGCGGCACGCTGCGCCTGATGGGCGTCGGCGGGCCATTCACGGGCGGCGATGTCGTCGTGGAGCTCGCCGAGCGTGATGATGATCGACGGATCGCTGCCCAGCCGGTCGTGGACCACCTCCGCGAGCTGCCCGGGATCGCCGCCCCAGCTGTCGCCCTCGACCAGCGGCACCAGCACCACCCGGATCGGCAGCTGCGTCCGGCGGATCTGCTCGGCCATCCGCTTCCGGTCGGCCGCGCCGACCGCCGAGTCCAGCGACGGATCGACGTAGACGGGGGAGTGGCGCAGCGCATCGGCGATCTTCTGCCCCGGGCTCCCGGCGGCGGCGCCCGGCGACGCGGTGCACCACACCAGGGCCAGCGCGGCGACCGCGGCGGCGGCCACGGCGGGCATCCGGCGGCGGGCCCCGGCGCGGCGCGGGCGGCGGGGGCGGAGGTCAGTGAACACCGAAGTACTCCCGTACGTCGCGGGTGAGTTGATCGATCCGGGGGCCGGAGGCGAGCGAGGCCAGCGGCCCGGGCAGCTCGGGGTACGGCACGCGCCGCGCCCGGCCGCTGTCCGCCGCCGGGCCCAGCCGCAGCACCGGCGCCGGGACCGCGCGGCACCGTCGGCAGACCGGCAGTGGGCGGGGGTGGCCGCCGCCCGCCGGAGAGCCGCGCCGGGTGCCGTGCGCCGGGCCGTGCAGCGGGTTGCGGTGGCACAGCCGCTCCGGCGCGGCGGACTCCGCGACGGCCGCCCGCCCGGCGCGGGCCAGCGCGACGGCGCACGCCAGGGCGGAGGGGGTGGCGTCCGCGTCGACCCGGCCGTCGCCGTCACCGTCGATGAGCAGGGCGGCGGCGTCCAGACACTCCCAGGCCCGGCGGTGCGCGGGCTCCGGCAGGGAGGGGTGGGCATCCAGCGCGGCGGTGAGGGCGTCGACCTCCTGCCGGGCGGTGCGCCGCAGCCAGGCGAGGGACGGTTCGGCGGGCGCCTCGACCGGGACCGGGGCGTCGCCGGATGCCGCGCCGTCGGCCGCCCGGCGCCGCCGGACCGCGGCGACCGGCGCCCGTACCGTCGCCACCAGCCCGAGCAGCAGCGCCGCGAGGAACGTGCCGACCATCAGCCCCGGCGCGAAGTCCGCCGCGAACACGCCGGGCAGCACCTTCTCCGCGACCGGGTCGTCCGCGGGCCCGGGGTCGTACGGCCGGGTGACCGTGGAGTCCCGCGGGGCGCGGGCGACCGCGCGGAGCACCGCGTCGAGCCGGTCGCCGAGGGTGCGGGTGTCGCCCCGCTCGGGAAGCGTGAAGAGGCTGGTCGGGAGGGCGTAGGCATTGACCGGCGCGCCGTGGTTGACGACGGAGAGGGTGTCCGACAGCGGGTCGGCGAGGACGAAGAGCGCATCGCGGTGGAGGCGTTGGTGGAGCGTGCGGACGAAGATGTCGTGATCGCCGCCCGATTCGTCGTCACTGAGGCTGGGGACCGCGACGACCAGCACCGGGACGGGGAGCGCGGCGAGGCGCCGGTGCAGCCGGGTGCGCTCGGCCGAGGTGAGGACCGGCTCGCTCTCCGGGTCGGTGTAGAGCGGGTCGTGGCGCAGCCCGGCGGCCACCCGCTCGACGCGGGCGCGCATATCGGCCGGGGTCGGGATGGCGTCGTCGCCGTAGGAGCGGTCGTCGAAGAGGCGCGCGGCGGTGACGGTGAGCCCGCCCGCGAGGACCACGGCCACGACCAGCAGCGCCGTCACGGCCCGGGGTGGCCGCCGCAGCCCGGAGAGGCGCCCGGGCGAGGCGGCGGTGCCCCGCTTTCCGCCGGTCGTGCCGCCCTGCGGGGCGCGGTCCGCCGTCCCTGACCCGGGCTTCCCGTCCGGTGCGTCGCCGGGCTTGCGGAGGGAGAGCGCGGGCGCCGTACGCGGGCCCGGGACCGGCGCCCCGCCGCGCGCCCGGCGCAGCCGGAGCCGACGGCGTACGTAGAGGCCCAGCAGCAGGACGGAGAGCGGGATTCCGGCGATCGCGATGCCGCTGACGAAGCTCTGGTTCTCCCGCTCGGTGAGATCGGGGTGGAGCTTCGGCACCTCGGCGCCGTTTCGGGACGCGGTGCGGCCCGCCTCGGCGCGTTCAGGGGCCCGCCCGGAGAGGAGGACGTCGACGAAGTGCTGGAAGAGTTCGCGGGCCGTCGCGTCGTACGGCATCTCGTAGAGCGTGGCGGTGGCCGCGTCCCGGGCGCCGGGCAGCTCCACGCCGTACGTCTGCACCTCGGGCATGCCGGGTCCGCTCAGCGCGACGTACAGACCCTTGCGGCCGAGCCGGTCGTGGACACCGGCGAGGAACCCGGCGCCGTCGGAGCCCAGCGCGGAGTCGGGCAGGACCATGACGTAGACGGGCACCCGGAGCCGCGCGGCCTGGGCGGCGAAGACCGGGGCGCTGGAGCGGGGCGCCTCGCGCGGCAGCTGATCGCTGATGTACACCGGATCGCGGCGCAGCCGGGAGGCGATGTACGCCTGGCGGCTGGGGGCGTCGCCCGGGCCGGAGGCGGCGGACGGAGCGTCCGCGGGCGCCTGGGCGGCGGTCGTCCCGGCCGCGCGGGTCAAGGCGGCGTGCCCGGCGGCCGGTGGGCCGGAGACCGTGGGCGCGGGCGCCGCGGACGAGGGCTGCGCCACCGCCGGGGCGCCGCTCAGCAGTACCGCCAACCATCCCGTGACCAGCATCAGCGCGCCTCGACGCACCGCCCCCACCCCCTCGTTCCGCATGACGCCCTGACGCTACCTCCCGCGCGCGGACGCCGCCGGGGCCTGTGGACAACCGTTCGGCGCACCGCGGCGGGGTACGGCGCCGGGCGGGGCCGCCCGGCGCCCGCGACGTCACCCCTTGCGGACCGCCGCCAGGATCTCCGGCACCCGGCGTATCACCAGAGGCGCCGCGATCCGCAGGCCGAGCTGGGCCATCGCCGCGCCGTAGACCACCCCGACCGGCAGGAGCGTCCACAGCAGGTCGTGGTGGCCCGCCAGATGGAGCCAGAGGGTCAGCGCCACCAGCGGCGCGCTCAGGACCAGGCCCGCCAGCAGCCCGCCGAAGAGGCTGAACCAGGCGATCGACGCCTGGCCCGGCGCGATGTTCTTGTTGCCGTCGGAGGGGACGGAGTACGGGAAGAGCGTCGAGGTGAGCGCGCCCGTCGCCACCAGCGCGCCGAGCAGCGCCAGCGACAGCCCGTAGATCTCCACCAGCGACGACCAGGCATCCAGGAACGCGACGGTGCCGACCACCACCAGCGTCACGTACGGCACCGCCACCAGGCACAGCGCCAGGGCGCGCGCCCGCAGTTCGCGGTAGGCGTCCCGCGGTGTGGCGAGGGTCGAGGCGACCATCCAGAACGCCGAGGTGTCCTGTCCGAACTGGTTGTACATCTGCATGCCGATCAGCGCGGGCCCCACGAACGCGGTGTAGACCGTGCCGTTGCCCTGCGCCGCGTAGACGATCGGGATCAGCAGGCCCACACCCAGCGACGTCGCCCAGCTCATCTTCGACTTGGGGTCGCGCCAGGCGTAGCGGAGGGTGCGCAGCATGACCGCGCCGGTCCGGCCGTCCGGCAGCAGCCGCGCCAGGCCCCGCGCGCCGTTCTTCGCCGCGCGCCCGCCGTCCTTCTCCGCCGCCTGGAGCGTGGAGCCGTCCGGCGAGGTCATCAGGGTGGTCAGCATCCGCTGCCACCACCACAGCAGCAGCACCAGGGCCAGCGCCGTCAGCACCAGGCCGACGGCGGCCGGGCCCCAGGCGCCGCGACCGGCGTCCGCCACCGCGCTCATCGCCGACGCCGGTGGCACCCAGCGCAGCACCTCGCCGACCGGCTCCAGGGCGGAGAGCCCGTCGGGCCGGCCCAGCTTCTGTGCGGCGAGGTTGACCAGCTGCCCGCCGAGGGCGACGAACAGCCCGCCGAGCACCGCCAGATCGCGGCCCCGGCGGCTCGTCAGCAGCCGTATCGACGCGGTGGCGACGGTCCGCGCCAGCGCGACGCAGACCAGCACCGTCAGGGGCACCGCGCAGACCGCGACCACGGTGGCGGCCGGGCCGTCGGCGACCGCGACGGCGGCGCCGGTGGCGAGCGCGAGGGTGACGAACGGGCCGATGCCCACCAGCGACGCCGTCAGCAGCGCCACGATCAGCGGGCGGGGCCGCAGCGGCAGCATCACCAGCCGCGTCGGGTCCAGCGTTTCGTCGCCGGAGGGGAAGAACAGCGGCATGAACGCCCAGCCGAGCGTGAGCAGCCCGGTGAGCAGCACCACCAGCGCGTCGACGTGCGCCGCCCCGCGCAGCAGCACCAGCCCGGTGGTCGCCCCGGCGGCGCACACCAGGCCCACCAGCATCGACGCGAGGTAGGCGACGGTGCGGCCGGGTGAGCGGCGCAGTCCGTTGCGGAGCAGGGAGAGCTTCAGGCGGACGAAGAGCGGGGTCAGCGCGGGCGAGACCGTCCGCCCCGGGGCGCCCGGTGCGAATCCGGCACTCATCGGGAGCCGCCCCCCAGCCAGTCGAGGTCCTGCCCGGCGCGGGTGCGGTTCGAGGCGCCGACCAGCTCCAGGAACGCCTCCTGGAGCGACGGCGCGGCGCCCCGCACCTCGGCGAGCGGGCCGTCCGCCCGGATGCGTCCGGCGGCGATCACCGCGACCCAGTCGCAGAGCGATTCGACCAGCTCCATCACATGGCTGGAGAAGATCACCGTCGCCCCGGAGGAGGTGTACCGCTCCAGGACGCCGCGGATGGTCTGCGCCGACACCGGGTCGACGCCCTCGAACGGCTCGTCCAGGAAGAGGATCTCGGGGTTGTGCAGCAGCGCGGCGGCCAGGCCGATCTTCTTGCGCATACCGGTGGAGTAGTCGACGACCAGCTTGTGCTGTGCCCCGGACAGGCCCAGGACGTCCAGCAGCTGATCGGCGCGCTTGTCGGTCTCGGCGCCGCCCAGCCCGCGCAACCGGCCCATGTATCCCAGGAGTTCGCGGCCGGACAGGCGCTCGAAGAGCCGCAGTCCCTCGGGCAGCACCCCGATCCGCGATTTGACGGCGACCGGGTCGCGCCACACGTCCTGTCCGCCGATGAGGACCTCGCCGGAATCCGGCCGCAGCAGCCCCGTGACCATCGACAGCGTGGTGGTCTTGCCCGCGCCGTTGGGCCCCACCAGGCCGATGAAGCGGCCCGCGGGCAGTGTCAGATCGATGCCCGCCACCGCGGTCTGCTCACCGAACCGCTTGGTCAACCCGCGCAGCTGCACCGCCGGGGCGCCCTCGGCCGCCCCCGCAGCCGGTGGCGCGGCCACCGTCTCCCCGCCGACCTGCTCGGTCGGCCCGCCGCTCTTCCCCGTTCCGTTCGCCACCGGTCCAGCCCTTCGACGTCCCCGCAGGGGCCGGTCGACCCCCGTCGTTCCACACCTTACGGACCGCCACCGACAGCGGGCCGCTCCCGTCCGTCCGCGGCGACGAACCGCCCGGCCCCCTGCCTCATGAACGGCCCCGGGGCGACCCATACCGCCCGGAGGGACCGGAACGAGCGACGGCGGAAACGCGTGTCCCGGGCGCACCTACCGGCACGTGGGGCGCATCGAGGCATCGGCGGGGGCGCGTAGCGGTGGTGAGCCGGGTGCGGGGTAGCGACCCGCCCTTCCGGGCAAGCAGGATCGCGGCATACGGACCGTGGGGGCGAAGGGCCGTGGAGAGCACCGGGACACACCGGCGCCGCGGCGCCCCGTGCGGACACCGCCGTCACCCGGGCCCCGCGTACCGACGCACCCGCCGCACGGCACATCTCACTCGTATCGCCGATATCCGGAATCTCCCGGATATCCGGGAATACGCGGGGAATTGATCGCAACCAATCGCTCCGGACGGCGTTCACCGGTGAACGCACCCAGCCGCAACAGGGGGTACAAACATGGCCGCAAGGCCACTCGTCGCTCGTCAGCCCAACGAGCGTCTTCAGGCGCTGATCCAGGAGGCCGCCTGCTCCAACGCGGGTCTGGCCCGCCGCGTCAACATGTGCGGCGCCGAACACGGCCTCGATCTGCGCTACGACAAGACCTCGGTGGCCCGGTGGCTGCGCGGACAGCAGCCGCGCGGCCGGGCGCCCGCCATCATCGCGGAGTCCCTGGGGCGCAAGCTCGGCCGCACGGTCACCATCGACGAGATCGGCATGGCGGACGGCAAGAACCTCGCCTCCGGTGTGGGGCTGCAGTTCTCCCCGACCGTGCTCGGCGCGATCGAGCAGGTCAGCGAGTTGTGGCGGAGCGACGTCGGGCGGCGGGACTTCCTGAACGGCTCCTCCGTCGCCGCCTCCGCGCTGGTCGAGCCCAGCCGCGACTGGCTGATCACCGGGGCGGACCCCCAGGTGGCGCGCAGTGCGGGCGCCCGGGTGGGGCGCGCCGACGTGGAGGCGGTGCGCGCCATGACCACGGCGCTCGGCGACCTCGACCACCGCTTCGGCGGCGGCCATGTCCGGCCGGTCGTCGTGCACTACCTCAACAGCGTCGTCTCCGGGCTGCTCGCCGGGTCCTACCGGGAGTCGGTGGGGCGGGAACTCTTCGCCGCCGTCGCGCGGTTGACGGAACTGGGCGGCTACATGGCCGTCGACACCGGGCAGCCCGGCCTCGCCCAGCGCTACTACATCCAGGCGCTCCGCCTCGCGCAGGCCGCCGACGACCGTGCGTACGGCGGCTACGTCCTCGCCGCGAGCATGAGCCACCTCGCCGCCGAACTGGGCACCCCCCGTGAGATCGCCCAGCTCGCGCGGGCCGCGCAGGAGGGCGCGCGGGGCCGGATCACCCCGCGCGCCGAGGCGATGTTCTGCGCCGCGGAGGCGCGCGGCCATGCGCTCATGGGGGACGGCCGGGCCTTCCAGTCGGTCGCCGCCCGCGCGCTGACCGCGATGGAACGCGCCGAGGCGGAGGGCGACGCGGGCGACGACCCGGACTGGATCGGCCACTTCGACCGCGCCTACCTGGCCGACGAACTCGCCCACTGCCACCGCGATCTGGGGCAGGCGGCCGCCGCCGAGGAGCAGGCGCGGCTGGCGCTCCAGGGGCTGCCGCGCGGCAAGGTGCGCCGCCGCGCCATCGGCATGGTGCTGCTGGCCGGGGCGCAGGTCCAGCAGCGCGAGGTGGAACAGGGCTGCCACACCGCCACCGAGGCCGCGGAGTTGCTCGGTGAACTCCGCTCGCACCGGGGCGTGGAGTACCTCGACGACTTCCGGCAGCGCGTCGAGCCGTACCGGGACGAGCCGGTGGTGCGGGAGTTCGGCGCGCGGCTGGAGTTGCGCGTCGCGGTGTGAGAACGCCGGTCCGGGGACGGGCCCGTGGTGCCGCGGGCCCGTTCCGTGTCAGGGCCAACGGGCCGGAGGAATGCGGCGAATGTACGGATCCGTGGCGCCGGTGCCCCGGGGTGCGCGGCGCGTTCTCCGGGGCCGCCGTTCCGGGCGCCGCCTGCGGGGCGGGCGGTGGGCCTGACCGGGGGACGTGGTCGAACGCCTCGGCGACCCGGTAGCGTGAGCCGACGATTCCGTAGGTCTGCAGAGGTAGGAGTCCCGGTGACGCAGAGCGGACAGGGCCACGACCCGCAGAATTCTGCGGCCGGTCCCGCACGAGAGGGCGTGGTGCTGCCCGCGGGCGGCGAGTCATGGGCGCCCGCCCCACAGGCCGCGCCCCCGGCCGGGCAACCCTGGGGCCAGCCCTGGGGCCCCGACCAGCAGAGCCCGCCGACGTACGGGCAGCCCCCCGAGCAGCCTCAGGGACAGATATCCGGGCAGTACCCGGGTGCGCCCCAGGGTTACGGTCAGGGCCAGTCCCCGACGCACGGTCAGGGACTGCCCCCGCAGCAGGCCCCGCAGCACCAGGGCTACGACCAGGGCCAGGCACCCCAGCAGCACCAGGGCTACGGAGCGGCCCAGGGCTCCCCGCAGCCCCAGCCGTACGCGCAGCCCCCGTCGTACAACGAACCCCGGCAGGCCCCGCCGTTCCCGGCTCCGCCGCAGGGGCAGCCGCCCGTCCCGCCGATGCCGCCCGCCGCGTCGGACGCCGAGGCGACCGCGCTGATCCCGCCCATCGGCGCGTCCGGCGCGCTGCCGCCCGAGGGCGCCGCCCCGCAGCCGCCCACCGGTCAGCTGGTGAAGTCCGCCCCGCAGCCGGCCGCGCCGCTGCCGCCCGTCTCGGGGGACGCGGACTCCACCACCGTGCTGCCGCCGGTCGGCGCCGCGCCGCTGCCGCCCGAGGCCGCGGGGCGCCCCGAGACGCCCGGCGAGTCGACCCAGATGCTCCGCAGCATCAAGCCGCCCCGTAACCGCGCGGCCGCGCCGCCCGCCGCCGGGGACTCCGAGGCGACCCAGTTCATCCCGCCGGTCGGCGCCGGGGCCCCCGCGCCGCAGCCCGGTGGCGCGCCGTTCGGGGCGCAGCCCGGGGGCGCCGAGCGGCCCACCCCGGCCGAGTTCGAGGGCCTGTTCCGCGCCGACTCCGGCGCCGTCCCGCCCCCGGCCCCCGACGCCACCGCCCAACTGCCACGCTTCGACGACCAGGCGCCGCCGCCGTACGGTCCCGGGGGCGGTCAGCAGGGCTTCGCGTCCGGTGGCCACCAGGGGCAGCCGGGGTACGACGACGCGCCGGGCGGTCGCCGTCGGCTGAGCCCGCCCGTGATCATCGGCATCGTCGTGGTGGCGCTCGCCGGTGCCGGGCTCGGTCTGGGCTGGGCGCTCAGCGGCGGCGACGACACCAAGAAGGAGGAGCCCAAGGCCAACGCGGCCGGGTCGGCCCCCAAGGACACCGCGCCGCCGTCGCCGACCGCCGACCCGGCCCAGGAGCAGGCCAAGAAGCTGGACGCGCTGCTCGGCGACAGCAACAACAGCCGCTCCGCGGTGATCAACGCCGTACGGGACATCCGTAACTGCGACAACCTGCCGGGCGCGGCGAAGGACCTCAAGGGCGCCGCCAACCAGCGCAACCAGCTGGTCAGCCGCCTCCAGGGGCTGCCGCTCGACAAGCTCCCGCAGCACGCGGAGCTGACCGCCGCCCTGACCACCGCGTGGAAGTCGTCGGCCGCCGCCGACAACCACTACGCCGCGTGGGCCGGGCAGGTCGCCGGGAAGCACGGCTGCCACAAGGGGCACGCCCGCAACACCGGCCAGACCGCCCAGGGCACCCAGGCCAGCGGCGCGGCCACCAAGGCCAAGGAGCAGGCGGCCGGTCTCTGGAACCCGATCGCCCAGAAGTACGGCCTGCGGGCGCACCAGGCCGGCGACCTCTGAGCCACCGGCCGGGCGGCCCGCCGGGCGCCGCGGTGGGCTCCGCCCGGCCGCGGCTGCGGGGAGCGCCCCGCGGTCGCCCCGCGCCCGCTCCGTACGCCCCCGGCGCCCGGACTCGCGGGCGCGCCCCTCACATGTCCGCGCGCCGCCGCTCCAGCGTCCCGGCGACGTTCACGAAACCGTCGGACGCGGCGAGCACCTGACCGTCCGCGACCGTCTGGTACATCACCATCCCGTTCACGATCCGCGGGAAGTCCTGCACGGCGAGCATGTCCTCCGCGCGCCACCGCAGCTTCGGCGTCAGCCCGCCGGTGTCCACCGGATGCTTCCCCCGGTCCAGCACCTTCTGGAGCGCGTACGGGGTGATCTCCTCGACCCCGTCCGCGTCGAGCTGCTCCACCATCGCGCGCAGCACCGTGTACGCGATCCACGTCGTCTGCACACCCTGGTCGGCGGGGTCGACGCGGTTGTCGCCGAAGGCGTACTCGTTGACGACCCGGCGCATCGGGTTCCACCGCGGATCGCCCGCCGCCGGGTACCAGCCGGTGACCAGCGCCCCCTCCAGCGGCCCGGACCGGCCGCCGGTGCGGTTGACCAGCGCCTGCCCGACGCTGCCCAGCACCGAGGCGACCTGCACCTTCGGGCTCTGCTGCTGGAGGCGGCGGAAGGAGTCGAAGAAGGCGTCGGTGTGGTCGCCCAGGGACGCCGTCACACAGGAGCCCGGCGCCCGGCCGCCGTACGCCGCCGTCCCGTAGCGCGCGGGGTCGGCGCCGACGGCGTCCAGCGCCCGGTGCACCTCGGCGGAGTAGTCGGTGCCGTCCTCGGGCGCCCGGATGTCGTTGGCCGGTGACCGGTGGCCCTGCTGGAGACCGGAGTCGAGGAGGGAGGGCATCTGGTCGCCCTGGATGGTGTCGGGCCGCACCAGGGCGACCCGGTCGCACTCGCGCGCCAACTGGCGGCCGTTCCCGGCGAGCAGCGACGCCTGACCGCCGTTCACCGGGTACGACAGCGGACTCTCGAACTCCTCGTCGGAGGCGCCGTAGCCACCTATGTAGGGGACGCCCTCGACCTCCAGCGGCGACATGAACGACCGGCCGAACTGGCTGTACGAGCCGACGACCGCGACCGCGCCCGCGTCGACCGCGCGCTGCGCACAGCGCGTCGCGCCCACCGAATCGTTGTGATCGTTGCAGGTCAGAACCTTGAGCGGATGACCGGCGAGGCCACCGGTGGCGTTGGTCCAGCGCGCATACGTCTGCGCCATCGCCGGCATGCCCGGCATGTTGGTGGCGCCGGTGCCCTCCGGCGCCCAGGTCATCACCGTGATCGGCGCCTTCTGCGCGGACCCGGTGCCGGGCAGCGAGCCGCATCCGGTGAGCAGCGACGCCATCACCGCCGTACCGGCTGCCCACCGTGCGGTGGTCCGTGCGGAGGCGGTCGGGAAGAGGCGGGGGGAGGGGCGGCGCCGTCCGGTCATGGTCCGTGAGCCTCGCGGCCCGCCCGAAACGCGTGAGTGACTCCAGGTCAGCGGAGGGTGACGAAGGGGTGAACTCCGGGGGGCGATAGGTGATCGGGAGCGAGGAACGTACGATCGATTGCTGTGCAAGGTTCGGAGAAGTCTTCCCGTCGCGGCCGCCGCTCGACCACCATGGACGGCATGCCCCACAACGACATGCCGTGGTGGCGCTGGCGCAGCAATGTGCGCTCCGCGCTGCACATGCTCTCCGACCCCGGATTCCACCGGGAGACCTGGCTGACCGGCCGCCCCGGGTACGGCGATGTGACCGACGCCGTCTACCGGCTCGTCGAGGACACCTGGCTGGACAACTGGTCCGCGGAGAAATACGTCGGCACGATCTTCCGCGACACCCAGGAGGCGGCGCTCGTCGACGCCACCGTGGTGCAGATGCTGCGGATCATGCACCAGGTCGGCGCGGACTCACCCGCCGCCGCGTACGTCGAGCACCCCGGCTGGCCCGAGGCGGTCCGGGCGGCGCGCGAGGCGCACGTCCGGCTGTCCCGGGCGGACGGCGACGATCCGGACGGGCCGCCGCTGTCGCTGGAGGCGTTGGCGCAGGTGACCGGCGGTGCCCCGGCCGGTGCCTGAGCCGACGCGAGGGCGAGGCCCGCGTCCGGGCGGTGTCCGGGTATGCGACCCTATGAGGTCATGAGCGAGTCGCAGTCCTCCACGCCCGGCCCGAACGACGGGTCCGCCCCCAGCGGTTCCGGTCAGGGCCGTCCCACCGACCAGTACGTCCTGACGCTGTCCTGCCCGGACAAGCAGGGCATCGTGCACGCCGTGTCCAGCTTCCTGTTCATGACGGGCTGCAACATCGAGGACAGCCAGCAGTTCGGCGACCACGACACCGGGCTGTTCTTCATGCGGGTGCACTTCACGGCGGACGCCCCGGACAGCGTGGCGAAGCTGCGCGCCAGCTTCGCCGCGGTCGGCGACTCGTTCCGGATGGACTGGCAGATCCACCGCGCCGACGAGAAGATGCGCATCGTCCTGATGGTGTCGAAGTTCGGCCACTGCCTGAACGACCTGCTCTTCCGCTCCCGCATCGGCGCGCTGCCGGTCGAGATCGCCGCCGTCGTCTCCAACCACACCGACTTCGCCGAGCTGGTCGCCTCGTACGGCATCGCCTTCCACCACATCCCGGTGACGAAGGCGACCAAGGCGCAGGCGGAGGCGGAACTGCTGGAGCTGGTACGGGCCGAGCGGGTCGAGCTGGTGGTGCTGGCGCGCTACATGCAGGTGCTCTCCGACGACCTGTGCAAGGCGCTCTCCGGCCGGATCATCAACATCCACCACTCCTTCCTGCCGAGCTTCAAGGGCGCCAAGCCCTACCACCAGGCGCACGCCCGCGGCGTGAAGCTGATCGGTGCCACCGCCCATTACGTCACCGCCGACCTCGACGAGGGCCCGATCATCGAGCAGGAGGTCGAGCGGGTCGGTCACGAGGTCACCCCCGATCAGCTGGTCGCCATCGGCCGGGACGTGGAGTGCCAGGCGCTGGCCCGCGCGGTGAAGTGGCACAGCGAGCGCAGGGTGCTGCTCAACGGCGCCCGGACGGTCGTCTTCGCCTGACCGCCGCCCCCGCAGCCGCCCCGCCGCCTCCCCTTCCCGCTCAGAGCCGGGAGAGGGAGGCGGTGGCGTACAGGACGTCGCGGATCGCCTCGCGTTCGCCGTCCGAACCGGCGGCGGCCTCGTCCGGGACGATGTGACCGGCCGCCAGCTGGCAGAACTCCTCGCCGTCGAGCGCGAGATGCGCCACGGTGTGCTCCGGCGAGCCGACCGCCGCCGGGGAGTCCAGGGCTATGTACCAGTGGCCGCCGCCGTCCCCCTCGATCTCCAGATGGAGCGTCCGGCCCGGGGCTCCGGCCGCCACCAGCTGCCGCGGCGGCGCGGCGAGACCGGACTGCCGGAGGTGGGCGAGGGCCCGCGGCAGCAGCCGGGCGGCGAGATCCACCAGGCTGTGCAGGTGGTCGGCGGCCGGGCCCTCGTGCGGGTAGGCGACCGCGTCCGCGATGTCACCGGCGTGCAGCCAGCAGCCGAAGGCCCGGTCGAGGAAGGCGTCGCGCAGCGGCAGCTGGACCGGGCCGTACGGCACCGCGAGATCGCCGACCCCGCCACCGGCGAACGCGGCCGTCCGGATCAGGGTGTGGCTCTGCTCGCGCCACGGCCGGTGGAGGGCGGGCGTCCGGGGCGCCTCGCCGACGGTGCGCCACAGGGCGCGGGTGCGGGCGCCGGGCCCGGCCCGTCCGGTGGGCGCGGCGTCGCCGAGCGGATCGGGCAGGCCCAGGGCCGTGGCGACCAGCCCGTCGACCGCCAGCAGATGGCCGAGCACCCCGGCGGCGGTGGTCTCGCGGTGCACCGGCTGCTCACCGTCGAACCACCGCAGCCGCACCGGGGCGCGCCACTCGGCGTCGCCCATGTCGCGGAGCAGGGCGTCCAGCTTGGCGGTCTCCGCGTCGTACGGTGCGGCCCACTCGGGCACCGGGATACGGGCCGGGCGGCGGCCCAGGCAGCCCTCCAGGACGCGGGAGCGCAGCAGCGGGTCGAGGTCGAGGCTGTCGGCGGGGTGGAGCAGGCCGACGGCGTCCCGCAGCCGCAGCGCCTCGTCGGCGCAGGGCGCGCAGTCGGTGAGGTGCGCCTCGACGGCGGCGGTCTCCTCGGGAGAGCAGGCGGCCAGCGCCCAGGCGCCGAGCAGCGAGGTCAGCACGCGGTGCGGCAGCTCGGGGCGCCCGTCGCCGGGCCGTCCGCCACCGGGGCGGGCGGCGTCACCGGGGGCCGCCGGGGTGCGCGGGGGAGCGGCGTCGGCGGGGGCGGGGCCGCGGTCCGGTGCGGCGTTCTCCGGGGCGTCGGGCAGCGGGCCGCGGTCCTCGGCCGCGGCGCGCGGTGACGGTATCCGGGGCCGGGCCGTGGGCGGGCCCGGGGCGGCGCCGGGCGGCTCGCCGGGGCCGTCGTGGTGCGGCGGGCAGGGCTCCCTGTAGTCGTACCCCTCCCATTCCTCCGGGCCGTTCACCGGGGGCCTCCGTTTCCGGCGCCGGGCCCGTCGGACGGCGGCTTCTGGTGGTGGGCGGTGGACAGCAGCTGGAGGCCGAGGCGGAGTCGGCGGCGGGCCTCATCCGCGGTGACGCCCAGGTCGGCGGCGGTCTGGCGGTAGTCGCGCCGCTGGAAGTAGGCCAGCTCCAGGGCGTCGCGCAGCGGGGCGGGCATGGAGGTGACGATGTAGTCGGCGCGGGCGGCGGTGGAGGCGTCGCGGATCTTCCGCTCGACCTCGGCGGGCGCCGCCTCCTGGCCGCCGTCACCGGCGAGGGCGGCTTCGGTCTGGCGCAGCCGGTGGACGGCCTGGCGCTGGGTGAGGGTGGCGACCCAGGAGCGCAGTGAGCCCTGCTTGGGGTCGTAGGCGTCCGGGTTCTCCCAGATGTAGCCGAAGACCTCGCGGGTGACGCGGTCGGCGGCGTCCTCGTCGCCGAGGACGCGGTGGGCGAGGCTGTGCACCAGGGAGGCGAAGCGGTCGTACAGCTCGCCGAGCGCGGCGGCCTCACCGCGGGCGAGCCGCTGCTGCATCCGTCTGTCCCAGCGTGGTGGTGCGTCGCTCGCCATCGGCCTCTGCCCCGTCCCGTCGTACGGACCGCCCGAGGCGCGGCCGGACGCGCCGTCGTGCGGTCAACTCCTTGCCCGCGTCCCGCCCGCGCGGGTGGGACGCGCCATCGAATGTAGTCGGGGGGTCCGACAGTGCACGCTTCTTTGCGGCAAACCACTCCGGAACAAGGGTGCGGATGGTAAAGGAGTCGTCACTTTGGGGTGGGAATGCCCGGTCAGGCGGGTTCGCAGGAGATCGTTCCTGCTCTTTTCGGTGAATGCGTTACCGGGGTGTGACCGAAATTCGGCAAAGAGTGACCGCGCGCTGGGCATAGCCTTGGACGGGAACGGCCCAGTGCGCCACGCATTCCGCAGTGTTTCAGGGGAGAGAGGCCGGGCAGTCGAGCCGGGGAAGGGTGTGTTCCGGATATGTCCGGGAGCGTCCGGTCCGCAAGCGAGCGAAAGGCTTCGAGCGCGTGTCGTTGAAGGTGGCAGAAGACGAACAGGGCCGATGGGCCGTCCTCCAGGTGTCCGGCGAGATGGATCTGGTGACCTCGCCCGCGGTACGCCAGCATGTCCACGACGCGGTCGCCGACGGCCGGCGGAACGTCGTCCTCGACCTGTCCGAGGTCCGGTTCTGCGACTCCAGCGGCGTCGGTGTGCTCATCGCCGCCCGACGGCTGATGCGCTCCTGCCAGGGCCGCCTCCGGCTGATCCTCCCCGCCCAGGGGGCCGTCGACGGTTCGCATGTCAACCGCGTCCTCGCCGCCCTCGGCGTCCGCCGCCTCTTCGAGGTCTACCCGGACCTGCACACCGCCGTCGACGAGACCGCCGCCCCGCTCTCGGCCTGATCCCGGCACCCCTGGGCGACACGCCCCAGGGCCACCGCCCCTACGGGGAATCCGTCCCGTAGGAGGACTCCGCCCGGTACGGGAAGCGCGCGCAGACGAGGAAGCCGCCCTCGGGGGTGTGCCGCGTCTCCAGCGTCCCGCCGAGGAGCTGCGCCCGCTCGCGCAGCCCGACCAGCCCGTGACCGCCGCCCGGCAGCGCCGGAGCCGCCGCCGAGGCGTCCGGCGGCCCGTTGCGGATCTCCACCCGCAGCCCGCCCGCGGCCGACGCGTCCGTGGCCCGCCCGGCGTCCGGCGCCGCCAGCGGATCGATCCGGACCAGCACCCGCGCCCCCGGGGCGTGCTTGCGGACGTTGGTCAGCGCCTCCTGGACGGTACGGAACGCCGCCCGCTCCACGGTCTGCGTGCCCCGGCCGCCCGCCACCACACCCGGCTCGTACGTCACATCGAGACCGCTCATCCCGATCAGCCGCGGCAGCTCCGCCAGATCCGGCTGCGGCGCCGGGCGGCGGACCTCCTCCGGGCCACCGGCCGTCCGTAGTACGCCGACCATGTGCCGCAGCTCCTCCAGGGTGCGCACCGACAGCTCCCGTATGGTGCGCGCCCCGTCCCGGGCCGCCTCGTCGCCCGTGCTGACCTGCACCGCGCCCGCCTGGAGACTGATCAGGCTCACCTGGTGGGCGACGACGTCGTGCATCTCCCGGGCCAGCCGGGCGCGCTCGGTGGCCTGCACCCGGTCGGCCAGCAGCCGGTCCTCGCGGCGCAGGCTGCGGGTCAGCTCCTCGACCCGCGCGGCCAGCTCGCCCCGGGTGCGCACCAGCAGCCCCAGGGTGATCGGCGCCGCCGAGGTGACGCACGCGTCGATCAGCACCAGGGTGTTCTCCCGGTACGCGGTCAGCTCCAGGTCCGAGAGCGGATACGGGAAGAAGTGCGCGGCGATCAGCAGCGCCGCGCAGATCCCCAGCCGGGGCCGCCCCGGGCGCCGCGCCGCCACCGTGTAGAGCGCGATCATCGGCGCGAACCAGATGTAGCCGATGTACAGGCCCGGCAGCGTGAAGAGGAAGACCAGCAGCGGGAAGCGGCGGCGCAGCAGCAGTGCGGCGGCGGCGACCAGCGACACGGCCAGCTCCAGGGGCAGGTGGAGCCCGTTGACGAGGAACGCGTCGGCGATCCCCAGCAGCGCCGGGACGACCAGCGGGGCGACCCGGCGCAGCCACCGCGGCACCCGCGCACCCGGACCACCGCGCGCCCCCGGCGCGACGGCCCCGTCCCGCGCCCCCGGCACCGGATCGTGCCCCCGCGCTTCGGGTACCACCGGAAGCCGGTCGCCGGGCGCCCCCGGCGCGCCGTCGTCCGCGCGCGCCCCCGGCGCCCGCCGTGCGTCCCCCGCCACCGTCAGCACGTCCCGCGGGGTATACGGGCCACCAGGCCCGCGCGGTCGGCGACGATTGCCGCCTGGATGCGGTTGAGGCCGCCCAGCTTGCCCAGCAGGGCTCTGACATGGTCCTTGACGGTGCTGGGTGCCAGTCCGATCCGGTCCGCGATCTGGGCGTTGGCCAGCCCCTCGCCGAGCAGCGCCAGCACCTCCGACTCCCGCGGCGTCAGCCCCGCGACGGCCCGCGCCGCGGCGGCCTGGTCCTCGGCGGTCAGATAGCCGCCGATCACCGCCCGGGTCACCCCGGGGTCCAGGACGCTGCCGCCCGCCGCCAGCGTCCGCACCGCGCGCACCAGCTGCTCCGGCTCGGAGTCCTTCAGCAGGAACCCGGCGGCGCCCTCGCGCAGCGCCGCGGTGAGGTACTCCTGGGCGTCGAAGGTGGTCAGCATCGCGACCACCGGCGGCTTCGGGGCGGCGCGCAGCTGCCGCAGCACCGTCAGCCCGTCGACGTCCGGCATCCGGATGTCCAGCAGGACGACCTCGGCGCCGCTGTCCAGCACCGTCCCGACCGCCTCGCCGCCGCCGCAGTCGGCGACCATCTCGATGTCCGGGGCGGTGCCCAGAATCATCCGCAGCCCCGACCTGACGAGCCGTTCGTCGTCCACCACAGCGACACGGATCACCGGGCGCCCCTTTCTCCTCGCACGTTCCCACCGGGCGCGCCCACCCCGGGGAGGCCGCCCTGCGGTGGGCCCGTACCCCCGCCGAGCGGCGGGGGTGTGCCCGGGACCTCGGGACGATGCCTCACCGGGGCGTACACCGGCAGAGTGCCTTCATGCTGCACCACCGACCGGGCCACCGGCACCGGAGGCGGTGCAGCTCACAGCGACGGCCGCCGCGGCCCCCACACGCGGCGGCCGCCTCTGCGCGCGGCCCGGGCGCCCGCCCGGGTGCCGCGCGCCCCTCAGCGCTCCGCGGCCGCCGTCCGCAAACTCTCGCCCCGCGCCCCGCCGTACGGCCCGCCCGGCCGCCCCGAGGAGAGCACCACCACCGACGTCATCGCCGCCAGGCCGTACGCCGTCGTCGCCAGCCACAGCACGCCCTGCGGCGTCTCCAGCGACCGGTTGAAGTAGTCGGTCACGGCCAGTTGCACCACCGACCGCACCGTCAGATAGAGCTGTACCGCCCCGTACGCCAGCAGCGCGCTGCGCACCTCCCACCGGGCGCCCCAGGCCAGCGCCCCCAGGATCAGCAGCACCAGCGCCGCGCCCGCCGCGGCGAACTCCGGGGGCGTCGCGAGCCCCACCGTCCCCGTCGCGGCCGCGTCCACGACCGCCCGCAGGAACCGCCCCGGGTGCCCGGAGGCGAGCAGCGGCCCCTGGGCCGTCCACGCCAGCTGGACCACGCCCATCACCAGGAACAGCACCCCGCAGATCCGTGAGGGGCGGCGCCGCCAGGTGCCCGGGGGCGCGTCCGGGCCGCCGTACGCTCCCCGGCGCCCGTCCCCGACCGGCAGCAGCGCCCCCAGCACCACCAGGGCGGTCACCAGCCCCAGGCACCGGGTGGCCAGCAGCCAGCCCCACTCCGGGGCGGTCACGTACCGGACGCGGTACGCCTCGTCGCACAGCCCGACGGCCTCCCGTAGCGCGGCCGCCAGCAGCGCCCAGCCGAGCAGCAGCGCCGCCGCCCGCGCCGCCCGCCGACCGGCCAGCGCCGGACCGGCGACACCCAGGAACGCCACCGCGAACGCCCACTCGTACGGCCCGAGCACCGGGACCGCCCCGGGGAGCGCCGGGTGGAACAGTTCCTCGACGAAGTCCCAGAGACCGCCGCCCCCTTGGGCGACGCCCCGCACCGTCCAGCCCGCCAGCGTCAGCCCCAGGAGCCCCAGGCACACCCCCGCGGCGCGGTAGCGGCCCCGGTGCGCCGGGTCGGCGCGGCCCGGATCGGGATCCGGGCGGACGTCCACCGCGCCGTCGTCCTGCATCGCCATGCCCCAGACCCCCCGCTCCGCCCGCCGGCCGCGATAACCGGACCGTCCCGTACCGCAGCCTCACTGTGCCAAGGACGGCAGGAGCGGCGGGGGAGGTTCCCTGCCGTGTCGGGGCGCGGGCGCCGCTTCCCCGGGCCCGGCCCCCGCGCTCGCCACGGACGGCGAACTCCCGCCACCGGCTGGCATGATGCGGCCATGACGGAAACGGGGGAGGCACCGGGCGGCCGGGGCGCGCACCGCGGCGGCGTCCGCCTCACCCGGCGCGGCCGGATCGCCCTGGGCGTGCTCGCCGCGGGCGTCGCGGCGGCGCTCGCCGCGGTGCTGGTCGGCGCGGTGGATCCGGTCGGCACGGAGGGCGCGCGCCGGGCCGCCCCCGGCGTGTCCCGGCCACCGCGCGCCACCCCCACGCCCTCGCCCACCACCCCCGTCGTCCTCGACTGGGAGGTCCACCACGAGCGCAGGCTCCGCGCCTGGCCCGCCGTCCCCACCACGTACGCCACGGTCGTGCACGACGACGGCGACGCCTCGTACCGCCGCCGGGGCAGCCGGATCGTCGAGTACGTCGTACCGGGCGACGACAGCAACCGGCTGCGGCTCACCACCTACGCCCACCGCCCCCGGTCGCTCACCGCCTGGGGCGCCCGGGAGGCGGCGCGGCTGCGGGAGTACTGGCCGGACGCCGAGGTGCACACCGAGCCGGTCCACTTCCACGACCGCCCCGCGCTCCTCCTGGACGCCACGTACACCTTCTCGCCGCAGACGCCCACCAGGACCCGGCGGCTCCAGTTGCTGACGACCACGGCGGGTGGCCGCGCCTACGACCTGTACGTGGAGATGCCCCGGGTCCCGGCCGCCGAGCACATCGGCCGTGCGGTGTTCCAGGGCGCCCGCGACCGGCTCCGTATCGACGGCGTCTGACGGGACGGGGACCCGGCCCCGCGCCCCCGCGTCGTCGCTGAACAGCCGTGTTGCAGCCAGCAACCACTGGCGGCTTTGTGTGGGCGCCGAAAAGGTATTACCGCCGGGTACACAAAGCGGCCGCGCCCGCATTACGCTCGCCCGCATGACGGACTCGCAGGACACCGGAACAGTCGACGCCGCACCCGAGACGGCCGCACCCACGGCGGAGGTGCCCGCCCCCGCGACGGAGACGCCCGCAGGTGCGGCGCCCGCCCCCGCCGCACCCGAGGGCGGCAACCCCGTCGCCGCCGCCGTGCCCGGTGCGCGCACCGCCGCCGACGTCGTCACCCCGGAGATCGTCGCCCAACTGGTCAGAGGTGTCAGCGGCAGCGGACGCACCGCCAACCACACGCCGTTCACCGGCGAGGTCCTCGCCGAGCTGCCGGAGTCCACCCCCGAGGACGTCGCCGCCGCCTTCGACCGCGCCCGCGCCGCCCAGAAGCGCTGGGCCGCCGTCCCGCT
Organism: Streptomyces catenulae; assembly: GCF_000718015.1. Lineage (GTDB taxonomy): Bacteria > Actinomycetota > Actinomycetes > Streptomycetales > Streptomycetaceae > Streptomyces > Streptomyces catenulae. Next base: position 42,752 of record NZ_JODY01000040.1, on the reverse strand, counting down.
CAAGCAGCGCGCCGCGGTCCTGCTCCGCTTCCACGACCTGGTGCTGCAACGCCAGGCCGAGGTCCTCGACCTCATCCAGCTGGAGACCGGCAAGGCCCGGCTGCACGCCCACGAAGAGGTGCAGGCGGTCGCCGTCGCCGCCCGCCACTACGGCCGCAAGGGCCCCGCGTATCTGCGCCCCAAGGGGCACACCGGTGTCGTCCCGGTCCTGACGAAGGTCACCGAGCTGCGCCAACCGCGCGGCGTCGTCGGCCAGATCGCCCCCTGGAACTACCCGCTGGAGCTGTCCGTCGGCGACGCGCTGCCCGCCTTCGTCGCGGGCAACGCCCTGGTCATGAAGCCGGACACGGAGACCGCGCTGACCGCCCTGTGGGCCCGGCAGCAGATGATCGAGGCGGGGCTGCCCGAGGACGTCTGGCAGGTCGTCATCGGCGAGGGCCCGGTCGTCGGCCCCGAAGTCGTACGCCACGCCGACTACGTCTCCTTCACCGGCTCCACCCGCACCGGCCGCGAGGTCGCCCAGGGCGCCGCGGCCCGCCTCGTCGGCGTCTCCCTCGAACTCGGCGGCAAGAACGCCATGTTGGTGCTCTCCGACGCCGACGTCGAGAAGGCCGCCGCCGGTGCCGTCCGCGGCTGCTACTCCTCCGCCGGTCAGCTCTGCATCTCCATCGAGCGGCTCTACGTCCACGCCTCCGTCGCCGACGCCTTCCTGGAGAGCTTCGCCGCCCGCACCCGCGCCATGCGGCTGGGCACCCAGCTCGCCTACGGCGCCGACATGGGCTCGCTGGCCGGACCCCGCCAGCTGGAGACCGTCACCCGCCACGTCGACGAGGCCGTCGCCGAGGGCGCCCGCGTCGTCACCGGTGGCCGCGCCCGCCCCGACATCGGCCCGTACTTCTACGAGCCGACCGTCCTCGACGGCGTCGGCGAGGCGATGACCGTCTGCGCCGAGGAGACGTTCGGCCCGGTCGTCTCCGTCTACCGCTTCGAGGACGAGGACGAGGTCGTCGCCGAGGCCAACGCCACCCCGTACGGCCTCAACGCCAGCGTCTGGACCCGGGACGCCCGCCGTGGCCGCGCCGTCGCCGCCCGGCTGCGCGCCGGCACGGTCAACGTCAACGAGGCGTACGCCGCCGGATACGGCAGCGCCCAGTCGCCCATGGGCGGCATGGGCGACTCCGGTCTCGGCCGCCGCCACGGCTCCGAGGGCGTCCTGAAGTACACCGAGGCGCAGACCATCGCCCAGCAGCGGGTGATGCCGCTCGGCCCGTCCTTCGGCCTGACCGACGAGAAGTACGCCGACCTGATGACCCGCAGCCTCAAGGCGATGAAGGCGTTCCGGCTGCGCTGATCCTCCGGGCGGGCCGCGACGCGCGCGGCCCGCCCGCCCATCCCCAGGAGAGCCCGTGCCGCAGAAGAACTCCGCCCCCCACCCGCTCCCCGGGCAGCGCCGGGAGACCGACCGCCCCTACGACTACGACGTGCTGGTCGTCGGCTCCGGCTTCGGCGGCGCGGTCTCGGCCCTGCGGCTGACCGAGAAGGGCTACCGCGTCGGCGTCCTGGAGGCCGGACGCCGCTTCAGCCGCCAGACGCTCCCCAAGAACTCCTGGGACCTGCGCAACTACCTGTGGGCCCCGGCCCTCGGCTGCTACGGCATCCAGCGCGTCCACCTCCTCGGCAACGTCATGGTGCTGGCCGGTGCCGGGGTCGGCGGCGGCTCCCTCAACTACGCCAACACCCTCTACGTCCCGCCGCCGCAGTTCTTCCGCGACCAGCAGTGGGGCCATCTCACCGACTGGCAGGACGAGTTGGCGCCCTACTACGACCAGGCCAAGCGGATGCTGGGCGTCCGGCTCAACCCGACGACCACCCCGTCCGACGTCCATCTCAAGGAAGCCGCCGAGAAGATGGGCGTCGGCGACTCCTTCCACCTCGCGCCCGTCGGCGTCTTCTTCGGCGACGGCGAGGACGCGGACGGCCGCGCCCGCGCGGAGCCCGGCGGCCAGGTCCACGACCCGTACTTCGGCGGCAAGGGCCCGGCCCGCACCGCCTGCACCGAGTGCGGCGAGTGCATGACCGGCTGCCGCCACGGCGCCAAGAACACCCTCAACGAGAACTACCTCCACCTCGCCGAACAGGCCGGAGCCGTCATCCACCCGATGACCTCCGTCGTCACCGTCACCGAGGACTCCCGCGGCGGCTACGCCCTCGGCACGCTGCCCACCGACGACAAGCGCCGTGGCCGCGGCCGGGTCTTCACCGCCCGCCGCGTCGTCCTCGCCGCCGGTACGTACGGCACCCAGACGCTGCTGCACCGCATGAAGGACAGCGGACTGCTCTCCGGCATCTCCCCGCGGCTGGGCGAGCTGACCCGCACCAACTCCGAGGCGCTGGTCGGCTCGCAGACCAGCGACCGCCGCTACCGCAAGAAGTACGGCACCCGCCCCGACTTCACCCGCGGCGTCGCGATCACCTCGTCCATCCACCCGGACGAGAACACCCACATCGAACCGGTCCGCTACGGCAAGGGCTCCAACGCCATGGGGTCGCTCTCCGTCGTACAGGTGCCGCTCGCCGCCCGCCGCGGTCGCCGCGCGCTGGCCTGGGCGGCGCGCAGCCTGCGCCACCCGGTGCAGACCGCGCAGTCGCTCTCCAACCGCCGCTGGTCGGAGAAGACCATCATCGGCCTCGTCATGCAGTCCCTGGACAACTCCCTGACGACGTACCGCAAACCCTCCGGCCCCGGAAAGGGCCTGCTCACCGCCCGCCAGGGCCACGGCGCCCCCAACCCGGAGCAGATCCCCGAGGCGTACGAGGCGGCCGGGCACCTGGCGAAGGCGATCAACGGCTTCCCCGGCAGCAACGTCGGCGAGCTGATGGGCACCCCGCTGACCGCGCACTTCCTCGGCGGCTGCCCCATCGGCGAGGACGCCGACCACGGCGTCATCGACCCGTACCACCGCCTCTACGGGCACCCCGGCATCTCCGTCGTCGACGGCGCCGCGGTCTCCGCCAACCTCGGCGTCAACCCGTCCCTGACGATCACCGCGCAGGCCGAGCGGGCGATGGCGTTCTGGCCGAACAACGGCGAGGCGGACCCGCGGCCCGGCCAGGGCGAGGCGTACCGGCGGCTGACGCCCGTCGAGCCGGTCGCCCCCGCCGTCCCGCCGTCTGCCTTCGGCGCCCTGAAACTGCCGCTGCTCGCCGTCCCGGTCGTCCCGCCGAAGCGCACCGACGAGCCGCGTACGGAGCCGGACGGCGACTGAGCCGCGGGCGTGCGAAGGGCCCCGCGGCGCCGTCCGCAAGAGGGGAGGGCGGACGGCAACGGGGCCCTTGCCGCCGGTGCCGGCGTCAGGGCGGCGCGGGCACCGGGGAGCGGCGCCGGGGGGATGCGCCGCGGGATCGGTGGAGCGGGACGGAGAAGCGGAGAAGCGAGGAAGCGGGGCCGCCGGGAGGCGGGAGTGCGGGTGGGACGCGTACGGACCGGATGCGGCCGGTCCCGGGCGTCCCCAGGACCGGCCACCCATCGACGTGACCGGGCTGCTGTCCCCTGCTGACCGGTCACCTCACCGGAGCGAGGTCCCACGACGCGGGCCGCCGAGCGGCCGGCGTCTCATCCCTCCGGCGTTCCGCCCCGGGGGCGGCGTCTACGCGTAGTCCTGCCTCCCGCGCCTGGCTGGCGCGGCACACGGCACAACGAAGCGGTTCCGCGGCCGGTCACGCGCCGTACGGGTGAGAGGTCAACCGAACTCAGATCCGCCCGCTGCGCCCGGCGCACGCGGCCCGCCCGCGCGCCGGTGCGCCCCCGCCGTCCGGCCCTCAGACACGGCCGCGGGACAGCTCCAGCAGCGTCATCGCCAGCGCGGTCCCGGACCGGCCGAGCTGCCCGCGGTAGTGGTCGAGGATCTCCATCTCGCGGGAGAGGTTCACCCGGCGCCCGCCGGACGCGATGCGCTCACGCTGGATCACGGCGGAGACCGCCATCCGTTCCTGGACGAGGCCGATGATCCGGCCGTCGAGATCGTCGATCCGCCCACGTGCGTCGGTGATCGTCCCGACCGCCTCGGGGGTGCGTGCCCCGGTGTCGGCGGCGGTCGTGGCGGGGGCGACGGTGGCGTCGTTGCTCATGTTCGGTTCTCTCCTGGGGGTCGGTGGCCCCCGGAGCCGACGGGCGGACCGGGAACGACACAGGCGCCCCGGGCCTTGTCGGCCCGGGGCGCCTGGGAAGTCGCTGGTCAGATGATCAAGCAGCACGTCCATGGCAGCCGGCCGGGCCGGTGCCATAGGTAAAGTCGAAGGTCAGCTGCTTGGACATGGCGCTCAGTATGAGCCCGTTAGAATCGAAAGTCCAACCCCTGCTCCACACCGCCGGAAGGCCGCCGAAGTGCCATCAGCGCCCCCTGCCGCCGCCCCGGACGTCGTCCTCGTAGTCGACTTCGGCGCGCAGTATGCCCAGCTCATCGCCCGCCGCGTTCGCGAGGCCCGGGTCTACAGCGAGGTCGTCCCGTCCACCATGCCGGTGGCCGAGATGCTCGCCAAGAACCCCAAGGCGATCATCCTCTCCGGCGGCCCCTCGTCGGTCTACGCCGACGGCGCCCCCAGCGTCGACCGCGCCCTGTTCGAGGCCGGTGTCCCGGTCTTCGGCATGTGCTACGGCTTCCAACTCATGGCCACCACCCTGGGCGGCACGGTCGACAACACCGGCGCCCGTGAGTACGGCCGCACCCCGCTGGCCGTCTCCAGGCCCGGCTCCACCCTCTTCGAGGGCACCCCCGCCGAGCAGTCCGTCTGGATGTCGCACGGCGACGCCTGCTCCGCCGCGCCCGAGGGCTTCACCGTCACCGCGTCCACGGACGTCGTCCCGGTCGCCGCCTTCGAGAACGACGAGAAGAAGCTCTACGGCGTCCAGTACCACCCCGAGGTCATGCACTCCACGCACGGCCAGCAGGTGCTGGAGCACTTCCTCTACCGCGGCGCGGGCATCGAGCCCACCTGGACGCCCGGCAACATCGTCGAGGAGCAGGTCGCGGCCATCCGCGCCCAGGTCGGCGACAAGCGCGCCATCTGCGGTCTGTCCGGCGGCGTGGACTCCGCGGTGGCCGCAGCTCTGGTCCAGAAGGCCATCGGCTCCCAGCTGACCTGCGTCTACGTCGACCACGGTCTGATGCGCAAGGGCGAGACCGAGCAGGTCGAGAAGGACTTCGTGGCCGCCACCGGCGCCAACCTCAAGGTTGTCGACGCGAGCGAGCGCTTCCTGAACGCCCTGGCCGGTGTCTCCGACCCGGAGACCAAGCGCAAGATCATCGGCCGGGAGTTCATCCGGGTCTTCGAGCAGGCCCAGCTGGAGATCCTCCAGGAGGAGGGCCCCGAGGTCGCGTTCCTCGTGCAGGGCACCCTGTACCCGGACGTCGTCGAGTCCGGCGGCGGCGAGGGCACCGCGAACATCAAGTCGCACCACAACGTCGGCGGGCTCCCCGACGACATCGAGTTCCAGCTGGTCGAGCCGCTGCGGCAGCTCTTCAAGGACGAGGTCCGCCTGGTCGGCTCCGAGCTGGGTCTGCCGGACGTGATCGTCCAGCGCCAGCCGTTCCCCGGTCCGGGTCTGGGCATCCGTATCGTCGGCGAGATCACCAAGGAGCGGCTTGACCTGCTCCGCGAGGCCGACGCCATCGCCCGCCAGGAGCTGACCGCGGCCGGTCTCGACGCCGAGATCTGGCAGTGCCCGGTCGTGCTGCTCGCCGACGTCCGCTCGGTCGGCGTCCAGGGCGACGGCCGCACCTACGGCCACCCGATCGTGCTGCGCCCGGTCTCCTCCGAGGACGCCATGACCGCGGACTGGACGCGGATGCCGTACGACGTCCTGGCGAAGATCTCGACCCGGATCACCAACGAGGTCGCGGACGTCAACCGCGTCGTCCTCGACGTCACCAGCAAGCCCCCGGGCACCATCGAGTGGGAGTGACCCGCTGACCGGTCCGCCGGTCCTCCCGTACGCCCGACGCCGACGCCGTCGCTCCCCGTGAGCGGCGGCGTCGGCGCGTTCCGGGGGCGCCGCGCCTGGTGGCCGGGGCGCGGTGGCCGGTCCGTTCCCGGTGGGTTTGTGCGGCGGCGTCCGGCGGGGGCGTTGACGTCGGCGGCGTCGGCTCGCATGATGGCGGCGAAGATTTCGTATGACGGTATCGAATCTCCGTGATGCGGAATAAGAATGGAGAGGAGCGGTACGGGCCGCGGGGCGGTGGCGTACCGGTGGAGCAGTGAGGAGCGGCGCGCGATGAGCACGATCGGATTCATCGGACTCGGCATCATGGGCAGCCCGATGGCGGTGAACCTCGCCCGGGCCGGGCACACCGTCCGCGGCTGGAACCGCAGCCCCGGCCGGGCGGCCGCGCTGGTGGCGGCGGGCGGACAGGAGGCGGCGTCGATCGCCGACGCGGTGCGCGGGGCGGACGTGGTGATCACCATGGTCCCGGCGTCCCCGCAGGTCGAGGCGGTCGCCTACGGCCCGGACGGCATCCTGGCGCACGCGGCGCCCGGCACGCTGTTCATCGACCACTCCTCGATCACCCCGCAGACCTCCGTCGACCTCGCGGCAGCCGCCGCGGACAAGGGGGTACGGGTCCTGGATGCGCCGGTCTCCGGGGGCGAGGCGGGCGCCGTCGAGGGGGTGCTGTCGATCATGGTGGGCGGTGCGGCGGAGGACTTCGCGGCGGCCCGGCCGCTCTTCGACGCCGTCGGCACCACGGTGGTCCACTGCGGTCCGCACGGCGCCGGACAGACGGTCAAGGCCGCCAACCAGCTGATCGTCGCCGTCAGTCTCCAGGCCGTCGCCGAGGCCGTGGTCTTCCTGGAGAAGTCCGGCGTCGATCTGGACGCGGCCCTGGAGGTGCTGGGCGGCGGTCTGGCCGGTTCGACGGTGCTGACCCGGAAGCGGGCCAACTTCCGCGACCGCGACTTCACCCCCGGCTTCAAGCTGGAGCTGCACCACAAGGACATGGGCATCGTCACGGACGCGGCCCGCGCCGCCGGGGTACCGCTCCCGGTGGGCGCCGTCGCCGCCCAGCTGATCGCGTCGGCGGTGGCACGCGGGGACGGCGGACTCGACCACTCGGGACTGCTGCGGGGGGTGGAACTGCTGAGCGGGGGGTAGGGGGTGCGGCTTGTGGGGGCGGGTGCTGGAGGCTGGGTGTGTGGGCGGGGGCTGGCCGTTGGTGGCTCGGGCCGGTGGGGGTGCGTTCGTGGGCGGGTGGGCCCGTGGGCGTGCGGGTGCCTGTGCGCGTGCCTGTGCCTGTGCTCGTGGTCGCCGGGTGGTTCGGCCGGTGCCCGTGGTGGCGGTTCGGCTCGCGCCGGTGGTGGCAGGGACCGGCCCGTGGTCGTGGTCGCCGGGCGGCCCGGCTCGCGTCCGTGGTGGCGGGCGTCCGGCCCGTGCCCGTGACGGCCGGGTGGCCCGGCCCCGTCTCCGCGCCCGCCGTCAGGTCAGCCGCAGGTCGATCCAGGGGGTGGTGTCGCCGGGCAGCAGGTAGCGGTCGGTTTCGACGAAGCCGTTGCGGAGGGCGAACCGCAGGCCGTCCTCGTTGGACGACAGCACCACCGTCTCCACGGCCCGGGCGCCCAACTGCCGTGCCCGGTCCAGCCCGCGGCCGTACAGCTCCGTGCCGTAGCCGCGGCCCCGGTGGGCGGCGAGCACCCGCGCGATCACCGTCGCCACGCCGTCCACCGGCGGCCGGACGGTGGAGCAGCCGACCAGCTCGCCGTCCCGGTAGGCGACCTCCAGCCGGTGGCGCGCCGCCCGCTCCCGGGCGTCGTCCAGGGACAGTTCGTGGGTCGGGATGATCGTGTTGTGGACGTGGAGCCAGTCCGACAGCGTGGCGTCGTCGGCGGGCGGGACGAGGTGGAGAGCGGACATCGCAGCAGGAAACGTGGGAGGGGGACGGGGCGTCAACCGGTTTGCGCCGAGGCGCCTGCCCGGGGGTGGCCCCGGGGCGCGGCGGTGGCCGTCCGGGTGCGGTCTCGGGGTGCGACGGTGGCCGTCCGGGTGCGGTCTCGGGCTGGCCGGGTGCCGCCCCGGCTCCGCCGTCGGCATCCGGACCGGCCAAGTGGCTGTCCGCCGTGGTCAGTTGCGGGCGAGGAAGGCCCGGGCCGCGGTGACGAACGCGCCACGCGCCGCCGTGTACGTCTCCCACGCCCCGTCCGGCGCCGCATCGACGCGGTGCAACGCCCGGAGCCGGTCCATCAGCTCCCGGGCCTGCTCCACCGGGCCCACACCCTCCACATCGAGCACATTGAATGCCGCCTGTGTCGCCGCGTAACTCTCCCGGGTCGCCGTGAGGGCGGCGTCGAGGGAGTCGTAACGGCCGTCCAGGCGGCGCCAGATCACCGCGCCCTCGGCGTCGCTCGCGGTGAGGAACGCGGCGTACGCGTCCCGCCGCGCCAGATACATCAGCGGATCCTTCGGCACCGGCCACCTCCACCGTGCGGGGACAGGGCGGCAGTATCGGCCGCGCGGCCCGACTAATGAAGAGCCGGTACCGGGGCGGATGCCCGGCCGCCCCGGACGCGCGGTGGGGCGTCAACCCGGGCGCGGCGCATTCACCCGCCGCCATCTGGACGTTTTCCCGCACCACCCGACACCTACGGCACACTGCCCTCTGGACGTAATCCCTTACAGGGGACGGAAGTTGACGCCGGACGCGGCCCGAGGGCGGCGCGGGGTCATGGCGAGCGGCGGTGACGTGGCGGTGGAAGCGGCAGACGGGGCGATGGGGGCGCCCGGTGCAGGTGGGGTTCCGGGGGCGGGTGGCGGCCCCGGAGGGGAGGGGTGCCGCTGCGGCCGGTGCGGGCACGGGGCGCGCGCCGCCCACCGGAAGGCGGTCGCGGCGTTCGTCGCGCTGCGCGAGGAGTACGCCGCCGGGCGCGGCATACCGGCCGGACTGACCCGCTCCGCCGGGGCCGCCCGCCAGTGGGTCTCCGACGAACTCACCCTCTCCGCACGGAACTTGACGGAACACGCCGCCGCCACCCGCGCGACCTGGCTCGACGCCGTGCACCGCGGGACCCTCCGGACACTGTGGGGCGCGGTCGCCGCGCTCCTCCTCGGCCAGGCGCTGACCGCGGTCGGCGGCGGCTGGACCGCGCACCGCACCGCCACGCTGACCGCCGCTGTCGCCCTGGCGCTCGGCGGCACCGTGACGGCCTGGCGGCACCGCGGGCACGGCGGGGTGCTGGCGCCGCTCACCGGTGAGGACCAGCGGCTCTCCACCTCCCGTACGGTCGCGGCCGGTTGGTCCGCCGTGGCGGTCCTCGCGGTGCTGACGGCGGTGACCGGGAACGTGCTGCCCGGCGGGGCGGTGCCGGTGGCGGCGGACGGCGCGCTGTCCGGGCGGGCCGCACTGGCGCCGCCGCTGCTGCTCGTCCTGCTGACCGTGGGCGGTACGGCGGTGGCGGCGCGCGCCGTGGTGGCCGCGCGGGTCCGTACCGGGCGGCTCCAGAAACCGGCGGCCGAACGCCCTCGGGCCGTCGACCTGTTCGCCGACGACGCGGGCCGCGCCGACCTCGCCGCCACGCAGTATCTGCTGGTGAACACGGTGGTGGTGGCGCTCGCCCTGACCGTGGTGCTCGGGCCGCCCGGACTCGTCCGGCCGTCGGCGGGCTGGGTCACCGCCGCGCTCGTCGTGGTGTCCGCCGCGGGCTACCTGGCCGCCAAGTGCGACGAGGGCGGTCGGCCCGTCATCCTGTCGGTGGTCCGCGCCCGGGAGCCGGGCGATCTGCCCGCGCCGATCCGCCCCGGCGACGACATCGAGATCCGCGGCACGGGCTTCGTCCCGCCGGGCGCCCGCACCCCTGACCTGCTCTCCCGCATCGTCGTACGCATCGGAACGGTGCATGTACCGGTGCCTCTGGTGCCCGGCCCGGGCGGCTTCACCAGCCCGGCGGACGCCGCCCTGACCGTCCCCGTACCGGCCGACATCGACCCGGGCCCCACCGAGATCCGGGTGATCACCGCCTCCGGCGCGGAGTCGGCGCCCTGGACCGCGGAGGTGGGGGAGTAGGCAGCACCCCGGCGCCGCCCGGAGACACGGGAGCATCGCCGTATGCCCCTCCCCGGAACCCGCGTCGTCGCTTACGTGCTCCTCCGCCGCGCTGTTCCCGAGCTGCTGGTCTTCGACCGCGTCGGCCCGGCGGGGGTCGGTACCCGGGGACCGGCGGGCGGAGCCGGCCCGGGGGAGGGGCCCGAGCGGGCCGTCCTGCGGGAGGTCGCCGGGGAAGTCGGTCCGGTGGGCGTCACCGTGGTGCGGCGGATCGCCGTCGAGGACAGGCCCCACCCGCACCCGGCGCAACCGCGGCGGACCACCTTCTTCCTGCTCCGGGCGCCGGACGGCACTCCCGACGCCGGGTAACACCGCGCCGGGGGCGACGGCGACGACACCGGTCTCACCTTCGCCTGCCACTTCCTCCACCCCCTCCTGACCTGCCACTCGCCCTCGCTCGACCACTCGTCGACGACCAGCACCTTTGGCTGGGCCGCCTCGCCCCCGTTGCCGCTCCGGCTGATGACCGTTCCCCCGCTCCCGGGTCCCCCGCCGTCGGCTCGGTGCTACCGCTCCGTGCCCGGGCGTCCCCGGCGGGCGACGGCCCAGATGACGGCGGTGACGCCGGAGACCAGCAGACCGGCCGGTATCGCCAGGAAGAGCCAGGGCCCGGGTGCGTGCCAGACATCGAGGGCGTCGAGGCCGTAACCGGCACCGACGGTCACCGCGGTGAGCCCGCAGATCAACCGTGCCGGTTCGAAGGGGTGACGGATCATGAGGTGCCTCCCTGGGGCGGCCGGGGGACGAGGACGGGCGGGACGGCGCGGGGCGCGGCGGGTATGCGCGCGTCGGCGGGGACCGGCGGGCCGACCGGCGCGAGCGCGGTGGCCGGGAGTGCCCCGGTCCGCGAACCGGCCGACGGTGGGGAAGCCGCCCCGGACGGCGACGGGGGCGAGGGCTCCGCGGGCGGCGGCGGGGGAGCGTGCCGGACCTCGATCTGCCCGGCGCCGACCCGGAGCGTCAGATCGAGGAAACCGTGCGGCTTCTCCCCCTTCTTCAGGCCCTTCGCGGGCAGCGTGACCGTGCGTGGCCGGTCGCCCGCGGAGATCCGTACGTCATCGGCGGGCTCGCCCGGCAGGCGCACATCGCCGAGACCCAGCGACAGATGCACCGTGGTCTCCACCCCCGGCGGAAGCGTCACCTCCAGGCGCCCCGCGCCCACCTCGGCACCGGTACGGATCGTGCGGCCGTCCTTGACGGACAGCTCCGCGAGGTCCAACCTGCCTTCTCCGGAGCCGAGTTCGTAATGCCGCTGAACGGCGGCGACTTCGGTGGGGGTCCAATGACGGTTCTGCCACTCGGCGCTGAGGTTGTCCGGCAACACCGTCGACACCGCGAGGAGCGCGGCGGTCAGCACCATCATGAAGACGGTGCCGCCGCCCGTCCGCCCCAGCCAGGAGCTGACCACCAGCCCCAGCCCGAACAGCACCAGCGCACATGCCAGGCCCGCCTGGAGCGCGTGCGAGAACGGCGCGTGCCGCTCGACGCCGAACGCCGTACCGGTGCCACCGAGCGCGGCCAGCAGGAAGACCAGGCCGCCGATCTGCGTCCCGGACCGTGTCCGCCGCCGTGGGGCCGGAGCCGTGCCGTCCGGACGGGCCGCCGCCTTGCCGGGGCGGAAACCGGGCGGCCACACGGGGCCACCGGGCACACCGTGGCCACCCTCGTAGGTGATGTCGACATGCTCCGGACCCCACAGATACATCAGCCCGGCCGTCTCCTTGCCGAGCGGCCCCCGCCACCACGACGGCGTCTGCGGGCCGGGCGGCGCCTTGGTCTCCGGCGGCGCGTCGGCGACAGCCTGGGCGGTGGCCGCGTCCCGGGCGCCGGGGCCCTCCGGGCCGCCGCCCCGGTGGCGGCGCGACCAGTACGCGGCACCGGCCACCGCCAGCGTCAGCAGGACGGCGAAGGACATGACGCTGCCCTTGCCCAGCGTGGTGAGGAACAGCCCGCAGCCGACCAGCGCGAACAGCAGCGCCGTCAGCGCCGAGCCCTCGACCCGGCCGGAGAGCAGCCGACGGCCCTCGTTCTCCTCCTCGCCATGGAGCGGGATGATCAGCCAGGCGAAGCCGTAGAAGATCAGCCCCAGGCCGCCGGTGACGGAGAGCACGGCGAGGACGATCCGGAAGATCACCGGATCGAGGTCCCACTGCCGGCCCAGGCCACCGCACACGCCCGCGACGACCTTGTGCCGTCGGCTGCGGCGCAGCGGCGGGCGCGGCGGGGCGGTGCCGTCGGGCGCTGCCGATTCCTCGGCGGGGGCTGCTTCGTTCATGAACCCATGGTGACAAGCGCGACGGATTCCCGGCATCCGTGGAAACCCTGGTCGAACCCTGAGATCGACCCCGAGCAACCCCGATATCACCCGCGGGTTCGCATATCCCCCCGAGATGCCTCGGCGCCGTGGACGGACCGTGCACACGCGCGGCAGGCGAGGGCCGGATCGGCCGGGTCGGAGACTATCGTTGCGCCCTGGATACGTACGGGTTTCCGGAGGGGCGTGCGGTGACGGAGGCGGCGTCGGTGGACGAGGGGCGACTGGTCGCCGGGCGGTATCGCCTGATCGAGCGGATAGGCCGCGGCGGTATGGGCACCGTGTGGCGGGCGCGGGACGAGGTCCTCGCGCGCCAAGTGGCCGTCAAGCGTCTGCACGTCTCGCCCCAGTTGGACGCGGACGAACTCGCCCTCCGCCATGAGCGGACCACCCGCGAGGCGCAGGCCGCGGCGCGGATCAACCACCCCAACGTGGTCAGCGTCCACGATGTGGTCCTCGACGACGGGCTGCCGTGCATCGTCATGGAGTACGTCCCCGCCGGGACGCTCGGTGACCTCATCAAGCAGGCGGCGCGGGAGAACCGGTTCGTGGATCCCCGGGAGGCGGCCCGGATCGGCCGCGGCATGATCGCCGCGCTGCGCGCCGCGCACGCCGCCGGGGTGCTGCACCGGGACGTCAAGCCGGGCAACGTCCTCCTCGGTGACGAGGGCCGCGTCGTCCTGACGGACTTCGGGATCGCCGTCGCCTCCGGGACGTCCACCCTCACCAAGACCGGCGAACTGGTCGGATCCATCGACTACCTGGCGCCCGAGCGGGTCAAGGGCGGCACCCCCGGGCCCGCGTCCGACCTGTGGGCACTGGGCGCGACGCTCTATCAGGCGGTCGAGGGGCGGCCCCCGTTCCGTAAGACCACCGCGGTCGAGAGCGCGTACGCCATCGCCGTCGACCCGTTGGAGCCCCCGGCGCACGCCGGGCCGTTGGCGCCGCTGATCGAGGCGCTGCTGGAGAAGGAGCCCGGCGACCGGCCGACGGCCGAGGTCGTCGAGCAGGCGCTGCGTACCGCCGAGGCGGAGGTGGACACGGCGCTGATCGGCTGGCCGACGCTGGCCCTGGGCACCGTAGGGCGCGGCTCCGACACGGCGAGCGGCTCCGAGGCGCTGACCCGGCCGGTGGTGCCCTCGGACACCACGGGCGGCGGACGGTCCGCCCGGGGGAACACCGGTACGGGCGCCACCACCGGGATCACCGGGAGGCCGGGCGGCACCGGGGCGGTCGCCGACCCCCGGATAGCCGCCTCCCTGGGCAGCCCCGCCGCGGGCACCGACACCACGACCGCCGATTCCGCGGCCACCGGCACCACCGGCCGGGTCACCGGAGCGGTGGCGGCCACCCGCGGCCTCACCGAGGTGGAGGCGGAGGCCAAACGGGTCGCCGAGGCGGACACCGGCTCCCTGGGCGGCTCGCTCCTCCCCGCCGCCAACCGGGCGACCGTGGCGGGTGCCGACGAGACGGGCCCGGTCGCGCTGACCCCGCCGCCCCGTAAGCGCCGCGGACGGGTCGTCCTCTGGTGTGCCCTCGGGGTGCTGGCGACCGGCGGCGGCGCGGGCGGCGCCTGGTACGCGCTCCACGGGACGGGCGGCACGGGGCAACCGGCGACGAGCGACACCCCCGGGCGGCCCCCCGCCACCGAGCGCCCCGTAGGGCCGCCCCCGCGCACCCCGGACGGTATGCACCGTGTCGAGGAGCGGGAGCTCGGCGTCTCCTACCCGGTGCCGGACGGCTGGACGAGACAGGTGAAGGACGGCGGTCGGCAGATCGTCTACATCTCGCAGGCGTCGCTCGCGCAGCTGACGATCAGCGTGCTGGACTTCTCCTCCGGCGACCAGGTGGCGCACTTCAAGCAGGTCGAGGCGGACCTGCAGAAGGAGTACCCGAGCTACTCGCGCAAGCGGCTGCAGGACACGATGTACCAGAACGACCCGGCCGCCATCTGGGAGTTCACCTTCCAGGGAAAGGCGCGGCAGTACCACGGCATCGACCTCGGGTTCGGCCGCGAGGGGGAGAAGGAGTACGCGATCTACGTCTCCGCGCCGAGTGCCGACTGGGCCAGGTTCAGCGACCTCTTCTCCAAGGTGAAGGACGGCTTCCGCAAGAGCGAGGACGCGAGCTGAGCCTCGCGCGCGCCCGCGCCGGGACCGTCGGGGCGCGGCAGCCGGGCACCGGCGCCGGACGCCGTCGGTGGCACCCGTAAATCTCAGGGACCGAGTCAGGGTCCACCCTGATGTCCCCGGACCCGCCGCGTGTGACGATCGGTGCATGACCACAGCCCCGCCCCGCGCCGGATCGCACCACGCGTCCGCGCCGCAGTCCGACGAGCCGCCCGTGCGCAAGCTCTACCGCAGCGCCGACGGGCGGCTGCTCGGCGGTGTCGCGCGCGGACTCGCGGGGCATCTGGGACTCCCCGTCTCCTGGGTCCGGGTCGTCTTCGTCGCGCTGTTCCTCGCCGAAGGCATGGGCGCGCTGCTCTACGCCGCGTTCTGGTTCTTCGTCCCGCTCGGCGTCGGCGGGGTGGAGGAGCGCCGGACCGCGGCCGACGGCGCCCGCCGCACCGGGGTCCGCAGACCGGACACGGGCCAGGTCATCGCGTTGATCGCGCTGCTGGCCGGGTCCGCCTTCGTCGCCTCCCGCTTCCAGCTGGGCATCGGCAACGGCTATCTCTGGCCGGTGCTGCTGATAGCCGCGGGTGTCGCCCTCGTCTGGCGGCAGGCGGACAACGCCCGCCGCGCGCAGTGGCTGGAGCTGGGCCGCCGCAAGGGCGTCCTCCCGGCGCTGCGCGGCGCCGCCGGGGTGGTGCTCGTCTGCGTCGGGGTGACCGGCATCGTCCTGCTCCAGGGCTCGGTGGGCCACCTCAGCTCGGTGCTCCAGGCCGCGCTCGCCGTCGTCGTCGGCATCGCCCTGCTCGTCGGCCCCTATCTCGTCCGCCTGATACAGGACCTCTCCGAGGAGCGGCTGATGCGTATCCGCGCCCAGGAGCGGGCCGAGGTCGCCGCCCATGTCCACGACTCCGTGCTGCACACCCTCACCCTCATCCAGCGCAGCGCCGACGACTCCCGCGAGGTCGCCCGGCTCGCCCGCGCCCAGGAGCGGGAGCTGCGGGCCTGGCTGTACCGGCCCGAGGGACGCACCCAGGAGGAGGACGAGGAGCCCGCGACCCTCGCCGACGCGGTGCGCAAGGCGGCGGCCGAGGTCGAGGACCACCACGGCGTACCGATCGAGGTCGTGGTCGTCGGCGACTGCCCGCTGGACGAGGCGCTGGGCGCGCAGCTGAAGGCCGCCCGCGAGGCGATGGTCAACGCCGCGAAGTACGGCGGCGACGGCGGGCCGGTGCAGGTCTTCGCCGAGGTGGAGGGCCGCACGGTCTTCGTCTCCGTACGCGACCGGGGGCCGGGCTTCGATCTGGACGCGGTCCCCGACGACCGGATGGGCGTCCGCGAGTCCATCATCGGCCGGATGGAACGCCACGGCGGCACCGCCCGGCTGCGGTCCGTGCCCGGCGGCGGCACCGAGGTCGAGCTGGAGATGGAGCGGGCCGAATGACGCCCTCCTCCGGCCCGCCGCGCACCCCGCCCGCCGCCGCCCCCGCAGCCCCGACAGCCCACCCCACGAGCACCCCGACGCCTATCCGTACGACCGGCACCCCATGGCCGGCGCCACCATGACCGACACCGCGCCCGCCGGGCGCCGCACACGCCGCAGCGGGCACCGGGCCCGCCGGGCCGCGCGATGATGACGACGCAGACCACGAGGGACGGACGGAAGAGATGAACAGCGACGGCGCACAGCAGGGCATGAGTGGCGACGACACCCCCCTGGGCACCCCGGTCGGCACCGGCACCCCGGCCCCCGACCCCACCGCGGCACCCGACGGGCCCGCGACGCTGGGACCGGTGGACGGCTCCCCGACCGGTGACGGCGCGGGCGAGGAGGAGCGGCGCACCGTACGGGTGGTGCTCGTCGACGACCACCGGATGTTCCGCACCGGGGTCCAGGCGGAGATCGGGGTGACGGAGCGGACCGGTGTCGAGGTCGTCGGCGAGGCGGCCGACGTCGACCAGGCGATCACGGTCATCACCGCCACCCGCCCCGAGGTCGTGCTCCTGGACGTCCATCTGCCCGGCGGCGGCGGTGTGGAGGTGCTGCGCCGCAGCATGACGCAGATGGCCGACCCGGAGCGGCCGGTCCGCTTCCTGGCGCTGTCGGTCTCCGACGCCGCCGAGGACGTGATCGGCGTCATCCGGGGCGGCGCACGCGGCTACGTCACCAAGACGATCACCGGGAAGGACCTGGTCGACGCGATCTTCCGGGTCTCCGACGGGGACGCGGTGTTCTCGCCCCGGCTGGCCGGGTTCGTCCTCGACGCGTTCGCCTCCACGGACGCCCCGCCGGTGGACGAGGACCTGGACCGCCTCACCCAGCGGGAGCGCGAGGTCCTGCGGCTGATCGCCCGTGGCTATGCGTACAAGGAGATCGCCAAGCAGCTCTTCATCTCCGTCAAGACGGTGGAGTCGCACGTCTCCGCGGTGCTGCGCAAGCTCCAGCTCTCCAACCGCCACGAACTGACCCGCTGGGCCGCCGCCCGCCGCCTGGTCTGACACCCGGCCGGGCCACCGGGACGGCCCACCCCGGCCCACTGTGGCAAGGGATCCCGGCCCACCGGGGCCCGGACCTGGGCACCGCTACGAAGATCCGTCCGACGACAGGAGGAAAGAAGCCCGCGAAGAGGGGCAACCAGGACGTCGTGGAACGCCGTCTAACGGCGCGGAAAGGCTCGCCGCCGTCGGCGCGACCACCACCCCGTCGACCGCGTACACGCCGTACATGTCCTGGAAGCGAGATCCCGATGAGCCTGACGGGCACGCCCTTCTTCCTCACCTCGCTTCTGCTGCTGGTCGTCGCGATCGTCCTGCCGCTGGCGCTGTGGAGCCGGATAGCCGGGCCGCGCCTGGTGCGCGGCACCGTCCGTCTGCTGATGCTGCTGTTCGCGCAGGCCACCGCCATCACCCTGGTCTTCGTGCTGGTCAACAACGCCAACAACCTCTACGACACCTGGGACGACCTGCTCGGCACCGGCAGCCACATCGAGGCGGCCCAGGACCTCGGGCCCGACGGGCTGGGCGGCCGCCAGATCTCCGCCGAGCCGCGCCGGGCCCAGGCGTTCCACCCCGCGGACGATCCGGTCGTCGGGCCCGGGGTGCAGATGACGGAGCTCCAGGGCCGGATCTCCGGCGTCAGCGGTGAGGTGTACGTCTGGCTGCCGCCGCAGTACCACGACCCGGCGTACCGCACCAAGAAGTTCCCGGTGGTCGAGTTGCTGCCCGGCTACCCCGGCTCGGCCAAGTCCTGGCTGGGCACGCTGGCGGCCGGTCGGCAGCTGCAGCCGCTGATGGAGCGCGGGGAGATCAAGCCGTTCATCCTGGTCGCGCCGCGCACCAACATCTACCAGGGCGCCGACACGGGCTGCGTCAACATCCCCGGGAAGGTCAACGCCGACAGCTGGCTGACCGTCGACGTACGCCAGATGGTCATCAACACCTTCCGCGCCGAGGACCACGCCGACTCCTGGGCGCTGGCCGGTTACTCCGCCGGGGCGCACTGCGCGACCCGGCTCGCGCTGGCCCACCCGGACCGCTACCACGCGGCGGTCGGCATGTCCGGCTACAACGACCCGGCGGGCGAGGCCACCTCGCTCGCGGGCAAGGACCCGAAGCTGCGGATCGAGAGCAACCCGCTGCACGAACTGCGCGAGGCCAACCTGGCCGGACGTCCGCCGCGTACCGCGCTCTTCCTCTCCGGCGCCTCCGGCGACGGCTACGAGGCCGGTCTCGGACTGCAGCGGGAGGCCCGGCGGCCCACCACGGTGACCGTGCAGCACATCAGCAAGAACGCCGGTGGCCACACCAGCGCGGTGTGGCGCGAACAGGTCCCCGAGATCTTCCGCTGGCTGAGCCACCAGGTCCGGAGCTGACCCACCGGACCCACGGAGCGCCCCGCGCCCCACGGCCCACCCGGGGCCGCACGCCCGCTCACCCCTTGCACACCATCTCCGTCGCCGGGGAGCGCAGGCACCAGCCCAGGGACGCGTACAGCTCCCGGCCGGAGGGCGTGGCGACGAGCAGGCCCTCGGAGGCGCCCCGCCGGGCGGCGTGGATGCCGAGCACCGTCATGACCAGGCGGCCCAGACCCCGGCGGCGGTGTTCCGGCTCGGTGGTGATCATGTCGAAGACGGCGGAGAGCGGGGCGCCGCCGGTGCCGCCGATGAGCGCCGCCCGGCCGCTCGCGGCGGGCCGGTCGGCCGCCTCGCCCGTGGCCCACACCCGTACGTCCAGGATCCCGTCGCACTCCTCGGTGTCCAGGCGGTAGCCGGGTGGTGCCGGTGTGACCTGGGAGGACGGCGGCATCGGGGCCGTCATGAGGTACTGCGGTCCGGCGTGGTGCCAGGCGGGGGAGAGCAGCGGCGCGACCTCGGCGTGGGGCGCGAAGACCTTGATCCAGGTGTGCGGCGCCGCCGCCGTACGGTCCAGATCGCGTAGCGCCACGGGGTCGGGGTCCGGGAGGATGTACCGCACGGCGTCGCGTGGACGGCCGAGCTCGATGCGGAGGCCGCCCGGGACCACCCGCGGCACCGGGTGGGTGCGGGCCCGCGCCCACCCGTGCGCCCAGACCTCGACGATCCGTACGAGACCGGCCCGGTCGGCGACGGCCACCGAGCCCCCTGAACCGGCGTCCCCGCCGTTCCCCAGTTCCATGCGCCGCAGCCTAGAACCGGCCCCCACGGCGCGGACAGGCCACGAACAGGCCAGGAACAGTCGCGACGAGGCCCCCCGAAGGAGGTATGGGGGAGACCGTTACGATCCGCACTATGGACGTAGTAATCAATATCTTCGTCGGTCTGCACATCATCGGTATCGCCTCCCTGCTGGGAGGCTTTCTCACGCAGATGAAGGCGATGAGCGCGGGCACCGCCCGGTTCGTGCCGGCGATGCTGCACGGTGCGCTGACGATGCTGGTCACCGGCATCGCGCTGGTCGGCCTGAACCAGGCCCAGGGCAGCTCCGTCGACAACATCAAGATCGGCGTGAAGCTGGCCGTCCTGGTCGTCATCCTGGGGCTGGTCTACGTCAAGCGGGACGAGGAGAGCATCGCCAAGCCGCTGTTCGGCACGGTCGGCCTGCTCACCATGGTCAACATCTTCATCGCGGTGCTCTGGACCTGAGCCCGACCGGGGCGCGCGGCCCTGTCCCCCGCGCCCCCGGCACACCCCGCGTACGCCTCCGGCCCGGCCCCTCACCGAGGGACCGGGCCGGAGCCGTTCCCTCCGGGCGGCCGCGCGGTGCGGGCGGCCGCCCGGAGGGGCGTCACGCGGGGCGGACGCTGCCGTAGATCGGCATGTAGTAGATCGACTCGATGCGCACGCTGGCGCCCGGCTTCGGGGCGTGGATCATCTTGCCGTCGCCGATGTACATCCCGACGTGGCTGATGTCGTTGTAGAAGAACACCAGGTCACCGGGGGCGAGATCCTTGGTGGCGACGCGCTGGCCGACCTTCACCTGGTCCCACGTCGTACGCGGCAGGCTCACCCCCGCCGCCTTCCACGCGGCCTGCGTCAGCCCGGAGCAGTCGTACGAATTGGGGCCGGTGGCGCCCCAGACGTACGGCTTGCCCATCTGGGCGCGGGCGAACGCGAGCGCCTTCTCGGCCTTGGTGCGGTACGAGCCGTCGGCCGGTCCGCCGCCCTGACCCGGGTCGGGCGTACCGGAGTCGCCGGTGCCCGTACCGGGAGAGCCGGTGTCCGACCCGCCGCCGGGCTGCTCGCGCTGCTTGCGCTGCTCCTCCTCGGCCTTGCGCCGGGCCGCCTCCTCCTTCTTGCGCTCCAGCTCCGCCAGGCGCGCCTTCTCCTGGGCGGTCAGGTCGGAGAGCAGTTGGCGGGCCTCGGACAGCTTGCCCTGGACCGTCCGCTTGGAGTCGGCCAGCTCGGACTGCGACTCCTGGAGGCGCTCCAGGCTGCGGGTCGCCTCGGCCCGCTGGTGGGCGGCGGCGGCCTGCTGCTCCTGGTAGGCGTCGACGGCCTGCTGCTGCCGCCCGGTCAGCCGTTCCATCAGGTGGCTGCGGTCGGCGAACTGCTGCGGGTCCTTGGAGAACATCAGCTGCGCGGTCGGGTTCAGCCCGCCGCCGCGGTACTGCGCGGCGGCGAAGGTGCCCAGCTCGCGGCGGGCCTCGTTGAGCTTGCCGGTGCGGCGCGCCGCGGCGTCCTGGAGGTCGCTGACCTCGGACCGGCGCGCGTCGACGTGCTCCTTGACGGCGTTGTACTTCTGGGTCGCGACCTCGGCCTGCCGGTAGAGGGTGTCGACCTTCTTCTTGACCTCTTCGACGGTCGGCTTCGGGGAGCGGGGGGACGCCTCGGCCGACTGCGAGAGCAGGGTGACCGTGGCGAGCGCCGCGGTCGTCAGACCGGCGGCCGTCCGGCGGCTGCCGGGCGAGGTGAGGACGCGGGTACGCGGCTTGCGGTGCGACGGCAAGGCCGACGACTCCTTCCGTGGACCGCCTACCGGGTTAGCTGTCGGGTTCGGGCGGTGTCGCAGACGGAAGGCTTGCCCTACGGTCCGTACGTTCGCGCGCGGCGGCGGTACCGACCGATTCACCCCGGTGGTGCTGGTGGGTCCCCGGCTCCGGGTGCCGTGGGGGGCAGGGCCGGACTCGGCGGAGGCGGCCCGTGCGGACGCTGTCGTCCACGGGATGCAGGCAGCCCGAGCGTGAACCTAGCCAACTCGTGTGGCTCCTGTGAAGGCAGATGTTCGATTTGCCCGAAACCTTTTCGTGACCTGTGTGCATGAGGTGACGTTCGTGTGGGCAAGGCGGGGTATCTGCACGGAATGCCGGTTTCGTGGGGCTGCGGGGCCGGAACGCCCCGACTTCCGGCCTTTCCCCGGCTCCGGGCCCGACTGTCAGTGGGGCGGCCTAGACTCGGTGGGCGATGAGCAGCCTCTTTGACGACAGCTTCCTGGCGGACCTCGCCCCCAAGGACGAGGAGCCCCCGCCGCCCCCCGAGGACGAGCACGGCCCGGCCCCGGAGGAGGTCCCGCACGACCTCTTCAGCGGGAAGTACGACGCCCCCGTACCCCGGGACGCGCACTACCGCGACGGCGCCGCCCGCCCCGCCGTCGACCCGGCCGTACTCCTGGACGGGCTCAACGACGCCCAGAAGGCCGCCGTGGTGCACTCCGGCGGCCCGCTGCTGATCGTCGCCGGAGCCGGTTCCGGCAAGACCCGTGTGCTCACCCACCGCATCGCCCATCTGCTCGCCGCCCGCGGTGTGCACCCCGGCCAGATCCTCGCGATCACCTTCACCAACAAGGCCGCCGGTGAGATGAAGGAGCGCGTCGAGGAGCTGGTCGGCCCGCGGGCCAACGCCATGTGGGTCTCCACCTTCCACAGCGCCTGCGTCCGCATCCTGCGCCGCGAGTCCAAGCACCTCGGCTTCACCTCGTCGTTCTCGATCTACGACGCCGCCGACTCCAAGCGCCTGATGGCCCTGGTCTGCCGCGATCTCGATCTCGACCCCAAGCGGTTCCCGCCCAAGTCCTTCAGCGCCAAGGTCTCCAACCTCAAGAACGAGCTCATCGACGAGGAGACCTTCGCCGGACAGGCGGCCGACGGCTTCGAGAAGACCCTGGCCCAGGCGTACGCGCTCTACCAGGCACGGCTGCGCGAGGCCAACGCCCTGGACTTCGACGACATCATCATGACGACCGTCAACCTCCTCCAGGCGTTCCCGGACGTCGCGGCCCACTACCGCCGCCGCTTCCGCCACGTCATGGTCGACGAGTACCAGGACACCAACCACGCGCAGTACACCCTCGTACGCGAGCTGGTCGGCCCGGCCGAATCCGCCGCCGAGCTGTGCGTCGTCGGCGACGCCGACCAGTCGATCTACGCCTTCCGCGGCGCCACGATCCGCAACATCCTCCAGTTCGAGGAGGACTACCCGGACGCCACGACGATCCTGCTGGAGCAGAACTACCGCTCCACGCAGACGATCCTCTCCGCCGCCAACGCCGTCATCGAGCGCAACGAGAACCGCCGCCCCAAGAATCTCTGGACCGAAGCCGGCGAGGGCCCCCGTATCACCGGGTACGTCGCCGACACCGAGCACGACGAGGCCCAGTTCGTCGCCGAGGAGATCGACCGCCTCACCGACGCGAAGGACGCCCGCGCCGGAGACGTCGCGATCTTCTACCGCACCAACGCCCAGTCCCGCGTCTTCGAGGAAATCCTCATCCGCGTCGGACTGCCCTACAAGGTCGTCGGCGGCGTCCGCTTCTACGAGCGCAAGGAGGTCCGCGACATCCTCGCGTACCTGCGGGTGCTCGCCAATCCGGAGGACACCGTCCCGCTCCGCCGGATCCTCAACGTCCCCAAGCGCGGCATCGGCGACCGCGCCGAGGCGATGATCGACGCCCTGGCGCTCCGCGAGAAGATCAGCTTCCCGCAGGCGCTGCGCCGCGTCGACGAGGCGTACGGCATGGCCGCCCGCTCCGCCAACGCCGTCCGCCGCTTCAACACCCTGATGGAAGAGCTGCGCACCGTCGTCGAGTCCGGCGCCGGACCGGCCACCGTCCTCGAAGCGGTCCTGGAGCGCACCGGCTACCTCGCCGAGCTGCAGTCCTCCACCGACCCGCAGGACGAGACCCGGATCGAGAACCTCCAGGAACTCGCCGCCGTGGCCCTGGAGTTCGAGCAGGACCGGGTGGCCGGTCCCGCCGCGGAGGGCACGGACACCGAGGCGGAGGAGCCCGTCTCCGGCGGTACGCTCGCCGACTTCCTGGAGCAGGTCGCGCTGGTCGCCGACTCCGACCAGATCCCCGACGAGGACGAGGACGGCAGCGGCGTCGTCACGCTCATGACCCTGCACACCGCCAAGGGCCTGGAGTTCCCGGTCGTCTTCCTCACCGGCATGGAGGACGGCGTCTTCCCGCACATGCGCGCCCTCGGCCAGACCAAGGAGCTGGAGGAGGAGCGCCGCCTCGCCTACGTCGGCATCACCCGCGCTCGCGAGCGTCTCTACCTCACCCGCTCCACGATGCGCAGCGCCTGGGGCCAGCCGTCGTACAACCCGCCGTCGCGGTTCCTGGAGGAGATCCCCGCCTCGTTCGTCGACTGGCGGCGCACCGGCCCGGCGACCCCGTCCGCGACGATGGGCGGGATGCGCTCCGGCGGCGGCGGGGGCGGCGGGCTCAGCTCCGGTTTCGGTACGCCGCGCGCCAAGAGTGGCCCGAGCGGGTTCGCCACCCGGCGGGGCAACGACCGCCCGGTGGTGGCGCTCGCCGTCGGCGACCGCGTCACCCACGACAGCTTCGGCCTCGGCACGGTCACCGGCGTCAAGGGCAGCGGGGACAACGCCGAGGCGACGATCGACTTCGGCGGCGAGAAGCCCAAGCGGCTGCTGCTGCGGTACGCCCCGGTCGAGAAGCTGTGAAAAAGGCCCGGCCCTCGAAGGGGCCGGGCCACCACGTGGGGCGCCTGCCGGAGCGACCGGCGGGCGCCGGGCGTCAGTTGGGGTTGAGCCCGTGGCTCTGCAGCCACGGCAGCGGGTTGATCGGCGAGCCGCCGCCCGGCCGCACCTCGAAGTGGAGATGCGGGCCGGTGGAGTTGCCGGAGCTGCCCGAGTACGCGATCTGGTCCCCGGCCTTGACCGAACCGGAGCGGATCTTGGTGCTGCTGAGGTGGCAGTACCACGTCTCCGTACCGTCGGGGGACGTCACGATCGCCATGTTGCCGTAGGCGGAGTTCCACTGGGTGCGGACGGTGCCGTCGGTCGCGGCCATCACGGGGGTGCCGTACTGGACGGGGAAGTCGATGCCGGTGTGGACGGACATCCAGTTGACGCCCGCCTGACCGAAGAGCGCGCTCAGCCCGTGCTGGGTGACCGGCAGCAGGAACTTCGGGCGCAGGGCCTCCTTGCGCCGCGCCTCGTCCTCCTTGCGCTTCTTCTCGGCGACCTGCCGGGCCTTGAGGTCGATGCGCTCCTGGGTGCGGCTCGCCCGGTCGGCGAAGTCGTCGGCCCCGGCGCTGAGTCCGGCGAGCTGGGTGTCGAGCTTGCTGTTGGCCGTCGACGGCTTGACGCCCCCGGCCTCCGGTGCGGCCTGCGCCGCCTCGTCCTTCTCGTCCCCGCCGAAGCTGCCGACGGTGGCCGCCGCGGCGGCGCAGACGCCGAGGGCGGCGACGGAGGGCACCGCGATGGTCAGCAGCGCCGACCGCTTCGCCGTCCGGCGGCGGCTGCGACCGCGCCCCGCGGGGGCGGCGGCCCGGCCGTGGTCGGGGGCGTCGTCGGCGGGGCCGGACGGGACGACCGGGACCGCCTGGGTCATCGCGTCGGCGACCGCGGCGGCGCGGGCCCCCGAACCGGACCCCGGGGATCCGGCGTCGGGCCGCGGCGGTTCGGCGGGCCCGTGCGGCAGCGAGTCGACGGCCGGGGGGCCGCTCTGCGCCGGGATGATCGCGGTGGCCGCCTGGTCGATCGTCGGCCACACGGCGGTGGCGTCGTGCCCGGACGCGTCGTGCCCGGCGTCCTCGGTGACGGCGGGCTGCACGACCGTGGCGGTCGCCTCGTAGCCGCCGGTGCCGTACGCGGTCCGGTCGTCGTACCCGGTGGTGTCGTAGTGCCCGGTGCCGATGGAGAAGCCGCCGCTGCCGAGCGGGTCACCGGCGTAGTCGTAAGCGCCGGGGGCGTCCGCGGCGGGGGCGAGCGTGTCGTAGGAGCCGGTGCCGTAGGCGGCGTGGTGGGTGCCGGTCGGGTAGGCGCCGGTGTGGGTGCCGTACCCGTCGTCGTAGCCGTATCCGTGGGTGCCGGTGACGGGTGCTTCGTGGCCGGTGTGGGCGTAGGGGTCGTAACCGCCGCCCTGGGTGCCCGTGCCGTAGCCGGTCCCGTAGGCCGCGGTGTGGTGCGCGCCGGTGTCGTAGCCGGTCGTGCCGTACCCGCCGGTGGCGTAGGAACCCGTGTCGTGCGGGGTCGCGCCGTATGCGGACGCGGCGTAGGAGCCGGTGTCGTAGGCGCCGGGGCCGTACGGGTCGCCGCCGTAACCGGCCGTCGGGTACTGCCCGGTGCCGTAATCGGCGGGCAGCGAACCGAAGAGCGGATCACCGCCGTCGTAACCGGTGTATCCGGCCGCGGGGTGCTGCTGCCCGTAGGGGCCGTACGTGGCGGAGTGCCCGTACGAGGCGTCGGGAGCGGGGCCTGTCGGGAGTGGACCCTCCGACGGGTGACGGTCGTTCACCACCAGCTTCTCTTTCGCCTCGGCAGCAGGAGAATTAGCGGCGACTGTACCCGGCGGTACGCGACGCCGACAATCTTCCCCAGGTTTCGGGCGGGACCGGGGCGGGCATTTGGTCGCCTTTCGGGGGCATCCATGCCTTCTCTTGGCATGCCGTTCGAGAGCGCACGGAAGCGGAACCCGGCGCACGCGCGGTGACCGGGCCCGCGGGGCCGGAATTCCCTTGCCGTATCCGGCGCGTACCGGGCGTGCCGTTCGTGGCGATATCGAATGCGGATATCGCGCGCGGGCGGGCGGGCCGCGGGGCCGTGTGGTGTGCCCGTTCCGCATGGGGGCAGGGGGCGGATGCCGGGGTGCGGAAGGGGTGTTCGCGTGTGATTTCCCCCTCCCCGGATGTCCCGGGACCGCCGGGTGCGCGATGCTGGCGATAACGTTCGTTCACTTGCGGCCTCCGGACCGGACGGCCGCGCGATCGGTTGTCGGCTCGGCGGCACACACGGCGTGCCGTGCATGACTTGGAGGCGGTTATGGGTGTGGCACGGCATGACGAGGCGCAGGCGGACGCCCGCGGCACGGCCGGTACGTCGGGGCCGATCCGCGTCGTGGTGGCCAAGCCGGGGCTGGACGGACACGACCGTGGCGCCAAGGTCATCGCGCGGGCGCTGCGCGACGCCGGTATGGAGGTCATCTACACCGGGCTGCACCAGACCCCGGAGCAGATCGTCGACACCGCCATCCAGGAGGACGCCGACGCCATCGGTCTGTCGATCCTCTCCGGCGCCCACAACACCCTCTTCGCCAAGGTGATCGCGCTGCTCAAGGAGCGCGACGCGGACGACATCAAGGTCTTCGGCGGCGGCATCATCCCGGAGGCGGACATCGCCCCGCTGAAGGAACAGGGCGTCGCGGAGATCTTCACCCCCGGCGCCACCACCACCGAGATCGTGGCGTGGGTGACCGCGAACGTGCGGTCCCTCTCGGCCTGAGACGGCGCGCGGGTCCGGCCCGTCGACAGGTAGGACGGCGTGCCCCGGCGGTGGTGGGTGGTGTGCCCGCCGCCGGGCGGGGCGTCGCGGGGCGTCCGTCACGGGTGCTCACCCCGTTCCGGAGACGGGCGGGACACCGGGGGCCGAGGCTTCGGCGGGGCTCCCGGGATCAGGGGGGTCGGCGAGTTCGGCGAGCATGGTGGCGCGTAGCCGGAGGGTGCCGACAAGGCGTTGGAACGCCTCGGCCCAGTAACCCCCGGCCCCCGGTGAGGCGCCCTCCGGCTCGTCGGTGACCGCCGTCAGCATGTCCAGCCGGTCCGCCGCGGCCGGATCCAGACAGCGTTCGGCCAGGCCCATCACACCGCTGAAGCTCCACGGATAGCTGCCCGCGTCCCGTGCGATGTCCAGCGCGTCGACCACCGACCGGCCCAGCGGCTCGGCCCACGGCACCGCGCAGACCCCCAGCATCCGGAACGCGTCGGCCAGACCGTGCGCCGCGATGAACCCCGCCACCCAGGCGGCGCGTTCCCCGGACGGCAGGACGGTCAGCAGCTTCGCCGGGTCGCGGGACGAGCCGCCCGAGGCGCCGCCGGTGTCCTCGGGCGCCGCCCCGGGAGCGCCCAGCAGGGCCCGCGCCCAGGCGGGGTCGCGCTGCCGGACCGCCGCGCGGCACCAGGCGTCGTGCAGCTCGGTGCGCCAGCCGTCCGCCACCGGGAGGGCCACGATGTCCTCCGGCGCACGTCCGCCGAACCGCTCGGACCAGCGGCGGAGCGGCGCGGCCTCCACCAACTGCCCGAGCCACCAGGCGTGTTCGCCCCGCCCCGCGGGGGCCTTCGCGGTCACGCCGTCGCGCCGCATCCCCTCGTCGCAGGTGCGCGGCGGCGCCACGCCGATACGCGGGCCGGACGGGCCGGCCGTCCCGGGGACGAGGGTGACGCAGCCGTGGGCGCGGTCCGCCATCCGTGCGGCGAAGGCGGACTCCGGGAGCATGGAGAGGAGTTCGGCGGCGGTGGCCCGGACGGTGCGGCTGCGGTCGGCCAACGCCCCTTCCAGAAAAGCCTCGTCGGAGGGAGAGAGGCCCTCGCGCAGCGCGTCGAGGAAGAGCAGTCGGTCCTCGGCGTGCTCCGTCGGCCAGGTGTCGGCCAGCAGCTCCCGCCCGGCGTCCGGTGCGCTCCGGCGTACCGCGGTCAGCAGGGCCACCCGCTCGGCGAACAGTCCCTCGTCCCACAGGCGCCGCACCGCCCCGGGGTCCTCGGCGCCCGGCGCCGCCCTGGCGTCGGTGGCGCGCAGGGCGAACTTCCAGTCGGCGTGGAACCGCGCCAGCCAGAGGGCCCGCGGACCGGCCAGCGCCAGCGCCGCCGGACGCAGATCGGTCCGGGCGCGGGCGGCGTCGAGCAGTGCGGGCAGCAGCGCCTCGGGGGCGCGGTAGCCGTGCGCCTGGGCGGCGGTCAGCCACTGGGGCAGCAGCTCGGTGAGGTCGGGCGCGGCGCCGCGGCGGCTGCTCCCGCCCGTCCCGCCGCGGTCCGCGAGCAGCAGCGCCAGACGGCGGCGGGCGGCCGGAGGTATCACCGGCCGCGGGTCGTCCGGGGCGGGGGCGGGGCGGTCGGCGGCGAGCGCGGGCCGCAGCCCGGCGCGGCGGCGCACCGTACTGACGGCCGCCGCATCCAGCAGCGCGGCGGCGGCGCTCCGCCCGGGCCGCACCACCACGGGCGGCGTCCGCCGCTCCGTCCCCAACAACGCCGCGCTCACCAGGGCGGACCAGGGCGCGGCGGGGGGAGCGGTGGCGCTCGGCGGGGTGGCCGCCTCCTCGGTGGCGGTGGCGGTGGCGGTGGCGGCGACCGGCGCGGCCGGAGGAGCGGGATTTACGGAGGTCATGCCGTACTCCAGGAGTCGTCGGGTGGCGTGGGGCCGGAGCCGTCGGGTGGTGAGAGAGGGGAGCGGGGCGGTGGCCGTCCGGGGTGCTCGGGGCATGCGCCGTACGGGCGCGGGGCCGTCCCGTCCTGAGCCGTACGGGCTCCGGGCTCCCGGCTCGTGACGGGGACCGGCCGAGAGCCTCGGCTCACGGCGGGGCGGCTCCGGGGCTCCGCCTCACAGGGGGACCGGCTCCGGGTCCCAGGTGGTCAAGGGGAGGAAGCCGCGGTGGCCGCAGGTGCCGAAGACCGTGACGGGGTGGCCGCCCGATATCGCGGCCAGCCGCCACAGGCCCGGTCGGGGCAGGGCGCGCGGGTCGAGCGGCAGCGCGGACTCGCCGTCCGCGTCGGCCAGTTGCCAGCCGGACTCCCCGTCCGCCGGTATCGGGGTGACGTCCGCGAGCACCACCGGCCAGGAGTCCAGCCAGGGGTCGTCGCAGAGCGCCTCGCCGTAGGCGCGCAGCGCCGCGTCGATGCCGCATCCGGACGGCATCGGGCCCTGGACCGGCGGTGCGTGCTGCTCACCCAGGACGGCCCGCAGCGGACGGGCCCCCGGGTGGAAGGCGAGGTCGGCGTCGAGCAGGAGGCCGGGCGGCAGCGTCGGCTCCAGGGGGCGGCCGCCTCCGGAGTGGGAGAGGTGGAGCGCCATCCGGCCGGTCCGCTCGCCCCGCAGGTGGATGCGGCGGGCGGTCAACCTGCCCTCGTCGGTGTCATGTTGGGACAGCACCAGCCAGCGGTCGCGTACCGGTGACGCCTCGGGGCCGGTCAGCAGCTCGGCGGTGTCCGTCGTCAGGCCCACCCGGGTGCGGACCGTCGCGGCGAGCGGCGGCGGCAGCCGTTCTACGGCGAGAAAGCCCTGGTCGAGGAGGTGGAGCAGGGAGCACTCCGCCAGCAGACGGGAGGGCCAGTCGTCGCCCGCAGTGGGGAGGGCGCCCAACTCGCGCACCCGGGAGGCGAGTCCGGGTGCCTGGGCGTCCACCATCCGGGCGGCGGTTTCGTCCCAGGAGGGGTGACCGGCGCCGTCCGCGGCGGCGAGTCCCGTGCGGAGCAGGTCCTCCAGCCGCTGTTCCAGCTCCGTCGCGCCCGCGCCGATCCGGGCCGCCCGCCGCGCCGCCCGCCGGGCCGTGGGCTCCGCATCGGCGGTGGCGCGCGCGGGCGGCCCGCCCTCCGGTGGTGCGGTCGCCTCGCGACCGGCCCGCTCCCGGCGGCCCGTCAGCCATTCGTCCGCCCAGGGCGGCGGCGCGCCGGACGGGACCGCGTCGCCGCCGCCGGACCAGAGCAGCAGCAGCCCCAGCGCGTGCTTGCACGGAAACTTCCGGCTCGGGCAACTGCACCGGTACGCGGGCCCGGTGAGGTCGACGACGGCGCGGTACGGCGTTCGGCCGCTGCCCTCGCACAGCCCCCACACGCCGTCGCCGTCCGCGCCCGCCCCCGACCACGGCCCGGGCCCGGCGAGTCTGCCGCCCGCCCTGCGTGATGCCTCGTCAGGCGCGAGCGCGAGCACCTGATCCGTCGTCCAGCGTTCCCCCTGCGAATTCATGTCACCGACGCTACGACCCGCCACTGACAATCGACCGGGAGCGGAGTGAAGGCGCAGGTCAGAGGCGGTTTGAGGGGCGTTGTCAGTGGTCGGGTGCAGAGTGGAATCCGCAAGCGGCCGACCGCCTGCCGGGCGTCGGTGGCAGTTCGTTCGATGAGGGGGAGCCATGTCCGCGGACGGGTGGAAGACGACGGAAGAAGCGGCGGAAGAGACGGCGGCGCAGACGCCGGGCGGAGCGCGTCGGGAGCCGCGCGCGCAGGCGTCGAAGGGGACGGACGGCGGCGCCGGGGGAGCGGTGCTGCGACCGCACGCGGAGGAGACCTTCGCGGACGAACTCGCCGCGCTGGCCGCCGCCGACGACCGGCCGCGGCCGGAGCGCTGGCGCCTGTCGCCGTGGGCGGTGGCGATGTACCTCCTCGGTGGCACGCTCCCCGACGGCACGGTCGTCACACCGAAGTACGTCGGGCCGCGCCGCATCGTCGAGGTGGCGGTGACGACGCTGGCCACCGACCGCGCGCTGCTCCTGCTGGGGGTGCCGGGGACCGCGAAGACCTGGGTGTCGGAGCATCTGGCCGCCGCGGTCAGCGGCGATTCCACACTGCTCGTCCAGGGCACCGCCGGTACGCCCGAGGAGGCGATCCGCTACGGCTGGAACTACGCCCGCCTCCTCGCCGACGGACCCGGCCGGGAGGCGCTGGTGCCCAGCCCGGTGATGCGGGCGATGGCGGACGGGGCGACCGCCCGTATCGAGGAGCTGACCCGTATCCCGGCGGACGTCCAGGACACCCTCATCACGATCCTGTCCGAGAAGACCCTGCCCATCCCGGAGTTGGGCGAGGAGGTGCAGGCGGTCCGCGGCTTCAACCTCATCGCCACGGCCAACGACCGCGACCGCGGCGTCAACGACCTCTCCAGCGCACTCCGCCGCCGCTTCAACACCGTCGTCCTGCCGCTGCCCGGGACGCCCGAGGCCGAGGTGGAGATCGTCTCCCGCCGGGTCGGGCAGCTGGGCCGTTCACTGGATCTCCCGCCCGTGCCCGAGGGGTTGGACGAGATACGGCGGGTCGTCACCGTCTTCCGCGAGCTGCGCGACGGGGTGACGGAGGACGGGCGCACCAAGGTCAAATCGCCGTCCGGGACGCTGTCCACGGCCGAGGCGATCTCCGTGGTGACCAACGGCCTGGCGCTGGCGGCCCACTTCGGGGACGGCGTGCTGCGCCCGGGCGATGTGGCCGCCGGTCTGCTGGGCGCCGTCGTCCGCGACCCGGCCGCGGACCGCGTCGTCTGGCAGGAGTACCTGGAGACGGTCGTCCGTGAGCGGGACGGCTGGAAGGACTTCTACCGCGCCTGCCGGGAGGTGACGGCATGAGCGGGACCGGCGGAAGGAACGGGCCCGGCGGTGCGGGCGGGTCCGGCGCCGCGCACGGGGACGCCGGGCCGGTGCTGCTCGGGGTGCGGCACCACGGCCCCGGCTCGGCGCGGGCGGTGCGCGCCGCGCTGGAGCGGACCGACCCGTGCGCGGTGCTCATCGAGGGGCCACCGGAGGCGGACGCCCTGGTGCCGCTCGCCGGGGATCCCGGGATGCGTCCGCCGGTCGCCCTGCTCGCCCATGTCCGGGACGCCCCGGGGCGGTCGGCGTTCTGGCCGCTGGCGGAGTTCTCCCCGGAGTGGGTGGCGCTGCGCTGGGCCCTGGAGCGGGAGCTCCCGGTCCGCTTCATCGACCTCCCGGCCGCCCACTCCCTGGCGATGCCGGAGCCGGAGCCCGGCCCGGAGCCGGGCCGACAGCCGGAATCCGGCGCCGAGGGCGCACCCGGTGACGGGCCCGCCCCGGGTGCGCCGGGCGCCGCGCTGCGGACCGATCCGCTGGGGGCGCTCGCCCGGGCGGCCGGGTACGACGACGCCGAGGCGTGGTGGGAGGACGTCGTCGAGCACCGTACGGCGGGCGGCCCCGGGGCGGCGGACGCCCTGGCGCCGTTCGCGGCGGTCGCCGAGGCGATGGCCGCCCTCCGCGAGACGTACGGCGACGGCGGGCACCCCCACGACCCGGTCCGCGAGGCCCATATGCGGCTGCGGCTGCGGGCCGCCCGGCGGGAGTTCGGGGACCGCGTCGCCGTCGTCTGCGGCGCCTGGCACGTCCCGGCGCTGACCCGCCGGACGACGGTCACCGCCGACCGTCGGCTCCTGTCCGGCCTGCCCAAGGTCAAGACCGAGCTGACCTGGGTGCCCTGGACCCACCGCCGCCTCTCCCGGCACAGCGGGTACGGCGCCGGAATCGCCTCGCCCGGCTGGTACGGCCACCTCTTCCGGGCGCCCGACCGGCCGGTCGAACGCTGGCTGACCCGGGCCGCCGGGCTGCTCCGGGAGGAGGATCACGCGGTCTCCCCGGCCCATGTCATCGAGGCCGTACGCCTCGCCGAAGGGCTCGCCGCGGTCCGTGGCCGTCCGCTTCCCGGGCTCGCCGAGACCATGGACGCGATCCGCGCCGTACTGGGCGACGGCTCCGACGTCCCCGCCGCGCTGATCCACGACCGGCTCGTGGTCGGGGACGTCCTGGGCGAGGTGCCCGACGGCGCACCGGCCGTCCCCCTGCACCGCGACCTGACCCGCACCGCCCGCGGCCTGCGCCTCAAGCCGGAGGCGGCGGAGCGCGAGGTGGAGCTGGATCTGCGTAAGGAGACCGACGCCGGGCGCAGCCGTCTGCTGCACCGGCTGCGGCTCCTCGGCATCCCCTGGGGCGAGCCGGTCCGGTCGCGCACGACCACCGGGACGTTCCGGGAGACCTGGCGGCTGCGCTGGGAGCCCGAGCTGTCGGTGAAGGTCGCCGAGGCCGGGATCTGGGGCACGACCGTGGAGGCGGCGGCCACCGCCAAGGCCGCGGCGGACGCGGCGGCGGCCACCGCGCTCGCCGAGGTCACCGCCGTCGCGGAAAGCTGTCTGCTCGCCGCGCTCCCGGAGGCGTTGCCGCAGGTCATGCGGGTCCTGGCGGATCGCGCCGCACTGGACACGGACGTCGGCCGCCTCGCCCGGGCGCTCCCCGCCCTCGTCCGCGCCGTCCGCTACGGCGACGTCCGCGGCACGGACGCCGCGGCGCTGCGCGAGGTGGCCGGGGGCCTGGCCGAGCGGATCTTCGTCGGCCTGCCGCCCGCCTGCGTCGGTCTCGCCGCGGACGCCGCCACCGAGATGCGCGCCCACCTCGACGCCACCCACCGGGCGGTCACCCTGCTGAGCCGCCCGGAGACCACCGAGGAGCCCGGAACTGAGAAGGGCGGCCCGGAGACCGGGATCGGGAAAGGCAGCCCGGAAACAGCTGAGGAGCCCGGGGCCGGGCAGGACGACCCGGAGATCACCGAGCAGACGGGGGCCGGGCAGGGCAGCCCGGAGACCGCCGAGGGGGCCGGGACCGGGCAGAGCACCACGGCTTCCACTCCCGCGGATCGCTGGGCGCAGACCTTGCGCGGTGTCGCCGAACGGGAGCGTGTGCCCGGGCTGCTCCGGGGCCGGGCCGTGCGGCTGCTGCGCGACGACGGGCGGCTCGGGGACGACGGCGCGGAGCGGCTGATGGGGCGCGCCCTGTCGCCCGCCGCCCCGCCCGCGGACGCGGCCGGGTGGATCGAGGGGTTCGCCGGGGGCGGGGACGGCGACGGCATGGTGCTGGTCCACGACGAGCGGCTGCTGGCGCTCGTCGACGGCTGGCTGACACGGGTGTCGCCCGAGGCGTTCACGGACGTACTCCCGTTGCTGCGCCGGACGTTCGCCGCCTACGGGACCGGGGTGCGCCGCGCCCTCGGCGCGCAGATACGCCGGGGCCCCGCCGCGCTCGCCCCGCAGGCGGGGCCCGGCCGGGGCGCGGACCCGGACGACGCCGTGCCGGTGCCGGGCTTCGGCTCCGGCCTCGACCGGGACCGCGCCGCCGCCGTCCTGCCCACCCTCCACCTGCTGCTCGACCCCGCCCCACCCGCCGACGACCCCTTGGGGAAGGCATGTTGAACGCCACCGACCGCACGGCCCCGCCCACCACCCCGGCCCCCGCGACCGCACCGCCGCCCACCGACGCCGCACCCGAGATCTCCGCACCCGACGACACCGCCTCCACCTCCGGGCTCCCCGCCGACGAGCGGTTGCGGCGGTGGCGGATGGTGCTCGGCGGGGGAGCGGCGGACGGCACCGGGCGCGAACTGCGGGGCCGGGACCGGGCGATGGACGAGGCGCTCGGCGCGCTCTACGGGCGGGACGGCGCCGCGCGGGACGGCGCCGCGCGGGACGGCGCGGGCCGGGCCGCCGGGGGCCGCCGCGCCGCCGGGCTCGGTGCGTCCGCGCCCGGGGTGGCGCGCTGGCTCGGCGACATCCGGACGTACTTCCCCTCCCCGGTCGTCCAGATCATGCAGCGCGACGCCATCGACCGCCTCGGACTGGCCGCGCTGCTGCTGGAGCCGGAGATGCTGGAGGCGGTCGAGGCCGATGTCCACCTGGTCGGCACCCTGCTCACGCTCCACAAGGCCATGCCCGAGACGACCCGGGAGACCGCACGGACCGTCGTCCGCAAGGCCGTCGCACAGCTGGAGCGGCGGCTCGCGACGCGGACCCGCGCCACCCTCACCGGCGCACTCGACCGCTCGGCCCGGACCGCCCGCCCCCGCCACCACGACATCGACTGGAACCGCACCCTCCGCGCCAACCTCAAGCACTATCTGCCCGAGCACCGCACGGTCGTCCCCGAGCGGCTGATCGGTTACGGGCGGGCCGCGCGGTCCGTACGGAAGGAAGTGGTGCTCTGCATCGACCAGTCCGGCTCCATGGCCGCGTCCGTCGTCCACGCCGCCGTCTTCGGCGCGGTGCTCGCCTCGATGCGGTCCCTCGACACCCGGCTGGTCGTCTTCGACACCTCCGTCGTCGACCTCACCGACCAACTCGACGACCCGGTCGACGTCCTCTTCGGCACCCAACTCGGCGGCGGTACGGACATCAACCGCGCGCTCGCCTACTGCCAGTCCCGCATCACCCGCCCCGCCGACACCGTCGTCGTCCTCATCAGCGACCTCCACGAGGGCGGGATCCGCGACGGGATGCTCAGGCGGGTGGCCGCGATGCAGGCGTCGGGGGTGCAGTTCATCTCTCTGCTGGCACTCTCCGACGAGGGCGCGCCCGCCTACGACCGGGAGCACGCGGCGGCGTTGGCGGCCCTGGGCGCACCGGCCTTCGCCTGCACACCTGATCGCTTCCCGGATGTCATGGCCGCCGCAATCGAAAAGCGCCCCCTATTCATACCGGACATGCCGGAGCAACGGTGACGGGTCGCCCCGGGGGTCCTTGCGGCCCGGCTGCCGGGGCGGGCAAGGTCGCCGTATCGCCCACGACGTGAGCGGCACCACGGTTCCGGGCCGTGACCGCCCCCGTCCTCCTGGGAAGCACTCCCCGTCTCCGTCCCCTCCGTCACCCCTGCCCGTGTCCGCACGGTGCCGGGGCGAGCGGCGCGCGAACGGATGCGGCGCACCCGCACCACGCACATCCGACTTCGTCGGTGGCCGTCGCCAACGGGCTGCTGAGGAAGGCCGGTTGCGCACCTGCACCACCCGCTCGCCGACGATCCGGTGCACGGGACGGGCAGGGCACCCCGTCAGCTTCAGAAGCGAAGGACCGTCACCATGCGTCATCCCGTCCGCCGTTCCCTG
Source organism: Streptomyces catenulae (assembly GCF_000718015.1). GTDB lineage: Bacteria > Actinomycetota > Actinomycetes > Streptomycetales > Streptomycetaceae > Streptomyces > Streptomyces catenulae. The sequence goes on along the minus strand of NZ_JODY01000040.1, from coordinate 6,959 downwards.
GGCCTCGCCGCCGCCGCTTTCGGCCTGGTCGCCTTCGGCGCGACCGCCGCCCACGCCGACAGCGACTGGTACCCCACCGAGAAGGGCAACCCGGTGGTCTTCCAGTCGGCCCCCGCCGCCGGTGACACCGGCCGGGTCGTCTGCAACCCCGACGGCACGTGCTGTGACGCGGACGGCTGCTGGACGGACCGCGTCGACCCGATCCCCGCCGTCGCCTCCCACCTCCAGCCGCTCGGCTGACTTCCCGCGAAGGCGCTCCGCCGCCGACGGTGCCGGTAGCGGCACCACCCGCGGTACGGCCGTGACACCGTGCCGCCCTGCCGCCGGTACGCCTGGGCGTACCGGTGCCCCGAACCGCCGGGTGGTCCTCTGTGGGGGAGGATCACCCGGCTCCGGCGTTTCTCGGGGCCGGTGTGCCCGGTCCCGGACATCCGGCGCTCCGCGGCGCCGGTCCGCGCTCCGACCCACAGGTGAGCATGCGTCATGTTGAGCGCGCGTCATGCCTCGTCCGCTTCCCCGCGCTCGACGCCCATTCACCGGTAAATCGAAAGCTGTTCGCACGTCATACCGGACATGGCGGAGGAACGTGACAGGAGCGCCGAGGGGACTTGCGGGGGCCCTGGCCCCTCGTGCAAGGATCAGTTCATCGCTTGATCACCCGTGACGTGAGCGACGCCGTGGCCCCTGCCCGGTGTCCCCGTCCCCCTGGGAAGGTCTCCTCCGTTGTCTGCTGCGTTCGTTCCGCCTGCCGCCGTGCGCCTGCCGCGCACCGTGGCCGTGCGGCGTGCGCTGCTGGCGGGGCTCTTCCTGGTGGGCTTCGTGGCCCTCGGCTTCGCCCTCGGCCCCGGCGCCCACGCGGACGACCGCACGGCGGGGTTGCCGGGGACGCTCTCCCCGGCAACCGCCACATCGACCGTCGACCAGCCGTCGTCGCAGGTCCGGGCCGTGCCCGTGGATCGCGCGACGGCCTCGCCCGCCAAGGCCACGGCCGAGGCGGGGGCACCGGTCCGGGCCGCCACCCGGACCGCGTCGCCGGACCGGCTGGCGCCCTCCGAAGCCGCCGTCGCGCGGCAGGGGGCCCAGGTGGGTGCGGCGACCGGACGTGAGGCACGGGCCGCGGCCGGTGAACTCGCCGACGCCGTACGGCCCGCCGCCGAGCGCGCCGGGCAGATCACCGACCCGGTGACCGGCCTCGTACGGCAGGTGGGTGGTGCGGCGGGTGCCGTGCTGCCGCAGCCGTCCGGGACGCACCCGGGGCACCCCGGGGACGGCGGCCGACCGCAGCACGGCGGGGCGCCGCACGGCACCCCGCAGGGCTCGGCGCACCGCGTCGGACCTGCGAAGAAGGCGGACGCTTCGGGCGTCGGCGAGGTGCGGGCGAAGGATGCCGAGGGGGCGCGCAGCGCCGCTCGTGCGCCGGGTGCGCCGAGCCCGGACGGTGCCTCGGCGCCGCTGCCCAGAGGGGCGTTCGCCCCCGCCTCGTCGAGCATCGGCGACGGTCATGGGCCCCGTGGCGATCAGCACGCCGCTTGCGTGGCGGAGACCGCGTACACCGGGCGGATGCCCGGCGGTGCGCACCGGGCCGAGGGCGCGCCGACGCGTCACCGTCCCCACGACATTCTCGAATTCCCGGGCTAGGGCAGACCGTTCCGCGTCTTTGACCTGCCGCGCGGGGGCGGCACAGGTCTGCCCGTACACCCCTGAATTCGAAGGACCCTCCATGCGTATCGCCATCCGTCGTTCCATCGCCGTCGCCGCCACCGCCACCGGGCTGCTGGCTCTCGGCGCCGTCTCCGCCAACGCCGCCGAACTGCCCGGCACTTCGGACCTGCCCGCCGTCGGTTCGCCGACCGGCGCGGTGAAGAAGGTGTCGGACGCCGTTCCGGCCGTCCCCGCCGGGAAGGACCTCCCCGCCGGTCTGTCGAAGGCGGCGAAGAAGGCCCAGGACACCCTGACCGCGCAGCCCGGCGTGCCGGCCGAGCTGTCGGACGCCGCGCAGAAGGCGCCGCGCTCCGTCCCGGCGCTGCCCGGTGTCCCGACCGACCTGTCGAAGGCGGCGAAGAAGGCCCCGGCCGACCTCTCGAAGGCGGCGAAGAAGACCACGGGTTCGCTCCCCGCGACCCCCGGCGTTCCGGCCGCCGCCGACCTGCCCGCCGTTCCGGGCGTCCCGGCGCTGCCCGCCACCCCGGACGTTCCCGAGGTTCCGGCGCTGCCCGCCACCGACGGCCTGGGCCCGGTGCTCAACGCCCTGGGCGGTATCCACACCACGATCGCCAAGGGTGACCAGTACGGGCGTCTCCAGGAGGACCTGACCCGCGCCGCCGACCCGGCACGGCTCACCAACCTGGCCGACCCGGCGCAGGCCACCCAGGTGACCGACGCGGCCGACCTCACCGAGCTGACCAAGTCCGCCGACCTCACCAAGCTCACCAAGCTCACGAAGCTCGCCAAGGTGGCCGACGCCGCCGACCTCACCGACCTGCCCGGTCAGGTGCCGTCCGTCCCGGCGCTGCCCGCGAAGCAGGGCCTGCCCAAGGTTCCGGGCCTGCCCGAGGTCCCGGCCGTTCCCTCGATCCCGGCCGTCCCGGCCACCTCGACCGTGCCGTCCGTCCCGGCGCTGCCGGGTACGCCCGCGCTGCCCGGCAAGCCCGCGCTGCCCGGTGCCTCCGGCTCCGTCCTCGACCGTGTGCTGACCCTCGCCCTCCCGGCCGCCGAGCGGACCGTCGACGGGGTGGACCCGGCCGCCGTGCGGAACGTCGTCGTGACGCTGCTGCCCGCCGGTACCGTGCCCGCCGACCTGACCGACCCGGCATCCATCCCGGCGCTGCCGGGCGTCCCGGCCGTGCCCTCCGTCCCGGGTGTCCCGGCGGGCGTGCCGTCGCTCCCGGCCCAGGGTGTCTGACGGCACGGTGACACCGCGATGCCGCCCCTGCGCGGGTGACATCGCACCATGAACAGCCGGGTGGCCCTCTGTGGGGGAGGGCCACCCGGCATCGTCATGTCCGGGGCCGGGCCGACACGTTCGGCCCGGCCCCGGCGTCGCGCCCGGTGCGGGACCGGGCCCGCGGCCGGTCCCGCCACCGGTGTTACGAGGCGGGAACCTGTAGCCGGTCCCAGCTCACCCGGCCCGGGACGCCGTCCGCGTCGTCACCGCTGAAGCCGAGCTTCCGCTGCCAGGCCGCGTACGAGTCGCGGTCGGCGTCGGTCCACTCCGGGCCCGGGCCCTGCCGGTAGTGGCCGCAGCCCTCCGCCACCAGGCGTTCGCCCATCGCCGTGACGACCGGGCTACGGGTGCCGGACCGGAAGAAGTCCGCCCCGGGGAACGGCTCGTAGGACGCGGGGTGCCCGCCGCCCTCGGTCTCCCCGCCCGCCTCCGTGTCGTCGGCGTGGGCGGGCAGGGCGAGCCGGGCGCGGATACGGGCGCGCAGGGTGTCCATGGCGAAGCCGCGCGGGTCGACCTTCCCCGGCTGCCACTCCAGATGGCCGATGACGGAGCGCTCGCCCCAGCCGTGGGCGCGGCAGAGCGCCGCCGACGCCCGGACGATCGCCCGGATCTGCTCCTCGGGCCACGGGTCGTCGCCGTCGCCGAGGTTGATGCACTCGAAACCGTAGAAGTGCGGGTTGCCGTCGGTGTCGGACGCGTTGTCCCGGGGCGGCCTGGTCTCGCGGACGACGGCGCGCAGCACATCGCCGTCGCCGAGCCCGGCGTGGTTGGCGCGGCCGTTGCCGACGAGGTGGACCTCCCCCTTCTTGTCGATCACCCCGTGGCAGAGCGGACCGGGCAGATCCGACCGGCCCTCGTAGCAGAGGGCTACGGAGTCGTCGGTGCCCTTGGTGGCGGTGTGGTGGATCATCACGCCGTTCAGCGGTCCCCAGGCGCCCTTCGCGTTGCGGTTGTGGGTGCGCCAGTCGCGTACCTCGTGGACGGTCAGACCCTCGTCGCGCAACGCCTTGAGCAGGTCGGACGCGGTCAGCGGTGTCGCCATCGATCTCCCCCATGCCGTGGATGTGGCCGTCGCCGGGCCGCCGCGCCGAGGTGCGGCGGCCGGTTCCGGCGGCCACGCGCCGGTCACGGACAGGGCCGGACGGCGCGGGCTCCCGGCCCCGGGCCGGGCACTGCCCTTGTACCCAGGCGGGCGGCGGGTAGTGCACCGGACGGTTGTGCGCCGTCCGCACCGGCCCGCGCGCCGGGCGCCCTACGGTCCGCCCCTCGGGAGGGCGCGGGTGGCCGGAATCGGGTGCGGAATTCGTGGCGGGGGCCGTTCGGGCGGTGACGTGAGGCGTTCCACAGTGACGTGGCCGGGCGCCGGGAAACCGCCGGTCCACGGCCTCCGTACGGGTGCTGCCTGGGATTCTGTGACCGTAATCACCGCTCCAGCACGAGCTGTGATTTAGGGCCGCACGGCCTGCGGCGATAACCTGCGAGACGGACATGCCGCGTATTCGGTCAACCGTGTACGCCTCCCCTGTGACAGCGCCGTCACGTTGCCCTTCGCGGCACGCCCATCGCAGAGAACGACCCGCGATCACTACGGCGATTCTGAGAAGACAAGGGACGGACGCGCGTGGACCTGTTCGAGTACCAGGCGAGGGACCTCTTCGCCAAGCACGGTGTACCGGTGCTGGCCGGTGAAGTCATCGACACGCCTGAGGCAGCCCGCGAGGCGACCGAGCGTCTGGGCGGCAAGTCGGTCGTCAAGGCGCAGGTGAAGGTCGGCGGCCGCGGCAAGGCCGGTGGCGTCAAGCTGGCCGCCACCCCGGACGAGGCCGTCGCTCGCGCGAGCGACATCCTCGGCATGGACATCAAGGGCCACACGGTCCACAAGGTGATGATCGCCGAGACCGCTCCGGAGATCGTCGAGGAGTACTACGTCTCGTACCTCCTCGACCGGACCAACCGCACCTTCCTGGCCATGGCCTCCGTCGCCGGTGGCATGGACATCGAAGAGGTCGCGGCGACCACGCCCGAGAAGCTCGCCAAGATCCCGGTCGACTCCAACGAGGGTGTGACCAAGGAGAAGGCCCAGGAGATCGTCGCCGCGGGTCAGTTCCCGGCCGAGGTCGCCGACAAGGTCGCCGACGTCATGGTCACCCTGTGGAAGACCTTCGTCGCCGAGGACGCGCTCCTCGTCGAGGTCAACCCGCTGGCCAAGGTCGCCTCCGGTGAGGTCATCGCCCTCGACGGCAAGGTGTCCCTGGACGCCAACGCCGAGTTCCGCCAGCCGGAGCACGAGGCCCTGGAGGACAAGGCCGCGGCGAACCCGCTGGAGGCCGCCGCCAAGGCCAAGGGCCTGAACTACGTCAAGCTTGAGGGCGAGGTCGGCATCATCGGTAACGGTGCCGGTCTGGTCATGTCGACCCTGGACGTCGTCGCCTACGCCGGTGAGAACCACGGTGGCGTCAAGCCCGCCAACTTCCTCGACATCGGTGGCGGCGCTTCCGCCGAGGTCATGGCGAACGGCCTGGAGATCATTCTCGGCGACCCGGACGTCAAGTCCGTCTTCGTCAACGTCTTCGGTGGCATCACCGCCTGTGACGAGGTCGCCAACGGCATCGTCCAGGCCCTGGAGCTGCTCAAGTCCAAGGGGGAGAACGTCAGCAAGCCGCTGGTCGTCCGCCTCGACGGCAACAACGCGGAGCTGGGTCGCAAGATCCTCAGCGACGCCAACCACCCGCTGGTGCAGCGCGTGGACACCATGGACGGCGCGGCCGACAAGGCCGCCGAGCTCGCGGCTGCGAAGTAAGGGACGAGGTCAGACACCACCATGGCTATCTTCCTCACCAAGGACAGCAAGGTCATCGTCCAGGGGATGACCGGCGCCACCGGCATGAAGCACACCAAGCTCATGCTCGGTGACGGCACCAACATCGTCGGCGGCGTGAACCCCCGCAAGGCCGGCGAGAAGGTCGACTTCGACGGCACCGAGGTGCCCGTCTTCGGCTCCGTCGTCGAGGCGATGGAGAAGACCGGCGCGGACGTCTCCGTCATCTTCGTGCCGCCGAAGTTCGCGAAGGCCGCCGTCGTCGAGGCGATCGACGCCGAGATCGGTCTCGCCGTCGTGATCACCGAGGGCATCGCGGTCCACGACTCCGCCGCCTTCTGGGCGTACGCCAAGGCCAAGGGCAACAAGACCCGGATCATCGGTCCGAACTGCCCCGGTCTGATCACCCCCGGCCAGTCCAACGCCGGCATCATCCCGGGCGACATCACCAAGCCCGGCAAGATCGGTCTCGTGTCCAAGTCCGGCACGCTGACCTACCAGATGATGTACGAGCTGCGCGACATCGGCTTCACCTCGGCCGTCGGCATCGGTGGCGACCCGGTCATCGGCACCACCCACATCGATGCTCTGGAGGCCTTCGAGGCCGACCCGGAGACCGAGCTGATCGTCATGATCGGTGAGATCGGCGGCGACGCCGAGGAGCGTGCGGCCGACTTCATCAAGGCCAACGTCACCAAGCCGGTCGTCGGCTACGTCGCGGGCTTCACCGCGCCCGAGGGCAAGACCATGGGCCACGCCGGTGCCATCGTCTCCGGCTCCTCCGGCACCGCCCAGGCGAAGAAGGAGGCCCTGGAGGCCGCCGGCGTCAAGGTCGGCAAGACCCCGTCGGAGACCGCCCGCCTGGCCCGCGAGATCCTCGTCGGCTGACGGCAGTCCTTCCGGTGACACCGGGCCCGTACCCCTCCGGGGGTGCGGGCCCGGTGTCGTTTCCCCGTCAGTGCGGCGCCGGGGCCGCCGGTGGGGGGACGGCCCGGGGCGCGGCGGATCCGGGGGCGGACGGTGGGGGTGCGGCCGCCTTCGGCGTGGCCGCGGCGGGCGAGGGCGGCGGCGCCGACCCGGATGCGGCCGGTGCGGGTGGTGGGGCCGCGCGGGGCGTGGCGTCCTTCTGCGGGGCGTTCTTCTGTGCGGCGCCCTTCTGTGCGGCGGACGGGGCGGTGCCCGGGGCCGGTTGGGGGC
>NZ_JODY01000039.1 GCF_000718015.1 Streptomyces catenulae | reverse complement strand
CCCTAGGGGGGTGTGCGGGGCGGGGAGAGGGGGCGGGCACGGAGGTGGTGATGACGGGGAGAGTGAGGGTGTCGGTCAGGTCGTCGGGGGCGGTGGTGGTCGGGGTTACGGGGAGTGTGGGGCGACTGTCGCCGCCGGAGGATGTCGGCATATCGCCAACGCGGGATGTCGGCATATCGATATCGAGGGGTGCGGCTGCGGGCGTGGGCGCGGTGACAGTCACGTGGGCGGAGACGCCTGCCGCACCGGGAGGCGCAGTCGCCGCAGGCGATTGTCGACCATCCGCCCGGTGGAGTGGTTCGATGAGGCCGCTGTCGCCTTCCTCATCGGCGAGTTGGTGCACCAGCACCCGGTGCCGGAAGGCGGTTTCGCCGACTGCGGCGCAGTCACTGCCGTACACGGCGAGGCGACTGCCGCTCTCGCGGACGACTTCGATGCCGCGGCCGATGGCGGGATCCGTGGCGTGGTGCGCGCGTTGTGATTCGTCGATGAGCAGCGCCGCGAGGCGGTCGGCATGCGGCGAGCGGACGACGACGCGGGGGCGCATCCGGGTGCGGGCGAATGTCGCCGCGTCCTGGTCGGCTGCGAGGTGACCGTCGTCGAGGGTGACTACGCGGTCGGCGATGCGGCTGGCTTCGCGAGAGTGGCGTGAGGTGACGAGGACGGCGCCACCCTGTGCCGCGTAGTCGCGGAGCAGTCCGTGCAGCCACGTGGTGTCGCGGGGTTGCAGACCGTCGGTGGGTTCGTCGAGGACGAGGGTGTGGGGGTCTCCGAGGAGGGCGGCGGCCAGGGCGAGGCGTCGGTCCATGCCGCGGGAGAGGTCACCGAGCTGTTTGTCGGCGAGGCCGGTGAGGCCGACGAGGTCCAGGACGTCGTCGGCGTGACCGGCGGGTACGCCGACCGCGGCGCTGAGGAGACGCAGGTGCCCGATGGCGGTTCGTGACGGGTCGCCGGGAACGTCGCCGAGGACGACGCCGATTTCGCGTGGCGGGTTGGGCACCCGGTGCAGTGCGCGTCCGCGGAAGAGGGCGACGCCGCGGCCGGGCTGGAGTTGGAGCATCAGCCTCAGCGCGGTGGTTTTTCCTGACCCCTCGGGGCCGAGCAGGACGGTGACATTTCGCGGTCGGGCGTCGAAGGTGAGGTCGTTGACGGCGGGCGGGTGTTCGCCGCGGGGTTCGCTGGTCAGCCCGATGGCCTGGATCATCGCGTCCCTCGCGGGGCGTGAGACCGGTCGGTCGGGGTGGAGGGCACGAAAGGGCTCACCCCGTCAAGGTAACCCTATATGTCCTATTTACTCGTAATTACCGAGTGGGGTGCCGTGCCGTGTCACGGTGATGCCGCGAGCGCGCCCACCGGGCGGTCATGCCTCCGGGCGCAGCATCGGCGGGTTGAGCAGGGTGGCGCCGCCTGCGCGGAACAGCTGTGCCGGGCGGCCGCCCTGACGGGTCGTCGTACCGCCGGTCGGGACGAGGAAGCCCGGGGTTCCGGTGACCTTGCGGTGGAAATTGCGGGGGTCCAGGGCGACGCCCCAGACCGCTTCGTAGACGCGGCGCAGTTCGCCGACCGTGAACTCCTGCGGGCAGAACGCGGTGGCAAGCGAGGAGTACTCGATCTTGGAACGAGCGCGTTCCACACCGTCCTCGAGGATCTGGGCGTGGTCGAAGGCGAGCGGAGCCGGGGCCTCCTCCTCGGGTGCGCTCGTGGGCTCCTGATCGAGGAAGGACTCGACCGGTGCCCAGCGGGCGCTGTGCGCGTCGCCACCGGCCCGCGGGGCGGGCAGGTCGGGGGCGAGCACCAGGTGGGCGACGCTCACCACCCGCATCCGGGGGTCGCGCTTCGGGTCGCCGTAGGTGGCGAGCTGTTCCAGATGCGCGCCGTACGGGGCGTTGGGATCGGCCGGATCGTGGGCGTGCAGGCCCGTCTCCTCGGCCAGCTCCCGGGCCGCGGCACCCGCCAGGTCTTCGTCGGCGCGGACGAAGCCGCCGGGCAGCGCCCATCGCCCCTGGAACGGCGGCTCACCACGGCGCACGGCCAGGGCACAGAGGGAGTGGCGGCGCACGGTGAGCACGACCAGATCGACGGTGACGGCGAAGGGCGGAAAGGCCGACGGGTCGTAGGGAGGCATGTCGTGATCATAGTCGTCCGCCTGACGATAAACAGGCCGTCGCGCCGGATCAGGACTTCAGCTGCAAGCCATCGGCAGCCTCCTCCACCATGCCCATGCCGAGGCGGCTGATCCGTACGGCGAGGGGTTGTCCGGCGGCGCGGAGGCCGGTGAACTGGAGCGCACCGAGTGGAGCACTGCCCACGGGGCGGAGGGTGAGGGTGCCGCCGGGGACGTCGGGGCGCAGACCGGCGAGAGCCAGCAGGAGATGGACGGCTCCGGCCGCTGCGACGGAGGCGGGTCGGCAGGCGGCGGGGTGGGGCACGGGTGCGGCTCCCGCGGTGCGCTGCTCCCCCGCGTACATCTCGGGGAGTCGGTGGCCGAAGCTCTCCGAGGCGTCGAGGACGCCCTTGAGCAGGGAGTTCGCGGCGGGTTCGTGACCGGCGACGGCCAGTCCGGCGGCGACGACGGCGGTTTCGTGGGGCCGTACCGCTCCGCTGCGGTGCCCGAACGGGTTGTGGCCCTTCTCCTTGGCGCTCAGGCTTCGCAGCCCCCAGCCGGTGTCCATGGCGGGTCCGGCCAGGAGCGCGGCGAACTGGGCCGTACGAACGGGGTCGAGGAGACCGGGGGCGTGGCGACCGCCGCCGAGAAGACCGGTGTCGAGCAGGTGCCCGGTGGTGGCTCCGAGGTGTGCCAGGGGGCGGCCCTGAGGGGTGATCAGGGCGGCGGGACGGCCGCCGTAGCGGTCCTCGTGCCAGAAGTCGGTACGGAAGTGGGTGCGGAGGTCGGCCGCCCATTCCCGCAGGTCGTCCGCGCGGGGTTGGCCGTATGCGTCGAGGAGGTCGGCGCCGAGGAGCGCGGCGCGGTGGGCGTGTGCCTGGGTCTCACAGCGGTACGGGCCCGATGGGGCGGGGTCGGGGATGTAGGGCGGGCGGCCGGTGGCGGAGGTGCGGAGCAGCCAGTCCAGGCAGCGGGCGGCGGTGGGCAGCAGGTGCTCGGTCTCGTGGTCGGGCAGGCCCCAGCGGCGTGCCTCGGCCAGGACGGTGGGGAAGAGCAGGGTGGCTTCGGTACCGGCGCAGCTGGGTGGGGCGTGCGGTCCGGCGTCGCGGAGGGGGCCGGGGAGGCGGCCGGAGTCCGGTCCCGGTCCGGTGTGCTGGGTGCGGGCGAGGAGGCGGAGCGTACCGGCGGCGAGGTGGGTACCGAGGGGTAGGAGCATGCGGGCGGACCAGAGGGCTTCGGCCGGTGAGAGGCCGGGGCGCCAGGGGATGCCGCCCGCGGTGTAGAGGTCGGTCGGGGTGCCGGTGTCGCGGGTCAGGAGACCGTGGAGGTCGTCGAGGGAGGTGGCGAGGAGCGTGTCGGCGCGGGCGTCGTCGCATTCCAGGTGGGCCGCCCACAGGCGCTGCGGCCGTGCGGTGCGCGGCCGTGGACCGATGGGACGAGATGCGGCGTACGGGCCCCGGAGCTCCGGGCCGGTGCCAGGGCCGTCGGGTGCGGTGCGGAGGTCCGAGCCGCCGGACGGGGTGAGTTCCAGGGTGAGGCGGAGGTCGATGGTGCGGCTGCCGCCGGGTGGGATGTCGAGTTCCCAGCGCAGGAGCCCGGCGGAGGCGAGGGCGTCGTCGGGGGCGGGTGTCGTGGTGACCGCGGCGTGCGCCCCGGGGCCGGACCAGCGCAGGCCCGCTCCGTGGACGGCGGGGCGCAGGTCGGGACCGGGCAGGCCGGTGGCGGCGGCGCCGAGTTCGGCGAGATCGGTACCGAGCCGGAGATCGACGGGGAGCCGGACGTGGCGCGAGGCGCTGCTGCGGAAGGTGAGGCGTTCGCTGCCGTCGGCGCGGCGGAGCCGTTCGAGGCGGATGGCGGGGTCGGGGCTGCGGTCGCCGGTCAAACGGACGGTGCCGAGGAAGCGGGTGTGATCCGCTGCGGTCTGTTTGCTCTGGAGGATGACGGGTTCGCCCGCTCCGGCGCGCAGTTCGCAGCGGGAGAGTATGCGGCGGCCGTCGAGGTAGCAGCCGTCGGCGTTCTCTCCTCTGAGCTGGCCGTCGGACGGCGAGATGGTGAGGTGCGGCAGCGCCACGGAGATCAGTGAGGCGTGGAGCGGCTGGGGACGTGGCACGCGGGGCGGGGTGGGACGGGGTGTTCCGGAGGCGCGTGGGGTCGGTGGGGTGGGGTGGTCGATGCCTGGCACGGGTTGCGCTCCTTGGTGGTACCGGTGCGGACGGCTGTTGACGCCACCCACCTGAACGGTGCGGCCGGCGTGCAGGTCACGCCGGCCGCACCGCGTTCCTGGATCACCTGCGGCTCCGGTCACCGACTCGTCGGGCGCGGCGGGCTTCGGGACGGGTGCCGGGCGGGCCGGAGCTGCCCCGGGGCGTGGTGGGGCGGTCGGTCGGTGCGCGGCGGGAGCGGGGGGTGCGTGCGGTGGCGGGCCCGGTCTCGGGAGCCGGTGCCGTGCGGGTGGCGGCCGCCGCATCGCGGGAGCCGCCACCCGTGCGGGCCGCCGCAGCTTCGCGCTCCTCTCGTTCGCTCCTCAGACAGCGGCGCAACGGTTCGGGGTCGAGGCCCTCGTTGATGCCGCGGTGCAGGAGTTGGGCGAAGACGTAGTCGGGGTCGATGCCCAGGGCGCGGCTGAGGGCTACGCGGGCGGAGGGTTGGTCGTCCGTGGACCAGGCGACCCAACCGGCGAGGGTCAACGGGGCGACGGAGTGTTCGAGGTAGGCGCCCGCGCAGCGGCGGGCGAGGGCGCGCCAGAGGCGGAGGGCGGCTGCGGCGGAGGGGCCTTCCAGCCATTCGGCGGCCCGGTCCCGGGTGAGGCGGTCCTGGAGGCCGAGGATGAGTTCGGCGGCTTCGGTGTCGGTGAGGAGGGCGTCGTCGCAGGCGTCACGGGCCCGGTTGCTTCCGGTGGGGGTGTCCTCCCGGAAGCGGTGGATCATGGCGGCTGCCCGGTCGAGGGTGTCCTGACGGACGGTCCGGGCGCCGTTGGCACGGAGCATCCGGGGCAGGAACCGGCCGACCGCGGTGTCCAGCGCCTTGACCTGTTCCGCGGCGCGTGGACCGGTGCGTGGGGTGAGGCGGGCCTCCATCTCCTTGAGGGAGCCGCGCACCTGCATCCCCGCGTACGCGGCGGCCGCCGCCATGACCGAGGTGCCGGGCATGACCATGGGTTTTCCGTCGGCGGGGCAGCAGCGGTAGCTGGGGCAGCAGTAGGACCAGTAGCGGTTGTTGGAGAGGCAGAGCGCTTCGAGGACGGGGACGTCGAGGGCGCCGCAGGCGGTGCGCAGGCGTTGGGCGAGGGGCCGTAGCCGCTGGGTGACGTCCTGGCCGCGTTCGCCGTTCCTCGGCTCCTGGCAGAGGAAGACCAGCATTCCGGCGGGCCGGACGCCACGGTCGTCGGCGGTGGTGATGAGGCAGGAGGCGAGTTGGTCGGCGACGTCGGGCCACTGCTCCGGGTCCGCCGGGATGCCGAGCCTGACCCGGGCGCCGAACCGTCCGTGAGGGCCGTGGAGCCCCACCAGGACGATGCTGTCGTCGGGATAGAAGCCCATCAGATACGGCAGGGCGTCGGCGAGGTCGGCGGCGTCGCGCAGGGTGACCTGCTGCTCGGCCTCGGAGTCGGGGTCGTCGTGGGCGGTGGTGTGGTTTCCCCCGGAGGCGGCAGCGCCGGGTGCGGTGGTGGCCGCCGGGCCGGATGCGTTCGGGTCCGGGTCCGGGTCCGGGTCCTCCGCGACAGGACCGGCCGGGAGATAGAGGTTCGCGGGCAGGGAGAGGTCGGTGTGCCCGGGCTCGCCGGGGCGGGGCGCCTCGGGGCGCTCGGTGGGAGCGGGGGCTCCTGGCCCTGTGGCACAGGTGGCGTCGGGGTGGACGGGCTTCCGCGGGGATGCCGCGGGTTCCTGGGAGGGCGTGGAGAGGGGCGAGCGGGGCGCGGGAATCGTCGGAGCCGGTGGCCGTGCGGCGGCCGCGGGCGGGTCGTCCGGGCGCCCCGAGGCGGCGGATGTGCCTGCGCGGGGGTGCGGCTTGCCGGTGCGGTTCGGGTCGTGAGGCCGTTCGCTGTGCTGGTTCATGGCTCGAAGATCCCGCGCCGGTACGCTGCGCCGCGACCCCTGTGGACAACCCACGGGTGACGGAGATATCCACAGGCGCGGGCGGGGCCGCCACGTGACGCGAGCCGTGGGTGCACGGCGAATTCCAGGGCCTGAGCAGGGCGGATTCGGCGGGCTCTCGATACGTCGTGCACGCTCGGGCCTGGCGCTGTGCTGAGGGGCGTCGTGGCTGTCGTAGCAGGGGCGCCGTGGCCGTCGTAGCCCGGAAGGCGTAGACGGTCCCGGTGCCGCATGAGCTAGGAGCGGGCCAGGAGCGAAAGGGCCGAGGGCTTCCGCCTCACGCCCGTACGGCGCGGGCTACGCAGCCGTGGACGGCGCCGAGCGGTCTCCCCCGCAGACGATGCGAGGCCCCGGCACGACCTCGCTGGACGCACCCACCGCCCCGGCCGACCCTCACCATTCCGGGCACGACCAAGCCCCGGCCCCGAGGAACACCGGAGCCGCCAGTCAGCGCTCAGCCCTCAGCGCTCCGGCTCAGCGGCAGTAAACCGACCCCCTGAGCCGGAACGCGAAGACCACCCCGCGCACCCGCCCCCCGCCAAGCCGCAGCCAGTGCCCACGCCCGCGCGCCATCGCACCGTTCAGCACAGGCCGGACAGCCCCCCGCCCGCTCACCCCGCGGCCGCGAGCACCAGCGGCAGTACCCGTTCCGTGCCCGCCCGTTGCAGGAGGCGGGCGGCGACGGCGAGGGTCCAGCCGGAGTCGGTGTAGTCGTCCACGAGGAGGACCGGGCCCAGTGTGCGGGCGAGGCCGTCGGCGAGTTCGCCAGGGACGGTGAAGGCGGCGGAAAGGGTCTGAAGGCGCTGGGCGGAGTTGCTGCGGTGGGTCCGGTGGGCGGCGCTCTCCTCGGTGTGGGCGAGGGAGCCGAGGAAGGGGAGGCGTCCGATGCGGGCGATGCCCTCGGCGAGGGAGTGGACGAGCCGGGGGCGGCTGACGGACGGGACCGCGACGACGCCCACCGGGCGGGCGGCGGCGTCCGGTGCCTTCGAGGCCCAGCCGCCCGGGGAGCGGGCCCAGTCGCCGAGGACCGCCACCGCGGCCTGGAGGACGTCGTCCGGAACGGGGCCGTCGGGGGCCTGCTCGGCCAGGAGCGGGCGCAGGCGGTTGCCCCAGCCGATGTCCGAGAGGCGGCCCAGGGCCCGCCCGGGGGCGCACTGTTCCTGTGCCGGGATGCGGCCCTTGAGATCGATGCCCAGGGCGGCCATGCCCGTCGGCCACATACGGCGGGGCTCGACCGCCACGCCCGGGCGGTCCAGTTCGCCCGTGGCGCCCGCCAGCGCCGCCGGGGAGACCGTGGAGTGGGCCCACTCCCCCGCGCAGTTGTCGCAGCGGCCGCAGGGCGCCGCGCCCTCGTCGTCCAGCTGGCGGCGGAGGAACTCCATCCGGCAGCCGGAGGTGCTGACGTAGTCGCGCATCGCCTGCTGTTCGGCGGAGCGTTGCCGGGCGACCCACGCGTACCGCTCGGTGTCGTACACCCAGTCGGCTCCGGTGGCCGTCCAGCCACCCTTCACGCGCCGGACCGCGCCGTCCACGTCCAGCACCTTCAGCATCGTCTCCAGCCGGTTGCGCCGCAGATCGACCTGGGCCTCCAGGGCCGGTACGGACAGCGGGCGTCCGGCGTCGCCGAGGGCGGCGAGGGTCTGGCGGACCTGGGACTCGGGAGGGAAGGCGACCTCGGCGAAGTAGCGCCAGATGGCCTCGTCCTCCTTGCCGGGCAGCAACAGGACATCGGCGTGCGCGACGCCGCGGCCCGCGCGGCCCACCTGCTGGTAGTAGGAGATGGGCGAGGACGGCGAGCCGAGGTGGATCACGAAGCCGAGGTCGGGCTTGTCGAACCCCATGCCCAGCGCGGACGTCGCGACCAGCGCCTTGACGCGGTTGTCGATCAGGTCGTTCTCGGCCTGCTGGCGGTCGGCGTTCTCGGTGCGGCCGGTGTAGGAGGCGACAGGGAAGCCGCGGCCCTGCAGGTAGGCGGTGACCTCTTCGGCTGCCGAGACGGTGAGGGTGTAGATGATTCCGGAGCCCGGCAGTTCGTCGAGGTGGTCGGCGAGCCAGGCCAGGCGGTGCGCGGCGTCCGGCAGCCGGACCACGCCGAGCCGCAGGCTCTCCCGCTCCAGGGTGCCGCGCAGCACCAGCGCCTCCCCCGCGCCCGTGCCGAGCTGGTCGGCGACGTCCGCCGTGACCCGGGCGTTGGCGGTGGCCGTGGTGGCGAGGACGGGGACGCCCGGGGAGAGCTCCGCGAGCATGGTGCGGAGCCTGCGGTAGTCCGGGCGGAAGTCGTGGCCCCAGTCGGAGATGCAGTGCGCCTCGTCCACCACGAGCAGGCCGGTGGTGGCCGCGAGCTTCGGCAGCATCCGTTCACGGAAGTCGACGGAGTTGAGGCGCTCCGGGCTGACCAGGAGAACATCGACGTCGCCGCGCTCGACCTCCTCGTGGATGGCGTCCCACTCCTCCGGGTTGGCGGAG
This sequence comes from Streptomyces catenulae, assembly GCF_000718015.1. Classification (GTDB taxonomy): domain Bacteria; phylum Actinomycetota; class Actinomycetes; order Streptomycetales; family Streptomycetaceae; genus Streptomyces; species Streptomyces catenulae. The sequence goes on along the minus strand of NZ_JODY01000039.1, from coordinate 64,389 downwards.
TTGATCGTCCGCGCCTGGATTCCGGCGCGGGCGGCGGACTCGACCTGGTTACGCATCAGCGCCAGCAGCGGCGAGATGATCACCGTCGGGCCGGAGCCGCGGCGGCGCAGCAGCGCGGTGGCGACGAAGTACACCGCCGACTTTCCCCAGCCGGTGCGCTGCACGACCAGCGCGCGGCGGCGTTCGACCACCAGGGCGGCCACCGCCTGCCACTGGTCCTCCCGCAGCCTCGCCGGGCCTCCCGGGTCGCCGACCAGCTCGGCGAGGATGGCGTCGGCTTCGGCACGCAGCTGCTGTTCGTTCATGCCCTCCATGCAACCGCACGCCACCGACAAACAGCCACCTGCCCACCGCCGCGGAGGCCACCCGCACGCCCCGCCGACGCCCGGAATCGACGTCGGCGGACATCCGCGCAGCCGGTTCCGCGCACCCCAGAACACGTCGTTTACGCAGGTCAGAGACTTGACACTCAGGGGCCACCGAAGGCGCCCGGAGCCGTGGTGCGGTGCTCGGTACGCGGACGGAATTGGGGGTCCGCACCCGTAGGAGGCCCGGTTCGCGGTCCCGCGCCGCGGTCCGCGGCCACAGCGGACCGGTCGTCGGCCCGGCCGGAGAGGCACTGCCGGACCCACGCCCGCCCCGCACACCCACGCCCGGGAAGGGCCCGCGCACACCGGATGTGGCGGGAGCGGCAGGGCGTCGGGCGGGGCGGTGGCGGGAAGGATGGAGGGAGCGCCATTGGTGAGGCGGGAGTGCGCGCATGTGGGTTACCGCGCGCCCGTACGGGACCGGTGCCGCTTCCGCGTACCGGCCGTGCGCGCCGGGCGCCGTGGAGTCGCGCGCCCGGTGCGTTCCGCCGACGGGAGGCGCGTCCGAAGGGAGGACCGTGGATTTCGCCGATGCCCCACGCACACCCGCTGCCCGGCCCGCGCCCGCCGATCCGGCCGCGCGGCGCCGCCGCGTGCTGGAGCCGGCCGAGTGGGCCACGGCCGGGATCCCGCTGCTGCGCAACCCTCGTGAGCTGGTCAACGGGGTGTACGAGCGGCACGCCCCGGCGCTCGCCACCGCCGTGGTCGCGGTGCTCGACCCGGATCAGCGGGTCCGGGCGAGCGCGTCGTTCGCGCTCGGTGCCGCCGAACCGGACGGCTGGCGGTTCCGGCACGCCCTGCTGGTGCGGCTGCGGCGGATCGTGCCGCACGATCTGCGGTTGCGGGTCCCGGTGCGCACGGCGGTGCTCGTGTACTGCCGCGCGGGGGACCTGCGGTGGACGGAGACGGACGGCGCGTGGATGTGGGGGCTGCGGGACGCGTGCACTCTGCACGGGCTGCGGTGCGGGGCGTACCTCATGATGAACGGCGAGCGCTGGCAGGTGCTGGGCGAGGAACGCGGCGGACGGCGGCCCGGCGGGCGCCCCGTGCCGGGTGGGCGCACCGTGGTCGCGGCGGGCGGTGAGCGGCCCCGTGCGGAGGCGGTGCGGCGGCCGGGTGGCGCGCGGCGGTCCGCCGACACCGGGGAGCGGCCCCGGCGGCTGGCGGATCCCGAGGCTCCGGCAGGCGGTCGGGGCCACAGGAGCGTTGCCGCGAGCGGGAGTTGAGGCGGCGGGGCGGGCCGCTACGGAAGCGGAGCCGCCGTTTTCGGGTGCCCCGGGGAAGCGCGGCGACGTACCGCGCACGGCGGCCCCGTCCGTACCGCTCCCGTGACCGCGCCGTGCGCCCCGGGGCAGCCCCGAGGACGGCCGTCTCCGGGTACGCGTGCGGGCCCGACCGGCCTGATGGCCGGCGGGCCGCTGCGTGCGGGACGGGTCAGGCGGACGTGCCGAGCACGGCGTTGATCCGCTGCGGGTCGCCGCAGACGATCAGCAGTGCTCCGGCGCGCGCCAGGGCGGCGGGCAGGGCCCGTGCCGTGGTCTCGTCGGTGCCGCCGTTGACCGCGACGACCACGACGGGCCGTCCGGCGGGCCGGGTGGCGGCGGCGTCCGCGTAGAACACGTCCTCCGCGGCGTCGTACTGCGCCCAGTAGGATGCCTCGCCGAAGGACAGCTCGTGGGCGGCCCAGGGGTGCGGGTCACCGGTCGTGAGCACCAGGATGTCGCTCGGTGCACGTCCGGAGTCCAGCAGCAGATCGACGGCTTCGTCGGCGGCGTCCAGGGCGCCGTCGGCGGGGGCCGGGATCAGCTGGAGCTGCGCGTCGGTGGCCGCCGCGGGGCGGGGGCCGGTGCGCTGCGCGGGCGGGGCCGTGACGGGCGCCCGCGGCGGTGCGGGCGGGCCGGGCTTGCCCGGACGGACTCCGGCCGCGTGGGGTCCGCGCGCGGGCGCGGGGCGGGGGCCGGGAACGGGTCGGGGGGTCGGCGCGGTGCGGCCGGCGGCCGGAGTTGCGCGGGGACCCGGGACACTCTCGTGAATCTGAGGCTCCTCGGGGATGAGAGGCATGAAGGGATGTCTATCAAACGTGGGTGCGGGACGTGTCGGCGGGTCCGCCTCGACGCCCGCACCGCTCAGAAGTCGAAGCCGAGTTGGCCACCGGCCTTCAGAGCGGCTGCTTCGGGGGTGACGCGCACCTTCTTCAGATGCCGCCACCGGGGCAACGCGTCCATGTAGGACCACGAGACCCGGTGGTACGGCGTGGGACCGTACTCCTCCAGGGCGGTGCGATGGGTCGGGGAGGGGTAACCGGCGTTACCTGCGAAGTCGAACTGCGCGTGGTCCACGCCCAGTTCGGCCATCATCGCGTCGCGCCGCACCTTGGCGAGCACGGATGCGGCGGCGACCGCGACACAGGACTGGTCGCCCTTGATGACCGTGCGGACCCGCCACGGCGTGCCCAGGTAGTCGTGCTTGCCGTCGAGGATGACCGCGTCCGGGCGGACCGGCAGCGCCTCCAGGGCGCGGACGGCCGCGAGCCGGAGCGCCGCGGTCATGCCCAGGGCGTCGATCTCCTCCGGGGAGGAGTGCCCCAGGGCGTACGCGGTGACCCAGTCGCCGAGGACCTCGGCGAGGTCGGTGCGGCGCTTGGGGGTCAGCAGCTTGGAATCGGTGAGTCCGGCGGGCGGGCGGCGCAGGCCGGTGACGGCCGCGCAGACGCTGACGGGACCGGCCCAGGCTCCTCGCCCGACCTCGTCGACACCGGCGACGATCTTGGCGCCCGTCGTGGCGCGCAGTGATCGCTCGACGGTATGGGTGGGAGGCTCGTACGGCATGGCGCCAGCAAGCGTACGCCTATTCGGGGCGCGCGTCGCCACCGGATCCGGATGAGGGTGCGAATGCCGCCACCGGGGCCGGTCGCGGAGGCGTACGGGGCGGGTGGCACGGGGTGCCGGACGGCGCTCCCCCGGGGCGAAGTCGCCGGTCCGGTGCGCCCGTTGGCGCGGCGCCCCCCGGGGCGGGCGCCGTCCGGTGGGTCAGGCGGGCACCCAGGACGGGAGCGGCTCGGTGGCGGTGAGCCAGTCGGTCGGCGGGGCGCCCGCGGGGGCGGCGGCGACGATGCCGCCGACGATGGCGCAGGTGGTGTCCACATCGCCGCCGGCCCGGGCGGTGGCCCAGAACGCCGCCGGGTAGTCGCCGAGGTGCCGGGCGGCGGCCCAGAGGGTGAAGGGGACGGTGTCGTGGGCGCTGGTGCGGCGTCCGCAGCCGAGGACGGCGGCGACGGTGCCGGGGTCGCCGTAGTCGAGCATGTCCCGGGCGCGGCGGAGTCCGGCCTGGACGGCGCTGCGCGGGATCAGCGCCAGGACGTCGTCGATCAGCTGCGCCGGGCCGGTGTCGCGGTCCGGGTCGGCGACGAGGGCGGCGGCAGCGGCGACCGCCATGGCGCCCACCACGGCCTCGCGGTGCTGGTGGGTGGGGTAGGCGGAGATCTCCGCCTGGTGGGTGGCCTGCTCGGCGTCCCCGGCGTACCAGGCGCCCAGCGGGGCGATCCGCATGGCGGCGCCGTTGCCCCAGGAGCCGTGGCCGTTGAAGAGGGCGGCGGCGAGGTCGTGCCAGTCGGCGCCCTCGCGGAGGCTGCGCAGCAGGCGGTCGACGGCCGGGCCGTAGTCGCGGTCGGCGTGGTGGTGGTCGGCGAAGGACCGGGCGAGCGCGTCCTGGTCGATGCGGCCGTGGGCGTTCAGGACGGCCAGGACGGAGCAGGCCATCTCGGTGTCGTCGGTCCACCGCCAGGGGCCGGGCGGCAGGGCGCGGCGGCGCAGGGCGGGGAGGTGGGCGGGGGTGGCGAAGCGGGCGCCGAGGGCGTCGCCCACGGCGAGTCCGCGCAGGCTGGCGAGGGCCCGCGCGCGGCGGTCTGCGTCACGGTCGTCGGCGGTCATCGCTCGCACTCTAACCGGAGATGCCGTACGGCTCCGGTTCCCGCCAGCGCTCGAACGGCCGGTCCAGGGTGTAGCGGCCGTCGTCGCCGAGGAGGAGGATGCGCCGCTCGGCGTTGCCGGGGTTGGCGAGCGATTCGAACTCCGCGACCGACCAGTGGAACCACCGCATGCAGAACAGCCGCATGGTCAGGCCGTGCGTGACGATCAGGACGTTCGGCGGGTGGTCGGGGGCCTCGAAGCTGCGCCACAGGCTCTCCAGGAAGGCGCCGACCCGGTCGTAGACGTCGGCGCCGGACTCCCCCTGGGCGAAGCGGTAGAAGAAGTGCCCGTAGGCGTCGCGGTACGCCTTCTGGAGGCGTACGTCGTCGCGGTCCTGCCAGTTGCCCCAGTCCTGCTCGCGCAGGCGCGGCTCCTCGCGGACGCGCACCCGGTCCAGGTCGAGGCCGAGGGCCCGGAAGGTCTGGTGGGTGCGGCGGTACGGGGAGACGTAGGCGGAGACGCTCTCGTCGCCGAAGATGTCGCGGAGCGGGCCACCGGCCTCGCGGGCCTGGTGGAGGCCCTTGTCCGTCAGGCTGAGCGCGTGGTCCGGCTCGCGTTCGTAGACGGTGTCGTCGACGTTTCCCGCCGACTCCCCGTGGCGGATGAGGACGATGCGTCGCGGCCGTGCCATGCGGCCACCCTAGAACGCCCGCCGCGCGCGTCGCGACCGCCGGACACGGGGCGGCGCCGCGCGCCCGGGGCACGGCGGGCGGCCCCGTGCGGCGCCCCCGGGGTGATCATCCGCGCGTCACCGGGGGCGTCCGGGCGCGCACCGGGGGCGTGCGCTCAGACCGTCCACGCCGGTTCGAGTTGGACGACGTCACCCGCGAGGGCCTCCACGTCGGCCGCTATCTGGGCGCGCAGGGCCAGCCGCTCGACCCGCTCCGGGCGGTACTTGCCGCGTTCGGCGGCCGACTGCCACATGGACAGCACCAGGAACTCCTCCCCCGGCGCCCGCCCCAGCATCCCGCGCACCATGCCCGGCGAACCGGCCATCGCCGGGTTCCAGACCTTCTCCTGCATCAGCGTGAAGTGCTCGACGCGGTCCTCGCGCACCTGGGAGTGGGCCAGCCGCAGCACGTCGACGTCGGCGAAGACCGGCTCGAAGCCCACCTTCACGTCGAATTCGTGCTCGAAGAGGCGGACTTGGCTGTCCTTGAAGGTGCCCACCTGGGCGGCGGCGAGCCGGTCGTGGGAGCGCGCCATGAAGGAGTCGTAGAACGCCCGGCTCTCCCAGAAGGCGACGAGATGGGCGACCCCGGGGCGGCTTCTGCTCCAGCCGCCGCCCTGCCCCCGGAATCCCGGCTCCCCCAGCAGTCCCGCCCATTTCCGCTGCCCCCGCTCGAACCCTCGACGGTCCACGACGGTGAGGCGAATCCACTTGACAAGCACCGCGCCATCGTACGGCCCGGGACCGGCCAAATCACCGCTGTCGCCCGGCGAACATCCGTGGAGACGCGCGCGGCGGGCGAGGCGTCGCGCACCGTCCGCCCCGGGGCCCGCCGCGGACGAACCGCCTTACGGGCGGGGATCGATGGGCACCGGGACGGCGAGCCGCCGCTCCACCTCCTCGGCGGCATCCAGGCACAGGTCCTCACGGAAGGGACGGCCGATGAGCTGGACGCCACGAGGCAGCCCGTCGGCCGTCCCCGCGGGCACCGCGACGGCGGGCAGCCCGGCGAAGCTGGTGGCGGTGCACAGCCGCATGGCGCGCTGGAGCCGCAACGCGCTGTCGGGATCGCGCAGTTCCTCCCCCGGGGCGAACGGCGGCAGGGTGAACACCGGCCCCAGGACCAGCGGGTACTCCGCCAGGAACGCCGCCCAGTCCCGGCGGATGCCCAGGCGCACCCCGGTAAGCCGCAGGTACTCCGCGAGGTCCACGGGGCGGGTGCGCGCCATGCCCCACTCGATGAAGCGGTGGCCGCCCTCCCCCAGGAGCGGTTTGACGTGCGGCCAGGCGGCGGCGAACTCGGTGAGCGTCATCCGCGCGTACGCCTCCAGCGTCTCCGCCGACCGCGGGATGTCGGGGACCTCGCACACCTCGTAACCGGCATCGCCCAGGGCGTCCGCCGCGGCGTCGACGGCCGCACGGACCGACGGGTGCACCCCTTCGCCCCCGGGGTCGGCCACCTTCGCCACCCTGACAGGGCCCGGGAGCGGCGCGCCGAAGGGCGGTACGGGGACGGCTCTCGGGTCGCCCGGGGCGGCCCCGGCCAGCACCCCGTGGACCAGCCGCAGATCCGCGACGGTGCGGGCGAGCGGCCCGTCGACCACCAACTCCTGTGCGGCCAGGGCGGGGTCGTCGGTACCGATGCGGTGGTCGGCGGGGTAGCGGCCCGTGGTCGGCTTCAGCCCCGCGACACCGCAGAAGGCGGCGGGGATACGGACCGATCCCCCGGCGTCGTTGCCGAGGCCGAGGGGCACCATGCCGCTCGCCACGGCCGCCCCGTCGCCGCCGCTGGAGCCGCCGGGGGTGACCGCGCGGCTCCAGGGGTTGACGGTGTCGCCGAACAGCTCGCTGCGGGTGTGCATCCCGGCGAGGACGAGGGTGGGCATGTTGGTGTGCCCCACCGGGACGGCACCGGCGGCACGCAGCCGGGCGACCGGGGGCGCATCGGCGCGCGCCGTGGCGTGCCGGAAGGCACGCGCGCCGAAGGTCGTCGGGACGCCCTCGACGGCGGTGGTCTCCTTGACCGTGAACGGCACCCCGGCCAGCGGTCCCGGTTCCGCACCTGCGGCCCGGTGGCGGTCGACGGCTTCCGCGTCGGCGCGCGCCCGGTCGGCGATCAGCTGGGTCACCGCGTTGACCGCCGGATTGACCTCGGCGATCCGCGCCAGATGCGCCTCCAGCAGCTCGACCGCCGTCACCTGCCCGTCCCGTACGGCCGCCGCCTGCGCGCCCGCCGACTTCCGCCACAGTGCGTTCCGCATGCCCCACTCCTCCCGTCGTCCCGCCCGCAGGGGCGGGCGCTCCCGGGGCGGTGCTGTCGCATTCCCGCCCCCACCAGTCGTACTGATGCAGTTGCATCGTAGAAACACCGTACCCTGACCGGCGATACGTTCGCATCGAATAAACGGAGTGTCATGCCGAAGCTGGTGGACCACGAGGGCCGACGTCGGCAGATCGCCGACGCGGTCTGCCGACTCGCCGAAGAACGCGGCCTGGAGGGGGTCACCCTCCGGGACGTCGCGGCCCGCGCGGACGTCTCCATGGGGGCGGTCCAACGCTGCTTCCGCACCAAGGACGAGATGCTCACCTTCGCCCTCACCTACATCGGCGAACGCGTCACCACCCGGGTCTCCGCCCGCATCTCCGAGTCCCCCGCACAGTCCGCCCGCACCACCGTGGGGCACGCCGCGACGGAACTCTCCCTGCTGCGGCAGGAACACCGGGCCGAGGCCCGCGTCTGGCTCGCCTTCCTCGCCCAGGCCACCGTGAGCCGCCCGCTCGCGGAGATCCTGCGCGCCAACTACACCGCGCTCCAGGAGGCGTTCACCGCCCTCCTCGCCCAGGCGGCGCCGGAGGCCGACGCCTCCCTGGAGGCCCGCACCCTCCTCGCCCTGGTCGACGGCCTCACCACCCATGTACTGATCGACCACATCTCGCCCGCCGCCGCGCTGGACGTCCTGGACCACCACCTGTGCCGCCTGTGGGGCGAGCCGCAGCAGTGAGACGGGCGCGCACCGGGGCCGTCCCGCGCCGCCTCCCCTCGCCACACCCTTACGGGGCTCCGGATCCGGCCAGATTCCCGACCAACGCGGTTTTCCACAGGCACAGTTCGACCGGCCGCGATGACACACCGCCATGGCACCATGGACATCCAACGGGGTGTTACGGCGCGCTGCCCGCACGACCACGGGCATCCGCCCGGCGCTCCGCGGCTGCCCGCCACCGGCCGTACGCCTCACGACCCGGGCCGGGAAGGGCAGTCGGCCGCGCGCGGAGCCGTTCCGCGCGTGCGGTGAGACGGATTGCGACGGAAGGACAAGCCCGGTGAGCACGCTCAACAAAGGCATCGAGAAGGTCGAGGTCACGCTCAAGTGGGACCCCAGCCCCGCCGGCGAGCCGGACAACGACCTCGACCTCATCGCCGCCACCTATGAGGCGGACACCCCCACGGACAAGCCCGTCTACCTCGTCCACTTCGACAGCCGCTCCCCCGACGGCACCATCACCCTCAACCGCGACAGCCGCACCGGCCAGGGCTTCGGCTCCGACGAGGTCATGACGCTGGAGCTGGAGCGTCTGGCGGAGCGCTACACCCGGGTCGTGGTCGGCGTCGTCATCCAGCAGAGCGGCGGCCCCAAGACCTTCGGCGAGGTGCCGAACACCGAGGTCCAGATCCGCGAGGGCTACACCGACCTCGTCCGGGACGACTTCGCCTCGGTCGCCCCGTCGAAGTCCGCCGTCGTCGCCGCGTTCACCCGGGACGCCGACGGCGAATGGCGCCTGCAGAAGGGCCTGCGCGGTTTCGACGCCGACCCGAACACCTTCACCGCCCTGATGGGCGGCTGACCGAAGAGAGCGCGCGGAAGAGGGCGCCCGGTTCCGGCCGACTCCCTCGGGGCGGAGACGCCGGAGAGGGAGCCGACCCCTGGTCGACTCCCTCTCTCATCCGCGGCTCAGCGGCTTGGGCGCCGGACGCTCACTGCGGCGTCCGACGCCTTCCGCCGGTCTCAGCTGCAGCCGCTGGTCGAGCCGCAGCCCTCGCAGAGGTAGCAGCTGCCCGCGCGCTGCATCTTCGTCCCGCAGGAGAAGCAGAGCGGGGCGTCGGCGTTGATGCCGAGTTGCATCTCGACCAGTTCGGCGTTGGTGTGCGCCTGCTTCTTCGGGGCCGGGACCTCGATCTCCGCGGCCGGAGCCGCGGGGGCGGGCGCCTCGGTCTGCCGCGGCGCGGACTGCGCCAGACCCTCGACGTCCACGTCCTCGGACGGCTCGTACGAACCGGTGTCCAGGTGACGCTGGCGCTCCTCGACGGAGTGGATGCCGAGCGCGGAGCGGGTCTCGAAGGGCAGGAAGTCCAGCGCCAGGCGGCGGAAGATGTAGTCGACGATCGACTGCGCCATCCGCACGTCCGGGTCGTCCGTCATACCGGCCGGCTCGAAGCGCATGTTGGTGAACTTCGAGACGTAGGTCTCCAGCGGCACGCCGTACTGGAGGCCCACCGACACCGCGATGGAGAAGGCGTCCATCATGCCCGCGAGGGTCGAGCCCTGCTTGGACATCTTCAGGAAGACCTCACCGAGACCGTCGTCCGGGTAGGAGTTGGCGGTCATGTACCCCTCGGCGCCACCCACCGTGAAGGAGGTGGTGATGCCGGGACGGCCCTTGGGGAGGCGCTTGCGGACCGGGCGGTACTCGACGACCTTCTTCTCGGCGACCGGCTCGGCCTTCTTCTCCTCCTCCTTCTTCTTGGCGGAGAGCGGCTGGCCGACCTTGCAGTTGTCGCGGTAGATCGCGAGCGCCTTCAGGCCGAGCTTCCAGCCCTCGTAGTAGACCTCCTCGACCTCCTCGACGGTGGCCGTCTCGGGCAGGTTCACGGTCTTGGAGATCGCACCCGACAGGAAGGGCTGCGCCGCGGCCATCATGCGGACGTGGCCCATGGCCGAGATCGAGCGGGCGCCCATGGCGCAGTCGAAGACCTCATAGTGCTCCGGCTTGAGACCGGGGGCGTCGATGACGTTCCCGTGCTCGGAGATGTGGGCGACGATCGCCTCGATCTGCTCGGGCTGGTAGCCGAGCCGCTTGAGCGCCTTGGGGACCGTGTTGTTCACGATCTGCATGGAGCCGCCGCCGACCAGCTTCTTGAACTTGACCAGCGCCAGGTCCGGCTCGACGCCCGTGGTGTCGCAGTCCATCATCAGGCCGATGGTGCCGGTCGGCGCGAGGACCGACGCCTGCGCGTTGCGGAAACCGTTCTTCCCTCCGAGACGCACCACGTCCTGCCACGCCTCGGTCGCCGCGGCCCAGACCGGGGTGTCCAGGTCGTCCATGCGCTTGGCGGCACCGTTGGCGTCGGCGTGCTGCTGCATGACGCGCTTGTGGGCGTCGGCGTTGCGGGCGTAGCCCTCGTACGGGCCGACGACCGCGGCCAGCTCGGCGGAGCGCTTGTAGGAGGTGCCGGTCATCAGCGAGGTGATGGCACCGGCGAGCGCGCGACCGCCGTCGGAGTCGTAGGCGTGGCCGGTGGCCATCAGCAGGGCGCCGAGGTTGGCGTAGCCGATGCCCAGCTGGCGGAAGGCGCGGGTGGTCTCGCCGATCTTCTCGGTCGGGAAGTCGGCGAAGCAGATGGAGATGTCCATCGCCGTGATGACCAGCTCGACGACCTTGGCGAAGCGCTCGGCGTCGAACGACTGGTTGCCCTGGTCGTCGTCGCGCAGGAACTTCATCAGGTTGAGCGAGGCGAGGTTGCACGAGGAGTTGTCCAGGTGCATGTACTCGCTGCACGGGTTCGAGGCGGTGATCCGGCCCGACTCCGGCGAGGTGTGCCAGTGGTTGATGGTGTCGTCGTACTGGATGCCGGGGTCGGCGCAGGCCCAGGCGGCCTCGGCCATCTTGCGGAACAGGCCCTTGGCGTCGACCTCCTCGATGACCTCACCGTTCATCCGGCCGCGCAGACCGAACTTCGCACCGTTCTCGACGGCCTTCATGAACTCGTCGTTGACGCGGACGGAGTTGTTGGCGTTCTGGTACTGGACGGACGTGATGTCGTCGCCGCCCAGGTCCATGTCGAAGCCGGCGTCGCGCAGCGCGCGGACCTTCTCCTCCTCCTTCACCTTGGTCTCGATGAAGGCCTCGACGTCGGGGTGGTCGACGTCGAGCACGACCATCTTGGCGGCGCGGCGGGTGGCGCCGCCCGACTTGATGGTTCCGGCGGACGCGTCGGCGCCGCGCATGAAGGAGACCGGGCCGGAGGCGTTGCCGCCGGAGGAGAGCAGCTCCTTGGAGGAGCGGATGCGGGAGAGGTTCAGACCGGCGCCGGAACCGCCCTTGAAGATCATCCCCTCTTCCTTGTACCAGTCGAGGATCGACTCCATGGAGTCGTCGACGGAGAGGATGAAGCAGGCGCTGACCTGCTGCGGCTGCTGGGTGCCGACGTTGAACCAGACCGGCGAGTTGAAGCTGAAGACCTGGTGGAGCAGGGCGTACGCCAGCTCGTGCTCGAAGATCTCGGCGTCCGCCGGGGAGGCGAAGTAGCCGTTGTCCTCACCGGACTTGCGGTACGTCTTGACCACGCGGTCGATCAGCTGCCGCAGGCTCGACTCGCGGGACGGCGAGCCGACCGCGCCACGGAAGTACTTGCTGGTGACGATGTTGACCGCGTTCACCGACCACGACTCGGGGAACTCGACGCCACGCTGCTCGAAGTTGACCGAGCCGTCGCGCCAATTGGTCATGACGACGTCACGACGCGCCCACTCCACCTCGTCGTACGGGTGCACGCCGGGGGTGGTGTGGATGCGCTCGATACGCAGCCCCTTGCTCGCCTTGCTGCCCTTGGCGCGGGAGCCGCGTGCCGGGCCGCTCGTCGTCTCTGTCATTCCGCCTCCCTATACGGGCGAAAACGCCCATATGTGCACACTTCTTCCCGTGGCACAGTGTCTGTCGTTCTGCGGCCGGAGCGCCTGCACGCGCCCCGGTCAGATGTGATCGCGCCGCGCTCAGTCGGCGGCGGTGGCGGGCTCGGGAACGGACGCGGCGTCGCCGCCGTCCGTCCCGCACTCCCGCTCGGGCGGGCCCTGCTCGCGCTGCTCCCGCAGCTCGGCGATGGCCGCCTCGAAGTCTTCCAGCGAGTCGAAGGCCCGGTACACGGACGCGAAACGCAGGTACGCGACAAGGTCGAGTTCCCGCAGCGGTCCCAGTATGGCGAGCCCGACGTCGTGGGTGGACAGCTCGGCGCTGCCGGTGGCGCGCACCGCCTCCTCGACCCGCTGGCCGAGCTTGGCGAGGGCGTCCTCGGTGACCGGCCGCCCCTGGCACGCCTTGCGCACGCCCGCGATGACCTTGGTACGGCTGAAGGGTTCGGTGACCCCGCTCCGCTTGATCACCGTCAGGGACGCCGTCTCGATGGTGGTGAAACGGCGGGAGCAGTCGGGGCACTGACGACGGCGGCGGATCGATGTGCCGTCGTCGGTGGTGCGGCTGTCGACGACCCTGCTGTCCGAGTGCCTGCAGAAGGGGCAGTGCATGGCTCCACCCTCCTCACCTCGGAACTGCGCGGACGTACGTCGCCGGAAGCCCGCGTACGACTGATCGGCCCCACGAGGGCCCTTCCAGGCCCTCGGAGCAGTCACCAGCATAGGTGATGCGCGAGGGCCCGCCGGACCAGACACCACAACTTGTAGGTGGTCGGCGCCATACAAGCACTAGATGTGGTGTCGGGGCGCACATAGCCGCCTACCGCGTGTCGCGGTGGCGGCGGGCTGTCGGGGTCGCCCACGAGCGTACGGGAAGCCCGCCGCCGGACGGCCCCCAGGGGCCGGAATGACGGGAATCGCAGGCCCTGGCGCGAAGGAAGGGCGCGATCCGGACGGCCCCGCACCGCTCCGTTCCGCCCCGCTACGGGCGCGCGGGGGCCGAAGGGGATAATACGGAGCGAAGCGGCCCGCGGATTCCGCGTCGCGGGTGGCGCCGGGGAATATCGACTCCCCCGTCGACGCCCCGACGGTGCCTCGCCGGGACTTTGCCGGACTTTCCGAGTGCGACGGAGTGCGCGGGCGTGACGGCGCGTCGCCCGTGGGACCGAATCGCCGTTCGGGTTCCTGCCCTATACACCAGACACGCGAGCGAGTCAGTAGATTCGCTGATTTTCACTCGAACGTGTGTTTGGCGCAACCTTTCGAAAGCAACTACCGTTGGCTAACTAGGGAGCACATTCCGAGAGGGGCCGACGTGACCACCACCGCAGACAGCGCGACCATCACCGCACAGAGCCACTCCCAGAGCCGGTTCGAACACCCTCAAGTGGCACGGAGCACACCGATGGACGACGCCGCGCCGGATGCTGCGGAGCAGAAGCCCACCCGTGCGCTGCCGGGGCGGCCACCGGGTATCCGGGCCGACAGCTCGGGGCTGACCGACCGCCAGCGCCGGGTGATCGAGGTCATCCGGGACTCCGTGCAGCGCCGCGGGTACCCGCCGTCGATGCGGGAGATCGGCCAGGCCGTCGGGCTCTCCAGCACCTCCTCCGTCGCCCATCAGCTCATGGCGCTGGAGCGCAAGGGCTTCCTGCGGCGCGACCCGCACCGCCCCCGCGCGTACGAGGTCCGCGGCTCCGACCAGGCCAGCAGCGCGGCCACGGAGACGGCGGGAAAGCCCGCGGCGTCCTACGTCCCGCTCGTCGGGCGGATCGCCGCCGGTGGCCCGATCCTCGCCGAGGAGTCCGTCGAGGACGTCTTCCCGCTCCCCCGCCAGCTGGTCGGTGACGGTGAGCTGTTCGTCCTCAAGGTCGTCGGCGACTCCATGATCGAAGCCGCGATCTGCGACGGCGACTGGGTCACCGTCCGCCGTCAGCCCGTCGCGGAGAACGGCGACATCGTCGCCGCGATGCTGGACGGCGAGGCCACCGTCAAGCGCTTCAAGCGCGAGGACGGCCATGTGTGGCTGCTGCCGCACAACGCCGCCTACCAGCCGATCCCCGGCGACGAGGCCACCATCCTCGGCAAGGTCGTGGCGGTCCTGCGGCGGGTCTGACCTCGCCCCACGAGCGAGCCCCGGAACCACTGCGCCGGTTCCGGGGCTCTGCACTGCCCGGCGACACCCGCCGCCGGACGGGCGTCACGCGCCGCTCTCCGCCTCCCGGGCCGCCGCATCGATGGCCGCGAGCGACCGGCGGACCTGATTGCGGTCGGTGGTGTACCAGAAGTCCGGCATCGACTTCCGCAGGAACGAGCCGTACCGGGCCCGCTCCAGCCGGGGGTCGAGGACGGCGACGACGCCGCGGTCCCCCGTCGCGCGGACGAGGCGTCCGGCGCCCTGGGCCATCAGCAGCGCGGCATGCGTCGCCGCCACCGCCATGAAGCCGTTGCCGCCGGACTCCTCCACCGCCTTCTGGCGGGCGCTCATCAGCGGATCGTCCGGGCGCGGGAACGGCACCCGGTCCATCACCACCAGCTGGCAGTTCGGCCCCGGCACATCCACGCCCTGCCACAGCGACAACGTGCCGAACAGGCAGGTCCGGGCGTCCGCCGCGAACGTACGGATCAGCTCGCCCAGGGTCTCCTCACCCTGGAGCAGCACCGGCAGGTCGAGACGGCCGCGCATCGCCTCGGCCGCCGCCTGCGCCCCACGCATCGACGAGAACAGGCCCAGCGTCCGCCCCCCGGCCGCCTCGATCAGCTCCGCCAGCTCGTCGAGCATGTCGTCCCGGCTGCCCTCCCGGCCGGGCTGTGCGAGGTGCTTGGCGACGTAGAGGATGCCCTGCTTGCCGTAGTCGAAGGGCGAGCCGACGTCCAGGCCCTTCCAGACCGGGGCGTCGTCCTCCCGCGCGCCCTCCGGGGAGAGCCCCAGGGACGCGCCGACGCCGTTGAAGTCGCCGCCCAGCTTCAGGGTGGCGGACGTCAGCACCACCGAGCGGTCCGCGAAGAGCTTCTCGCGCAGCAGTCCGGAGACCGACAGCGGCGCCACCCGCAGCGACGCGCCGAAGCGGTCGTGGCGCTCGTACCAGACGACGTCGTACTCGGAGCCGTTGGCGATGCGCTCGGCGACCGCGTGGACGTTCTCCACCGCGGCGAGGGCCTGCTTGCGGACCGCGTCCTCGTCCTGGACGTTCTTGTCGCGCGTCGAGCCGAGCGCGGAGACCACCGTACGGGCGGCGTCGCGCAGCGCCATCAGGCAGTAGCCGAGGTCCTCGGGGATCTCCTCCAGGCGGCCGGGGAGCGCCAGCTCCATCAGCCGCTCGAACGTCTCGGCCGCCGTCTGCAGCTGGTCGGCGGCCTTTTCGTTGACGAGCTTGGCGGCGCGGCGGACCGCGCGGTTGACCTGCCCGGGGGTCAGCTCGCCGGTGGCGACGCCGGTGACCCGGGAGACCAGCTCATGGGCCTCGTCGATGATCAGCACATCGTGCTCGGGCAGGACCGGCGCGCCCTCGATCGCGTCGATCGCCAGCAGGGCGTGGTTGGTGATCACCACATCGGCGGTCTTGGCACGCTCCCGGGCCGCCTCGGCGAAGCACTCCGCGCCGTACGCGCACTTCGAGGCGCCCAGGCACTCCCGGGAGGCGACCGAGACCTGGCCCCAGGCGCGGTCCGAGACGCCGGGCGTCAGGTCGTCGCGGTCGCCGGTCTCCGTCTCGTCCGCCCAGTCGCGCAGCCGCAGCAGGTCCTTGCCGAGCTTGCTGGTGGGCGTCGCCGCCTCGAACGGGTCGAAGAGCCCCTCCTCCTCTTCCTGCGGCACGCCCTCGTGGAGGCGGTGCAGGCAGAGGTAGTTGGAGCGGCCCTTGAGCATGGCGAAGTCGGGGCGGCGGCGCAGCTGCGGATGGAGGGCGTCGACGGTGCGCGGCAGGTCACGCTCGACGAGCTGGCGCTGGAGGGCGAGGGTGGCCGTGGCGACGACCACGCGGTCGCCGTGGGCCAGCGCCGGCACCAGATAGCCGAGGGACTTTCCGGTGCCGGTGCCGGCCTGCACCAGCAGATGCGACTGGTCGTGCACGGCCTCGGCGACGGCCTCGGCCATCGCCACCTGGCCGGGCCGCTCGGTGCCGCCGACGGCGGCGACGGCGGCGTGCAGCAGATCGTTGAGGGAGGGCTTCGTCATAGCGTGGCAAGCCTACGCGGGACCACTGACAGCCCGCCCCGTCACGGCGCGTGCAACGGGTTGGGGACGGTGCCGTGCACCGTGGCGTGCGGGCGTTCGGCGCGGTCGCGGTAGCCGTCGGTGTGCAGCCGGTTGCGGTTCAGGCACAGCCGCGCGATCCGCGGGGTGAGCAGATCGAAGAGGGCGTGCCGTTCCTTGAGGGCGGGGAAACGTTCGTGGTGGCGCAGGATCTCCGCCCGGACGAGGGACCAGAATTCCCTTTCGGGAACGTCCAGTTGCTCCTCGCAGAGCGGCGCCAGGTAGCGGAAGACGCCGATGAACAGCCCGGAGTGGATGAACTGGGTGAGGAACGCCGGGGGCTCGGTCAGCAGCACCTCGCGGACCTCGTCCGGCATCGCCGCGTGCTCGGGCAGCGGGGTGGCGCTGATGTTGACGTCGTCGACGAAGTCCTTGACCGCCAGCCGTACGGGCACGTCCCGGTCGTCGAAGACGACGATGGCGTTCTCGCCGTGCGGGGAGAAGACCGTGCCGTAGCGGTAGAGGAAGTGCAGCAGCGGCGGCAGCAGCGCGGCGAAGAGGTGGCGCAGCCAGACGCGGGGTGGCAGACCGGAGCGGCGGACCAGCTCGGCGGTCAGGGCGCGGCCGTGCGGGTCGGTCTGGAGCAGCGAGGCGAGGGTGCGGGCGCGCTCCCCGGGGTCGAGGTGGCCGGTGAGCGGTTCGCGCCAGATACAGCCCAGCAGCTCCTTGTACTGGTACGGGACGCCGGGCAGCCGGTCGTAGAGCGGGTGGTGGACGGTGACGGAGGCGGTTTCGCCGAGCAGGATCACCCGCGTCTCGTCGCGCAGATACGGGTCGTGGTCGCGCAGGGCGTGGACCCAGCCGGTGACGGCGGGGGCGGCGGCGGTGCGTTCGGTGGGCAGTCCGCGCCAGACGAGGGTGTTGAGGACCGACAGCGGGAGTTTGACGGTGCGGGCGTGCGGGCGGCTGATGTTGAGGAAGGTGCGGATCGACTGCTGCGGCAGGCGGAGGTCGTTGTCAGTGGGCAGCGCGATGATGGCTCTGTCGGCGAGTTGCGGCGCGAAGAGCGGCGCGACGGTCTCGTCCCACTGCCAGGGGTGGACGGGGAGATAGAGGTAGTCGGCGGGGTCGCGGCCCTCGGCGGCGACGGCGTCGGCGAAGCGGTCGCGGACGGCGGGGGGCAGTTCCTCGTCGTAGAGACGGTCGGGGGTGGCCAGTGCGGGGATGCCGCGGTAGTGGGCGAGGTCGCGGTGGGCGGCGAGCCAGGGCAGACGGTGCGGGGTGCGGGATTCGGGGGCCCACTCCGCGGCGTCCCGGGCGGAGAAGCCCAGCCGTCCCTTGTTGGCGACGAGCCAGGGGTGGCCGCTCTGGTGCCCTTCCAGGGAGGCGTAGTCCAGGTCCGCGAGGGCTTCGACGCCGAGCGCGGTGGCGTCCAGCCGGGCGTCGGCGGTGAGGGTGGCGGTCAGCTCCCGCAGCAGGTGCCCGGTGGTGTCGCCGGAGAGTCCCAGGACGGTGTCGTGGGCGCGGGCGAGGAAGTGCAGCGGGTCGGCGTCCGGGGTGAGCGAGTCGGGGTCGACGCGCCAGTGTCCGTAGGCGCCGCGGCGGGCGGTGAAGCGGTAGACGAGGTCGTCGGCGACGGGCAGCCGGTAGCGGACGGGGCGGCCGTCGGGGAAGGCGGCGGTGGGATCGGGGGCGGGCTCGGCGGGATCGGTCGCCTCGGGGTCCGGCGCAGGCCCGGTGGCGCCCGCATCGGCCGCCTGTTCCGGCCTGCGCCCGGGTTCGGGCTCCGCATCCGGTACGGCTTCCGGGCGGATGATCTCCTCGTAGGCGAACTCCGCCAGGGTCTTGGCGAGCAGGCGGCGGGCGGCGCGCCGCCAGAGGTGCGGGGCGGGCCGGATGTCGGCGGCGGCACGGGATGCGGCGGGCCGGTGTTCAGCGGTCACGGCGGGACTCCTCGTTGTGGGACCGCACCGGCACGGCGGGGACAAGCCGGCGGTCACCGGGTGGTTGGGGGTCGGTCAGGGGCGGCGCGTTTCCTTCGGAGGGGTGGTGGCGTGGGAGGGGTGCGGGAAGCGGTGCGGGGCCGTCGGTGGACGGCCCCGGGTCAGAGCGGGTCGAGGGGGTGGCGGTCGCGGATCATCAGCGCCGCGCGTTTGTCGGGCAGGGCGAGTTCGCCGTCGTACCGGAATCCGGCGGCGAGGAAGGCGGAGACGGAGGGGGTGTTGCGGACGTCGGGTTCGGCGACGACACGGGTGCAGCGCGGGCGGTGGGCGAGGACGAGGTCGGTGACGGCGCGCAGCAGGGCCGTGCCGAGGCCGCGTCCCCGGTGGTCCGCGCCGAGGAGGAGGTGGAGTCCGGTGTCGTGCGGGCGGGCCGGGTAGTGGCGGGCGAGCGGATCGAGGTCGGCGCGGTAGACCTCCCAGTAGCTCATCGGGACGCCCGCCAGGACGCCGAGGCAGGGGACGCTGCGGCCGTCGCCGGTGAGTTGGGGGCGCAGATGTGCCGCGGTGACCTCGGCGGGGCCGGTCAGTTCCCAATAGGCCGCGACCGCCGGATCGTTCATCCACGCCGCGATGCGGGCGAGGTCGGCGACGGGGTCCACGGGGACGAGGGCGAACGGCCCCTCGGCGGTCCGGGCGGGCGGCCAGTCGGCGAGCCCGTCGAGGAGCGGCCCGGCGGGTCCGGCGGGCGGCTCCGGGGCGCGCGGCAGCTGCCGGACGGGGGTGGTGCCGGAGCCGGATTCGGTGGGGGGCACGGCGGCGCTCTCCTCTCGTGGCCCCGGGGCCGCGGATCGACGCGGCCCCGGGGCGGGCGGGCCGGGGCGGGTGGCGGGTGCGCCGCGCCCCGGGGTGTGCGGGGGTCGGAGGAACGGCCCTAGGGGACCAGGGGGTTGGGCATGGCGAGGTAGACGGATTGGGTGTCGACGGGGCCGACGAGTTCGTCGAGACCGTGCAGCCGGGTGGCCAGATTGGCCTTGCAGCGCAGGGTGCGGGTGGTCAGCAGCAGCTCCGGCAGGCGGGAGCGGTGGGCGGCGGGCGCGGTGGCGGCGTCGGCGAGGAAGTGGCGGAAGGCGGCGAGCAGGACCTCCTCGCGGACCAGGTGTTCGGCGCCGAAGGCCCCGATGAGGCCGAGGACGTTGTTGATGGCGAGGTAGTAGGCGAAGCGTTCGTCGGTGACGTCGTCGGGGACGAAGGTGTCGCTGGCCTCGCCGAGCCCGGGCAGCCGGGCGGTGAGCTGGTCCCACCGCGAGGTGCGGAAGTAGTAGCCCTGGTTGTCGCGGTAGCGGCCGCCCGCGGGCCAGCCGTCGGCGTCGAGGAGGACCAGGGTGTTCTGCTGGTGGGCCTCCAGGGCGACGCCTGCGGTGCCGTCGAGCCACAGGACGGGCCGGACGACGGCTTCGAGGTAGCGCAGGAACCATTCGGTGGCGACGGCGGCGGGGGTCCGGCCGGTCCGTGCGCCGAGGGCGGTGACGAGGACGGCGAGACGGGAGCGCATCGCGGGGCGGCCGGGCCAGGGCCGGGGCGAGGTGAGCCCGGCCAGGCAGACCGCGTCGTCGCCGGGGCGGAAGGGATGGTGGCGGACGACGGCGTCCAGGCCCTGGACGGGGGCGCCGTCCGGTCCGTCGACGGCGAGGTAGGCCGGGTCGCGGATGATGTCGAAGCCGGGGTGGACGGCCTGCCAGTCGGCGGCGAGGCCGGTGCGCAGCAGCCGGTGCATCTCGACGCCGCGGAGCAGTTCCTTACGGAGGTTCTCCCGGCGGGAGTTGGTGATCCGCAGCCCGAGGGAGAGCTTGAGCATCGCGTCCGAGCCGGGGCGGCACACGGTGCGGACCGAGGAGGTCGGGTACCAGGTCTCGCCGCCCGGCCCCAGGTCGGTGAGGGCACCGGCGTCGAGGAGGGCGGCGACCTCGGGGCGGGTGGCGAGATCGCGGGCCTGCCAGGGGTGGAGCGGCAGCGGGACGGTGCCGTCGGGCGGGGTCGGGGCACCGGCGGCGAGGGCGTGGGCGAGCCGGTCGGCGGGGACGGTCCGGCCGCGTTCGGTCCAGGCGGAGTCGGCGGCGAGGACCGAGGGGTGGACGGCCATCCAGTGCAGGGTGAAGCCGCCGCGCAACTCGGGCGCGTAGGCGTGGTGTTCGGCGTCGGTGAGGCCCTCGCGGCTCTTGGGGGTGGGGTGCAGCGGGTGGCCGAGGAGGAGGGACTGTTCGCCGTCGAGGAAGCGGGAGTGTCCGGCGTCGGCGGGGCGGGCGCGGCGGTCGGCGAGGAAGACGGCGGTGGTACGGACGGAGGAGGCGACCCGGCCGACGAGGTCGGCGCCGTCGCCCCAGGCGGTGTCGGTGCCGCGGGGCGCGCCGTGGGCGGCCTCGCGGCGCAGCAGTGCGGCGAGGGTGACGGCGTCGAGCGGGGCGGCGTCGGCCGGGGTGCCCTCCAGGGCGGGGGCGCCGAGGCGGTGCAGACCGGTGGGCGACCAGTAGCGGACGGGGACGTGCAGGGCGGTGGCGCTGGCGTGCAGCGGGATGCGCAGGCGGCCACCGGCCGGGCGGTGGCCGCCGCTCTCGCGGATCCAGCAGCGCAGCAGGCTCTCGACGGCGGCGGCGTCGGCGGCGCAGGCGGGGTCGGGGTGGTCGAGGGGGTCGGGCTCCGTGGGGCAAAGGTGCGGTGCGGTGTCCGGGGGCAGCGCGGGGTCGGCGCCGGGCCGCTGTTGCTGGCGCGGTACGCCCGGGCCGAAGGTGTCCGGGTGGTGGGGGGCGGGGCGTTCGGGGGTCTGCGTCCCGTCGGTCGCGGGGCGTTCGTTCATGGGGAGGTGCCTCACTGTGTGGTGGGGAGGGCGTGCCGGTCCGCCCGGGGTGGGGCGGACCCCTGCGGCTAGGGGGTGTGCGGGGTGCCGCCGCGCGGGCCGGGCGGCAGCGTGCGGACGTGCTCCAGGGCGTCGGCGAGGCGGTCGAGGATCGCCTCGGCCTGTTCGTCGGTGAGGGTCAGCGGCGGCAGCAGCCGGACGACGGACTGGTGGCGGCCGCCCAGTTCGACGATGAGGCCGCGGTCCAGGCAGGCGCGCTGGACGGCCGCGGCGAGGTCGGGGTCCGCGGGCAGTTCGCCCGCCGGGCCCGCTTCGGCGGCCGGGTCGACCAGTTCGACGCCGAGCATCAGACCGCGGCCGCGGACGTCGCCGATGCAGGGGTGGGCGGCGGCGAGTGCCCGGAGCCGGGTGAGCATCCGGGCGCCGAGGGCTGCGGCGTGCCGGTCGAGTCCGGTCTCGCGGACGTGGGCGAGGGTGGCGCGTCCGGCGGCCATCGCGAGTTGGTTGCCGCGGAAGGTCCCGGCGTGCGTACCGGGCCGCCAGATGTCCAGTTCCGCGCGGTAGACGATCACGGCGAGCGGCAGGCTGCCGCCGATCGCCTTCGACAGGACGAGGACGTCGGGGACGATGCCGCTGTGCTCGATGGCCCAGAAGGCGCCGGTGCGGCCGACGCCGGTCTGGACCTCGTCGACGATCAGCGGGATGCCGCGCGCCGCGGTGATCTCCCGCATCCGCCGCAGCCAGGCGTCCGGGGCGGGGAGCACACCGCCCTCGCCCTGGACCGGCTCGACGATCAGGCCCGCCGGGTCGGGCACCCCGCTCTTGGGGTCGTCGAGGAGGGATTCCGTCCAGCGGGCGCCGAGTTCCGCACCGTGGGCGCCGCCGGTGCCGAACGGGCAGCGGTAGTCGTACGGGTACGGCAGGCGGGTCACGGCGGTGTGCCGGGCGCCGCCGGACGCGGCGAGGGCGCCGGTCGTCATGCCGTGGTAGGCGCCGGAGAAGGCCATCAGCCCGTCCCGGCCGGTGGCCGTGCGGACGAGGGTGAGGGCGGCCTCGACGGCGTCCGTCCCGGCGGGCCCGCAGAACTGGATCCGCGCGTTTTCGGCCAACTCGGCGGGCAGCGAGGCGAACAGCTCGGTGACGAAGGCGTCCTTGACCGGGGTGGCGAGGTCGAGGACGTGCAGCGGGGCGCCGGAGTCGAGGACGGCGCGGACGGCTTCGAGGACGACGGGGTGGTTGTGGCCCAGGGCGAGCGTCCCGGCGCCCGAGAGGCAGTCGAGATAGCGGCGGCCGTCGGCCCCTTCGACGGTCAGCCCGCGGGCGCGCACCGGAACGATCGGCAGCGAACGGGCATAGGTGCGGGCCGCGGATTCCCGCTGGGCCTGCCGTCGCAGGATCCCCTCGTGGCCCGGCGGGGCCGTCGGTACGGATTCGGTCAACGCCACGTCGGTCGTGTCCTCCGGATGCTGAGCTACGGCGCACGGGGCCCGGCGGGCGGCCCGGCGTTCCCCCGTACGTACCAACGACGCTCGCGGCGCGGGATCACGGTCGTGGGAAAGATCCTTACCAGCCGGAACCGGGGGCCCGGCTAACGCCGTCCCCCTCGGCACCGGCATAGTGGGGGCTTGCGTCCGGCGGCTTGGGGTTCATGACAAGAGCCGCGCGGGGCGTGCCACAGCAGCTCGAATTCGATGTCTCAGGGGGAGTTCACCCATGCGTTCCATACGTCCGCCCGCCCGCCGCACCGCGTCGCGCGCCCGCCGTTCCCCGGCCCTGGCCGCCGCGTTGACCGTCGTCGTGGCGCTGACCGCGACCGCCTGCGGGCCCGACGGCGACGCGGACGCCAAGGCCAGTGCCTCCGCGGCGCAGGACGCCCCGGGCGGCACCGAGATCAAGATTCCGCAGGACGTCCAGGAGAAGCTGCGGAAGCACGGCTTCGACCTGGACAAGTGGAAGAACGGCGAGTGGAAGAACTGGGACCGGGACAAGTGGCTCCGGCAGGCCGGCGAGTTCATCAACCCGATCATCAAGGACTTCTGGAACCCGGACAAGATCGAGAAGGTCAAGCCGCCGCAGGACCCGAGCAAGCCCGAGGACATCTCCGAGGACCAGGGCAAGACCGACCCGGAGCCCGCCGCGGTGCCCGCGCGGGAGGTGCAGACGCCGTACACCTCCACCGCGCCCGGTGTGGGTCTGCTGCTCTTCAGCACCCCCGAGGGTGAGTCGCGGTGCTCGGCCACCGTCGTGAAGGACCCGGCGCACCCCGGCAAGTCCAACCTGGTGTGGACGGCCGCGCACTGTGTGCACGCCGGTAAGAACGGCGGTTGGTACCGGAACATGATGTTCGTGCCGAACTTCAACCGGAACGGCGCGTCCGCCGCCGAGATGAAGACCGCTCCGTTCGAGGACCGCGTCCCGGCGGGCAAGTGGTGGGCCGACGACATGGCCACCTCCAGCGAGTGGATCAAGGACGGCGGCGCGGTGCCGGGCGTCCCGATGGCGCCGTACGACTTCGCGCTGATGCATGTGAAGCCGGAGGAGGGCTCCAGCGGCAAGTCGCTGGAGGAGATGGCCGGTGGCGCGTACACCGTCAACTTCAACGCGCCCGCGATGAGCAAGATCCCCAGCCTGACGGCGCAGGGCTACCCGGCGGAGGCGCCGTTCGACGGTGCGCTCCAGGAGCAGTGCACCGACCGGCCCACCCGTCTGTCGATGGACGCGGCCAAGCCCACCATGTACCGCATCGGCTGTACCATGACCGGTGGTTCCTCCGGTGGTCCCTGGTTCGCGAAGGGCGCCGACGGGCGGCCGGAGCTGATCTCCAACATGTCGATGGGTCCGCGTCCGGCCAAGTGGGCGGCCGGTCCGCACCTGGGCCCGGAGGCCCGGAACATGTTCAACGCGATGAGCAAGCGCTGGGCGGCCAAGGGCTGATCCGCCCCTGACGTCCCGATACGCGTGAAGGGCCGCTCCCCTCGGGGGAGCGGCCCTTCGGCGTGCGTACCGGCGCCGGTCAGGCGGCGGGGACGAACGGCTGGAGCTCGGCGGCGAGTTCCTGGTGGACGCGGGCCTTGAGGACCGTGCCGTCCGCGGTGTGCTCCTCGGAGATGACCTCACCCTCGGCGTGCGCCCGGGAGATCAGCGCCCCCTGGGTGTAGGGGACCAGCGCCTCGATCTCGACCTCGGGGCGCGGGATCTCCTCGTCGAGCAGCTCCAGCAGCTCGGCCATGCCCTGGCCGGTGCGGGCGGAGACCACGAGGGCGTGCTTCTCCTGGCGCAGCAGCCGCTGGAGGACCAGCGGATCGGCGGCGTCCGCCTTGTTGACGACGACGATCTCGGGGACGTCGCCCGCGCCGACGTCGCGGAAGACCTCGCGGACGGCGGCGAGCTGCTCCTCGGGCGCCGGGTGCGAGCCGTCGACGACGTGCAGGATCAGGTCGGAGTCGCCGACCTCCTCCATCGTGGAGCGGAACGCCTCGACGAGGTGGTGCGGCAGATGCCGGACGAAGCCGACGGTGTCGGCGAGGGTGTAGAGCCGCCCGCCGGGGGTCTCGGCGCGCCGGACGGTCGGGTCCAGGGTGGCGAACAGGGCGTTCTCCACCAGGACACCGGCGCCGGTGAGGCGGTTGAGCAGCGAGGACTTACCGGCGTTGGTGTAACCGGCGATGGCGACCGAGGGGATCTTGTTCCGCCGGCGTTCCTGGCGCTTGATGTCGCGGCCGGTCTTCATCTCCGCGAGCTCCCGGCGCATCTTCGCCATCTTCTCGCGGATCCGGCGCCGGTCCGTCTCGATCTTGGTCTCACCGGGACCACGGGTGGCCATCCCGCCGCCCGCCGAACCGGAGCCACCGCCACCCATCTGCCGGGACAGCGACTGACCCCAACCGCGCAGCCGGGGCAGCATGTACTGCATCTGCGCCAGCGAGACCTGCGCCTTGCCCTCCCGGGACTTGGCGTGCTGGGCGAAGATGTCGAGGATCAGCGCGGTGCGGTCGACGACCTTGACCTTGACGACGTCCTCGAGGTGGATCAGCTGGCCCGGGGAGAGCTCACCGTCGCAGACCACGGTGTCGGCGCCGGACTCCAGGACGATGTCCCGCAGCTCCAGCGCCTTGCCGGAGCCGATGTAGGTGGCCGGGTCGGGCTTGTCGCGGCGCTGGATGACGCCGTCGAGCACGAGGGCGCCCGCCGTCTCGGCGAGGGCGGCCAGCTCGGCGAGGGAGTTCTCCGCGTCGCTCGCGGTGCCCGAGGTCCAGACGCCGATGAGTACCACCCGCTCCAGACGGAGCTGGCGGTACTCGACCTCGGTGACGTCTTCGAGCTCGGTGGACAGCCCGGCGACGCGGCGCAGGGCGGCGCGCTCCGACCTGTCGTACTGCTCGCCGTCCCGTTCCTCGTCGACCGCGTGGCTCCAGGCGACGTCCTCTTCCATCAGGGCGTCGGCCCGGAGGCTCTCGGGGAGGCGCTGGCGGTCCGCAGGAAGAGAAGAAGAGGAGGTCATTTGATCCTTTGTGTCGTCGGGGAGTCCTCGGGAGGCCGGTCGGCCGCGCTGGGACTGTCGGTGGTGTCAACGTCCGGACCGCGCCGGAGATTCCCGGCCGCCGGAGTCGACCCGTCGATGGTCCCACGGGCGATGGGGGCCGTCACGCGAGTTTCCCGGTGTTTCCGGCGATTCCCGACGGACGGGCGCACACCGGGGCGGTACGGCGGATCCCGGAGCGGCGGCGGGCCCGCCCCGTGCGCCGTGCGCGGGGCGGGCCCGGTCGCTCACGTGACGTGGCGGGACTTCCACTGCGGGTGGCCGGGCATCGGCGGGGTCCTGCGGTCGTACAGCCAGGCGTGCAGGAAGCCGGAGAGGTCGTGGCCGGAGATCTCGGAGGCGAGGGCGGTGAAGTCGGCGGTGGAGGCGTTGCCGTCGCGGTGCCGGACGACCCAGGCGCGCTCCAGGCGGTCGAAGGCGGCCGGGCCGATCTTCTGGCGGAGCGCGTACAGGACCAGGGCGCTGCCGTCGTAGACGATCGGGCGGAAGATGCTGATCTTCTGTCCGGCGACGGGGCGCTTCGGCCGGGCGGGCGGTCCGCCGTCGGCGCGCCAGCCGTCCGACTCGGTGTACGCCTGGCGCATCCGGTCCGCCAGGGCGGCCTGCCCGCGGCCGCCCTTCTCCTCGGCGTAGAGCGCCTCGTACCAGGTGGCGTGGGCCTCGTTGAGCCAGAGGTCGGACCAGCTGCGGGGGCTGACGCTGTCGCCGAACCACTGGTGGGCCAGTTCGTGGACCATCACCGACTCGACGTACCAGGAGGGCCGGTGGTCCTCGGTGAAGAGCCCCTTCTCGAAGAGGGAGAGGGTCTGGGTCTCCAGCTCGAAACCGGTGCGGGTGTCGGCGATGAGCAACCCGTAGAGCGGGAAGGGGAAGCGGCCCACCCGGCGCTCCATCCAGGCGATCTGGGCCGGGGTGCGGGCGAGCCAGGGCGCCATGGCGGCGCGGGCGGAGGCGGGCACCACGTCGCGCACCGGCAGGCCGTGCGGGCCCCGCCGGGTGAGGACGGCGGACTTCCCGAAGGAGACCTGTGCCAGCTCGGTGGCCACCGGGTGGACGGAGCGGAAGGTACGCGTGGGGCGGGGCCCGTCGTCGCCGCCCGGGACGGGCACCCCACCGGCGACCGCGGTGACGCCGCGGGGCGCGGTGAGGTGGAAGGTGACGTACGCCTTGTCGGAGGGGTGGTCGTTGCAGGGGAACACCCGGTGGGCGGCGTCCGCCTGGTTGGCCATGGCGAGGCCGTCGGGGGTGCGGATCCAGCCGCCGTCGGCGCCGCCCCGGGGGTCGCTGGTGTGGTGGACGACGATCCGCAGCGGCGCCCCCGCGGGCACCGGCACGGCGGGGGTGACCACGAGGTCCTCGCCGCGCCGGGCGAAGCGCGCGGGGAGCCCGCCGACGGTGACGGAGGAGACGGTGCCGCGGGCGAAGTCGAGGTTGACGTGGTCGAGCGTGGCGGTGGCGCGGGCCGTGACGGTGGTGACGGCGGGCAGCGGCCGGTCGTTGTGGCCGCTGTAGTCGAGGGCGATGTCGTACCCGAGGACGTCGTAGCCGGGGTTGCCGAGCTGCGGGAAGAGCCGGTCGCCGATGCCCTCCGGGCCGGGCGCCGGGGGCGCGGCGGCGCCGAGGGCGGCGACGGCGGCCAGGACGAGGGCGGTGGCGCGGCGGCCACGGCGCACGGTGCGTCCGCCGTCCCGGGGGCGCGGCGGCGGCTCGGAGCGCGCCGTGCGCGGACGGCGCCGGAGGTAGGGGGTAAGCAGCATGGGCCACGGCTACCAGCGCCGCCCGCTCCCCCGGTGGCGGCTCTCCCCCTTGGCACCCGAACGGGCGGCGGACGGCACGCCGGGGCCCGTATACGCAGGCGTGCGGCGGGGGTGTGTTCGGTGTGCGCGTGGGGCGCGTTCCCGGGCGGGCGCGCCCCTGCGCGGCGGTGGTCAGGTGCGCGGCGCCGGGGCCCGGCGGGGCTTGCCCTCCCGGGTGACGTCGTAGACGCCCGGCACCTGGCGCATGGCGCGCAGCAGGGCGGGCAGCGCGGCGGCGTCCGGCAGCCGGAGCGTGTAGGTGTGGCGGACGCGCTGCTCGTAGGGGGGCTCGACGGCGGCGGAGATGACGGCGGCGCCCTGGACGGCGATGGCCTCGGTGAGGTCGGCGAGCAGGTGGGGGCGGCTGAACGACTCGGCGCGGAGCCTGACCCGGCAGCCGTGTCCGGCCGGTCCGGTGCCGTGCCAGCGCACCCCGACGGGCTCCCGCCCGGTGGCGGCCATCCGGGCTCCCACGGGGCACAGGGCGCGGTGCACGGTGACGTTGCCGCCCCGTACGGCGAAGCCGGTGACCGGGTCGGGCGGCACGGGCGTACAGCAACCGGCCAGCCGGACGGCGGCCCCGGGCAGCCCGTCCACGGCGAGCGCCTCCGGGACGGGGTCGTCGGCCTCCGGGGCGCCCGGCGCGGCCTCGTGCGCCCCTCCGTCGTCCGCCTCCGGGGCGGCCGGGGAGGGCGCGTCGACGGCGGCGGGGGCGCCGTCCGTAGTCGACGCGCCCTCCCCCGGTACGTCCCCCGTGCCCGGCTGCCCGTCGCGCGCCGCCAGCCAGCGGCTGATGGCGAGGCGGGCGGCCGGGGTGCGGGTGTGGTCCAGCCACTCCGGGGACGGACCGGCGGCCGCGTCGGGGCCCAGCAGCAGTTGGAGGCTGTCGCCGTCGTGCAGCACCGTGGAGAGGGTCGCCAGCCGCCCGTTGACCCGGGCGCCGATACAGCGGTGCGCGTCCTCGCCGTGCAGGGCGTACGCACCGTCCACACAGCTCGACCCGGCGGGCAGCCCGACGGGCCGGGCGCCCGCCGTCCGGCCGCCCGGGGGGACGTCCCCGGGGCAGAAGACGGTGATCTCGCGGTCCTGGGCGAGGTCGTCGCGGAGCGAGGCCCAGAAGGTCTCCGAGTCGGGGGTGGCGCTCTGCCACTCCAGGAGGCGGGAGAGCCAGCCGGGGCGCGTCGGGTCGGCCCGCTCGTCCTCCGCGGTCTCCGCACCGGCCGCCGGGGCGTACGGATTGCCCAGCGCGATCACCCCCGCCTCGGCGACGTGGTGCATCTGGTGGGTGCGGATCAACGTTTCCGCGATCTCGCCCGCCTCGCCCGCCACCGCGGTGTGCAGCGACTGGTAGAGGTTGAACTTGGGCGCCGCGATGAAGTCCTTGAACTCCGAGACGACGGGCGTGAAGCAGGTGTGCAGCTCCCCCAGGACCGCGTAGCAGTCGGCGTCCTCGGGCACCAGCACCAGGATCCGCCCCAGGTCCGCGCCGGTCAGCTCGCCGCGGGCCCGCCGCACCCGGTGCACCGAGACCAGGTGGCGGGGGCGCAGCCGGACCTCCGCGTCGATCCCGGCGTCGGTCAGGACCGTACGCATCCGGGTGGCGAGCGCGGCGAGCGGATCGGGGCGACCGGCGTGCTCGCGCAGCAGGCGGCGGGTGGTGGCGTACTCCTCCGGGTGCAGGATCGCGAAGACCAGGTCCTCCAGCTCGCTCTTGAGGGCCTGGACGCCGAGGCGTTCGGCGAGCGGGATGAGGACGTCGCGGGTGACCTTGGCGATCCGGACCTGTTTCTCCGGGCGCATCACGCCGAGGGTGCGCATGTTGTGCAGCCGGTCGGCGAGCTTGATGGACATCACCCGGACGTCGTGGCCGGTGGCGACGAGCATCTTGCGGAACGTCTCCGGCTCCGCGGCCGCCCCGTAGTCGACCTTCTCCAGCTTGGTGACGCCGTCCACGAGATAGCGGACCTCGGCGCCGAACTCCGCCCGTACCTGGTCGAGCGTCACCTCGGTGTCCTCGACGGTGTCGTGGAGCAGCGAGGCGGTCAACGTGGTGGTCTCGGCGCCGAGTTCGGCGAGAATCAGGGTCACCGCGAGCGGGTGGGTGATGTAAGGTTCGCCGCTTTTCCGCATCTGGCCGCGGTGCGAGGACTCCGCGAGCGTGTACGCCTTGGCGAGGATCGCGAGATCGGCGTGCGGATGGTGGCCGCGGTGCACCTTGGCGACGTGTTCCAGCGCATCGGGGAGACCGCCGCGCGGCGCCGGGCCGAGCAGTGCGGCCCGGCCGATCCGGCGCAGTCCGCGCAGTGCGGGGCGGGGCAGACCACGGCGGCTCCGGGCCGTGTCCGGGTTTCCAGGGTTCGTGGCCTCTGCGCTCATGGGCACCTCCGGCAGCGAGTCGACCGGCGGTCAGGCGCCGTCGGTTGAGCGGCCGGGCCGGTGGTTGATGCTACCGAGCCCACCACGCGCCGTTCGCCCGCCCCCTCCCCCCTACGAAACGGATCACCCGTTCGAGCGAACTTCCCGGTGACGGCCGTGTCTTGGGAGGGCGACGGTGCGGCGGCGTACGGTCAGGCGGCTCCCCCGGCGAGCCAGGCGGGATCGAGGGTCCCCTCGGCGACGATGACGGCGGGCCCGGTCATCTCCACCGTGCCGTCGGGCAGTTCGGTGATCTCCAGGGTGCCGCCGAGGACGTCGACGGTGTACGTGACGGGGGTGCCGGTCAGCGCCGGGTCGGCGCCGTCCCGGCGGGCGGTGGCGACGGCGACGGCGCACGCGCCGGTGCCGCAGGAGCGGGTCTCGCCGGAGCCGCGCTCGTGCACCCGCATCGCGACATGGCGCGGTCCGCGGTCGACGACGAACTCGACGTTGACGCCCTCCGGGTAGACCGCGGCGGGGGCGACGCCCGGGGCGTCGAGCAGATTCCCGGCGTGCGCCAGGTCCTCGACGAAGGCGACGGCGTGCGGGTTGCCCATGTTGACGTTCCGGGACGGCCAGGTGCGCTCACCCACGGTGATCTCGGCGGCGCCCTCGGGCAGCTCGGCGCGGCCCATGCCGACGGTGACGTCACCGGTCTTGGCGACATGCACCCGGCGGATCCCGGCGCGGGTGGCGACGGCGAGGTCACCGGCCTCGGCCAGCCCGGCGTGGAGGAGGTAGCGGGCGAAGACGCGGACGCCGTTGCCGCACATCTCGGCGACCGAGCCGTCGCCGTTGCGGTAGTCCATGAACCACTCGGCCTCGTCGGCCATCGCTCGCGCCTCGGGGTGGGCGGCGGCGCGCACGACGCGCAGCACACCGTCGGCGCCGATCCCGGCGCGCCGGTCGCAGACCCGGGCGACCTCGGCGGCGGTCAGGTCGAGGCGGCCCTCCGGGTCCGGAACGATCACGAAGTCGTTCTCGGTGCCGTGGCCCTTGAGGAAGTCGATACGCGCTGCGGTGCTCACCCCTGAATCGTACGGGCCACGGGGGCAGTCCGGCGCGCGGGGCAACGGGCACGGGGGCGGCGCACGGGGCGCGCGGCGCCGCGGTGGGGCGGCCGCCCCGTGGGTCAGCGCAGGCGGGTGACGCGCCAGATGGCGAGGGCCGTGGGCACGACCACCACGGCGGTGTAGGCGAGCACCACGCGCCAGCTCGCGCGGCGGCCGGAGCCGCGGGTGGGCAGGCCGGGCCAGGTGTACCCAACGCGGCGGGCGGCCATCATGCCCCAGCCCGCGGCGCAGCAGCACAGCAGCAGGCCGAGCATGGCGATGGGCGCGCCGCCGTCGCCGCCGAACTCGAAGGCGAGGGGGAAGGCGAACATCAGGGAGCCGACGGCGGCGAGCACCACGACCGGCGCCAGCTGCCACAGCCGCAGCCGCCGCGGCGGGCGCAGCTCCCGGAACGACTCACCGCCCTCGGCGGCCGGCTCCTCGGCGTCGGGCCCGTCGGAGCCGTCCAGCGCGGGGCTGTGCGGGGCCTGCAGACCGGGGCCGTCCGGTTCCGGAAGGGCGTCGGCGTGCCCGGCACGCTCGCCGGGGACCGCGTACGGGGCGTCGTCGGCGTCCCCCGGGTGCGCGGGGTGCGGGGTCGGGGCGTCACCGTCGCGCGGCGCCGTGCCGGTGCCGTGCCGGTCCGGGTGCTGCGCTCCGTTACGAGGGCCGGCCTCCATTGCCACGCGCCCTCCCCACTACAGACTGCACGCTCGATCGACGGTTGATGATGACACGGGCTCAGGGGCCCCGATGACGGGCGGAGCGTCCCGATGCCATGACGTGATCAGGCTGTGACCGGTCGTTCGAGGAGCGCAAGCGCGTGCCGGGGCAGTTCCGCGCGGTCGCCGTCGGCGCCGCTGAGCCAGTGCACCCGGGGGTCGCGGCGGAACCACGAGTCCTGCCGCCGGGCGAACCGCTTCGTGGCCCGTACGGTCTCCTCCCGCGCCTCCGCTTCGGTGCACTCCCCCGCCAGGTGGGCGAGGACCTGCTGGTAGCCGAGGGCGCGGGAGGCGGTGCGGCCCTCGCGCAGACCGATGGCCTCCAGGGCGCGCACCTCGTCGACGAGTCCGTCCTCCCACATGCGGTCGACACGGCGGGCGATGCGGTCGTTCAGCTCCGGCCGCTCGACGCCGACGCCGATCTGGAGGGTGTCGTAGACCCCTTCATGACCGGGGAGGTTGGCGGTGAAGGGGCGCCCGGTGATCTCGATGACCTCCAGGGCGCGCACGATGCGGCGGCCGTTGCCGGGCAGGATCGCGCGGGCGGCCTCCGGGTCGGCGGCGGCGAGCCGGGCGTGCAGCACCCCGCTGCCGTGCTCGGCCAGCTCCGCCTCCAGCCGCGCCCGGACCTCCGGGTCGGTACCGGGGAACTCCAGGGCGTCGAGGGCGCCGCGTACGTACAGCCCGGAGCCGCCGACGAGGACCGGCGTGCGGCCCTCGGCGAGCAGCCGGTCGATCTCGGCGCGCGCCAGGCGCTGGTACTCGGCGACGTTGGCGGCGCGGGTGACGTCCCAGATGTCGAGGAGCCGGTGCGGCACGCCCTGCCGCTCCTCCTCGGTGAGCTTGGCGGTACCGATGTCCATTCCGCGGTAGAGCTGCATGGAGTCGGCGTTGATCACCTCGCCGCCCAGGTGCGCGGCGAGCGCGACCCCCAGATCGGACTTCCCGGCCGCGGTGGGCCCGACAACGGCGATGACCCGCGGAGCGGGGACTGCGGTGTTCACGGCACCCAGTCTCCCAAACCTCACACCGAACGGGGTGCCGGGGCGGGTGGGGCGACGCCGGGCGGTCTTCCCGCTTCCGGTGCCGTGCCCCGGAGGAACGGTGGCGGCGGTGACCTGGCACGATCGTACGATCGTTCTGACGACGCCAGGGGGTTCGGTGGGGAATCGGTTGAGAGTCGGCGAGGTATTCCGGGCGGGGCGGGTCACGGACCCGTCGGTGGCCGTTGTCCAGGGGTACCCGAACATCCATCACGCGACGGCCTCCGCGGTCCTTCCACAGATACAGCTGAGCAAAGGCATCAACCCGATCGCCAAGGTCAAGGCGGACGGCAGACTGCGCCGTCCGGCGATCCTGATCCGCTCCAGCCCCCTGAAGGCCGGTTCCGCCGAGACGCCCTGGCACGACGTGTTCGACCTGGACAACGGCCGTATCCGCTACTTCGGTGATCACCGGGCCACGCACACGGAGCCCGTGGGGCGCACCCAGGGCAATGCGGTCCTGCTCCAGGCGGTGCAGGACCACCGTTCCGACGACGAGGAGGGGAGAGCGGCAGCGGCACCGCTGCTGGTCTTCACCTCGGTGGCGCGCAACGGAACGCACAAGGGCTACGTCCGGTTCTGTGGCGTCGCGGTCATCGAGACCGTCGAGAAGGTGATGGCGGAGGACGGCGGTCGGCCCTGGCCGAACTACTGCTACGACCTCTCCCTCCTGGACCTGTCCGCGGAGGACGACCGACTCGACTGGACCTGGATCGAGTCGCGGGGCACCCCTGGGATGTCGACCCGCGACACTCTGGCGTACGCCCCGCACTCCTGGCAGCGCTGGGTGGAGGAAGGACACACCGCGCTCCACCGGGTACGGCATCGGCCGTCCCGGCCCACCGTGGGCGAGGGCCTCCCAGGATCCGGGAGCGAGCCCGAATCGACGGCGTCCGTGCCCGAGCCGCGGCAGTCCGGTGGCTCCCGCCCGGCCGCTCCCGGGCCGCCCGGGGTTCTCGAGGAGCTCACCTCGGACCTGTTGATCGAACGGCTCCGCACCCTCAAGGTCCACCAGAACAACGGACGACCGAGCAGGCACAAGCCGCTGGCGGTGCTGTGGGGGATCTCCAAGGTGGCTGCCGGGGAGCCCCCTCGTGCGCCGTGGCCCCGGTTCCGGGAGGAGGTGGGAGGGCTGATGGCCGAGTTCGGCGCTCCGGGATCGTCCGTCACGCCCGAGTACCCGTTCTGGCATCTGCGCACGAGTCGACTGTGGGAGGTCAACGGGGTTCCGCCCGAGCACACCGCCGCCATCCGTGCAGCGACGTTCGACAGGTTCGGTGCCGAGGCCGGGCTGAGCGAGCAGGCCGAGCGCCTGCTCGGCGACGACGTCGTGCGGTCCGAAGCCATCGCGGTGCTGCGGGAGACCTTTCTCGACGACGTCGACCAGGATGCCCTGCTGGCCCGCCTGGAGCTGTCCGGCTACACGACCGCGTCCGGCACCGTGCCGGACGAGGAGAGCACCGGGAGCGCGGGGCCCGCCGCACGGCGCACGGACGTCACCTCACGCGTCGTCCGTGATCCGGCGCTCGTCCGCACGGTGAAGAACCTGCACCACGACAGGTGCCAGTTCTGCGATCTGCAGCTGCGGACCCGCACCGGCACCTACAGCCAGGCCGCGCACATCAGGGGCCTGGGGCAGCCGCACAACGGTCCCGACGTGCTGTCCAATCTGCTCGTCCTGTGCCCGAACGACCACGTCAGGTTCGACACGCTGGCTCTCTACGTGGACGCCGACGACGTCGTACGGGAGACGGCGGACGGCACCCGCGCAGGAGTGCTCCGCCGTCACGAGAAACACCGGATCGACGCGGCGTATCTCCGCTACCACCGGGCGCTCTGCGGCAGGGAGTCCGGACGCGGTGCCGAGGAGGGCGACACCGCGTCGGCGTGACCGCCCGCCCCTACCCCCAGGACGCCACGAAGTACCCCACCCCGTACGGGGCCTCGTCATAGCGCAGGGTTCCCCGGAGGGGGGTGCTCGCGCGGGCGGCGCCGGTGAGGAGTTGCCAGGGGGCGCGGCCGGTTGACTGGAGGGTGGTGGCCAGGGCAGGGGTGAGGGCGGCGAGGGTGTCGGTGTCGGCGGTGGCCAGGGCGCGGGCGAGGGCGGCGTCGTAGTCGGCGGCGCGTTCGTCGTGGTAGCCGGGGGCCTTGACCGTGCGGCAGGCGCTGCCGTCGCCCATCACCAGGAGCGCCACCCGGGGAGCCGAGGCGGCCAGCTCGCGGCCCGCCTCCAGGCAGTCCTCCGGGGCGAGGGCGCCGTCCACGCCCAGGCCCGTCACGGGGGCGTCGACGGGGGTGGCGTGGGCGAGCAGCCAGGCGCCGACGGACAGGGAGGGGGGCAGCGGGGGCCCCGGCGGGTGCGGCGCGGTGCCCAGGCCGACCTCCTGGTCCACGCCGAAGCCCCGGAACGAGCCGGTGGCGCCCTGCGGGTACGGCCCCGCTCCGGCCCCGTCCGTGGGCCCGACGACGACCAGCCGGTCCGGGCGGGCCGCGGCGAGGGCGTCGACGGCCTCCCGGCAGGCGGCGCGGAGCGGGTCCAGCTCACCCGCGGCACCGGCGGCGACCTCGGGGACGAGCAGGGGCGGGCACGGGCACAGGGCGGCGGCTACGAGCATGCCGAGCAGCGTAGCCCGCGCAGGGCGGAGGGAGGCCGCCCGCTCCGACCGGGGGCCGCGCACGGCGGAGGGGAAGCCACCCGCCCCGGCCTGGGGCCTGCGCACGGCGGAGGGAAGTCGCCCGCTCCGACCCGGACCCCGCGCACCACGGAGGGAAACCGCCCGCCCCGACCCGGAAGCCCGCACACCGCGGAGGGAAACCGCCCGCCCCGCCCCAGAAGCCCACGCACGGCGGAACGAAGCCGCCCCCGCCCCAGAGCCCGCACAGGGCGGCCTGCCCCGGAGCGCCTCGTGTGCCCCCGGAGCGCGTGCCCCGGACGCAGCGGGACGGGCCGCCCCACGGCAGCCCGTCCCGGAAATGCTCGGAGTCTGTCCCGGAGCGGCGCGCGACGGCGCGGGTGCTCCCGGGCGTGCCCCGTCAGTCGCAGCCGCAGCCGCCCGTCGGGGCCGGGGCTGCGGTCGGGGCGCCGATGGAGGGGAGGCCCAGCATGACGCCGGCGGGCTTGGCGGCCGGGGCGGCGTTGCGGCGTTCCCAGGCGTCCCCGGCGGCGGTGCGGCGGACCGCGGAGACGGGGCCCTCGGCGAGGAGGTGGTGCGGGGCGGCGTAGGTGATGTCGACGGTCACCGTGTCGCCGGGGCGGACCGGCTCCTCGGGGCGGGTGAAGTGGACGAGACGGTTGTCGGGGGCGCGGCCGGAGAGGCGGCGGGTGGCGTCGTCCTTGCGGCCCTCGCCCTCGGCGACCATGACCTCCAGGGTGCGGCCGACCTGCTTCTTGTTCTCCTCCCAGGAGATCTCCTCCTGGAGGGCGACGAGACGCTCGTACCGCTCCTGGACGACCTCCTTGGGGATCTGGTCGTCCATCTCGGCGGCGGGGGTGCCGGGGCGCTTGGAGTACTGGAAGGTGAACGCCTGGGCGAAGCGGGACTCGCGGACCGTGTGGAGGGTCTGCTCGAAGTCCTCCTCGGTCTCCCCGGGGAAGCCGACGATGATGTCGGTGGAGAGCGCGGCGTCCGGCATGGCGGCGCGGACCTTCTCGATGATGCCGAGGAAGCGCTCCTGGCGGTACGAGCGGCGCATCGCCTTCAGGACGCGGTCGGAGCCGGACTGGAGCGGCATGTGCAGCTGCGGCATGACGTTCGGGGTCTCGGCCATCGCGGCGATGACGTCGTCGGTGAAGTCGCGCGGGTGCGGGGAGGTGAAGCGGACCCGCTCCAGGCCCTCGATCCGGCCGCAGGCGCGCAGCAGCTTGCTGAACGCCTCACGGTCGCCGATGTCGGAACCGTAGGCGTTGACGTTCTGGCCGAGCAGGGTGATCTCGGAGACGCCCTCGGAGACCAGCGCCTCGATCTCGGCGAGGATGTCGCCGGGGCGGCGGTCCTTCTCCTTGCCGCGCAGCGCCGGGACGATGCAGAAGGTGCAGGTGTTGTTGCAGCCGACGGAGATGGAGACCCAGGCTGCGTACGCGCTCTCGCGGCGGGTCGGCAGCGTCGAGGGGAACGCCTCCAGCGACTCGGCGATCTCGACCTGCGCCGCCTCCTGGACGCGGGCGCGCTCCAGGAGGACCGGCAGCTTGCCGATGTTGTGCGTGCCGAAGACCACGTCGACCCAGGGGGCCTTCTTGACGATGGTGTCGCGGTCCTTCTGGGCGAGGCAGCCGCCGACGGCGATCTGCATGCCGGGGCGGGCCGCCTTCTTCGGGGCGAGCTGGCCGAGGTTGCCGTAGAGGCGGTTGTCGGCGTTCTCGCGGACCGCGCAGGTGTTGAAGACGACGACGTCGGCGCCGTCGGCGTCCTTGGGGGCGCGGACGTATCCGGCGTCCTCCAGCAGGCCCGAGAGCCGTTCGGAGTCGTGGACGTTCATCTGGCACCCGTAGGTGCGGATCTCGTAGCTTCGCTCAACGCCCACGTCATTACTCCGGTCACTGCTGCTGGTCACCCCACAAGGGTAAGGGGGTGCGGGCGGCGGCTCTCCCACGGCGACGGGGCGGGCCCCGTGCGGGCGCGCGGGGCGCCCCGCGCACGGTACGCGGCGGCCCCCGCCCGAAGGGGGCGGGGGCCGCTGCGCACGGGGTCGTCAGCTCTCGTCGAGGCCCCAGAAGGTCGAGGGCGTCGAGCCGCCGAAGACGTCGCCGAAGAGCGCGGGGTGCGCCGGGGCGCCGACGTCGGCGGGGGCGAACGAGGTCACGCCGCCGTGGGCCGGGTCGCCGGTCGGGACGGACCAGACGGCGCCGTGCCGGTCGTTCTCACCGGGGCCGGAGGCCGCCAGGTCGGCGTGGCCGTCGCCGTCGGTGTCCAGCAGCCGCACACCGGCGCCGAACATGTCGCCCGCCTCGGCGACACCGGGCACGCCGGGGCTGTCCTGGCTGAAGGCGACCGCGCCGGTGCCGGTCAGGCCCTTGTCGGAGCCCTTGAGCAGCACCACGGAACCGGCCTGCTTCTTGGTGCCGACGGACTCGCCGGGCACGCCGACGGCCAGTTCGTCGCGGCCGTCGCCGTCGGTGTCACCGGCGGTGAGGGACGCGCCGAAGACGTCACCCTGCTCGTTCGCCCCGGGCACGCCGGGCGTGGCCTGGGTGAAGGTGTCGGTGCGGCTGCCGAGGCCGGAGGCGGTGCCGTAGCGGACCTTGACGGTGCCGGAGTCGGTCCAGGGGCCCTCGATGATGCCGCCCGGCGCCTCGCGCCAGGCGAGGTCCGCGCGGCCGTCGCCGTTGAAATCGCCCATGGTGGCGGGGAGCGCCTCGGGGCCCTTGTCGGTCTGCTTGGTCAGCCCCTTGGGGCCGCCGAGGAGGACGGCGCCGGGGCGGGACGACTCCTCCATGGAGCGGGCGACGAACACGTCGTCGGCGCCGTCGCCGTTGAGGTCGCCCGCGGTCAGCGACAGCACCTCGGAGTCGCCGTCGGCGACCGACACGGTCTGCTCGTGCGCGGGCTTGCCGTCCCGGGTGAACGGGCCCTGGAGCAGCTTGGCCCGCTTCTCGTCCCCGGACGCGGTGGTGAAGAGGTCCTGGTGGCCGTCGCCGTTGAAGTCGCCGCCCACGATCTGGCCGGCGTGGCCCAGCACGACGGCGCCGTCGCCGCTCAGGCCCTTGCCCTTGGTGCCCCACAGGGCGACGGTGGTGTCCCCCGTGCCCCCGGCCACCACGACGGCGAGGTCGGTGACCCCGTCGCCGTCGAGGTCCCGCGCGACCAGCGCGTCGGGGAACTTGCCCTCCAGGGACGGGATGCCCAGCGACGCGGTGTCGAGGACGGTGCGGGTCGCCGGGTCCGGTCCGTGCGCGGATCCGTAGACCACGGTGAGGTATCCGGGTTCGCCGCCCGTCGCGGGGGCGCCGATGACGAGGTCGTTGTAGCCGTCGCCGTTGAAGTCCTCCTTCAGCACGGTCTTCTTGGCGGCTGCCCGGGGGGTGCTGCCGGGATCGCTGCCGCCGGACGTGACGGCGCCCGCGGTGACGGCGAGCGCCCCCACGACGACGACTCCCACGCCTGCGGCTATCGCTCCCCTGGTGCGCTTGCGCACTCGGCCTCCTGGAGATCAGTGGTTCGCGTAGTCCCTACGCCTGGCTTCGTACGGTGTCCGGACCCGCCGGACACCGCCCCCGTCCCCCTGCGAGGGGATGCCGTTCCGCGCCCCGTGGGCCGGTGGTGCGCCCGGGAGCGGCGGAAGGTCACCTACGGGGACTCCGGGAGAACCCCTGCCGGTTGCACTTCCGTTGCCTCGTGATTGCTCTGTGATTGCCTTGTGATTGCCCTTTGCCTGTACGGGCGTTGGGGCGCGGGGCGCCGCGCGCCGTGCCGCGGCGGGCCGTGCGCCCCGTGACCGGCGGGGCCGCGCCTCTCCCTTTGCCGGGCCCGCCCTGGCAGGATTCCGGTCATGTCTCCGGCGATCCCGTCGCTCTCCGCGCTCCCCCGCCGTCTGGCCGGGGCGCTGCGCCGTCCGCTGCCCGCCGTGGTCTGCGCCGCGGCGGCGCTCGCGCTGCTCGCGTGGTGGCTGCTGCCCCTGGGCGGCGCCCCGTCCCCCCGGGGCACCGTGACGCTGGCGACGGGCGTACCCACCGGCGTGTACGCGCGCTACGGCGAGCTGCTGCGGCAGGACCTCGCCCACGACATGCCGCAGCTGGACGTCCGGCTGACCCGCAGCGAGGGGTCGATCGACAATCTGCGGCAACTCACCTCCGGGCGCGCCGGGTTCACCATCGCGACGGCGGACGCGGTCGCCGCGTACCGGGAGCGCGGCGAGCGGGGCGCGCGCTCCCTGCGGGCCTGCGCGCGCCTCTACGACGACTACATGCAGCTGGTGGTGGCCGAGGACTCGCCGGTGCGCTCGGCGAAGGATCTGCGCGGGCTGCGGGTGGGGGTGGGCGCCGACGGTTCGGGCGTCCAGCTGATCACCCGGCGGCTGATGGCGGCGGCGGGGCTGGACTTCGGCCGCGACATCCACCCGGTGCGGGTCGGTATCGACACCATGCCGACGCTGCTGCGCCGCGGGAAGCTGGACGCGTTCTTCTGGTCGGGCGGGCTGCCGACCGCGGCGGTGCAGCACCTGGAGGACCGGTTCCCGGTGCGGCTGGTCCAACTCGGCGATCTGGCGGCCGCGTTGCACCGTCAGGGCGGGCAGTCCCGCTACTACCGGGAGGCCGTGATGCCGGCCGACGCCTATCCGCGGGCGCAGCGCGGACAGGGTGTGAAGACGATCGCGGTGGCCAATCTGCTGGTCACCACCGACCGGGAGGACGCGGCGCTGACCGAGGCGATGACCCGGACGGTGATACGCAGCCGGGACGCGATCGGCGAGGAGGTGCACGCCGCGCAGAAGGTGGACCTGCGGACCGCGGTCTTCACCGACCCGCTGGCGCTGCACCAGGGCGCCCGCCGCTACTACGTGTCCGAGAAGCCCTGACGGCCCGGAAGCCCTGACGGCGGTACGGCCCGGCCCCCGGCTCCGAGGAGTCCGGGGGCCGGGCCGTACCTGCTCGGGCTCAGGCCGCGGGCGCGCTGCCGGGGCGGCGGCCCGACCGGCTGCGGCGAGGACGGCGGCGGGCGCCCGTCGCGCCACCGCCCCCGCCGCCCGCGGGGGTGCGCCGTCCGCCGCCGCCCGCGGGGCGCCGCCGGGCGGGCTGCTGCGGGGCGGGCGCGGCGAGCTGGACCGGCTCGCCCGAGGGCGTGCGGGCGCCGGTGATCCGTATCAGCTCGGTGTCGCCGGGGCGGACCGTGGCGGTGCCCGGGTCGATCTTGGCCTGGCGCATCAGCCGGGTCATGTCGCGGCGCTGGCCGGGGGTGACGAGCGTGACGACGGTGCCGGACTCCCCGGCCCGCGCGGTGCGGCCACCGCGGTGCAGGTAGTCCTTGGCCTCGGTGGGCGGGTCGACGTTGACGACGAGGTCGAGACCGTCGATGTGGATGCCGCGGGCCGCGACGTTGGTGGCGATCAGCGCGGTGGCGTGGCCGGTGCGGAACTGCTCCAGGGTGCGGTTGCGCTGCGGCTGCGACTTACCGCCGTGCAGCGCGGCGGCGCGGACGCCCTGGGCGAGCAGATGCTTGGTGAGCCGGTCGGCGCCGCGCTTGGTGTCCACGAACATGATCACGCGGCCCTCGCGGGCGGCGATCTCGGTGGCGGTGGCGCGCTTGTCGGTGTCGGCGACGTAGAGGACGTGGTGGTCCATGGTCGTGACGGTGGCGGCCGACGGATCCACGGAGTGGGTGACCGGGTCGGTGAGGAAGCGGCGGACCAGTTTGTCGACATTGCGGTCGAGCGTCGCGGAGAACAGCATCCGCTGACCGTTCGGGTCGACCTTCTCCATGAGCCGGGTGACCTGCGGCAGGAAGCCCATGTCGGTCATCTGGTCGGCCTCGTCGAGGACGGTGACGGCGACCTGGTCGAGGGCGCAGGAGCCGCGGTCGAGGAGGTCGGCGAGGCGTCCGGGCGTGGCGACCAGCACCTCGGCGCCGCGGCGCAGCGCGTCGGTCTGCCGGTTGATCGAGGTCCCGCCGACGACGGTGGTGGTCCGCAGCCCGACCGCCTTGGCGTACGGGGCGAGCGCGTCGGCGACCTGCCCGGCGAGTTCGCGGGTGGGAACGAGCACCAGCGCCAGCGGCCGCCTGCTCTCGGCGCGGCGGCCGGCGGTGCGGCTGAGCAGCGCGAGGCCGAAGGCGAGGGTCTTGCCCGAGCCGGTGCGGCCCCGGCCGAGGACGTCACGCCCGGCGAGCGTCGCGGGCAGCGTCGCCGCCTGGATGGGGAACGGCTCGGTGACCCCCTGCGCACCCAGCGCGGTCAGGAGCTCCGGGGCCAGCGGCAGCTCCTCGAAGGAGGCCACGGGCGCGGGGGCGGGCGTCCGGGGGGACGTGGTGCGGGGGGCGGCGCTGCGTCGCGGTGCGGTCGCTCGTGTCACTGAAGACCCTTCGGTTGGTGAGGCGTGGTCGTATCGACCGCGCACTCCCCCGTGGGACGGCACTCGGGACACGAGGCGTACGGGTGCGCGGTGGGCGGGGCCGGGAGCGCCCGGTGCCCCGCGGAGACGGGACGGGGCCCGCACCGGCTGGCCGGTGCGGGCCCCGTCCGCGAGACGCGTGAGCGTCAGGCGGGGATGATGTTCTCCGCCTGCGGGCCCTTCGGGCCCTGGGTCACGTCGAAGGAGACCTTCTGACCCTCGAGGAGCTCACGGAAGCCCTGGGCCTGGATGTTCGAGTAGTGGGCGAAGACGTCGGGGCCGCCGCCGTCCTGCTCGATGAAGCCGAAGCCCTTTTCCGAGTTGAACCACTTCACGGTGCCGGAAGCCATAATTTTCTCCTTCATGGGGCACGGAGCCCGCACTGCGCGGACTCCCTGTCGCCGAGATGAGTGCCCGACACCGGAGGATTCCGGTAAAAACACGGAACGCCCGGGGCTACCAGCCTCCGGGCGCACACGACGTTCATGGGTACCACAACTGCAACGCCGTTCACAGTAGCACAGCCCCGACGCACCCCGGGCGGCGCGGCCGCACCGCTCCGTGGCGCCCCGTTCACCCGCCGTGCGGGGCGTCCCGCGGCACCGTCACCCGCACCTGGAGGCCGTGCGGCACATGCGGGGCGAAACGGAGCGTGGCGCCGCCCGCGGCGAGCAGGGCGCGACTGATGGAGAGCCCCAGGCCCGAGCCGGAGACGTTCTGGTGGCGGCCGCTGCGCCAGAAGCGGTCGCCGATCCGGGCCAGCTCGTCGTCGGCGAGACCGGGACCGCTGTCGGCGACGGTGATCCGTACGCCGTGGCCGCGCGGGGTGACGGAGACGGTGACGGGGCCGCCGGGCGGGGTGAACTTCAGGGCGTTGTCGACGATCGCGTCGAGGGCGCTGGAGAGGGCGACGGGGTCGGCCCAGCCGGTGACGGCGGCGTGCCCCTCGTAGGTGAGGTGGACGCCCTTGTCGTCGGCGAGCGGGCGCCAGGAGCCGACCCGCTCGGCGGCGAGCGCGGCGATGTCGGTGAGCTGGAGGTCGGCCGCGGCGTGCTCGGCGAGGGCGAGGCCGAGGAGGTCGTCCAGGACGCGGGCGAGCCGCTTGCCCTCGGTGCGTACGGAGGCGATCTCGGCGTTGCCCTCGGGGAGTTCCAGGGCGAGCAGTTCGATGCGGAGCAACAGGGCGGAGAGCGGGTTGCGCAGTTGGTGGGAGGCGTCCGCGACGAAGGCGCGCTGCTGTTCCAGGACGTCCTCGACATGGTCGGCCATCTCGTTGAACGAGCGGGCCAGCCGCCGCAGTTCGGGCGGCCCGGCGGTGGCGGCGACCCGGGACTTCATCCGGCCGGTGGCGATGTCGTGGCTGGCCGCGTCGAGGACCCGTACCGGCCGCAGCACCCAGCCGGTGAGGCGGAACGCGGCGGCGACGGCGGCGAGCATCGCGGCGCACTCCCCGGCGGCGATCAGCAGCCAGCCGCGCAGGATGCGGTGGCGCAGCTGCCCGGTGGGCGAGTCGGTGACGACGACCGCGACCACGTCGCCGTCGCGGATGACGGGCGAGGCGACCGGGATGCGGCCGGTGTCGTCCCACGGCCAGATCTGGTCGGGGTCGTGGCTGCGGTACCCGGCCAGCGCCTCCTTGAACGCCTGGGCGCCCTTCCCGTCCCGCGCCGCCGGCCAGCCGCCCGGGGCGACGGCCATCGGGGTGCGGTCCCGGTGGAAGACCCCGGCCCGGATGCCGTAGAGGTCGTGGTAACGGGCGAGTTCGGCGGCGAGGGTGGCGCGGCGTTCGTCCTCCTCGCCGGGGACCTTGGCGGCGGAGCGGTCGGTGACGAACTGCGCGAGGGCGGCGAACCGCGCCGCGTCGTCGATGCGGTCGATGACCACCTTCTGCTGCTCGACCCCGGCGGTGATCACCGCGAGCGGCACGCCGAGGGCGAGCAGCACCCCGGCGAGCAGGACGATGAGGAGCGGGAGGAGTCGGGTACGCACGGACCGGCGGGCCTCAGCCGGCCGGGGCGGCGGGCGGGCGCACCGGGGCGGCGGGGGCGACGAGGCGGTAGCCGACGCCGCGGACCGTCTCGATCAGCGCGGGCATCCGCAGCTTGGCGCGGAGCGAGGCGATGTGCACCTCCAGGGTCCGGCCGGTCCCCTCCCAGCTGGTGCGCCACACCTCGCTGATGATCTGCTCCCGCCGGAACACCACCCCGGGGCGCTGGGCGAGCAGCGCGAGGAGGTCGAACTCCTTACGGGTCAGCGGGACGGCGGTGCCGTCCACCGAGACCTGGCGGGTGGGCAGTTCGACGGTGACGGCGCCCAGCCGCAGCGCGTCGTCGGGCCCGCTCTCCTCGGCGCGGGGCTCGGCGGGGCCGGGCGCGCCGCGGCGGCTGACGGCGTGGATCCGGGCGAGGAGTTCGCCGGTGTCGTAGGGCTTCACGACGTAGTCGTCGGCGCCGAGGTTGAGGCCGTGGATGCGGGAGCGGACGTCGGCGCGCGCGGTGACCATGATGACGGGCACGGCGCGGATCCGGC
The DNA here is from genome assembly GCF_000718015.1 of Streptomyces catenulae. Taxonomy (GTDB): domain Bacteria; phylum Actinomycetota; class Actinomycetes; order Streptomycetales; family Streptomycetaceae; genus Streptomyces; species Streptomyces catenulae. Next base: position 20,349 of record NZ_JODY01000039.1, on the reverse strand, counting down.
GGATGCGGCCGCAGACCTCGAAACCGTCCTGGTCGGGAAGGCCGAGGTCGAGCAGGACCACCGCGAACGGTTCGTCGTGGTCGGGCAGGAGCGCCTGGAGGGCCTCCTCGCCGTTGCGGGCGTGCACGACGGCGAAGCCGTGCCGTCCGAGCACCGCGGACAGGGCCGCGGCGACGTGGTCGTCGTCCTCGACGAGCAGCAGTCTCATCGGCCCGGCCTCCTCCTCGGTGACGGTGTGCGCTGACGGTGTGCGGGAACCACAGGCGCATCTACGGCGATGAACGGTGCGCACGTCAAGGGGCGGCCATGCCCCGGACGCCATCCGTTACGCAGCCGGTACGCCCGGGGACACCGGGGCGGCTCCGGGCCGTGGGAGAGGGGCGCGGGGCGGCGGACGGCGCACCGTGCGGGCGCCCCGCGCACCGGCGTCCCCGAACCGGGGCGGCGGGTTCCGGCCGTCGCGGCCGGATTGTGATCCTCAAGTTCCCCTCAGATGTAATGACGCAGGTCGTAGGCCGTCCTACTGTCCTGGCAACCGAGGAGGACGGAGCTACACGCCGATGAGCGAAGTATCGGGGACCGGGAGCACCGAGGCCCCCGCACCGGCCGGGGACCAGTTGGTCGTGCTGGACAACGTCAACAAGCACTTCGGCGCGTTGCACGTGCTCCAGGACATCGACCTGACGATCCACCGTGGTGAGGTCGTCGTGGTGATCGGGCCCTCCGGGTCCGGCAAGTCGACGCTGTGCCGCACGATCAACCGCCTGGAGACGATCGACAGCGGCGCCATCAGCATCGACGGCAAGCCGCTGCCGCAGGAGGGGCGGGAACTGGCCAGACTCCGTGCCGATGTCGGCATGGTCTTCCAGTCCTTCAACCTCTTCGCGCACAAGACGGTGCTGGAGAACGTGGTCCTGGGGCAGACCAAGGTCCGCCGCACGGACAAGGCGGCCGCCGAGAAGAAGGCGCGCGCCCTGGCAGCTCGCCCGGGACGGTATGACGATGGTCGTCGTCACCCACGAGATGGGCTTCGCCCGCTCCGCCGCCAACCGCGTGGTGTTCATGGCCGACGGCCGGATCATCGAGGAAGCGGAGCCCAACCAGTTCTTCAACAATCCGCGCAGCGACCGCGCGAAGGACTTCCTTTCGAAGATCCTCCACCACTGACCCCGCGGTCCGGCCACGATGACCGTCAACACCTGTTGCAGACAAAGGACTTTCACCATGAGGATGCGTAAGACGGCCACGGCGTGCGCGGCGGTGCTCGCGCTGGCGGCGACGGCGACCGCGTGCGGCGGCGAGTCGGGCACGGCGGGCGACAAGCCGGCCGGCGGCGACGTCTACAGCGGCACCTACCGGCCCGCGTCCGGCGTCAAGGTCGACTCCCCCGTGCTGCAGAAGGCCCAGAAGGCGCACCAGATCACCATCGGCGTCAAGGCCGACCAGCCGTTCCTCGGTTTCAAGGACACGTCGGGCAAGTACACCGGCTTCGACATCGAGATCGCGAAGATGGTCGCCGCCGACCTCGGCTTCTCCGACAAGGAGATCGTCTTCAAGACGATCGACTCCAACGTCCGTGAGACCACCATCTCCAAGGGCCAGGTCGACTTCTACGTCGGTACGTACTCGATCAACGAGGAGCGCAAGAAGCAGGTCGACTTCGCCGGGCCGTACTACACCGCGGGCGCCGACCTGCTGGTGGCCCGGGACGACAAGTCGATCACCGGCCCGATGTCGCTGCGCGGCAAGAAGGTCTGCTCCATCGTCGGCTCCACGCCGCTGCAGGAGATCAAGAAGCCGAAGTACGGCGCCGACACCATCGAGCTGTCGAAGTACTCGGACTGCGTCAAGTCGCTGCTCGACGGTCAGGTCGCCGCCGTCACCACCGACGACGCGATCCTCAAGGGCTACGCCGCCCAGCGCAAGGACAAGCTGCGCGTCGTCGACAAGCCGTTCACCAAGGAGCCCTACGGCGTCGGCCTGAAGAAGGGTGACAAGGCGCTCCAGGGTGCGATCACCGACGCGCTGGAGAAGCACATCAAGAACGGCGACTACAAGAAGGCGTACGAGGGCACGCTGGGCAAGTCCGGTTCGCCGTTCACCGGCGACACCGCGCCCGAGCTGCCGCTTCCGCGAGGCTGACGCGCTCACGCCCCGCTTCGGAGAAGACCGTGTCCGTCCGCCCACCGGGGCGGGCGGACGCGCCCTCCACCGCACTGCCAGGGCTGCGCCCCGTACGCCCGCCGCGCCGGGTGTGCGGGGCGCGCTGCCGTCCGCCGCGCGGGCCCCGCCCCCTTCCCGCCGCCGACCCGACCGCAACCGCGGAGACCCCATGAACGTACTCCTCGATCATCTTCCCGAGTTCCGCGACGGCTTCCTCGGAACCCTGGCGATCACCGCGGCCAGCGCGCTGCTGGCGCTGGTGCTCGGCCTCCTCATAGCCGGTTTCCGGGTCTCCCCGATCCCGCCGCTGCGGGCGTTCGGGACGGCCTGGGTCACGGTGTTGCGGAACACCCCGCTCACCCTGCTCTTCCTCGTCGCCTTCTTCGTCGTGCCGCAGATCCTCTTCCCCGGCACCAGCCCCTTCGTGCTGGCGACGCTGGCGCTGGGCTTCTACACCTCGTCGTTCGTGTGCGAGGCGGTGCGCTCGGGCATCTCGACGGTGCCGATCGGGCAGGCGGAGGCGGCCCGTTCGCTGGGCATGACGTTCTCCCAGACGCTGCGCATGATCGTGCTGCCGCAGGCCACCCGCACGGTGCTGCCGCCGCTCAGCTCCATCTTCATCGCGCTGACGAAGAACTCCGCCATCGCGGGCGCCTTCAGCGTCACCGAACTCTTCAACGTCTCGAAGCTGCTGAGCGACCAGGGCTTCGCCATCGGCTGGATCTTCCTGTGGATCGCCCTGGCCTACCTCGTCATCACCTTCGCGATCAGCGGCCTCTTCCGGGTGCTGGAGCGGCGGATGGGGGTGGCCCGGTGAGCGGGGCCGGACGGCGGATCAGTACGACGTGGGTGCCGCGCGCAGGCGGGGCGGATCGAAGCGAGGTATCGGCATGAGCGGCGCCAGCGTTCTCTACGACGCACCGGGACCGAAGACGAAGGCGCGCAACCGCCTGTACAGCATCGTCGGCGCGGTGGCGGTGGTGGCCCTGATCGCCTTCGTCATCGAACGGCTGGGCGCCAAGGGCCAGTTCAAGCCCGAGATGTGGAACATCTTCAACTACGCCGACGTGCGGAACAATCTGCGCGACGGTGTGCTGACCACGCTGGAGGTCTTCGCGGTCGCCGCGGTCCTCTCGCTGGCGCTGGGTGTGCTGCTGGCGGTGGCCCGGCTCTCCGACCACAAGCCGGTGCGCTGGCTGGCGACCGGTTTCGTGGAACTCTTCCGCGCCATCCCGCTGTTGATCACCATCTACGTACTGTGGGTGATCCTCCTCGCCAACCGCGACGCGCTCGGCCTGTCCGGCAACGGCCCGCAGTTCTGGGCGCTGGTGGTGGGGCTGACCGCGTACAACGGCTCGGTGCAGGCCGAGGTGCTCCGGGCGGGCATCGTGGCGGTGCCGCGCGGGCAGGCCGAGGCGGCGTACGCGCTGGGCATGCGCAAGACGCAGGTCATGACGACGGTGCTGATCCCGCAGGCGGTGCGGGCCATGCTGCCGACGATCATCAGCCAGCTGGTGGTGACGCTGAAGGACACCTCCCTCGGCTACATCATCACGTTCGAGGAACTCCTCTACACGGCCCGCCAGATGAGCACCAACATCATCGTGAACGGCTCCGACACCTACGTTCCGGTCATCATCGTGACGGGCGTCATCTACGTCGCGATGTGCCTGGCGCTGTCCGGTCTGGCGACCTGGATCGAGCGGCGCGGCCGCCGTACGAAGACCGGGGTCGCCCCGGCCACCGCAGCTCCCGCGGGTGATCCGGCCACCGCGGCCGACACCGGGAAGGACCCGGCCGCCACACCGTGACCGGCCGCCGGACGGCGGGGCGGACGGATGACGCGGGGGCGGCGGCGGGGGCGGCGCCGCCCCGGTCACTTGACGCGGGCGGTCGCAGTGGGTTGCATACGCTGTGTGATCACGCACCGGGCTTCAACTGCCAGTTCCCGTACCGTCGCTTCGCCCCTCCGGGGCCGGGGAGCCACCTCGTGGACCCGGTGATCGTCGTGGGGGCGGGCCCGGTCGGCCTCGCCCTCTCCCTCTCCCTCGCCCACCTGGGCGTCCCCTCCGTCGTCCTCGACGACACCACCGGCCCCGAGCCCGTCCGCCCGGCCCGTACCGCGGTGCTGCGCGAGGACACCGCGGCGTACGTGGCGCGGCTGGGCTGCGCTCCGGCGCTCGCCTCGGCCGGGACCCGCTGGACCGGCTGGCGCACGGTGCGCAGGCGGCGCCTGATGGAGCGCGTGGAGTTCGGCCCCGGCGGCACCTGGACGCCCGGCGCCGACGACGCGCCCGCCTCCCCCGTCCACCTCCCCCAGCACGCGCTGACCGGCGCGCTCCGCACCGCGCTGGAGGGCGAGGAGCTGGCCCGGATCGTCGGCGGCAGCCGTCTGGTGGAGCTGGAGCAGGACGCCGGTGGCGTCAGCGCCCACACCCGCGGCCCCGGCGGCACCTGGTGGCGCGGGAGCTATCTGATCGGCTGCGACGGCCCGCGCTCCACCGTCCGCAAGCTGCTGGAGGTCCGCTTCCCGGGCCGTACCTCCGTCGAACGGCACGCGGTCGCCGCGATCCGCGCGGACCTGCCCTGGCCCGGCGAGGCGCTGCTGCACCGCGCGCCCGGGCGGCACGGCGTCACGGAGGTCTGCGCCCGGCCGCTGCCGGACGGGGTGTGGCGGCTGGACTGGCTGCTGCCGCCCGGCCGCGATCTGGTCACCCCGGACGCGCTGGTCTCCCGGATCCGCGATTCGCTGGCGGGCTGGGCCGCCGAACCGGCCCTGGCGACCGACGCCGAGGCCGCCCCGCCACCCCGCGGTCGCGGCCAGGCCCGCCCCGTCCCGCCGTACGAACTCCTCGACACCGGCGTCCACACCGTCCACCACCGGCTGGCGCGGCGCTGGCGGCACGGGCGGGCCTTCCTCGCGGGGGACGCGGCCCATCTGCTCGGCGCGCTCGGGACGCAGGGCCTCGACGAGGGGCTGCGGGACGCCGAGAACCTCGCCTGGAAGCTGGCACTCGCCTGGCACCACGGGGCGTCCGAGACCCTGTTGGACAGTTACCAGGCCGAGCGCCGTGGTGCGGTGGCCGCCCGGCTGCGCGCCGCCGACCAGGCGCTTCCGCTGCTGCGGGACGGCGGGGCGGGCCGTCTGCGGCGGGCCCTGCCGGGTGCCGCGCGCGGTGGTTCGGCGCTCTTGACCGACGGTCATCTGGGGCGGGGGCCACTGGGCGCGCCGCCGGTCCACACCCGTTCGCCGCTCGCCCCGGCACCGGCGCACACCGCGGCGGCGCCGGTGGGGACGCTGCCCGGCGCGCCGGTCGCCGATGTGCCGGTGACGGCCGCCGACGGTGCGGTGGTGCCGCTGCGCGAACGGCTGGGCCGCGGGCTACTGTTGGTGCTCGTCGCACCCGGTACGGGCGTGTGGGAGCCGCGGCACTGGCGGAGCGCCGGGCTGATGCCGCGGCTGACGGCAGCCGCCGAGGGGCTGCCCGTCGCCACCGAGGTGCTGGTCGCCGAGGAGTATCCGGGGGCGGCCGCGCACACCGTGCTGCTGGTGCGTCCGGACGGCCATCTGGTCACCGCGATGTCCGGCGTCCACCCGGCCGAGCTGTACGCCTGCGCGGACGCGGTACGCGGCGGTGCCTCCGGCGGAACGGCGCACCAGCTGTCGGCCGAGGGCGGGGAACCGGCCGACGGCGACGGCGCGGACGGCGGTTCGCCGGGTGCGGAATCCGTGGTTGACCCTGTGGGAACGTCCGTGTTTCACTCCGAACGTGACTGATCACGGCGCGCGTTTTTGGCGGAGGGTCCATCTCGACCTGGTCCGCTACGCGGGCTGCACCTGTCGTCCGTCCTGCTGATCCGCAGTTCTTCCCCGCGCGCTCCCGGCCGTCCGGCCGTGGTCGGCGCGTCTCCTCGCGATCACTCAGGACGGTCTCCCGTGCCCGGTCTCCCCTCCCCTGCCCGCCCTCGGACCGCCCCGCCCACGGGCGGTCCGAGCGCCTCGGAACTCCTCGACTTCGTCCGCCGTACCGCCGCGGACGCCTCCCTCGTCGCCTCCCTCCCGCTCGATCCCGAGGGCCGCACCTGGCTGCGGCTCGACGGTCCCGGCGGCAGCGAGGCGTGGCTGATCGGCTGGCCGCCCGGCACCGGCACCGGCTGGCACGACCACGGCGGCTCCCGCGGCGCCTTCGCCGCGGCCACCGGCGCGCTGACGGAGGACTCCCTCACCGTCCCGCTCCCCACCGAGGGCTGGACGGTGCTGGAACTGGCCGACGGCGTCGACCGCACCCGCACCCTGACCGACGGCCGGGGCCGCGCCTTCGGCGCCCACCACGTCCACCAGGTGCGGAACGCCTCCCCCACCGCCCACGCCGTCTCGGTGCACGCGTACCACCCACCGCTCCCCCTGATGCGGCGCTACAGCCGCACCGGCCCCCTCCTCCGCCTCGAAGAGGTCGAACGGCCGGAGGACTGGGGATGAGCGCCGCCGGAGTACCGGGGACGGGTGCGGTGATGCGCGGGAGGTCCGCCGGGTGCGGTACCGGGTCCCGTGCCTGGGTACGCGCCGGATCGGGCGGCGGCGCGGGGGCCTCGCGGCGGCCATGGAGCCGCCGCAGCCACAACGGAGAGACGGAGGTGGGCAGTTGAGCGCCATCGACACCCTGCTGGAGGAGGCCCGTGCCCGGCTGCACCGGCTGGATCCCGCGCAGGCGGCGGCTGTGCAGCGGGCGGGCGGCCTCCTCGTCGACATCCGCTACGCGGCGCTGCGCGCCCGCGACGGCACCATCCCGGGCGCACTGGTCGTGGAGCGCAACGAGCTGGAGTGGCGCCTCGACCCGACGGGCGACCACCGCGCCCCGGAGGCGACCGGCCACGACCTCCACACCGTCGTCATCTGCAACGAGGGGTACGCGTCGAGCCTCGCCGCCGTCTCGCTGCACCGGTTGGGGCTGCACCGCGCCACCGACCTGATCGGCGGTTTCCAGTCCTGGCGCGCCGCGGGCCTCCCCGTGATCCCCGGCACGGCACGGACCGACGGCTGAGGGCGGGGGCCCGGCTGCGCCTCCGGGTGCGGCCGGGCCCTGCCCTGGCCGCGCCCGTGCCCTCCGTGGCCCGGCGCCGCTACTCCTGCACCCACTGCTCCAGCGGTTCGGAGTCCTCCCCTTCCTCCTCCAGCGCCTGGCGGACCACCCGCAGAGCCAGGCCCTCGGAGTAGCCCTTGCGGGCCAGCATTCCGGCGAGCCGCCGCAGCCGCTTGTCGCGGTCCAGGCCCCGGGTGGTGCGGAGCTTGCGCTCGACCAGCTCCCGGGCGGTGGCCTCCTCCTGCTCGGGGTCGAGGCGGCCGATCGCCTGGTCGATGACCTCGGACTCCACGCCCTTGGTCCGCAGCTCGCGGGCGAGCGCCCGCCGGGCCAGCCCCCGCCCGTGGTGCCGGGACTCCACCCACGCGTCGGCGAACGCCGTGTCGTCGATGAGCCCGACCTCCACGAAGCGGGAGAGCACCTCCTCCGCCACCTCCTCGGGGATGTCCCGCTTGCGCAGGGCGTCCGCGAGTTGGCTGCGGGTGCGCGGTGACCCGGTGAGCAGGCGCAGGCATATCGCCCGTGCCTGCTCCTCGGGTGTGCGCGGGGACCCCTGCCCGGCCCTCGACGGGGAGGGGTCGCCGCTGTCGTCACGGCCGCCACGGCCCTTACGGTGTTCGGCACCGCCCGTGGCGTGATGATCGCCGTCGGGCCATTCCGTTCGCCGCGTCATGACGGACTAGCTCTTGGCCGCGGTGGCCTTGGCACCCTTGGCGCCCTTGGCCGCGGGCGCCGGAACCGACTTCGCGGGCTCGGCCGGACCGGCCGCGTCCGGGCCGGGCTCCGCCGCCGGGTCCTGCGGCTTGACGCCGATGCCCAGCTTCTCCTTGATCTTCTTCTCGACCTCGTTGGCGAGGTCCGGGTTGTCCTTGAGGAAGTTGCGGGCGTTCTCCTTGCCCTGGCCGAGCTGATCGCCCTCGTACGTGTACCAGGCGCCCGACTTGCGGATGAAGCCGTGCTCCACACCCATGTCGATCAGGCCGCCCTCGCGGCTGATGCCCTGGCCATAGAGGATGTCGAACTCGGCCTGCTTGAAGGGCGGGGCCACCTTGTTCTTGACCACCTTGCAGCGGGTGCGGTTGCCGACCGCGTCCGTGCCGTCCTTGAGGGTCTCGATGCGGCGGATGTCGATACGCACCGAGGCGTAGAACTTCAGGGCGCGGCCACCGGTCGTGGTCTCCGGCGAGCCGAACATCACGCCGATCTTCTCGCGGAGCTGGTTGATGAAGATCGCGGTGGTCTTGGACTGGTTGAGCGCGCTGGTGATCTTCCGCAGCGCCTGGCTCATCAGCCGGGCCTGGAGACCGACGTGCGAGTCGCCCATCTCCCCCTCGATCTCCGCCTTCGGCACCAGGGCCGCGACGGAGTCGATGACGATGAGGTCGAGGGCGCCGGAGCGGACCAGCATGTCCGTGATCTCCAGGGCCTGCTCACCGTTGTCCGGCTGGGACAGGATCAGTGCGTCCGTGTCCACGCCGAGCTTCTTGGCGTACTCCGGGTCGAGCGCGTGCTCGGCGTCGATGAACGCCACGGAGCCGCCGGCCTTCTGGGCGTTGGCCACCGCGTGCAGGGTCAGGGTCGTCTTACCGGAGGACTCCGGTCCGTAGACCTCCACCACGCGGCCGCGGGGGATGCCGCCGACACCCAGCGCCACGTCGAGCGCGGTCGACCCGGTGGGGATGACCTCGATGGGTTCGTTCGGCCGCTCCCCCATGCGCATCACGGCGCCCTTGCCGAATTGCCGTTCAATCTGTGCGAGCGCGGCGTCGAGCGCCTTCTCGCGGTCAGTGCCTGCCATGGGTTCCACCCGATTTGCTTGAGTCGATCGCTTCACGTCCACGACGCTAACGCCTGCCACTGACAATGCGCCCGGACCCGGCTCCGGCCTGTGGACAACTCGGCGATGAAGCCCCGGAACTTTCGCTCCGGCGTACAGGTCGGACCCTTATAAGAATGGATGTTCGATTTTACTGTCAAGCGGACTCCACGCGACCCGGCGGCCGTGTGCCACCCCCTGCGATCCGCCGCAGCGGAGGCCGGGCGCTCCCGCCTGACGGCGGGCGGCGCCGCCGTCAGGCGGACACGATCAGGACCGCCGAGGCGACGGCGGTGGCCAGGTAGAAACCGGGAAACGCGAGGTTGTGGAAGACGCGGGCGCGCAGGTGGAAGAGGAGCGCGCCCAGGTAGAGCAGGACGAGACCGCAGGCCGCGGCGGCGCCGAGGGGGCGCAGTGCCGCATCGAAGAGGCCGAGGAGGAGGCCCGCCGCCCCGGCCAGCTTGAGGGCGGCCAGCCGGGGCAGCCAGGACCGGGGCACGCCCACCTCCGCCGAGTTGGCCAGCACGAAGCGGGCCCCGGCGAGATCGGCGGCGGCGATACCGATGTTGAGGACGGCGGTGGACAGGGTGACGACGAGGAGTGCGAGCTGGGTTCCGGTCATGTCTTCAGGGTCCGCGGGCGCTCCGGACGCCGTCCAATACCTGCTTCCATAACCTGGTGGCATGGATGTGGACACCCGCCTGCTCCGGTACTTCGCCGCAGTCGCGGAGGAGGGCAGCCTGACCGCCGCGGCACAGCGGCTGTTCGTCTCGCAGCCCGCGCTGACCAAGCAGATCCGGCGCCTGGAGGACGATCTCGGGGTGCGGCTCTTCGCGCGTTCGCGGTCCGGGATGGCGCTGACCGAGGCCGGTCAAGAGCTTGCCGCGCGGGCGCCCGCGCTGCTGGACGGCTGGGACGAGGCGGTGCGGGCGACCGGCCGGGCGGCGCGGGTGCTGCGCCTGGGCTTCCTGGACGCGGGCGCCGTGGGCGCCGTCCCCGAGGTCATCGCCGAGTTCCGCCGGGCGTGGCCGGAGTGGCGGGTGGAGCTGCGGCAGTTCGACTGGTCGGACCCGAGCGCCGGTCTGACCCGGGGCGAGGTGGACGCGGCTGTGGTGCGGCTGCCGTTTCCGGGGCAGGACGGGCTGCGGGTGCGGGAGCTGTTCGTCGAGGAGCGTGGGGTACTGCTCCCGGCCGGGCATCCGCTGGCGGACAGGGAGACGGTGGAGTTCCGCGAGCTGTGGGACGAGCCGTTCGTCGCGGCCGGAGCCGGGACCGGGGCCTGGCGGGAGCACTGGCTGGCGACGGAGGAGCGGGACGGGCACCCGGTCCGGATCGGCGCCGTCACCCATCGGCCCGACGAATGGCTCGGAGCGGTGGCCGCCGGTTGCGTGGCACTGGCCCCGGCGTCGGCGGCCCGTTTCCACGCCCGTCCGGACGTGGTGTTCCGCGCGGTCCGCGGGGTCTCACCGAGCCGGGTGGGGCTGGCCCGGCCCCGGGGGCGGACACGCGAGGCGGCGCTGGACGCACTGCTGGAGGCCGTCGCCCGGCGGTTGAGCCGGAGCTGACGACGGGGCGGACAGACCGCCGCCCCACCGCCCCCACCGGATCGCCCCGGCGGCAACCGCATCGAGCGGGCCCGCCCGGCACGAGGCCGCCCGCGGCGACCACCTCGGCCGGGCACACCCGGACCATGACCGCCGCTCGCCCCTCCCCCGGCAGGCGTCGCCCGCCCGGCGCGTCAGCACGCCCCCGGCTCACCCCCCATGGGCCGTGAGCCGGTACCCCTCCGGCCCTTCGAAGGAGAACATCGGCCCGAAGGGGCTCTCCGCCATCGGCGTGAGGATCGTGACCCCGGCGGCGGCGAGCCGGTCGTGGAGCTGCTGGGCGTCCGGGGTCCGGAACCAGAGCACCACGCCGAGGCCCGGCCGTGCGGCGTCGGCGAGGTCGACGTCCGGGAACAGCTCGCGGACGGCGAACGGGATCGGCGCGGTGTCGAAGACGACCGCGTGGGGCGGCGAGGACGGGGAGCGGCGCCATCCCAGGTGACGCTCGCAGAAGGCCGCTGCGGCCTCCACGTCACGGACCTGCAGGGCGACGAAACCGGGGCCGTCGACGGCAACAGACATGGTTTTCCTCAACTCACTCTCATGTCAGGACTTTGACATGGGGGAGGCTAGGGCCCGCCCCGCGGGCATGTCAAAATGCTGACATGAACGAGAGTGTGCCACCGGAGCCGTCCCACCCCGCGGACGACATCACCCACCACGTGGGTTATCTGCTCAAACGCGCCCAGGCGGCCCTGCGCGGCGCCATGGACAAGGTGCTGCGCGAGCACGGGCTGACCGTGCCGCAGTACTCCACGCTCGAACTGCTGGCGCAGCACCCGGGGATGTCCAACGCCGACCTCGCCCGCGCGACCTTCGTCACCCGGCAGTCCGGCAACGTCGTCCTCCGGGGACTCCAGGAAGCCGGGCTGATCACCCGCCCCACCACCGCCGATCACGGGCGGGCCCGGCCCGCCCGGCTCACCGAGGAGGGACAGGCCAGGCTGGCCACGGTCCAGGCAGCCGTGCACGCCGTCGAACAGCGCATGATCGACGCGCTCCCGGCCCGGCGCGTCGCCGCGCTCCTGACCGACCTCGACCGGATCGCGACGGTCCTGGAGGAGTGACCGCCGACGCCCACGCCTAGGAGGGCTCGTCCCCGGGCGCCTCCGGCCCGTCGGGAGCCGTCCTCGCCCGCGCCCCCTCGGGTGCGTCGCGGTGCAGCCCCCGCCGGACCCGGGCCAGCGCCTCGGCGGCGCGGCGGGAGCGGCGTCCGCCGTGGACCCTCGGGTCGGTCACCTCGTACCGCTTCACATACGCGCTCAGGAACGCCTGCAGGGTCGCCGTCGCGGGGATCGCGATCAGCGCGCCGACGGCTCCCATCAGCGCCGTTCCCGCGATGACGGAGCCGAAGGCGACGGCGGGGTGGATGTCGACGGTGCGCGCGGTGATCCGGGGTTGCAGCAGATAGTTCTCGAACTGCTGGTAGATCACGACGAACGCGAAGACCCACAGCGCGTACCAGGGGTCGACGGTGAAGGCGATCAGAATCGGCAGGGCCCCTGCCAGATAGGTGCCGATGGTCGGGATGAACTGCGAGACCAGACCGACCCAGACGCCCAGCGCCGGGGCGTAGGGCACCCCGAGGATCTCCAGCAGGATGTAGTGGGCGATCCCGGAGATCAGCGCCATCAGCCCGCGCGAGTAGAGGTAGCCGCCCGTCTTGGCGACCGCGATCTCCCAGGCGCGCAGCACCTCCGCCTGGCGGCTCGGCGGCAGCACGGAGCAGAGCGCGCGGCGCAGCCGGGGGCCGTCGGCGGCGAAGTAGAACGAGAACAGCGCCACCGTCAGCAGGTTGAACAGGCTGCCCAGCACCGTCGCGGAGACGGCGAGGACGTTGTTGGCGCTGTCCTGGACGTACTTCTGCAGCCAGTCGGAGTTGAGGAGGTTGTTCTGCACCTCCAGCCGGGACAGATGGGTGTGGAAGGTGCTGTTCGCCCAGCTGATCACGGAGTCCAGGTACTGCGGGAACTCCTCGACCATGGTCGCGATCTGGCCGGCGACCATCGATCCGAGGAGGGCGAAGAACCCCGCCGCGGCGACCAGGATCCCGAGGAAGACCATGCCGGTGGCGAGACCGCGCCGGACGCCGCGGGCGGCCATCCAGTCCACCGCGGGCTCGACGGCCAGCGCGAGGAAGAAGGCGATCAGGATGTTCAGCAGCAGGCCGATGAGCTGGTGGAATCCCCAGCTGGCGAGCTGGAAACAGGCCACCAGCGCGAGCGCCAGCACCATGGCGCGCGGCAGCCAGCGCGGCAGCCGCGCGTCCGGCGGCTCGGGAGGTCGTCGGGCGTCGTCGCTGAGCGTGTCTTCAATCGCGGGCACCGGCCCAGTGTCGCGCACCCGTACGGAGTCCCCCGTCGTCACCCGGGGTACGGCGACCGTCCACCCGCGCCGGGGCGCAGGTCAGCGCCGCTCGTCCGGTACATCCATGGTGACGCAGACCACCCGCCACACCTCCTTGGCGCTCCAGCCCGCCGCCAGCGCCTCGTGGACGGTGCGGCCCCCGAGGCCGGACATCACATGGTCGCGGGCGAACGAGTCGGCGTACGCCGGTCCGAAGTGGTCCGCCATCCGCTGCCAGAAATCCGTCAGCCTCATGAATCCCGTCTCCTCAGGGCCCGGCCCCGTCCGTCCGCCGGTCCGCGGCCGGAGCGGCACCGTGCTCCCCGAGCGTATGCCCTCCCGGGCGGGGCCCCGCCGTCAATCCGGCGCCCCCGGTGTCCCGCCCTGGGAGGGCGTGGGCCCCGGTGCGGTGCGCCGGGGTACGGTCCGGCCCTACGGTGCGGGGCATGGCCGAAACCGCAAGTCCGCCGTCCCCGCTGGCCCGTGCCGAGCGCTTCGTGTGGCTCACCGCCCGGGTGCTCGAACAGCGGCTCTTCGCGTACCACTTCCTGGGCGGCGGTGACACCCCGGTGGAGCGGGCGCTCGCCGCGTACCGCAACGACGACGGCGGGTACGGCCACGCGCTGGAGCCGGAGCTGCGCGGTCCGGCCAGCCAACCCCTGCACACCGCGCACGCCCTGGGCGTGCTGGACCGTATCGGGCGCTGCGACAGCCGCCACATCGAGCACGTCTGCCGCTATCTGACGCGGATCTCGACCCGGGACGGGGCGCTGCCCGCGCTGCGGCCACCGGCGCACGGGTACCCGGTGGCGCCGTGGTTGCCGACCGCCGGTGATCCGCCCAGCTCCCTGCTGGCCACCGGGCCCGTGGTGGGCGTGCTGCACCGCAACGACGCCTGGCACGCCTGGCTGTTCCGGGCCACGGAGTACTGCTGGGCCGCCGTGGACGCCCTGACCGACACCCACCCCTACGAGGTGCGGGCGGCCCTCGCCTTCCTGGACGGCGTCCCGGACCGCCCCCGCGCCGCGGCCGCCGCACACCGCCTGGGCGCCCTGGTGCGGGACCGGGGCATGGTCGTCCTCGATCCGGCGCGGACCGCGGACGCCCCGCTCGCGCGGGGGTACGCCCCCGGGGAGCACCACTTCGCGTACGACTACGCGGCGGCGCCGGGTTCACTGGCCCGCGGCTGGTTCACGGACGCGGAGCTGGCGCGGTCGCTGGACCATCTCGCGGCGCTCCAGCGCGACGACGGCGGCTGGCCCGCCGACGCGTACGTACGGGCGCCGGGCACCGCGGCGGAGAGCCGCCCGGTCGTCACCCTGCGGGCCCTGCTGACGCTGCACGCGCACGGGCGACCGCTGGGCTGAGCGCGGGCCGGACGGCGGCCGCGGCGGGGTGCCCGGCGCGGCGCGCGGCCGTTCCGCCCGGCCGCTGTCGGTCCGCCGCACCCGCCGTGAGCTGCGCGGATGCCGTGTCCCGGCGGCGTTGTCAGTGGGCCGGTGCACGATGGGGGGCATGGACGGGACAGCGCTCGATTCCTTCTCCGCCGCGACCCGCGGCTGGTTCACCGGCGCCTTCCACGCGCCGACGGCGGCGCAGGAGGGCGCCTGGAGCGCGCTGCGCGAGGGCTCGGACGTCCTGGTCGTGGCGCCGACGGGCTCCGGCAAGACGCTGGCCGCCTTCCTCGCCTCGCTGGACGCGCTGGCGAGCGCCCCGCCCCCGGCGCAGCCGAAGAAGCGCTGCCGGGTGCTGTACGTCTCGCCGCTGAAGGCCCTCGCCGTCGACGTCGAACGCAATCTGCGCAGCCCGCTGACCGGCATCCGGCAGGAGGCGGTCCGGCTCGGGCTGCCGGAGCCGGACGTCACCGTCGGCATCCGCTCCGGCGACACCCCGGCCGCCGAGCGCCGCGCGCTCGCCACCCGCCCGCCCGACATCCTGATCACCACCCCCGAGTCGCTCTTCCTCATGCTCACGTCGTCGGCGCGGGAGGCGCTGGAGGGCGTTGAGACGGTGATCCTCGACGAGGTGCACGCCGTCGCCGGGACGAAACGCGGCGCGCACCTGGCGCTCTCCCTGGAGCGGCTCGACGAGCTGCTGCCGCGCCCGGCCCGCCGCATCGGGCTGTCGGCGACGGTCCGCCCGGTGGAGGAGGTGGCCCGCTATCTCTCGCCGCGGCGCCGGGTGGAGATCGTGCAGCCGCCGTCCGGGAAGCGGTTCGACCTGACGGTGGTCGTCCCGGTCGAGGACATGGGCGAGCTGGGCGGCTCACCCGTACGGGAGGGCGAGACCGGGGAGAAGCCGTCGATCTGGCCGCAGGTCGAGGAGCGGATCGCCGATCTGGTGCAGGCCCACCGCTCGACGATCGTCTTCGCCAACTCCCGCCGCCTGGCGGAGCGGCTCTGCAACCGCCTCAACGAGATCGCCCACGAGCGGGCGACGGGCGAGCCGCTGCCGGAACACCACTCCCCGGCCGAGCTGATGGCCGAGTCCGGCGCCGCCAGGGGCGCGCCGCCGGTGCTGGCCCGCGCCCACCACGGTTCGGTCTCCAAGGAGCAGCGGGCCCTGGTGGAGGAGGACCTCAAGGCGGGGCGGCTGCCGGCCGTCGTCGCCACCTCCAGCCTGGAGCTGGGCATCGACATGGGCGCGGTCGATCTGGTGATCCAGGTCGAGTCGCCGCCGTCGGTGGCATCCGGGCTCCAGCGGGTGGGCCGGGCCGGGCACCAGGTGGGCGCGGTGTCGAAGGGCATCGTCTTCCCGAAGTACCGCGGCGATCTGGTGCAGGCGGCGGTGGTCACCGAGCGGATGCGGACGGGCGCCATCGAGGCGCTGCGGGTGCCCGCCAATCCGCTCGACGTCCTGGCGCAGCAGCTCGTGGCGATGACGGCGCTGGACACCTGGGACGTCGAGGAGTTGCTGGCCCTGGTGCGCCGCGCGGCGCCGTTCGCCTCCCTCCCGGAGTCGGCGTTCACCTCCGTCCTGGACATGCTGGCCGGTCGCTACCCCTCCGACGCCTTCGCCGAGCTGCGGCCCCGCCTGGTGTGGGACCGCGTCGCGCAGACGGTGACCGGCCGCCCCGGCGCCCAGCGGCTCGCCGTCACCTCCGGCGGCACGATCCCCGACCGCGGGCTGTTCGGCGTCTTCCTCGCCGGTGGCGACGGCAAGGGCGGCGGTCGCCGGGTCGGCGAGCTGGACGAGGAGATGGTCTACGAGTCCCGCGTCGGCGACGTCTTCACCCTCGGCACGACCTCCTGGCGCATCGAGGACATCACCCGCGACCGCGTCCTGGTGACGCCCGCCCCCGGGGTGCCGGGCCGTCTGCCGTTCTGGAAGGGCGATCAGCTGGGCCGCCCCCTGGAGCTGGGCCGGGCCCTCGGCGCGTTCCTCCGCGAGATCGGGGCGCTGGCGCCGGAGGAGGCGCGGGCCCGGCTCGCCGCCGCCGGTCTCGACGACTGGGCCTGCGACAACGTCCTCGGCTACCTCACCGAGCAGCGGCAGGCGTGCGGCCATGTGCCGGACGACCGCACCGTCGTCGTGGAGCGGTTCCGCGACGAGCTGGGCGACTGGCGCGTCGTGGTGCACTCCCCCTTCGGCGCCCAGGTGCACGCCCCGTGGGCGCTCGCCCTCGGCGCGCGCCTCGCCGAGCGCCACGGCATCGACGCCCAGGTGATGCACGCCGACGACGGCATCGTGCTGCGGCTGCCCGACGCGGATCTGCTGGACCTCGACCTCCTCGACGGACCGGGCGGCGGCGCCGGGCCCGCGGCGGGCGCGGAGTTCGACCCGGAGCAGTCGCCGGTCGGCGCCGCCGATGTCGTCTTCGACGCCGGTGACGTCGATCAGCTGGTCACCGACCAGGTGGGCGGCTCGGCGCTGTTCGCCTCCCGCTTCCGGGAGTGCGCGGCGCGCGCCCTGCTGCTGCCGCGGCGCAGCCCCGGCAGACGCACCCCGCTGTGGCAGCAACGCCAGCGCGCGGCGCAGCTCCTCCAGGTGGCGAGCGAGTTCGGCTCGTTCCCGATCGTCCTGGAGGCGGTCCGCGAATGCCTCCAGGACGTGTTCGACGTCCCCGGGCTGACGGAGCTGATGGGCGACATCGAGGCCCGCCGGGTCCGCCTGGTGGAGGTCACCACCCCGGAGCCGTCCCCGTTCGCCCGCTCCCTCCTCTTCGGCTACGTCGCACAGTTCCTCTACGAGGGCGACTCCCCGCTCGCCGAGCGCCGGGCCGCCGCCCTGTCGCTGGACTCCCGGCTCCTGACGGAGCTGCTGGGCCGGGCGGAGCTGCGGGAGCTGCTGGATCCGGAGGTGCTGGCGGAGCTGGAGCGGGAGCTGCAGTGGCGCACCGACGACCGCCGGGTCAAGGACGCCGAGGGCGTCGCCGATCTGCTGCGGGTGCTGGGGCCGCTGACCGACGCGGAGCTGGCCGAGCGGGGCGCCGAAGCGGCGTGGGCCGAGGAGTTGGCCGCGGCCCGCCGGGCGATCCCGGTGCGACTGGCGGGCGTCGCGCACTGGGCCGCGATCGAGGACGCCGGGCGGCTCCGCGACGCCCTGGGCACGGCGCTGCCGGTGGGCGTCCCGGAGGCGTTCACCGAGCCGGTGGCCGATCCGCTGGGCGATCTGCTGTCCCGGTACGCCCGCACCCACGGCCCGTTCACCTCCGAGCAGGCCGCGGCCCGCTTCGGCCTGGGACCGGCCGTCACCGACGGCACCCTGCAGCGGCTGTCGGCCTCCGGCCGCCTGGTGCAGGGCGAGTTCCGCCCGCCCGTCACCCACTCCCCTTCCCCGGAAGCGCGGAGCGCCGCCCCCTCCCACGGCATGGGCCAGGAGTGGTGCGACGCGCAGGTGCTGCGGCGGCTGCGGCGCCGTTCGCTGGCGGCGCTGCGCGAGGAGCTGGAGCCGGTGCCGCCCGCCGCGCTGGCCGCGTTCCTGCCCCGGTGGCAGCAGGTCGGCACCCCCCTCACCCCGGGCGCCGCCCGCCCGCCGCGGAGCGCCGCCCCCGGGCTGCGCGGTCTCGACGGACTGGTGCGCGCCGTCGAGCAGTTGCAGGGCGCGCCGGTACCCGCCTCCGCGCTGGAGAAGCTCGTCCTGCCGTCCCGTGTCGCGGACTACTCCCCCGCGCTGCTGGACGAACTCACCGCCACCGGCGAGGTGGTGTGGGCGGGCGCGGGCGCCCTGCCCGGCAAGGACGGCTGGCTCACCCTCCATCTCGCCGACACCGCCCCGCTGTCGCTGGCGCCGCCGCTGCCCCTGGAGGTGTCGGCGCTGCACGCCTCGCTCCTGGACGCCCTCGCGCCCGGGTACGGCCTGTTCTTTCGTCAGCTCGCCGACCGGGTCCGCGCCACCACCCACCCCGAGGTCACCGACCCGCAACTCGCCGACGCCCTCTGGGAGCTGACGTGGTCGGGCCGGCTCACCAACGACACCCTGGCGCCGCTGCGCGCCCTCCTCGGCTCCGGCCGCACGGCCGGTTCCACCGCGCACCGGGCCCGCCGTTCGGTGCCCCGCGGCCGGTACGGCGCCGCCTCGGCAATGCGCACCGGCCGACCGACCGCGTCACGCTCCGGCCCGCCGACCACGGGCGGCCGGTGGTCGCTGCTGCCCGCCCCGGAGCCCGATCCGACGCACCGCGCACACGCCCTGGCCCGTACGCTCCTGGACCGGCACGGCATCGTCACCCGGGGCGCGGTCGCGGCGGAGGGCGTCGAGGGCGGTTTCTCGGCGGCGTACCGCGTGCTGGCGGCGTTCGAGGAGAGCGGGCAGGCGCGCCGTGGCTATGTCGTCGAGGGGCTGGGCGCGGCCCAGTTCGCGATGGACGGCGCGGTCGACCGGCTCCGCGCGGTGCACAACCGCCGCGAGCGCGACGCCGCCGACGGCTTCGCCCCCGCTGCGGACCAGCGGGGCGACGGCCCGCAGCGGGCGGTGGTTCTCGCGGCGGCCGACCCGGCCAACGCCTACGGCGCGGCCCTGCCGTGGCCCGAGCCACCCGCGGGCTCCACCCACAAACCGGGCCGCAAGGCCGGTTCCCTGGTCGTGCTGGTCGACGGCGAGCTGACCCTCTACATGGAGCGCGGCGGCAAGACCCTGCTGCTGTGGCCGCTCGGCACGGACGCGGACGGCCCCCGGCCGGACGACCGGCCGCGGCAGGCGGTCGAGGCGCTGGCCGGGCTCGCCCGTGCGGGCGCCCTGGGCACGGTCACCACCGAGCGGATCAACGGCATATCCGCCCTGACCTCCCCGTTCGCGGCCCTTCTGGAGGAGGCGGGGTTCCATCCCACACCGCGGGGGCTACGGCTGCGGGCCTGAGGGAGGAACGGCCCGGCGGGGCGAGCCCCAGCCGCCCCACGCCGGGCCGGACAACGGGCGCCCGGCTCGGGAGTCCCGCCGGGACGCACCGGGCCCGGCGCCCGGCCTCACCCGGGCCGCCACGCCTCACCGCACACCCCGGCAAAGGGTGGCAGCCCCGTACGCCCCCACCGTGGGCATCATGGACCCATGCCCGAAGGTGACACGGTCTGGCGGCTGGCCCGGCAGTTGCACGAGGCGCTGGCCGGGAAGGTGCTGGTCCGGTGCGAGCTACGTGTGCCGCGGCTGGCGACGACCGATCTGTCGGGCCGTACGGTCCGGGAGGTGGTGGCGCGCGGCAAGCATCTGCTCCTCCGCGTCGAGGGCGGGCTGACGCTCCACTCGCATCTGCGGATGGACGGTGCCTGGCGGATCCACGCGCCCGGGGAGCGGTGGCGCGGCGGCCCCGCGCACCAGATCCGGGCGGTGCTCGGCACGGCGCACCGCACCGCCGTCGGCTTCCGGCTGCCCGTGCTGGAGCTGGTGCGGACCGCCGACGAGAACCGCGTCGTGGGACACCTGGGCCCCGACCCGCTGGGCCCGGACTGGGACCCGGCGGAGGCGCTGCGCCGTCTGCTCACCGCCCCGGACCGCCCGCTCGGCGAAGCCCTGCTCGACCAGCGCCTTCTCGCCGGGCTCGGCAACGTCTACCGGTGCGAGCTGTGCTTCCTCCTCGGCGCCTCCCCCTGGCTGCCGATCGGGCGGCTCTCCGACCCCGCCCGCGCCCCGGCCCTCGCCCGTAAGCTCCTGGACGCCAACAAGGACCGCCCCGCCCGCCGCACCGTCCCCGGCGCCCGCCCCGACCGCCGCCTCTGGGTCTACGACCGGGCCGACCGCCCCTGCCTCCGCTGCGGCACCCCCGTACGCCACACCCCGCCCGGCCCCACACCCGACGCACGGATCACCTACTGGTGCCCCACCTGCCAACCGGGCCCCACCCCCGAACCCTGACGGGCACACCCTCGCCCTGTCTCTTATACACATCTCCGAGCCCACGAGACTC
>NZ_JODY01000038.1 GCF_000718015.1 Streptomyces catenulae | reverse complement strand
GCCTTCTTGCTTTCGCTTTCCGGCCTTTCCGACTCTATCAGATCCGTTTCTCGCCGTTTCCGGTCCGAATTCGTTTCCGATTACCCGTCGGAGGGGTTTACCTTTCGGCGTATTCCGACTTTATCAGATTTCTCTGGGCCGGAATTCCGCCGGAATCACGAGGGCTCCCGTACGCACAGGCGTGCGGTGCTTCCCGTTCAGGCGGAGCCGTAAACCTACTGGAGCGGGGCGCCCGGATGCAAATCCGGGCGCCCCGCTCCTCGGGCGTGCCTGTCGGCGGCCGTACCTGTCAGACCTCGACGACCACGGGAAGGATCATCGGGCGGCGACGGTAGTTGTCCGACACCCACTTGCCGATCGTGCGGCGGATCAGCTGCTGGAGCTGGTGCGGCTCCACGACGCCGTCCTGGGCCGACCTGGCCAGGGCCTCGTCGATCTTCGGGATGACCGAGGAGAACGCCGAGTCGTCGATGCCGGAGCCACGGGCCTGGAGGTGCGGGCCGCCGACGATCTTGCCGGTGCTGCTGTCCACGACCACGAAGACCGAGATGATGCCCTCGTCGCCGAGGATGCGGCGGTCCTTGAGGTGGGTCTCGGTGACATCGCCGACCGAGAGGCCGTCGACGTACACGTAGCCCGCCTGGACCTTGCCGACGATCTTCGCGACGCCGTTGACCAGGTCGACCACGACGCCGTCCTCGGCGATCACGATCCGGTCCTTGGGTACGCCGGTCAGCGCGCCCAGCTCGGCGTTGGCGCGCAGATGGCGCCATTCGCCGTGCACCGGCATGAGGTTCTTCGGCTTGCAGATGTTGTAGAAGTACAGCAGCTCGCCGGCCGAGGCGTGGCCCGAGACATGGACCTTGGCGTTGCCCTTGTGGACGACGTCGGCGCCCCAGCGGGTCAGGCCGTTGATCACGCGGTAGACCGCGTTCTCGTTGCCCGGGATGAGGGACGACGCGAGGATCACGGTGTCGCCGGGGACGATCCGGATCTGGTGGTCGCGGTTGGCCATCCGGGACAGCGCCGCCATCGGCTCGCCCTGGGAGCCGGTGCAGACCAGCACGACCTCGTCGTCCGGCAGGTCGTCGAGCGTCTTGACGTCCACGACCAGGCCCGCGGGGACCTTGAGGTAGCCCAGCTCACGGGCGATGCCCATGTTGCGGACCATCGAGCGGCCGACGAAGGCGACCCGGCGGCCGTACTCGTGGGCGGCGTCGAGGATCTGCTGGATGCGGTGGACGTGGCTGGCGAAGCTCGCCACGATGATGCGCTTCTGCGCATTGGCGAAGACCGTGCGCAGGACGTTGGAGATGTCCCGCTCCGGCGGCACGAAGCCGGGGACCTCGGCGTTGGTCGAGTCGGTGAGGAGCAGGTCGATGCCCTCCTCGCCGAGCCGGGCGAACGCCGGGAGGTCGGTCAGCCGACGGTCCAGCGGCAGCTGGTCCATCTTGAAGTCGCCGGTGTGCACCACCATGCCCGCGGGGGTGCGGATGGCGACCGCGAGGGCGTCCGGGATGGAGTGGTTGACGGCGACGAACTCGCAGTCGAACGCGCCGATCCGCTCCCGGTGGCCTTCCTTGACCTCCAGGGTGTACGGACGGATGCGGTGCTCCTGGAGCTTCGCCTCGATGAGCGCGAGGGTCAGCTTGGAGCCGATCAGCGGGATGTCCGGCTTCTCCCGCAGGAGGTAGGGGACGCCGCCGATGTGGTCCTCGTGGCCGTGCGTGAGCACGATGCCGTCGATGTCGTCGAGCCGGTCCCTGATGGACGTGAAGTCCGGCAGGATCAGGTCGATTCCGGGCTGCTCCTCCTCGGGGAAGAGCACTCCGCAGTCGACGATCAGCAGCCGGCCTCCGTACTCGAAGACCGTCATGTTGCGGCCGATCTCTCCCAGACCGCCGAGGGGTGTGACCCGCAGACCGCCCTTGGGGAGCTTCGGGGGACGGCCGAGTTCGGGATGCGGATGACTCAAAAGACTCTCCTCACCACGCGCGCCACGCTGCCGTCGGGGCACGTGGCGCGCATGACATTCGTGCACTTGCTGTGGGGCGGTTAAGGGCCGTTTTCAGTTGTGAAGTCTGTGCTCAGAGTTGTACCCCGCCGGCAGCGAGGTCCCGCGTCAGCTGCTCCGTCTCCTCGGGGGCCAACTCCACCAGCGGCAGACGCAGCGGTCCGCCGGGCAGGCCCTGCAGGCCGAGGGCCGCCTTGGTGGTGATGACGCCCTGGGTGCGGAACATGCCGGTGAAGACCGGCAGCAGCTTCTGGTGGATCTCCGTCGCCTTGGTGACGTCACCGGCGAGGTGGGCGTCCAGCAGGGCGCGCAGCTCGGGGGTGACGACATGGCCGACGACGGAGACGAAGCCGACGGCGCCGACGGAGAGCAGCGGGAGGTTGAGCATGTCGTCGCCGCTGTACCAGGCGAGGCCGGAGCGGGCGATGGCCCAGCTCGCGCGGCCGAGGTCGCCCTTGGCGTCCTTGTTGGCGACGATCCGGGGGTGCTCCGCCAGCCGGACAATCGTTTCAGTGTTGATCGGGACGCCGCTGCGGCCCGGGATGTCGTACAGCATCACCGGCAGGTCGGTGGTGTCCGCGATGGCCGTGAAGTGCCGCAGGAGTCCTTCCTGGGGCGGCTTGCTGTAGTACGGCGTCACCGCGAGCAGGCCGTGGGCGCCGGCGTCCTGTGCGGCGCGGGCCAGCTCCACGCTGTGCCGGGTGTCGTTGGTTCCGGCTCCGGCCACCACGAAGGCGCGGTCACCGACGGCGTCGACCACGGCGCGGACCAGCTGAGCTTTCTCCGCGTCGCTGGTGGTCGGGGACTCTCCGGTGGTGCCGTTGACGACGAGACCGTCGTTACCGGCGTCCACCAGATGGGCGGCGAGCCGCTGCGCGCCGTCGAGGTCGAGATCGCCATCCGCCGTGAACGGCGTGACCATGGCGGTCAGCACCCGCCCGAACGGGGTCTGCGGTGTGGAAGTCGGAGCCATGGGTCCCACGCTACTCGTAGCTCACCGCTGGATGTGTCGCCGGGGAGCAGGGATGTGGACTCCGGCACTGCCTGCTCGGGGGTTCAAGCAGTGCCGGGTCCGTTTCTTCAGCGTAGATGAAGTTCTCAAAATGCTGCAATACGGACACCTCCCGGGTCGGGGCCCGGGAGGTGCCGCGGTGCAGGTCGGGGCGTTACGGGGCGATGCGGCCGTTGGCGTTGAATGCGCCGTACGTGAGCGGCATCAGGCGGGCCCAGTGGGCCTCCATCTGCTCGCCGACCATCTCGATCTCGCGCTGCGGGAAGGACGGCACCTTCGCCTGCTCGTGCTGGGTGCGCAGCCCGAGGAAGTGCATCAGGGAGCGGGCGTTGCAGGTGGCGTACATGGAGGAGTAGAGGCCGACGGGCAGGACCGCGCGGGCGACCTCGCGGGCGACACCGGCGGCGAGCATCTCCTGATAGGCGGCGTACGCCTGGCGGTAGGAGTCCTCCATGGCGCGGCCGGTCAGCTCGTGCTGCTCGGGGGTGCCCTCGACGAACTCGTACTTGCCGGGGCGGCCCTGCTGGACGAGCTTGCGGTCGGCGCCGGGGACGTAGAAGACGGGCTCCAGGTTGCGGTAGCGGCCGGACTCCTCGTTGTAGGACCAGCCGACGCGGTGACGCATGAACTCGCGGAAGACGAAGATCGGGGCGCTGATGAAGAAGGTCATGCTGTTGTGCTCGAACGGGCTGCCGTGCCGGTCGCGCATCAGGTAGTTGATCAGACCCTTGGAGCGCTCCGGGTCCTTCTGCAGCTCCTCGAGGGACTGCTCACCGGCGGTGGAGACGCGGGCCGCCCAGAGCACGTCGCTGTCCGCGGCGCTGTGCTTGACCAGCTCGACCGTCACCTCGCTCCGGAAGCGGGCAAGATCGCTGTCAGGGCCGTCAGGGCTCTGCGTGCTCGCGGCGGGGGTCTGGGACACCGGTGGTTCCTTCCGTTCGTTCCGTGCGGCGTCCAGCCTACGGCCCGCCACTGACAGCGCGGGAAATCCCGCCTGATGCGCTGTTAGCGGGCAAATGGGACCCCGGCGTCGGGAACGGGCGGGGCCGTTGATATTTTTCACAGAAGTTACTGGAAACGGGCACCAAACGGACGCCTCAGACGTCTGTATCTGTGAAAGTGCCCACTTCGAGGTTCCTAGGAGAGCCCCAGATGTTCCGCCGGCGTGAGCCCGTCCCGTTCGCCTTCGTCGCCGAGGCAGACCGGTTCCGCAGCAATGTCACTCCCCCGCCCCGGGAACGCGCCTCGCGCTCCCAGTTGGCGGGGCGCACGCTGATCACCCTGACCGTGGTGGGGGGCCTGGCCGGCTCCCTGCTCTTCGGGCTTCCGGCGCTGCAGCAGGAGGCGCCGGGCGCGGCCCGTACGCATCAGTCCGAGGCCGCGCACCGCTGACCCGCGGGCCGGAACCACCCGCGCCGGAGGGCTCGGGTGGTTCCGGCTGCGCACTGCCGATAGCCTCACCGGTCACAGCTTCCATCAGTGCCCTGAGTGAGGATCAGCCGTGCCCCTGCCCTTCCTGACGGCCGACCGCGACCTCGACGTCGACGACCGTACGGCGGCCCCGCCGCTGCCCCACGAGGCGCCCGAGCGCTGGCGGCGGCCGTACCGTCCCGGCCCCTGGCGGGTGGGGATCTCGGCCGTGGCCCTGCTGCTGGCGTCGTTCGTGCTGCTCTCCGCCATGATCATCGGCTTCGCCGGTTCGCTGCCGGGCGCCGTGACCTGTGTGGTGCTGGCGCTGGTCGTCATCGCTCTGGCGCTGCGGATGCTGCGGGTCGGCGTCTGGGTCAGCGCGCACGGGCTGCGGCGGGTCGGCCTGTTCTCCACCGCCACCGAAGCGTGGAGCGCCACCGGTGCGCTGCGGACCGTGCAGCAGCCGGTGCGCTGGCTGGGGCTGCCCCGGACGGTCCAGGGACAGGCGCTGGTCGACCGGCGGGTCTCCGGTACGTCGCGGGTGCTGCTCACCGACCACGACGCCGACTTCCTCTCCCGCTCGGAGGCGTTCGAGCGGGCGGCCGACGTCCTGGAGGCGTGGGCCGCGGAGTACCGCAGGTAGGCGCGGACGGACGACGACGGCGCCCGGCCGGGGAGGTTCTCCCGGCCGGGCGCCGTCGTCATGGGTGCCGTGCTCGCGCGGGCCCGTGGACGTATGCGCAGGTCACGCGCTCAGGTGCGGGCCGGTGTCCCGTCGTGCAGGGCGATGGCGCGCTGCATGGCCTTGCGGGCGCGGGGGGTGTCGCGGGCGTCGTGGTAGGCGACGGCGAGGCGGAACCAGGAGCGCCAGTCGTCGGGCGCCTCCTCCGTCTCGGCCTGCCGCCGGGCGAAGATCGCGTCGGCGGCGTCCCGGTCGATCCGGCCGCCCGGGGTACGCGCGGGCGCCTCGTCCGCGACGGCGTCGGCGCCTTCCTCGGCCGCCAGCTCACGGCCGAGGCGGTGGGCGTCGCGGGCGAAGCGGGTGTTGTGCCAGAGGAACCAGGCGCCGATGACCGGCAGGACGAACGCTATGGCGCCCATGCCCATCGCGGCCGGCTCCCCCGTCAGCAGGAGCAGGACGCCCTCCATCGCGACCACGCCGAAGACCAGCACCAGCACGGTCGCGAGGAAGAAGTAGGTGATCTTTCCGCCCATGACGTCAGCCCAGGTCGAGGAAGTGTTCCAGGCCCACCGTCAGGCCCGGGGTGGACACCACACGGCGTGCGCCGAGCAGGATGCCCGGCATGAAGCTGCTGTGGTGGAGCGAGTCGTGGCGGATGGTGAGGGTCTCCCCCACGCCGCCGAACAGCACCTCCTGGTGGGCGAGGAGCCCGCGCAGCCGGACCGAGTGGACGGGGATGCCGTCGACCGAGGCGCCGCGGGCGCCGTCCAGCGCGGTGCTGGTGGCGTCGGGCTGCGGTGCGCAGTCGGCCTCCTCCCGGGCGGCGGCGACGAGCTGCGCGGTACGGGTGGCCGTACCGGACGGCGCGTCCGCCTTGTTCGGGTGGTGCAGCTCGATGATCTCGGCCGACTCGAAGAACTTGGCGGCCTGCCGGGCGAAGGCCATGGTCAGCACGGCGCCGACGGAGAAGTTCGGCGCGATGAGCACGCCGGTCCCCGGGGAGGCGGCCAGCGCGGTGCGCAGCTGCGCGAGGCGTTCGTCGGTCCAGCCGGTCGTCCCGACCACGCCGTGGATGCCGTGGCGGACGCAGAAGTCGAGGTTGCCCATGACGGCATCCGGGTTGGTCAGCTCGACGGCGACCTGGGCACCGGCGTCGGTCAGCGCCTCCAGGGAATCGCCGCGGCCCAGCGCCGCGACCAGCTCCATGTCCTCCGCGGCCTCGACGGCCTTGACGGCTTCCGAGCCGATCCGGCCCTTGGCGCCGATCACGGCCACGCGCAGCTTGCTCATCGTGTCAGCTCTCTCTCGGTGGTACGGCGAACGGGTCAGGCGACGGCTTCGTGCAGCCGGTCGGCCTGCCGGTCCTTCAACGGTCCGATGACGGACAGCGAGGGCCGCGCGCCCAGGACCTCACGGGCCACCTCCCGGACCTCGTCGGGGGTGACGGCGGCTATCCGCTCCAGCATCTCGTCGACGGAGAGCTGGGCGCCCCAGCACAGCTCGCTCTTGCCGATGCGGTGCATCAGGGCGCCGGAGTCCTCCAGGCCGAGGACGGTGGAGCCGCGCAGCTGGCCGATGGCCCGGCGGATCTCGTCGTCGGTGAGGCCCTCGGAGGCGACCTGGTCGAGCTGGTCGCGGCAGATGGCGAGGACGTCGCGCACCTGGTTGGGGCGGCAGCCCGCGTAGACGCCGAAGAGGCCGCAGTCGGCGTAGCCGGAGGTGTAGGAGTACACGCTGTAGGCCAGGCCGCGCTTCTCGCGGACCTCCTGGAAGAGGCGGGAGCTCATCCCGCCGCCGAGGGCGGTGTTGAGGACGCCCAGGGCCCAGCGGCGCTCGTCGGAGCGGGCCAGCCCCGGGGTGCCGAGGATGACGTGGGCCTGCTCGGACTTGCGGTTGAGGTGCTCGACGCGGCCCCCGGCGCGGAGCGTGCGGGAGCCCGTACGCGGGGCGAGCGGGGTGGCGGCCGCGGTGTCGAGGGCACCGGCCCGCTCGAAGGCGCGGCGGACCAGGCGGACGACCTTGGCGTGGTCGACGTTGCCGGCGGCGGTGACGACGAGGTGCGTGGGGTCGTAGTGCTTCTTGTAGAAGCGGCGGATCCGCGCGGGGGTGAGGGCGTTGACGGTGTCGGGGGTGCCGAGCACCGGGCGGCCCAGGGGGGTGTCGCCGAGCATCGTGTGGGCGAAGAGGTCGTGGACGCCGTCGCCCGGGTCGTCCTCGGTCATCGCGATCTCTTCGAGGATCACCCCGCGCTCGGCCTCGACGTCCTCGGCCTCGATCAGCGAGCCGGTGAGCATGTCGCAGACGACGTCGATGGCGAGCGGCAGGTCCGTGTCGAGGACCCGCGCGTAGTAGCAGGTGTATTCCTTCGCGGTGAAGGCGTTCATCTCCCCGCCGACGGCGTCGACCGCCGCGGAGATGTCCAGGGCGCTGCGCCGCTCGGTGCCCTTGAAGAGCAGGTGCTCCAGGTAGTGGGTGGCGCCGTTGAGCGAGGGGGTCTCGTCGCGGGAGCCGACGTGCGCCCAGATGCCGAAGCTGACCGAGCGGACGGTGGGCAGGGTCTCGGTGACCACCCGCAGGCCGCCGGGGAGGACGGTCCGGCGGACGGTGCCCGCGCCGCTCTCGCCCTTGAGGAGTGTTTGGGTACGGGCGACGGCCCGCCCCTCCGAGGAGGTGCGGGCCGTCGTCCGGTGCGTACGGGACGTCACTTGGCGGCGTCGTCCTTCTTGTCGTCGCCGTCCTCGTCCTCGATCACGGGGATCAGGGAGAGCTTGCCGCGCTGGTCGATCTCGGCGATCTCGACCTGGACCTTGGCGCCGACGCCGAGCACGTCCTCGACGTTCTCCACGCGCTTGCCACCGGCGAGCTTGCGGATCTGCGAGATGTGCAGCAGGCCGTCCTTGCCCGGGAGCAGGGAGACGAACGCACCGAAGGTCGTCGTCTTCACGACGGTGCCCAGGTAGCGCTCGCCGACCTCCGGCATGGTCGGGTTGGCGATGCCGTTGATCGTGGCGCGGGCGGCCTCGGCGGCCGGGCCGTCGGCGGCACCGATGTAGATGGTGCCGTCGTCCTCGATCGTGATGTCGGCGCCGGTGTCCTCCTGGATCTGGTTGATCATCTTGCCCTTGGGGCCGATGACCTCACCGATCTTGTCCACGGGGATCTTGACGGTGATGATCCGCGGGGCGTTGGGGGACATCTCGTCCGGGACGTCGATGGCCTCGTTCATCACATCGAGGATGTGGAGGCGGGCGTCGCGGGCCTGCTTGAGCGCGGCGGCCAGGACCGAGGCGGGGATGCCGTCGAGCTTGGTGTCGAGCTGCAGGGCGGTGACGAACTGCTTGGTACCGGCGACCTTGAAGTCCATGTCGCCGTAGGCGTCCTCCGCACCGAGGATGTCGGTGAGGGCGACGTAGTGGGTCTGGCCGTCGATCTCCTGGGAGATCAGACCCATGGCGATACCGGCGACCGGGGCCTTGAGGGGCACACCGGCGTTCAGCAGCGACATGGTGGAGGCGCAGACCGAGCCCATGGACGTCGAGCCGTTGGAGCCCAGCGCCTCGGAGACCTGGCGGATCGCGTAGGGGAACTCCTCGCGGGTCGGCAGGACCGGCACGATGGCGCGCTCGGCGAGCGCACCGTGGCCGATCTCGCGGCGCTTGGGCGAGCCCACGCGGCCGGTCTCACCGACGGAGTACGGCGGGAAGTTGTAGTTGTGCATGTAGCGCTTGCGGGTCACCGGGGAGAGGGTGTCCAGCTGCTGCTCCATGCGGAGCATGTTGAGGGTGGTGACGCCCAGGATCTGGGTCTCGCCACGCTCGAACAGCGCCGAGCCGTGCACGCGCGGGATGGCCTCGACCTCGGCGGCGAGCGTACGGATGTCCGTGACGCCACGGCCGTCGATGCGGACCTTGTCCTTGATGACGCGCTCGCGGACCAGCTTCTTGGTCAGCGCGCGGTAGGCACCGGAGATCTCCTTCTCGCGGCCCTCGAACTGCGGGAGCAGCTTCTCGGCGGCGATCTCCTTGACGCGGTCGAGCTCGTTCTCCCGCTCCTGCTTGCCCGCGATGGTCAGCGCCTGGGCCAGCTCGTCCTTGACCGCGGCGGTGAGCGCCTCCAGGACGTCGTCCTCGTAGTCGAGGAAGACGGGGAACTCGCCGGTCGGCTTGGCGGCCTTGGCGGCGAGGTCGGCCTGGGCCTTGCAGAGCACCTTGATGAAGGGCTTGGCGGCCTCGAGACCGGCGGCGACGACCTCTTCGGTCGGGGCCTCGGCGCCGTCCTTGACCAGCTGGACGGTCTTCTCGGTGGCCTCGGCCTCGACCATCATGATCGCGACGTCACCGTCGGGCAGCACCCGGCCGGCGACGACCATGTCGAAGACGGCGTTCTCCAGCTCGGTGTGGGTCGGGAAGGCGACCCACTGGCCGTTGATCAGCGCGACACGGGTGCCGCCGATCGGGCCGGAGAAGGGCAGACCGGCCAGCTGCGTGGAGCAGGAGGCGGCGTTGATCGCGACCACGTCGTAGAGGTGGTCGGGGTTGAGCGCCATGATCGTCTCGACGATCTGGATCTCGTTGCGCAGGCCCTTCTTGAAGGAGGGGCGCAGCGGGCGGTCGATCAGGCGGCAGGTGAGGATCGCGTCCTCGGAGGGCCGGCCCTCGCGGCGGAAGAAGGAGCCGGGGATCTTGCCGGCCGCGTACATCCGCTCCTCGACGTCGACCGTCAGGGGGAAGAAGTCGAGCTGGTCCTTGGGCTTCTTCGACGCGGACGTGGCCGACAGCACCATGGTGTCGTCGTCCAGGTACGCGACGGCGGAGCCTGCGGCCTGCTTGGCCAGGCGGCCCGTCTCGAAGCGGATGGTGCGGGTGCCGAAGGTGCCGTTGTCGATCACGGCTTCGGCGTAGTGGGTCTCGTTCTCCACCAAGAAAATCTCCTCGTCAGCGTCCGCCGCCCGTGTGGCGGCGGACCTTCGTCGGGGGAGCGCCGGTACGGGCCGGTCTTCGATCGAAGCTCCCGGGGCGGGGCCGCGGAGATGTCGCGCGGCGTACGTCCGGGGGCCACTACCGAGGACCGGCGGCCAGGGGGCGCTCCCCCTCGTTCGGTTGTGCTCGTGACACCAGACTACAAAGCTTCCGGCCGCCTCGCGGCGACGCCGGTGTCCGGTGCGTACGGCAAAGGGAGCGGCCCCCGGTGGGAACCGCTCCCTTCACGGCGTCTTACTTGGCGCCCGCCGCGCCGCGGCGGATGCCCAGGCGCTCGACCAGCGCACGGAAGCGCGTGATGTCCTTCTTCGCCAGGTACTGCAGCAGACGGCGGCGCTGGCCGACGAGCAGCAGCAGACCACGGCGGGAGTGGTGGTCGTGCTTGTGGGTCTTGAGGTGCTCGGTCAGGTCCGAGATACGGCGGGAGAGCAGGGCCACCTGGACCTCGGGGGAGCCGGTGTCGCCTTCCTTCGTGGCGAACTCGGACATGATCTGCTTCTTCGTGGCGGCGTCGAGCGACACGCGATACTCCTCTGGGTGATCGGTCCGGGAGCGTCCCTGGATTTGCTTCACAGGGAATCTTGATGACTCACGGCGGACCGTCACACAGCGTACCAGCCGACGGCGACGGCCCCCCGGGCGGGCCGGGGGGCCGTCGTGGGTGCGGGGTGCCGGTCAGTTGCCGGTCAGGCCGCGCACGGTGGCGTAGACGTCCAGGACCGCGAGGCAGAGCGGCACCAGGGAGAGCAGCACCAGGCCGTCGAAGATGTCGAAGATCCGGCCCCAGAAGGGGGTGACACCCTTACGGGGGACGACGAGTCCGACGCCGACGAGCAGGGCGGCACCGGCGGCGATGCTGGCGGAGAACCAGACGGTGCGGATGTTGAGCGGGCCGGAGTCGCCGAAGCGGGCCAGCTCGACGAGGGCGTCGACCGGCGGGTGGAGCGCGATGCCCAGGATGAGCAGGACGATCGTGAGGATGCCGGCGACGACCATGCAGGCGATCTGCGCGGTGTAGTCGAAGAGCCGGGCGCGGAGCATGATCGTGATGCCCGCGGCGAGCGCCATCAGCTGGGCCCACATGTTGTCGGAGAAGCCGAGGACGACACCGGCGGAGCCGACGACCAGGGCGGAGCAACCGGCGACGAGGCCGAGCAGGAGTTCGTGGCCGCGGCGGGCCTGGTTGCCGATCTTGACGTAGTCGACGGCCTCGGAGTCGCGGTCGGCGTCGTAGCCCTTGGCGATCTGGTCGGGCGACTTGTAGCCGATGGGCAGGCGGGCGAAGCGGGCCGAGAGGCCGGGCAGCCAGGCGACGAGCGCGATGGAGACGGCGGCGGTGACGGCGGCGACCTCGATGGGGGCGGCGTCGGTGAGGATCGCGGCGAAGACCGAGAGGGTGCCGATCGCCGAGAGGAAGGCGGCGGCGACGAACGGGGCATCGCCCTGCGGCAGCAGCACGACCAGCAGGACCGAGGCGATCAGGACGACGACGCAGCCGACGAGGAGATGGAGGCGCCCGGGGCCCTCGCCCGCGTCGACGGGGAAGATGCCGGAACCGGCGATCAGCAGGTGCGGCAGCGAGGCGAGGCCCAGCGCGATGGAGGAGCCGTGGTCGTCGTAGACGCGGGCGCGGACGCCGGAGACGGTGACCAGCACGATGCCGACGACACCGGCGATGATGCCGGGCAGCCGGTGCATGTCGCGGTCGACCGGGTTCGAGAACCACAGGGCGAACGCCATCATCGTGAGCAGCAGGACGCCGGCGGTGAGGCCGACGTAGTGCATGAGGTCGTCGCTCCAGCGGGTGCGGTTCTGCTTGACCGCGGAGGCGACGGCGTCCGAGACGTCGTCGAAGACGGGGAGCGGCAGCGATTCGGCGAACGGCTTGAGCAGGAGGAGGTCGCCGTCGAGGATCTGCTGCTGCGCGAGCGACTGACCGGCGTCGAGCACGGTGCCGTCGCGGCGCACGAGGTGGTAGCCGGTGGGGGCGCCCTCCGCCTGGGACTGCCCCGACAGGCGCAGGATCTCCGGGTAGATGTCGACGAGTGCGACGTCCTCCGGCAGTGCCACATCGATCCGTGCGTCCGGCGCGGCGACTGTGACCCGGCAGAAGCCGGTACCTGTGGTCGTGCTCACCTGGCGGTTCCCCCTATCCGTTGGGTGTTTTGTCGCGTGCGTGGCGTATATATGGAGTCATATACGGATCCCCCCGTGGGAGCCTTTTTTCACGCCGTCGCGGCACGCTCGCGGGGCGTCAGCGTACCGCCCGATTCGGCGCTTGCCCCACTCCCCCCGAGACTTGACTCCGAACAGTAGGATCAACGCCTGCGTCGGGCCAAGGACTTGGCTCGGGGGGACCGTCGAATCCAACGGGGGCGGTCCGAGACTGCGAGATGCATGAAGGACTGATGCCTCGGTGAGCGTTGTCATCGTCAAGCGCCCGCCCCGCGCGCTACCACCTGAAGTTCCTGGTGAGGAGGTGACGCTGGAGGCGCCTCCCGAACTCCCCAGGGAAGGGGAGCAGGAGAACATCCTGATGATGTTCATGCCCATGATGGGTATGGGCTCATCGGCCGCATTCCTTTTCATGGGCGGCCAGCCGTTCATGAAAATCATGGGTGGCGTGATGGTGGTTTCCACCCTGGCAATGGCGATCGTACAGATCGTCAAAGCCCGCCAAGGCCCTTCCGGGCAAATGGTTCAGGAGCGTCAGGATTACCTCAAGTACCTTTCGCAGAAGCGAAAAGAGGTACGGCGTACCGCGCGAAAGCAGCGTGATGCGCAGCTGTTCACGCATCCCGATCCCGGACAGCTGTGGTCGGTGGTCGCGGAGGGCAAGCGGGTCTGGGAGCGCCGGGCGAGCGACCCGGACTTCGCACAGGTACGGCTGGGGCTCGGCCCGCAGCAGCTGTCGACGCCGCTGAAGGCGCCGGAGACCGCGCCGGTCGACGAGCTGGAGCCGCTGACCGCGCATGCGATGAAGGAATTCCTCGACAAGCACGGGCACTTGGAGAACCTCCCGCTCGCGGTGTCGCTGCGCGCCTTCTACCACCTGACGGTCTCCGGTGACCCGGACACCGTCTACGGCGCCGCCCGCGCGATGGTGGCGCAGCTGTGCACGCTGCACTCCCCCGAGGACCTGATGGTCGCGGTCGTCGCCTCGCCGGGTGCGCAGGCGGAGTGGGAGTGGACGAAGTGGCTGCCGCACGTCCAGGACAAGACCACGGACGGCGCGGGCAGCCGCCGGTTGGTCGTCGGTGATCTCGGCGAGGTCGAGGAGTTGCTGGCGGACGAGTTGGAGGGCCGCGGCCGCTTCAACCCGCAGGGCACGCCGGTGACGGACACCCCGCACCTGGTGATCCTGCTGGACGCGGGCGAGGTGCCGGTCGACTCGGTGATCGCCGGTGCGGAGGGGCTCCAGGGCGTCACGATCATCGAGGTCGTCCCCGGCGACCTCGACGAGATCCGCGGTGGTCTGGCCGTGCAGGTCTGGCCGGGCAAGCTGGTGCTGGAGTCGGCCAACGGCGCGGTGTACGAGGGCGTCTGCGACACCCTGTCGATCCCGGAGGCGGAGGCGCTGGCGCGTCAGCTGGCGCCGCTGCGGGCCGGTGCCGGGGCGGACGGCGAGGAACCGCTCCTGTCCAACCTGGACTTCACGGATCTGATGGACATCGGCGACGCCGGCTCCGTCGATGTGCAGCGCACCTGGCGGCCGCGGACGCTCCACGAGCGGCTGCGGGTGCCGATCGGTGTCGACCGGGACGGCCAGCCCGTCATGCTCGACATCAAGGAGGCGTCCCAGGAGGGCATGGGCCCGCACGGTCTGTGTGTCGGTGCGACCGGTTCCGGTAAGTCCGAGGTGCTGCGCACGCTGGTGCTGGCGCTGGCGGTCACCCACTCGTCCGAGACGCTGAACTTCATCCTCGCGGACTTCAAGGGTGGCGCCACCTTCACCGGTATGTCGGAGATGCCGCACGTCGCGGCGGTCATCACCAACCTCGGCGAGGACGTCTCGCTGATCGACC
The DNA here is from genome assembly GCF_000718015.1 of Streptomyces catenulae. GTDB lineage: Bacteria > Actinomycetota > Actinomycetes > Streptomycetales > Streptomycetaceae > Streptomyces > Streptomyces catenulae. Next base: position 41,683 of record NZ_JODY01000038.1, on the reverse strand, counting down.
GGATGCGCGACTCGATCACCGGTGAGCTCCAGCGCCGTCAGGAGCTGCTGCGCTCGGCGGGCAACTACGCGAACATCACCGACTACGAGAAGGCGCGTGCCGCGGGTGCCCCGCTGGACCCGCTGCCGTCGCTGGTGATGATCATCGATGAGTTCTCCGAGCTGCTGGCCGCCAAGCCGGACTTCATCGAGATGTTCATCCAGATCGGCCGTATCGGCCGTTCGATGGGTGTGCACATGCTGCTCGCCTCGCAGCGTCTGGAGGAGGGCAAGCTTCGCGGTCTGGACACCTTCCTGTCGTACCGGCTGGGTCTGCGGACGTTCTCCGCGGCCGAGTCGCGGACCGCGATCGGTGTGCCGGACGCCTACCACCTGCCGAACGTTCCCGGTTCCGGCATCCTGAAGTACGACACCGAGACGATGGTGCAGTTCAAGGCCGCGTACGTGTCGGGTCCCTACCGCGGCCCCGGGGCCGGTGGCGGGGGCGGCGGCGGTCGGGCCAACCGGCTGCCGGTGCCGTTCACGGCGGCGCCGGTCGCCGAGCAGATCATCGAGGACCCGACGCCGATCGAGCCGGAGGCGCCGCAGCAGGACGACGCGCTGGCCGACACCGTGCTGGACGTCATCGTCCAGCGGATGCAGGGTCAGGGCCCGCCCGCGCACCAGGTGTGGCTGCCGCCGCTGGAGGAGGCGCCGACCGTCAACCAGCTGCTGCCCGCGCTGGCCGTCACGCCCGAGCGGGGTGTGCACGCGCCGGAGTACAGCGCGCTGGGCAAGCTCGTGGTGCCGGTCGCGCTGGTGGACAAGCCGTTCGAGCAGCGGCGTGACGTGATGTACCTGGACTTCTCGGCCGGTGCCGGTCACGGTCTGGTCGTCGGTGGTCCGCAGTCCGGCAAGTCGACGCTGATCCGTTCGGCCATCGCGTCGTTCGCGCTCACCCACACCCCGGCCGAGGTGCAGTTCTACTGCCTGGACTTCGGTGGTGGCGGCATGCTCGCCATGGAGGGGCTGCCGCACATCGGCGGCGTCGCCTCGCGGCTGGACGCGGAGAAGGTCCGCCGTACGGTCGCCGAGGTCGTCGGGATCCTCAACGAGCGTGAGGAGTTCTTCCGGCAGCACAACATCGACTCCATCGGCACCTACCGCCAGCGGCGTGCCTCGGGGGCGTTCCCCGACCAGAAGTGGGGCGACGTCTTCCTCGTCATCGACGGCTGGGGGACGTTCAAGACCGACTACGAGCAGCTGGACCCGGTCATCCTGGACATCGCCGGTCGCGGTCTGGGCTTCGGTGTCCACCTGATCATCGCCGGTTCCCGCTACACCGAGATCCGTCCGGCCCTGCGGGACCAGCTCCTCAACCGTGTGGAGCTGCGGCTCGGTGACGCGATGGAGTCGGAGTTCGACCGCAAGCGCGCGGAGAACGTGCCGATGGGCAAGCCGGGCCGTGGTCTGTCGCCGGAGAAGCTGGACTTCCTGGCCGCGCTGCCGCGGCTGGACGGCATCAGCGATCCGGAGTCGCTCAGCGACGGCATGGCGAATCTGGTGGAGACGGTCAAGGAGCACTGGCAGGGCGAGCCCGCCCCGCAGGTGCGGATGCTGCCGACGATGCTGTACGCCCGGGATCTGCCCAAGGGCAACGACTACCCGGAGCACGGCATCGCCATCGGTGTCGACGAGACGACGCTGTCGCCCGCCTTCGTCGACTTCGAGACCGACCCGCTGCTGGTCATCTACGGCGAGAGCGAGTCGGGCAAGTCGTCGCTGCTGCGGCTGCTGACCAAGCAGATCGCCGAGCGGTACCCGTCCGAGAAGGCGCTGATGGTGGTCTCCGACTACCGGCGCGCGCTGCTCGGCGAGGTCCCGGAGAGCCATCTGTACAAGTACTGCGCCGCGGGGCCGCAGCTGGAGGAGGTCATCTCCGGTCTCGCCGGTTCGCTGGGCCGCCGGATGCCGGGCCCGGACGTCACGCCGGAGCAGCTGCGCAACCGCAGCTGGTACGACCTGCCGGACGCGTTCGTGATCGTGGACGACTACGACCTGGTGGCGACGAGCAGCGGCAACCCGTTGCAGCCGCTGCTGGAGTATCTGCCGTTCGCCCGTGACCTGGGTCTGCGCCTGATTCTGGCGCGTACCTCCTCGGGTGCCGGACGGTCGTCGTTCGAGCCGGTGATGCAGCGGACGAAGGAGCTGGGCGCGCAGGGCCTGATCCTCTCGGCCGACCCGGGCGAGGGTCCCCTGATGGGCAACGTCAAGGGGCAGAGCCTGACGCCCGGCCGGGCCACGTTCGTCACGCGCAAGCGCGGCGCGCAGCTGGTCCAGACGGGCTGGCTCCCGGCGAGCGGCCGCTGATCCGCGGCCTCCGCACGGCAACGGCGGTGGGGCGTCCCTCTTCGGAGGGGCGCCCCACCGCCGTTGTGTGGGGGTCCGTCGCGTACGGGGCCCGGTGCGGGGCCCGGTGCGGTGCGGCGACCGGCCGGGCCCGGGGTGGGTCAGCCGAAGGCGCCGTGCCTGCCGACGTCGGGGCGGACGCCGTCGGACGGGGCGGCGTCGGCGGCGGGCCCGGTGCCGGGGGCCGCGGCGCCCTTGGTGCCCTTCGCGTCCTTGGCGCTCTTGACGTCCTTGGCCTGTGCGGCCTTCGGGTCCGCTCCCCCGGGGTTCTTGGCCGCCGGTGCGGCGCTCTTCGTCCCGCCGGTGCCGGACGCGGGGTCCGGGGTGCGGGCGCCCTTGGCGACTCCGGCGCCGCCGCGGCGGGGGCCGCCGGGGCCGAACGGGTCGGGGCCCAGGGGCGCGTCGGAGACGGTCCATTCGCCCTTCAGCGGCGGGCGGGGGCTCTGGCCGCCGCCCCCGCCGCCCTTCTTGCCCCGGGCGAAGCCGCCGAGCGCGTTGCCCAACTGGCCGAGGGCCATCACGCCGTACATCAGGTCGCGGCCGCCGTCCGCGGAGTTGTCGGCGGGCGCGGCGGGCGGCGGGGTGTCCTTCGCCCCGGCGTCGTGCTCCGGTGGGGCGGGGCGGGTGGCGGTGGACTCCAGGTCGGCGGCGGCCAGTTCGAAGACGGGCAGCGCCTCGTCCACCGACCGCTTGAGGCGGTGCCAGTCGGCGGCGAACGCCTCGCCCGCGGGGCCCTGCCAGTCGGCGGCCGCCGCGCGGGCCACATGCGTGTCCAACTCGCGCACCATGCCGTCGAGATGGCTGCCCATCTCCCGCCATCCGGCAGCGGCCTCGTGCAGCGCCTCCGGGTTGCCCTGCCCCGTCATCCGACACTCCTGATCATCGCGTCCACGCCGTCCTCGACCGCCTGTGTCGAGACGGCGGTCTGCCGTATGCCGCCGCCGACCTCGGCGAGCCGCTCCCGCAGCTGTCCGAGGGCGCGTTCGGCCTGCTCGTAGAGTTCCACGTGCGAACGGGCCGCCTCCGCGTCACCGAAACCGTCGCGCAGTGCGGCGGCATCGGCACGGCGCCGGAATGCGGTCAACTGCCGAGCCAGATCGTCCGCGTGTTTTTCGAAGACCGTGCCGAGCTTGTGCAACTGCTCGGTATCGGTCCGGACTTCGTCGGACATCTTTTTCTCCCCGTATTCGATCGGCGGTGACCTGCCGGACATCGTCTCAGATGTAGCACATGGGCAAAGGGCTGCCACCCTTCCGTTCGGCGGCCGGACGGCTCACTCCGGAATACGCGGTACGCAATATCCGGCAATAGCGACAACCCGCCTTGACGTGCTGTTCCTCCCCGTCATTAGACTCGTGACGCCGGTGCAGCACACGTGGTTGCTGTGCCACACGTTCAAGGGGGCAGCATGAGCAACGAACGGCAGATCCAGGACGAGGACCTGATGGATGTCGCCCAGGATCCGGAGCAGGCACACCGGCTGCGCAAGGCGCTGAAGACCCTGGCGGACAATCCCGCTGTCGGCGGTCCGCTCCAGGAGATGGCCAAGGAGGTCCTCTCCGGGCGGATCGGCATGAAGGAAGCGATCGGGACGCCGACGTACATGGACGCGATCGGCGACCGCCTCGGCGAGATGCGGCGCGCGGCGGAGGACCAGACGATGGCGGAACGCGAGGAGTCCCGCGAGAAGTTCGCCGCCTGGCAGAAGCAGCAGGCGGAGGAGGAGGACAAGGAGCGCGCCGAGCGCGACGGCCCGTCCTCCGGCCTCGTCACCGGTCCGCGCCGTGGCCGTGGCGGCTCCTCCCACCGGAGCTGAGACCGCGGACGGCGCGAGGGGGAGGGGAAGAGATCCGCGAACGGGATCTCTTCCCCTCCCCCTTCCTCTTTCCCGCGCAATTCCCTCCACCCTCTCCCCCTCTCCCTTTCCTGATTTCCCCCTTTTCTTCACACCCAGATTCATGCCGCCCCGGCAACTCGCCTCCCCGGAAGCGCCGGAGGAGGTAGCTCCGTCGCTGACCCCGCACGTTCCGTCCCGTAAATGGCATACGGAAAGCGGGAGTACGGGGCTTTTGGCGCGAAAACCGGCAGCCGGATAACGGATCGGGCGCCCGGCAGCGGGTCCGCCGGGCGTCCGCCGTGTACCGGTTCCGGAACAGCGCGCCCCCGCGGACTCCGGGGGCGCGATGCGGATCATAAGATCGCCGGTGGAGCCGGAAAACGACGGCGGGACGGCGAAGGGCGGGATTTCATGGGGGACGAGGAAGTCATGGAAACCTCGCGGGCGGACGGCGCCCCGGCGCCCCGTTATGCGCCGCATCCGTACGTCGGCGGCCGCACCCCGGTGCTCCGGGCACTCGCCGCCTGGCGGATGAGCTGGCCCGGCGCGCCCCGCGTCATCGCGCTGACCGGCGCCCCGGGCAGCGGTCGCGGACGGCTGCTCACCGGCTTCCTGATGCTGTGCGACCCGGAGTCCCGCAGCCAACTGCCGATGGACGAGCTGGACCCGGCGACCGTACCGCCGGACCTCCCCGCGCCCGCCGTGCCGCGCCCCGACGGGCTCACCACGGCGCAGTTCCTGCGGACCGTCGCCGCCCACCTCGGGCTCGACGCCACCGCCGACGTCCGCACCGAGTTGGGCGCGCGCGAGGAGCCGGTGACGCTGGTGGTCCCGGACGTCGCCGCGGCGGGCCCCGTGCGCGCCGCCGGGGAACCGGCGCGCCTGGTGCGCGAGGTCCTCGCCCCGCTCGCCGCCCTCCCCGCCGTACAGCTGCTGACCGTCGTCCCACGCGACCTGGCCGCCGAGCTGACCGCGGAGGTGCCGCAGGGGCAGGCGCAGATCATCGACCTGGACGCACCGGAGTGGGCCGACCCGGACGGGCTGGTGGCGCACGCCGCGACGGCGCTCGACCCGGCCCGGGGGGCGCCCGCCCTGCCGTTCACCACCGCCCCGCAACCGCGCGCGGCGCTCGCGTCCGCGCTGGCCGCCCGCGCCGCCGGGAGCCATCTGACGGTGGAGCTGGCCGTCCGGTCCGCGCTGCTGGCACCGGAGGGGTTCGACCCGGCGGACACGGAGCGGCTGCCCGCCACCGTGGGGGAGGCGGTCGCTCGGCACGCCCGGCGGCTGGGCGCGGACCCGCAGCTGCTGCGGCTGCTGCTGGCGCCGCTGGCGCTGGCCGAGGGCGAGGGGCTGCCGCTGCCGCTGTGGGGCGCGCTGGCGGGCGCCGTCGCGGACCGCGATCTGGGCCGGGAGTTCGCCGACGCCGCGGCGCTGACCGCCCCGTTCGTGGATCGGCTGGCCGCCCCGTCCGGCACCGGGGACGGCGCCGACGACCGCACCCTGGTCCGCCTCGTCCACCCCGCGCTCGCCGCGGAGATACGGGAGCGGCTGCCCGACATACGGGGCGCGCAGACCCGGATCGCCATGAAGCTGCTGGAGGCGGTCCCCGGCCAGGACTGGTCCCGGGCCGATCCGTACGTCCGCGACCACCTCGCCGGACACACCCTGGACGCCGGTCTGCTTCCCCAACTCCTCACCGACCCGGGCCTGTTCGCCCACGCCGATCCGGTGGTGCTGCGCGCCGCCGTCGAGGCCGTCCCTCTTCGGGAACTGGGCGCCCCGGCCCGTACGTATCTGCGCACGGCGCCGCTGCTGATCCGTACGCGGGCGACGCCCACCCTCCGCGCGGCGCTCCTGGAGACGGCGTTCACCGAGGACGGGCTGGCGCCGTACGCACAGGCGCTGCACGGTCTCGGCCTCGCGCTGCCGTGGCGCACCCTGTGGAGCCTGCCGCCCACCGGGGCGACCGCCGTCACCGCCGGGGTGCTGCCGGGCGGCCCGGTACCCGTACCGGTGGCGGTCTGCCGCGTCCCGGCGGCGGCGCCGGGCGCCCGCCCCGTGCCCGGTGGCGACGGCGCGTTCGTCGTCCACGCCCTGGCGGACGGCGCGCCCCTCGACGCGGCGCCCGAGCAGGTGGTGCACCCCTCCGAGGAGGAACGCGCCGCCGCGCCGTTCGCCCTCGCCCGGGGCGACGGCCACGTCCGCGTGTACGACCGGCGCACCCAGGAGGCGGTGGCGGCGGTGCCGACCGACTCCCCCGTCCTCGGCGCCGACCTGTCCCCGGACGGCACCCTGCTCCTCACCACCGAACGCGGCGTCACCGCCCGCCAGATCCTGGCGACACCGGCTGCCGCTCCGGCACGGTCGGGAGCCGCTGACGGGGCGTGGCCCTCGGGGCGGTAGGCGAGGCGTCTTCGCCGCAGCGACGGTGCGGCGGCCGAGGGCGGCCGGGGGCGGTGCCGGAACGGTAGGCCGTTCTTCGCCGGTACGCGGAGGCCCCGGACCGGTGGATGGTCCGGGGCCGTTCCCTTTTGTGCGCCTGTTTCCGCGCCTGCCGCCGGTCTCGGGGCTTACGGGGTGGGGCTTACGGGGGTGGGGCATACGGGTCAGGAAGGGTGCCGCTCACGCCGCATGGGGCGGCGGCACGGGGCAGGGCCAGGTCCGGCGAGCGTGCGGCTGTCGGCTCAGGGCAGCAGCAGCCAGTCCGCGGCGAGTGCGGCTGCGAGTCCGATGCCGAGCAGCCAACTGCCCAGCCGGGTACGTCCGTGACGGCTGAGTTCGATCACCACGCCGCACAGCACCAGCGCCGCACCGTAGACCCCGACCACCAGCACCGAGGTCCGGCTGGCCAGCCGCACCACCAGCACCACGGCCATCGCGCCCATCATCACCGAGGCCAGCGCGATCCGTATCCGCCGCGCCTGACGGGGCGTCGTCGCCGCCCGTTCCCCCGAAAGAGGCTCTTCCTCGCCCCTGGCTGCTTCCATGATCCGAGATGCTACGGGACCGCCGCGCCCCGGCACCGCCCGCGCTCCCCACGGAGCAACGCCCTGGCCCGGGCGCCCCGTTCACGCCCCACTCCACACCACTCCACCAGGATTACGGCCCCCCGGGCCTCCCGCTCCACATCCCCTCTCCTCCCCTCCCCTCCCTTTCCGGGAATTCTCCGCCGCACCGCCACCGGACGGTTTCCCCACCACCTGGACCGGAATCCACCCCACCCACTTAACCCACCCATTAACGCTCCACGATTCCCACATTTCCTGCACAACCCCATTTGACGTGACACCGTGGAGATCACATAAAGTGAGAGCGTTGAAGGTAAAACTTGCCATGCGGAATTGGGCATGCAACGGGGGCAGTGATGGCAGACAAGGCTTTTGACGTAGAACCGGATGTACTGAAGGCACAGGGCACCGCGTTCATCCACATCGGCAGCGACTTCAGCAAGGCGTCGAAGAAACTCCAGGACAGCCTGGAGAGCATCGGCGACCCCTGGAAGAAGTGCGACTTCGGCGAAATCTTCGACACCATCTACGACCCGATCAAAAAGGGTATGTTCACGTCGATGGACTCGCTCGGAGAACGCCTCGAGGGAATCGGCGAGAAGCTCGGCGAGATGGCCCGGTCCTACACGGCCTCCGACGACCAGGGCATCCACACGATCAGCGCCGTCGGCCGCCCCCTGATCTGACGGGCCCGACGCCCCGCATCTTCCGGCACCGCGCTCCGCCTTCCGGAGCCTCCCCGGCATTCCGTTCCGACTCCGCGACTCGGCCTGCCGACCGCGGCCACGCCACACTTCTCTGCCACACCGTACGGGGGACAACACCGTGTCATTGACACTTCCCGAAGAGGTCACCTGGGTCCTGGACCTCCTGGGATACGAATGGCCCGAGGCCGACGAGGACGCACTGTTCGACTGCGCAGCCGCCTGGCGCACCTTCGCCGAACAGGTCAACGAGACCCTTTCCCAGGGCTCGTCCGCGGCCAACGAGGTGACGTCCGCCAACTCCGGTGAAGCCATCGAGGGCTTCACCACCGAATGGAACTCATTCGCCGGTGGCGGGAACAGCGGCGACAACTATCTCCGCGACGCCGCAGCGGCGGCCGAAGTCATCGCACTCGCTTTCGACGCCGCAGCCCTCGCCGTCATCGAAGGGAAAGTCGCGGTCATCGTCCAACTGGTGATGCTGGCCGTGGAACTCATCTCCGCACAGGCCGCGGCGCCGTTCACCCTGGGACTCTCCGAATTGGGCGCGGCCGGCGTCACCCAGGCGACGCGCGTGATCGTCCGGCAGATCCTCGACAAGATCAAGCGCGAAGTGGTGCAGGCGGCCACCAAGGCCATGGAGCACGCCACCATGGACGCCGTCAAGAAGATGGCGAAGAAGGCGGTCTCCAAGGAATCCCGCAAGCTGGCCGCCGACTACATCAAGAAGACCGTCAAGGAAGAGGTCAAGGACAAGGTCGTCGACGAGGCGAAGAACCAGGCCAAGGAGTTCGCCAAGGAAACCGTCGTCGAGGGCGCGAAGGAAAAAGCCAAAGAGGCCGGTAAGGAAATGGGCCAGAACATCGCCGAGCAGGGCATCGAAGCCCACTTCGGCGAACGCGACGGCATCCGGTGGAACGAAACCGCCGACATCGGCAAGGGCAAGGCCGAGGAGTACGCCGACGACGTCCAGAAGGACGCGAAGGAGCGGCTGGAGAACTACCGGGACGGCGCCACCGGCCTCGCCGACCCCACCAACTACACCGACCGCGCCCAGGCCGACCTCACCGAACGCGGCCTGAACCACGCCCAACGCCACGCAGACCGACACACCGGCGGCGCCGCCACCCGCCACCAGGAACACACGGACACGGTCAAGGAACAGGTCCGCTCCGTCTTCGGCTGAGGCCACCACGGACCATCCCCCATACGTCAGGGCCCGGCAGTCCGAGAACTGCCGGGCCCTGACGATGTTTCGGAGGGCGATACCCCTCAGCTGCACCTCACCGACCGGGAGGAGCGGGCGGGTAGGGGCCCTGCCCACCGGGCTGCTGCTGGTAGGCACCGGGCTGCTGATACATGCCCTGCTGCGGCGGCAGACCGGGCCCACCCGGCCCGCCGAACCCCGTGGGCCCACCGGGCGGAGGACCGTTCTTCCGCTTCTTCTTCACCACGACCAGAACGGTGATACCGACAATCACAAAGAGCACGATCAACGAGAACCCGATGATCCCGAAAACCGCGCGGATATTGCTGGTGTCCCGCGGCTCCGTCGCGTCCGACGTGTTGGACGGCTTCATCAGCCCGTCGTCACCCGCCTCGGGCGACTTGAGCGGCCCGTTCTTCGACCCCGCCGGAATATCGGCGGTCAGCGCCTTGTACGGGTCGATGACACCGTAACCGTAATACGGATCCGGCGTATCCGTACCGGCAGGCGCCTTCGCCGTCTTCACCAGCCGATTCGCGATCTGCCCGGCCGTCAGATCCGGAAACTTGGAGCGAAGCAGCGCGGCGGCGGCCGAAACATAGGCGGTGGAGTCCGAGGTCCCGCTCGCGTACCGGTAAGGCTTGGAGGCCGCAGCGGAGCGGATCTCCACACCAGGCGCCGTAAGCATCACATAGGAGCCGTAGTTGGAATCGTCCCAGACCTTCTGGTGCCTGTCCACGGCGCCCACCGCCAGGACGCCAGGAGCTGCTGCCGGATAGCTCGGATTGTCGGATCCATTATTTCCAGAGCTCGCGACAAGCAGAACATCATGCTTCGCCGCATACGCGATGGCGGACTTTTCCTCTTCTGTCGGGCTACCCACGCCACCGATGGACATGTTGACAACCTTGGCACCGTGATCGACGGCATACCGCAGAGAATCTGCGTACGAGGTACCGTAGGTATCTTCCTGAGAATCCGAATGCTTGACCGGGAGAATCTTCGCGTCCGGAGCCAAGCCCATGACACCGTCAGAGTTCCCCGGCCCATGCCCATGGCCCGCGATCAACGAGGCCATTGACGTTCCATGGTCGTTCTTCGTTTCCTGATCAGCGGGGTCGCCGGAGGAGAAGTTCTTCCCCGGAAGCACATTGCCCTTCAGATCGGGCGCGTCTCCATTCACACCGCTGTCAATGACGGCGACGGTCACACCTTTTCCGGTGGAGACCTTCCACGCCTCCTCCGCATGAAGGGAATTCAGCGCCCATTGCTGGTCTCTCATCTGGTCCGCCAAAGCGACCGGCGCGGTACCGAAGAGCAGCGCGCCAACCACTGCAGCGCCGCTCACCGCCCGCAGCGTCCGCGTGAAGCTCATGCCGTACACCTCTCCTTAGAGAAAGGGGCCCGCAGCCCGAAGACTGCGGGCCCCCTCGTCTCCGCCGATTACCTGGCCAGTGAGTCTCTACTCGATGACCTTCGGGGCCACATTACGCTCGGGCGTCCAGGTCTCCTCGTCCTCCACGAGGTAGTCGGGACGCTCGCCGTTCTCGTTCTTGCCGCGGCCCTTGGCCCCGTTCACGCTAGGAGCACCGGCCATCCCCGCGGGGCGTCGGCCCCCCAGGCTGCCCTTCTGGCTGCCGCCGCGGCTGCGGTGCAGACCGGAGCCGCCCTGGGCGCCACCGCCGGTCTTGCCCTTGGCGCCGCCGACCACGCCGCCCTTCTGCTTGGCCAGCGCGCTGCCGCGTCCGGCGGCTGCGCCGCCCTTCGCTCCTCCGGCGCCGCGACCTGCAGCACCTCCCATACCCGGCATACCGGAGCGGCCGCCACGGGCTCCCGCACCGCCTGCGGCACCACCGCGACCGGCGACACCGCCGCCGATCATTCCGGCGCCACCGGGCATCCCCGAAGAACTGGATCCGGTGCCGACACCGGCGCCGCTCCCGCCACCGACACCCGCACCGCCGCCGATGCCCGCGCCTCCGGCGAGCCCGCCGCCCGAGAGTCCCCCGCCTCCGGCTCCTCCGCCACCGGAGAAGCTGTCAAGTCCGGTGCCGATGCTGGGCATCGTGGACGACTTCGTCGGCATGGTGCTGCCCAGCCCGCCGGAGATACCGTCGTGCCGCGGACCTTGAAGGCCGACAGGTGACTTGTATCCGCCACCATGGGCGCCGGGGATGTCGGTCTTCGGCACCGACGGCTTCGGCGGATTCATCACGCTGTCGGGGACAGGGACGAACGGGGGCGGCGTCGGCGTGTCACCAGGCGGCGGTACTTCTTTATCCCAACCCCCGCCCTGCGGCGGCTTCCCGATCGCCGCCACATTCGACTTGTAGGACGACCCCAGGTACTCCATGATGATGGCCGTCTGGAGCTGACGCTCCTTGCCTTCCGAAAGCTCACCGGAGTTGCCGTTGAGGACGTCCTCGGTCGGCTTTCCGGCCTCCAGCTCGCTGTTGGCCTTGGAGTCGTCGCGCCCGCCCTTGGAGCCGAAGGTGACCACCTTCAGGGCGTAGTTACCGGCGGCGTCGAGATTGCTCTCGGTGCCCGTCGGCTTCTTCATGTCGTCGATCTTCTGCTTGTAGTCGCTCAGCGACGCCTCGACACCGTTCATGATGTCGTGCATGTTGATCGCCCAGGGGCCAGCATTGCCGATGTTCTTGCTGATGCCCTCCGCAGCCCGACGGAACCCTTCCGCCGCCTGACCGCCCCAGGACTCCAGGACTTCCTTGACGGCGTCGTCGAATTCCTTCCGCAGCCCGCCGCGGCCATCCGCACCAACGAGCGTGTCGTGGATCCACTTCCAGTTGGTCGCGATTTCCTTGACCTTGCCGGGCTTGGCATTAGCCACCATGGCCTTCAGCTGGTCCATGTTGTACTGGTAGAACTTGGTTTCGTACTTGGCGTAGAAGCAGCCTTTGTCGGTGGTCACACCGCCCTTGTTCTCACTCACGACTACTTCCCTCCGGGGTTCAGGGCGTTGGAGGCGTCGTACTCACGGTCGTGGTAGGCGTCCCGCGTCTTCGCCGTCTTCTTGCTGAGATCGTCGACCAGCTCTGCGATCTGCTTCAGGATGTTGTCGTCCATCCACGCCTTCATGGCGTCATGGGCTTCCCGGAGTTCCCGCTCCTCCTTGAACCCGGTGCCAAGAGTTCCCTCCGGCAGGTAAGTGCTGTGACCGGCCTTGCTCTTGGTCTCCTCCATCGAGCGGAGTACGCCGTTGAGCTTTCGGCCCACCGTGTCCAGCGCTTCGAGATCGACGAAATATTCGTCGGCACTACCCATTACTGTCCTCCCCGTGTGATCAAACCGTTCTTGCGCCGCCAGTCCCGGAGTGCGATCGACGCACCCACCACTCCGGCGACCGCCAGAAGTCCTCCGCCCACAATGTAGAGGGAAATGCGCGCCCGCCGGTCCTCCGGGCTCTCCCCGATGGTGAGGGCGGCCGGTTGGACCTTGGTGGTGTTCTGGGCGGCGGGCTTGTCCGGAGTGGGTCGGGCGGTGGGCCTGGTGGTGTCGTTGAGGGCGGCCACCGGGTCGATGACGCCCCATCCGATGTTGTGGTCCGGTCCCCGGTTGACGCGCTCGGCGGTCTGTTCCAGGTGCCAGATCAGTTCCTGCGGCGTCCAGTCCTGGTGCAGGGACTTCAGGAGCGCCGCGGCACCGGCCGCGTACGGGGCGGCGAAACTGGTGCCCTGGTCCACGCAGTTACCGCCGTCCGGCACCGTGGAGACCATGTCGACGCCGGGCGCCGCGATGTCGACGTAGTCGCCGGGCTGCGAGAACGCCGCGCGTTCGTTGTTGCGGTCGGAGGCGGCGACGGCCAGGACGTTGTCGAACTCCTGGAACGCCGCCGGGTACATGCGCTTCTCCTTGCCGGAGGCGCCGTCGTTGCCCGCCGAGGCGACGATGAGGATCTTCGCCTTCGACGCCTTGGCGACCGCCGCCTTCAGGGTGGGGAGCAGTTCCTCGCTCGCGTCCGTGCCCTGGGAGATGTTGATGATGTCGACGCCCTCGGCGACAGCCGCGTTGATGGCCTTGGCGAGGCTGTCCGCGGTGCCGGGCTTCTCCTGGTCGGTCTGCTGGAACGGGATGACCTTGGCCCTAGGCGCCAGACCGTAGAAACCGGACGAGGCGCGCGGCTGGGCGGCGATGATGCCGGCGACCTTGGTGCCGTGTCCCACCCGGTCCTCGGTCTTGTTGCCGCCCTTGACGAAGGTCTGGCCACCGGACCCGATCGCCGGTTTGATCTGGTCGTTCCCGGCGTCGATGCCCGTGTCGATGACGGCGACGCGGACCCCCTGGCCCTTGGTGTGCGCCCACAGCTGCGGCGTCATGAGGCGCTGCAGGGACCACGGGGTCTCTTTGATGTCGGTGGTGTTGAACTTGCACTCGCCGCTGTTCAGCGGAACGTTCTCGTCCGCGGCCGCCGGGAGGGCGGTGGCACCGGAAAGAGCGATGGTGCAGGCCGTTGTCACCAGTGCGGCCGCCGCGCGGCGGCGGTGCCCTGCTCGGTGACCGTTGGCGCGAGATCCCACGGGTTGTCTGCTCTCCATGCGTGGTGGACGGGGCGAGGAAGCGGTACGGAGGTGCCGTTGGCTGCGGGAGCGGGCGGTGCGGCCCCGGACGCCAGAAGGGCGGGCGCACTGGTGCAGCGCGCCCGCCCTCTTCTGCCACTGTGCGAGCCTCGTGGCTGCTCAGCCGTTAGCCCTCTCCGCCTGCGGCGGCGGAAGCACCTGTCACCTGCTGGTGCTCAGTGGTTCCACATGTTGGCGTTGCGGTGCTCCGTGTCGCGGTAGTTCACGGACGCCTCGTGGAGCGCCTTGGAGATGGCCTCCAGGGTCTGCTGCAGGGAGTGCGCGCGCTTGTCCCACTCACGCTGGCGGGCCTGGTAGCCCTCCTTCGCCGCACCTTCCCAGGTGCTGGCGATGCGCTTGACACCGGCCTCCAGGTCGTCCAGCTGCTGCCGGATCTGACCGGCGGTGCGCTTCACGTCCTGGGACGCCTGCTGGATCGTCTCGGCATTGACGAGAATGTGGCCCGACATGATCTCTCCTCGGAATGTACTGAACTGATCGATTCACCCGGCCGCGACGCGAATCGGCCGATGCCGAATCGCCGTGCCACGGCTACTGACTCACCGCGCCGCCGCGGCGGCGCCGGTCCTCATCCGAAGGGGGAGTCCGAGGCGGAAGCCACGTGGGACATCGATGCGTGCTGCGCTTCTTCCGAGGCGGCGTAGTTCTTCGTCGTGCCGTCGATCGCTTCCTTGATCTCGTTCAGCAGCTGGTTGATGCGAGTCGCGTCCTCGTTCACCTTGGACTGGAGCTGGTTGTACGAAGAGGCCGCCTGGCCCCGCCAGCCGGAGGTGATGTTGTCGACGACCGTGTTGAGGTGGCGGATCTCGCCCTCGATCGCCTGGCTCACCGATCCGATCTTGCCGCTGAACGCGACCATCTCTTCTTCGGTAACTGTGAACTGACTACCACTCATCGCAACGTCCCCCATGAGACTCGCACGTCACCCGCACCGCACCGGCGACGGTGCTGCGCGGTCGGCGCCGCCTGCTGGCGCCATCGACCACTTTAACCACTTCATACAGCCGCCCCCAACAGAGGGAGCAACGTTGTGACCGGATCACCACAACACCAACTGGCCGCCCCGTAGGGCCAGTTCTAAAAGGCGTCAGGCGAAGTGGACAGATGGGATTCTATCGGTCTACGGAGAAACACATCAAGATTTTCCCGGGCCCCTTCGGAGAGGCAACGGAATCCGGGGAGCAAATCCGGAAAAGCCGGGCGGGCCACCGAAATCCGGTGACCCGCCCGTGGAATCCACGGGGCAGGTGCGGGCGGGGCGCGCCGCCCGCCGTCCCGTTACGAGGTGCCGGTCTTGCGGGCGGCGTCGACGCTGAGCGTCGGGCCCTCCGAGAGCAGGTCCACCCAGGTCATCAGCATGGGGTCGGCGTGGACGCCCTTGTACCCCAGCCGCAGGGCCGCCTGGTTGACCTCCTGGTTGGCGTTGCCCGCCTTGCTGGAGCTGTCGTTGTTGATCGGCACCCGGTAGCGCAGCCCGGTGTCGGTGATCAGGTAGAGCGAGCCGTCCTTCTCCTGGGACGTGCGGACCCGCTGGATGAGCTGGCCGCTGCCGGGCGTGACGTAGGAGGAGGCGCCGCTGGCGATCTTCGCCGGGTAGTCCTTGCCGATCCAGGTGCCCATGTTCGGCAGACCGTTGGGGTAGCCGAGCGCCTTGTCGGCGCCGCCGGGGAGCTTGGTGGTGGTGCCGTCGTAGAAGGTGCAGGAGACACCGTTCTCCGTCGGGGTGGTCAGACCGCCGGTCTGGGAGCCCTGGGAGAAGTTGTTGGCCATGTCGACCTCCTCGGTCGGCCAGGGCATGTCGACGTCGGTGGTCCCCACCTTGCCCAGGTACGAGACGAAGCGGTCCTTGTCGTCCCTCATCGGGGTGATGCTGGAGGTGGAGACCTGCTCGGGCTTCATGGCCGAGCTGCCGGACTGCACCTGCTGGGCGTTGGGGCCCTCCATCAGGAGCTTGGCGACGAAGTCCGACACCTGCTGTACGCCGCCCGCGGTGACGACGTACTTCTTGCCCGCCTTCTCGCCGTCCGTCGCGCTCTGGTCGGCGCTGCCGGGGATCTCCAGGACGGTGCCGATGGTCCGGTGCTGCGGCGGGACACCGGCGGCCTGCGAGGGCTTGCCCGCGCCGTCGACGATCGGCAGGTAGATCGGCACCGGGCTCTTGACCAGGGTGTCCATCCACTGCTGCGTGACGTCCTGCGGCTCCGCCTCCTTGAAGAGCACCCGGCGCAGGGTCAGGTCGGGGTCCTTCACCCCCAGGTGCGACAGCGCGGTGTTGCGCCCGCCCAGGGTGGCGTCGAGGGCGAACTTGAAGCCGTTGTGGTCGACCAGCCAGAGCTTCTTCTGCGGGTCGCGTACGAAGAGCACCTGGTGCATGTCGAGGCGGCCCCTGTTCTCGACGAGGCTCCTGTCCTTGCCCCCGAGGACGAACACGGCCTGCTGGGCCTTGCTGTTGATACCGCTGCCCGGGCGGTCGCAGACGGCCCAGGTCTTCGCCTTTCCGGCGTCCTTGGCATTGGGGAGACGGTCGGGGGCGAACGGAATTCCGACGGCGGGACCGTGTGCGATCTTTCCGTCCAGCTCGGATTCCTTCACATTCACGACTTTGTACTTATCGGGGTCGAGAAGGAGTTTCGCGGAGGCGAGGTTCAGGACGGGGTGGAGGAGTTTCTCCTTCTTACCCTGGCTGCCGTCACCGGAGAGAACGACGTAACGGGTCGTCGAATCGGCACCCACGATGACGTTTTCCCCGACCGAGTCCCAGCCCTCGGGGGCGACCGGCTTCACGATGCCGCAGGCACCGAAGCCGACCAGGATCACGACGCCCATCAGGACACTCGGCAGCACAGCCTTCAGCGGGCGCGGCGCACTCTCGATCGAACCGCTCGGCAGCGGCTTCAGGAATGCGGCATTCGTGCGCTTCCGCGCGAATGAATACGCATTGAGCTCGTCCCGACGTGATGCCATTGTTGCTTTCTCTCCCCGTGTGTCGGATCCGCATCGACCGCCCCCGGCACTCAAGCCGTAGCGCCCTCTACTATGCCGTGTGTCGATCGACCCGTACGGTACGGGTGCCACCTTCCAACGCACCAGTCTCAACGGCGATTGACGCGCCGCGAGGCCACACCACCAGTAGAGGAGCAGGCCGGGGGATGTCCAGCGCCACCAGGGCTCGACGCCGCAACGGGCGGCAACAGCAGCAACAGCCTTCCACGGCACCGCCCCACGGGGGAATCGGCGGTCGGGACGGAGCGGATCCGGCCAACGGCGGAGAAGGGGGCCGGAGTTCGTCGGGCGGGCCGGTGGCCCCGCGGCTGCGTCCGCAGATCGGCAGCATCGGCCCGGTCCGCGTGCAGCAGCTGGCCATCATCGAGATCGCCGCCGCCCTGGTCCTGGTCGGCGCGTCCGTGAACGTGATCGCGCTGACCGTCGCGGTTGTGCTCGCCGCCGTCCTCGTCATCTTCGCGCTCGGCCGCCGCCGCCGGATCCCGCTCCCCGAGTGGATCACGACGGTGCGGGCCATGAAGCGCCGCGGCAAGGCCGCGAGCGCCGCGACCACGCAGGGCGTCGAACCGGCCTTCGCCCCGGTCGTCGAGTGCGACCCGGCGCTGCGCACGTACGAGTACACCGACGCCGATCAGCGGGCCGTCGGCTTCGTCGGGGACGGCACCTTCCTGACCGCGCTGGTGCAGGTCGAGCCCCGGGACGAGCCGCTGCGGCCCGTCAGCGGCAGCCACATGCTGCCGCTCGACGTGCTCCACACCGCACTCGACGTCGAGGACATCCACCTCGAATCCGTGCAGTACGTGCAGTACACCCAGCCGGCGCCAGCGCCGCACCTGCCCGAACAGGCCGTCGCCGCCCGCTCGTACGCACCGCTGCAGGCGCAGTCGCAGACGCCCGCGGTGCAGCTGACGTGGATCGCGCTCAAGCTCGACCCGGAGCTGTGCGCGGAGGCGATCGAGGCCCGGGGCGGCGGCATGGACGGCGCCAAGCGGTCGCTGCTGCGCGCCGCCGACCAGTTGGTGAGCCGTCTGACCTCGCACGGTGTGCGGGCGCGGGTGCTCGCCGAGCGGGAGGTCGTGGCGGCGGTCGGCACCGCGGTCTGTGTGAGCCCGCGGGCCGCCAACGGCGCCATGGGGCGCGACAGCCGCTCCGGGCGCCGTACCCAGGAGACGACGCGGGCGTGGCGCTGCGACGACCGCTGGCACACCACGTACTGGATCGGGCGCTGGCCCCAGCTCGGCCCCGGCGGCGCGCCGCTGGCCGCCGTCACCCAGCTGCTGACCAGCACCCCGGCGATGGCGAGCACCTTCGCGCTGACCGCGACGCACGGCAGCGGGCGGGCGCCCGCGATCTCGGGCTACGTCCGGCTGTCGACCCGTAGCGAGAACGAACTCGACGCCGCGCAGCGGGAGTTGGAGCGGCGTTCCGGTTCGGCGAAGGTCGGCCTCGTCCGGCTCGACCGGGAGCAGCTGCCCGGCCTGCTCGCCACGCTCCCCCTCGGAGGTACCCGCTGATGACCTCTCCCACGTATCAGCCGCGTGTGAACAACTCCGGGACGGGCTGGCGCAACCCGCCCATCGGCGCGCCGGATGCCGGGCCGGGGCGCCGCCCCTCGCACCAGCCGCGTCCGGACGAGCAGCGGTCGGCGCAGTCGGGCCCGACGCCGCAGCCGGGCTTCGGGCTGCGCGGTCCGCGCCGCAGCCCGCACGTGCTGACGGCCGAGTCGCTGGCGTCGCTGACCCTGCCGGTCGGCGACGACGGCGTCATCATCGGCATCGACCCGCAGAACCAGCCCGCGGTGCTGTCCCTGCTGCGCCCCGCGCCGCTGGAGATCGCGCTGGTCGGCAGCGTGTGGCTGGCGCAGGTGCTGGCGCTCCGTACGGTCGCCACCGGTGCCCGCGTGGCGGTCGAGACGGCGCGCCCCCCGGCCTGGGGCCAGATGGCGCAGGCCGCCGGTGGCGGTCAGCAGTGTGTGTCGGTGCACGAGGTGCGTCAGATCGCGCCCCAGGGGCCGTCGGTCTCCAGCCCCGTACTGGTGGTGCGGGACATGGGCGCGCGCCCCCCGCGCAATCAGTTGGCGCCGAGCCCCTGGCAGTCGGTGCTCACGGTGCTGCCGTTCCTCGGGCCGCGCTCGCCGCAGTTGCTGGGCCGGGCGGATCTGGTCGGGCTGCAGCGGCTGTCGCCGGAGGAGGCGGAGGTCGTCACCCGTGTGATGCGTCTTCCGGAGCAGGTCGGCGCGGTGCTGCCGACATTGAGCGACAACGCGATGCTCTGGTGCACGCGCGACAGCCACCAGTTCGTGATGACGCAGCCCACCGAGGCGGAGACCAATCTGCTCGGCGGACCGCGCCGGATGGACTGACGGCGCCGGGCGCCCCGCGCCCGCGGAGCGGGGCTTTCCCTACGGGCGCATCCTCGGATGCGCCCGTAGGCGTACCGCGGGGTCCGAAGACGACATGACGTCGACTGCCGTTCGGGGCCGACTCTTGATTAGGCTGTATGTCGCCGCAGGAGCACACCGGACGGCAGCCGATACGGGGATGGAGAGAGCAGTGTTGGCGCAACCCCGGGCGGGGTGTTCCGAATTCCGTGACATCCGATCGATCCGCCTGTATCCGGTCCTGCCGTTCAGGTGCGTTGCAGTACACCAGGAGGCACAGTGAACGAGCGGGAGGCTTTCCGCCCGGACGGGAACGACCCTGACGACGAGCAGTCCGAGTTCGACCTGACGGGCGAATTCAAGATCGATTTCGCGGCTCCGGCCTGGTACGCGAGCAACGACACCAGCGGCGGCGCGGGCACGCCCATGGCGCCCGCCCCGTCCCCCGCCTCTCCCCCGCCGCCCACCGGGCAGCCGCTGTCCGGCCCGGGTGTCGCGGGTGCGCCGCAGGGTGGCCCCGGCGCCCCGGTGCCGCCGCCCGCCGATGCCGCGCCGCCCGGTTTCCCGATGCTGCGCCCGCAGGAGCCCGCGGACGCGCCGGAGCCCCCGGCCGCGCCCCGGGCGGAGCCCGCGCCCGCCGCCGACGCCCCGGCCCCGGGCGGCGGCAACGTCCGCTCCGGCACGGGCGCCGACCCGTCGGCCTCGCTGTGGGACGACGACGAGGACGACACGCCCGCGGAGGAATCGGCACCGGCCGCACCGCAGGCCCCCGTGGCCGACGCCCCGCAGCCCGACGCCGCTCCGGCGCCCGAGCAGCAGGCCCCGCCCGCTCCTCCGGCGCCCGAGCAGCCGGATCCGCAGGCCGCCGCGCAGCCGGTTCCGCTCCAGGCGCCGCAGCCCGAGCAGGCACCGGCCGCACCGCCCGCTCCGGAGCAAGCCACCGCGCAGCCGCAGCAGACCCCGCCCCAGGCCCCGCCGCAGGGTGGCGTCCCGCAGGACGTGCCGCCGCAGGGCGGGGCGCAGCCGGGGGTGCCGCCGCAGGGCGCCCCGTGGCCCGCGCAGGCGGACCCCGCCGCCCAGGGCGGGCTGCCGCCGCTGCCGCCGGAGTACCAGCCCGCCGACCCGCGCACCGCGCAGGCCCAGCAGGCCCAGGCCCAGCAGCCGCAGCAGCCCCAACAGCCGCAGCCGGGGCAGGAGTTGCCCCAGCAGCAGCCGCAGGCCCCGCAGCAGGTCCAGCCGCAGGCCGGTTTCCCGCAGCAGCAGGCCGCGCCGCAGCAGGGCTACCCCCAGCAGGGCGGCTACCCCCAGCAGTCGCCCCAGCAGCAGCCGGGCGCGTACGGCTATCCGCAGCCCGCGTACGGCTACCCGCAGCAGCAGCCCCCGCAGCAGGCACCCGCCCAGCAGTCGGCGTACGGCTATCCGCAGCCCGCGCAGGGGTACCCGCAGCAGTCGCCGCAGACCTACCCTCAGCAGGCCGCCTACGACCCGCAGGCCCAGCAGGCCGCACAGCAGGCACAGCAGCAGGCCCAGGCCGGTTACCCGCAGCAGGGTCAGCCCGCGCAGACCGGCTACGACCCGCAGGCACAGGCCGCGCAACAGGCACAGCAGGCCCACGCCGCCCAGCAGGCACAGGCGGCCCAGCAGGCGCAACAGGCCGCGCAGCAGCAGGGGCAGGTTCCGCACCAGCCGCTGCCGGGCCAGCAGGCGGGCGGGGCGAACTACGCCTCGTACTCCCAGCCGGGCCAGCAGCAGCCGCAGCAGCAGCGCGCCACGCCGGGCGCGCCGCTGGGCTACAGCGCCGCCGTCGAGCTGACCTCCGACCGGCTGCTGCGCAACCAGCCCAAGCGGCGCAAGCCGGGCGCCAACGCGCAGCCGTCCAAGTTCAAGTTGGGCGCGAAGAAGGAGGAGGCGGAGCGGCAGCGCAAGCTGGAGCTGATCCGTACGCCGGTGACGTCCTGCTACCGGATCGCGGTGATCAGCCTCAAGGGCGGCGTCGGCAAGACGACGACCACCACCGCGCTCGGCGCCACGCTCGCCTCCGAGCGGCAGGACAAGATCCTGGCGATCGACGCGAACCCGGACGCCGGAACCCTCGGCCGCCGGGTCCGCCGCGAGACCGGCGCGACCATCCGTGACCTGGTGCACGCCATCCCGCATCTGCACAGCTACATGGACATCCGCCGGTTCACCTCGCAGGCGCCGTCCGGTCTGGAGATCCTCGCCAACGACGTCGACCCGGCGGTCTCCACGACGTTCAACGACGACGACTACCGCCGCGCGATCGACGTCCTGGGCCGCCAGTACCCGGTCATCCTCACCGACTCCGGTACGGGCCTGCTCTACAGCGCCATGCGCGGCGTCCTGGACCTCGCCGACCAGCTGATCATCATCTCCACGCCCTCCGTCGACGGTGCGAGCAGCGCCAGCACCACGCTGGACTGGCTCTCCGCGCACGGCTACGCGGACCTGGTGCAGCGCGGTATCACGGTGATCTCCGGGGTCCGCGAGACCGGCAAGATGATCAAGATCGACGACATCGTGTCGCACTTCGAGACCCGCTGCCGCGGTGTGGTCGTGGTCCCCTTCGACGAGCATCTGGCCGCCGGTGCCGAGGTCGATCTCGACATGATGCGGCCCAAGACCCGCGAGGCGTACTTCAACCTCTCCGCGCTGGTCGCCGAGGACTTCTCGCGCGCCCAGCAGGCCCAGGGGATGTACCCGCAGCAGGGCCAGCAGATGGGCCAGGACCCGTACGCCCAGGACCCGTACAGGCAGCAGCAGTACCCGCAGCAGGGGCAGCCGCAGCAGCAGCCCCAGGTGCAGCCGCCGGTCGGTTACCCGCCGCAGCAGGGCGGCTGGACCCAGCAGCCGCAGCAGCCGCCCGCCCACTGGCAACAGCAGCAGCCCGCCCCGGACGCGCCGCAGCCCGACCAGCAAGGGTGGCAGCAGCAGCCTCCGCAGTGACGCGGTAGACGTCGCACCACGCGGACGGGGCCCGGCACTTCACGGTGCCGGGCCCCGTCCGCGTCTGTATGGGGCGGCAGCCGCGGGTGGGGCATGGAGGGCGTGGGGCACGGTGTCCCGCGCATGCGGTGCACCCATGCATGGGGCACGACATGGGGCGGGGCGTGGCGCATGGCGCCGTGCATGGGGCATGGGGCATGGGGCATGGGGCGGAGCACCGAACCCGACGCACGCGGCGCCCCATGCACCGCGCATGGGGCGCCTCACGCATGGGGCGGACGGCGAAGGGCGCCCGGGAAGTTCCCCGGGCGCCCTTTCGCGTGGTGCGGCTCCGCGCCGCCGGGTTCAGCCCGCCGCGGCGATCAGCTCACGTGCCTGCTTCACATCGATCGCCATCCGCTCCAGCAGCGCGTCGAGCGTGGCGAACTTCTCCTGGCCGCGGATGTACGCGAGGAAGTCCACCGCGACGTGCAGCCCGTACAGGTCCAGCCCCACGCGGTCGATCGCGTACGCCTCGACGGTGCGGGTCTTCCCGTCGAACTGCGGGTTGGTGCCCACCGATACGGCGGCGGGCATCGCCTCGCCCTCGACGTGCAGCAGCCCCGCGTAGACCCCGTCCGCCGGGATCGCGGTGTGCGGCAGCGTCTCCACGTTGGCGGTGGGGAAGCCCAGTTCGCGTCCGCGCTGCGCGCCACGGACGACGACGCCCTCGACACGGTGCGGCCGCCCCAGGACCTCCGCCGCGCCCGCGACGTCGCCCTCGGCGACCAGCCGACGGGTGAGCGTGGACGAGAACGGCACCCCGCCGCCCACCGAGCCCCGCTCCACGAGGTCGACGACCTCGACCGTGAAGCCGTGGGCGACGCCCAGCTCGGCGAGGGTCTCGACGGTGCCCTTGGCCTTGTGCCCGAAGCGGAAGTTGGGGCCCTCGACGACGACCCGCGCATGCAACTTGTCGGCCAGCACCTTCGCCACGAAGTCGGCGGGCGCCAGCTGCGAGAACTCCCGGGTGAACGGCAGCACCAGAACGGCGTCGACGCCCAGCTCCCCCATCAGCTCCGCGCGCCGGTGGTGCGGGGCGAGCAGCGGCGGATGGGTACCGGGGCGGACGACCTCGCTGGGGTGCGGGTCGAAGGTGACGACCACCGCGGGAATCCCCAGCTCCCGGGCGCGCGCGACGGTCTCACCGATGATCAATTGGTGGCCGCGGTGCACTCCGTCGTACGAGCCGATGGTGACGACGCTGCGCCCCCAGCCCTCGGGAATGTCCTCCAAGCCACGCCAGCGCTGCACTGTGCCCGCTCCTCGCCCGAACTCTTGTCCGTCCACTGCGTCAATTCGGCATGACGCAGGTCTAAGACTGCCATGCCGGGCCCCCCGCCACCCGAGAAGGGTGGCCTCACCGCCCCGGAGCCCCCGGGGCGCACGCCCCGAGCCCATGAGGGCGCACGCATGGGGCGCCCCGCGCCGCACGCATGGGGCACCCCGCGAGAGGCGCATGGGGCCCGCCGCACGGGGCGCGGCCGGGGCCCGCCCCGGACCTCCGCACGGGGCCCCGCACAGGCCGGACGGAGGCAGCGCACGGGGCGCGCCCGCATGGGGCCCCCGCCCCACGCCCCGCCTCCACAGAACGCCGCCGGCCCCACCCCTCCCCCAAGCCAAGAGCCGGCCCGCAGCCGAAGCTCCGGACCGGCTCCCCGATCACCCCGTACCGGGCCGCACAGGCCCCGCACGGTCCCGTCCGCTCTAGGCGAACACCGCCAGGCTCTTGGCCCGGCCGCCCTGGTTCTCCACCAGGGCGAGGAAGGTGCCGTCCGGGTCGAACGCCGCGACCGGACCGTCGGTCTCGAACAGCGGCATCGGGATCCGCGCGCCGTTCATCAGCAGCCGGGACTGCGACGCGGTGACGTCCCACCGGGTGAAGGCAGCGGCCGCCGCCTCACCGATCGGCATCACCGGCAACCCGGCGCCCTCGGTGTCGTCCACCGCGCCCTGCAACTGCTCCAGGGTCCGCGCCCGGTCGAGCTTGTACGGCCCGACGCGGGTGCGCCGCAGCGCCGTCAGATGCCCGCCCACGCCCAGCCCCGCGCCCAGGTCCCGGGCGAGGGCGCGGATGTACGTCCCCGAGGAGCAGGTGACCGAGACCAGCAGGTCGGTCACCGGGGTGCCGTCCTCCGCCTCGGCCTCGTGCACGGAGTGGACGACGAACGACGAGACGGTCACCGGCCGGGCCGGGATCTCGACGTCCTCGCCGTTCCGCACCCGCGAGTACGAGCGCTTGCCGTCGATCTTGATGGCGCTGACCTTCGACGGCACCTGCATGATCGCGCCGGACAGCTCCGCGACGCCCGCGTCGATGTCCTCCCGCGCCAGGCCGTGCGCCGCCTTCGACGCGGTGATCTCGCCCTCCGCGTCATCGGTGACGGTGGTCTGCCCGAGCCGCACCGTGCCGACGTACTCCTTCTCCGTCAGCGCGAGGTGCCCCAGCAGCTTGGTGGCCCGCTCGATGCCGAGGACGAGGACGCCCGTCGCCATCGGGTCCAGGGTCCCGGCGTGGCCGACCCGGCGCGTCCGCGCCATGCCCCGCATCTTCGCCACGACGTCGTGCGACGTGAAGCCGGACGGCTTGTCGACGATGACAAGACCGTCCGGCCCGGTGTTCTTACGCTTCATTCTGCGGCTGCGCCCTCGTCGTCCTCGTCGTCGCCCGGCTTGCGGTACGGGTCGGCCTCACCGGCGTACTGCGCGCCCGACGACACCTCCCGCACCTTGGCGTCCGAGGCCCGTGCCTTGTCCAGCAGGTCCTCGATCGTCTTGGCGTTCTCCGGCAGGGCGTCCGCGACGAACGTCAGAGTCGGCGTGAACTTCGTCCCGGCCGCGGCGCCGACCGCCGAGCGCAGGATGCCCTTGGCGCTCTCCAGGCCCGCGGCGGCGCTGGCCCGGTCCTCGTCGTCGCCGTACACCGTGTAGAAGACCGTCGCCTCCCGCAGGTCGCCGGTGACCCGGGTGTCCGTGATGGTCACGTGCGTGCCGAGCCGCGGGTCCTTGATGCCACGCTGCAGCTTCTGGGCGACCACCTCCCGGATGAGGTCCGCCAGCTTCTTCGCCCGCGCATTGTCGGCCACTGGTCCGTCTCCTTCGTATCTTCCACAATTGTGCTTCCACCGGCGTCCGTCCGCCCGGTCGTCATGACCAGTCGTCGTCGCCGTGCAGCCGTCGGCGGACCGACAGCAACTCCACTTCGGGCCGTGCGGCGACCAGGCGCTCGCAGCGGTCCATCACCTCGGTGACATGCCCCGTGTCCCCGGAGACCACCGCGAGGCCGATGGTGGCCCGGCGGTGCAGATCCTGGTCCCCGACCTCCGCGACGCTCACCGCGTACTTGCGGTGCAGCTCGGCGACGATCGGGCGGACGACGGAGCGCTTCTCCTTGAGCGACCGTACGTCGCCGAGAAGCAGGTCGAAGGAGAGTGTTCCTACGTACATGTACGACGGGTAGAGCCACCCGTGGGGCCTCGGAATCGCGAGTCCCTCGCACCGTACACGCAACGGCCGGGGCCGATCGACGGAAATAACGCTCCGCCGACCGGCCCCGGGTCCGCCCGCCGCCCGGCCGCCCCGAAGGGGGCCGGGCTCCGCGCGGACAGTGCGCTACGTGATCAGCCGCGCGGCTTCTCGCGCATCTCGTACGTCGCGATGACGTCGTCGATCTTGATGTCGTTGTAGTTGCCGAGGTTGATACCGCCCTCGAAACCTTCGCGAATCTCGGT
The DNA here is from genome assembly GCF_000718015.1 of Streptomyces catenulae. Classification (GTDB taxonomy): domain Bacteria; phylum Actinomycetota; class Actinomycetes; order Streptomycetales; family Streptomycetaceae; genus Streptomyces; species Streptomyces catenulae. Next base: position 15,828 of record NZ_JODY01000038.1, on the reverse strand, counting down.
GACGTCGTCCTTGAAGCGGCGCAGGCCCTGAATCGTGAGGTCCTCCGCGACCACCTTGCCGTCGCGGATGAGGCGCGCCTTGGTGTTGCGCTTGACCTCGCCGGAGCGGATGAGGACACCCGCGATGTTGCCGAGCTTGGACGAGCGGAAGATCTCGCGGATCTCCGCGGTACCGAGCTCGACCTCCTCGTACTCCGGCTTGAGCATGCCCTTGAGGGCCGCCTCGATCTCCTCGATCGCCTGGTAGATGACCGAGTAGTACCGGACGTCGACGCCCTCGCGGTCGGCCATCTGCGTGGCACGGCCTTCGGCGCGCACGTTGAAGCCGATGACGATCGCGTCGGAGCCGGACGCCAGGTTGATGTCGGACTCCGTGACCGCACCGACGCCGCGGTGCAGCACCCGGATGTCGACCTCTTCGCCGACGTCGAGCTGGAGCAGCGAGGACTCCAGGGCCTCGACCGAACCGGACGCGTCGCCCTTGATGATGAGGTTGAGCTGCTGCACCTCGCCCGCCTTGAGCACCTTGTCGAGGTCCTCGAGGGACACCCGGCGGGTGCGCTTGGCGAAGGCGGCGTTGCGCTCGCGCGCCGCGCGCTTCTCGGCGATCTGGCGGGCCGTACGGTCCTCGTCGACGACGAGGAAGTTGTCGCCGGCGCCGGGGACGTTGGTGAGACCCAGGACCAGGACGGGGGTCGACGGACCCGCTTCCTCGACGTTGTTGCCCTTGTCGTCGAGCATGGCGCGGACGCGGCCGTAGGCGTCGCCGACGACCATGGTCTCGCCGACACGCAGGGTGCCGCGCTGGACCAGGACGGTCGCCACGGCGCCGCGGCCACGGTCGAGGTGGGCCTCGATCGCGATGCCCTGCGCGTCCTGCTCCGCGTTGGCGCGCAGGTCGAGCGAGGCGTCCGCGGTCAGGACCACGGCCTCGAGCAGCTGCTCGATGTTGGTGCCCTGGCGGGCGGAGATGTCGACGAACATGGTGTCGCCGCCGTACTCCTCGGCCACCAGACCGAACTCGGTGAGCTGACCGCGCACCTTGGTCGGGTCGGCGCCCTCGACGTCGATCTTGTTGACCGCGACCACGATCGGCACATCGGCCGCCTTGGCGTGGTTCAGGGCCTCGATCGTCTGCGGCATGACACCGTCGTTGGCCGCCACCACGAGGATCGCGATGTCGGTCGACTTGGCACCACGGGCACGCATGGCGGTGAACGCCTCGTGACCGGGGGTGTCGATGAAGGTGATGCGCCGCTCTTCGTCGTTGACCTCGGTGGAGACCTGGTACGCACCGATGTGCTGCGTGATGCCGCCGGCCTCGCCCGCGATGACGTTCGTCTTGCGGATCGCGTCCAGCAGTCGGGTCTTACCGTGGTCGACGTGACCCATGACGGTCACGACCGGCGGACGCGCGACGAGCATCTCCTCGCCGCCCTCGTCCTCGCCGAACTCGATGTCGAAGGACTCGAGCAGCTCGCGGTCCTCCTCCTCCGGGCTGACGATCTCGACGACGTAGTTCATCTCGCCGGCGAGCAGCTCCAGCGTCTCGTCGGAGACGGACTGGGTCGCGGTCACCATCTCGCCGAGGTTCAGCATGACCTGGACCAGCGAGGCCGGGTTCGCGTTGATCTTCTCGGCGAAGTCGGTCAGCGAGGCACCACGCGAGAGGCGAACCTTCGCGCCGTTGCCGCGCGGCAGCATGATGCCGCCCACCGACGGGGCCTGCATGGCCTCGTACTCCTGGCGACGCTGCCGCTTCGACTTACGACCGCGACGCGCGGGACCGCCGGGACGACCGAACGCACCCTGTGTGCCACCACGGCCACCGGGGCCGCCGGGACGGCCACCGAAACCGGGACGACCGCCGAAGCCGCCGCCACCGGGGCCACCGCCACCGGGACGACCGGCGAAACCGCCGCCGCCACCCGGGCGACCGCCGCCACCACCGGGACGACCGGCGAAGCCGCCGCCGCCACCGGGACGACCGCCGCCACCGGGACGACCGGCACCGCCGGGGCCACGGCCGCCGGGGCCCGGACGCGGGCCGGCAGCCGGACGCTGCGGCATCATGCCCGGGTTCGGACGGTTACCGCCGCCGGGACGCGGGGCGCCGCCGGGGGCCGCACCCTGCGGACGGGGCATGCCACCGGGGGTCGGACGGGCGCCGCCCTGACCCTGGGGACGGGGACCACCCTGGCCGCCGCCCTGCGGACGGGGACCACCGGGACCACCCTGGCCACCGGGGCGCGGCGCGCCACCGGGACGGGGGGCCTGCGGACGGGCCATGCCCGTGGAGCCACCGGAGGTGAAGGGGTTGTTGCCCGGACGCGGGCCGGACGGACGGCCGCCGCCGGGACGCGGGGCACGCTCGCCACCGGGACGCGGGGCGTTGCCGCGGCCCTGACCACCCTGGCCGCCCTGCGGCGCGGGGCGCGCCGGACGGGGGCCGGGGGTGGCGCCGGGGCGCGGGCCGGGCTGTGCGGCGGGCGCGGACGGCGGGGCCTGGAACTCGGGCTGCGCGGGGGCGGCCGGAGCGGGCTTGGGGCCCGGACGGGCCGGCGCCGGGCGCGGGCCCGGGGCGGGTGCGCTGCTCTTGGGCGCCTCGGGCGCGGCCGGGGCCGCGGGGCCCGGCTTGGGCGCACCGGGCTTGGGGGCGCCCGGCTTCGGGGCAGCCGGACGGGCCGCCTGCGCCGGGGAGGGCGCGGACGGCTTTGCGGGCGCTGCCTTGCGCGGCGCCGCGGGCTTACCGGCGGCGCGGCCGCTGCCGCCACCCGCCTGGAAAGCGTCGGTCAACTTGCGAACAACCGGCGCCTCGATCGTCGAGGATGCCGATCGGACGAATTCGCCAAGTTCTTGGAGCTTGGCCATGACGACCTTGCTCTCCACTCCGAACTCCTTGGCGAGTTCGTATACCCGGACCTTAGCCACTTCGCTCCTTCTAGGTCCGGGTTGTCCACCGGACCGTCGCTACTTCATGGGCGTACTCATCGCGTACTCATCGAGTGCTCATCGCAATCTCGACCTACTTCCGACTCGCGAGGTACCTGACCGCACGGGGATTTCCGTGCGCTGTGCATTCGTGCGTTATTGCCCGGGCCGCTGTTCGACGCCTTCGATGTACTGCCGCAAGGCCGCTGCATCGAACGGCCCCGGGCCCCGGAAGGCCCGGTTGAACGCCCGGCGGCGGACCGCCAGGTCGAGACAGACCCGTGTCGGGTGCACATGAGCACCCCGGCCGGGCAGCGTACCGCGAGGATCGGGGGTGCACTCACCCTCGATCGCCACGATGCGCAGCAAATCGCCCTTGGCCGCTCGCTCCCGGCATCCCACACAGGTTCGCTCAGGGCATGCGCGGGCATGCGTCCGGCCAGACACTGCTTTAGTCTACCTCCCCGCGCCGGCCTCATCCCGATGGGGTAAAGGCCGGACGACTGCTCAGAATTCCCGGTCGGCCCCCGCGGCACCACTCAATTTCCCGAGCGGTGTACGGGGGCGTGCCGTGCGGCTCAGTCCCGGGGGGCCTGCTGCTCGGTGTCCGGGCGGATGTCGATACGCCAGCCGGTCAGCCGGGCGGCGAGGCGGGCGTTCTGCCCCTCCTTGCCGATGGCCAGCGACAGCTGGTAGTCGGGGACGGTGACCCGGGCGGAACGCGCGGCGAGGTCGACGACCTCGACCTTGCTGACCCGCGCCGGCGACAGCGCGTGCGCCACCAGTTCGGCCGGGTCGTCGGACCAGTCCACGATGTCGATCTTCTCGCCGTGCAGCTCGGCCATGACCGCGCGCACCCGGCCACCCATGGGGCCGATGCAGGCGCCCTTGGCGTTGAGCCCGGAGCGCGTGGAGCGCACCGCGATCTTCGTACGGTGCCCGGCCTCGCGCGCGATGGCGGCGATCTCGACGGAACCGTCGGCGATCTCCGGCACCTCCATGGCGAAGAGCTTCTTCACCAGGTTGGGGTGGGTGCGCGACAGCGTCACGGACGGGCCGCGGACGCCCTTGGCGACGCGGACGACGTACGACCGCAGCCGGGTGCCGTGCGAGTAGTCCTCGCCGGGGACCTGCTCCTGCACGGGGAGCATGGCCTCCATCGGACCGACGTCCACGAGGACGTTCTTGGGGTCCTTGCCCTGCTGGACGACGCCGGTGATGACGTCGCCCTCACGTCCGGCGAACTCGCCGAAGGTGATCTCCTCCTCGGCGTCCCGCAGCCGTTGCAGGATGACCTGCTTGGCGGTGGTCGCCGCGATCCGGCCGAAGCCGGACGGGGTGTCGTCGAACTCGCGGGGCTCCTCGCCCGGCTCCAGGTCCGCCGCGTCTTCCTTCGCCCACACCGTCACATGGCCGGTGCCGCGGTCCAGCTGCACCCGCGCCTGACGGCGGCTGCCGTCGGTACGGTGGTAGGCGATGAGGAGGGCCGACTCGATCGCCTCGACCAGCAGGTCGAACGAGATCTCCTTCTCCCGCACCAAACCCCGCAGGGCACTCATGTCGATATCCACGGCTACGCCTCCTCCTGACTCTCGTCGATCTTCTCGTCGTCCTGCGCACCGCGCTGACCGGACGACTCGCTCTTACGGTTGAACTCCAGCTCGACCCGCGCCTTGGCGATCTCGTCGAAGGCGAGGCGCCGCTGGGTCGGTTTGCGGCCCTTGACGCCCGGGACCTCCAGGTCGAGGCCGTCCTCGTCCAGCGTCTGGATACGGGCCACCAGCTCGCCGCCCTCACGCAGCTGTGCCTTGATCAGCCGGCCGACGGCGCGGCGGTAGTGCCGCAGCTCGGTCAGCGGCCGGTCGGCGCCGGGCGAGGTGACCTCAAGGGTGTACGGGGCGCCGCCCATCACGTCGGAGTCGTCCAGCGCCTGCGAGACCTCGCGGCTGAGCTCGGCGCACTCGTCGAGCTGGACGCCCGCGTCGGAATCCACCACGACCCGCAGCACCCGCCGTTTGCCCGCGGGGGTCACGTCGATCTCTTCCAGATCCAGCTCTCGCGCGGCGACGAGCGGTTCAAGCAGCCCGCGCAGCCTCTCGCTCTGGGTGGTGCTCATCCGGGTGACTCCTCGGCCGCGTGTGCTGTTGTGGGTAGGTCGCGTGTCGGGTCAAAGCCTATCTGTTCCGGCGGGGTACTGACGATTCGGTGGCCGGTCGCGGATACGCTCGCCAGCGGTGATCACTACGGAAGACCCGGGATGTGGAACGTGCCGAACGTGGCGCTCACGCGCAGAACGACCCTGCTGGCCGGCGCCGTGCTGGGCGCCGCCCCCCTGCTGAGCGGCTGCTCCGACGACTCCGGGACGCCCCGTGCGCGGCAGACGGCGGCCACCGAGCGGCTGCGGGCCGCGGCGGCGGGCGACAGCACGCGCCTGCTGGCCCGTTACGACGCGACCCTCGCGGCCCATCCCGCCCTGGGGCCACGCCTGGGGCCGCTCCGCGCCGAAGTGGCGCGCCATGCGGAGGCGTTCGGCGCCCGGCCCACCGGCGGCGCCTCCTCCCCCGGCGGCGGACCGACGGGTTCGGCCGGACCGTCGGCGTCCGGCGCCTCCGGGAAACCTGACGCCTCGCCGGGGTCCGGCGCACCGCCGGAGGCCGAGGCGCCGCAGAAGGCCGCGGCGTCGAAGAAGGCGGACGACGGGGCCGCCGCGTCCGGCTCCGGGGTGCCCGGTGACGAGAAGGCGGCGCGCGCCGCGCTGGCCGACGCCGAGCGCCGCCTGGCCGATGCCCGCGCCCGCACGCTGCGCACCGCCCCGCCCGACCTGGCCCGCCTGCTGGCCTCGGTGGCCGCCGCCGGTGCCGCCCACGCGTATCTGCTGACCGCCGCCGGGTGAGACGGCCGGTACGCACCGGACCACACCGAACCGGACGGACGCCTGGCCCGCCCGCACGGCCCCGCTCCGGTCCGCACGGGGCGCCCGCACCGTGCGGACCGGACCGTGCCCCGTCCCGGCACACTCCCCCCACCCACCGAAGGAACAGGCCCGCCCCGTGACGCCCTCCCCGCGCCCCGCCGATGCCCGCCCCACGCAGCTGTCCGCCGTGCAGAGCGCCCTCGCCGCCGAGCACGCCGCCGTCTACGGCTACGGCGTGGTCGGCGGCCGGATCACCGACGACCGCCGCAAGGAGGCCCGCGAGGCGTACGACGCCCACCGTGCGCGCCGCGACGCGCTGCGCCGCACGGTGCGCGACCTCGGCGGCACCCCCGCCGCGGCGGCCGCCGCGTACGAGTTGCCCTTCCCGGTGCCGGACGCCGCCGCCGCGGTCCGTCTCGCCGCCGAGTTGGAGGACCGGCTCGCCACCGTCTACGCGGGGCTGGTCCGCTCGGGTGACGAGCGGCGCCGGGCGGACGCGGCCGCCGCGCTGCGGGAGGCGGCGGTGCGTGCGGTGCGCTGGCGCGGCAGCGGCGTAGCCTTCCCTGGGCTCGTGGAACGGGCGGCGACCGGCGCCCCGTCCCCCTCCGCGAGCGCCTCGGCGAACGCGCTCTGACGACCGGCCGCGGGCCCTGGCGGGCCGGGCGGCCCAGGATCCCGGAAAGGGACGGCAAGGCATGGCAACGGCACCCGTCGAACCACCGCGGCGGCTGGTGAACTCCCTCGGCAGCGACCCGGCCGCCCCTGTGCGCGCCTGGCTGGCCGCGCTGCCGTCGGCGGTTCAGGAGCGGCTCGACGCCTGGGAGCTGACGCTGGAGCGGGTGGACGCGCCCGGGGGCCGCAGCAGCCTGGTCGCCCTCGTACGGCAGCAGGACGGGACACCGGCGGCGCTGAAGTTCCCCGTGCCGGGCCGCCCGCACGCGCAGGAGGCCGCGGTGCTGCGGCTGTGGGACGGCTGGGGCGCGGTCCGGTTGCTGCGGGCGGACGAGGCGAGCGGCGCGCTGCTGCTGGAACGTCTCCAGGGCGCGGTCTCGCTGCGGTCGCTGCCGTCCGCGAAGGCACTGCTGGAGGCTGCAGGAACGGTACGCCGCCTCTGGGTGGCGCCGCCCGCCGCGGACCACGGTTTCGAGACGCTGACGGGCCGTACGGAGGAGGCGCTGGCGGCGCTGCGCACGGCGGGCGCGCTGACGCCCACGGCCGCCCCGCTCGTGGAGCAGGCGGCGGAGCTGCGCCGTGCGCTGGCGGACTCGGCCACCGAGGAGTACGTGCTGCACGGCGCGTTCCGGCAGGGCAAGGTCCTGGCCGGGGAGCGGGCGCCGTGGCTGGCGGTGGGCCCCGTCCCGGTGATCGGCGAGCGGGCCTACGATCTCGCGGCGCTGGTCACGGACCGCTTCGAGGACCTGGCGGCCGGTTCGGGCGCCGCGGCCGCGACCCGCCGCCGGGTGGCGAAGCTCGCCGAGTCCCTGGAGGTCGACCGGGACCGGCTGCGCGACTGGACGCTCTACCGCGCGGTGGCCGCCGGAGTCCGCGAAACCGCATCGGGCGACCGCCGCCACGGCGAACTCCTCCTGGAATTCGCCACCTGGCTCTGAGCGGGGGCGTGGGGCCGGGCGCTCCTCCGTGACGCCGTCACACCGTCACTCAGTCGGGGTCCGGGTGAAGTGCTCGTCCCGGTGTGGGGTGTGGTTCGCGCATGGGGCGGTGGTCTTCTCCGCATGGGGCGGCCGCGTGAGGCCCCGCCGCATGGGGCGGCGGCCCTCTCCGAGTGGGGCGGCCGTATGACGCCCCGCCGCATGGGACGGCCGCCGTCTCCGCATGGGCAGCCGCGTGGGGCAGCCGCATGAGGCCGCGCCGCCCCATGCACGACAAGCGACTCCGTGGCGCACGGGGCGCGCATGGGGCCAGGCGCATGGGGCCCGCACGGGGGAGGCACATGGAGCCCCGGCCGCCAGCCCCCGTACACCCGACACGGTGCCGCACGCTGCGGCGCCCCGGATACGCCGAAGGGCCGACCGAGGCGCTCTCGCCCCGGTCGGCCCCGTGGCCCGAATCAGGCGCTGAGGCGCGCGACCGCGTCCTCGACGGAGAGCTCCTCGCGCTCGCCCGTGCGGCGGTCCTTGACCTCGACGACGCCTTCGCCCGCGCGGCGTCCGGCGACCACGATGGTCGGGACACCGATCAGCTCGGCGTCGGTGAACTTCACGCCGGGCGACACACCCGGGCGGTCGTCGACCAGCACCCGCAGGCCCGCGGCGCCGAGCTTCTCACCGATCTCCAGGGCGAGTTCGGTCTGCTTGGCCTTTCCGGCGGCGACGACGTGCACATCGGCCGGGGCGACCTCGCGGGACCAGCACAGGCCGGACTCGTCGTGGCTCTGCTCGGCGAGCGCCGCCACCGCGCGGGAGACGCCGATGCCGTACGAGCCCATGGTGACGCGCGCGGGCTTGCCGTTCTGGCCGAGCACGTCCAGCTCGAAGGCGTCCGCGTACTTGCGGCCGAGCTGGAAGATGTGGCCGATCTCGATGGCGCGGTCGATGCGCAGGCCGGTGCCGCACTTGGGGCAGGGGTCGCCCGGCTCGACGACGACCACGTCGAGGTACTGGTCGACCTCGAAGTCGCGGCCGGCGACGACGTTCTTGGCGTGCATGCCCTGCTTGTTGGCGCCGGTGATCCAGGCGGTGCCGCTCGCGACCCGCGGGTCGGCGAGGTAGCGGAACGCGGTACCGGCCAGGCCCTGCGGGCCGACGTAGCCGCGGACCAGGTCGGGGCGGTCGACGAAGTCCTCGGCGGTGACCAGCTCGACGGTGGCGGGCGCGAGGTGCTCACCGAGCTTGCCGAGGTCGACCTCGCGGTCACCGGGGACGCCGACCGCGACGATCTCGCCGTCGACCTTGACCAGGAGGTTCTTCAGCGTCGCCGACGCCGGGACGTCCAGGTGCGCGGCGAGGGCCTCGATGGTCGGGGTGTCGGGGGTGTCCAGCTCCTCGACGGGGCCGTGGTCGGCGTCCTCGACCGGGGCGACCTTGACCGTGACGGCCTCGGTGTTCGCGGCGTAGTCGCAGGACGGGCAGTCCACGAAGGTGTCCTCACCGGCGGCGGCGGGGGCGAGGAACTCCTCGGAGGCGGAGCCGCCCATGGCGCCGGAGACGGCGGAGACGATGCGGTAGTCCAGGCCGAGACGCTCGAAGATCTTGGTGTACGCCTCGCGGTGCAGGGCGTACGAGGTGGCCAGGCCCTCGTCGGTGGTGTCGAAGCTGTACGAGTCCTTCATCTGGAACTCGCGGCCCCGGAGCACGCCGGAGCGGGGGCGGGCCTCGTCGCGGTACTTGGTCTGGATCTGGTAGAGGATCACCGGCAGGTCCTTGTAGGACGTGCACTGGTCCTTGACCGTGAGGGTGAAGATCTCCTCGTGGGTGGGGCCGAGGAGGTAGTCGGAGCCCTTGCGGTCCTTGAGGCGGAAGAGGAGGTCGCCGTACTCCTCCCAGCGGCCGCTCGCCTCGTACGGCTCCTTGGGGAGCAGGGCGGGGAGCAGGACTTCCTGGCCGCCGATGGCGTCCATCTCCTCGCGGACGATGCGGGAGACGTTCTCCAGCACCTTCTTGCCCAGCGGGAGCCAGGTCCAGATGCCCGCGGACGTACGGCGGACGTACCCGGCGCGTACCAGCAGCTTGTGGCTGGCGGTCTCGGCGTCGGCCGGGTCGTCGCGCAGCGTCTTGATCATCAATCGGGACATGCGCTGGACCTGAGCGGCGTGGGCCATGGGAGTTTCTCCTGCGTAAGAAAGGTGACTCCTTGGAGATTAGCCGCCGGGGCAGGGCGCACGGAAATGGGTTGCCCGCCGTGCACGGGGCGCGGTGGGCCGTACGGGGCACGGCGCGGTGCGCACGGGGCGCCCGCACGGGGCCCGCCGTAGGGCCGGGAACGCCCCCGTACGGGGCATGGCGCGGGCAGGACGGCGCCTGCACGGTGCGCGGGGGCCCGGCGCGTACGGCACGGGGCAGCCGCATGGGGCAGCCGCACGGGGCGGGGCCACGGCCCCCGGAGGCGTCGCCGCCCGACGCCTCCGGGCCCTGCGCCCCATGCCCCGGGCCCCATGCCCACGCCTCGCGCCCCGTCCGGCCGTACCGGAACGTGGCGTCAGCGCCGGAGGAGCGGCAGCGGGGCGCCCATGACGGCGTACGGCGTGGGGGCGCTGGGGAACAGGACGCGGCGGGCGAGGTCCTGGTAGCCGAGGGAGTGGTAGAGCGCGCGGGCGGGGCTCTCGGTGTCGAGGGCCGAGAGGATGCTGCGGGGCCGCGTGGTGCCGTCCGTCAGCTCCGTGATCAGCCGTCGGCCGATGCCGCGGTGCTGGTGGGCGGGGTGCACATGGAGTTCGGTGATGACGAAGGCGTCGTCGAGCCAGTGGGCGAGCTGCTGGGCGCGGAGGTAGGGCTCGACGACGCCGGACCACCAGTGGGCGCGGTCGTTGGGCATGCCGTAGATGAAGCCGATGAGGCGCCCGGCGGGGGTGGTGGCGCCCAGCGCGCGGGCGCCGGGGCACTGGAGGTGCCGGAGCACGATGGGGCGGCGGATGGCCATCTCGTCGTCGGTGAGCCCGAAGGCGAGGGCCTGCACCGCCAGCGCGTCGTCCACGCGGGCGGCGAGATCGAGGGGGCCGACCGCGATGTCATCCATGGTCGGGAGCGTACAAGGCGTACGCCCCGAACAGCACGGTCACAGCCGTACGGTGGCGACGGCGCGGACACCCGCACGGTGCGCGTGGCGGTGCGGACGGGGCGGGGTGGCGCGCGCCCCACGGTGCGGACGGAACGGGGCATGGTGCGGCGGAGCCCGGACGGCACCGTGCGGGCGCACGGGGCGCGCACCCCGACGCGCGCTCGGCTCAGGACCGGACTCAGGCGAGGCCCGCTCGCCTCATGCCCCGGCGCCCCCGCTCAGAACAGGACGCTCATGAACGCCCCGACCTCCTCGAACCCCACCCGGCGGTACGACGCGCGCGCGGCGGTGTTGAAGTCGTTGACGTAGAGGCTGACGACGGGGGCGACGTCGGCGAGGGCGTAGCGCAGGACGGCCGCCATGCCGGTTTCGGAGAGGCCCTTGCCGCGGTGTTCGGGGTCGACCCAGACGCCCTGGATCTGGCAGGCGCGGGGCGTGGCGGCGCCGATCTCGGCCTTGAAGAGGACCCTGCCGTTCTCGACGCGGGCGAAGGAGCGTCCGGCGCCGACGAGTTCGGCGACGCGCGCCTGGTAGAGGAGTCCGCCGTCGCCCGCCATCGGGGAGATGCCGACCTCCTCGGTGAACATGGCCACGCAGGCGGGCATGATCAGTTCCATCTCGTTCTTGCGGATGCGCCGGACGTACGGGTCGGGGGCGATCTCCGTGGACGGGGCGCTGGTGACCATGAGCGGCTGGTGGGCGCGGACCTCGCGGGCGGGGCCCCATGCAGGCTCCAGGAGGGCCCACAGGGCGGCGGTGGCCTCGGCCGGTCCGACGAGGGAGGAGCAGCGGCGGCCCTGGCGGCGGGCGCGTTCGGCGAAGCCGCGGATGGCCTCGGGGGTGGCGCAGATGGGGACGAGGTTGGCCCCGGCGTAGCAGAGGGATTCCAGACGGCCGCCGGAGTACCAGCCCCACATCTCGCCGCCGAGCCGCCAGGGGTCGAGCCCCGCCACCTGGACCCGGGCGGCGACGAAGGCGTTGGCGACCGGGTCGCGGTCCAGGACCTCCAGGGCGGCGTCGAGCTCCCCGGGCTCCAGGACCTTGAGGGTGGTGGTCGTCAGCACGTGTCGGAAAGCCTCACCGGTGCGGGCCTGGGAGGCCAGGCAGGAGCAGGTTCTCGCACTGTACCTCCCACCGTCGGACACCACCTATGGCGCTACGTGTGAGCCCCGCCGCCCCGGGGAACGGGGCGGCGGGGCTCGGTGACGAGGGGCGCCGTGCGGCGGCCGACGGGGCGGTCAGCCCGCGGTGGTGACGACCGGCTCGCCGGAGGCCACGCCGTCCTTCTCCATCTGCTCGGCGATCTTCATCGCCTCTTCGATGAGGGTCTCGACGATCTTCGACTCGGGGACGGTCTTGATGACCTCGCCCTTGACGAAGATCTGGCCCTTGCCGTTGCCGGAGGCGACGCCGAGGTCGGCCTCACGGGCCTCGCCGGGACCGTTGACGACGCAGCCCATGACGGCGACGCGCAGCGGCACCTCCATGCCCTCCAGACCGGCGGTGACCTGGTCGGCGAGCTTGTAGACGTCGACCTGGGCGCGGCCGCAGGACGGGCAGGAGACGATCTCCAGGCGGCGGGGCTTGAGGTTGAGGGACTCCAGGATCTGGAGGCCGACCTTGACCTCCTCGGCGGGCGGCGCGGAGAGCGAGACGCGGATGGTGTCGCCGATGCCCTCGGAGAGCAGCGCGCCGAACGCGACCGCGGACTTGATCGTGCCCTGGAAGGCGGGGCCCGCCTCGGTGACGCCGAGGTGGAGCGGGTAGTCGGACTGCGCGGCGAGCTGGCGGTAGGCGTTGACCATCACGACCGGGTCGTTGTGCTTGACCGAGATCTTGATGTCGCGGAAGCCGTGCTCCTCGAAGAGGGACGCCTCCCACAGCGCGGACTCGACGAGCGCCTCGGGGGTGGCCTTGCCGTACTTGGCGAGCAGGCGGGCGTCGAGCGAACCGGCGTTGACGCCGATGCGGATGGGGGTGCCCGCGTCGCCGGCCGCCTTCGCGATCTCCTTGACCTGGTCGTCGAACTTCTTGATGTTGCCGGGGTTGACGCGGACCGCGGCGCAGCCCGCGTCGATCGCGGCGAAGACGTACTTGGGCTGGAAGTGGATGTCCGCGATCACCGGGATCTGGGACTTCTTCGCGATGACGGGCAGCGCGTCGGCGTCGTCCTGGGTCGGGCAGGCGACGCGGACGATCTGGCAGCCGGAGGCGGTCAGCTCGGCGATCTGCTGGAGCGTGGCGCCGATGTCGGAGGTGCGCGTGGTCGTCATCGACTGCACCGAAACCGGTGCGTCTCCGCCCACGGCGACCGTTCCGACCTGGATCTTGCGGCTGACCCTGCGGTCGGCAAGCTTGGTCGGTACGTCCGGCATTCCCAGCGAAATGGCAGTCATCTGGCGAGCAACCCCAAGGTGTGGATCTAGGTCCCGAAGTCGGCGGGCTCCGGCAACCGAGATTACGGCACCGGGGTTCCCCGAAGCACATCGTGGCCGCGCGGCGGCGTGGTACGACGACGGCCGGACGCCCGCGGCGCTCCGCGGGACGTCCGGCCGTCCACCTGTATGACCTGCTGCTTTCCCGGTTATCCGGTGAGGGTGACCGGGTTGACGACGTCGGCGACGAGGACGAGCAGGGTGAAGCAGATGAACACGCCTGCGACCACGTACGCGACCGGCATCAGCTTGGCGACGTCGAACGGGCCCGGGTCGGGGCGGCGGACGACCTTCGCGAAGGCGCGGCGGAGCGACTCCCACAGGGCCCCGGCGATGTGCCCGCCGTCCAGCGGGAGCAGCGGCAGCATGTTGAACAGGAAGAGGGAGAGGTTGAAACCCGCCACCAGGAAGAGCATCGTCGCGACGCGCTGCTCCGGGGGGATGTGGAGGGAGAAGACCTCGCCGCCGACGCGCGCGGCGCCGACCACGCCCATCGGGGAGTCCGGCTTGCGTTCCGCGCCGTTGAAGGCGGCGTTCCACAGGTCGGGGACCTTGCCGGGGAGGTTGATCAGGGAGGTGACGCCCTGCTGGACCATGTTGCCCATGCGGTCGACGGACTGGCCGAAGGACTGCTGGACGACGCCGCTGGCCGGGGTGAAGCCCAGGAATCCGGCGGTGACGAACTGGCCGTCGACGTAGCCGCCGTGGCCGTCGGTCTTGGCGACCTTGTTCTCGATGAGGTCGGCGTGCAGGGTGCGGCGGGCGCCGTCGCGTTCGACGACGAGCGTGGCGGGCCCGGTGGTGTCGCGGATCTGGCCCTGAAGGGTGTCCCAGTCGGGGATGGCCCGGCCGTTGAAGCTGACGATCTTGTCACCGGCGCGCAGACCCGCGGCCTTGGCCGGGGAGTCCTTGGCGCCCGCGGGGCACTTGTCCGTCTTGGCGGACGCCGCGATGACGCAGTCCGAGACCGAGCCGACCTGGGTGGTCTGGGTGTTGATGCCGAAGCCCATCAGCACGCTCATGAAGATCACGACCGCGAGGATCAGGTTCATGAACGGCCCGGCGAACATCACGATGACGCGCTTCCACGGCTTGCGCGTGTAGAAGAGCCGCTTCTCGTCGCCCTCCTGGAGCTCCTCGAAGGCGGCCGAACGGGCGTCCTCGATCATGCCGCGCCACGGTGAGGTGGAACGGGCCTGGAGCTTTCCGTCGTCGCCGGGCGGGAACATCCCGATCATGCGGATGTAGCCGCCGAGCGGGACCGCCTTGATGCCGTACTCGGTGTCGCCCTTCCTGCGGGAGAAGAGCGTCGGCCCGAAGCCCACCATGTACTGCGGCACGCGGATGCCGAACATCTTGGCCGTCGAGAGATGGCCGAGCTCGTGCCAGGCGATGGAGAACAGCAGGCCGACGACGAAGACGACTATGCCGAGGATGGTCATCCAGGTCGTCATGCGCGAGCCTCCGAAGGTGTACGTGCCGCCCGGGCGGCCAGTTCGCGGGCGCGGGCGCGCGCCCAGGTCTCCGCCTCCAGTACGTCCGCGACGGTGAGGGAAGTTCCCCGTCCGGGCATCTCGTGTTCGGCGACCACTTCGGCGACCGTATCCACAATCCCTGTGAAAGGCAGCCCGCCGTGGAGGAAGGCGTCGACGCACTCCTCGTTCGCGGCGTTGAAGACGGCGGGCGCGGTGCCGCCGAGGTCACCGACGTGGCAGGCGAGCGGGACGGAGGGGAACGCCTTCTCGTCGAGGGGGAAGAACTCCCAGGTCCGGGCCGTCGTCCAGTCGATACCGGGCGCGGCGTCGGGGACCCGGGCGGGCCAGCCCATGCCGAGCGCGATGGGCATCCGCATGTCGGGCGGGCTGGCCTGGGCGAGGGTGGAGCCGTCGGTGAACTCCACCATCGAGTGGATGTAGGACTGCGGATGGACGACGACCTCGATCTGTGCGAACGGGACGTCGAACAGCAGATGCGCCTCGATGACCTCGAGGCCCTTGTTGACGAGGGTCGCGGAGTTGATGGTGACGACGGGGCCCATGGACCAGGTGGGGTGGGCCAGCGCCTGCTCCGGGGTGACATCGGCCAGTTCCTCGCGGCTTCGGCCGCGGAACGGGCCGCCGGACGCGGTGACGACGAGCTTGCGGACCTCCTGGCGGTCGCCGCCGGTCAGCGCCTGGAACAGCGCGGAGTGCTCGGAGTCGACGGGGACGATCTGCCCGGGGGCGGCGACCGCCTTGACCAGGGGACCGCCCGCGATCAGCGATTCCTTGTTGGCGAGGGCGAGCACCCGGCCGGCCTTGAGGGCGGCGAGCGTCGGGGCGAGGCCGATGGAACCGGTGATGCCGTTGAGGACGGTGTGGCAGGGCGAGGCGGCGAGGTCGGTGGCCGCGTCGGGTCCGGCGAGGATCTCCGGCAGCGGCTCGCCCGCGCCGTACCGCGCGCGCAGCGCCTCCCGCAGCGCCGGGGCGGCCTCCTCACGGGCCACGGCGACGGTGCGGACCCGCAGCTGGTGCGCCTGCTCGGCGAGCAGCTCCACCCGGCCACCGGCCGCGGAGAGCGCGGTCACCCGGAAACGGTCGGGGTTGCGCCGCACGATGTCGATCGCCTGGGTGCCGATGGAACCGGTCGATCCGAGGATCACGATGTCGCGGGGGCCGTGCTGCGCGTCCGGATCCCCGGAAACCGGGGCGAAACGCAGGTGCGGGTGGGCGAGGGAGTCCGTCATGGGGTCCATTGTGGCCGGTCCCGGAGGCGACGGACGCAACACGTCGGCACGGGGGCACATGCGGCGGGTGGGGAGGGGTGGATATGGGG
>NZ_JODY01000037.1 GCF_000718015.1 Streptomyces catenulae | reverse complement strand
GGGCGCGGGGCGCGCCGCCGGGCGCCGGGCCGGGCGCCGCCGCCGGGTGGGGCTCCGGTGCGGGTGGCCAGGTTCCGGTGCGGGGCCGGGCGCCGCCGCAGGGTGGGGCGCCGGGCCGGTCCGCCGCCGGACCCCCGCCGTTGTCACCGGTCGCCGATACTCTCGCCCGTATGGCTCTCTCCACGTCTCCCGAAGCGCCGATCCCGGTCGGACAGGTGTCGCGGCTGATCGGCGGGTGGATCGACCGGCTCGGCGCCGTCTGGGTCGAGGGGCAGATCACCCAGCTGTCGCGGCGGCCGGGCGCCGGAGTGGTGTTCCTGACGCTGCGCGACCCCTCGCACGACATCTCGCTGAGCGTGACGTGCTACCGCCGGGTCTTCGACCAGGTGGCGGATGTGGTCAGCGAGGGCGCCCGGGTCGTGGTGCACGCCAAGCCGGAGTGGTACGCGCCGCGCGGCCAGCTGTCGCTGCGCGCCGCGGAGATCAAGCCGGTCGGGGTGGGCGAGCTGCTCGCCCGGCTGGAGCAGCTGAAGAAGTCCCTGGCGGCCGAGGGCCTGTTCTCCCTGGACCGCAAGAGGCCGCTGCCGTTCCTGCCGCAGCTGATCGGCCTGGTCTGCGGCCGGGCCAGCGCCGCCGAGCGGGACGTACTGGAGAACGCCCGGCACCGTTGGCCCGCCGTCCGCTTCGAGGTGCGCAACGTCCCCGTCCAGGGGGCGCGCGCGGTGCCCGAGGTCATCGAGGCGGTGCGGGAGCTGGACGCGCTGCCCGAGGTGGACGTCATCATCGTGGCGCGCGGCGGCGGCAGCGTGGAGGATCTGCTGCCGTTCTCCGACGAGCGGCTGGTGCGGACGGTCGGCGAGGCCCGCACCCCGGTCGTCTCCGCGATCGGCCACGAACCGGACACCCCGCTGCTCGACCTCGTCGCCGACCTGCGGGCCTCCACCCCGACCGACGCGGCGAAGAAGGTCGTCCCGGACGTCGGCGAGGAGCTGACGCGGGTGCGGCAGCTGCGCGAGCGGGCGCTGCGCGCGGTCGGCGGTTTCCTGGAGCGGGAGGAGCGGGGGCTCGCGGCGGCGCTGAGCCGCCCGTCGATACGCCATCCGCAGCGGATGGTGACGGAGCGCGCCGAGCAGATCGACGCGCTGCTCGGCCGTGGCCGCCGGACCCTCGGCCATCTGCTGGACCGCGCCGACTCCGAGCTGGCGCACACCCGCGCCCGGGTCGTCGCGCTCTCCCCGAAGGCGACGCTGGAGCGCGGTTACGCCGTCCTCCAGCGCGGCGACGGCACGGCGGTGCGCTCCCCCGCCGAGGTGACCGGCGGCGAGGAGCTGCGCGCACGGGTCTGCGAGGGCGCCTTCGTGGTACGGGTCACCGACGGTACGGACGACGGCAACGGCGCTGTCACACCCAGCGCATAGTCTGGACGGCATGGCGAAGGCGGAGACGGAGACGGACGAGATGGCGGACGCGGAGCACGGTGCGGCCGGTGAGCGGGCCGCCGATCCCGTGGCGCCCGTGGACTCCACCCTCGGCTACGAGCAGGCGCGGGACGAGCTGATCGAGGTCGTCCGCAGCCTGGAGGCCGGGGGCACGACGCTGGAGGAGTCGCTGGCCCTCTGGGAGCGCGGCGAGGAGTTGGCCAAGGTCTGTCGCCGCTGGCTGGACGGCGCCCGCGCCCGCCTGGACGCGGCCCTCGCCGAGTCCGACGCACCCGAGGGGAACGCCGACCGGGGTTGATCCCGGGGCGGCCCGGCTGCCCTCGGGAACGCCGGGCCCGCGCCCGGCGGCGGAGCCACACCCGGCGGCGGAGCCGCAGCGGTCGGCGCCGCCCGCTGCGCGGCGCCCCGTACCCCGCACCGTGAGCCCCACCGTGAGCCCCCTCACACCCCTCGGGTTTTAGTTGAAGATTAATCTAATTCGGCTACAGTGGAGCACCTAGACACACCGGATCGGCAGCCCCGACCCTCCCCCTATCTGACTCACCGAGGTGCTTCCATGTCTCTCGCCCTTGACGCCGCCGCTCAGGACCTCCTCTTCCGCGAGGCCCAGACCGCCAACACGTTCACGGACGAGCCGGTGACGGACGAGCAGGTCCAGGCCATCTACAACCTGGTGAAGTTCGCCCCGACCGCCTTCAACCAGTCGCCGCTGCGCCTCACGCTGGTCCGCTCCGAGGACGCCCGTAAGCGCCTGGTCGCCCACGCCATGGGCGCCAACGGCCCGAAGACGCTGGCCGCGCCGCTGACCGCGATCCTCTCCGTGGACCTCGACTTCCACGAGAAGCTGCCGCAGCTCTTCCCGCACGCCCCGGGCGTCAAGGACACCTTCTTCTCCGAGGCGGCCGTCCGCGAGGTCGCGGGCACCCAGAACGCCACGCTGCAGGCCGGTTACTTCATCCTCGGCATCCGCGCCGCCGGTCTGGCCGCCGGCCCGATGACCGGCTTCGACTTCGCCGCCGTCGACAAGGAGTTCTTCGGCGACGGCAAGCAGAAGTCCTTCCTCGTCATCAACTTCGGCAAGCCGGGCCCGGACGCCTTCTTCCCCCGCTCGCCGCGCCTGGAGTACACCGAGGCCGTCACCACGATCTGAGCCCGGACGGCCGCCGCACCGGCGCCCCCGGCACGCGAAAGGCCGCCGCTCCCCCCAGGGGTGCGGCGGCCTTCACCGTCTCCGCGGACGCGGGCCCGGTCAGCCCTTCTTCGCCACCAGGGCCGCGGCCAGCTCGGCGAGGCGGCCGTACGGTGCGGTGCCGGTGACCACCGTGGTCACATCGGCCTCCTTGCGCACCAGCGCGTTGTACTTCTCGCCCTTGTAGCGTTCCCACTTCTTGCTGCCGACGGCCTGCTCGCCCTTGGCGCGCTCGGCGCCGAGCGTGACGTCCTTGATGAACTGGTCCGCGGGCGCGTCGCTCTGCTCCACCGCCGCGTACTGCTGCTCCGGGTCGAGCATCCCCAGATGCCAGGCGCCGCCCTTGCCGTCGTCGCTCGCGCGGTACGACACGGAGGTGGCGCGCCAGGTCTTCGGCAACCCCTCCGGCGCGGCGACCGGGTACGGCGCCGCCCGGCGGGCCGTGATGACCTCGACGCGGGTGTCGACGGCCTTGACCGCGTTCTGCTCCGCGGTGCCGCTGTCGTCGTGCGGGATGAAGATGTAGATCGCCGCGACGAGCACGCCGATCACCGCCAGCGACAGGACCATGTCCCGTACCGTTTGTCTGCCTCGCATTCCAGCCACGCCCCTATGGTCCCCCATGACCCGGACGATCAGGACACGGCCCCCGGGGCGCCGCGGCGCCGCCCCGGATGCGGCCTGTCACCGCCGGTCGCCGCTCCGCTCATGCGAAGGGCCGCCTGCTCACTTTCGCGGCGTGACGATAAAATCGGAACACCCTCAGACCTGCGGCAGTAGCCGTACAGAAAGGTGCGCTCGTGTCCGAGCATCAGCTCCCGTCCCCCCTAGAGGTCAGCCCCGAGGCCCCCGACCGCAACCTCGCCCTGGAGTTGGTCCGGGTCACCGAGGCCGGCGCCATGGCGTCGGGCCGGTGGGTCGGGCGCGGTGACAAGAACGGCGCCGACGGTGCGGCGGTCAAGGCGATGCGCGCCCTGATCCACACCGTGTCGATGGACGGCGTGGTCGTCATCGGCGAGGGCGAGAAGGACAACGCCCCGATGCTCTACAACGGTGAGCGCGTCGGCGACGGCACCGGCCCCGAGTGCGATGTGGCCGTCGACCCGGTGGACGGCACCACGCTGACCGCCAAGGGCATGGCCAACGCCGTCTCCGTGATGGCCGTGGCCGAGCGCGGCTCCATGTTCGACCCGTCCGCGGTCTTCTACATGGACAAGCTCGCCACCGGCCCCGAGGCCGCCGACTTCGTCGACATCAACGCGCCGGTCGCGGTGAACATCAAGCGCATCGCCAAGGCCAAGCGCTCCGCCGTTGAGGACGTCACCGTCGTCATCCTGGACCGGCCGCGCCACGACGACCTGGTCAAGGAGGTCCGGGAGGCCGGCGCCCGCATCAAGTTCATCGCGGACGGCGACGTCGCCGGTGCGATCATGGCCGCCCGCGAGGGCACCGGCGTCGACCTGCTGCTCGGCATCGGCGGCACCCCCGAGGGCATCATCGCCGCCTGCGCGCTGAAGTGCATGGGCGGCTCCTTCCAGGGCAAGCTGTGGCCCAAGGACGACGCGGAGCGCCGACGCGCCCTCGACGCCGGGCACGACCTGGACAAGGTCCTGGCCATCGACGACCTCGTCAAGGGCGACAACGTCTTCTTCGTCGCCACCGGCATCACCGACGGCGAGCTGCTGCGCGGTGTCCGCTACCGCGCGGACACCGCCTTCACCCAGTCCCTGGTGATGCGGTCGAAGTCCGGCACGATCCGCCAGATCGACTCGCAGCACCGGCTGTCGAAGCTGCGCGCGTACAGCACGGTGGACTTCGAGCGCCCCAGCTGACCGACGCGACGGGCGGCGCACCGCGTGCGTCCCGGCGGGAGCCGTATTTCCGGCCGCTCCGGGACGCGCGCCGTGCCGTCCGGGTGTCAGCCCGCGGCCGGCATCCGGGTCTGGCGCGGGATGTCGGCCTCGCGGCGGCGGCGCCGGGTGAGGACGACGCGGCGCTCGGCGGCGGTCAGCCCGCCCCAGACGCCGTACGGCTCGGGCTGGAGCAGGGCGTGCTCGCGGCATTCGAGCATCACCGGACAGCGGGCACAGACCCGCTTCGCCGCCTCCTCGCGCGCCAGCCGGGCGGCGGTGGGTTCCTTGGACGGGGCGAAGAAGAGTCCGGCCTCGTCCCGGCGGCAGGCGGCCTCGGCATGCCAGGGGCCTGCCTCGTCACGTGAGGGGACTCGCTGGGACGGAACGGCAGCGGCGGCCTGCAGGGGCTGTTGCGGTAGCAGCACGGTCTACTCCTGACGAAGGCTTCGGCGAAGTGGGCGGCACCCTGGTCCGTCCCTCTGCGCACGGCACTTCGCAGCCCGCCGCCGTACGAGAGACGATGCCCCCAGCCCTACCCGCTGTACCCGCGCTTATGCACACCGTGGTGATCGGGAAGGGGGCCCGGAGCGCCGTCGTACGCCGGTCCGGGAGCCGTCGTACGCGGGCGGCCCGGACCGCCCGGCGGGCGCCGCCGGGACGGGCCCGCGCCGCGCCGTGCCGGGCCTCCCGGGCCCGCGCCCGGTCCCTCGTCAGTCGTCCTTGCGGAAGCGGTCGTGGCGGTCGTACCGCTCCGCGCGGCGGGCGGCGTGGCGGTCGCGGCGGTCCTCGCGGAGCTGGTCGCGCAGCTGCTGGCGGTCGTCGCGCAGCTTGCCTATGAGGTCGCGGACCCAGGCGCCGCGCTTGGGCCTCGCCTCCACGCTGCCCAGCACGGCGTAGCCGTTGACCTGGACGACCGGGGCGTCCGGCTCGACCGCGTCGTTGGTCGCCACCTCGAAGGAGCCCAGCACTCCGGAGCCGCTGCTGCGCAGGGTGAGATTCTCCGGGACGCGGATCTCGACGCTGCCGAAGATCGCGGTGACGTTGATCAGCACCTGCTGCTGCGGGAAGAGCGCCTCGGTCAGGTCGATCTCCACGCTGCCGAAGATCGCCACGGCGTTGATCCGCCCCGGCACCCGCCAGCGGCCCTTGCGCGTCGAGGCGCTGAAGACCGCGACCAGGCTCTGGTCCGGCACCGGCCCGGCATGCGCCTCGGCGGCGGTCCGCGGGGACGCCGTACGGCCCGGTGCGGGCAGGTCGCGCACCATCGGCTCCAGCTCGCCCAGCGTCTTGGCGCGGTAGACCGCGTCGATCCGCTCGGCGTGCTCCTCGGCGTCCAGCCGTCCCTCGGCCAGCGCCTCGCGGAGGATCTCGGCGATCCGGTCGCGGTCCGCGTCCGACGCCCGGAGGTCCGCCTCGGCGACGGGCTTGGTCATATCGACCGGCCGCCGCTCCTGAGGCGCGGGCTGCCGACCGCTGTCGCGCGGTCCGGCGGGGGTCGCGGGGTCGGTCCCCCGGTTCTCTGCATCCACGCGCCCAACATACCCAAACGCGATACATCGCGAACAGGGATTCGAGGCATCAGGTCGCCCCGGCAGCAAACTTCCGGGGTGCGTCAGGGTCGGTCTCCGGGATGTCTCGGGGTGGCTCTCAGGGGTGCGTCAGGGGCGGCCCCGGAGGCGCGATGCCGCGGCCCGCACGCCCTCGCGGGTAACTGAGCCTTACCTCACAGCCGTCGCGCCGCGCCAGGGTTCTACGCTGGTCGGTGCTGCCGCAGATGCCGGCGAACCCCCTGTCGAGTGAGGAATGGCCCCCATGCCCCCCGTCTCCCGCCCCTCCGGCCCCGCATTCGCCTACACCGACCTGCTTCCCGTAGGCGCGGACACCACCCGGTACCGCCTGGTCACGTCGGAGGGCGTGAGCACCTTCGAGGCGGACGGCCGTACGTTCCTCAAGGTCGAGCCGGAGGCGCTGCGCAAGCTGGCGGCCGAGGCGATGCACGACATCGCCCACTACCTGCGCCCCACGCACCTCGCGCAGCTCCGCAAGATCCTCGACGACCCGGAGGCCAGCGCCAACGACCGGTTCGTCGCGCTGGACCTGCTGAAGAACGCCAACATCGCGGCGGCGGGCGTCCTCCCGATGTGCCAGGACACCGGCACCGCCATCGTCATGGGCAAGCGCGGCCAGCAGGTGCTCACCGAGGGCGGCGACGAGGAGGCCCTCTCGCGCGGCATCTTCGACGCGTACACCCAGCTCAACCTGCGGTACTCGCAGATGGCCCCGCTGACCATGTGGGACGAGAAGAACACCGGCTCCAACCTCCCGGCGCAGATCGAGCTGTACGCGAACGACGGCGACGCCTACAAGTTCCTCTTCATGGCGAAGGGCGGCGGCAGCGCCAACAAGTCGTTCCTCTTCCAGGAGACCAAGGCGGTCCTCAACGAGACCTCCATGATGAAGTTCCTGGAGCAGAAGATCCGTTCGCTGGGTACGGCCGCCTGCCCGCCGTACCACCTGGCGATCGTCGTCGGCGGCACCTCCGCCGAGTACGCGCTGAAGACCGCCAAGTACGCCTCCGCGCACTACCTCGACGAGCTGCCCGCCGAGGGCTCGCCGACCGGCCACGGCTTCCGGGACAAGGAGCTGGAGGAGAAGGTCTTCGAGCTGACGCAGAAGATCGGCATCGGCGCGCAGTTCGGCGGCAAGTACTTCTGCCACGACGTGCGCGTGGTGCGGCTGCCGCGGCACGGCGCGTCCTGCCCGGTGGCCATCGCGGTGTCCTGCTCCGCGGACCGGCAGGCGGTCGCGAAGATCACCGCCGAGGGTGTCTTCCTGGAGGAGCTGGAGAGGGACCCGGCGCGCTTCCTCCCGGAGACCACCGAGGAGGAGCTGACCGAGGGCGCGGGTCCGGACCTCGACGCGGTGAAGGTCGACCTGAACCGCCCGATGGACGAGATGCTCGCCGAGCTGACCAAGCACCCGGTGAAGACCCGGCTCTCGCTCACCGGCACGCTGGTCGTCGCCCGTGACATCGCCCACGCGAAGATCAAGGAGCGGCTGGACGCCGGTGAGGAGATGCCGGAGTACCTGAAGAACCACCCGGTGTACTACGCCGGTCCGGCCAAGACGCCCGAGGGCTTCGCCTCCGGTTCGTTCGGTCCGACGACCGCGGGCCGGATGGACGCGTACGTCGAGCAGTTCCAGGCGGCCGGTGGTTCGAAGATCATGCTGGCCAAGGGCAACCGCTCCCAGCAGGTCACCGACGCCTGCGCGGCGCACGGCGGCTTCTACCTCGGCTCCATCGGCGGCCCGGCGGCCCGTCTCGCCCAGGACTGCATCAAGAAGGTCGAGGTCCTGGAGTACGAGGAGCTGGGCATGGAGGCGGTCTGGCGGATCGAGGTCGAGGACTTCCCCGCCTTCATCGTCGTCGACGACAAGGGCAACGACTTCTTCCAGGACCCGGCGCCCGCGCCGACGTTCACCAGCATCCCGGTGCGTCAGGGCGCCTAGTACGCCGGGGGCGTGCGCGGACACCGCGTGCGCCCCGCACCACCCTGGGCACGCCCCTCGGATCCGGCCGTCACCCCGCACGGGGTGGCGGCCGGATCCGTTCCGCCGGCATTTTCCCCGGCGCCCGATTCCGGCGAATTCCCGGCAATCGTAAGGGAGTTGTGTGCAACGGATCCGCACGGCCGCGCGATATCGCCGTGTTAGCCTCGGGTGGATTTATCGGCCGGGAATGCCGGTCGCTGCGCGGTTCGTCGTACGGGAGTCATCGATGCACCGGTCCGATTCCAGGGATTTCACGGTCGGCGGCGGGCAGCCGCGGCTGCCGAGAAATCGCACCGAGCGCCGGATGCACCGGCTCGGCGCGGCCTTTCCGCCCGCTCCCTGAACCCCGCGGCCGAAGCCGCCCGTCCACGGCCCTGACCGGGCCCGTACGGCGTGCGGAACGCTCCGGCCCCGCCTCCCCCGCGGTGCCCCTTTCCCGCGCCCGGTCCGCCTTTCCGTAAAACCTCCGGCGGTGCCGACGGCACGGCGGACGCGGCGCCGCGGAGAAGTCCCTTCATCTCACCGGTATCCCTCTTCCCGGCGTCGGCTTCCGGCCGGTGCTGCCGTACGGGCGGTCCTCGTGGGCCGTTTCCGGAGGGTTACGCGGCAGTAATTCCCCGACAGTCGGCAGTCCAGCGATCATGGTGATTCGAATGAGTGCGATAGGCGTCGCCTTCGAGATTCCGTCGGTCTTCCGGGAGGTCGTTCCCGGGCTCTCCACCGCACAGGCGGAGGCCGAGGTGAGAGCGCGTCTGGAGGACGACCACGGGGTCTGCCCGCCGCCCGGCCGGATCGCCCCGCTCACCGCGGCGTACGAGCGGACCTCGGCGCTGCTCGCCACCACAGACCTCCGCTACGCCGCCACCTGCTTCCGCCACTTCCACGGCGCCTGGTCGGTGGGGACGCTGACGCTCGGGCTCTCCCCGCTCACCTACCGGGACACCGCCGCCGCCCTCGCGGGCATCGGCACCGTCCTCGCCGAACACGGCTCCGGTACGGACGCCCGCACCCTGGAACTGCCCTGCGGCACGGCGGCGTTCACCGTACGGCGGCCGGAACCCCCGCGCGGGTCCGGCGGCGCCCCGGGGCCGTCCGCCGCGACGGCCCAACTCCAGGTGTTCATCCCCGTGCCGCCGGACGCCGTCCCCGGGGCGCAGGCGCTGGCCACGGTGGTGTTCAGCGCACCGGGCGCCGACCCGTGGGCGGAACACTGCGCGCTGGTGCTGCCGTTCCTGCGGAGCCTGCGGTTCGTACCGGAGGAGGTGCGGGCGGGGGCCGGGTGGGAGGATGCGGCATGACCCTTCTGATCGCCCTGGCCGTCGTCCTCCTCGCGTTCGGCGCCTCGGTCGCCGTCGCGGTCTCCGGCTGGAGCGACCTCGTGGGCACCAGGTCCCGGCAGCGCAGCCGCCGGGAGGAGATCCTCCGCTCCTTCGACGGGCGCCCTGAGGTCAAGGTGCGGGCCACCGGCGCGGGCATGACCCCCGAGGAGACGGCGCTCCTCGGCCACCGGCACGGCTATGTCGTCATCCGGTGGCAGACGCGGCGGGGCGCACCGCCGTACCTGGTGATGCGGCGCGCCACGGGCCCCGCACCGGCGGTCGGCTTCGGCCCGCCGCCGCCCGCCGGTCGGCTGACGAAGGCGCCGAACCCGGAAGGGCGTTCACGGCAGCGCTGGGCTCTGCTGATGCCGGGTCTGGGCAGCGGGTACGCGGCGTTCGACAGTTTCCGCTCGGGCGGTTCCGTGGTCCTCCCGGGCACCGTCGCGGTCGTCTTCCTCGGGGGTGCGGCGGCCCTGACGCTCCACTACGCCCGGTCGGACAGGCGGCGGGCGGCCGTCCCGCCGCCGGGCGTTCCCACGGGCCCGCAGACGCCGCCGTACGGCCCGCAGCCGCCGCGGGCGCCGTACGCGCCGCCGGGCGCACCACCCGGCGCGTAGGAGCCCGCACACGCCGATGCCCCGCCCTCTCAACAGAGGCGCGGGGCATCGGCGTTGCCGGGATGGAGCCGACGGTTCAGGACTGGGGCCTGCTGCCGTGGTTGGCTCCGTTCTTGCGGCGTGCCTTCTTCTTGCGGCGTCGCTTCGAGGACATGCGCTTCTCCCTTCACCGAGGTGCTTTCGACGAGATTCCACCCTTGCACACCGGGGGCCCGCGGCGCGATTTCGCCCGTCGGCGCAGGTCCCGGGGCGCCTGCCGGGTCCGCCGGCGTGCCCCGGGGAGCACCGGCAACGCTGACCGTATGGCCCCTTCCGTCACCGGAGCGGGCCTCCCTACGCTGCGGGGGTCCGTAACGTCATGAGGTGCGGGAGCGGCCGTGGCACAGCTGGGACACACGGGACGGCAGGGGACGGGCGGGGGCGGTCCGGGGCTGCGGCGGGACGCCGTGGGGCTGCGGGAGGTGCTGTTCCAGAGCGTGACGTCGATGGCTCCGGCCGCCGCCGTCGCGGTGTCGATCCCGGCGGGGGCGGCGTACGCGGGCGGCGCGCTGCCGCTGTCGGTGCTGATCGCCCTGGTCGCCTGCCTGTTCACCGCCTCGTCCGTCGCGGAGCTGGCGCGGCAGCTGCCGTCGGCCGGTTCGGTGGCGACGTACAGCGCCCAGGGGCTGCACCCCGTCGTCGGGTTCCTGGTGGCGTGGACGTATCTGCTGGTCGAGGCGCTCGTACCGGGGTTGCTGCTGCTCCAGTTGGGGTTCACGGTCGCGGACACGCTGCACCAGGAGTGGCCCGGTTATCCGGCGGGCCTGTGGTGGCCGTGGGCGGTCGCGGGGGCGGTGCTCATCGTGGCGACGGGGTTCTACGGGATAAGGGCGTCGGCGCGGTTCGGCACCGTGCTCGGCGTGTTCGAGGTGCTGGTCTTCGTGGTGCTCGCGGTGCTGCTGATCGCGGCGGCCGGGCGGCACAACACCCTGACGGTGTTCGGCACCTCGCACACCCCGCCGGACCATCCGGGGCTCTCCGGGGTCATCGCGGGGTCGGTCTACACGGTGCTGGCGTTCGCCGGGTTCGAGGCGGCGGCGCCGCTGGCCGAGGAGACCCGCGATCCGCGCCGTACGGTGCGCCGCGCGGTCCTCGGGGCGGCGCTCTCCGTCGGGCTGCTGTTCGTCCTCACGACGTATGCGATCACGGTGTACTTCGGGCCGGACGCGTTCGCCTCCTTCGGGCCGTCCGGGGCGGCGTCCTGGGACGGGGTGGCCCGCGCCTCCTACGGGATCTTCTGGGTGCTGATCTTCCTGGCGGTGGTCAACTCCACGGTCGCCAACGCCAATGCGGCCACCAACGCCTCGACCCGGACCGCCTTCGCGCTGGGCCGGGACGGGCTCTTCCCGCGGGCCTTCGCCCGGCTCCACCCGGTGCACCGCTCGCCCGTGGTGGGGCTGGCGGCGCAGTTCGTGATCGCGCTGGGCACGGCGCTGCTCCTGGGGGCGGCGTACGGCCCGCGGACCGCGTTCCTGCTGCTGGCGACGGTGGTGGTGGTCGCGATCATCGCGGTCTACCTGCTGACCAACGCCGCCTGCGCGGGGTACTTCCTGCGCCGTCACCGTGCCGCGTTCCGCCCGGTGCGCCATCTGCTGCTCCCGCTGCTGGGCATCGCCGCGTTCACCCCGGCGCTGCTCACCGCCGCCGGGATCCCGGCGTTCCCGTTCGTCGAGAAGCTGACCCCGCCGGTCTCGTACGCGGGGGCGGTGGTGGCCGGTTGGACGGCCGTGGGGCTCGTGGTGGTCGCGGTGGTGCGGCACCGGCGGCCGGACGCGCTGGCGACGGCCGGACTCGTCGGGATCGAGGGGGCGGAGGCGGACGCGGCGGGCGCGTCCGGTCCGGTGGCGCGCCCCGGCGCGACCGCACCCACCGCACGCCCCGGCGCGTCCGGGCCCGCCGTACGCCCCGACGCGGCGCGGCCCGCCGTCCCGTCCGATCCACCCCACGATGAGGAGTCCCGATGACCGACCCCGCCGACACCCCGCGGGTGCTCACCGTCCGACCCACCGCGCAGGAGTACGCCTGGACGTTCGGCGGGGCGGCGCCCGTCGCGCGGATCGCGCCCGGCACCGTCCTTGACGTGCACACCGAGGACTGCTTCGGCGGCCGGGTGCGCACCGCCGACGACCTGGTCTCGCGGGTCTGCGAGTTCCCCTACGTCAATCCGCAGACCGGGCCCTTCCACGTCGAGGGCGCCGAGCCCGGGGACACCCTCGCGGTGCACTTCGTCTCCGTCGAGCCGCGGCGGGACTGGGCGGCGTCGACGACCGTGCCGCTCTTCGGGGCGCTGACCGCGACGCACGCCACCGCCGCGCTGCACCCGCCGCTCCCGGAGGCGGTGTGGATCTGGGAGCTGGACCGGGAGCGGCGGCTGTGCCGCTTCACCGCCCGGGACAGCGACCACACGCTGACGCTCCCCATGGAGCCGATGCACGGCACGGTCGGGGTGGCCCCGGCCAACCTGGAGGCCCGGTCCGCGCTCGTCCCGGACGCGCACGGCGGCAACATGGACACCCCGGAGATGCGCGCCGGTGTCACCTGCTACCTCGGGGTGAACGTCGAGGGCGCGCTGTTCAGCCTGGGGGACGGGCACGCGCGCCAGGGCGAGGGCGAGACCTGCGGGGTCGCCGTGGAGACGGCGATGCACACGGTGGTGATCGTGGAGCTGCTGAAGGGCGTCGCGACGCCCTGGCCGCGGATCGAGTCCGACACCCATCTGATCTCGACCGGTTCGGCGCGCCCCCTGGAGGACGCCTTCCGCATCTCGCAGCTGGACCTGGTGCAGTGGCTGGCGCGGGACTTCGGGCTGAGCGAGCTAGACGCGTACCAGTTCGTGACGCAGGCGGTGGAGTCGCCGCTGGCCAACGTCTGCGACAGCAACTACACCTGCGTCGCCAAGCTCCGCAAAAAGTGGCTGCCCCCGGCGGAGGTGCACGGCGGGCTGCACGCCGAACTCCGCAGGCGGGCCGCGGCGCTGCGCTGACCACCGGGCGCCACCGGGTGCGACCGGGCGGGCGCGGGCGTGCGGGACCGGCGCGCGGAGGTGTTCCGCGCGCCGGTCGGCGGCGCCCCGGGCGGCGCGGTCCGGCCTCCCCGGAGACACGCCCCGCCCCCGTACGGCGCCCGGGACCGACGGCCTATCGTGGAGCCATGTCCGCCCCTGAGTTGATCCGAATCGTCTCCCGTGACTCGCCGATGGCGCTCGCCCAGGTGGAGCGGGTACGCGCCGAACTTTCCGCGCTCCTTCCGGGGGTGCGCACCGAGGTCGTCCCCGTGAAGACCACCGGCGACAAGTGGCTGGGCGATCTGTCGCTGGTCGAGGGCAAGGGCGCGTTCACCAAGGAGGTCGACGCGGCGCTGCTGGCCGGGGAGGCCGATCTGGCGGTGCACTGCGTCAAGGACGTGCCCGCCGACCGTCCGCTGCCCGCCGGGACGGCGTTCGCCGCGTTCCTCAAGCGGGACGACGTGCGCGACGCCCTCATCCACCCCGGTGGCCTCACCCTGGACGAGCTGCCCGCCGGGACCCGTATCGGCACCTCCTCGGTGCGCCGCCGGGCGCAGCTCGCCGCCTCGCACCCGCATCTGGAGTGCGTCCCGATGCGCGGCAACGCCAACCGCCGGATGGAGAAGCTGGCCGCGGGCGACGCCGACGCGCTGCTGCTCGCGGTCGCCGGTCTGGAGCGCATCGGCCGCCCGGACGTGATCACCGAGGTGCTCTCCACGGACGTGATGTGCCCGCCGATCGGCGCCGGGATCCTGGCGCTCCAGTGCCGCGAGGGCGACACGGAGCTGATCGACGCCATCAGCCCGCTCGGCGACCCGGCGGCCCACCGGGAGGCGACGGCGGAGCGGATGTTCCTCCACGTCCTCCAGGGGCACTGCAACTCCCCGATCGCCGGGTACGCCCGCGCCGGGCGGGGCGGCGATCTGTCGCTGCGGGCGTGTGTGTTCACCCCGGACGGCAAGACGGTGCTCAACGCCCACGAGTGGGCCGGGCGGCTGGACCCGGCGACGCTGGGCACGTCGGTGGCGGTGGCGCTGCTGCGGCAGGGCGCCCGCGAGCTGATCGACGGCATCGCGCACTGAGCCCGGCGTTCACCGCGGCTGTTTCCGGCGCTCCCCGGGGGGCGCCGGAAACGTAGCCCGGCCGGGGCATTACCCGCGGTAACAATCCGTCGCCGGGAACACCGCGGAGCCGCCGGACGCTGTGCCGTTCGGAGGTGGCGAAGGTGAGCGACAGGACGGACCGGCAGGACGGCACGGCGGGCGCGGGGTACCGCGTCGAGCACGACTCCATGGGCGAGGTGCGGGTGCCCGCCCACGCGAAGTGGCGGGCGCAGACCCAGCGGGCGGTGGAGAACTTCCCGATCTCCGGCCGGCGGCTGGAGCGCGCCCACATCGAGGCGCTGGCCCGGATCAAGGCCGCCGCGGCGGAGGTCAACGCCGAGTTGGGGGTCCTCGACCCCGAGGTGGCGCGGGCGGTGGCCGGGGCGGCGGAGGAGGTCGCGGCGGGCCGGTGGGACGACCACTTCCCCATCGACGTCTTCCAGACCGGCTCCGGCACCTCGTCCAACATGAACGCCAACGAGGTCATCGCGACACTGGCGAGCGAGCGGCTGGGCCGGGACGTCCACCCCAACGACGAGGTCAACGCCAGCCAGTCGTCCAACGACGTCTTCCCGTCCTCGCTCCACATCGCGGCGACGGCGGCGGTCACCCGCGAGCTGATCCCGGCACTCGACCACCTCGCGGCGGCCCTGGAGCGCAAGGCGGCGGAGTTCGCCGAGGTGGTGAAGTCCGGGCGGACCCATCTGATGGACGCGACGCCGGTGACGCTCGGGCAGGAGTTCGGCGGGTACGCCGCGCAGGTACGGTACGGCGTCGAGCGGCTGCGCGCCTCGCTCCCCCGGCTCGCCGAACTCCCGCTCGGCGGCACCGCGGTGGGCACCGGTATCAACACCCCGCCCGGGTTCTCCGCCGCGGTGATCGAGCGGGTCGCCCGCGCCACCGGACTGCCGCTCACCGAGGCGCGCAACCACTTCGAGGCGCAGGGCGCGCGCGACGGTGTGGTGGAGATCAGCGGCCAGTTGCGGACCATCGGCGTCGGCCTGACGAAGATCGCCAACGATCTGCGCTGGATGGCCTCCGGGCCGCGCACCGGCCTCGCCGAGATCGCCCTGCCCGACCTCCAGCCCGGCTCCTCGATCATGCCGGGGAAGGTCAACCCGGTGATCCCGGAGGCGGTGCTGATGGTCGCCGCGCAGGTCACCGGCGCCGACGCGACGGTCGCCGCGGCCGGTGCCGCCGGGAACTTCGAGCTGAACGTCATGCTCCCGGTGATCGCCAAGAACGTCCTGGAGTCGATCCGGCTGCTGGCCAACGTCACCCGGCTGCTCGCGGACCGCACCGTCGACGGCATCACCGCCCACGCCGAACGCGCCCGCGAATACGCCGAGTCGTCCCCCTCGGTGGTCACCCCGCTCAACAAGTACCTCGGCTACGAGGAGGCGGCGAGGGTCGCCAAGAAGGCGCTCGCCGAACGGAAGACGATCCGTCAGGTCGTGGACGAGGGCGGCTATGTGGAGCGCGGCATACTGACGACCGCCCAACTCGACGAGGCGCTGGACGTGTTGCGGATGACCCACCCGTGACACCGCGGACGCCCCACGTCAGGGCGTACGCCGGCGCCCTCGCGACCCGCCCTCGCGCCGCCGTCCGGGCGACCTTGCGGACGGACGGCGGAAGGGCGGCGGCAGGCCCTAAGATCTGGCCATGACAGCGGAGAGGACGGGGACCACGGCGGGCGCACCGACCGGGCACGGCGCTCCCGGGCCGCGGCGGACGGCGGTACCGGCCGCGCGCTGGGCGCCCGGCAGCCACATCCTGTGGCGCTACCGCGACAACGCCGACGGCGCGCGCTTCCACATCTGCCGCCCGGTGACCGTGGTCCGGGACACCGAGGACCTGCTGGCGGTGTGGATGGCGCCGGGCACCGCCTGTGTGAAGCCGGTGATGGCCGACGGCACCGCGGTCCACCGCGAGCCGCTGGCCACGCGCTACACCCGGCCGCGGCGGATCTCGTACGACCGCTGGTTCGGCACCGGCGTGCTGAAGCTGGCGCGGCCCGGCGAGCCGTGGTCGGTGTGGCTGTTCTGGGAGCGCGAGTGGCGGTTCAAGAACTGGTACGTGAATCTGGAGGAGCCACGCGCCCGTTGGGCGGGCGGCATCGATTCACAGGACCACTTCCTCGATCTCTGCGTCTACCCGGACCGCAGCTGGGAGTGGCGGGACGAGGACGAGTTCGACCAGGCGCAGCGGGACGGGCTGATGCCGCCGGAGCAGGCGGCGCGGGTGCGGGCCGCGGGCCGGGCGGCGGTGGAGCGGATCGCCGAGTGGGGCGCGCCGTTCCGGGACGGCTGGGAGGAGTGGCGGCCCGATCCGGCGTGGGAGCTGCCGTCGCTGCCGACGGACTGGGACCGTGTCCCCGGGCGTTTGCGGTCGTGAGCGGGCGAAGAGAGGAAAGGCGGAGTCGGGCGAGTGAACGGGGCGATGGGTGGAAAGACGCGCCTGGGGGCAACTCCTCCGGTTCCTCGGTGGACCGGGTGCCGAGCCCCCTTGCTGCGCCCTGGGCCACGAACCGTAGGATCGTCCTCCGCGAGACTGCACAGGCGCAACTCCACCAATCACAACAGAACTTGACCGCGGGCGCAGGAGAGGCGAGGTCGTGAGCGCTGACAGCTACGACAAGTACGAGGGCCTGAACCGGTTAGCTCTGGACCGGGCGGGCCAGTCCGAGGCGTTCGACGCGATCGGTGACCGCTACGACGAAGCGTTCCCGCACAAGGACGGGCAGGTGGCGTCGGCCGCATGGCTCGCCGGTGAACTGCCGCCCGGCTCGCGGGTGCTGGACGTCGGCTGCGGTACCGGGCTGCCCACCTCCCGTCAGCTCGCCGAGGCGGGCCACCGGGTGGTGGGCGTCGACCTCTCCCCCACGATGGTCAAGGTCGCCGGGGAGAACGTCCCCGAGGCGGAGTTCCACCGGATGGACGTCGCAGAGCTGCGGCACGGTTCGCTGAGCGGCCCCGGGTCGTTCGACGGGATCACGGCGTACTTCACCCTGCTGATGCTGCCGCGCGCGGAGATTCCCTATGCGCTGCGGATGCTGCATGATCTGCTACGGCCGGGTGGGGTGATGGCCCTGTCCATGGTCGAGGCCGATGTGGACGACTTCACGATCCCGTTCCTGGGCAACTCGATCCGGGTATCGGGTTTCCTGCGTGAGGACCTGCGCCGTGTCGTGCGCGACGCCGGTTTCGACATCGCCGGGGAGGATTCCTACGCGTACGCCCCGGCCAGTACGGACGTACCACCTGAGATCCAGCTCTTTCTGCACCTGCGACGCGCTTGAGACGCAGCGGGTCAGGCGCGTCGCACCGGCGCGCTTGACACGCGGCGCGTCGGGCGCGCAGCCCCGGACGGATGGAATCCCACGCGTGACGGAGCACCCAACCTCCCACCACCTGCGGCAGCCGGTCCCGCCTGCCGCTCCTTCGGCGTCCCCCGCGCGGGGCCCGGGCTCCTCGCCGCTCGGCGGGGTGCCGGACCCCCGCAGCGCCCTCCAGCAGCCGGGGGCGGCGGGCTTCGCACCGCTGCCCGGGGCCGGTTTCGCCGTGCGCGGTGAGAACGGCGCGGCCGCAGGTCCGCCGGACGCCCCGCTGGTCACGGCCGGTGCCGGGCCGGGCGGCGGCGAGCCGGTCGCGGGCCACGGCCGGCCCCGTACGGCCGGGGGTCACGCCCCGTACGACGACGGGCTGGCGGCGCGCGGCGCGGTCGGCGGGGCGCAGCCGCCGGAGCAGGGCGAGCCGCGCCCCGGTGAGCCGCGGCCGGGTACCGGCCACGTCCCGGCCGAGGGCATCGGGCGGCCACGGGAGGGCGGCCGGTCGCGGCCGCCGGGTGACGACGGGTCGTCCGGCGCGTTCGTACCGCCGCCCGCGGGTGCGGCGACCGGTCCGGCGCCGGTGCCTCCGGCGCGGGCGGACCATCCGGGCGAGAGCGACGAGGCGGCGGCCGCCCGGCAGGCGGGCGGGGACCGGCTGCGGTTCATCGGCGCGGCCACCCGGCGGATCGCCCGCGGTATCGATCTGGACGAGATCGTGCTGGGGCTCTGCCGGGCGACGGTTCCGACGTTCGCCGACGCGATCCTGGTGTATCTGCGCGATCCGCTGCCGGTGGGCGACGAGCGGCCGACCGGTCCGATGGTGCTGCGGCTGCGGCGTACCGACCGGATCCCGGAGGAGCCGGACACCAACGGCATCCGGCTGCCGGTGCTGCCCGCGCAGCCCGATCTGGGCCCGGCGATGGGCGGCAGCGCGGCGGAGCTGGCCGAGGTGTTGAACGGCGGGCCGCTGGCGGAGGTGCTGCGCGGGGTGCGGCCGCTCTTCGGTGACGTCCCGGCGGCGCGGACGGCCCTGCCGGAGCTGCTGGGCGACGGCACCCAGCTGCCGGGCGGGCGCCGGGTGATCCTGGCGCCGCTGCGCGGCCGCCGCCGGGTGATCGGGGCGGCGGTGTTCCTGCGCCGCCCGGACCGTCCGGCGTTCGAGGGCGACGATCTGCTGGTCGCGGCGCAGCTGGCGACGCACACCGCGCTCGGCGTGGACAAGGCGGTGCTCTACGGCCGCGAGGCGTACATCGCCGACGCGCTCCAGCGCACGATGCTGCCGGACTCGCTGCCGCAGCCCACCGGCGTCCGGCTGGCCAGCCGCTATCTGCCCGCCGCGGAGACCGCGCGGGTCGGCGGCGACTGGTACGACGCGATTCCGCTGCCGGGCAGCCGGGTGGCGCTGGTCGTCGGGGACGTCATGGGGCACTCGATGACCTCGGCGGCGATCATGGGGCAGCTGCGGACGACGGCGCAGACGCTGGCCGGTCTGGATCTGCCGCCGCAGGAGGTGCTGCACCACCTCGACGAACAGGCGCAGCGGCTGGGTTCGGACCGCATGGCGACCTGCCTGTACGCGGTGTACGACCCGGTAGCGCACCGCATCATCGTGGCGAACGCGGGGCATCCGCCGCCCGTCATGCTGCACCGCGGCGGCCGGGCGGAGGTGCTGCGGGTCCCGGCGGGCGCGCCCATCGGGGTCGGCGGTGTGGACTTCGAGGCGGTGGAGCTGGACGCCCCGGCCGGTGCCACGCTGGTGCTCTACACCGACGGTCTGGTGGAGTCGCGGATCCGGGACGTGTGGACGGGCATCGAGCAGCTGCGGGAGCGGCTGGCGGAGACGGCGCGGCTGACCGGCCCGAACCCGCCGCCGCTGGAGCCGCTCTGCGACGAGGTCCTGGACATGCTCGGGCCCGGCGACCGTGACGACGACATCGCGTTGCTGGCGGCGAGATTCGACGGGATAGCACCCAGCGATGTCGCCTACTGGTATCTCGATCCGAAGGCCCAGACGGCGGGGCAGGCGCGTCGGCTGGCCCGGCGGGCGCTGTCGCGCTGGGGTCTGGAGGAGCTGACGGATCAGGTGGAGCTGCTGGTCAGCGAGGTGGTGACCAATGCGGTGCGGTATGCGGAGCGGCCGGTGACGCTGCGGCTGCTGCGGACGGATGTGCTGCGCTGCGAGGTCGGCGACGACGTGCCGCAGCTGCCGCGGCTGCGGCAGGCGCGCCCGTCGGACGAGGGCGGGCGCGGTCTGTATCTCGTCAACCGCATGGCGCGGCGCTGGGGCGCCACCCGGCTGAGCATGGGCAAGGTCGTCTGGTTCGAGCTGTCGATGCCGCCGGGCGCCGGTCCGCGCTGATCACCCGGCCGGGCGCGTGGTGCGTACGGTCTGCGGGAGCCCCGTCCGGGCAGCCGGGCGGGGCTCTCCCGTGTGCGGTGGGCCGGGGCGGGTGCCGGGTGGGGCGGGTGTGGCCCGTCGGGAAAGGGTTGTCGGTACAGGGTTGCCGACATGCCGTCGGCGGCGTTGACTGCTTGGGTGGACAAAAGGGACTGACTGACCCCCCACTCCCCCACTTCCCAGTCGAAACGGAGGCGCTCCTCCATGTCCAGGCCCGCGCAGAACGTCCCGCACACGACGAACAACGTCGGCATCCCGATCGGGAGCGACGAGAACTCGCTGACCATCGGCCCCGACGGCCCGATCGCGCTGCACGACCACTACCTGATCGAGAAGATGGCCCTGTTCAACCGGGAACGGGTCCCCGAGCGGGTGGTGCATGCCAAGGGCAGCGGCGCGTACGGCTCCTTCACGGTCACCAACGACGTCAGCCAGTTCACCAAGGCGGATCTCTTCCAGCCGGGCAAGACGACCGAGATGCTGGCCCGCTTCTCGACCGTCGCCGGTGAGCAGGGCTCCCCCGACACCTGGCGCGACCCGCGCGGTTTCGCCCTGAAGTTCTACACCGAGCAGGGCAACTACGACCTGGTCGGCAACAACACCCCGGTGTTCTTCGTCCGCGACACGATCAAGTTCCAGGACTTCATCCGCTCGCAGAAGCGCCGCCCGGACAACGGGATGCGCGACAACGACATGCAGTGGGACTTCTGGACGCTGTCACCGGAGTCCGCGCACCAGGTCACCTGGCTGATGGGCGACCGCGGCATCCCCAAGTCGTACCGGCACATGAACGGC
This sequence comes from Streptomyces catenulae, assembly GCF_000718015.1. GTDB lineage: Bacteria > Actinomycetota > Actinomycetes > Streptomycetales > Streptomycetaceae > Streptomyces > Streptomyces catenulae. Next base: position 84,140 of record NZ_JODY01000037.1, on the reverse strand, counting down.
TACGGCTCGCACACGTACATGTGGGTCAACGCCGGAGGGGAGAAGTTCTGGATCAAGTACCACTTCAAGACCGATCAGGGCATCGACTTCCTCACGCAGGCGGACGCCGACCGGCTGGCCGGTGAGGACGGTGACGTCCACCGCCGGGACCTGCACGATGCGATCGAGAGCGGCAACGCCCCCTCGTGGACGCTGTATGTGCAGGTCATGCCGTTCGATGACGCGCCGGACTACCGGTTCAACCCGTTCGATCTGACGAAGGTGTGGCCGCACGGCGACTACCCGCTGATCGAGGTCGGGCGGATGACGCTGAACCGGAACCCGGAGGACTACTTCATCCACATCGAGCAGGCGGCGTTCGAACCGTCCAACCTGGTGCCGGGCATCGGCCCGTCGCCGGACAAGATGCTGCTGGGGCGGCTCTTCTCGTACCCGGACACGCACCGGTACCGGATCGGCCCGAACTACGCCCAGCTGCCGCCGAATCGGGCGCACGTCCCGGTCCACTCGTACGCCAAGGACGGACCGATGCGGTTCGATCCCTCGCGGGCGGCCCGGCCGTACGCGCCGAACTCGTACGGGGGTCCGGCCGCCGCCGCGCAGGAGGGCACGGACCCGGTGGGCTGGGCCGCCGACGGGGAGCTGGTCCGGGAGGCGTACACCAAGCGCCGGGAGGACGACGACTTCGGGCAGCCGGGGACGCTGGTCCGCAAGGTGATGGACGACGCGGCCCGTGAGCGGCTGGTGGGCAATGTCGCCGGGCACCTGCGGGGTGGTGTCAGCAAGCCGGTGCTGGAGCGGGCGCTGCAGTACTGGCGCAATGTCGACAAGGACGTCGGCGACCGGATCGCCAAGAAGGTCAACGGCGGCTGACCCGCCGCCGCACGGCCCGCGGCCCCCGCCCCGTGGGTACGAGGCGGGGGCCGCGGGCCGTGCGGGGGCCGGTCAGTTCAGCGCGTTGAGGCCGTCGGCGCCGCCGCCGGGGCCGTTGCCCGCGCCGCCCGCGCCGCCGGTGCCGTTGTTGCCGCCGGCGCCCTGGCCGCCGTTGGCGCCGCCCGGACCGCCGGTGGTGCCGCTGGTGGTGCCGCCGGTGCCGGGGTCGGTCGGGGCGGAGCCGGTGTCGGTGGGCGTCGGGTCGCCGGTGTCGGTCGGCGTCGGGTCGTGGGTGGGGGTGCCCGACGGGCTCTCCGACTCGGTCGGGGTGCCGGACGGCGTCTCCGAGGCGGGCGGGCTGGTGTCGGTCGGGGGCGGCGGGGCGACGCCCATGCCGGAGTCGGCGTCCAGGTCGAAGGTGGCTCCGGCGCCGGAGCCGAGCGCCGCCGCGTTGTAGGCGGCCCAGACCTGCGCCGGGTAGCCGCCACCGTTGACCCGGCCGCCGCCACCGGCACCGCGGAGGGTGACCTGCTTACCGCCCTGGGCCTCGCCGAACATGCCGACGGCGGTGACCAGCTTGGGCGTGTAGCCGACGAACCACGCCGACTTGTTGTCGTCGGAGGTGCCGGTCTTGCCCGCCGCCTGGTACGAGGTGTCCTGCACCGCGGTGGCCGTACCGTCGTCGACCACACCGCGCAGCACCGAGGTGACGGTGTCGGCGGTCTTACGGCTGAGCACCTGGTCGCCGATCGGGTCCGGCAGGTCCGGCTCCGGGTCGGTGGCGTGCTCGGCCTTGGTGACCAGGGTCGGGGTGACCTTGCGGCCGTGGTTGTCGAAGGTCGCGTAGACCCCGGCCATCTGGACCGGGCTTGCGCCCATGGAGCCGAGGGTCATGGCGGGCTGGACGTCCATCCGGGCGCCGTTCATGCCCAGCGAGGTCGCGGTCTTCTTCAGGCTGTCGAGGCCGACATCGGCGCCCATCTGCGCGAACACCGAGTTGACGGAGTTGTTCATCGCCTTCTGGACGGTGATGTTGCCGTAGCTGCGCTGGTCCTCGTTGGGCGGTGCGAACGGTGCGGTGCCGCCGGTGACCGGGCGCCGGTTGGTGCCGTCGTAGACGGTGTCGGGCGTGATCGGGCGGCCGTCCTGGGTGGTGGCGTGGTTCTCCAGGGCGGTGGCGAGGATCAGCGGCTTGAAGGTGGAGGCCGGCTGGTAGTCCTGGCGCGTCGCGTTGTTGATGTAGTGCTGGGTGTATCCGGCGCCGCCGTACATCGCGACGATGTGGCCGGTGCTCGGGTCGACGGAGGCGGCGCCGAGCTGGGCGTTCCGGTCGGCCTCGCGGAGCTTGGGGTCGAGGTCGGCGGTGAGCTTGCGCTTGACGGCCCGCTCCAGCGCGAGCTGCTTGTCCTTCTCGACGCCGAGGGTGACGGTCCAGCCGCCCAGCGCGAACTTCTTCTCGTCGACGCCGTGGGCGAAGAGTTCGTCCTTGGCCGCCTGGACGAGATAGCCGGTGCTGCCGGTCAGCCCCTCCTGCGGCTTGGGGTCCTTGGGGACGTCGAACTTCTGCTTGTCCCGGTCGGCCTTGCTGAGCCACTTCATCTCGACCATGTTGTCGAGGGTGTAGGCCCAGCGCTGCTGGACGAGCTTCTTGCCCGTCGGGGTGGCCAGCGCCCAGTCGTACTGGTTGGGCGCCTGGAGCAGCGAGGCGAGGTAGGCGCCCTGCGAGACGGTCAGCTGCTCGGCGTCCTTGCGGTAGTACGCCTGGGCGGCGGCCTGGATGCCGTAGGCGCCGCGGCCGTAGTAGCTGGTGTTGAGGTAACCGTCGAGGATCTCCGACTTCGACTTCTCGTTGTCGACCTTCAGGGAGATCACGATCTCCTGGAGCTTGCGGGAGACCGTCTGCTCCTGGGAGAGGTAGTAGTTCTTGACGTACTGCTGGGTGATCGTGGAGCCACCCTGCTTGCCCTCGCCCTGGAGGGTCTTGAAGATGCCGCGGAAGGTGCCCTTGAGATCGATGCCGTGGTCGTCGTAGAAGGTCTTGTTCTCGGCGGCGACGAAGGTGTGCTGCACCTCCAGGGGCACCCGGCTGAGCGGGACGCTCTCACGGTTCAGCTTGCCGGTGCGGGCGAGCACCTTGCCGTCGGCGTACTTGTAGACGTTGCTCTGCGCGGTGGCGATCTCGGTGCCCGCCGCGGGGACGTCGACGTAGAAGTACAGGCCGAAGGCGGCGGCTATCCCGAGGAGGCATATCCCGAAGAAGGTGCCGAGCATCTTCTTCCAGGTGAAGAGTCGGCGTATCCGGCCCTTCGGCCGGGGCCCGGCCCCGCGGCTCCCCTGCCGCGCTCGTGTCGCGTCCGCTCGGCCCATGGCTCCTGTCACTTTCGTCGTACCGCCCCCCGCTGGGTCAGCTGTTGAAGCTAACACCGCATCTGCCCCCAAATGCTCATCGATCAAGGGGTTTTCCTACGTGACAAAGAGCACCTGAACGCGACGGAACCGCGGGCGGGGTTGCGCATCGGCCAGGTGGGAGCGTTAAAGTGTTATCACTTTGATGAGTCGGTGAGATCGCGCCGGGGACCGTCCGGGCGCCGCCGCCGACCCCGCGTCCGGCGCTCCGGGCGCGTCACGAGAAACGGGGCTCCCATGTCCGAGACCACACCGACCACCCCGCCCAGAGCCGAGGCACCGCTCGCCGACGCGCCCGAGATGCCGGCCCCACAGGTCCGTGAGAAGGCCGCGCACAGCATCCCGGGCGGTCTGGCGCTGCTGCTGACGACGCTCGGCGTCTTCCTCGGCATCGCGATGATCATCGGCGGCGGGGTCGCCGGTTCGGGCGGCAGCTCCGGGCTCGCCGCCGCGCTGATCATCGTCGGCATCCTGACGCTGCTGGCCTCGTTCTTCTGCATGACGGGCGTGAAGATGGTGGCGCCGGGCGAGGCGCGGGTGATCCAGCTCTTCGGCCGGTACGTCGGCACCATCCGCACCGACGGTCTGCGCTGGGTCAACCCGCTGACCAGCGCCCGGAAGATCTCCACCCGGGTGCGGAACCACGAGACCGCGGTGCTGAAGGTCAACGACGCGTACGGCAACCCGATCGAGCTGGCGTCGATCGTCGTCTGGCAGGTCGAGGACACCGCACAGGCGCTCTTCGAGGTGGACGACTTCCTGGAGTTCGTCTCGACCCAGACCGAGGCGGCGGTCCGGCACATCGCGATCGAGTACCCCTACGACGCACACGACGAGGACGCCCTCTCGCTGCGCGGCAACGCCGAGGAGATCACCGAGAAGCTCGCCGTCGAACTGACCGCGCGGGTGCAGGCGGCCGGTGTGCGGATCATCGAGTCCCGCTTCAGCCACCTCGCCTACGCGCCCGAGATCGCCTCGGCGATGCTCCAGCGGCAGCAGGCGGGTGCAGTGGTCGCGGCGCGGCAGCAGATCGTGGAGGGCGCGGTCGGCATGGTCGAGCAGGCGCTGGTGCGCATCAGCGAGCAGGGCATCGTCGAGCTGGACGAGGAGCGCAAGGCGGCCATGGTCGGCAATCTGATGGTGGTGCTGTGCGGTGACCGCGCCGCCCAGCCGGTGCTGAACACGGGCTCGCTCTACCAGTGAGTGACGAGAGCCCCGAGGGACCGGGCGGCGGCGCCCGCAGGCCCGCGCGACGGCCGCAGCAGCGCAAGCAGGTGCTGCTGCGGCTGGACCCGCTGATCCACGACGCGCTGGCCCGCTGGGCCGGTGACGAACTCCGCAGCACCAACGCGCAGATCGAGTTCCTGTTGCGGAAGGCGCTGGCGGACGCGGGCCGGTTGCCGCGCGGCGCGGGCGGCCCGGTCCGCCGGGGACGGCCGCCGAAGGCGCCGGAGCCCGGCCCGGACGGGGCGACGGACTGACCCGGCGGCCCGGCGGATCCCCGCCGGGCCGGGACGGACCGAGCCGGTCCCGGAAACTTCTATACACGCGATGTATACACCTCGTGTAGAGTGCGGCGCATGCTCCACGGACGCCCCTTGCCCGCACCCCCGGAGGCCCGCCCATGACCCCGTCCGGCTCACTGCTCCACGCCGGTGGCCTGTACAAGGCGTACGGCGCCACGCCCGCCCTGGACGGCGCGGAGTTCTCCATCCACCCCGGTGAGGTCGTCGCCGTCCTCGGCCCGTCCGGCTCCGGGAAGTCGACGCTGCTGCACTGCCTCGCCGGGATCATCCAGCCGGACCGCGGCACCGTCCGCTACGGCGACCACGACCTCACCGCCATGACCGACGCCGAGCGCAGCGCCCTGCGCCGCGGCGACTTCGGCTTCGTCTTCCAGTTCGGCCAACTCGTCCCCGAACTCACCTGCCTGGAGAACGTCGCCCTGCCGATGCGGCTGGCCGGTACCGCCCGCAAGGCGGCCGAGGCGCACGCCCGCGAGTGGCTGGAGCGGCTGGAGGTGGACCCGGTCGCCGGGCGCCGCCCCGGTGAGGTCTCCGGCGGTCAGGGCCAGCGCGTCGCCGTCGCCCGCGCCCTCGCCACCCGCCCCCGCGTCATCTTCGCCGACGAACCGACCGGCGCCCTGGACTCCCTCAACGGCGAACGTGTCATGGGCCTGCTCACCGAGGCGGCCCGCGCCACCCGGGCGGCCGTCGTCCTCGTCACCCACGAGACCCGCGTCGCCGCCTACTCCGACCGCGAGGTCGTCGTCCGCGACGGCAAGGTCAGGGAAGCGGTGACCACCGGATGACCCGCCCACCGCACCATCGGCCCGCACCGCCGCACGGCCCGGCCGTCTGGCTGCGCGACCTCGGCATGGGGCTGCGGTTCGCCGCCGCCGGGGGCCGCGAGGGCTGGACCCGTACGCTGCTGACCGCCGTCGGCGTCGGCCTCGGCGTCCTGCTGCTGCTCGGCGCCGCCTCGGTGCCGCACCTCATGGAGGGCCGCCAGGAGCGCGCCATGGCCCGGCAGATCCTCAACGGCGACGACCCGCCGCGCGCCTCCGAGCGCACCGTGATCGCCATGGACGCCGACACCACCTACCACGACCAGCGGGTCTTCGGTCTCCGGCTGTACCCCGAGGGGAAGCGGGCCCCGCTCCCGCCGGGCGTCACCGCGTACCCGCGCCCCGGCACCATGGCGGTCTCCCCCGCCCTGCGCGATCTGCTCGCCTCGCCCGACGGCGCCCTGCTGCGCGAGCGGCTGCCGTACGTGATCACCGGCACCATCGCCGACCCCGGGCTGGTCGGCCCGAAGGAGCTGGCGTACTACCTGACCAGCGATGTCCCCCTGAAGACGGAGGACGGCTTCCGGCTGACCCACTTCGGCGCCGACGCCTTCGGCGACCAGCCGATGAGCCCGACGCTGCTGATGCTGATCTTCATCGCGTGTGTGGTGCTGCTGATGCCGGTGGCGGTCTTCATCGCCACCGCGATCCGCTTCGGCGGTGACCGCCGCGACCGGCGGCTGGCCGCGCTCCGGCTGGTCGGCGCGGACGTCGCCACCACCCGCCGGATCGCCGCGGGCGAGGCCCTCTTCGGCGCCCTGTGCGGACTGGCCCTGGGCACCGCGCTCTTCCTGCTCTGCCGGACGTACGCGGGCTCCGTCACGCTCTGGGACATCAACGCCTTCCCCTCCGACGTGACGCCGCTCCCGGCGCTGGCCGCGCTGATCGCGGTGGCCGTGCCGGTCGCCGCCCTCGCCGTCACCCTCTTCACGCTGCGCGGCGTCGCCATCGAACCGCTCGGCGTGGTCCGCGGCCGTACGGCCCGCCGCCGACGGCTGTGGTGGCGGCTCCCGCTGCTGGTCGGCGGCCCGGCGATCCTGCTGGTCAGCGGGCCGCTCGACCCGCGGGAGCGCGGCGTCGGCGCCTACCCCGCGGCGGTCGGCGCGGCGCTCACGCTGTGCGGGGTCACCGCGGTGCTGCCGTGGGTGATCGAGGCGGTCGTGGGGCGGCTCGGCCGCGGGCCGGTCGCCTGGCAGCTCGCCGTCCGCAGGCTCCAGTTGAGCGGCGGCACCGCGGCGCGCGCGGTCAGCGGCATCTGTGTCGCGGTGGCCGGGGCGCTGGCGCTGCAACTGCTGGTCTCCGCCCTGCAGAGCGACTTCGTCACGCGTACCGGGCAGGATTCCGGCCGCGCCCAGATGACCGTGTCGCTGCCGGAGTCCACCGGCGCCGCGCTCCGCCGCGCCGCCGACCGGGTCGCGACGACCGAGGGCGTGCGCACCGCCCACACGCTGGTCGGTGCGACCGTGGCGCGCTCCGGCCCGCTGCGCAAGGGCGAGAAGTTCGCGCCCGGCGCCTCGGTGATCGTCGGCGACTGCGCCGCGCTGCGCGAGGTGGCGCAGACCGGCGCCTGCCACGACGGCGACGCCTTCCTCGCCACCCGCGGCGGCCTGGCGGTCGACGCCGCGACGATCCGCGAGGTCGCCCGCCCCGGCGGCAAGGTCCTGCTCAACGCCGACGGGGACACCGGCAAGCCGCTCGGCACGCCCCGCCTGTGGACCGTCCCGCCGGGGACCCGCGAGATCGCCGCCCGCAAGGACCCGACGGGCCAGACCTCGCTCGGCATCCTGGCCACCCCCGGAGCCCTCGACCTCACCCGGCTCCAGGACCCGTCGGCCCGCGTCCTGATCCGCACGGACCCGGCGGTGCCCGACGGCGAGGAGCACATCCGCAACGCCGCCGCCGCGCTCGGCCCGGACGCGTCCGCCTCGACGGTGCGGGACACCGAGAGCGACGCCCAGTTCGCCAGCGTGCACACCGGGCTGCTGCTCGGCTCGACCGTGACGATGGCGCTGGTCGCCGCCGGGCTGCTGGTCACCACCGTGGAGCAGCTGCGCGAGCGGCGGCGGCTGCTGTCGGTGCTGGTCGCCTTCGGCACCCGCCGCTCCACCCTCGCCTGGTCGGTGCTGTGGCAGACCGCGGTGCCGATCGTGCTGGGGCTCGCCCTGGCGGTTGCCGCGGGGCTCGGGCTCGGCGCCGGGCTGCTGCGGAGCGCGGGCAAGGCGGCGTACGACTGGTCGGCGATCTGGCCGCTGCCGCTCGCCGCGGGCCTGCTGGTCCTGCTGGTCACGGTGTTGAGCCTGCCGTCGCTGTGGCGGCTGATGCGCCCGGACGGCCTGCGGACGGAGTGAGCGCGCCGCCGCCCGCACCCACCCCGTGCGGCCCGGTCACCCGGGCCGCACGGGGCGTTCCGGTGCCCTCGGCGGGTACGTATAAATCGAGCGTATACACCCGGGATACACCCACGACGTAAGGTGGTCGCCATGTCAATCGGTCATACGCTGCTGGGCCTTCTGGAGTCCGGTCCCCGCCATGGCTACGACCTCAAGCGGGCCTTCGACGAGCACTTCGGGCACGACCGTCCGCTGCACTACGGACAGGTCTACTCGACGATGTCCCGGCTGCTGAAGAACGGTCTGGTCGAGGTGGACGGCGTCGAGGCCGGTGCGGGCCCCGAGCGCAAGCGGTACGCCATCACGGACGCCGGTGTCACGGACGTCGGGCAGTGGCTCAGCCGCCCGGAGAAGCCGGAGCCCTATCTTCAGTCGACGCTGTACACCAAGGTCGTCCTCGCGCTGATGACCGGGCGCGACGCGGCCGAACTCCTCGACACCCAGCGGGCCGAGCACCTGCGGCTGATGCGCGGGCTCACCGAGCGCAAGCGCCAGGGCGACCTCGCCGACCAGCTGATCTGCGACCACGCCCTCTTCCATCTGGAGGCGGACCTGCGCTGGCTGGAGCTGACCGCGGCCCGTCTGGACGGCCTGGCGCAGACGGTGCACGGATGACGCCGGAGGGTTCGCTGCTCGCCGCGAGCGACCTGCACAAGACGTACGGCGCGACGCCCGCGCTGGACGGCGCGGAGTTCTCCGTCCACCCCGGTGAGGTCGTCGCCGTCCTCGGCCCGTCCGGCTCCGGCAAGTCGACGCTGCTGCACTGCCTGGCGGGCATCATCCGGCCGGACCGCGGCACCGTCCGGTACGCGGACCGCGATCTGACGACGATGAGCGACGCCGACCGCAGCGCCCTGCGCCGCACCGACTTCGGCTTCGTCTTCCAGTTCGGCCAACTCGTCCCCGAACTCACCTGCCTGGAGAACGTCGCCCTCCCGCTCCGCCTCAACGGCGCCCGCCGCAAGGAGGCCGAGCGGCAGGCGCGGGAGTGGCTGGAGCGGCTGGAGGTCGAGGAGGTGCACCGGCAGCGCCCCGGTGAGGTCTCCGGCGGCCAGGGCCAGCGCGTCGCCGTCGCCCGCGCCCTCGCCACCCGCCCCCGTGTGATCTTCGCCGACGAACCGACCGGCGCCCTGGACTCCCTCAACGGCGAACGCGTGATGACGCTGCTGACCGACGCCGCCCGCGAGACCCGGGCGGCCGTCGTCCTCGTCACCCACGAGACCCGCGTCGCCGCCTACTCCGACCGCGAGATCACCGTCCGCGACGGCAAGGTGAAGGACCTGCTGGCGGGCTTGCGGTGAGTGACCCGGGCCCGCCGGTGCCCGCCCGGGCGCGGGGCTGGTGCCGCGATCTGGCCATGGGGATACGGTTCGCCGCGAGCGGCGGCCGGGAGGGCTGGACCCGTACGGCGCTGACCGCGGTCGGCGTGGCCCTCGGCGTCGCCGTACTGCTGATCGGCGCGTCCGTACCGACCCTGATGAACGCCTGGCACGGCCGCGAGAAGGCCCGCGAGAACCTCGGCCAGATGCACGAACCGCCGCGCGGCGACACCACGGTGCGCTACGCGAGCGCCGACACCGTCTTCCACGGGGAGCCGATCCGCGGCCGTCTGGTCCGGCCCGACGGCGCGCACCCGCCGGTGCCGCCCGGCATGGACCGGCTGCCCGGACCGGGCGAGATGCGGGTCTCCCCGGCGCTCCGGGAACTGCTGGCCGAACCGGGCAGCGCCCTGTTGCGGCAGCGGCTCCCGTACAAGATCGTCGGCGTCATCGGCGACGCGGGGCTCCAGGGTCCGGCGGAGCTGACCTATGTCGCGGGCAGCACGGCGCTGCGCCCGCCCGCCGGGTACCGCATCGACCACTTCGGCAAGGGCTGGACCCCACGACCGCTGACCCCGCAGGGCACCCTGCTGGTGATCATGACGTGTGTGGCGCTGCTGACGCCGGTGACGGTCTTCCTCGGCACCTCCGCACGGTTCGGCCACGACCGGCGCGAACGGCGGCTGGCGGCGCTGCGGCTGCTCGGCTCGGACATCGCCACCACCCGCCGGATCGCCGCCGGGGAGGCGCTGTTCGGCTCCGCGTTGGGGCTGGCGGGCGGCGCCGTGCTGTTCCTCGCCGCCCGGCAGACCGCCGGGTGGATCACCCTGTGGGACATCAACGTCTTCCCCGCCGACGTCCGGCCCGGCGCGCTGCCCGCCGCGCTGATCGCCGTCCTCGTCCCCGCCGTCTCGGTCCTGGTGACGCTGTTCGCGCAGCGCGGGGTGACGGTCGATCCGCTCGGGGTGGTGCACCGGCGGCCCGCGCCGCGCCGTCGGTTCTGGTGGCGGCTGCTCCCCCCGGTGCTGGGTGCGGCGCTGCTGCTCCCGCTGCTGCGGCAGCGGGTCTGGGAGGACTCCGCCGCCAACACCACGATGCTGGCCGCCGGTTCGATGCTGCTGCTGTTCGGCGTCACCGCGTTGCTGCCGTGGCTGGTGGAGGCGGTGGTGGGCCGGTTGCGCGGCGGCCCGGTGCCCTGGCAGCTGGCGATCCGGCGGCTCCAGGCGTCCGGCGGTTCGGCGACCCGCGCGGTCGGCGGCATCACCGTCGCGGTGGCCGGTGCCATCGCCATCCACATGCTCTTCACCGGTATGCAGTTCGGCTTCACCCAGGCGTACGCGCGCTCCGGTGCGCTGCCCCGGATCGGCTACACCACCCAGGCGGAGAGCTGGCAGCAGACCGAGCGGGCGCTCGCCGCGGTGCGCGCCACGCCGGGCGCGACCGACGCCCAGGGCGTCATCGAGGCCACCCTCGACACCCTGCCGACCAGCGACAGCTTCCTCAATCTCGCCATCGGCAGCTGCGCCGAGCTGCGCCGGGTGGCCACGCTGGGCTCCTGCCGCGACGGCGACGTCTTCGTGACACAGGGCCGTGACCGGGCGGCGCGCCCGGGCGCCACCCTCGACCTCAACCCGCCGTTCGCCCCGGAGGACCGCCCGACCCCGCACCCCTGGACGCTCCCCGCCGACGCCCGTCAGGTCCCGCTCCGGCACCTGGGCGACGGACCGGACGACCACCGGTACGAGATCCTCGCCACCCCCTCCACCGTCGACGTCCGCCGTCTGGCCATGGGCGACATGGCGCTCCGGATCGGCTTCGACCGCTCCGTCCCGGACGCCGTCGAACGGATCCGCACCTCGATGGCGAAGGTCACCCCGACGCTGTACGAGTCCTCGGCGGTGGACAACCCGCACGACCGGGCGTACTCCGGCATCCGCAACGGTCTCTTCGCCGCCGCCGCGGTCACCCTGCTGCTGATCGGCGCGGGCCTGATCATCTCGACGGTGGAGCAGCTCCACGAACGCCGCCGGGTCCTCTCCTCGCTCCATGCCTTCGGCGTCCGCCGCTCCGGGCTGGGCTGGTCGGTGCTGTGGCAGACCGCGGTCCCGGTCCTGCTCGGGCTGGTGCTCGCGGTCGGCTGCGGGCTGCTGCTGGGCACCCTGCTGCTACGGATGATCAACGCCGAGGTACGGGTCGACTGGCCGGTGGTGGCCGGGATGGCGGGCATCGGCGGCGGCGTGATCCTCTTCGTGACGGCCCTGAGCCTGCCGCCGCTGTGGCGGATGATGCGCCCGGAGGGGCTGCGGACGGAGTGAGACGGGCCGACGGTCCCGGGGCACGCCACCGCCGGTCCCCGGAGCGCGTGCCCGGCGCCGGGAGGCCCGCGCCCCTCCCCTTACGCCGCTTCCGTCCCCGTCTGCACCATCCGTACCGGCAGCCCCCGCAGCGCCACCCGCAGCGCCGCCGCGAACTCCTCGAACTCCCGTTGGCGGGCCGCGCCGCTCCGCATCGCCAGCGCGATCCGCCGGGCGGGCGCCGGATCGGCGAAGTATCCGGTGGTCAGCTCGTCGTTGCGGGCGGTCTCCACCCGCAGCGCGGTACGCGGCAGCAGCGTCACCCCGAGCCCTCCGGCCACCAGCTGCACCAGCGTCGACAGGCCCGCCGCGCTGGTGGTGACCGGCGCCCCCTCCTCGCGCCCGACCTCCCGGCAGATGTCGAGGGCCTGGTCGCGCAGGCAGTGCCCCTCGTCGAGCAGCAGCAGATCCAGCTCCTTGAGCGCCTCGCGCGGGATGTCACCGCGCCCGCCCAACCAGTGCTCCTTCGGCGCGACCAGTACGAAGTCCTCGTCGAAGAGCGGGAGTTCGGTGATCTGCGGGACGCCGAGCGGCACCGCGAGCAGCAGCAGATCGAGCCGCCCGTGCCCGAGCCCGTCCAGCAGCGAGGCGGTCTGCTCCTCGTGGACCTGGAGATCGAGGTCGGGGTAGGTGTCGTGGACCAGCCGCAGGACCGTCGGCAGCAGATACGGCGCGACGGTCGGGATCACCCCGAGCCGCAGCGATCCGGTGAACGGCGCCCGCGCCGCCTCCGCCTCCTCCAGCAGTTCCCCGACGGCCGTCAGCACCGTCCGCGCCCGCGCCGCGACCCGCTCCCCGGCGGTGGAGAGCAGCACCTTACGGGTGGTCCGCTCCAGCAGCTGGACGCCGAGCGTCTCCTCCAGCGCCGACACCGCTCCGGACAGCGCGGGCTGGCTCATCCCGATCTCGGCCGCCGCCTCCCGGAAGTGCAGATGCTCGGCGACCGCGACGAAGGCCCGCAGCTGCGCCAGGCTCGGCTGCCGCGCCCGTCCTCCGCTCACCGGCGACGCCACTGATAACCACCTCCGATCAACCCCTTCCAGTCTACGGAGCCACCGTCCGAACCCCCGGAAGCGGCGACTCCCCGCCCCCGTAAACCGATTTTCGGCGCCCCGACACCGCTCACCGGCACACGACACACCATCCGAACAGCACTGATAACCGCACCCAATCAACATCAACAACTCTGGCTATTTCCCTGATCAATACTCCGTATGGCACTGTGTTATCCGTCCAACCCTCAAGGAATGCCCCAAAAGGGACTTCCGGTGTTGCAAGGAGAGCGCGTGCTCACTGTCGGTGACAAGTTCCCCGAGTTCGACCTGACCGCCTGCGTTTCGCTCGAGTCCGGCAAGGAGTTCGAGCAGATCAACCACAAGACCTACGAAGGCAAGTGGAAGATCGTCTTCGCGTGGCCGAAGGACTTCACCTTCGTGTGCCCCACCGAGATCGCCGCCTTCGGCAAGCTGAACGACGAGTTCGCCGACCGTGACGCCCAGATCCTCGGCTTCTCCGGTGACTCCGAGTTCGTGCACCACGCCTGGCGCAAGGACCACCCGGACCTGACCGACCTGCCCTTCCCGATGCTCGCCGACTCGAAGCACGAGCTCATGCGCGACCTGGGCATCGAGGGCGAGGACGGCTTCGCGCAGCGCGCCGTCTTCATCGTCGACCAGAACAACGAGATCCAGTTCACGATGGTGACCGCCGGTTCCGTCGGCCGTAACCCCAAGGAGGTCCTGCGGGTCCTCGACGCCCTGCAGACCGACGAGCTGTGCCCCTGCAACTGGTCCAAGGGCGACGAGACCCTCGACCCGGTCGCGCTCCTCTCGGGCGAGTGAGCTGATTCCCCATGGCTCTCGATGAACTGAAGTCCGCAGTCCCGGACTTCGCCAAGGACCTGAAGCTGAACCTCGGCTCGGTCATCGGCAACAGCGACCTCCCGCAGCAGCAGCTGTGGGGCACCGTCCTGGCCTGCGCGATCGCCTCGCGCTCGCCGAAGGTGCTCCGCGAGCTGGAGCCGGAGGCCAAGGCCAACCTCTCCCCCGAGGCGTACCAGGCCGCCAAGTCCGCCGCCGCCATCATGGCGATGAACAACGTGTTCTACCGGACCCGGCACCTGCTGTCGGACCCGGAGTACGGCACGATGCGCGCCGGTCTGCGGATGAACGTCATCGGCAACCCGGGCGTGGACAAGGTCGACTTCGAGCTGTGGTCGCTGGCCGTCTCGGCCATCAACGGCTGCGGTATGTGCCTCGACTCGCACGAGCAGGTGCTCCGTAAGGCCGGGGTGGACCGCGAGACGATCCAGGAGGCCGTCAAGATCGCCGCCGTCCTCCAGGCCGTCGGCGCCACCCTCGACGCCGAGGCCGCCCTGGCGGAGTAATTCCGCCCGCGCACCATCGCGGAAGCCCCGTGGACCCACCGGTCCACGGGGCTTCTCCGTATCCAGGTGCCGCCGTCACTCCCCGGACGGGGGCCGCACCGGGGTCGGCGCCACCCCGATCGCCGTGGCCCCCCGCGGCTGCGGCGCCATCCGGACCGCCTGTTCCAGGGAGTACGAACGGAGGTAGCCGACGACGGTGTTGGTGACGGCCACCAGCGGAACGGCGACCACCGCGCCGCCGATCCCGGCGATCAGCCCGCCCGCCGCCACCGAGAGGATCACCGCGAGCGGGTGCACCCGCACCGCGCGCCCCAGGATGAACGGCTGCAGGATGTGGCCCTCGATCTGCTGCACCGCCAGCACCACCGCGAGCACCATCAGCGCGGTGAACATGCCCTGGGTGACCAGCGCGACGACACAGGCCAGCGCGCCCGAGACGACCGCGCCGATCAGCGGGATGAAGGCGAACAGGAAGATGAAGACCGCCAGCGGCACGGCCAGCGGCACCTTGAGGAAGTACAGCCCGATGCCGATGAAGAACGCGTCGATCATCGCGACCAGCACCGTGCCGCGGACGTACGCGGTCAGCGTCCGCCAGGCCCGCGGCCCGGCGCCCGCCACGCCCTCCCGGGCGGCGAACGGCACCAGCTTCAGCATCCACTCCCAGATCCGCCGGCCGTCGTAGAGCAGGAAGAGCGTGGTGAACATCGCCAGCAGAATGCCGGTGAGCACCTCAAGCACGACGGTGACGCCCTCCAGACCGGCGGAGGTGATCGCCTCGGTGTTGGCACCGACCGCGTCCTGAAGGTTCTTGGCGATGTTGTTGATCTGACCGTCGGTCACATGGAACGGGCTCTTGAGCAGCCAGCCCTTCAGCTCGGTGATGCCCTCCTGGATCCGGTCGGAGACCGAGTCGATGTTGGCCTGCACCTGCCAGACGACGAACCAGCCGACCAACCCCATGATCACGAAGCCGCCGATGAACGTCAGCGCGGTGGCGACGCCGCGCGGCAGCCCCCTCCGCCGTAGCCAGGCCACCGTCGGCTGCAGCAGCGCGGTGATCAACAGCGCCGCGACGAAGGCCAGCACGACCAGTTCGATGGTGGTGATGACCTGCGCCAGCACCCAGAGCGTCCCGGCCAGCACCAGCAGCCGCCACCCCGCCTCGGCCGCGACCCGCACCCCCCACGGCACCGCGGACGCCGGATCGGGCCGCGCCCCGATGGCCGGTGCGTACGCGGGCGGCGCGGGCACCGCCGCAGCCGCCCGCCCCGCCTCCGCACCGGACGGCGCCGCGCCGCTCCCGGGCTCCGCGGCCACCGGCTCCGGCCCACCGGCCGCCGCGGGCCCGGCGACCGCAGCCGTCACGGGCTCCCGGGCAGCCGGGGACTCCTTCTCCGCCGCGGGCACATCGGGCTCCGGACGCGCCGCGCCCGAGGCTTGTGTACCGCCCGAGGGTCCGGCGGCCCCGTCACGCCGCAGCGCCTCCGCATCCTCGGCCGCCGCGGCTTCCGCCCGGCGGCGCTGTTCCTCCAGCCGCTGCGCGAGCCGCGTCAGACCGGCGCCGAGGCCACCGACCCATTGAGGCAATCTGGACATGTCGTTCCTCTTCCCCTCCCGCCCCCCACATCTGACGGGACGACGTTACCTGTGCGGGACGCACGAAACCCCCGACGCTGACGCGGTCGGGGGTTTCGGGTGTACGTGCGGTACGGCGAGGTGCGGCCTAGTACCAGCTGTTCTGCTGCCAGAAGCTCCAGGCGCCACAGGGGCTCCCGTAGCGGCTGTTCATGTAGTTCAGGCCCCACTTGATCTGGGTGGCCGGGTTGGTCTGCCAGTCCGAACCCGCGGAGGACATCTTGGAGCCGGGCAGCGCCTGGACCAGACCGTACGCGCCGGAGGAGGCGTTGGTGGCCTGGTAGTTCCAGCCGGACTCGTGGCTCACGATGTTGCTGAAGCACTGGAACTGATCGGCCGGGATCATCTGGCGCGCCATGGCCTGAGTCTCGGCGATCGTGTACGAGCCCTTGGCGACGAAGTCGCTGGCGTCACGGGTCGCGGAACGCGACACCTCCAGCTTCTTCTTGCGCGCATCGGCGTCGGCCTTCGCCTTCGCCTCGTCCGCGGCGGCCTTCTTCTCCTGCGCGGTCTGCGCGGCGTCCTTGCGTGCCGACTCCTGCGCGGACTTGAGGGCTGCCGCATCGGCCTGGGTGGACTGGTCGTCCGCCTGCTGCGTCAGGGAAGCCGTCTGCACCTGGGCCTGCTGGCCCGCGGGGAGGTCGGCGATCGTCGCATCGGCTGCCGTGGCCTGGGTGTTGCTGTTGTCCAAGCCCGGCTGGCTGCCTGCAGCGACGCCGACAACGGCGCCGACGGTGGTGACCGCGGTGGCGGAGGCCACGGCGAATCCCCGGACCGAGATCCGGCTCACACGATTTCCTTCCAGCATCGCCCGCATAGGTGACCTCGCGGGCGCAATCGTGCCCCTGGCGCTGGCCCCCCTTGTTCCGCCCCCTGTTGAGCGGCGGGGTCGGCTGGTCACGGGAGGCACGGGCCCGGTACGTCCCCCTCGGGGTCCGCGTGGTGCTCGGGCGGCATACGGCGGTCGCTATGAAGTTCGGGTTGGTACCGCACCTCTGAGGATGCTGGTGGTGCCGTATGCGGGGCCTGACAGGACCCAGACTCTGCCCGACGGGGCCACCGGGAATCAATTCTCCACCGGGTGTGAAAGCTCACACCCGGTTTGCCCCCTGAGATTGCCGGATATTCCCGCGCATCAGAACGCCGCCCGGCTAAGCTCCTTGGCTTCTCCGGGCGGCGTCCCGTCGTACACACCGGGTCAGATGCTGCCGTCCTCCAGCATTTCGGTCACCAGCGCGGCGATCGGCGAGCGCTCCGAGCGGGTCAGCGTGACGTGGGCGAAGAGCGGGTGCCCCTTCAGCTTCTCCACCACGGCCACCACCCCGTCGTGCCGTCCGACCCGCAGGTTGTCCCGCTGCGCGACATCATGCGTGAGCACCACCCGGGAGTTGGCCCCGATCCGGGAGAGCACCGTCAGCAGGACGTTCCGCTCCAGGGACTGGGCCTCGTCGACGATGACGAACGCGTCGTGCAGGGACCGGCCGCGGATGTGGGTCAGCGGCAGCACCTCCAGCATCCCGCGCTCCACGACCTCCTCGATGACCTCCTTGCTCGTCACCGCGGAGAGCGTGTCGAAGACCGCCTGCGCCCAGGGGCTCATCTTCTCGGACTCGCTGCCCGGCAGATAGCCCAGCTCCTGCCCGCCCACCGCGTACAGCGGCCGGAAGACCATCACCTTGCGGTGCTGACGGCGCTCCAGCACCGCCTCCAGCCCCGCGCAGAGCGCCAGCGCCGACTTGCCCGTACCGGCCCGCCCGCCCATGGAGACGATGCCGACCTCCTGGTCCAGCAGGAGGTCCAGGGCGATGCGCTGTTCGGCGCTGCGGCCGTGGATGCCGAACGCCTCGCGGTCGCCGCGCACCAGCCGCACCGCGCCGTCCTCGGTGACCCGGCCCAGCGCCTTGCCGCGCTCCGACTGGAGGACGAGCCCGGTGTGGACGGGCAGTCCGTCGGCCTCCGGTACGTGCGCGACCTCGTCGGCGAAGAGCGCGTCGACCTGCTCGGCGGTGACGGCGACCTCGCTCATGCCCGTCCAGCCGGAGTCGGTGACGGCGAGTTCGGCGCGGTACTCCTCGGCGAGCAGCCCGACGGACGACGCCTTGATCCGCATCGGCAGGTCCTTGGAGACGACCGTGACGTCGTACCCCTCGGCCTGGAGGTTGCGGGCGACGGCGAGGATCCGCGCGTCGTTGTCGCCGACGCGGCTGTGGCCGTTCCAGAAGGCGGCGGGCAGGATCCCCGGGTCGGAGTGGTTGAGTTCGACTCTGAGGGTGCCGCCCAGATCGCCGATGGGCAGGGGCGCGTCCAGCCGCCCGAACCGTACGCGGTACTCGTCCAGCAGGCGCAGCGCCTGCCGCGCGAAGTACCCCAGCTCTGGATGGTGCCTCTTGGCCTCCAGCTCCGTGACCACCACGACCGGCAGGACGACCTCGTGCTCGTCGAAGCGGGACATGGCGCCTGGATCGGCCAGCAGGACGCTGGTGTCGAGGACGTAGGTGTGCCGGCCGCTCTCACGGCGCTTGTTGCTGTTCACCACGGGTGGACGAACCCCCTCGGATGAGGTCGGGGTGCGACGGCGTCGCGGGGGACAGGACCGGGTTCTGGCCGCGCTGCGCGGGCCGAACACCGGCCCTCCGCGTCGTCCGTGCGGGTCGCACGGGCCTCCGTGATGCGCAAAGGGCCTCCCGGGCGGACGGCCCCATGCCGTCCGCTGAGATACGGCGCCCGTGTCTGATTCCGGACGCCGACCTGCCAGGAACATTCCCGCGTTGGGGTGCGCCCATGCCCGGCGCGCGGGCGCACAGGCGGTGAACCTTGGGTGACGCGCGCCGTGTACGGCCGCGCCCCGGCCACCACCTGGGGTGACCGGGGCGCGGAAGGACCCGGGGCCGACGCCGCGCGGGGCCGTCCACCACGGGGACGTACCCGGGCATACGGGGCAAGGCGGGCCGGAAGCGAAGGCGGCGGGCTAGAAGCCGTAACGCCGGTGGCGGGCCGCGTAGTCGCGGAGGGCGCGCAGGAAGTCGACCTTCCGGAAGGCGGGCCAGAAGACCTCGCAGAAGTAGTACTCGGAGTGCGCCGACTGCCAGAGCATGAATCCGGACAGCCGCTGCTCACCGCTGGTGCGGATCACCAGGTCCGGGTCGGGCTGGCCGCTGGTGTAGAGGTGCTTGGAGATGAGGTCGATGTCGACGGTCTCGGCCAGCTCCTCGAAGGAGGTGCCGCGGTCGGCGTGTTCGAGGAGGAGCGAGCGGACCGCGTCGGCGATCTCCTGACGGCCGCCGTAGCCGACGGCGACGTTCACCAGGATGCCGGTGTTGTCGACGGTGTCCTCCTCCGCCTGCTTGAGGACGAGCTGGGTGTCCGACGGCAGCAGATCGCGGTTGCCGACGTGGTGGACGCGCCAGCGTCCGTCGGCGGCGAGATCACGCACGGTGTTCTCGATGATGCCGAGCAGCGGCTTCAGCTCGGACTCGGGCCGGTCGAGGTTGTCGGTCGACAGCAGCCAGAGGGTGACCACCTCGACATCGGTCTCGGCGCACCAGCCCAGCAGTTCACCGATCTTGGCGGCACCGGCCTGGTGGCCCTGCTCGGTCGTCCGGCCGTCGGCCCGTGCCCAGCGGCGGTTGCCGTCGAGGATGACGCCGATGTGCTTGGGCACCTGGCTGTGGTCCAGCCGTCCCTCGACCCGTCGTGCGTACAGCCGGTAGACCAGATTCCGCAGTGCCTGCGGATACGGGATACGCATCCCCGAAGATCGCAGCATGAGTGTGGACCAGCCCCTCCGTGCCCATTGGCGGTCGCCCCGTCGCCTAAGGCCATAACTTTACTTCTCGGGCGTGTCGATGGCCGCATCAGGTGTCTGCGAGGACCGTGATAGGGAGTTGACCATGACTGATTCTTCTCCGTACTGCGCCGTGGATTCGCGCTACGACTCCATGGAGTACCGGCGCACCGGACGCAGCGGCCTGAAACTTCCGGCCATCTCTCTGGGACTCTGGCACAACTTCGGTGACGACCGCACCTTGACCTCACAGCGGGCGATCCTGCGCCGCGCCTTCGACCTGGGCGTGACCCACTTCGACCTGGCCAACAACTACGGTCCGCCGCCCGGGTCCGCCGAGCTGAACTTCGGGAAGATCTTCGCCCAGGACTTCCGGCCCTACCGCGACGAGATCATTCTCTCGACCAAAGCGGGATATCGGATGCATCCCGGTCCGTACGGCGAATGGGGTTCGCGGAAATATCTCCTCTCCTCACTCGATGCCTCGCTGAAGCGGATGGGGGTCGATTACGTCGATATTTTCTACTCGCACCGCTTCGACCCGGAAACCCCGCTGGAGGAGACGATGGGCGCCCTCGCGTCCGCCGTCCGCCAGGGGAAGGCGCTCTACGCCGGAATCTCCTCGTACTCCTCCGAGCAGACCCGTGAGGCGGCCCGGATTCTGCGCGGGATGGGCGTTCCGGCGCTGATCCACCAGCCGTCGTACTCGATGATCAACCGCTGGACCGAGGACGACGGGCTGCTGGACACCCTGGAGAGCGAGGGCATGGGCTGCATCTCGTTCGCGCCGCTCGCGCAGGGGCTGCTCACCGACAAGTACCTGCACGGCGTCCCGGAGGGCTCGCGCGCCTCGCTGGGCAAGTCGCTCGACCCGGGGCTGCTCTCCGAGGACGTGGTGCGGCGGCTGCGGGGGCTCAACGAGATCGCCGCCCGCCGGGGCCAGTCGCTGGCGCAGCTGGCGCTGGGCTGGGTGCTGCGGGATCCGCGGATGACGTCGGCGCTGATCGGGGCGAGCAGCGTGGCGCAGCTGGAGGCGAACATCGCGGCGCTGGGCGCACCGGAGCTGACCGCGACGGAGCTGGCGGAGATCGACGAGTTCGCGCAGACGACCGACGGGGTGAACATCTGGGCCCGCCGGAGCTGATCCGGTAGAGCCGGTCCGGGGCCGTAGGTCCGGCGGGGCCGGTGTCCGGGAGGCGGTGTGCGCCCCCGTGTGCCGTGTGCTCCTGGCGTGCGCCGGGGGCGGCGGGACGCTCAGGAACGGAGCCGGGAGGAGGACGGCAACAAAAAGCGGGCCGGTCCGTGGGGGGGGATACGGACCGGCCCGAGGGGGGGGCTTCCACCATAACCCCATGAGCCCTGTGGTGTGCGCAACATCGGAGAACCCGGTGTGCCCCGGTCGCGCGCCGGGGCGCACCGCCGCCGCCCGGAGGCCGGTCGCGGCCCTCGTCAGGCGGCTGCGGCAGCCGCCGGGAGCAGCCCGCAGAGCGCCCCGGCGATCAGGTACGGGCCGAGCGGCATGGCCTCCCGGCGCCGCCCGGCGAGCAGCAGCCAGCAGCCGCGGAGGGCGCCGAGCCCGATGCCCGCGGCGGCGCCGACGAGCAGGGTGTGCCAGCCGTACCAGCCCAGGGCCGTGCCGAGGCCGACCGCCAGCTTGGCGTCGCCGAGGCCGATGCCGTTCGGGTGGGCGACGTAGAGCAGCAGGTAGCAGCCGCCGAGCAGCAGCCCGCCGAGGACCGCGCGGCGCCAGGACCCGGCCGCGCCGCCGAGGAGCGCGGCGGCCCCCAGCCCGGCGGCGGCGAGCGCGGCGAGCGCCGCCGTCAGGGCGTCCGGGAGGCGGCGCACCCGGAGGTCGACGGCGGCCAGGAGGACCGCGACGGGGGCCATCAGCAGCCAGGCGGCGAGTTCCGGGCGGGGCCCGGTGGCGGCGGCGAGCGCCGCGCAGACCAGTGCGGTGACGGCGGCGGTGGTCGCCGTCCCCGGCCCGTACGCGGCGCCGCAGGGGCGGCAGCGGGCGGTCCCCAGCCAGCCGTGGGCCGGGCCGGTGAGGGGGTGGCCCCGGGGGCAGTCGGTGCGCCGGTCGTGGTCCGGCTCGACGCTCAGCCGGTGGACGGGCCGGGGCAGCAGCACTCCGGCGGCGACGCCGTAGACGGCGGCGAGGATCATCAGCGTCGGGGACACCCGACGACCATAGAGCGCGGGGGCCGGGGGCGGGGGCCGGTCGGGTGAGCGGGACGGGGCGCGGGGCGCAGGCGTGGGGCCGGGGCGCCCGTGCCGGTGGGGGCGGGTGGCTGGTAGAACGGCGGCCATGGCGCGTTGGCGGGACGGTACGGGGACGGTGCACGGGGCGGACAGGCCGGTCGCGGTGGAGATCGCCGCGTCCTACCGGGCCCGCAGGCGGGGGTTGCTGGGCCGGGACGGGGTGGCGGGCGCGCTGTTGCTGACACCGGCGAGCGGGGTGCACACCTTCGGGATGCGGTTCGCGATCGATGTCGCCTACCTCGACCGGACGCTCCGGGTGCTCGCGGTGCGCACCATGCCCCCGGGACGGCTGGGGCTGCCGCGCCCCCGCGCCCGCCACGTACTGGAGGCGTCCGCCGGGGCGATGGCCGGGTGGGGGCTGCGGGAGGGCGTACGACTGACCCTCCGTACGGCGGAGGCGGACCCGGAGGCGGACGGTCACCCGTGAACGGTCGGCCGTCCGCGCCGACCTGACGTCGGCTCACGGCAGTCGGCGACCATCAGGCAGCCTTCCTGAAAGTTCGGCCCTCCCGGAGCCCGGCCCTCATTCCTGCCGGGGGAAGCTGACCTCGACCCGGCGGTTCTTCTTGCGGCCCGCCTCCGTGGAGTTGTCCGCGATCGGGTACTGCTCGCCGTAGCCGCGGATCTCGAAGGTGATGCCGGAGCCGAGGTCCTGGGCCAGGCGGCGTTGGACCGCACCGGCGCGTTGCCGGGAGAGGGTCAGGCCGTGGGCGGCGGAGCCGAGGTTGTCGGTGAAGCCGAAGACCCGCAGTTTCCGGGCGTGTTGCTTGGTGACCTCGGCGGCGATGGCGGAGATCCGGGAGCGGGCGTCGTCGGTCAGATCGGCGCTGTCCTTGCCGAAGAGGACCTCCGCCTGGAGCGCGAACGTCACATTGTCGTTGGTGTCCTGGCGGCGTTCGGCACCGTCGTCGGTCTCCACCACGGACTTGATGTTGAGGACCTTCGCCGGGGCCAGCGTGGCGCCCTGCACCATCCGCAGATCGGGGTCGCGGGGATCGATGGCGACCGGCGGTGTGGTGTCCTCGGTCAGTCCGGGCGGGGTGTCGGCGTGTGCGGCGGGGGTGGCGAGTCCGGTGGCCCGGCGGGTGGCCGCCGGCGGGGCGGGTGCCGGTCGGGTGGGGGCGGGGCGGGTGCGTCGCGGGCATGGTCGCGGTCACTCCGTGATCCGTACGTCGGCGGGTGGCATCGTCGGGAGCTGGAAGTCGACCTCGGTGACCTTGGCGGGCGGGGCGGGGAACTGCGCGAAGATCGGGCGGCTCTCACCGGGCCGCAGCCCGCTCAGGCCCGTGGTGCACAGGCATTCGCCGTCGGTGTCGCGCAGCACGAGGTACCGCTTCTTGCCCGCCTTGTCGACGAGGGTGGCGCCGGAGAGGGAGGAGCGGGAGCGGAGTTCGGATTCGTTGGAGCGCCAGTCGATGGCGTTGAAGACGCGGCTGCCGTGGTTGACGACGGTGCCGTTGACGGTGACGAAGCCGCCGGAGTCACGGATGACGGAGTGCAGGGTGACGGTGACGCCGTCCGGGCCCTTCATCTCGCCGATGGCCTTGTCGACATCGGCGGCGGGGGCGGTGGGCTCGGCGGTTGCGGGATCGGCGTGGCGGGCCGGTGCCCGGTCGTCCGTCTTTCCTCCCCCGGCGTCACCGCCTCCGCAGCCGGCGACGAGGAGCGCCAGGCCGACCGCCACCGCCGTGGCGGCCGCTCCTCGGGCGGCTTTCGTCGTGCGCCGCATGCTCATGGGTGCCAGTCCTTCGGTCGTCAGCGGTTCGGTGGGCGGTCGGCCGTGCCCGGGACCGGCGGCGCGGTCATCGGGCGAGCCGGACGGCGAACAGGTCGGCGGCTCCGGGCAGTCCGCGGCCGTCGTGCAGGTCGCCGGGGACCAGGTGCCATGCCTTTCCGTCGCAGACGAGCCCGGGGAGGGGGGCGTCGTCCGTGCCGTCGGGGCCGTGCTCCCCCTTGCCCGCACCGGTGTCGCCGGTGCCGGGTCCGGGGGTGGAGGAGGGTACTCCCCCGCCGGGGGTGTGCGGTCCGGTCTTCGGGGGTGTGTCGTCGGAGGCGTCCGCGCGGCAGCGGGGTTCGACGACGGCGGTGGCGCGCGCCTCGGCGTGCGCGGACTCCGTACCGGGCACGACGGAGTGGCCGACGGCGGAGCGGGCGCGGACCTGGACGGCGAAGGAGGTGGGCCAGGAGTCGGGGGTGCAGTCGGTGAGGACCGCGTCGTTGCGCCCGGCGAACCACCCGGCGCTGTCGCAGGCGGTACGGGAGTCGGCGCCGCGGCCCTCCAGCAGATCGCGCCAGTCGGCGCCGGAGCGCAGCGCGTCGAGGAAGCTTTCGGTCAGCCGGTCGCGGTACTTCTGCCCGGCGGCGAGGGCGGCGGCGTCGGCGGCGGTCTGGGCGCCGCCGCGGCTCGCCGCCGCCTGGCCGACGGCGAAGAACGCGAGGGCGAGGAAGAGCAGCCCGGCGACCGCCACGATGTAGACCGGGAACGCCTGTCCGGCATCGCGCGGCGGGCGGGCGGCGGGTGCGGTCATGGCGGGGGCGCCGGGCGGGGCGGGTGCGGGGGTGCGGCCCGCTAGATGCCGACGACTTCGGAGATCTTGTCGGCGATGGCGTTCGCGATCTGACTGCCGAAATCCGTGGTGGACAGCACCAGGACGATCGCCACGACCACCGCGATGATGCCGAGGTACTCGATCGAGGTCTGCCCCCGGTCGTCGTTCCTCACGATCCGCTTCGCCATCGTCTTCTCCTCCATGGGCCCCCGCACCGCTCTGGTCCGGTTGGGCTGTCCCCGTGGTGTCGGCGCGTAGCTCCGCGGTCACGACACGAGAAAAGTACGCCGGGAAGGCGCTCCTGGAACAGGGAATCCCTACCCCAACCTGTTCGGAGGACACGGCGAGGAGCCGGAGCGAAAGAATTCGGCCAATGGCCTTCCGTGGCGGAAGCGGTGCACCTCGCACTCCGTTCACCCCCGATCCCCCTGCGGTCCCCGCGCGGGACACCCTGCACCCCGATGGCGGCTCCACTGTGGCACAACTCGTTGCTGTTGCGAAGGAGTTGGCGGCAAGCCGTCGGCGGCCGCGAACGGTTTCGGTCGCGTGCCCACATCCGGTACGCGGCGCTCCGCCCGGGACCCCGGGCCGGGCGGCGGAGTGGCCGCCGAAGCGCGGCGCGCGGCGCGTCCGGGTGAATCCGTCGGGGACATTTCGGCGGCTTTCATTTCCCCATCAGGGAGCCGAAGTCGGTGCCGGAGCCGAGGAAGAACCCGGCGATCAGCAGGATCATGGTCGCCGGGACCATGAAGGTGGTGACGACCATGGTGGCCTTGGGGACGGCGCGGGCGGCCCGGCGGCGGGCGTTCTGCGCGTCGGTGCGCCGCATGTCGTCGGCGATCTGGATGAGCGTGTCGACGATCGGCGCGCCCAACTCCTCACCCTGCTGGAGGGCGGTGACGAACTGTGCGACCTGCTCGGAGTCGTTGCGTTTGCGCAGTTCCTCGAAGGCGGTACGGCGGCTGACGCCCATGTCCATCTGGCGCAGCGTGATGCGCAGCTCGTCCGCCCAGGGGCCCTCGTAGCGGTCGGCGACGCGGTCCAGGGCCTGGCGGAAACCGAGCCCCGCGCTGACCACGACGGCGAGGACGTCGAGGAAGTCCGGCAGCGTCCGCTCGATGGTGTCCTTGCGCTGGCGGATGGCGGCGCGGATGCCGACCTCGGTCCAGAAGCAGGCGAACAGCACCATCACCACGCCGAGCAGCGGCTGGCCGCGCAGGAACATCACCAGCGCGCCGAAGAGCCCGAGCCCGCCGTAGACCGCGCGCCGGGCGGCGTAGCGGTCGACGGTCAGCCCGCCCGGGTTGCCCGCCAGGTCGATCCGGCGGCGCAGCCGGGAGACCCGGTCGGGGCCCATCAGCCGCAGCACCAGCGGGGCGTAGCGCATGCCCGTACGGTCGACGGCGGAGCCGACGGCGGTGGTGCGGCGGGCGCCGACCTCCAAGGAGAGGGCGAGGTCGGGCGGGAGTTTCGCCTCGCGGCGGTAGAGCGCGAGGCCGCCGCACGCGCCCGCGACGGAGAGCGCGGCGAGCAGCGCCAGCAGGATTCCGGTGGCCATGCGGTGCCCGTCCCTAGACGTCGATCTTGGAGAGCCGTCGGATGAGGAAGAAGCCCAGTCCGTAGAGGACGAAGGCGGCGACGACGGCGAGTTGGCCGAGGAAGGAGGAGGTCATCCGGTCGATGGCGCCGGGGGCGATGCGGTTCATCAGCAGCAGGGTGCCGATGCCGAGCAGCGGGACGACGTACGCGGTGACGGTGACCTGCGAGAGCTGGGTGCGGACCTCGCGCCGGGTCTCCTTGCGCTCCTCCAGGGTGCGGGTGAGGTTGCGCAGCGAGCCGACGACGGTGCCACCGGCCCGGTTGGCGAGGACCAGGGTGGTGACGAGGACGACGAGTTCGCGGGAGGGAAGACGTTCGGCCAGTTCGTCGAGGGCCTCCTCGACGGAGTGGCCGACCGCGAGTTTGTCGGACACCTTGGCCAATTCCTGACCCGCCGGTGCCTCCAGCTCCTCGGCGGCCATGCCCAGCGCCGTACGCAGCGCCAGACCCGCCTGGGTGGCGTTGGCGAGGATGCGGGACAGCTCCGGGAGCTGGTTGATGAAGCGCTCGGTGCGCTTGCGGCGCTGCCAGTCGAGGAAGGCGAACGCGGCCCAGACGGCGGTGAGCGCGGCGATCGGCCCGAAGAAGGCGGCGAGGACGGCGTGCGCGACCAGCCAGAGGGCGACGACCGCCCCGGCGAGGTAGGCGGTGAACTCGCCCGGGGTGACGTCGAGCCCGGTGGCGGCGAGCCGTTTCTCCAGGCGGCGGCCGTAGCGGGTGGCGCGGACCGCGCGGTCGAGGGCGGCGAAGCGGCGGCCCCGGCCGGTCACCGGCAGTCGGCGGTCGTCGGCGAGCCGGTCGACGACGGCGCGCCGCCGGTCCCGCCCGGACGCGTAGAGCTGGAGCCCGGCGACCGCGAGGACGCAGCTGAACAGGGCGGCGCCGACGGTGAGGAGCGCGGGGTCGAGGGCGCGCGTCATCGGGCCTCCCGGGTGGCGAGCTGATCGTCGGTGGCGGCGACGCCGAAGGCGGGCGGGACGGATTCGCCCGCCATCCGCAGGCGTTCGGCGGTCCGGCGCGGCAGCGGGAAGTGGCGGATGTGGCCGTGGACCCGGCGGTCGGCGGTCATCGGTTCGGTCTCGAAGCGGCAGACGGTGGCGAGGCGGTACGCCTGGTGGCCGCGGGAGTCGAGGAGGGCGACCTCGGTGATACGGCGGGCGCCGTCGGCGCCGCGCCCCAGCTGGACGAGGCAGTCGACGGCGCTGTTGATCTGGTCCCGCAGCGCCTCGAAGGGGATCTTGACGTCGGACATCGAGGCGAGGGTCTGGAGCCGCATCAGCGCGTCCTCGGCGCTGTTGGCGTGGACGGTGGCGAGCGAGCCGTCGTGACCGGTGGACATCGCCTGGAGCATGTCGAGGGTCTCGCCGCCGCGGACCTCGCCGACGATGATGCGGTCGGGCCGCATCCGCAGGGAGTTGCGGACCAGGTCGCGGATGGTGATGCGGCCCTTGCCCTCGACGTTGGGCGGCCGGGACTCCAGCCGGATGACATGGCTCTGCTGGAGCTGGAGTTCGGCGGCGTCCTCGACGGTGATGATCCGCTCGCCGTCCGGGATGAGCCCGGAGAGCGCGTTGAGCAGGGTGGTCTTCCCGGCGCCGGTGGCCCCGGAGACGACGATGTTGAAGCGGGCGCGGACGAGGGCGGCGAGCAGCAGCAGCATCTGTTCGTCGAGGGTGCCCATGCCGAGGAGTTCGGCGAGGGCGTAGGCGCGGGGGAAGCGGCGGATGGTGAGGACGGCGCCGTTGAGGGCGAGCGGCGGGATGATCACGTTGACGCGCTCACCGGACGGCAGCCGGGCGTCGACCATCGGATTCGACTCGTCGACCCGGCGGTTGACGGTGGAGACGATCCGCTCGATGGTCTGCATCAGCTGCTCGTGGGAGGCGAAGCGGACGGGGACCGGCTCGACCCGGCCGTGGCGTTCGACGTAGATCCGGTCCGGGCCGTTGACCATGATCTCGGTGATGGAGGTGTCCTCCAGGAGCGGTTCGAGGACGCCGAGGCCCAGCGCCTCGTCCACGACGCGGCGGATGAGCAGATCGCGTTCGGCGGTGGAGAGGACCGGGCCCTCGCGGCTGATGATGTGGCCGAGGACGCGCTCCAGCCGGGAGCGGCGCTCGGCGGCGGTCAGCGCGGACATCTCCGCCAGGTCGATCTCCTGGAGGAGCTTGGCGCGGTAGACGGGGACCAGCCGCCCGTCGGAGCGGGCCTCGCCCTCCGGTTCCGGGGCGGCGATGCGGCCTTTGAGACTCATGGCGCGAGGACTCCTTCCGGGGCGGCGCCCGGTGCGTGCGCGGCCGCGGGGCGGGGCATCGTCGCGCTGCGGCTGACGGTGCCGAGGGAGACACCGGGGATGACGGAGGGCAGGGTGACGGTCGTGGTGGCGCGGACCGCGTCGCCCGCGCCGCCGACGCCGATCCGGGCGCGCTCGGCGACCCAGCCGGTCATCGCGGCGCGCCCGGCGGCGGCCGGGTCGCGCTGCCGGTCCGGCGGGTCGAGCGAGGCGGTCCGGGCGGCGGCGCGGGCGCCCGTACCGGCCTGCTGCACGGCGAACGCGGCGATCCCGAGCTGGACGACGGCGAGCGCGACGACGAGCAGCAGCGGGAGGAACCCGAGGAATTCGATGGACGCCTGACCGCGGTCACCGGCCGGTCCGCGGAAGCGGCGGGCCCCTGCGGGCCGCCGCGCGCCGGGGGCGCGGGCGGCGTCGGACGCGCCGGGGGGCGTGCGGCGGGCGGGGTCCGTGCGGCGCGGTCCGCGCCCGCAGGTCCGGCTCATCGGCCCTCCTCGTCGACGGCTCCGGCGGTGCCGCTGACCGTCCAGGGGAAGGCGGCCGCACCCGGGAAGAGCACCGGGACCTTGAGGCGTACGGTCGCGTGCCACAGGCCCGCGTCGGCGGCGCAGGTGGTGGTGGCCGCGGAGCGCCAGGAGGCGGGGAGTTCGCCGGTGGCGGCGGTACGGCAGGCGCCGGGGCCGCCGTCGCGGAGCGCCACGGCGGCCCGCGCGCCCCGGTCGGCGGCGTGCGCGGCGAGCGAGAAGGTGTAGCCGACCAGCACGAACTGCCACAGCAGCACGAGGACCAGCAGGATCAGCGGCAGCATCCCGGCGAACTCGACGGTGACCTGACCGCGGTCCCCGGCGGGGCGGGTGCGGGGCGTCGCGGGGAGCCGACGGAGGCGGACGGGGCGCCCGCCGGGGCCGCGCCGTGGCGGACGCGCCGGGCCGGGCCGCCCCGGGCGCGCCGGGGCTCCCCCGCGGGAGCGCGTCGCCCGCGCCGCGCCGTGGTCTCCCGTACGCGCCTCGCCCGCCCGCCCCACCCGCTCAGCCCTCCTCGTACGGGGCGGACGGGCCCGCCGGTGCCGGAGGGGTGGCCGGGCCGGGGGTGGCCTGGGGCGGTACCGGGCCCGCCGGGAGGGCCTTGCGGCGGCGGCCGGTCAGCGACGGGCGGCCGCGGTGGCCGGATTTGAGGCGGGGGACGCCGGAGGCGGCGGCCACCAGGCCCAGCTCCCCGGCGAGCGCCCACAGGGCCGCGCGGACCGTGGAGCGGGCGTCCAAATCCTGCATCCGCCCGGAGTCGACGCAGGGCTGCAGCTCCTTGAAGGCCGCGGGCACGGTGGTGGCGGCGACGGCGGTGCCGGTGGCCTTGGCGATCAGCGGGGGCTGGATCTCGGTGTGCCGGGTGAGGCGGTTGACGACGGTGAGGGTGGACTCCGCCTTACGGATCCGCAGCCGGTCCCAGAGCCGGACCTGGCGTTTGGCGGCGCGTACCGCGACCACGTCCGGGGTGGTCACCAGCAGGGCGGTGTCGGCGAGTTCCACGGCGGCGGCGTTGGCGGACTGCATCTGGGAGCCGCAGTCGGCGATGACGACGTCGTAGCGGGCGCGCAGCGCGGTGACGATCTGCCGGGCGGCGTGGTCGTCGACCTCCTCGCCGCGCTCGCCCTCCTCGGGGGCGAGCAGCAGCGCGAGGCCGGTGGGGTGGTCGTGTATGGCGTCGGCCAGTACCCGGGCGGAGAGGTCGGCGATCCCGGCGAGGTCGACGACCGAGCGGCGGAACTGGACGTCCAGGTAGGAGGCGATGTCGCCGGACTGGAGGTCGAGGTCGACGAGGGCGACCCGGCGGCCCGCCTGGCGGGCGGCGAGGGCGAGTTGTACGGCGGTGACGGTGGTGCCGGTGCCGCCCTTTGCGCCGGTGACGGTGAGCAGGGTCCCGGCCGGTCCCGGCGGTGCCTCCCGCCCGCCGCCGAGGTGGACGCGGACGCCCGCGGCCCACTGGGCGGCGGCCCGGACGCGGGCGGCGAGTTCGTCGTGGCCGAGCGGCAGTCCGGCGACGCCGCGGGCGCCCGCGTCCATGGCGGCGGAGTAGAGCGCGGGCCCGGCGTCCGCGGTGAGCAGCACGACGCCGACCGCGGGGAAGCGGAGCGCCACCTCGCGGATCAGGTCGAGGGCGGGCAGCGGGCCGATGCGCTCGTGGACGAGGACGACCTCGGGCAGCGCCTCGACGGCGGCGGGCCCGGTGGCGTCCGGCGGCGCGGCTCCGGCGAGCGCGTCGAGGAGCGCCGCGGAGTCGGCGACCGGCGGCGCCGTGGCCGCGTCGGGCACCCCGGCGAGCAGGGTGGTCAGGGCGCGGGCGGCGTCGGGGTCGCCGACGGCCGGCAGGATGCGGATGGTCACCGGTGCCTCCGGGTCACTTGTCGCCGTCCAGGGTGTAGGTGCGGTCGGCCGGCGGGATGGCGCGGTCGGAGCCGGGGGCGAGCAGGGCGAGGCGTACGTGGGAGGCGAAGGACTCGGCGTAGGCGACGCGTTGGGCGTCCTTGGTGTCGAGCGAGAAGGTGATCGGGACGGCCTCGCCCTCCCGGCGGGCGCCGGTGGCGTCGCCGGGGTCCTGGGCGGCGAGCGGGGTGAGCTTGCCGACGTCGATGACCTGGGCACCGGCCACGATGACCTTGGAGACCGGCTTGTCCTCGGCGCGCTTGCCCTCGAACGTGGCGTAGATGTTGACCCGGGCGCCCGGGGTGATCTTCCCGGCGACACCGGTGGCCGCGTCGATCATGATGGCGATCTCCTGGCGACCGGGCTGGAGCGCGGGCCGGGCGACGATCATGTCGTTCTGGAGCAGCGAACCCTTGTGGAGGGGGGTGACCGCTATTTTCCCGCTGAGGGCGTCCAGATCGGTGACGGCGGTCGGCGGCAGCCAGCGCTCGGGCATCGCGACCTTCTCGAACTGCCCCGGATCCAGCGGGGTGTAGGCCGCCACATCGGCCTTGAGCCGGTACGCGGTCCGCTCCGGGCCGACCTTCGACTCGACGTTGCGGATGACGGAGAGCACCCCGGCGAAGGCGCCGGCCGCGCAGAGGACCGACAGCAGGAGCAGGATCAGGCCGCGGCGCTGACGTGCGTTCATGGGTGGGGGACCTCGATCGGGGCGGGACGGGGCGGCTGCGGACGGGGAACGCCTCCGGGCACGCCGGGCGGCGCCACCGGGGAGAGTCCGAGGGCGTACGGGGGCCCGGCCGCTGGCGGGGCCGCGGGCGGCGGGCCGGTGGGCGGCCGCCCGGCGAACGGGCCACCGGGGAGCGGCCCCGCCAGCGGCGTACCGCCCGGATACACCCCCGGGTACGGCGGCCCGGTGGGCGGCGCGTCCGGGGGCAACGGGGCGGGGCCCGCGGGCAGCCCGGGGACACAGGGCGCGCCGAAGGCGCCCGGCGCGCCCGGTACACCCGGCGTACCGAACGGCCGGGCCGCGGGCGGCGCTTCCCCGGGCGGGGCGGTATCGGGCGGGGCGGAGGCGGGCGGCGGGGCGGCGGACGCGGGGCCCGGGGGCAGCGGGCCGGGCAGCGGGCCGGGCGCCGTGCCCGGCAGCGGGGCGGGCGCTCCGGCCGAGGCGGGCGCTCCGGCGGCGGGGGGCTCGCCGCCTCCCGGGGGCAGCGCCGCGGGCGCCCCGCGGGTCCCCGTGGTCCCCTCGGTCACCGCGCGTCCACCTGCGGCGACGTGTTCCCCGCCGCGGCACGGTGTACCGCAGAACGCGCAGCGGTCGCCGAGGAGTTCGAGGCCGCACCAGGCGCACTCCTCGCGGCGTACCGAGGAGACCAGACGGTGCAGGAGCGCCGGGTCGGGGATGGCGGCGGCGAACTCGACCAGCTTGCGGGTGCCCCACCACTGCGCGGACTCGGTGGGCAGCGGCACCTCGTGGGCGCCGCGCACCTGCCAGGCGGGGGCGAGCACGGAGCCGACCCAGTCGCCGTTGAAATGGCCTCGGGCGAGGACCAGTTCCGTGGCGTACGACGGGGCGGGCAGCGCGGCGTCGGTGCGGTGGCGCTCGACCCTGACCAGGTGCGGCGCGGGCGCGGCGAGGACCGCGAACTGCACACCGGGCAGCCAGGACGCCATATGGGCGCGGAGGTCGACCTCGACGCGGTCCAGTCCGCCGACGGTGGCGAGCAGCGCCCCGGCGTGGATGTAGTGCGCCAGCAGCCGGGCGGCGCAGGCCAGGACGCCGGGGCTCAGCGCCGAGCGGGAGAGTTCGCGCAGCTGACGGGCGAGGACGGCGAGGCCGAGCGGCGGCAGGTCCACCTTGACCAGGGCGATGCGGTCGCTCTCCAGCAGCCCGCGGAGGGTGTGCAGCCGCCGTACGTGGTCGGCGGGGCAGGCGTCGGAGTAGAGGACGACGAGGTGGCCGTGGTGTTCGAGGACCGCGGCGGTCTGCGTCAGCGCCTCGTCGAGCGGTTGGAGGTGCGGGGCGGGGAGCACCACCGCCGCGGGGGTGGTGCGGTCGGCGGCGGGCAGCGCGAGATCGGAGCCGGTGACGGCAATCGCGGTCGGCACGCCGCTCCCTCCCAACTCCCTCCGGCCTCCGCTTCCCGGGGCCGCTGTCTGCACTGCTTGTCTCCGCACTGCTTGCGCACTCGGCGCCGTACGTCCAGCACTTTATCCGCGAGATACGTCCGGGAGAACACGTTCCGGGTCACTGACCCCGCGTCTGCGGCCCCTGGGGAAGGGCCACTTCACCTCCCGGCCATCGTCACGCCCGCCACCCGCAAGGGGCAACGGGTGGTGTCGGAAACCTTGACAGGGGCATTGGTCTGGACCACGTTGTACGGCAGCGCGGAGCTCTCTGCGCGCGCACCGCACACCCCCAACTCCCCCACAGCCGGAGGCAGTCGTGGTTGGCGCACGAAGCAGGAAGACACGTTCGGGTACGACGAGGAAGGCGCTGCCGGCCGTGGTCGCCGTGGCGGCGTTGTTGACGGGCGGTGCGCTCTCCGCGGGCACCGCGCAGGCGGCGCCGGAGGCCCACCGGCAATCCGTTCCGGCGGCGGGCGCGTCCGCGGTGGCCAAGCACGCGGTGACCGGCTACTGGCAGAACTTCAACAACGGCGCCACCGTCCAGAAGCTGAAGGACGTCGATGACGCGTACGACATCATCGCGGTCGCCTTCGCCGACGCGACGGGCAAGCCTGGCGAGATCACCTTCAACCTCGATCCGGCGGTCGGCTACGCCTCCGCCGACGATTTCAAGGCCGACATCAAGGCGAAGCAGTCGGCGGGGAAGTCCGTGATCCTCTCCGTCGGCGGCGAGAAAGGGGCCGTCTCGGTCAGCGACTCCGCCTCCGCGGACGCCTTCGCCGCGTCGCTGGACAAGCTGATGGACGAGTACGGCTTCAACGGCGTCGACATCGACCTGGAGAACGGCCTGAACTCCACGTACATGACGCAGGCGCTGAAGGCGGTGCACGCCAAGCACCCCGATGTGGTGGTGACGATGGCGCCGCAGACCATCGACATGCAGTCGCCGCAGAACGAGTACTTCAAGACGGCGCTGGGGATCAAGGACTTCCTGACCGTCGTCAACATGCAGTACTACAACAGCGGTTCGATGCTGGGCTGTGACGGCAAGGTCTACTCCCAGGGCACCGTGGACTTCCTGACCGGGCTCGCCTGCATCCAGCTGGAGAACGGCCTCGACCCCTCCCAGGTCGGTCTGGGTGTCCCGGCGTCCTCCAGTGCGGCGGGCGGCGGCTACACCGCCCCGTCGGTGGTCAACGACGCGCTGGACTGTCTGACGAAGGGCAGCGGCTGCGGCACCTTCAAGCCGTCGAAGACGTACCCCGGGCTGCGCGGTGCGATGACCTGGTCGACCAACTGGGACGCGGCGAACGGCAACGCCTTCGCGAGCCAGGTCGGCAAGCACGTGCACAGCCTGCCGTAACCACCGGCGCGGGCCCGGAGGTGGCGGGCCCCTCGAACGCCACCCCCCATACGGGCCGGGCCCCGCGTAGCGTGCGCGCGGGGCCCGGCCTCTTCATGTCTGCTGCGTTCAGCGGCGGACGCCGGACGGCTTGGGCAGCTCACAGCCGGAGGCGCTCAGGTCGAGCTTGTTGCCGTCGGTGAAGCACTTCGGGATGCCGTAGGTCTCCTGGCCGTACGGGGTGCCCTTGTGCACGGTGACGGCGCCGCTCTCGTCCACCTCGCAGGGGTTGTTGAGCGTGCACTTCTCACCGTCCTCGTTGACGGTGTTGTTGATGGCGGTGACCTTGCCGGTCTCGTCGTCGATCACCGGGGAGCCGGAGGTACCGCCGATCGTCTTGCAGTCGGTGGTGTAGCGGACCGAGTCCTTCCAGGTCCAGTCGCCCTCCTTGAGCTGGGGGACGAAGCCGTCGATGGCGCAGGAGTAGGTCTGCTTCCAGTAACCCGACACCACGGTGATCTTGTGGCCGTCGGTGGGGTGCGCGGTGTCCAGCTCCAAGGGCTTGATGCCGTACTTCTGCTGGATGTCGGCGTAGGTGGAGCCGCTCTCGTAGAGGGTGACGTCGGTGTCGGTCATCGTCGAGTAGACGACCTTGGTCGCCTTGACGGTGCCCAGCTCACCCGCCTTGGCGTCCAGGACGGTGAAGCTGCGGGTGGAGGGCTGGTCGACGATGACCTCGCCCGCCCCCGGCATCCCGGACTCCAGGCAGTGACCGTTCGTCATGACGAGTGCCGGGTCGGTGTCCTTGGAGGTCGGCATCTTCACGATGGAGCCGGAGCAGTTGCTGAGCGCCACCGTCCCGGCGAAGTCGACCGCCTGGGTGTGGGCCTTGGCCGGGGCGGATATGGGGGTGGTCGCACGGAAGGTGTTGGGGGCGTCCGTGCCGGACTGCTGGGCGGCACCGGCCGTTCCGGCGGTGCCCACCAGGGCGGCGGCGCCCAGCACGACGGTGGCGAGGGTGCCGACGAGAGGTCGGTTCATTGTGGGGTCCTCTCACGCTGCGTACCGCAGGGCGAACAGCCCTTCGGTTTGTCGTGCGCATTGTTGGCGCCCCACGGCCCCAGGGCAATGAATCGGCCCGGATCAGGCGGAAGTTGACGCACCGTGCCACCTTGCGCCGCCCGGACCGCCGGGGTCGTCCCGTTCCGTCCCCCGGCGGTCCGCCCCTCCGCTACACGACCAGACTGACCAGCGCCGCCACCGCGAAGCCCGCGACCGAGAGGACGGATTCCAGGACCGTCCAGGACTTCAGGGTGTCGCGCTCGGAGATGCCGAAGTACTTGGCGACCATCCAGAAGCCGCCGTCGTTGACGTGCGAGGCGAAGATCGAACCGGCCGAGATCGCCATGATGATCAGCGCCAGATGCGCCTGCGACATGCCCTGGCCCTGGACGAGCGGCAGGACGATCCCGGCGGTGGTGACGATGGCGACGGTCGCCGAGCCCTGGGCGACGCGCAGCACCAGCGAGAGCAGCCAGGCCAGCACGATGACCGGCAGCCCGACGCCGTGGAAGGTGTCGGAGAGGGCGTTCGCGACGCCGCTGCCCTGGAGGACCGCGCCGAAGACGCCGCCCGCGCCGACCACCAGCAGGATGTTGCCGATCGGCTTGAGCGAGGCGGTGGAGACCCGCTCCAGCGACTTGCGCGACCAGCCGCGGCGGATGCCGAGCAGGTAGTACGCGGCGAAGAGCGCGAGGCTCAGCGCGACGAACGGGTTGCCGAAGAACTCGACGACCGACCGGAACGTACTGGGGTCCAGCGCGATGGACGAGAACGTCGACAGCAGGATCAGCACCAGCGGTATCGCGATGATGGTGAGGACGGCGCCCAGCGACACCGGCTTCTCCTGCGGGGTGACCCCGGCGGCGCGCTGTTCGGCGAGGACCGCCGCCTTCGCCTCGTCCGCCGCCTCGGCCATGTCCTGCGGCAGTTCGACGAAGATCCGCTTACCGATCCAGGCGGCCCACGCCCAGGTGGCGAGGACCGCGGGGATACCGCAGACCAGGCCCATCAGGATGATCCAGCCGAGGTCCACGTGGAAGAGGCTCGCGGCGGCGACCGGTCCGGGGTGCGGCGGCAGGAAGGCGTGGGTCATCGACAGCGAGCCGAGCAGCGGCAGACAGTAGAGGAGCATCGACTTGCCGCCGCGTTTGGCCGCCGCGTAGACGATCGGGGCGAGGACGAAGATGCCGATGTCGAAGAAGACCGGGATGCCGAAGAGGAGGCCGGTCAGGCCCATGGCGAGCGGGGCGCGCTGCTCGCCGAAGAGGTTCAGCAGGCGGGTGCTGAGCACTTCACCGCCGCCGGAGACCTCCAGGATCGAGCCGAGCATGGTGCCCAGACCGATGATGATCGCGATATGGCCGAGGGTGCCGCCCATACCGCTCTCGATCATGGACTTCACATCGGACTTCTGGACCGTGCCGAAGAGTTCGGTGACGGAGAGTCCGGCGCCCAGTCCGACCGCGATGGAGACGGTGAGCAGCGCGACGAACGGCTGTAGCCGGAACTTGATGATCAGCACAAGCAGCAGGGCGATGCCGAGGACGGCGACGGTCAGCAGGCCCGGGGTGCCCGGTATCAGGGCGAGCAGCCCGCCCGTGTGCGGCGGCGGGGGCGGTGGCGCGGGGGCCGTGGCGGCGGCGAGGAACATCGTGTGACTCCGTTGTCGGCGGGGCCCGGAGGTCCGGGTGGCTCCCCTGGAATGCGTCTCGGGGCAGGGCGGACCGCGGCACGGCGCCCCGGAGGTGCGGGGCGCCGCGCCGTGCGGCGGACGGTGCGGGTGAAGGTGCTTTAAGGGCAAGGCGGTTGCTCGGTGGGGGGTGTGGGTGGCCGGGACCCTGCGGTGGGTGCCCGGCCCGGGCCCGTACGGCGACCCCTGCGGTGGGTGCCGTACGGACGGCCGGTGCGGCGGTGGACGGTGGCCGGGTGCGGCCCGGTCCGTCGGGTCAGCTCAGGACGGCGAGCGCGTCGATCTCGATGAGCAGGCCCTTGGGCAGACCGACGTAGACGGTCGTGCGGGCGGCGGGCGCCTCCTTGAGGCCCTGCTCCTCGAAGTAGGCGTTGTAGATCTCGTTCATCTCGGCGAAGTGGTCCACGTCGGTGAGGTAGACGCGCATCATCATGACGTCGTCCCAGGTCGCGCCGCCCTCTTCGAGGATCGCCTGGACGTTGGCGAAGGTCTGGAGGGTCTGCTCGCGCAGGGTGGGACCGGCCGGGGTGGGGGCCTTGCCCTCCTCGGCGGGGAGGAAGCCGACCTGGCCGGCGACCTGGAGGATGTTGCCCTTCCTGACGCCGTGGGAGAACTTCGCGGGCGGGGTGGTGTGGGTGGCCGGGGTGAGCGCGGTCTTCTCGGTCATGGTGTTCAGGCTTCCTGTGCGGGACCGGCGGAGGGCCGGGGGATTGCTGTTCCGGAGTACTCCCGGCTGATGGCGTCGGCGGTGCGGCGCACCAGCGGGAGGAGGGTGAGGAGTTCGTCGGCGGTGACGACGACGTTCGGTGCGGAGACCGACATCGCGGCGACCACCCGGCCGTCGGCGCCGCGGATCGGGGCGCCGACGCAGTTGATGGACTCCTCGTGGCCGCCGAGGTCGGTGGCCCAGCCCTGTTCGCGGACCTTGGCCAGTTCGGCCAGGAAGGCCGCGGCGTTCGGTGTCGAACGGGACGTGTAGAGGGGGTAGTCGAGCTTCTCCGCGATGCCGCGGCGCTCGGGGTCGGACAGGTCGGCGAGGAGCAGTTTGGCGACCGCGGCGACGGTGATCGCGACGGGCTTGCCGATCCGCGAGTACATCCGCACCGGGTAGCGGCTCTCGACCTTGTCGATGTAGAGGACCTCGTTCTCCTCGTAGACGGCGAGGTGGACGGTGTGTCCGCAACTCTCGTTGAGGGCGACGAGGTGGGGGTGGGCGATGTCGCGCACGTCGAGGTTCTCGACCGCCTGCTGGGCGAGGGCGAAGAGCCGGGCGCCGAGGCGGTAGCGCTGGTCGGGCTGGCGGTAGACGATGCCGTGCTCGTGCAGGGTCCGCAGCAGCCGCAGCGCGGTCGACTTGTGCACGCCGAGGCGGACCGCGACCTGTTCGAGGTTGGCCGGGCCCTCGGCGAGCAGCGGAAGGATGCTCAGTGCGCGGTCTACTGTCTGGCTCATGTCTGGGGGACCTCCACCCGTGTGTCGTGCAGCCCCGTCGTCCAGCCGGGGCCGAGACGCAGTCTCCCCCAGTCACCGGCGGGAAGGGCGGCGAGGCGGTCGGCGAGCGGGCGTGGCGGCGGTCCAGCGAGGTCACCGGGGACGGTCAGCGCGGCGGCGGCCATGAGGTGCCCGTGCCGGATCCGGTCGAACACCGGCAGCCCGCGCAGGGTCCCGGAGAGGAATCCGGCGGCGAAGGCGTCCCCCGCGCCGACGGAGGCGACGACGTCGACGGTGAGGGCGGGGGCGTAGGTGCGGGTGTCGGCGGCGGGCGTGTCGGCACCGGCTCCGGCGGGCGTGTCGGCACCGGCGGGCGCGCCGGGGGCCGTGCCGGGGTGCGCGCCGTCCGTGGCCTCCCGGTGGAGGACCGTGACGCCCTCGGAGCCCTGCTTGACGACGAGGACGGCCGGTTCGGGCAGCGCCGCGCGGATCGCCTCGGGCCCGTGCAGATCCCAGGCGGCCGCCGCCTCGTCCTCCCCGACGAAGACCACATCGGCGCCGCGGGCCAGGTCGAGCAGGGTCTCGGGGCCCTGCGGGCGGCCCTGCCACAGCCCGACGCGGTAGTTGACGTCGAAGGAGACCAGCGGGCGGTCCGGGGTGCGGCGGGTGAGGGTGCGCAGCACGGCGAGGCAGCTGTCGGAGAGCGCCGCGGTGATGCCGGTGAGGTGCAGCACCCGGGTGCCGTCGAGGGCGGCGGGGCCCGGCGAGTCGGGGGTCATGGCGGAGGCGGCGGATCCGGCGCGGTAGTAGACGACCTCGGCGGCGTCGGGCTCCTCGCCGTCCGCGCCGGTGGCCCGCTCCCCCGCGGTACGGAAGTAGATACCGGTCGGGCGGTGCGGGTCGCGGGCGACGTGGCCGGTGTCGACGCCGTGGGCGGCGATGGCGGCGACGAGGTGGTCGCCGAAGCCGTCGGCGCCGACCCGGGAGACCCAGCGGACGCGGTGTCCGGCGGCGGCCAGTACGCAGGCGACGTTGGACTCGGCGCCGCCGATGGCGCGCGCGAAGGAGGGTACGTCGGCGAGGCGCCCGGGGCGGGACGGCAGGAAGGTGACCATGGACTCGCCGAGGCAGACGACGTCGGTGGAGCCCGCCGGGAGCCCGGCGCCGTGGGTGGCGCCGCCGTCCTGGCCTGCGGTGCCGCTGGCGTTCGAGGGCCTGGTCACGAGGGTGGTGCTCCTTAGCTGTGCCGTGTGGGGAAGCCGTCGCCGGATCCGGGGACCCGGCCGTACCGCGGCGCCGGAGCCGTCCGTCCGGCACGCGTCGCGGCGGTGGACGTACCGGGCGGCGGCTCGGGGGCGAGGGCCGGGCGGCGGTCGCGGCGGGTGCGGGCGGCGGGTGCCGGGCGTCCGGTGGCGGTGCGGCCGACGACCGCGGTGACCACCGGATTTCCGGCCCGGGACACGGCGTGCGCGGCGGCCGTGACGACCGCCGACACCCGTCATTGACCCGGCGTCGGCTCGGATGTTAGACAGCATTAAGCGATATACGCAATGGGTGTTGCAGAATATGCAACGGATACGGAGAGGCCCGACCCGATCCGGCCCCGCCCCGATCCCCCGGCGCATACTTCGCCCAGCACCGACCGGCACGCCGCGGCGCAGCCCGCGCCCGGCGCCCAGCTCTGAGGAGGCCCCATGGCCGACGACCGGCTCACCCACGACCGGCCCGCCACGGACCCGCACGCCCCCGCGACGGCGGCCGCCCGGGCCCTCGCGGACGAACGCGTCGACCACCGCTTCAAGGCGCTCCCGCCGGACGCCGAGGGCCGCACCGTCGGGGAACTGGCCGCCGAACGCCGCAACCTCTTCGACGGCGGCTTCACCACCCCCGTCCTCGCGCTCTCCGCCGAGTCCGTGGCGCACAACCTCGCGCTGATGGAGACGTACGCGACGCGGCACGGCCTCGCCTTCGCCCCGCACGGCAAGACCTCCATGGCCCCGCAGCTCTTCGTCCGCCAGCTGGAGCACGGCGCCTGGGGCATCACCGCCGCCGTCCCCCACCAGGCCCGCGTCTACCGCGCCCACGGCATCGCCCGGATCTTCCTCGCCAACGAACTGGTCGACCCCGCCGCCCTGCGCTGGCTCGCCGCCGAGCTGGACGCCGACCCGGAGTTCCACTTCGTCTGCTACGTCGACTCCGTCCGCGGCGTCGAGCTGATGGACGCCGCGCTCCGCGACGCCGGGGCCCGCCGCCCCGTCGACGTCGTCGTCGAGCTGGGCGCGGGCGAGGGCGCCCGCACCGGCGTCCGCACCGAGGCGGAGTGCCGCGCGGTGGCCGACGCCGTCGCCGCGACCGCCACCCTGCGCCTGGCCGGTGTCGCCGGATACGAGGGCGAGGTCCCCGACGCGGACCACACCAAGGTCACCGCCTGGCTGCGCCGTCTGGTGGCGCTCGCCGCCGCGTTCGACGCCGAGGGCCGGTTCGCCGGGGTGGACGAGATCGTCGTCAGCGCGGGCGGCAGCGCCTGGTTCGACGCGGTCGCCGAGGTCTTCGCCGAGATCCCCGCGCTCTCCGCCCCGGTCCTCAAGCTGCTGCGCTCGGGCGCGTACGTCTCGCACGACGACGGCCACTACCGCCACCTCACACCGTTCAACCGGGTCCCCGAGGAGGGCACCCTCCAGCCCGCGTTCCGCCTCTGGGCGCAGATCGTCTCCCGCCCCACCCCGCACCAGGCGTTCGCCAACGCCGGGAAGCGGGACGCCGCCTACGACCTCGACCTGCCGCGGGCCCAGGTGGTCCGCTCCGCCCGGGACGGCGCCGAGCGGCCCGCCGCCGGAGTCACCGTCACCGGTCTCTCCGACCAGCACGCCTGGCTGGCCACCGAGTCCGCCGACGCCCTGGAGGTCGGCGACTGGGTCGGCATGGGCCTCTCCCACCCCTGCACCTCCTTCGACAAGTGGCAGCTGATCCCGCTGGTCGAATCCGACGGCACGGTCGTGGACTTCATCCGGACGTTCTTCTAGACCGGACGTTCCTCCGGACCTCCTTCCGGACGCTCTTCCGGAAGCGGTACGGGCGGGGGCGTTTCGCTCAGGAAGCCTTCCTGAACAAACCGCCCCCGCCCGGGCCACGCCCCCCACGTCTCACCCCGCCCCTCCGCCCCTCCCCACCCGACCGGCGAACCGCCCCGGACACCGGCCGACCGCAGGCTCGACCGCAAGGCCGACGTACCGAAAGGCAGCAGCTCCATGGACACCGTGCTCCGCGACGTACGCGTCATCGACGGGTCGGGGGGCCCGTCCTACCGCGCCGACGTCGCCCTGGTCGGCGGCCGGATCGCCACCGTGCACCGCGAGGGCGACGCCGGTCCCCGCCCGTCCGCCCGCCACACGCTCCCCGGCGACGGTCTCGCCCTCGCCCCCGGCTTCATCGACATGCACGCCCACAGCGACCTCGCCCTCCTCCGCGACCCCGCGCACGAGGCGAAGGCGGCGCAGGGCGTCACCCTCGAAGTCCTCGGCCAGGACGGCCTGTCGTACGCGCCCGTCGACGACCGCACCCTCGCGGAGGTCCGCGCCCAGATCGCCGGATGGAACGGCGACGGCAGCGACATCGACTTCACCTGGCGCTCGGTCGGCGGCTATCTCGACCGGCTCGACCACGGCTTCGACGGCGCCGGGATCGCCGTCAACGCCGCCTACCTCATCCCGCAGGGCACCGTCCGGATGCTCGCCCTGGGCTGGGAGGACCGCCCCGCCACCGCCGACGAGCTGACCCGGATGAAGCAACTCGTCGCCGAGGGCCTGGAACAGGGCGCCGTCGGCCTCTCCTCCGGCCTCACCTACACCCCCGGCATGTACGCCTCCGACGCCGAACTGACCGAACTCTGCCGCGTCGTGGCGGAATACGGCGGCTACTACTGCCCGCACCACCGCTCCTACGGCGCCGGTGCGCTCCAGGCGTACGAGGAGATGGTCGCCCTCACCCGCGAGGCGGGCTGCGCCCTCCATCTCGCCCACGCCACCATGAACTTCGGCGTCAACAAGGACCGCGCCCCCGAGCTGCTGGCCCTGCTGGACGCGGCGCTGGACGGCGGCGCCGACATCTCCCTCGACTCGTATCCGTACACCCCCGGCTGTACGACGCTGGTCGCGATGCTGCCGAGTTGGGCGAGCGAGGGCGGGCCCGAGGCGATTCTCGCCCGGCTGCGGGACGAGGGGAGCGCCGCCCGGATCCGGCACACCATGGAGGTCGAGGGCGCCGACGGCTGCCACGGCGTGCCCATCGAGTGGGACACCATCGAGATCTCCGGGACGACGGACCCGGCGTTCGCCCCGTACGTCGGGCGGACCGTCGCACAGAGCGCCGCCGCGCGCGGCGAGGAGCCGTGGACCGTAGCCCGCCGTCTGCTGATCGACGACCACCTCGGCCCGACGATCCTCCAGCACGTCGGCCACGAGGAGAACGTCCGCCGGATCATGCGCCACCGCGTCCACACCGGCGGCTCCGACGGCATCCTCCAGGGCGCCAAGCCGCATCCGCGCGCCTACGGCACCTTCCCCCACTACCTGGGCCACTACGTCCGTGAACTGGGCGTCCTCTCCCTGGAGGAGTGCGTCGCCCACCTCACCTCCCGGCCCGCCGCCCGCCTGCGCCTGCCCGACCGGGGCCTGATCCGCGAGGGCTACCGCGCCGACCTCGTCCTCTTCGACCCGGAAACGGTCGCCGCCGGCTCCACCTTCGCCGCCCCGCGCACCCTGCCCACCGGCATCCCCCACGTCCTCATCAACGGCGAGCCCGTCATCGAGAACGGCCACCGCACGGAGGTCCTGGCGGGAAGGGCGATCAGGCGCGCAGCGCCCCGGCCCTGACCGCGCCGCCGCACGCCTCGACGCGCCGGGCCCCCGCCTCACCCCCCGTGCCCCTCACCCCCGGCTCGCCGCCACAGCCTCCTCGATCCAGTCGAGCAGTACCCAGAGCCGGTCGGTCACGCCGAGCGCTCCGATCTCGGTGGCCCGGCGCTCGATCTCGGGGGTGATCCGGCCGGACAGGAAACCGACCGGTCCGGCGTACCGCTCCTCGTCCCGCAGGCGGCGGACGAAGGCGAAACCGGCGTCCGGATCGCCGCCCCGGGAGCAGTCGGAGAGGAACAGGTCCACCCGGTGGGCGGCGACCCGGGCCAGTGCCTCCGCCTCGGTGGCCGCGACCCACACGTCCACCCCCGGCCCCCGCACCCGCGCGACCAGCGACGACAGCGTCTCGGGGGTCTCGTCCAGCCACAGGACGGCCAGCTCCGGAGCGGAGGCGCTGCCCGACCGCTGCGCCGGAAGGGGCTCCGGCCGCCGCGCCCGCGCCCCGGTGTCGGGCGCCCCGGCCCGCTCCTCCGCGACCTCCCGCACCATCTCCCGCAACTCCTCCAGCTGATTGGTGATCCGTGCGCCCAACGACGCGGCGCGGTCCTCCCGTTCGGGGCTCTGCCGGATCGTGTAGAAGATCACCGGGCCGTCGTACCGCTGCCGCCCCCGGAGGCTCTCGACCATCGCGAACCCGGAGTTGTGGTCCCGGCCACGGCTGATGTCCGAGATCAGCAGGTCGGGGCGGCGCGTCCGCAGCGCGTCGACCGCCTCCCGGCTCGACCCCACATGCCGCACCCGCGCCCCCATGTTCAGCAGCATCTCCGCCACCTCACCCTTGCGCTCGGGCTGATCGTCCACCCAGAGCACATCGAGCCGCACCGGCAGGGCGTTCCCGTACTGGGCACGCAGGTTGCTGAGCCTGGACTCGTCCGGCCGTCGCCCCGACCATCCGAAGCCCCCGGGCTCGGTCCCGGAACCGCTCACCGCGTTGGGG
Source organism: Streptomyces catenulae (assembly GCF_000718015.1). Classification (GTDB taxonomy): domain Bacteria; phylum Actinomycetota; class Actinomycetes; order Streptomycetales; family Streptomycetaceae; genus Streptomyces; species Streptomyces catenulae. The sequence continues at coordinate 40,012 of NZ_JODY01000037.1, read as the reverse complement.
TCCCCCAGCGCCATCATCCCGCTGACGGAACCGATCCGGCGGGAATCGGCGTCCCGCTCCGGCGGCTCCGGCGGCGCGTCCCGCCCCGGGTCGGCACCCGGCAGGCTCCCGCCCGGCGGAGACGTCAGCGCCCAGGCGAGCGGCGACCCGTCCGCGTCGAGCCCGTCCCGCATCCCGCCCAGGGCCTGCCGCAGCGGCTCCCACGCGGCCGACATCCGGGAGGGGCCGTCCCCGGAGAGCACCGGCCCCTCGCGCAGCCGCAGCAGCAGCCGCGCCGCGTCGTCCAGGTCGACCAGTTCGTCGATCAACGAGGTGAATCCGGAGTTCAGCACCAACTCCGGGAATTCTCGCGGGAGTTGGCGCTCCAGCGCGGCCAGGGTCTCCGGCCCGGTCGCGTCCGGCCCCTCCGGCAGCACCAGGTCGTAACGCCCGACGAACTCCGCCGCCTGCGCCGCCTCCCCCTCGGCGACCGACCCGCGCGGCGTCAGCAGCGTCCGCCGCACCGCCCGGTACGTACGGAACTCCGCGACCACATCGCCGTCCACCGTCCCCGACGGGCCGGTCATCATCCGGTAGAAGTCCGGATAGAAGTACTGGAGCAGCAGTGTGCGCAGCACCGCGTCCGGGCCGAAATCGCGCCAGACCGGGTTCAGCGTCGCCTCCAGTACGAAGCCGTTGACCAGGCGTTTGATCCGGCGCGGATTGCGGGCGCTGCGCTGCGCCAGCAGTTTGACCAGCGCGTCGTCCACCAGCGGCGCGACGCCCGCGGTCCGGGCACACCAGCGGATGTACTCCTCGACGCCGCGCCCGTCCGGCGCCGGGATGCGGTAGCTCGTCTGGAAGATCTTCTCCATGAACGCCGACCCGGCGGGCGACAGATCGCGCAGCAGCCCGTTGGGGCCCATCGCGGAGCGGTCGCAGCCGACGACGAAGGCGAGCCCGGGCACGTCCAGATAGACCTTGACCGCCTCGCAGACCGCGAGCACGGTCTCCTCCGAGCAGCGGTCCAGGTCGTCGATGAAGACGACCAGCATCCGCCGCAGCTCACCGGCGTTCCGCGCCCATTCGCCGACCAGTTCCCCGATGGCGGTCCGCATCTCGTTCCTGGCCTGCGAGTTGACGGACAGGCTCTTCCACAGTTCGTCCACCAGACCGGCGACGCCCAGCGGGCCCGCGGCGACCGTCGACGCGGCGCGGACCACCCGCAGCAGCGCCCGCTGCTCGGTGGCGCGCCGCAGCCCGCGCCGCAACACCCGCCGGTCGAACCGGAGCAGGACCGACTTGATCAGCCCCTCCAGCGCGTCCGCGCCGGTCGAGGTCCAGGCGTTGTACCAGACGGTGTGCACCTCGGACTGCGCGGTCAGCTCCGCGTCGACCAGCCGCATCAGGCTGCTCTTGCCCATCCCCCACCCGGCGTCCACCGCCAGCGTGAACGGGGTCGCCGGTCGCGAGGCGACCAGCAGCCCCGACAGCCGCCGCGCCGCCGCCTGCGCCCCGAGCAGATCCCCGCCCGCCTCGGTCACGGGCTCATCGCTCAACAACGAGAACGGCGTACTCCCCGCACCGCCGCCGTCGCCGCCACCGCTCCGTACCGCCGTCACCAGACCCCCGCGTCCCCGTCCCGGTCCGGCGGACCGCGCCCCTGGCCGGGCGCCGTCCGCCGACGATCGCCCGGAGCGTACCGCCGCGCCACCGCGCCCCGCAGCCGCTCCGCCCGCCTCCGCCCCCACCGGCCCAACGTGGGCAAGAACACCGCGCAGCTGGTCCTGGGCGGCCGTAAAGTGGCGGACATGCAGGTCATCCAGTCAACGAAGCTCGCCAACGTCTGCTACGAAATCCGCGGCCCGGTGCTGGAGGAGGCGATGCGGCTGGAAGCGGCAGGCCACCGCATCCTCAAGCTCAACACCGGCAACCCGGCGGCGTTCGGCTTCGAGTGCCCGCCGGAGATCCTGGAGGACATCCTCCGCTCCGTCGGCACCGCCCACGGCTACGGCGACGCCAAGGGCCTGCTCTCCGCCCGCCGCGCGGTCATGCAGCACTACCAGACCAAGGGCGTCGAGGTCTCCGTCGACGACATCTACCTCGGCAACGGCGTCTCCGAGCTGATCCAGATGTCCATGCAGGCGCTCCTCGACGACGGCGACGAGGTCCTCGTCCCCGCACCGGACTACCCGCTGTGGACGGCGTCGGTCTCCCTCTCCGGCGGCACCGCGGTCCACTACCGCTGCGACGAGCAGGCCGACTGGATGCCGGATCTCGCCGACATCGAGGCCAAGATCACCGACCGCACCAAGGCGATCGTCGTGATCAACCCGAACAACCCCACCGGCGCGGTCTACGACGACGCGCTCCTGGCGGGCATCGCGGAGATCGCCCGCCGCCACCACCTCATCGTCTGCGCCGACGAGATCTACGACAAGATCCTCTACGACGGCGTCACCCACACCCCGTTCGCCTCGCTCGCCCCCGACCTGCTGACGCTCACCTTCAACGGCCTGTCGAAGGCGTACCGCGTCGCCGGTTACCGCAGCGGCTGGATGGCGGTCTGCGGCCCGAAGGCGCACGCCACGTCGTACATCGAGGGCCTGACGATCCTCGCCAACATGCGCCTGTGCGCCAACATGCCGGCCCAGCACGCCGTCGCCACCGCCCTCGGCGGCCGCCAGTCCATCAACGACCTGGTCCTCCCCGGCGGCCGCCTCCTCGAACAACGCGACACCGCCTACGACCTGCTGACCCAGATCCCCGGCGTCACCTGCGTCAAACCCAAGGGCGCCCTCTACGCCTTCCCCCGCCTCGACCCCAAGCTCTACAAGATCACCGACGACCGCGAACTGGTCCTGGATCTGCTCCGCGCGGAGAAGATCATGATCGTCCACGGCACGGGGTTCAATCACCCGACGCCGGATCATTTCCGGTTGGTGACCTTGCCCAATAAGGATGATCTAACGGAGGCTGTTACTCGGATCGGGAACTTCTTGGAGGGGTACGGGAAGGGGTGAGAGTTGGCTCTCCGGGCAGGCGGGATGGGTAGAAAACCCCAGTTCGAGGAGGGTGAGCCCCGCAGGAGCGGGGATGGACCCGAGGTGGTGACGCCCATGTCCCGCAGCCCGTGGTGAGCCCCGCAGGAGCGGGGATGGACCCGCGGCGATGTCGCGGTTGTTGTGCAGGAGGTAGGTGAGCCCCGCAGGTGCGGGGATGGACCTACCATCGGCGATATTTTTACCAGCACGCTGTAGTGAGCCCCGCAGGTGCGGGGATGGACCTACCGCATCATTTCTCTGGGCGCAGGTGTCCAGGTGAGCCCCGCAGGTGCGGGGATGGACCCGCCAGGTAGACGATGCGGGCGTCCGGCATGCGGTGAGCCCCGCAGGAGCGGGGATGGCCCCATCCAGCCGGTGAAGGCGGTGGTGAGCTCCCAGCGTCCCCGCCGCCCGCGGGGATGCCCCGATTGCTCCCTCGGCGACCACTCAGGCGCCGTCTCGGCCCCGCGGAGGCGGGGATGCCCCCTGGGTCCCGTATTCGTTCAGCGTATCGGCGAGGCGCCCCGCACTCGCGGGGACAACGGCGGGAGGGGCGGCACCGCCTACCGCCCTCCCCTACCGCACCACCACCATCCCGCACCCATACGCCCGCCCATGCCCAACCCCGCTGGTCAGGACCCCCACGAACGTCTCCGGATCCGTCACCGTCAGCTTGCCGCGGATTTCGGCGCGGGTGAGGCGGAGGCCCTTGTGGGGGGCGGGGCTGGAGATGCGGGGGAGCATGCGGATGCCCAGAGTGTCCGGGTCGGCGTCGGCGCCGAGGCGAGTGAGACCGTCCGGGGCGACAGGTGGTTCGCCGAGTGGCTGGAGGCGGCGGATGAACCACTTCTTCACGTGGTCGGGCCGGGTGTGGGCGACCCGTACGCCCCGGGTCTTCGGCGGCGCGTCGGGTGGCGGCGGCTTGCTGTAGACGGGGTTCACCACGGTGCGGAAGCCGACCGTCTCCCCGATACCGAACGTCCGGTCCAGCGTCAGCGTCTCCGGCTTCGCGGCCAGCGCCTGCCGGGGGATGCGGCTCCAGTCGCCGGGGACCTGGGACTGCACGACGAGGGCGAGCCGCGCCTCGCGGAGGTTCAGCGTCCAGGTCGAGAGGATGCCCATCTGGGCGCGGGGGTCGCGGCTGCCGTCGTCGACCCAGCCGGGGAAGCCGCTCATGACCGTACGATGCATGTCCTGCGCGTCGATCAACGACTTGGCGGCGTACGGATGCTTGGCGTCGAGTGTCAGCAGGGTCTGGGTGGCGACGAAGCGGGCCGCCGCGGGGCGGGGCGCGTTCACGGGATGATGTTCCAATCGCGGGCGAGCGGGTGGATGTCGACGCGGGTACGGGTCTCCCAGCGTGGGGCGTGCCGCGCGCCGTCGGCATGGAAGTGCACCGGCTGATCCGCGACCGGCGCGGCGCCCGGCAGCGGTACCCGGCTCTCGATCCAGGCCCACGGCCGGTCGTCCTGTATCCGCGCGGACGCTTCAGTGGGCGACGGCAGCAGCGCCGACGACGCGAAGACCTCGGCGAGGGTGCCGGGCACGACGTCCAGCGTCACCTGCCCGGACGGCGGGCAGGACTTCCGGCCCAGCCACAGCAGCCGCGCGGGGTGCTCCAGCGCGTGGCCGATCCGCTCCAGCCACGTACGGTCCGGGCCCTCCAGCCCCACCAGGAACGCCGCGTCGGCGAGGTACCAGCGCTCGGTGACCATCGCGTTCCGCTGCACCTTGCCCGAGACGAGCGCCCCGGAGCGCGGGTCGGTGGCGATGAGTTTGGGTGCGCCGTACCAGTCCTCGACCTCGTGGTGTCCGAAGGAGCCGCCGGTCGCCGCGTCCGTCGTGGGCGCCGCAGCGGCCGCGCGCCGATGGTCGGTGACGAGGTCGCGGGGGCGCAGCGGATACCGCCCGGCGCCGACGGTGTGGTAGTCGCGGACCGGCTTGCCGGGGTGGTCGGCGCGTACGCCGAAGAGCAGCGGGGCGAGTCCGGAGAGCGGGTCCGGCTCGCCCTCCGCCGCCTCGCGCGGCAGGCCGAGCGCGGCGGCACACATCCCTATGACGCCCGACTTCGTGGGCCGGGAGTGGGTGTCACGCTGCCAGAACCGGCTGGCCACGCCCCACGACTGCAACGGCGCCGCGAGCCGCAGGAGCAGCACATGACTCACTGCGTCAGCGCCCCGATCGACGTCACGGACGTAACCCCCGACGTCTTCAGTACGGCATCGATCTGCGGGTCGTAGGTGAGGAAGCGAGCCGTTTCCAAGTCGTCGCGGCGGTCGCTGACGAAGGCGTGGTGGTCGAGAAGCCGCCGGACGGCTGCGGGTCCGGCCGGGCCCTCGCCGCGGGGGCTCTCGTCGACGGGGAGTTGGAAGGCGGCGGCGTAGTTGTAGGGCCGGTCGCCCTCGAAAGCGAGGACGAGCGCGGGAAGCGAGCCCGTGGACGCCGTGGAATTCTTCTTCGCCTCCGGGAACGCCTCCACGAACGCGTTGACGAACTCCTTCTCGGCGGCGACGGCCGCCTCCTCCGCCTCGTCCTCCGTCATCCCGGCGCCCCGGAGGTTGGTCCGCAACTGGACGCGGTCGAGGACGGCATGGCGGTAGAAGGTGCCCGAGATCAGCGACTGGTAGCCGGTCATTCCGGCCCCGGCGTCGTCGGCGGAGTCGAGAAAGTCCAGTGCATTGCGCTTACGTTCGAGCTTCGCGTCGTCGGCGGCGGCGTAGAAGTCGTCCATCTGCTCGGCCTCGTGGACAGTGAAGGCGTGACCGCTCTGGACCGCGCCATCCACGTTCGGAGAGTCGGCGATTTCGGCGAGGAAGCGGCCGTAGAGGGCGATGTCGATGGCATCACGCGGTGCGATGGCGAGGAGGACGGCATCACGGTGCTTCTTGGGCAGGGCGGGGAGAGAAGAGTCGGCGGCAGCGGCCGTGCCCTCCTCCGGTTCCGCCTTCTTAGCCCTCTTACGGGACGCCTTCTTCGCCAGCTCCCCTTGGGTGCGCAGATATCCGTCCCGCCACTCCCGGACCTCGTCGGCATGCGCGTGCACATGGGCGGCGATCCGGGTACCGGCGTCGGCGGGCGCGAAGAGCAGCACCTTCGTCAGATTGGCGACCGTCTTCTTGGCCGGGTCGCCAAACTTCAGCCCGGTGGCCTCGATGACCGCGCGGGCCGTGGCGATGGCCTCGTCCCGCTCCCAACCGTGCTCGCTCTCCAACGCCTTGGCGGTGATCAGTGCCCACTCACGGGTACGGAGCCCGGTGGTCCGCCCCTCCAGCGCACCGACCCCGGCGTTGGCCCGGTGCCGCGCATGCACCCGCTCGGCCCGCCGCCGCGCCTGGCTGCTGATCATGTGCCGTTCCACTCCGCCGTAGACGAAGCTCTTCGGCGCCCCGTTCTCATCCCGCACAGGCAGCACCGCGACCAGCGTCTCCAGCAGATGCAGGGAGAGAAATTGGCGGCTGCTTCGGGGGTCCTCGGTCACGTACTCGCGTCCTTCCGCGTCGTCCACGTCTACTTGTCCGTCCCGCTCCGGGCGCCGGGCCCGCTCCGCCGCCGGGCCTGCGGCTCGTGGAAGTCCACCGACCATCCGTAGGCGATCCGCGCCCGGCGGTCGTACCACCTGGTCAGATCATCGGTGAGCCGCGTCCAGGAGGGCGGCGCCTGCTCGCAGGAGCGCAGCCGGGTCACCGTGTGCTGGAGGTGCCGCCACGGGACGCGACGACTCGCCACCACCCGCGCCAACAGCCGCTGCGCCCCAGGATTCTCGGGCCCCCGCCCGCCCCCGTCCCCGATCCGCCGCGCCGCGGCCCCGAGACTCCCCGAACCGTACGAGGGGACGGAGCGCCCCTGGTGGTAGATCCCGAAGAGAAACGCAACCTTCTCGAAGGTCTCGCGGTGTTCTTCCGGGGCGAACCATCCGGCGCGGATGTGGGTGTCGGTGGGGCGGGTGCGGCGGAGATCGGCGAGTTGGCCGTATTCGCGGTTGTGCACGAGTGCCATGAGCCAGGCCGTCAGCTGTGCGCTGCCCTGCTGCTCGGACAGCTCCTCGGTCCACTCCGTCATGTGCGTCCCCCGGTCACGTGTACGTCTCCCCCCGGAGTTCTTCGGGCCCCTTGGGCGAGGCCAGATCGTCGTGGAAGCGCCGCTCTGCTCGGGCGCGGGCCTGCAGCCCTCTCGCATTGTGGGGCAGCGAGTCGAGTCGGTTCCGTAGGAACTCCTCGGCATGGGTACGGAGTTCCCCCGCGTAGCCGAGCAAGGAAAGCGGTACGGGGTCACCGTAGGCCGTCGCTTCGAGCAGCCTCAGGAAGGGGGCTTCCGCATCCGGCCAGAATTCCCGCCGCGCGTCGAACCGGGCCTGCTGTGCGGGCCGGTCGGCGGGCTTGGGATTCGGATATTGGACCTTCCACGCCGCGTACGCCGCACGCTCCAGCGACCAAGCCACATGCTCGGCGATGTCCGAGCCACGGCGCGACGCCACACACAACTCCTCCCCCAGACTCGGCGCGTACGGAAAGAAGCCTTCCGTCCAGGTGGACGCGACGGTCTTGTTGGCGAGGAGGCCAACGGCCCACAGCCTGCAGACCGTACGGTTCCCCTGCGTCGGGAACGTGAGGTCGCGCAACCGCCCGAAAAGGCCTTTCTCCTCGTCCCTGGCAGCGGCGTAGAGAGAGTGGGCGTTGCGCCACAGGGCGCGGGTGGGCGACGGCCACAGCGGTTTACGGTGGCCGTTGATCTTCTTCCCCAGGACGGCGTCTTCCAGGTCCCGCTCAGGGTCGAGGGTGAGGAGTTCACCGGCGCCGATCAGCACCCGGTCGACCATGACGGACTCACCATCCTTGCGCGGCGCCGCCTGCAGCAGTACCGACCGGCCGAGGTAACTGTGCAGGTCTGCCGGGCCGGAGGTAGCCCGCCCCGGAGGCCTCACATCGAAGGTACGCCGATCGACACCCTCGCCCGTCCATGAGTGGTTGAACCGCCCCGGCCCTCCGGCCGCCGGATAGAGGTTCATCCGCAGGGTGTCGCCGACCATCCGCCCCTGGACCACGACGCGGATACGCCCTTGGAGGCGCCCGGCGGAGAGGTTGGTCAGTCGTGGCCCGAGAGTCTTGCCGGAGATCCGCGCCCGGCCCGACAGCCCGTAGACATGCTGGGTGAGCATCGCCCGGAACGCCTCGGCTGCGGTCAGCGACGCCGGGTGCTCAAGGTGGTGGTGATCGAAGAACTGGACGTAGTCACCCACCCTTTCCAGCACCAGCTGCGCGGGGCCGGTGCCGTGTTCCGCCATCAAGTGGCCCAGAAGAATGTTCTGCCCCAACGGGCGTTCCGGGTGGAAGAGATCCCATGCGTCGTCAGGCTCCCCCGCCAGCCACTCCGCGGCTCTTCCGAGCCCCTGCCGCTCGGCGACCCAAACGTGCCACTCCTCGGTGGAACCGGGGAACACCCCCGAGGCGAAGCAGATCGCGAGCAGGTAGTCGACGAGGGCGACACCTTCGCCGGGGGTGGAACAGGAGAGGTGACTCAGGTCCTCTGCCCGGCGCAAGACATCGAGCAACGAAAGCTCGGCGCTCTCCCCCTCCGCTGTGACAACGGGCACGCACGGTTGATACCGCGGGTCCCAGGAGGGACGGCGCTCGGCGGATGGGCTCAGGACGGGCAAGACGTGGATACCGCTCTCATAATTGACCACCTTGGGTGACCGAAGTGACGCTAGCAGTACTGAAATCGGGCAGCCGCGCGTTTATGAAATTTCCCGGGCGGCGAGGGGTGCCGGCGAGTTCCCCGCCGCCCTGGTGCGACTCTCGACGGGAGGTTCCGCTTGAGGCTCACCCCCGCGGTCGGCGCCCCACCATGATCCGCAGCGTCTCGCGGGCGTCACGACGGCGGTCCCGGGCCCGCGCCAGGACGGAGGTGAGGGCGACGGCGGCGAGGACGACTGTGTACGTCGCCGTTCCGGCGGCAGCCAAGGCCGTAGCGTCGTGAAGGAGGGCAGGGAGCTGGAGCACGGCGGGGTCCTTCCGGTTGGCGCCCGACCTTCCGTATGCCGGGCAGTGCGAGCACTTTGGCCTCCCGAGGCCCCCGTCAACGATGTCGCGCTATGACGCATCGCCATAAAAATCGCAGGTCAGAGAGTGCACACGAGAGAAGGTGGACACCAGGTGAACAGAGCTGAGGGGAGCAGCAATGGTGACGAATGAGGCCGATAAAAGACAGAAGGCACGGCAGGAGTTCGGCGACAAGCTGAAGGAGTTGCAGGTCGCGGCCGGTAAGGCCGGCAGCGCCGCCGCCTGTGCACGGGCGACAGGGCTGAAGCCAGGAATGCTGGGGAGCTGGTTCCGGGGAGAGGTGGCCCCGGGCCGCGACCGCACGCACGCCGCACGGCGACTGGTGGAGTACCTCCGGGAGCAGGCCGGCCAGCCACCACTCTTCGACGACGGTTGGGCCCGGCTGCTCGAAGCGGCACAGCAGGAGGCGGACGAGCGGCGGGGACTCTCCGCACGCCGCTCGGGCGAACTCCGTGAGCGTGCTGACACGTGGGGAATCACGCAGCACCTGGCAGCCCCCTTCAGGGGCGGTGCCGAGCTGAAGGCCACCCGAGAGTTCATCCGTAGCAGGGCGCCCGACGCCCCCTCCTACCTCTGGTGGCAAGGGCCTCCCGGGGCCGGGAAGTCGGCCCTGCTGAGCCGAGTGGCGGCGCAGGCGTCACCTGACAACACCGACACCGCGGCCTTTTTCCTCTCCGCGGCCGAGGGCAGGGACAACGCCGGCGCCTTCGTGCGCACGATGGTCGGGCAGCTCACGAAAGTCCTGACAGGGAAGACACCAGACAGTTCGAGGCTCCCCTCGCCGGATGAGCTTCAGGACTTGTACCGGGAGGCGGCGGCGCGTTCCGCAAAGGAGGGACGCACGCTCCTGCTCGTGGTGGACGGGCTGGATGACGACGCCGCGTGGCGCGGCGGTGTCAGCAAGCGGCCTTCGCACAGCATCGCGTCGCTCCTGCCCGAGGTTCCGGCCTGCGGCCCCCTGAAATCAGGGGCCACGATCCGCGTCCTCGTCGCCGGACGCACCGTCGCGGAGCCGCCCACCGACGTGCCGGAGGGGCATCCGCTGCGCGCGCCGGAGACCATACGCCTGATCGGCACCCGGGAGACCGGGCCGGGCGCGGACCACGCCGTGCGGGAGGCGCTGGACCGGTGGGGAACATCTCGGGTGGAGCGGACCGTTCTCGGGCTGATCGCGGTGGCCGGGGCGGGGCTGCGGGCGAGCGATCTGGCTGAGCTGGCGGGCGTTGGGCAGACGGAGGCGGAGCGGCTGTTGCGGGCGGCCGGCGGCCGCTACCTCATCCCCGACGGGCCGGGCGTACCGCCGGACGGGCCCGCCGTCGAGGCGACGGTGCGCGCCGCCCGGGAGCGCACCGACGCCGCGACTCGGGACCGTTGTACCGAACAGCTCCACGACTGGGCCGCTTCCTGGCAGGGCAGAGGCTGGCCCCCGGACACACCGCCCTATCTGCTGTCCCGCCTCCCATCCCTGTTGCACGGCACCGATCTCCTCGTCCCGTACGTCCTCGATCCGCGCCGGCTGTCGCGGATGGTGGTGCGCGGGCAGGGCGATGAAGCACTGGCGCAGATCGCCCTCGTCGGGGGTGGGTACGGCTCCGATCTGGCGGTTTCCTTCCAGGTAGCGGTCGCGCGGGCATTGCTCGCCTCACGTCTGCGACGGGTGCCGCGGGAGTTCTGTGGGCTGTTCGCACAGGCGGGTGACGCACAGCGGGCCCGTGAGCTGGCATTGTCGGCGCCGCTGGAGGCGGACCGAGCGGTACGGCTCGCCGACGCCGCCAGGGCACTCGGTGGCGGCCCGGAGGCCGAAGATTTCGCCCGCGAGGCCGCTAGGTGGGCGGGACTGGCACTGAAAGACGCGCCCCGCGCAGCCGAGTCCGACAAGGCGCTGGAGGCCGTGGTCCGGGCAGGGCACGGGCTCCGCACGATCGGGCTGCGAGGAGGAGGCAACGTCGTACTCCAGGAGGCGGGCGAGAGCATGCTGCGGGCCACCGTCCACTGTGAGGCCCTGGCGTGGTCGACCCGAGTCCGCGCCGCGCAGGACCTGGAACCGAAGCAGGAGTCGAAGTCGAAACGGGGGCAGAAGAAGCCGACGCTGCTCAACCACATGCCTTCCTATGCAGCAGAGTTGGCTGCGCGTGGCCCTGCAGAGCAGGTCGAGGCGCTGGAGATCTGGGCGGAGGTGGCACGGAGCACCAGGGAACCGGCTGCCACCGCGGCGCGGGACGGAGTGGAGGCGTTCTGCGCCGGTCTGGAACCGGAATCCGATCTGACGCACATCGAGTTGCTCGCGCTCGGCGCCTGTGCGGTACTGCCGAAGCGACGGAGGACGGGCGCGGGGTTGGCGCTCCGGGCCCAGCGTGCACTGCTCGCCGCCTTCACCTCCCCCGAGGCGCTGCCGGACGCCGCCCGGGCCCAGCTCGCCCTGGAGATGGGCCCGGCTCTGACGTATACCGTCCGGGCGTTGTACAAGGCGGATCGGCCGTCCGACGCAAAGGAACTGCTGGCCGCCGTACCGTCTGCGTTGCACCGCGACCTGTTCGACGACGATGTCAAGGGCGAGGCGGATCGCGCGGCGAAGAAGGCCGCATCGGAGCGAGATGACGAGCTGACGCGGCGGGCCGCCAAGAACGAGAAGGCACGGCAGGCCAGGGAGAAAGCCGAGAAGACACAACAAGCCAGGAAGAAGGCCGCGCCGGGCGATAAAGCGGTGCGGAAGAGCCTCGCCGAAGAGGGCGGGACGGTCGAGGATGATGTCAGGAATCCGCCGCCACCCGAGTATCTGACGCCCGAGGAACACGAGTCCCTGTCCCAGCAGTTGAAGGTATCCGGTGATGTCGATCGGCAGCGTCTCGCCGAGGTGTACGCCCGTTGGAAGGGGCACGAGCCGGTGGCCGACGCGGGCGTGTGGGGTCTCGCCCTCGCCGGCGCGCTCGCCGCGACCGGACATCCCGAAGCGGCGGCGAAGCTCGCCGGGTACGCACGGGGCCCGGCCGACCTGGCGGGTGTGCGGGCCATCGTCGCGATGCACAGCGCGGTGGGCGGGCACGCGGTTGCTGCCGGGCAGTACGCGCAGTCGGCCACGGAACACGCCGATGCGACGTTGAGCGGCCTCCTCGCCCAGGCATTCGCGTACGCGGGAGAGAAGGTCGCCGCCAGGAGCTGGGCGGAGAAGGTGGGGCAGAGGCCTCGCGACCGGAATGCGCAGGAGTGGGCGGCCGTGGCCGTGACCGTGGGGCTCGCCCGGTGCGCGCCCGAGGACGCCGGAATTCTCATCGGGGAGCGGCTGCCTCCTAGTCGTCCGGGTGTGCCCCTCACCCCGGGCGTGCCCGGCATGCGTGACACGGCGCTGGCACGGATGGCCGCCCTGATCCCCGCGCTGCCCCATCCACACGCCCCGGACACTGCGGTGCACACAGAGCTCCGGAGGATCTGCGGCGACGGCACGAGGAGTGAGGACATCCGGCAGCAGAATCCACACACTGCGCTGCTCCTCTTTCTGCTGCACGAGAGCGGATGCTGTCCCGGCCTCGTATCGGAGGGGCAGATCCGGTCCTGGGAGCGGTACATGACCACGACCCGCCTCGCCAGTGGCCGCCCGATCGCCGAGTGGGCGGTCCTCCAGGCCGTTCGGGGCGACGTCCGGGCGGCGCAGGCCACGGTGGACCTGGCCGAGACGCCGGAGGAACGGGCGGCGGCGCTCGCGGCGGTGGCGACTTACCTGGCGGGCGTCCCAGTGATCGCCCCGCTCGCGGAGGGCTGGTCCCCGCAGCGGGTCCCTGTGCTCCGCTACCTCGCGCTCGCCGATGCGGTCGGCCCGGAGTCGTCGCGCGACGAGGCCGAGGCCCGGCGCCTCGCCCAGGAACTGCTGGCCGGGCCCCACTGGCGGTACGCACTCCCGCTGCTGCCGCGGCTGGCGCCGGAGAGCGCCGCATCCCTTGCGGAGTTGGCGCTGGCGCATATGTCTCCGTGACGACGGGCTCATGCAGGAAGCGACCGGGCCGCTGCGGGTACGGTCGAGGGCCCGCCATGTGGGGATGGCCCCGGGTGCGGCGCGCAGCCGTGATTCCAGCCGCCGTGAGCCCGGGTATGCGGGGATGAACCCGCGCCGCCGCCGATGGTGACACGCGTGTCCACGTGAACCCCGCGGGCCCGAGGGTGCCCCTCCATCGACGCCGTCCAGGCGGCACCGGCCCGTGGGCCAGGGCGAGCACGATCCCCACCACCTCACCCACGAAGAAACCCAACTTTAGACTCAATCTAAGTTAGGATGGTTTCCTAGTCGTTTTCAGGAGGCTGTCCCATGTACGAACCGATCCGTTCCAAGTCGGTCCACACCATGGCCGGCGTCGGGGAGTTTCCGCACCGTTCGCGGGCGGAGGAGTTGGATATCCGGCTCGCCGGGCATCTGACCGCGCTGTTGACCGTCACCGATGAGCTGCGGGCGTTGGCGTCCGGGGCGGACGGGGAGGCGCTGGCGGCGGCGGCCGATCGGATCGCCGGGCAGGTGGCGCGGCTGCGGGGTGGGCGGTATGCGCTGCGGGCCGAGCCGACCGGTGGGGATCCGGCGCGGGCGCGGGCGTTGCACCGGCGGGCGTACGCCCTGGCCGGGCATGCGCTGACCGTCGCCACCTCGCGGAACGACGCGGCGGCCGTCGCGCTCGCCGCCGAGCGCCGCGCCGCCCACGAGGGCCCCGCCGCTGCGACCCACCCGCACCTCGCCTCGGCGTAACCGGGGAGACCGGGCCCACGGCCCCGTACACAACCCGAGGGACCCCACGCCACCAGGTGCGGGGCCCCTCGGTCCGTTCACGGGGCGCCGTCGCACGGCGCCACCGGCCTCACCCCAGCCGCTGCACCAGCGACCGGTACTCGTCCCACAGTTCCTTCGGGGCGTGGTCGCCGAAGGTGTTGAGGTGCTCGGGGATCAGGGACGCCTCGTCGCGCCAGACGTCCTTGTCGACCGTGAGGAGGAAGTCGAGGTCGGAGTCGGAGAGGTCGAGGCCCTCGGTGTCCAGGGCGTTCTTCGTCGGGAGGATGCCGATGGGGGTCTCGACGCCCTCGGCCTTGCCGTCGAGGCGCTCGACGATCCACTTCAGGACGCGGCTGTTCTCGCCGAAGCCCGGCCACACGAAGCGGCCCTTGTCGTCCTTGCGGAACCAGTTGACGTAGTAGATCTTCGGGAGCTTGGCCTGGTCCTTGTCCGCGCCGACCTTCACCCAGTGACCCATGTAGTCGCCCATGTTGTAGCCGCAGAACGGCAGCATGGCGAATGGGTCGCGGCGCAGCTCGCCGACCTTGCCCTCGGCGGCGGCGGTCTTCTCGGAGGCGACGTTCGCGCCGAGGAAGACGCCGTGCTGCCAGGACATCGACTCGGTGACGAGCGGGACGGCGCTGGCGCGGCGGCCACCGAAGAGGATCGCGGAGATCGGCACGCCCTTGGGGTCCTCCCACTCGGGCGCGATGATCGGGCACTGACCGGCGGGGACGGTGAAGCGGGCGTTGGGGTGGGCCGCCGGGGTCTCGGACTCCGGGGTCCAGTCGTTGCCGCGCCAGTCGGTGAGGTGCGCGGGCAGCTCCTCGGTCATGCCCTCCCACCAGACGTCGCCGTCGTCGGTGAGCGCGACGTTGGTGAAGACGGAGTTGCCCCACATCGTCTTCATCGCGTTGGCGTTGGTGTGCTCGCCGGTGCCGGGCGCGACGCCGAAGAAACCGGCCTCGGGGTTGATCGCGTAGAGGCGGCCGTCCTCGCCGAAGCGCATCCAGGCGATGTCGTCGCCGATGGTCTCGACCGTCCAGCCCGGGATGGTCGGCTCCAGCATCGCGAGGTTGGTCTTGCCGCACGCCGACGGGAACGCGGCGGCGACGTACTTCGCCTCACCCTGCGGCGGGGTGAGCTTGAGGATCAGCATGTGCTCGGCGAGCCAGCCCTCGTCGCGCGCCATGACGGAGGCGATGCGCAGCGCGTAGCACTTCTTGCCGAGCAGCGCGTTGCCGCCGTAGCCGGAACCGTACGACCAGATCTCGCGGTCCTCGGGGAAGTGCGAGATGTATTTGGTGGTGTTGCAGGGCCACGGCACGTCGGCCTCGCCCTCGGCGAGCGGGGCGCCCAGGGTGTGTACGGCCTTGACGAAGAAGCCGTCCTCGCCCAGTTCGTCCAGGACCGCCTGGCCCATGCGCGTCATGGTGCGCATCGAGACGGCGACGTAGGCGGAGTCGGTGATCTCGACGCCGATCGCGGAGAGCGGCGAGCCGAGCGGGCCCATGCAGAACGGGACGACGTACATCGTCCGGCCGCGCATCGAGCCGCGGAAGATGCCCTGGTCACCGGCGAAGATCTCCCGCATCTCGGCGGGGTCCTTCCAGTGGTTGGTCGGGCCGGCGTCCTCCTCCTTGGCGGAGCAGATGAAGGTGCGGTCCTCGACGCGGGCGACGTCGCGGGGGTCCGACGCGGCGTAGTAGGAGTTGGGGCGCTTGACCGGGTCGAGCTTGGTGAACGTGCCCTTTTCGACGAGCTCCTCGCACAGCCGCTCGTACTCCGCCTCCGAGCCGTCGCACCAGACGACCCGGTCGGGCTGGGTGAGGGCGGCGATCTCGTCGACCCAGGCGATGAGCTCCTGGTGACGGGTCTGGGTGGTGGGAGCCGCGTTGTCGCGCGCCACGATCGCTCCTAGATGAGGGTGTGGACGGACCCCGACGGGCCGGGCCGGGGGCTGCCGGTCCGGTGCGGGAGATCCGCTTCTTTGGTTGATGCCCCTTGGGGGCTGCGACCCGGACGCTTCGTGACCGCTCATCCGGTGCCGACCGCACTCATTTGATCATCCGACCCCGGCGGGCTTCTGTCCAGGGGGCCCCGTGGTGACCGTCACCACTCGCTCCCGTACGTACACCCGCGGCGAAAAGCCCTCGTCAAGCGTGTGCCAAGCGTTCGCCAAGCGCCTTCGGGCCGAGCGGTGGCCGACGGCTCCCGCCGGGCCGCGCCCTCACCCGACCGCGTCCGGCAACCCGCGCATCCGGGTCCGTCATCGCCCGGGCGGCGGCCACCGGACCGGGAACTTACGGTGCCGTAGATAGCATGACCGGCATGACTTCCGCGCCCGATGCCGCAGCGAGCCAGCCCCCGTCCGCGCCCGCGGCGGCCGAAGCGGTCCCCCCGACCGGAGCGGCCACCGCCGCGGCCGATCCGGCGGCGACCGTCCCGGCCAAGCCCCGGCTGCGGGGCTGGCTGCACGCCGGGATGTTCCCGGCCGTTCTGCTGTCCGGCGTCTTCCTCACCGCACTCGCCGACAGCACCCGCGGCCGAGTGGCCTGCGCCGTCTACACGCTCACCGCCTGCCTGCTGTTCGGCGTCAGCGCGCTCTACCACCGCGGCAACTGGAGCCCGCGCGTCGGCGGGGTGCTGCGACGGCTGGATCACGCCAACATCTTTCTGATCATCGCCGGTACGTACACCCCGCTGACGATGCTGCTGGTCCCGGGCAGCCGCGGGCAGATCCTGCTCTGGGCGGTGTGGGCGGCGGCGCTCGCCGGGATCGCCTTCCGGGTGTTCTGGGTCGGCGCGCCGCGCTGGCTCTACACCCCCTGCTACATCGCGATGGGCTGGGCCGCCGTCTTCTTCCTCCCCGACTTCCTGCGCACCGGCGGCATCGCCGTCCTCGTCCTGGTGATCGTCGGCGGGCTGCTCTACAGCGCGGGCGGCGTGATCTACGGGATCAAGCGGCCCAACCCGTCCCCGCGCTGGTTCGGCTTCCACGAGGTCTTCCACTCGTTCACGCTGGCGGCGTTCGTGGTGCACTACGTCGGTATCTCGCTGGTCGCCTACTCGCACGGCTGACGCCGGTGACCACCGCACGCGCGGCCGGTACGGCGCCGCCCGCCGTACCGCGCCCCGCCGCGCCCGCCGACGGGCTGCGGGAGCGGAAGAAGCGCCGCACCCGCCAGGCCATCCGCGACGCCGCCTTCCGCCTCTTCGACTCCCGGGGGTACGACGCGACCTCCGTCGACCGGATCGCCGAGGCGGCCGATGTCTCCCCCAGCACCGTCGCGCGGTACTTCCCGGCCAAGGAGGACATCGTCCTGCGGGACGTCCACGGGGAGCTGCTGGTGGCGGAGTTGGCCGCCCGGCCCGACGGGGAACCGCTGCCCGAGGCGCTGCGCGCCGCCGCCCTGGCGGTCTCCGCACGGCTGTCCGCCCGGGACCTGCGGGAGCTGCGGCGGCGGGCCCGGCTGATCCGCGACGTCCCGGCGGTCCGCCGCCGCACCGCCGACCACCACGCCCGCGCCGCCGCCGACCTCACCGCCGCCCTCACCGCGCGGACCGGCCGCCCCGCCGACGACCTGGAGATCCGGGTGATCGGCGCGGCGCTGCCCGCCGCCCTCCAGGAGGCGCTGCTGCACTGGGCGGAAGGGCCGTCCGGCGGCCGGGGCACGGAGCTGGCGGCGGCGATCGGTCAGGCGCTGGACGTACTGCTGCGGGGGCTGACGCTGTCCTCCTCCCCGGAGTGAGGCGGGGGCGACGGGGCTTCTGGGGCGGGCCCGCCGGGGCTTCTGAGGCGGGCGGGCCGGATGCGGCACCGTGACCGCCTTCCGGGCCCGGCCGCCCGTCCCAAGACCGTCCCAAGAGGCCCGTGCGCACTCCCACCCCAAGGAGTGACGGCCGGTCGCCGTGCCATGCCCACGCCAGAGTGAACGGCGGCGTTCACCCCTCGGCGCGGCCCGTACCCCCGGCGGCCACCGCGCCGTCCGCCCGTAGCGCCTCCTCGATGCCCGCCGCCCAGCCGAGGACCGCCGGATCGGAGCCGTACGGGCCCACCAGCTGGAGGCCGAGCGGCAGGCCGTTCGCGGCGTACCCGGCGGGCAGACTCACCGACGGCAGACCGGCGTTGCTCCACGGCAGGCACATCACCGACGTACCGGTGGAGCCCAGGCCGAAGGGGGCCGGGCCGGTGGCCGCGGGGGTGAGCCAGAGATCGGCACCGGCCGCCCGCCGCGCCGCGTCCAGCTCCTCGCGGAACGCGGCGCGCCGGGTGCGCGCCGCCTCGTAGGCGGTGTCCGTGACGGCGTGGCCCTCGTGCAGGGCGGTCGCGGTCTGCTCCCGGTAGAGGTCGCCGAAGCGCGCGTACCACTCGGTGTGCGCGCGGGCGACCTCGTAGCGGTTCATGGTGAACAGCTGGGTGACGATCTCCTCGAAGTCCGCCATCACCGCCACCTCGACGACGGTGTACCCGGCGCGCCGCAGCACCTCCCGCTGCGCCCGGAGGGCGGCCAGCGCCTCGTCGTCCGCGCGGCGCAGATACGGGCCGACGGGCACGCCCAGCACCGGCCGTCCGGGCGCCGCGTCCGGGCCGTCCGGCCAGCCGTCGCACAGCACCGGGGCGGCCAGCGCGGCGCCCGCGACGTCCTGCGCGTACCAGCCGACGGTGTCGAAGCTGCGCGCGTTGGGGATCACCCCGGCGGTCGGGACGCGGTCGAAGCTCGGTTTGAAGCCGACGATGCCGCAGTACGCGGCCGGGCGGATCATCGAGCCGACGGTCTGGGTGCCGAGGGCCAGCGGCACCAGGCCCGCCGCGACGGCAGCCGCCGAACCGCTGCTCGACCCGCCGGGCGTGTGGCCGACATGGTGCGGATTACGGGTCGGGCCCGGCGCGGTCACCGCGAACTCCGCGGTCACCGTCTTGCCCGCGATCAGCGCGCCCGCCGCGACCAGCCGGTCCACGACGGTCGCCTGCGGACCGGCGAGCACACCGGGCGGCAGCAGGGAGCCCGCGCGGGTGGGCAGTCCATCGACCCGGATGATGTCCTTCACCCCGACCGGCACGCCGTACAGCGGCGGTGTGGCGGGGCGGTCGGGGGCGCCCGCCGTCGCGCCGCCCCAGGTGGCGACGGCGCGTTCGGCCGCGGCCAGCAGCCGCTCCCGCCGGTCCGGTTCGGGTACGAAGGCGAGGAGGTGCGGGTCGACGGCGTCGATACGGTCGCAGGTGCGGCGCGCCGCCGCCACGGGGTCGTCCGCACCGGACCGCAGCGCCGCGGCCTCCCGGACGAGTGAGCGGTACCGGAGAAGGCTGTCCACGGCGGCAGGCTACCGCCGCAGGGTGCGGGGCGGGGGCGGATGCCGGAAGAGCCGGGCGCCGCCGCCCCGCCCGGCTCACAACTCCACGATCACCGCGCCCATATGACGTCCCTCGGTCAGCTCCCGCAGCGCGGTCGGCGCCTGCTCGATGCCGTGCAGACGGCTGTGCGGGAAGGTGAACGTGCCGTCCCGAAGGCCCTTGCCGAAGCGGGCGTTCCACTCCGGGATCAGGTCCAGGTGGTCGTGGAGGGCGACACCGCGCAGCGTGATGCCCCGGCCGAGCAGCGAGAGCGTGTCGATCTCCAGCGGGGCCGAGCCGCGCCCGTCCATCTGCGCGGCGAGCGAGCCGACGACCGCGATCCGGGCCCCGCGGTTGGCCACCGCGAACGCGGCGCGCAGCTGCTCCCCGCCGACGTTGTCGAAGACCGCGTCGACGCCCTCCGGGGCGACCCGGCGCAGCTCCTCCTCGAACGGACCGGCGCCCCGGAGCACCACGGCGTCGTAGCCGAGGTGCTCGACCAACTGGTCGGCCTTGGCCTGCGAACCGGTGCTGCCGATGACCCGGGCGGCGCCCTGCGCCCGGGCGATCTGCCCGGCCAGCGAGCCGACGCCACCGGCCGCGCCGCTGATGAACACGGTGTCCCCGGGCCGCACCTCGGCGCCCCGGACGACGCCCATCCACGCGGTGGGGCCCTGGGAGAGATGGGCGGCCGGGTCGGGCAGCTCCGCCGGGTCGAGCCGCTGCACGGCCGCGGCGTCCACCAGCGCGTACTCGCGCCAGCCCAGGCGGTGCTGCACCAGCGCGCCGACGGCCACCTCGCCGCCGGGCGCGGCGACGACCTCGCCGACGGCCGGTCCGCTCAGCGGCTCACCCAGCGCGAACGGCGTGAGCGGCACCACGCTGGACTCGTCCATGAGGGTGCGCATCACGGCGGCGACGCTCATCAGGGTGTTGCGCACCAGGACCTGCCCGGGCGCGGGCTCGGGGACCGGCACCTCCACGATCTCGAAGAGCGCGTCGGTGACCGGCCCCTCGGGACGGGCCGTCAGATGGACTTCACGTGCGGTGCGCTGCGTCATGGCTCGATCTCACGCCCGATTCCCACCCGGCGTCAACTCCGTCTTTCGACGGAGCGCTTCGGACCTAGGGGGCGCGCCCGTAGGAGGGGCGCCGCCCGCCCGCCCCTCCTCAGCGCACCGTCCCGCGGAGCCGACCGCCCAGTTCGTCCGGGTCGGTGACCGGCCGCTCGCAGGCGAAGTGACGGCAGACGTACGCGGCGGGGGCGCCGTCGACCAGCGGCCGGTCCCGCAGCAGCGCCACCGCGCCCGCGTCGTCCGTGTCCGGCGCGCCGAGCGCGACGACCGCGCCGGGGGTGTTGCCGAGCAGCGCGGTGCGGTGCAGCGCCCGGGTGGCGGCGTCCTCCGGCGGGCCGACGACGGCGATCTCCCGGGGGCCGTCCAGCGCCGCCTCGGCGACCGCCAGCCCCCAGCCGATGAACCGCGGCACCCGCCCGGCCAGCGCCGTCACCACGGCGAGCGCCTGCTCGGCCGCCTCCCGGTGCGGGGCGCTGCCGGTGAGCGCCCCGTAGGAGAGCAGCGCCCCGGCGGCGGCGGTCCAGCCGGACGGGGTGGCGTTGTCCGTCGGGTCCTGCGGGCGGCGGATCAGCGCCTCGGCGTCCGCCGCGGTGTCGTAGAGCGAACCGTCCTCGGCCCGGAACTGCACCAGCACCGTGTCGAGGAGGAAGCCCGCGAAGTCCACCCAGACGCCCTCGCCGGTGACGGAGGCGAGGGTGAGGAAGCCCTCCGCGACGTTCCCGTAGTCCTCCAGCACACCGCCGTTGTCACCGGCGACGCCGTCCCGGGAGGTGCGGTGCAGCCGCGCCTGCCAGTCCATGTGGACGCGGACCAGCAGATCGGCGGCGTCCGTGGCCGCCCGGACGAGGTCCGGCCGGTCGAAGTACGCGCCGGTCTCGGCGAGCGCGGCGATCGCCAGCCCGTTCCAGGACGCGACGATCTTGTCGTCCCGCCCCGGGCGCAGCCGTGTCTCCCGCGCCGCCAGCAGCCGCTCGCGCACCGACCGGACCCGCTCGGCGTCCACCGGGCCGACCCCGTCCGGGAGTTGCAGCACCGAGGCGCCCTCCTCGAAGGTGCCCTCCTCGGTCACCCCGAAGTACCCGGCGGCGAACTCCCCGTCCGCCTCCCCGAGCACCTCCCGCAGCTGCTCGGGGGTCCAGACGTAATACGCGCCCTCGGCGTGGCGCCCGCTGCCCGACCCGTCGTCGCTGTCCGCGTCCAGCGCGGAGGCGAACCCGCCCTGGACGGTACGGAGTTCCCGCACCATGAAGTCGGCGGTGGCGAGCGCGACCCGGCGGGCCGGGGCGGAGCCGGTGGCCCGCCACAGGTGCGCGTAGACGCGGCAGAGCAGCGCGTTGTCGTAGAGCATCTTCTCGAAGTGCGGCACCGTCCATGTCGCGTCGACGGCGTAGCGCGCGAAGCCGCCGCCGAGCTGATCGTGGATCCCGCCGCGCGCCATCGCCTCGCACGTCGCCTCGACCATCTCCACGGCGCCCTCGGAGTCCGTGCGCGCGTGGTGGCGCAGCAGGAACTCCAACGCCATGGCCGGCGGGAACTTCGGGGCCCCGCCGAAACCGCCGTGCACCGCGTCGAAGTCCCTGGTCAGCGCCATCAGGGCGGCGGCCAGGTCCTCCGGCCCGGGAGGCCCGTCGGCCGACAGCGACCCGGCCAGGGAGCGCCCGGCCAGATCCGTGGCGATCCGCCCGGCGACCTCCCCGACCTCCCCGCGCCGCTCCGCCCAGGCGCTCCGCACGCCCTCCAGCACCTGCCGGAACGACGGCATCCCGTGCCGCGGCTCCGGCGGGAAGTACGTCCCGAAGTAGAACGGCTCCCCGTCCGGCGTCATGAACACCGACATCGGCCACCCGCCCTGCCCCGTGGCCGCCTGCACCGCCTCCATGTAGACGGCGTCGACGTCGGGCCGCTCCTCCCGGTCCACCTTCACCGAGACGAAGTGCTCGTTCATGAACGCCGCCGTCGCCTCGTCCTCGAAGCTCTCGTGAGCGAGGACATGACACCAGTGACAGGCGCTGTACCCGACGCTCAGGAAGACGGGCACATCCCGCCGCCGCGCCTCCTCGAACGCCGCGGCCTCCCAGGGCCACCAGTCGACGGGGTTGTCGGCGTGTTGGAGCAGATACGGCGAGGTCACACCAGCCAGCCGGTTCATGTGATCCAGCCTCTCACAATGATCTCCTCAGCTCAGGCGGGGCACGGTGGCTGCGATCCAATTCGTGATGGAACGCTGCATTTTCGGAGAATCAACGAGGAGGGGTTCGAATTCAGGCCACGCTTCAGCAACCCGTGCAGCAGTGTTTGCCGCCACATCACCAAGCTGAGCTCCCGTACTTCCGAAGCGGTTATCCAGTCGACTTTCAAGGCGGGAGAAGGACGCTGCTGTGACGACTTCAAATCGCTTACTGCCGCCCAGCTTGAGCCCTAGGTCCTCCTCTTCACCAAATGGCGCGTAAGGAATCGTAGATACTATGTCATACGCGGGTGAGAGGCTGGGCGAAATGCGCCCATGGTAGATCAGCGACCAGTTCTTCAGGTGAGCGTCACCGTTTCCGATGGCCACGGCAAAGGAAATCCGTCGGGCCGCCTCACGCAGACTTTCTAGATCTCTTCCACGATACGCGTAAGATGCAACCGTTTCGAAAGAAGAATTGTACTTTTCAGCAGAGTAGACGTCTTTGATCTGAGCGAAGTCTTCAATATGGGTTCGGGGACTTCCTGGGCTTGAAGCGCGGTCAAAGCGACGCACCGCATATGCCCACTCCTCTTCATTCGGCCACATGCGGTCAGGGACATCGCGCAGTTCATCTCGGTGCACTAGACGCACTTCAGGCACATTAATGCCGACGCAGGCTGCCAGCGACATCATGGCGTGCTCGTTACGCGGAACCTGCGGGTGGCGGTAATCCGGGAATTTAACCAGCCAATCGCCAAGTTCGCCGCCCGATGGAACAGTTAGGCGATCACCGCGTGCCAGCATGGAGAATTTAAGGGCGACGCCAGCAAGTGAGAACCGCCACGGCGAGGAGTACTCCTGATTTCCCGAAGTCGCCCGGGACATTCTCGCGGCGTCTGCTTCTTCCCATGACCATCCGTCATCCGGCCCCCGTGCGGGCAACACCTGCACAGCTCCAGGAAGGTCGTGACCCACTTGGGCCAACAGCTCCATCTCACGGTCCAATGAGACGCCTCGGTCTTCAGCGATCCATTCCCGAAGCGGGCCTTCGGGAAGCAGGTTAGAGAACCAGCAGGGGAGGCGGAGAGCTGCTGAATACGAGGCCGTCAGATTCTCCTCAAAGCGGAGACCCAGCACAGGGCGATGCGGAGAGTCAAGGTAGTCCTGGTTAAAGACGAAGCGAGTGTGATCGCCGCGCTGGCAGAGGGTGCCCACGCGAGTCTCATGAAGAAAGACGGCGTGAAAAATCTCCGGAGAACTGGACATATTTTTCTTTCGGAGGCATCAGATGCGACTAGCGCAACCTATCATCGGAGAGGTCGAAGTCTTGCTCTGTCAACTCCTCCTCGTCATCATCGAGATCCATTTGGTCTAGTGTGGGCGTATCCTCGTAATCCCACTCGGCCATCCTGCCGAGGAACGATTCCAGGTGGGACTGGATGGATTCCTGACGAACCCTAAGAAACTCGGATCGATCATCCCGAGCCAGGGCTTCGACTGCTTGCTCGCCGATCAAGTGAGACCGCAGAATCATCTCTTGAAGGGGGGCACTAATATCGATGCGAGGCATAGAGAGGAATCGTGACATTTCAGTCGGACGCATCTCATCGAAGGGAATGAAAAGGCGGTTCGCGGCGGCAAGACGCATCTCTCGTTCCTTTTTTCCCTGGAGGCGGGGATACACGTACGGAGTGGCGAGTGCCGCCGTTTGCTCATCTCCCAGCAGACTCGAAAGGCTTTGAAGATCCGCTGGGTCGCCCGTCTCCAGAGAACGGGGACGCAGCGCCCACCAAGAGCAGAGTGTAATTCGCGTACTTGCATCATTGGTACGGAACTGTTGAAGGCTAGGCCTGGAACGCACCGCACCCTTGGTGGTATTAAGCAATGCCTGCAGCGATCCATCCTCGTCGCCAGGTTTGATGCGACTGCACAGAGTCCGACTGAAAGTCGTAAAGCTTCCTCGGAAAATCGTCGGACCATCCACAGATAGTCGCCAGAAAAGTCGCCGCAGCAGCCGCAGTGAGTTATTTCCGGGACTCGGGAAGTGCGCAAAGAAGCGCGCCAGAACCACCAGCTGCGCCCGATATGGGAGCATCACAATGTGCGGAACACCCGCTTCTTCGATTAGGAATGTAACAGCTCGCACCAAAGCATCTTGCACTTGACTGTATGCGGTTTGCTCATCCTCATCGAACTCTGCCTGTCGACTCATCTCGCCACGAATCTCGCGTGTGGGGTCAGGCCCTCGACGAGCAAGGAAAGCAGCCAGTACCGTATTCACATCGATAGTACCGAAGAGCGTCTCCGAAGCCACATTGTCCGCAATCGTGGAGAAGTTCAATCGGTCCTGGAATCCTTCTTCGATCCCAGAGTTAAGGGCGCTGAAGATCTCTGCACGGTTTAGCTTGCGACCGTGACTGTTCATGCGATCAAAAATATCAGTCAGGATTTTCAGGTCATCCTGACGCACCAGGTACGCGGGAACTTTGTACTGGCGTAGCTTCGTCGACACGACTTCGGCTTTATCGTAGTAATCTTCAGCGTTGGGCCCTTGAGTTCTAAACCAACTCAGGAGGCGGCGGCCGTTGAATAGCGTTGGCACGTCAATCTGATGCGCTTCAAGACCATTCCTCGGCGCCTCAATGAATTTTTCATCTTTGAGATCGTAGACAACATTGAACGGCGCATGCTTATTTCCCTCAACGCTGAGAGCATTTGCCAAGCTCGTAAGTCGCTGCTGCCCGTCGACAACCCAAAATGCTTCATCGGTGGCCGGCGCATCGATCTCAAGATTACCCAATTTAATGGTGTCGGCAGGGGACCTTCGGACCCAGAGGAGCAAGTTACCGATCGGGTAGCCTCGTACAATACTGTCAAAGAGTCGGAGTACGTCCTTAGACTTCCAGCGGAAGCCCCGCTGGAAATGTGGCACCCGGACCTTTCCCTCCCACGCGAGAGGTACCAGTGTCCCCAACTCGTACGTGTCGGCGCTGGGCTGAGTATCAAGACTGGGTTCAGTGCCAGACATTCCATGCTCCGTAGGGTTGATTCCGTCGGGATGAAGGCTCCGAATCAGAGGCTACGTTAGTTCGCTCTCAGACAGGGACTGGCTGCTGCCAGGCTCCACGCTCGGACCTGGACGTGAGACAAGCTCGTAGCCTGGGGCCACTGCCACGTCGTTCCCACCTGTCGGGGCCCGTGACGCACGACCCCAGCAAAACGCCATGTCGGCGGCATGACAGTCAGGCATGACCCAGTTTCAGACTTCTGGCAGCACGCGGTTCTATCACCCTTGTTGCCAGGGCTACCGGGTTGTCTTCACTGCTGCACCGATGAATAGCGCAGTACCGCGCGCTCAAAACACCGGCACATCCCGCCGCCGCGCCTCCTCGAACGCCGCGGCCTCCCAGGGCCACCAGTCGACGGGGTTGTCGGCGTGTTGGAGCAGATACGGCGAGGTGGCGTGCGCGAGTCGGTTGGCCATGGGGCCATCCTCGCGTACGGGGAGCGGGGGCGGTGGGGCGCGGGGCGGCGTGGCGGCGCGCGGGGAACGCGCGGGGGCCGGGCCGACGGGTCCGCCGCCGGGGACGCGGCCCCGGCGGCGGGTGCGCGTACGCCCCCGGGCGCCGGAGGGTCACCCGCTCCGGGCCGCCCGGCTACCGAGCGCAACCGCCCACCGGAACGGCCGCCCTCGGCCGGGCCCCGGGCACCCCCGCCCGGGTCCCGGCCGAGGGATCAGCCGGTCAAGGGATCAGCCGGCTTCCGCCTCTCCCTTGGGGGCGGAGGCGGTGGAGCCGGTGGCGGAAGCGGTCGCCGCTTCCTTCTCCTCGAAGTCCACCTTGCCCATGTGGCGGTTCATGGACTTCATCAGCAGCCATACGGCGCCGCCGATGACCGCGAAGACGATGAAGCCGAGGATGCCGGGGGTCACCTTGTCCTTGTCGAACGAGTCGGCAAGGGCGACGAAGTGCGTCAGGGCGAGGGTGCTGGTCGCGCTCATCATGAGGTCAATTGTTGCGGATGCCCGCGAAGAGGTCGTCCTCGGGGAGGGAAGTGTCCACGAGCGACTTCGCCAGCTCGTACTCCTCCGTCGGCCAGACCTCCTGCTGGATGTCCATCGGGACGCGGAACCAGCCGCCGTCGGGGTCGATCTGCGTGGCGTGCGCGATCAGCGCCTTGTCCCGCACCTCGAAGAAGTCGGCGCAGGGAACATACGTGGTCAGGGTGCGTTCGCGCTGTTCGAACTGCTTCCAGCGCTCCAGCCACTCGCCGTACGGGGACTCCAGACCGCGGGCGAGCAGCGCCTCGTGGAGGGCGACGGTGCGGGGGCGGTTGAAGCCCTGGTTGTAGTAGAGCTTCTGCGGCTGCCAGGGCTCACCGGCGTTGGGGTACTTCTCCGGGTCCCCGGCCGCCTCGAAGGCCACCATCGTGATCTTGTGGGTCATGATGTGGTCGGGGTGCGGGTAACCGCCGTTCTCGTCGTAGGTCGTGATCACCTGCGGCTTGAACGAGCGGATCAGCTTCACCAGCGGCTCGGCCGCCGCCTCGACGTCCTGAAGGGCGAAGCAGCCGTCCGGCAGCGGCGGCAGCGGGTCCCCCTCGGGGAGCCCGGAGTCGACGAAGCCGAGCCACTCCTGCTTGACGCCCAGGATCTCCCGGGCCTCGTCCATCTCCTTCTTACGGACCTCGTGGATGTGCTCCTCGATGTACGGGTCGCCCTGGAGCTTGGGGTTGAGGATGGAGCCCCGCTCCCCGCCCGTGCAGGTGGCGACCAGCACGTCCACCCCCTCGGACACGTACTTGGCCATGGTGGCCGCACCCTTGCTCGACTCGTCGTCGGGGTGGGCGTGGACCGCCATCAATCGCAGCTGCTCAGTCAAGACTCGATCCTCAGTAAAGGCTGGGAGAAGATGCCTCCTATAGTGACCGAAGCGAGGGGGCCGTGTATTCCCCGTTCGGGGAACCCACGAGGCCGGACGTTTCCCGGCCCCGGTAGCAGGAGGACAGAGCATGACCGCGGTACGCGACGGGCTTCCCGAGGGCCGCTACGGCAGGTCCTCCAACGGCCGGAACGACCGGGGGCTGAAGATCCTCGGCGGGGTGCTGGGGGCGGTGCTGCTCGGCGTGGTCGTCTGGAGCGGGGTCTCGTACATCGGCGGTGAGAAGGTCAGCGGCCGGGTGATCACCTGGGAAGGCGTGCCGGACGGCACGGTGAAGGTGCATCTGGAGGTCGTCAAGGACCGGGACGCCACGGGCGTGTGCACGCTGCGGTTGCTCTCCAAGGACAAGGCCGAGGTGGGACGGAAGGACGTCACCGTCGGCGGGCGCGGGGAGCAGATCGACACCGAGGTGACCCTGCGGACGACGGGCAAGGCGACGGCGGCGGAGCTGGTCGGCTGCACGTCCGCCCCCTCCGGCGGTCACTGAGCGCGGGACCCCGGGCCCCCGGCATGCCCGGGTGATCACCGGCCCGGCGCCTGGGCACCGCCCGTGACCTGGGGGTTTCCCGCTCAGGGAGGTTCCCTGGCAATTTCCTCTTCCCCGTTTTGTGCCGGAATTGTTAGGCTCGTGGTTTCGCCCACCCGTGAAGGCGCAATCCTTCCCTGGTAGGGCGTTTGATTTATCCCCAGTACCGACGAGGAGCACCTGTGACCCAGACCAGCGAAAGCGTCACCTGGCTGACCCAGGAGGCGTACGACCAGCTCAAGGCCGAGCTGGAGTACCTGTCTGGTCCCGCACGCGCCGAGATCACCGAGAAGATCGCGGCGGCCCGCGAGGAAGGTGACCTGAAGGAGAACGCCGGGTACCACGCGGCCAAGGAGGAGCAGGGCAAGCAGGAGCTTCGCGTGCGCCAGCTCACCCAGCTGCTGCAGACCGCGAAGGTCGGCGAGGCCCCCGCCGCCACCGGTGTCGTCGCTCCCGGCATGGTCGTCACCATCGCGTTCGACGGAGACCCGGACGACACCCTGGAGTTCCTGCTCGCCTCGCGCGAGTACGCCAGCGCGGACATCGAGACGTACTCCCCGCAGTCCCCGCTGGGCGAGGGCGTGAACGGCAAGAAGGTCGGCGCCGACGCGGAGTACGAGCTCCCCAACGGCAAGAAGGCCAGCGTGAAGATCCTCGACGCCAAGCCGTACTCGGGCTGATCACGCCGTATTCCGGCTGATACACGACGCGGGGAAGCGGCCCGGAGCGCGATGCTCCGGGCCGCTTCCCCGTGTCCGGGGCCGGTCGGGAGCCGCTAAGACGCCCCGGGCCCCGGCCCCTCTCACTCCGCTTCCGACACCGTGTAGCCCGCGTCCCGCAGCGCCGTCGTGACCTCGGCGCAGTGCTCGGGGCCGGAGGTCTCCAGCTGGAGTTCCACCTCGACCTCGGTCAGGCCCAGCCGCGGGCCGGTGCGGACGTGGCCGACGTCGAGGACGTTGGCGTCGGCCGCCGACAGGACGCCGAGCAGCGTCGCGAGCGCCCCGGGGCGGTCGGTCAGCCGCAGCCGCAGCGAGAGATAGCGACCGGCGGCGGCCATGCCGTGCCGCAGGATCCGCTGCATCAGCAGCGGATCGACGTTGCCGCCCGACAGCACCGCGACGACCGGGCCCCCGAACGCCCCCGGGTCGCTCAGCAGCGCCGCCACCGGGCTCGCCCCGGCGGGCTCCACCACCAGCTTCGCCCGCTCCAGACAGAGCAGCTGCGCCCCGGCCAGCGCGTCCTCGGAGACCGTACGGACCTCGTCCACCAGCGCCTTCACGATCCGGAACGGGACGTCGCCGGGCCGCCCGACCTTGATGCCGTCGGCCATCGTCGACAGCCCCTCGACCGCCACCGGGTGCCCGGCGGCCAGCGACGGCGGATAGCACGCCGCGCCCGCCGCCTGGACGCCGACGACCCGGACGTCCGGGCGCAGCGCCTTGACCGCGACGGCCACCCCGGCGGCCAGCCCGCCGCCGCCGACGCCGACCACGACGGTGCGCACCTCCGGGCACTGCTCCAGGATCTCCAGGCCGACACTGCCCTGACCTGCGATGACGTCGAGGTGGTCGAAGGGGTGGAGGAAGACCGCGCCGGTGCGGTGCGCGTACTCCTGGGCGGCGGCCAGCGTCTCGTCGACCACCTGGCCGTGCAGCCGCACCTCGGCGCCGTAGTCGCGGGTCGCGGCGACCTTCGGCAGCGGGGCGCCGACCGGCATGAAGACCGTCGACCCCACCCCGAGCAGCGAGGCGGCCAGCGCCACGCCCTGGGCGTGGTTCCCGGCGCTCGCCGCCACCACTCCGGCCGCCCGCTCGGCGGGGGTCAGCCGGGCGATGCGCACATATGCGCCACGGATCTTGAAGGATCCGGTGCGCTGGAGGTTCTCGCACTTGAGGTGGACCGGGGAGCCGATGAGCCGGGAGAGGTAGCGGCTGCTCTCCAGGGCGGTGGAGCGGGCGACGCCGGAGAGCAGCTTGTGGGCCTCGCGGATGTCCTCGACGGTGAGCGCCACCGCGTCGTCCAGGGGGGACGCGGGGTGCGGGGACGGCGTGTGGTCGGGCATGACGTCAGTCTGGCAGTCCGGCGGCCACCGGGCCTTTTCCGGCCAAGGTGCGGACAGGGCGGCGGAACGGCGCCGCCCCCGCCCGGCCCGCGGCGGGCCGCCGGGCCGCGTCCGGAGCCGTCCGCCGGAGCACCCGCGGGCCCGCGCCCGGCCGCACGTCCGGGCCTGTCGGGGCCTGCCGCCGGGCGGACTTCGGGGGCGGCGTCAGGGTGTACGTCAGGGGCGCCCGGTGAGTGACCGCACGCCCTTACGGGTCAGGTCCGGCCCGGGTTGCCGCGGCTTTCGGCGGTCGGTCTCCGGCCACTTCCGCGTAACCTTGTCCACCGGTCCCTCAGCCCCCCATGAAGCGAGCTCCCGGCCATGCCCACCTCTTCGGACATGACGACCCCCACCGATCCCGCCGTTCTGGACGCCCTCCAGCACCAAGTGGCCGTGTTCGCCCGGCGTGCCGAACAGAGCCGCCTCGGCGGGGTCGGCCAGGCGCGCAACTCCATGGACCGCGCCGCGTATCTGCTGCTCAACCGCCTGGACCAGGAAGGTCCGATGGGCGTCAAGGCGCTCGCCGCCGGGATGGGCATCGACTCCTCGACCGTCACCCGGCAGGTCGCGCCGCTGGTCGAGTCCGGGCTGGTCAACCGCGCCACGCACCCCGAGGACGGCCGGGCGGTCGTCCTCCAGCTCTCCGAGCGTGGCCGCACCCGCCTCGGCGAGGTCCGCGCCTCGCGCCGCGCCCTGATGGAGCTGGTCACCGACGAGTGGACGGAGGAGGAACGCGCCGTCTTCTGCACGCTGTTGACCCGTTTCAACGTCTCCCTCGCCGCCATCACCGCGACGATGCCCCCGGCCGGCGCGGCTTCCTGAGCCCGCGCCCCCAGGGGCGGTCCCGGGGCGCGCCGGGAGAACGGCGCGCCCCGGGTGCGGTGCCCGTACGGCTGTCCCCTACGGGTCGCCGTACGGGCACCGGACGCTCAGCCCAGTGCCTGGGTGAGGTCAGCGAGCAGGTCGTCGATCGACTCGATGCCGACGGAGAGACGGACCAGGTCGGCGGGGACCTCCAGCGCGGAACCGGCCGTCGAGGCGTGCGTCATCCGGCCCGGATGCTCGATGAGCGACTCGACGCCGCCCAGCGACTCCCCGAGGATGAACAGCTTCGCGCGGTCGCAGACGTCCACGGCCGCCTGCTCGCCCCCGGCGACGCGGAACGACACCATGCCGCCGAAGGAACGCATCTGCTTGGCAGCGATCTCGTGCCCCGGGTGCTGCGGCAGCCCCGGGTAGTAGACCTGCGTCACCTTGGGGTGCGCGGAGAGCAGCTCCGCGACCCGGGCGGCGTTGGCGCTGTGCCGGTCCATCCGGATGGCGAGGGTCTTGATGCCGCGCATCACCAGCCACGCGTCGAACGGCCCGGCGACCGCGCCCATCGCGTTCTGGTGGTAGGCCAGCTCCTCACCGAGGGCGTCGTCCGCCACCACGAGGGCGCCGCCGACCACGTCGGAGTGGCCGCCCATGTACTTGGTCGTGGAGTAGACGACGACATCCGCGCCGAGCGCCAGCGGCTGCTGGAGGTACGGGCTGGCGAAGGTGTTGTCGACGACGAGCCGGGCACCGGCCTCGCGGGCGACGGCGGCGAGCGCCGCGATGTCGGTGATGCCGAGCAGCGGGTTGCTGGGCGTCTCCACCCAGATCGCCTTCGTACGGGGGCGCAGCGCGGCTCGGACCGACTCCGGGTCGGAGGTGTCGGCGACCGACCATTGCACGCCCCAGCCCTCCGCGACCTTGGCGAACAGCCGGAAGGTGCCGCCGTAGGCGTCGTCGGGGATGACGACGTGGTCGCCGGGGGTCAGCAGCGTCCGCAGCAGGCAGTCCTCGGCGGCGAGGCCCGAGGCGAAGGCCAGGCCGCGGCGACCGCCGTCGAGGGCGGCGAGGTTCTCCTCCAGGGCGGTGCGGGTCGGGTTGGCGCTGCGGCTGTACTCGTAGCCGCCGCGCAGACCGCCGACGCCGTCCTGCTTGTAGGTGGACACCTGGTAGATGGGCGGCACCACCGCGCCGGTCGCCTCGTCGGGCTCCTGACCTGCGTGGATGGCGAGGGTTTCGAAGTGCTGGTGGCGCTGGGCGCGCTGTTCGCTCATGGAAAGCGAGGGTAGTCGCCCTCGGGCGGGACGTTCTGCGGAACTTTCTGGTTCGCTGGGGAGTGGAAAGAGCAGGACGTGCGCACCCCGCCCGTCCACCGCCCCGCCCGCCCTGCCTCCGACCGGGACACACCTCATGGACGCTCTGCTCGTACTCCTCGCCGCCACCGCGTTCGGCGGTCTCGTCCTCCTGCCCTGGCTGCGCCGCCGCCGGGCGGCCGGGCAGTTCCGGCAGCAGGGCCCGCCGCACGTCTCCGACCCGGTGTCGGGCTACGGCTTCGTCCCGCTCGACTCGCTCGACGTCCGGCTGCCGGGCCCCGACGAGGAGCTGGAGCACGTCCTCGCCGAGATCCGCCGCAGCCCCGACTGGCGCCCGGCGGCGGCGCTGCTCAAGGCCACCCCGGAGGACGACGAGCGGCGCTGGCAGCGGGTCCAGACGCTCGCCGGGGCGGCCGCCTTCGAGCTGGCCCGGGAGCAGGACGACCCGGCTGCCGCGCCCGGGGCGCCGCGCAACGGCGGGGTGTGGCTGCGGCGCTGGCGGCTGGAGGCCCCGAAGGACGCCGGGGGCGCGCAGACGCACGCCCAGTTCCTCGTCCTCCAGGCGCTGCGGGACCCGGGTTCGGAGGACTTCCGGATGATCCTGGAGGAGGCCCGGACGGTCTGCGGCGAGGCCGCCCTGCTGGCCCCGGGCAGCCCGATCCCGTACGTCATCGAGCTGGCCGTCGCCCGCGGGCTGCACGACCGCCCCGCCGACTACGCCGAGCTGTGGGAGAAGGTCGCCCGCCGCGCCCCGCACCACATGGGCGCGCACCTCGCGGCGCTCCCCTACTGGTCGCAGAAGTGGCACGGCTCCCGGGAGGAGGCGGAGGCGTTCGCCGAGCGCGCCGCCTCCGGCGCACCCAAGGGCAGCCTCCTCCCGGCGCTGCCCCTCTTCGCCGTCTACGAGCACCTCCCCGAGGCCAACATGGTCCGCGGGCTCTACCAGAGCGCCGTGATCGAGCGCGCCGTCGAGGGCGCCCACTACGCCCTCCGCGAGGCCCCCGCGGACCACCCGATGGCCCCGCACGTCCGCCATCTGCTGATCTGGTTCCTGGTCCGCGCCGAACGCTACGGCGAGGCCCTGGACCAGCTCCGCGAGGTCGACGGCCACGTCGGCGCCGTCCCGTGGTCCTACGGCCACAGCCCCGCGGCCGAGTACGCGGCCTACCGCGCCCTGGCCGTCGCGGGCTGGGAGCGCAGCGGGGGAACGGCTACGGGGGGTGTGCGGCCGGAGTGAGGGGGTCCCTTTGGCGCGCGGCCGGTCTCCCGGGACCCGTGGGGCGGGCTCGCGCCGGGCGCCCCCACCCGCAAATGACCCCACCGGCCCGGAATGCCACCGTCGCGCCCGGTGTTGCAGCTGAGGCCACGGTCCTCACGGCAGGCGGCCGCCTGCCACCACCCGCCGTCGTCCCCGGAGCCTGATCGCGATGCTGTTCTCCCGCTTCAAGAACCACCTCCCGACCCCCGAGGAAGCCCTCAAGGGCCGCCCGGAGCGGGAGTTCGCCGTCCCCGACCGGCACACCGTCCTCGGCACGTCCCTGCTCGGCCCGTACCCGGAGGGCACCGAGATCGCCGACTTCGGCCTCGGCTGCTTCTGGGGCGCCGAGCGGAAGTTCTGGCAGACCGAGGGCGTCCACACCACCCTCGTCGGCTACCAGGGCGGCCACACCCCGCACCCGACCTACGACGAGGTCTGCAGCGGCCACACCGGTCACACCGAGGCCGTCCGCGTCGTCTACGACCCCGCCGTCGTCCCGTACACCGCACTCCTGAAGCTCTTCTGGGAGTCGCACAACCCGACCCAGGGCTTCCGCCAGGGCAACGACGTCGGCACCCAGTACCGCTCCGCCGTCTACACCCACTCCCCCGCCCAGCAGCAGGCCGCCGAAGCCTCCCGCGACGCCTACGCCGAAACCCTGCGCACCCGCGGCTACCCCGACATCACCACCGAGATCCTGCCCGCCACCGACCGCCCCTTCTACCCGGCCGAGGGCTACCACCAGCAGTACCTCGACAAGAACCCGGCGGGATACTGCGGGATCGGCGGCACGGGGGTCTCCTGCCCGGTGGGGGTGGCCCCGGCCGACGGCTGAGCCCCCGGCCCCACCGTCGAGCGCCCCCGACCGCCCCACTCCCCATGGCCTCCCGCCCCCGAGGTGGGGTTTCCCCCCGTCCGCTTGGGCCCGGCAGCCGGATTCCGGGGCGGGCCTTCCCCGAAGATCCTGGAGTGACAGGAGCGGGGACAGTCGACGGGGAGAGGCGACATGCGCGGCAGGGGCGGGGTAGCGAACAGGGCACGGGCCGGGCGTCACGGCGGGCGGGAGCGCCGGGGAACGGCGGTCGCCGTGCTGCTCGCCGTGGCGGCCGGGGCCGTCATGGCCGGGGGACCCGTTGCCGCCGCGTCGTACGGGGCCGACCGGCCGGACGGGAGCGACCGGCTGAGCGGGGCCGACCGGCTGGACGGGGTGTGGCGCAGTGACGGGTACGGGACCGTGTTCGCCCTGCACGGCGGGCGGTTGCAGGAGTACCTGACGACCACCACGAGCTGTCTGCCCGGCGCCACCGCCCGCCGCACGGACGGCAACAGCAGTGGGAACGGCGGCAACACCGGCCCCGGCACCGGCGGTGGGAACAGCCACAACACCGGCCCCGGTAACGGCAACGCCACCGGCCCCGGCTTCGGCCCCGGCCCCGGCCCCAGCTCAGCGATCTACACCGGCGACGACACGACCATCTACCGGTTCCGGTCCGGTGTCGGTGGTGCCCGCGCCACCCTGCACCTCGACGGATCGGTCGGTGACCGTCGGCTGCGGCGCGTACCGGCTCTGCCGGGCCGGTGCGTGAGGGCCGCGCCGAAGGGGGCGGTGGCGACCTTCGACGTCTTCTGGCAGACCTTCCGGGAGAACTATCCCTTCTTCGCCGCCAAGCGGATCGACTGGCAGGCGGTCAGGTCCCGCTACCGGCCCAGGGTGCACGACGGGATGGCGCCCGCCGAACTCTTCGCCGTCCTGCGGGAGATGGTGCTCCCGCTGCACGACGCGCATGTGTCCCTCGACGCGGGCGACGCCGGGTTCTTCGCGCAGAGCCGCCCCGGCACCGCGATCCCCTCCCCCGCGCTCGACCAGCAGGTCCGTCGCTATGTGGAGCGGCACGACCTCGGCGGGGCGCCGCTCCGGCAGTTCGCCAACGGGCGTATCGGGTACGCCGAGTTGCCCGACGGCACCGGCTATCTGCGGATCTCCGGCTTCGGCGGGTACGACGAGGACAGCCCGGCGTACGCGCGTAACAGCGCCGCGCTGGACCGCGCGCTGACCGAGACCGTCCGGCCGGGGCTGCGGCGGCTCGTCCTGGATCTGCGGATCAACGGGGGCGGCTCCGACGCGCTCGCGTTGCAGGTCGCCGAGCGGCTCACCGACCGTCCCCACCTCGCGTACATCAAGCGGGCCCGCAACTCGCCCACCGACGCGGCGCACTTCACCCGCCCGCAGCGGGTGGCCGTACGGCCCGCGCCCGGCCGGTTCCGGTTCACCGGCCCGGTGGCCGTACTGACCGGCGGCGAGACCTACAGCGCAGGCGAAACCCTCACCCAGGCCCTGATGCAACGCCCGGCCACCACCCTCCGGATCGGCCGGAACACCCAGGGCGTCTTCTCCGACGTCCTGGAGCGCGCCCTCCCGAACGGCTGGAGCTTCGGGCTGCCGAACGAGGAGTACCGCACCCCGTCCGGCACCACCTTCGACGGCCCGGGCATCCCGCCGGACCTCCGCACCGGCGCCTTCCTCCGGGAGGTCGCCGCGGGCGCCCGGGACTCGGCGTTCACCCGCGCCCTCGCCGCCCTGCGCTCCCGCAGCCGGTAACCCTTCCGCGTGCGCCGGGCACCCGGGGAGCGCACGCTGAGACGGGTAGGACGTACTGCCGGTGACGGCCGGTGACCTCGGCCGCCGCGGCCCGGGCGCCCGGCGCGCGGCGCGGCCGGTGGGGCGCGCGGGCGTCTCCCGCGCGCCCCGGTGCCCGCCCGGCCGTACCGGACGCAGGCGCCGTACCGGACGGAGGCGGTGGGAGTGACGGAAGCGACCTCGGACCGGCCGTCGGCGGGGCGGCGGGCCCTCGCGCCGCTCGCCCTCGCGCAGTTCATCTGCTGCTTCACCGGTTCCAGCCTGAACGTGATGATCAACGACATCGGCCGGGACCTGGGCACCACCGTGCACGGGGTGCAGGTCACGATCACGGTCTTCCTGGTGGTCATGGCCGCGTTCATGATCCCCGGCGGCAAGCTGACCGACCGCTACGGCCGTAAGCGCTGCTTCCTGGTGGGCCTGACGATCTACGGCGTCGGCGCCCTGATGAGCGCGGGGACACCGGGGCTGGGCGGACTGCTCTTCGGCACCTCGCTCCTCCAGGGCGTCGGGACGGCGCTGCTGATTCCGCCCGTCTACGTCCTGACGACGCTGCTCTTCGCGGACTTCGCCTCCCGGGCGCGCGCCTTCGGGGTGGTCATGGCGATGGGCGGGCTGGGCGCCGCCGCGGGCCCGCTGATCGGCGGGGTGATCACCTCCGGGCTCGGCTGGCGGGCCGTCTTCGTCTTCCAGGCGCTGGTCGTCGTCCTGATCATCGGGCTCGGCCGCACCCTCGTCGATCCCCTGCCGCCGGATCCGGACCGGCCCTTCGACACCGGCGGGGCGGTCCTCTCGGCCGCCGGTCTCCTCCTCGTCGTCGTGGGCATCCTGGCCGTCGACAACGACGGTCGGCTGGCCGCCGTCCTGCTCGTCCTCGGCGTTCTCGTCCTCGCCTGGTTCGTCCGGTCGCTGCGCGCCCGCGAAGCGGCGGGACGGGAACCGCTGCTGTCCACGGCCGTGTTCCGCGACCGCACCGCCAACCTCGGCCTCGTCACGCAGTTTCTGCAGTGGCTGCTGCTGTTGGGGACGTCCTTCACCGTCGCGGCGTATCTGCAGGTCGTCCGCGGCTACGACGCCGTCGGGACCGGCGTGGTCTTCTCCGCCGCCACCGTCGGCCTGCTCGTCTCGTCCCTCGCCGCCGAGCGGCTGGCCGCACGGCACCCGCCGCGCACACTGGTCCTCGCGGGCTTCGCCCTCGCCGTCGTGGGCATCGTCATCCTGATCGCCCTGGTCAACGCCTTCCCCGGCGCCTGGGCGTTCGCCCCCGGGCTCCTGCTGATCGGGCTCGCCCTGGGCCTCATGCTGACCCCCTCGGTCAACGTCGTGCAGTCCGGCTTCCCCGAGTCCCGGCAGGGCGAGATCGCCGGTCTCTCCCGCAGCCTGTCCAACCTCGGCGCGTCCCTGGGCACGGCCGTCGCCGGCACCATCCTCCTCACGGAACTCACCACCGGCACCTACGCCACCGCCATGACCGTCCTCGCCGCCCTCGCCCTCCTCGGCCTCCTGACGGCCGCATTCCTCCCCAGGGGGGCGGTAGCGGCGGGTGGGGAGGGGGAGGAACAGGGGGCGTGATCGGCCACGGAAGGCAGGCGGCCCGGCCGCGGTGGGGAGTCACAGGGCCGGTCCGCGCAACCGTCGGAGGGCGGACCGGCAGCCCCCGCAGCGACAATGAGGCACACCCCGCCGCTCACGCCGGGGCACCGCACACTGGCCGACGACGGGGGCAGTCGCATGAACGACGAGGAAACAGCAGCGCGTTTCGACGGGAGGCCGTCCGTCGAGTTCGACCTCGGCGGGTTCTCCGCGCACCACGCCGACCGCATCACCTGGCTGGCCACGGAGCTGGGCTACCGGCTCAGCGCCGAGGAGCGCCCCGGGAGAGGGCAGTACCGACTCCGGTACACCCGGGACGACAGCCCGCCCGCGCGGCAACGTGCACAGGCCGCCCTGTCCCGGGTGCAGGCCGCAGGCAGCTGGCTCGCGGTGACGGCCGCGCCTTGCGCACCCGGAGCGCCCGCGACTCCTCCGCAGCCCTCCGCCCCGAACCCCGTCACACCCCTGCGCGCCGCACGCGCCCAACGGCTCCTCACGTTCTACGAGGAGTCCTCACCCGCACGCACCCCGCTCATCCTGCTCGCCGCCGCCACCGGTTTCGCCCTCCTGGCAGTGGCCGTACGCGAAACGGTGCCGCTCTGCGCCACGTTCGGTCTCCTGGGAGCGGCAAGCGCGGTGGCCGCCGCCCTGGCCCCGCGCCTCCTGCGGAAGAGCTACGACACGCAGCTGCGCCTGGTGGAGGAGGACCGGCGCCGGCAGGCGGCCCGGTTCCCGGTACCGCCGCCGGGGCCGGTGCCGCCGATGCCGGATTCCGGTGCGTCCGGCGGGCGTCCCGGGGTGTGAGACCGAACGCGTAGGGGCCCGCTCAGACGCCCCTCCCCCGCCCCCACAACTCCTCCGCGTGTTCCGTGAAGCGGTCGAACATGCCGCCGTCGCCCTGGTGGTGGAAGTGCAGCATCGGTGAGTCGTGGCCGACCAGTCGGGCCAGATGGGGTGTGACCAGTGCGTCGTGGTCGAAGCGGAAGACGGACAGCGATACGTGGTTCACGGCGTCCGCGGCGGCGGAGAACCGCGCCTCGACGCCCGGGGTCGCGGACAGCGTCGCCAGATGCTCCAGCGAGATCCGGATGCGGGTGGAGACCGACAGGGCGACGTCCTCGATCCGCTCGCGCTCCCGGGTGACCTCCCCGTCCGGATCGCCGAGCAGGAACCGTACGCGGCACCCCTGCTCGGCCTTGCGGCGCAGGGTCTCCACGAACGCGGGTTGCTCCAGCCACAGGAAGTAGTTGGTGTACCCGGCCAGAAAGATCTCCTCCGAGGCGGCCGCGACCAACTCCCCCCAGACCGACGACGGGCAGGCGGAACGGTACGGATAGCTCCGCACGAGTTCCCCGTCGGCGTCCGACTTGAGCCTGTTCCGTACGGCCTTGGGCCACAACATGTCTGCTTCAACTCCCAACGTTGCCGCGGTGTCTTCCCTGTTCCTCGCGTGGGGGATCAGTGCGTCGTCGGCGAGCCAGCGCTCGACCGTCTTCCCCGTCACCCCCACACGCAACGCCAGTTGACGTGCGGAGACACCGGCGTCAGCCATAGCAGTACGTAACGAACTGTTCAAGATGCCCTCCGTGGACATTTGGGCGTTCTTCACGGTACCGCCATGACGCCCCAAACCGCCTTGCCTGCGGGCGGATTCGTCCCTCATGGGTGACGAACCTGGTGGCCATGACGAACGACAACAGGCTCGCCCCACACCGCGACCAAGACCTCTCGCATCGGGGAGACCGGTCGGGCCCGGTCCCCTACATCACCCGGTGGAGCGCGGAGCGGCATCCGCCCCTGCGCATGGTGGAGAAACGCGGGGGCATCGGTTACGCCGGTGAGAAGCCGTACGACCGCGACACGCAGGGCGTGCTGTGGAGCCGCACGCCGTCCCTCCCGGGAAAGGGCCGTCCGCAGTTCGGGCAGGTGCACGCCCTGCGGCAGCACCGGGCCATGACGGAGTTGCGGTGCCAGGTCTGCGGCGGCCCTGCGGACCGTGACGCGGACGGGGTGCTCTGGCTGCTGGGTGAGGATCCGCACGACCGCGTGTCCTGGCCGCCGGAAATCCTGACGGTCCACCCACCGCTCTGCAGGCCCTGCGCTGCGGTGTCCGTGCGGGTCTGTCCTCATCTACGGGCAGGGTGCGTGGCGTTGCGTGTCCGCGCCGTCCGGCCGGTGGGGGTGCGTGGTGCCCTCTACCGGCCAGGAGCTTCGGAACCAGTTCCGATCGGGGCCGTGGGAGTCGCCTACGACGATCCGAGGATCCACTGGGTGCGGGCGGGGCAGCTCATCGTGCAGCTTACCCACGTGGACGTCGTCGATCCGGCGTCGCTGGGATGACGGGTACGGCCATCCGCCGCAGCCCCCACCCCTCACCCCTCCCCCCTCCCCCAACCGCGCCCGATCCGCCGCCTCCC
>NZ_JODY01000036.1 GCF_000718015.1 Streptomyces catenulae | reverse complement strand
ACTTTCGTTTGCGGCGCCTTGGCGTGGTCACTACTTTAGCGGAATTCCTCGGTGACGCATAATCACGTCGCGGTGTGAAATTCGGGCATGCCGAAATTCATCCCGGTGAGGAGTCGTGCAGTAGTGGTGTGCCGCGATGCGGCGGACGGCTGCCAGGAGACCTGTCGGCTCCGTGGCAACTCGAACAACTTACACGACCCCGCAGGCGCCCTACGACGGGGGGTGCCTCTGCGGCGCTCCGGGCTCTCTCCCCCCCCGCCACCGGGCATCCGTACCGCCCGGTGGCGCGTAAGGAAGGGAAAGAGGGCCGCGGGAGGGGAGTCGGCGTCACCGTTCTCCGGCGACGTCCAGATCGGCGGTGCGTGGCTCCGTCTCGACCTCGGCGGCCCGTGGGCGGCGCCACGGACGGGCGATCGGATGGGAGACGGCCCGCCACCACGGCTCCTCGGGCAGCTGGCCCCCGGGCTCGAACGGCTCGCCGGGGCGGGGGAACGCCACCGCCTGGCCGACCTCGTCGGCCGCGTCCTTCGTCCACTCGGCCGGCTCCGCCCACGGGTGCGGGGCGAGATTGAAGGTGCCCCAGTGGATCGGCAGCAGCACTCCGGCGGGGCCGCCTCCCTGGAGATCCAGGTGGGCCCGGACCCCTTGCGCCGGGGTCATGTGGATGTCGGGCCAGGCGCCGGGCAGCGGGATGTGGTTCGGGTGGTTCCTGGGCCAGAATTCGCTGTACGCGCCGATCTGGATCATGGTCAGGTCGAAGGGGCCGTGGCCTTCGCCGATCTCGGCGAAGCCGGGGAAATAGCCGGTGTCGCCGCTGTGGTGGATGCGGTGCTCGGGCCCGGCGACGGACCAGGAGGCCCAGAGGGTGTGCTGGGGTCCGCGCAGGCCACGGCCGCAGAAGTGCTGGGCGGGGGTGGCGGTGAGGGTCAGTTCGCCGACGCGGGTGGACTCGTGCCAGTCCAGCTCGGTGATACGGGACGGCGGTACGCCCCAGAACTCCAGGTCGGCGCCGATGCCCAGGGGCACCACGAAGGCGGCTCCGGTGACGGTGAGCGCCCGGACCGTCGCCATGTCGAGATGGTCGTAGTGGTCGTGGGAGATCACCACGGCGTCGACGGGAGCCAGCGCGGCCAGCTCGACGGGGGCCGGGTGGAGTCGCTTGGGACCGGCCCAGGCGAAGGGGGAACAGCGCTCGCCCCAGACCGGGTCGAAGAGCAGCCGGTGTCCGTCGATCTCGGCGAGCGCGCTGGAATGCCCCATCCAGGTGATGCGGAGTCCGGTCCGCGGTGGCCCGGCGGTCTCCCCCGGGGCCGGGCGGTGCAGTGGTATCGGGGCGGCGGGGGCGCGGCGCAGCCGGGCCTCGCGGTTCAGCTGCGAACGGACCATCGGCAGGGCGGAGCCGCGTAGCAGCCGGTTGA
Source organism: Streptomyces catenulae (assembly GCF_000718015.1). GTDB lineage: Bacteria > Actinomycetota > Actinomycetes > Streptomycetales > Streptomycetaceae > Streptomyces > Streptomyces catenulae. The sequence continues at coordinate 60,032 of NZ_JODY01000036.1, read as the reverse complement.
TCGGTGTCGGGTTGCGGAACTGACCGTCCACGAACTGCGGTGACCGGCGCATCCTGGCCAGTCGCTCGCCGGTGGGTGCGGCGCCGAAGCTCGCGGGGCGCAGCGCGCGCCACGGCGTACGGCGGGGTCGGGGACCGGTCACGGAACCTCCAATGTCGGGCGGTCGCCACGTTGAACGGACCGGGCGGACCGCAGGTTCCGTCCCCGGCCCGCCCAGGGGGCCGCGGCGCCCGGGCACTTCCACACCCTCTCTCCGTGCCGGGGGCGGCGCGACCCGCGGCCCCCTATATATGGGTCGGGGTCCGCACGGTCCGGCTCCGGCGGGCCCCCGCCCGCCGACCGGGCCTCAGGCCCGGCTCCGGGGAGTGCGCCGGGCCGCCGCGCTCCGGACTCCCCTTTACTCGGGTGCGGCTCCTGCCTCCGGTGCGTCCGTCCCGCGGAACTCCACGACCACCCGGTCCCGCACCGCCTCGTACCCCAACCGCTGGTAGAGCGCGTTCGCGGTCGGGTTGGCGAGGTCGGTGAAGAGCAGGACCTCATGGGCTCCGGTGTCGCGGGCGGTCTGGGAGAGGGCCGCCGTCACGGCTCCGGCGTAGCCGCGGCCGCGCAGCTCGGGTGGGGTGTAGACGGGGGCGACGCGGGTGACGCCGTCGTCCGCGCCGGTGTGGGCGGCCATCGCCACGGGGCGTCCGGCGTCCTCCCAGAGCAGCACCCGGCCGTGCGCGATCCGGTCGTCGACCGTACGGGCGTCGCGCGGCGGGGCGACCCCGGCGTCGGTGGCGAAGGCGGTGAACCACTCCAGGACGAGGGCGCGGTCGGCGGTGGTGGTGGCCGGGCGGGCGGCGCCCGGTGGGCCGGGGCGCGGGGGCAGGAGGGTGCCGAGGCGGTGGAGGCGGCTGCGTTCGACGGTGTCGATGGTGCCGCCGTGGTGGCGCAGCCAGGTGGTGGCGAAGGCGTCGACGGCGGTCCGGTCGCCGCCGATGCCCGGGACGGGGCGCCGCTCGGCGGTCAGGGTGTCGGCGAGGGCGCTCGCGGCCCGCTCGGGCATGGTCGAGAGCAGCACCGGGTGCGGCGGCGTCCAGAGGAAGGCGGCGCCGACGGCGTCCTTCTCCTGCCACCAGCCGTACCGCGGCGGGTGGTCGCCGTAGGCGTCGGCGCCGGTCTTGCGGACGGTCGCGGCGACGGAGAGGAGCATGGTGTGCTCGACCGGCCGGGCTCTCAGAAAGGCTCCGGCGGCGGCGTCGAAGGCGTCGGGGTCTGCTGTGGTGGTCCAGGTCATGCCCCAGTTTCCGGTAGGGGTCGCCCGTGGCGCACCGCATTTTCGGGGGCGCCCGCCGGGGCCGTCCGGGCTGCCGCGTCCGAGGTCAGGCGCGTGCTCCCGACGCCCGGACCGGCTCGGGCACCGTCGGTGGTGCGGGCAGTGCGGGGCGGCGGGGGCGCAGGACGGTGCGGGCGGCTATGCGGGGGCCGAAGAGGCGGGGCAGCGGGGCGGTGAGGCAGAAGACGTCGCGCAGGGCGGCGCCGACGACGGGGTCGAGGGCCGCGCGGGCCGCCAGCCGTTCGAGGTACCAGGCCGTCAGCCGCTCCCCGACGGACCGCTTCTCGTCGGCGTCGCGGAGGTAGGGCAGATCGGCGCCGACCGCGGTGATCCATGCCGGGTCGGTGACGGCGGCGATCTCCCGTTGGACCGTGGCGGCGGTGTCCGGCAGCGGTCCGCCGGTGCGCTCCAGGGTGTCGCGCAGCGCGCGGGCGCCGAGGGCGGCGACCGACATGCCCTGGCCGTAGACGGGGTTGAAGGTGCAGTGCGCGTCCCCGAGGACGAGGAAGCCGTGCGGGGAGGCGCCGGGGCGCTCGTAGCGGCGGCGGCGGTTGCGGGTGTCCTGGAAGCCGTGGACGGGGGTGAGCGGTTCGGCGTCGGCGACCAGGGAGTGGAGGTACGGGTCGCCGACGGTGGCGCAGTAGGCCAGGAACTCCGCCGGATCCGTGGGCGGGTGGTCGCCGTGCATTCCGGCGAGGGTCAGCATCCAGGCGCCGTCCTCGACGGGGAGGTAGCAGCCGCCGCGCGGGGAGCCCGGCCAGTTGGGGATGTTGACGCCGGTGTCCGGGGGGCCGCCGGGTCCGGGGCGGTACCGGCGGGTGGCGTAGCCGAGGCCGGTGTCGACGGTCTCCTCGTGCGGGGCGTCCAGGCCCAGTTCGGCGTACCAGCGGGGGGCGCGGGAGCTGCGTCCGGAGGCGTCCACGACGAGGGCGGCGGTGCGGGTCTGCGGGGCGCCGCCGTCGCGGGGGCGGATGCGGACGCCGGTGACCCGTTCGGCGTCGCCGGTGAGTCCGACGGCCTCGGTGGCCTCCCGCACCTCCACGTGGGTGGTGGAGTCCGCGAAGGCGGCCCGGGCCCGTTCGGTGACGACGGCGTCGAGCAGCGGGCGGGACACGCTGAGGGTGTGGTGACGCCCTTCGTCGAACCGGCGGGGCCAGCCGGTGGGGGTGCGGGTGAGGATGTCGCGCGGCAGGTCGAGGCGGGGGGCGCCCGCCTCGACCAGGGCCGTGCAGCTGCCGGGCAGCAGGGCGTCCAGGGCGCGTTGGCCGCCGGTGAGGAGGATGTGGGTGTGGCGTGACTGGGGGACGCCCTTGCGGAAGCCGCGGTGTTCCGGGTAGCGGTCGCGTTCGATGACGGTGACGGTGTCGGCGTGGCCCAACAGGGCGGTGGCGGCGAGCATTCCGGCCAGCCCTCCGCCGATCACGATCGCGTCCCGTGCGCCGCCGGTGTGCTGCTGTTCCATACCCGCTCCCCTCGGTCGGCCGCCGCCCGGCCGCCCGCCCCAAGTGATCAACTACGGTGCCGGGGCCCAGACTTCAGCGCCCGTCACCCCTTGTCAACGCCTGTCCGGTGGCTCCGCCCGGCCCCGGGGCGGCGGGGGCGGACCGTCGTCCGGTGTGCTGTCGCACACGTTTTCCCCACCCTCGTCGGCCCTGTCGGATCCTGTACCTGACGCCCCGTTTTGCGGCATCTTGGGGCTAGAATCCGGCCTGCGGACGGGGCCTGTCCGCAGACCGCCGCCACCAGCCAGGGATGCGCCTGTGACACATCAGCCGGGAACCGAGCCCTATGACGTCCTGGTCGTCGGCGGATCGGGGGTGGACACCGTCGTACGGGTCCCCACCCTGCCGATCCCCGCGGCCGATTCCGTGCCGGTGCCGCCGGTCCGGGAGTACGCGGGTCACACCGGCACCGGCGTCGCCGTGGGGTGTGCCGCGCTCGGGTTGCGTACCGGGTTCCTCGACTTCATCGGCGACGACCCGCAGGGCGCGCTGGTCCGGGAGCGGTTGGCCGGTACCGGCGTCGACTTCCGGCCGCTGATCTCCCCGCACGGCACCCGCCGTTCGGTGAACCTCGTCGCCCCGGACGGCCGCCGCACCTCGCTCCACGACTCCCGGGACCCGCTCGATCTGCGGATGCCGCCCGAGCACTACCTCCCCGCGCTGCGCCGCGCCCGGCACGTCCATCTGTCGATCACCCATTTCACGCGGTTCCTGTACGACGACATCGCCGCGCTGGGGCTGCCGGTCTCCACGGATCTGCACGACTGGGACGGACTCACCTGCCACCACAAGGAGTTCGCGTTCCGTTCCGACCTGGTGTTCCTGAGCACCGCGGGGGCGGGTGAGCGGATCGGGGCGGTGATGCGGGAGATCCTGCGGGAGGGCCGGGCGTCCGCGGTGATCGCGACGGCGGGCGCCGGGGGCGCGTACCTCCTCAGCTCGGAGGACCGCACCCCGCGGCATGTCCCGGCGGCCGTGCCGCCCGGCGCGGTGGTGGACAGCAACGGCGCCGGGGACGCGTTCACCAGCGGGTTCCTCCACGGGCATCTCGCCGGGCGGGAGTTCGGGGAGTGTGCGCGGCGGGGTGCGCTGGCGGGCGCGCACGCCTGTGTCGCGCAGGGGACGCACACCGCGCCCCTGGACGCGGCAGCGCTGACCGCCGGTGAGGAGCCGCAGGCGGGGGCGGCGGACGCCGTTCCGGTCTGACCGCGGGCCCGGCGCCCGCGCGGTCAGTCCTTCCGGCCCACCGCCCCGTAGAAGATGGTGTTGTTCAGCTCCTCGGCGTCCGGGATCTCGCCGTCCGGGCGCCACAGCGGGACGCGGACGACGCCGGGCTCCAGCAGCGTGAAGGGGCCGAAGAGTTCGGCGACCCGGGCCCGGGAGCGGACGGTGAGGGGGGCGGTGGCGTTCTTGTAGACGTTGACGACGCCGTCGCGGGCGGTGGCGTCGACGCGGCCGCCGGGGAACTCCTCGTAGGGCTCGTCGGTGGCGTGCGAGAGCACCAGGTGGCTCCCGGCGGGCAGGGCGTCGGCGAGGGCGGTGACGATGCCCGCCGGGTCCTCCTCCTCGCGGACGAAGTGCAGCACCGCGAGGAGGAGGACGGCCACCGGCCGGTCGAAGTCGATGAGCCGCCGTACGGTCGGGTGCGCCAGGACGGACCGGATGTCGCGGACGTCGCCGAGGACGAAGCCGGTGCGGTCGGCGTCGGTCAGGCGTGCCCCGGCGTGGGTGGCGACGATCGGGTCGTTGTCGACGTAGACGACCCGGGTGTCGGGGGCGCTCGCGCGGGCCACCTCGTGGGTGTTGGGCGAGGTGGGGATGCCGGTGCCGAGATCGAGGATCTGGCGGATGCCGCCGCCGACGAGGGTGCGGACCGCGCGGCCGAGGAACGCGCGGTTGGCGCGGGCGCTCAGCCGGACCTGCGGGTGGACCTCGATGACGCGGTCGGCGGCGATCCGGTCGACCTCGTAGTTGTCGCGCCCGCCGAGGTAGTAGTCGTACATCCGGGCCGGGTGCGGGGTGCCGGTGTCGATCTCCTCGGGGCGGAAGCCGCCGTGGCCGGTGCCGTCGGGCAGCGGCGGGAGCAGCGGCCCCCGGGCGATCTCGGCGTCGCTCATACCGTTCTCCGTTCGGGGTGGCGGTGCGGGCCGCCGGTCAGCAGGAAGTCCGCGTCCCCGGCCTTGGCGCCCTCGATGAAGCTGACGATCTCGTGGTGGGTGTAGATCAGCGCGGGGCCGTCGGGGTCGGTGGACTGGCGCAGCGCGACCCGGCCGTCGCCCAGTCTCATCGCCTCGACGCACTCGCCGCCGTTGCCGCCGCTCCAGGGCTTGTGCCAGCCGTCGGTGCCCAGTTCCTTGGCGGGCATGCCGTTGTAGATGCGTATGCGATCCATGGTTCAGATCTCCTTGCGAAAGCCACCCAGGATGTCCTCGGTGGCGTGTGCCGGTGCGGCCTGCGCACACATCCGGTCGAGGGCCTCCAGGAACTGCGAGACGTCGTTGCGCTGGTCGAAGTACTGGGCTCCGACGAGGCTCTCCGCGTACGCGATGTCCGGCAGCTCCGGAATCGGGAAGCGGAAGATGTGGAACGGCCCGTACATCGCCGGGTGCGGCCCGGCGGCGAACGGGATGATCTGCAGCCGGACGTTGGGCAGCGCGGTGGCCTCCACGAGGCGGGCGATCTGGTCGCGCATCACCTGCGGGTCGTCACCGATCGGGCGGCGCAGCACGGTTTCGTCCATGACCACCCAGAGCGTCGGCGCGTTCTCGCGGGTGAGCAGGGACTGGCGCTCCATGCGGAGGGCGACGCTGCGGTCGATGTCGTCGGCGGCGGCGTGTGGCATCCCGGCGCGCAGCACGGCCCGTGCGTACTCCTCGGTCTGCAGCAGCCCGGGTACGTAGGCGGGCTGGTAGCCGCGGATGAGGTTGGCCTCGCTCTCCAGGCTGACGTAGGCGCTGAACCAGTCGGGCAGGACGTCACGGAAGCGGTGCCACCAGCCGGGGCGGTTGGCCTCGCGGGCGAGGGAGACGAAGCCCGCGATCTCGGTGGGTTCGGTGACCCCGTAGGTGGCCAGCAGCTTCTCGACGTACGGGATCTTCAGGCCGACCTCGGCCTTCTCCATCCGCCGTACCGTCGCATGGGTGACGTCGAGGGCCTCGGCGGCCTGCTCGAAGGAGAGACCGGCCTTCTCGCGCAGGTCCTGCAACCGTTTCCCGAGCACCACCCGCAGGACGGTCGGCGCCCCGCCCGACCGTGCTTCCACCACGTCCGATCCCTTCTGCCTGCTTCCGGGCAGCAGTGTGTCATGCCGTCAGTTACGCGAACAGACTGCATAATCCGATTCTGTAATTTGCAGATTGATCCTTGCCATCGCTCCTCGGCATCGCACATAGTTGCGTAGTGGCTTCCTCCAGCAACGCCCCTTCGTTGGCGCCCCGCGGCTGTTCCGCCGGGCGCCGGGACGCGTTCCATCTGCCGGCGCGCCGCACCTCCGTCCCCGAGGCGCGGCGGCGGGTCACCGCGCTGCTGCGCTCCTGGGGCACCGCACCCGGCGTCCGTGACGACGTGGAGCTGGTGGTCTGCGAGCTGTTCACCAACGCCCTGCGGCACACCGCGAGCCGATGGGTCGGCTGCGAACTGTCGCTGCACACGGGGTACGTACGGATAGCCGTCACCGACGAGGGCGGGGCGGGGGCGTCGGCGCCGCGGGTCCGCCCGGGCAGCGTGGACAAGGAGTGCGGCCGCGGTCTCTTCCTGGTCGGCGCGCTCGCGCGGAACTGGGGCACCCGGCCCGACGAGCACGGCGGTGGCCGGGTGGTGTGGGCCGAGGTCGGGCGCGAGGGAGCCACCGACTGACTCCGGGCGGCGCAGGCCCGGACATGGCGACGGCCCCGGAATCCCTTCACGGGATTCCGGGGCCGTCGTGCTCGCCCTAGAGGGGAAGCAGATCCGGGCGCTTCGGCTCGACGTGGTCGCCGGAGGACTCACCGCGCAGGCGGCGGCCGATCCAGGGCACCAGGTGTTCGCGCGCCCAGTGGATGTTGTCGCGGCGGGCGTCGGCGGCCGACCGCTCCGCCTCCGGGGGCCAGGGCTGGTCCGGGTCGGCCGGGACCTGGAGGCCGAGGACCTGACCGGCGCGGAGCGCGACCCGGGTGTGGCCGTCGGCGGACAGGTGCAGCCGGTCGTCGCTCCAGGCGCGCCGGTCCTGGACGGACTTGAGCGACCAGAGGTCGAGGACCGGGCAGCCGTGCCGGTCGGCGATGGCGCGGACGTGTGCGGTGTATGTCGCGATCTTGCCGCGCAGATGCTTCAGGACGGGGATGCCGCGGGTGTCGAAGCCGGTGCAGAGCAGGACCGTGCCGACGGTCTCGCGCAGCTCCGCGACGGCCGCTTCGTACCGCTCGGCGACATCGTCCGGGTCGGAGCCGGGACGCAGGATGTCGTTGCCGCCCGCGCAGAAGGTCACCAGCTCGGGGGCGAGCTCCTTGGCGCGGGGCACCTGCTCCTCGACGATCTGGTCCAGGAGGCGGCCGCGGACCGCGAGGTTGGCGTAGCGGAAATCGCCCTCCGCACGCTGGTCCGAGAGGAGGACCGCGAGGCGGTCCGCCCAACCGATGTACGCCCCGTCACGGCCCGGATCCCCGACTCCCTCGGTGAAGCTGTCCCCGACGGCTGCGTACGACCCGATGGCGCGCACGGCGCCGCTGCTGATGTTTTTCGAATCGTCTCCCACGTCAGGACATACTTCACCGCGAGAAGTGACTTACGCCACCGTAACCAGGGGTTGACGGGAGGTGATTAACACCACCCGGTCAAATTCTCTTCAAGTTGGAATACACAACGATCGCCCGTTGTCACCGGAGTGCGGCCCACCGTGTCGGACCCGGTCCACGCCCGGAACGGAAGCGTCACTTCCCACCATGGTTGCCTGCGGCACCCGTGTCGTATCGTCGGGACCGGCCACGTCTCGCCGGCGACCGCGCCGGCGGCCGAACCGAGGAGCGCCCGTGACGCAGACGCCGCAGGTCCCACCGGCCGATTCCCCTCTCGTGGAGGTCCGCAACTTCCGCGACGTGGGCGGGCTGCCGACCGTGGACGGGCGGCGGGTACGGAGGGGACGGCTGTTCCGCAGCGGCCATCTCGCGCACGCGACCGACGCCGACGCCGCCTTCCTCGCGGGGCTCGGCCTCCACACCGTCTTCGACTTCCGCAACGCCGCGGACATCTCCCTCGAAGGCCCGGACGTCACGCTCCCCGGCGTACGGAACGTCAACATCCCGCTGACCGACCCGGCCGACGGCGCGGAGTTCTGGACCATGGTCCGCGACGGTGCGCTGGACCAGCTGCGCCGGATACTCGGCGACGGCAAGGCGGCCGCCCGGATGGCGAGGAGCTACCGCCACATCGTCACCACCCGCACCGCCGACCACAGCCGTCTGCTGCACGCCCTCGCCGAGGACAGCACGCCCGCGCTGCTGCACTGTGCCGCCGGGAAGGACCGCGCCGGACTGTCGATCGCCGTCACCCTGCTCGCCGTCGGCGTCGAGCGGGACGCGATCGAGGCCGACTACCTCAAGTCGAACGACCCGCACCGGCGCTACAAGATCCGCCGCTCGGACAACTCCCCCGCCGCGATGTCCCCCGAGGTCATGGAGTTGCTGTCGCCGCTCTTCGGCGCCGACGCCGGGTACCTCGCAGCCGCCTACGACGCGATCTCCGCGACCTGGGGCTCGACCGAGACCTACCTCACCGAGGGGCTGGGCCTGACCCCGGCCGTCCGCGAGCAGCTGCGCGACCGGCTCCTGGAGGGCTGAGCCCGCACCCGGCTCCGTACCCGGCCTCACACCACCGGGTACGGATCGGGGTCGGTGACCCACCCGGCGACCGGCACCAGCCCGCTCGCCCGGTGCACTGCCAGAAAGCCGAACGGCCGCGTGAAGTACGCCGTCACCAGCCGGGAGCGGAGCGGCGGCGGCGACGCCATGCCCGCCGCGCGCATCCCGATCGCGGTGACCGCCGCCGCCCGGAAGCCGAGCGGCCCGAACGTCGCCGTCGCCGTCTGCCGCGCCGCGGAGACCGCCAGCGGGCGCGTGGCCATCCCCGGGAAGTGCCCGGCCGACGCCCGCGCCACCGCGCCGAGCCCGAACACCTCGGGCCACCCCAGCAGATCGTGGTCGGCGTCGACGGTCCACCGCGTGGTGCACAGCTCGGTCAGCGGACGGCCGTGCGGGGACGGCACCGAGGAGACGGCGAGCCCCGGACCGCTCCCGTCCGCGCCGGGCGCCATCGGGTACGCCCCGCCGAGCGCCGCCACACCGTGTGCCAGCACCTCCCCGCCCGGCAGCCGCTCCGGGCCGAGCAGCAGATGGACGTCGAGGCCGTCCGTGCCCGCGACCCGGGCATCGGTCAGCGGACCGTCCGGTGTGTGGTGCACCCGCAGCTGCGCACCGTCCTCCGTACGGCGGTACAGCTCCGCCAGCGTCCGCCCCGCCCACGGGCCCTCGACCGGGCGCAGCGGGCGCTCGGCGAACGGGGTCTCCCAGGTGGTGCGGAGCAGCAGCGCGCTCGCCAGCACCAGCAGCGTGCCGGGGCCGACCGCCACCGGCATCCGTTCGATCATGCCGTCGGTGCCGCGCCGCGCCCAGGCGTCCAGCGCGGCGCGGTCGGCGGCGGCGTCGCCGGTCAGCTCGCCGAGCGCGCCCTCCGGCAGCCGCGCGCACCACTCCGGGCGGAGTCCGGCGGAGCGGGCGGCCCACACCCCGGCGGCCGCGTCGGTGCCGTCCATCGCGTCCAGCGTGGCGAGCAGCGCGCGGGCCTCGTCCATCGCGTGCTCCGGGGCGGTGCCGAGGGCGGCGGCCAGCTCCGTACGGGCCGGGCCCGCGGCCGGGGTGGTGAGCAGGGCGAGCAGCGGCCAGACCCCGGCGGCGGCCAGGACCGTGCCCCGCTCCCCCACGGCCGCCCGCGCCCAGCGGGCCGTCATCGCGTTGACGGCCCGCACCGTGGCGTCGTCGCTCATCTCTCCCCCTCCTGTGGGTCGCCCCGTCAGCGGTGGGCGACTGCCTGCTTCACCAGCGTCCGGCCGAAGTCCCACATCAGGCCGGAGCCCGTGTGCGCCTCGTCCATGACGGCGGTGAACGCGTCGACGAACCGGTCCACCTCCCGCTCGCCGATGATCAGCGGCGGGATCAGCTTGATGACCTCCAGGCGGTCGCCGGAGACCTGGGTGAGGATCCGGTGGCGCTGGAGCAGCGGCACCACGACCATCTGCGCGAAGAGGCCCTTGCGGGCCGCCTGGAGCATCGTCCAGCGGCCGCGCAGCGCCAGCGACCTCGGGCGGCCGAACTCGATGCCGATCATCAGGCCCCGGCCGCGCACCTCGTGCAGCAGCTCGTACCGGTCGGTGAGCGCGGCCAGCCGGGTGCGCAGCAGATCGCCGGTGCGGCGGGCGTGGGCGACGAGCTGTTCGTCCTCCAGCACGGCGAGCACCGCCAGGCCCGCCGCCATCGCCTGGGCGTTGGCGCCGAAGCTGGCGGAGTGGACCAGCACCCGGTCCATGGACGAGTAGACCTTCTTGAAGATCCAGTCCTTGCCGAGCGTCGCGCCGACCGGGACGTAGCCGCCGGAGAGCGTCTTGGCGACGCAGACCAGGTCCGGTTCGACGCCCGCCTCGTGCTGGTAGGCGAAGAAGTCGCCGGTGCGGCCGAGCCCGGTCTGCACCTCGTCGGCGATCAGCAGCGCCTGGTGGCGGTGGAGCAGTTCCTGGGCGGCGGCGAGGAAGCCGGGCGGGGTCGGCAGCACACCCTTGCCCTGGATCGGCTCGACGACCAGCGCCGCCACGTCCCCGCGGCGCAGCTCCCGCTCCAGCGCGGCCAGATCGCCCAGCTCGATCGCAGTGTCCGGCAGCAGCGGGGCGAAGCCGTCGCGGAAGCCGTCCTCGCCGTTGACCGACAGGGAGCCGGTGGTCAGACCGTGGAAGGCGTGGGTGCAGTACAGGACGCGGGGTCTCCCGGTCGCGTAGCGGGCGAACTTCAGGGCGGTCTCGACGGCTTCGGTGCCGCTGTTGCCGAAGAACACCCGGTCCAGGTGGGGCGTGTGGGCGAGCAGCTTCTCGGCGAGCAGACCGGGCAGCGGCTGGCAGTCGAAGCGGGTGAGGTCCGCCAGTTGCGCGTCGAGGACGTCGTGCAGCGCCCGCCGGACGACCGGGTGGTGGCGGCCCAGGCCCATCACCCCGAAACCGGCGAGCATGTCGAGGTAGTCCTGCCCGTCGGCGTCCCAGAAGTAGGCGCCCTCGGCCCGCTCGTAGACCTTGTCGAAGCCGAGGGTGTGCAGCATCCGCGGCAGCTGGTGGTTGAGATGGCGGCTGTGCAGGTCGTAGCGTTCGCCGCCGCGCTCGGCCAGCAGCGCGCCCAGATCGAAGCCGGTCACCGGTGGCTCCCCTCCCCGTCGCTCCCCGTGGCCCGGGCGGTACGCGCCGCCCGGGCCACGGGCGGCGGACGTGTCAGTCACGGTTGCCCGCGACGGTCTCGCGCGCCGCGCGCAGCGACTCCTTGAGCGACCCCATGGTGGCCAGCACGGCGGTCGGCTCGTAGCCGCAGTGCGCCATGCAGTTGGCGCACCGCGGATCCTTGCCGCGGCCGTACTTCTCCCAGTCGGTCTCCTCGATGAGCTGGCGGTACGTGGGGACGTAGCCGTCGCTCATCAGGTAGCAGGGGCGCTGCCAGCCGAAGAGGGAGTAGTTGGGGATCGCCCAGGCGGTGCACGGGAAGTCCGCCTTGCCCTCCAGGAAGTCGAGGAAGAGCGGGCTGTGGTTGAGGCGCCAGCGGCCGCGGTTGCCCCCGGCGAACGCCTTCTTGAACAGCTCCCGGGTCTGCTCGACGCCGAGGAAGTGCTCCTGGTCGGGCGCCTTCTCGTACGCGTAGGCGGGCGACAGCATCATCTCGTCGACCTGGAGGTCGTCGTTGAGGAAGTTCAGCACCTCGATGATGGTCTGCGGGGTGTCGGTGTTGAAGAAGGTGGAGTTGGTGGTGACGCGGAAGCCGCGCCGCTTGGCCTCCTTGATGGCGGCCACCGCCTCGTCGAAGACGCCCTCCTTCGCGACGGACTCGTCGTGGCGCTCGCGCATCCCGTCGATGTGCACCGCGAAGGCGAAGTACCGCGAGGGCGTGAACTTCTCCAGCTTCTTCCGGAGCAGCATCGCGTTGGTGCAGAGGAAGACGTATTTCCGCCGGGCCACCAACTGCCGGACGATCTCGTCGATCTGAGGGTGCATCAGGGGTTCGCCACCGGCGATGGAGACCATCGGGGCGCCGGACTCCAGCACCGCCCCCACCGCCTGCGCCACCGGCATCCGCTGCTTGAGCACGCCCGCGGGGTGCTGGATCTTGCCGCACCCCTCGCACTTGAGGTTGCAGGCGAACAGCGGCTCCAACTCGACGATCAGCGGAAACTTGTCGCGCTTCCGCATCTTCTGTTCAAAGAGATAGGTCCCGACCCGGATGGACTGGCGGAGCGGCATGGCCATCTGGCTCACCTCCAGGGGAGCAGCAAAGAACGGTGCCATTCGAAGAAAACAGGAAGGACTGACCGCAGCACGCGGAAGGCCGATATTCCTCCGCGCAGGGTCGCCAGGCGCAGCAGTTCATGTTCTGGAGCGTCCACGACCACCCGGACGGCCGCAACCGGGCGGTCCCCGGCCCGCCGCGCCGCACGCAGCGTCGCGGCGGACTCCATGTCCACCGCGACCGCGCCCGCGGCGTGCAGCGCCGCCCGCTCCGCACCCCGCACCACATGGTCACTGCCCTGCAGCAGCCCGGTGTGGACGGTCAGCCCCCGCGCGCGCAGCGCCGCGGCCAGCGGACCCCCGTGACAGGGCACGGCGGATGCGTCCGGTCGGTGGTCACGGGTCCGCTCGGCGACCACCACGTCGCCGGGGCGCATGCCCGGGGCGAGCCCGGCGCAGAAGCCGCTGGCGATCACCGGGGAGAGCGCGGTGGCCGCGCCCGGGGCGAGCGCCCGCTCCATGGCGCGTTCGGCGGCGTGCGGCCCCATGCCGGTGCGGAGCGTGACATGGGCGGCCCCGGCGGCGCCCCGGCCCCCGCCGCGCAGCGCGAGCCGTTCGATGCCGAGCGCACAGGCGACCAGCAGCGGCGGCTCGCCCTCCGGCGGGGGCCGTCTCGGCATCAGGCCCCCAGCGGTGCGGCGGCCGGTCCGCCGCCCACGTAACGGCCCAGCGCCGTCAGCGGGAAGACCTGGCGGTACAGGTGGTAGTTGATGGAGAAGTCCCAGGGGAAGCCGGTGCCGGTGAAGTACGGCTCGTCCCAGGAGCCGTCCGCCAGCTGGGTGTCGGCCAGCCAGCGCACCCCGCGCCGGACCGCCTCGTTCTCCCGCTCCCCGGCGGCCAGCAGCGCCATCAGCGCCCACGCGGTCTGCGAGGCGGTGGAGGCGCCGCGGCCGGTCCAGGTCTCCTTGTCCTGGTACGAGCGCTGGTCCTCGCCCCAGCCGCCGTCGGTGTTCTGCACCCGCTCCAACCAGGCGACGGCGCGCCGCACGGCCGGATGCGTACGGGGGATCCCGGCCGCGGCGAGGGCGGGGAGGACCGAACCGGTGCCGTAGAGGTAGTTGGTGCCCCAGCGGCCGAACCAGGCGCCGCAGGGCTCCTGCTCGGCCAGCAGCCAGGCGATGCCGCGGCGGGCGCGCGGATGGTCGGCGCGTCCGGTGTCGGCGAACATCTCGACGACATGGGCGGTGACGTCCGCCGACGGCGGGTCGATGACCTCGCCGAAGTCGCAGAACGGCAGCCGGTTGGGGAACGGGCTGGTGTTGTCCGCGTCGAACGCGCCCCACGCGCCGTTCCGCGACTGCATCCCGGCGCTCCAGCGCACCCCGCGCGCCACCGCCTCCTCGATCCGCCGCGGGTCCGGGTGGTCGACCCGGCGCAGCGCGAGGACGACCTCGGCGGTGTCGTCGATGTCCGGGTAGTTGTCGTTCTCGAACTCGAAGCCCCAGCCGCCGGAGGCGAGACGCGGACGGCGGACCTGCCAGTCGCCGGGCCGGTCGATCTGTTCGGCGAGCATCCAGTCGGCGGCCCTGACCAGCTGCGGGTGGTCGGCGGGGAGCCCGGCGTCGGCGAGGGCGATGGTGGCCAGACAGGTGTCCCAGACCGGCGACTGGCACGCCTCGATCATCCGGGAGCCGTCCTCGCGCCAGACCGCGAAGCGGTCCAGCGAGGCCAGGCCCGCCTTGAGGACCGGATGGTCGAGGTCGTAGCCGAGCAGGTGCAGGGCGATGACGGAGTAGACGGCGGGCGGCTGGATCCCTCCCCAGCAGCCGTCGTTCTCCTGGCGTTCGATGATCCAGCGGGCCGCGGAGCGCATCGCGGCGGCGCGCACCGGACGGAGCGCGACCTTGTGGTAGAGGTGCAGCGCCCTGTCGAGACGCTGGAAGAGGCCGTCCCAGCTGGTGGCCGGTGCGAGCGGGCGCGGCGGGACGGGGACGGCCGGGTCGGTGTGCAGCTCGTCGAGGCCGAACGGCGCGGGGCGCACCGGGCGCTTGGCCGAGACGATGGTGAGCGGCACGATCGTCTGCCGCGCCCAGCACCCGAAGTCGTAGATGTTGAGCGGGAACCACTTGGGGAGGTGGATCAGCTCCGGCGGGAGTTCCGGCAGGTCCTCCCACTTCCACCAGCCGAAGAGGGCCAGCCAGATGCGGGTGAAGACGCGGGACGCGGCGATACCGCCGGCCTCGCGGACCCGGGCGGCGGCGCGCGCCATGTGCGGGGCTTCGGGGGTGTCCCCGGCGAGCCGCAGGGCGACATACGCCTCGACGGTGGTGGAGAGGTCGCCGGGCCCGCCGTGGAAGGTGGCCCAGGCGCCGTCCTCGCGCTGCTTGCCGCGGATGTACCGGGCGGCCGCCTCGGTGGTCCGCGCGTCCCGGATGCCCAGGAACTGGCGGAGCATCAGGTCCTCGGCGTCCATCGTGACGTTGGTCTCCAGGTCGCCCTTCCACCATCCGGCGGGGTCCTGGACGGAGAGGAGATATGCGGTGGCGCGCTCCGTCGCACGCCGGGCCTGCTCTGCGATGCCCGCCGGATCACCGGTGTGACCGGCGGCATCACTGGCCGAGGGGGCCCGGGGCGGCAGGGCCCCGGTGCTTCCGTCGGTCGTCGCTGTCATGGCTTCCCCTTCTGCAGTGAACTGTGAAGCGTGCTCAGGGATTCCGTCGGCCGGCGCCCGGCTGGCACCGGCCGGCGACTGCGATCAGTTCGTGTCGATAGTGCTCATCTCTGTCGTACGACGACGAAGTCCGCGAGCGCGACGAGTTGCGCGCGGACCTTCTCGGGCATCTCGACCTCGTCGAGCGCGGCGATGGCCGTGGCGTGCTGGCGGCGGGCCTCCTGCGAGGTCCACTCGCGGCCCCCGGCCTCCTCGATCAGTGCGGCGCGGGAGGCGAACTCCTCCTCCGTGAAGTCGGCGATCTCGTCCTCGGACTTCTTCGCGTCGGCCGCCAGGATCTCGGCGAGCCGCCGCGAGGCCGGGCCGTCGGCGTCCAGCGCGGCGACGACCGGCAGCGACTTCTTACGCTGCCGCAGGTCGCTCCAGGTCTGCTTGCCGGTGGACTCCGGGTCGCCCCAGATGCCGAGCAGGTCGTCGACCGCCTGGAAGGCGAGACCGAGGTGGTAGCCGTACTTCTCCAGGGTGTCGGCGGTGCGGTCGTCGGCGCCGCCGAGCACCGCACCGATGGAGACGGCACAGGCCAGCAGCGCGCCGGTCTTGTTGCCCTCCATCTCCAGACACTCCGCGACGGTGACCCGCTCGCGGTGCTCGTACGAAATGTCCTGCGCCTGACCGTCGATCAGCTTACGGGTGGCGGTGGTCAGACGGCGGGTGGCGCGGCCGGCCTCGACGGTGCCGAGTTCCAGCAGCAGTTCGTTGGCGAGGGCGAAGAGCGCGTCGCCGACCAGGATGGCCTGGGCCGGGCCGTGCACCTTCCAGACCGTGTCGCGGTGGCGGCGCTGCTCGTCGCCGTCCATCAGGTCGTCGTGGAGCAGCGAGAAGTTGTGCACCAGCTCGACGGCGACCGCGCCGGGGATGCCGACCTCCGGCGCCGCGCCCGCGGCCTCGGCGGACAGCAGGGAGAGCGCGGGACGTACCGCCTTGCCGCCGTCGCCCGCCGAGGGGTGACCCGCGGCGTCGATCCACCCGAAGTGGTAGGCGGCGACGGTGTCCATGGGAGGGGCGAGTCTGTCCACGGCGGCACGCAGCACGGGAGTGGCGAGCGTGCGCCCGCGCTCCAGCAGCGCGGTGACGCTCTCGGTGTCGATAGCTGGGGAAGCCGGGTTCACGGTTTCTCCTCTGTTTCCGATGCTCGTGCTCATGCGAGCGCTGGTGCGCGTTGTCATGCTGCCTCCCGGGGCAACCGGCCCCGGGGGAAGCCGAGTTCGGTGAGCGCGTGGCGCGCGGCCGCATGGCCGCTGCGCACAGCGCCTTCCATGGTCGCGGGCCACCCGGTGGCGGTCCACGCACCGGCCAGGTACAGGCCGGGGGTACGGGTACGGGCGGCGGGGCGGAGCCTGCCGACGCCCGGGGTGGGGGCGAACGTCGCGGTGCGTTCGCGGGTGACGAAGAAGTCGCGGACGCGGGCGCCGCGCGCCGCGGGCAGCAGCCGCTCCAGCTCCGGGAGGTAGCGGTCGCGCAGCTTGGCGACCGGCTGCCCGATCTCCTCCTGCGCGGCCGACTGGGACACCGCCAGGTACTGGCAGCCCGCGCCCTCGGGGAGCGCGGCCAGGCCGGAGGTGTCGGTGCGGTCGAAGACCCACTGGACGGGCGAGCCGACCGCGGTGAAGAACGGGCGGCGCAGCACCTTGCGGTCGTAGACGACGTGGAGGTTGAGGATCGGCGCGGTGCCGATGTCGAGCAGCCGGTCCTGGTCGTCGAGGGTGCCCGCGGGGAGCAGGGCGTGCGTCTCGCGCTGCGGGAGGGCCGTGACGACGGTGTCGGTGTCGAGCACCTCGGTGGCGTCCGGCCCGTCGGCGACGGTGACCCGCCAGCCCGAGTCCGTACGGGTGAGGTCGGTGGCGCGGGTGCGCAGCAGGACGCGGACCCCGGCCTTCTCCAGGGCGGTGCGGGAGAGGGTGTCGTGGACGTCGCCGAGCGGGACCCGGGCCCAGCCGATGTCGGCGGCGCCGGGCGCGGAGAGCAGCCCGGTCTTGAAGACCTTGGCGGCGAGCGCGAGGGAGGCGTCGGCGGCGGGGGCGTTGAGGGTGGCGACGCCGACGAGGTCCCAGAGCGCCTCGACGGCGCGGGCGGACTGGCCGTGGCGCCGCAGCCAGCTGCCGAAGTCGACCGCGTCGAGCGCCGGGTCGTCGAGGTCGAGGCCCTTGAGCGCGAGGGTGGCGCGGACCACGGAGGCGCGGTCGGCGGCGGTCAGGTGCGGGTAGCGGGCGAGGCTGCCCGCGAGGTGCAGCGGGACGGGCAGCGCGGTGCGCCGCAGTCGGCCCAGCCGCATCCGGTCGGCGTCGAGGACGGGCACGTCCATCCGGTCCTGGAGCGGGACCAGCTCGGTGGCGCCGAGCCGTTCGAGGAAGGCGCCGTAGGCGGTGCAGCAGCGCAGGAAGACATGCTGGCCGTTGTCGACGCTCAGCTCGCCGCCGCCGAACTCGCGGCGGAAGGAGAAGACCAGTCCGCCCAGGCGCGGGCGGCCCTCGACGAGGGTGACGCGCGCCCCGGCATCGGCCAGCGCCAGGGCGGCCGCCGTACCGGCCAGCCCGCCGCCGACCACCACCGCGCCGCCGGTGCGCCCTGCTCCGGCTGTCATGTGTCCTCCCCCGTCGCCGTCCACAGGGACGCCATGATCACCGGGAGGGTTGCCCCGGGTGCCGCGGGGTGCGTCGGCCGGGCCGCCGGGAGGCCGGGCCGTGCGGTGGTGCGGTCGTACATCAGCGCCTCCCGGCGGTGCGGCGGCCCGCCGCGCGGGCGTCCAGACCGGACAGACCGCGCACCGCGACGAACGCCTTCTCCCGGCCCGGCAGCGACACCCGGCCGCGGAGCACGGCCTCCGGGTCGTCGGCGATCCGGGTCAGCAGCCGGTGGTAGATCCCGGCCATCGCCGCGACGCAGGCGCCGCTGCGGCGGTCCAGCATCGGCAGCAGCCGGAAGCCCTCGGCGAAGAGCGCGCGGGCGCGGGTGGCCTCGAAGTGCACCAGACCGGCGAAGTCCGCGCCGGGCGGCGGGACCGGCGCGTCGAACCCGGCCGAGCAGCCGAACTTCGCGAGGTCCTCGGCGGGCAGGTAGGTGCGGCCGTTGGCGGCGTCCTCGCGGACGTCGCGCAGGATGTTGGTGAGCTGCAGCGCGAGGCCGAGGGTGTCGGCGTACTCGGGGGCGCGCGCGGCGTCCGGTGCGCCGGGCACCGTGCCGAACACGCCGAGCGAGAGCCGACCGATGGCCCCGGCGACGCAGCGGCAGTAGAGCTTCAGCTCGTCCCAGGTGCGGTAGGTCTCGCCGCGGACGTCCATCAGGACGCCGTCGATCAGCTCGTCGAGGCCGACCAGGGGCAGCGGGAAGCGCCGGGCGGCGTCGGCGAGGGCGACGGCGACCGGGTCGGTGTCGTCCTCCTCGATCTCGCCGTCCTTGATCCGGCCCAGCAGCGCCCGGGTGTTCTCCAGCCGGACGCGCTTGGCCTCCGGCTCCAGGGCGCCGTCGCCGATGTCGTCGACGCGGCGGGAGAAGGCGTACAGCGCCGACATGGCCTGCCGCTTGGCGGCGGGCAGCAGCCGGATGCCGTAGGCGAAGTTCCGGGCCTGGTGCCCGGTGACGGCCTCGCAGTAGCGGTATGCGGCGAGCACCGGCGCGGCTGGCTGTGCGGTTTCCTCCACGGTCCGACTCACCCCTCTCTTCGCAATGTCGCCCCCACCGCGCGCAGCAGGCTGAGCTTGGTCGGCTTGGGCGGTCCGGGGAGTACGTCGTGGCCGGCGTCGGCGACGGCCTGCAGGGCGGCGCGCCCGCCGCCGACGAAACCGGCCAGCAGCAGCCGCAGCCGGCCGTGGACGCTGCCCACCAGCGGGGCTCCGGCGTCCAGCAGCCGGGTGGCGCGGTCCGCCTCGTGGGCGATGAGCGCGCGCACGGCGGGAGAGGCGTGCGGGGCGGCGAGGTCGGCCTCGGTGACGCCGAAGCGCTTGCGGTTCTCCTCGGGGAGGTAGATCCGGTCGCGGGCCAGGTCCTCGGCGACGTCCTGGAGGTGTTCGACGATCTGCAGCGCGGTGCAGATCTCGTCGGAGCGCCGGACGCGTTCGGGGCTGGTGGTGCCGGTGATGCCGAGGACGAGGCGGCCGACGGGGTTGGCGGACAGCTCGCAGTACGCGTCGAGGTCCGCGGTGGTCGCGTAGCGCGAGATCCGCTGGTCCTGACGGTTCGCCTCGATCAGGCCGAGGAAGGGCTCCGGCGTCAGTCCGCAGCGGCGGACGGTCGGGCCCAGACGGCGCAGCAGCGGGTGGCGGGGGCCGGGGGCGCGGTCGCCGAAGACGCGGTGCAGGTCGGCTTCGAGGGCGTCGAGCAGCGCGAAGCGGTCGTCGGCCTGCTCGCGCTCCAGCCCGAGGAGGACGGCGTCGCCGCCGCCGGGGGCGAGGTCGCCGTCGCCGATGTCGTCGACCAGACGGGCGTACCCGTAGACCGCCATGAGGTCGCCGCGCCAGGCGCGGGGCAGGAAGAAGGGCGCGACCGGGAAGTTCTCGTGAGCGGCCTGGTCGAGGACGGTGCGCGAGGGATCGTCCACCGGCCGGCCTGCGGAGGCCCGGGCCGTTTCTCGGCTCACCGAAGTCTGCCCGGCGCGTTTCGGAGCCGGAGCGGTCCAGTAGCCATTGCCGTCACGTCTCCCGTTCTACACCGCCAAGCCAAAACATCCCATTTCGGACACGCCACGCCCGACAGGACCGTTCTACGCTCACAAATGGCGAGCATTGCCCGACTTATACCACTTATTCTGATCAGTACCTGTACAGCTTACGCGGTAGATCTTCGCGACGGCCGACCGGGTCCCGCACCGCGGGGCCCCGTCCGGCGCGGCACCGCGCCCGGCCCAAACACGCTCCCACCTGCGGGAGTTGACAGGCCCATGACGGCCGTCGGGCCCCCGCGAACGGTCTCGCGGGGGCCCGGGCCGGAGGCGGACTACTTGCCCGACTCCTTCTCGTACGCCTTGATGACCTCGTCGGTCGGGCCGTCCATCAGCAGCTCGCCCTTCTCCAGCCACAGCACCCGGTCGCAGGTGTCCCTGATCGACTTGTTGTTGTGGCTGACCAGGAAGACCGTACCGGCCTCCTTGCGCAGCTCACGGATGCGGGCCTCGGAGCGCTTCTGGAACTTGCGGTCGCCGGTGGCCAGCGCCTCGTCGATCATCAGCACGTCGTGGTCCTTCGCCGCGGCGATGGAGAACCGCAGCCGGGCCGCCATACCGGACGAGTAGGTGCGCATCGGCAGCGAGATGAAGTCGCCCTTCTCGTTGATCCCCGAGAAGTCGACGATGCCCTGGTAGCGCTCGCGGACCTGGTCGCGGGACATACCCATCGCCAGCCCGCCCAGCACCACATTCTTCTCGCCGGTCAGGTCGTTCATCAGCGCCGCGTTCACACCCAGCAGCGACGGCTGGCCGTCGGTGTAGACCTTGCCGCGCTCCGCCGGGAGGAGACCGGCGATGGCCCGCAGCAACGTCGACTTGCCCGAGCCGTTGGAGCCGATCAGCCCGATGGCCTCGCCGCGGTACGCGGTGAAATTGACGCCCTTGACCGCGTGCACCTCGCGGACGCTGCCGCCCGGCTTGCGGCGGATGATCCGGTTGAGCGCCGCGGTGGCGCTGCCCTTGCCGCCACCGCCGTAGACGCGGTAGACGATGTGCAGATCGTCGGCGATCACGGTGGGGCGGGTGGCCGGGGCCGCCTGCGCGGTGGCGCCGGTGTCCTGCTGCTGCTCAGCCACGGCCGTAACGCTCCTCAGCCTTCCAGAAGTACACGAAACCCGCGGCGCCGACGAGCAGCGCCCAGCCGAGGGCCAGCGCCCAGACGTGCGGCGGCAGGTCCCTGTGGTTGAAACCGTGACCCAGCAGCGAGTACCGCATCAGGTCGATGTAGACCGACGCCGGGTTCGACGCCAGAAGGTTGATGAGCCACTCGGCGGCGTGCTTGTTCCGCAGCTGCTCGGTCAGGTTGTACATGACGCCGGAGGCGTACATCCACGTCCGCATGATGAACGGCAGCAGCTGCGCCAGGTCCGGGGTCTTCGCACCGGCGCGGGCCATGATCAGGGCCAGACCGGTGTTGAAGACGTACTGGAGTACGAGCGTGGGGAACACCAGCAGCCACGACAGCGACGGGTAGTGACCGAACCCGAGCAACACGATGACCAGCACGATCATCGAGAACAGCAGTTGCTGGAGCTGCTGGAGTGCGAACGAGATCGGCAGCGAGGCGCGCGGGAAGTGCAGCGCGCGCACCAGCCCGAGGTTGCCGGAGATCGCCCGGACACCGGCCATCGCCGAGCTCTGGGTGAAGGTGAAGACGAAGACACCGGTCACCAGGAACGGGATGTAGACGTCGTTGGTCATCTTGCCCCGGCCGCCCATGAGCAGACCGAAGATGAAGTAGTACACCAACGCGTTGAGCAGCGGCGTCGCCACCTGCCAGACCTGGCCCAGCTTCGCCTGGCTGTACTGCGCGGTCAGCTTGGCGCTGGAGAAGGCGGCGATGAAGTGGCGCCGGTCCCACAGCTGCCGGACGTATTCGAACAGGCCGGGTCGGGCACCGCTCTGCGACAGCCCGTACTTCTGGGCCAGCTGGGCAGGGGTGAGCCCGTCGTCGGGGGATGGCGGGGCACTCATGGCGACCGCACTGTCGTGCGTGGTCTCGCTCACAGTTGACACTTTCGTCCTCAAGGTGCGCTGCCGGGGCCACGCCCCGGTTCGCGCCTGATGCTCTCAGATATTGAGCTTGTCAGATGACGGGAGGGCGACCCAGCCGGGTCAGGCGCCACACGGTACGCCACTTCATCGGCCGCCTGGGGCCGCACGGGGTCGTCCAGCCCTCCTTGAAACCGGCCAGCCAGACGCGCAGCGCCGGAAGGGAAGGGCGCCGGGCCAGCGTCAGCAGGAACCAGACACCGAGGTAGACCGGAACCAGCGGGGCGGGCAGATTGCGCCGGGCCAGCCAGACGCGGTTACGGGCCACCATGCGGTGGTAGACCGCGTGCCGGCTCGGCGCCATCGTCGGGTGGAGCAGCAGCATGTCCGCGCGGTAGTCGACCAGCCAGCCCGCGTCCAGCGCGCGCCAGGCCAGGTCGGTCTCCTCGTGCGCGTAGAAGAAGTCGTCGGGCAAGCCGCCGACCTGCGCGAACACCGCCGTACGGGCCGCGTTGGCGCCGCCGAGGAAGGTGGTCACCCGCGAGGAGCGCATCGGGTCGGAGGCGCGCAGCCGCGGGACGTGGCGGCGCTGGGTCTCCCCGGTGTCCGGGTCGGCGATCCGGAAGCTGATGATGCCCAGCTTCTCGTCCGCGGCGAACGCCTGACGGCACAGCTCGGCGGTGTCCTTGCGGGCCAGCAGACCGTCGTCGTCGAGGAAGAGCAGGATGTCGACGTCGGTGCCGCCGGGGCCGAACGCCTCGATGCCGACGTTGCGGCCCGCCGGGATGCCGACGTTCTCCGGCAGCTCGACGGTGCGCACCGCGAGCCCCGGGACGTCCAGCTCGGGCAGGGGTGAGCCGTTGCCGACCACCACCACCTCGACCGGATCGCCCTCCTGCGCGGCGACCGAGTCCAGCAGCGCACGGAGTTCCTCGGGGCGGTTGCCCATGGTGAGGACCACCGCGCCGACCGTCATCTTCTGAGGGGTCTTCGTCACTTGAGCCTGCTGGAAGCGAGGATGGACACGAGGTGGAGCACGGTCTGGAGCAGCGCGATACCGGCGAGCACCGCGACGCCGAGCCGCGAGAAGAACAGATCGCCGCGGACCGAGTCCACGATCGCGAGGGCCAGGATCAGCAGGGACGCCTCGACGCCGAGGACCAGCCGGTGGAACTTGAGCGCCGCGGCGGCCTTACGGGCCAGCGCCATGCCGGAGGAGCGCGGCTCGGCGGCCGACTCCTTGACCGGCGCCATGCCCTGCTGGTGCCGGGCCACGCCGACCAGGTCCGTCTCCGCCTTGATCAGGATCGCGCCGAGGGCGGCGAGGGTGCCGAGGAAGGCCCAGAGCCAGTCGATGCGTCCGCCGCCCCACAGGTCGGCGGCGCGCAGACCGAAGCCGACCAGGACCGCGGCGTCGCACAGATAGGCGGCGACGCGGTCCAGGTAGACCCCGGACATCGAGTACTGCTTCTTCCAGCGGGCGATCTCACCGTCGACGCAGTCGAACAGCAGATACAGCTGGACCATCACCACGCCGAGCACGGCGCCCCAGATCCCCGGCACCAGCAGTGCCGGGGCGGCGAGGGCACCGGCGACGGTCATCACGTAGGTCAGCTGGTTGGGCGTGACCTTCGTGTTCACCAGATGCCGGTCGATGCGGAGGGAGACCTCGCGCATGTAGAGCCGACCGGCCCAGTGCTCGCCGCTCCGCCGGTCCTTCACGCCCGGAGGGTGAACGACCGGCCGGAGTTCAGCTACGGATGGTTTTGGCATAGTCGGCGTATGCGTCCCTGATCTCGTCGGTGGACAGGTCCAGGTGTTCCAGGATGGTGTACCGGCCCGGCCGGGTCTTCGGGGCGAACTCGACGACCTGGACGAACTCCTCGTCCGTGAAGCCGATCTCGCCCGGCGTGACCGGCAGGCCGTGCCGCTGGAGCGCCTCGACCATCAGCGCGGACGTCTCCGCGTCGCCGCGCAGGTGGGTGGCGAAGGCGGCGCCGAGGCCGCACTGCTCGCCGTGGCTCGCCGCCCGCTTGGGGAAGAGGATGTCGAAGCCGTGGTTGATCTCGTGGCAGGCCCCCGAGGCCGGCCGGCTGTCGCCCGCGACGGACATCGAGATGCCGGTGAGGACGAGGCCCTCGGCCAGCACCTGGAGGAAGTTGTCGTCACCGACGCCACCGGGGTGGCGCAGCACGGCCTCTCCGGCCTGGCGCGCCATCGCGGCGGCCAGCCCGTCTATCGCCTCGCCGTTCTCCTGGTGGGCCAGCTCCCAGTCCGCGACCGCGGAGATGTTGGAGATGGCGTCACCGATGCCGGAGCGAACGAAGCGGACGGGCGCCTCGCGGATGATGTCGAGGTCGATGACGACGGCGATCGGGTTCGGCACCCCGTAGGAGCCGCGGCCCGCGTCGTTGTCGAGCGTGGCGACCGGCGAGCAGAGGCCGTCGTGCGACAGGTTCGTCGCGACGGCGACCAGCGGCAGGCCGATCCGCGCGGCGGCGTACTTCGCGCAGTCGATGATCTTGCCGCCGCCCAGGCCCACGACGGCGTCGTAGTGCCCCTTCTTCATGGCGTCGCCGAGCTTGATCGCGTCGTCGAGCGTGCCGCCGCCGACCTCGTACCAGTCCGCGCCGGGCAGCGCGGGGGACAGCCGCTCCCGCAGCCGGGCGCCCGAACCGCCGGAGATGGCGATGGCGAGCTTCCCGGATGCGGAGATGCGCTGATCGGCCAGGAGGCCCGCCAGGTCGTCCAGGGCGCCGGCGTTGATGTCGACGACGACCGGGGACGGAATGAGGCGGGTCAGTACCGGCATGCGATCTCACGGCCCTTCGCGAGGTCGTCGTGGTTGTCGATCTCGACCCACGTGACGTCGCCGATGGGGGCCACGTCGACCTGGAAGCCCCGGTTGACCAGCTCCTGGTAGCCGTCCTCGTAGTAGAGGTCGGGGTCGCGCTCGAAGGTGGCCTTGAGGGCGTCGGCCAGCTCGTCGGCGGCGGAGCCCTCGATGAGGGTGACGCCGATGTACTCGCCGGTCGCCTCGGCCGGGTCCATCAGCTTCGTGATCTTCTGGACGCCCTTGGCCGGGTCGGCGACGACCTTCATCTCCTCGTCGGCCAGCTGCTTGACGGTGTCCAGCGCGAGGATGATCTTCTGGCCGTTGCCGCGGGCGGCGAGCAGCGTCTTCTCGACGGAGACCGGGTGCACGGTGTCGCCGTTGGCGAGGATCACGTCGTGCTTGATGGCGTCACGGCCGCACCACAGGGAGTAGGCGTTGTTCCACTCCTCGGCCTTGTCGTTGTCGATCAGCGTCAGCTTGAGGCCGTACTTCGCCTCCAGGGCGGCCTGGCGCTCGTAGACGGCTTCCTTCTTGTAGCCGACGATGATCGCGACCTCGGTCAGGCCGATCTCGGCGAAGTTGCCGAGCGTCAGGTCCAGGATCGTCGTGTCCCCATCAACCGGCACCAGAGCCTTGGGCAGGGTGTCGGTGTAGGGGCGCAGACGCCGTCCGGCGCCGGCGGCCAGCACGAGGCCGATCATGCGGGTTCTCCTTCATCGTGTACGGCGGGTGCGCCGGTCTTCGCGGCACGCACCCAGAAGCGGATGCTCTCGACGAGCACCAGCAGGCCCAGCGCGCCTGCGAGGACCGCGAGCGCGAGGGGGAAATCGGAGGGGGACAGCGCGGCGGCGAGGACGGTGACCACGAGGATCCGCCCCTCGCTGCCACCGGCGGCCCGCACCAGCCACCGCGGCGGCGCACCGCTGCCACCGCGGATGCGGTAGACCGCGTCGTAGTGATGGTAGGCGACCGCCGCGACCAGCCCGAACGCCGCGGGCAGCGCGCCGTGCGCCCCGCTGCGGGCGGCGAGCACCAGGATCGTGACGTACTCGGCGACGCGCAGGAACGGCGGCACCAGCCAGTCGAGGGCGCCCTTGAGCGGGCGGGCCACGGCGGCGCCGGTGAGCAGCGCGGCGCAGCAGGCCAGACCGACGGTGAGCCAGGAGGCCGGGCGGTCCTCGAAGACCACCGCGACCAGCAGGACGGCGGCGGCGAGGAAGGCCATGACCGGGGCGAGGAACGAGCCGGTGCGGCCGCGTCCGCGCACGGGGCGGGCGATCAGCTCGGCGAGCGCGCCGGTGTCGGCGAGGTCGGCGAGCGCCCGGGCGGCGCGGTCGGTGCGCCGGGCCCGGCGGGTCAGCGAGCGCAGCACGCGCCCGGCGGTGGTGTAGCAGGCGGCCAGCGCGCAGCCGATGAGCAGGACGTAGAAGACGATGCGGGGTGTGGTGCAGGCGGTGAGCACGGCGATCAGGGCCCAGCGCTCACCGATCGGCAGCACGATCATGCGGCGCGCCCAGACGGTCCAGCCGACGCTGTCGAGCCGGTCGGAGAGGGCGGCGGTGGGGCTGGTGTTGGCCGTCGCGTCGTGGTTGGCCTCGTTGAACGAGAAGTCGACGACATGGCGGCAGGTCTGGAGGATCATCGCGCCGAGCGCCAGCGCCCAGACGTCGTCGCCGCCGCGGGCGGCGCCCAGGGCGAGACCGGCGTAGTAGGCGTACTCCTTGGCGCGGTCGAAGGTGGCGTCGAGCCAGGCGCCCATCGTCGAGTACTGCAGGGAGTAGCGGGCGAGCTGCCCGTCGGTGCAGTCCAGGACGAAGGAGAGGAGTAGCAGCACACCGGCGGCGACGAAACCGCCGCGGGTGCCGGTGGCGGCGCAGCCCGCCGCGATCAGCGCGGTGAGCAGCGAGGCGGTGGTGACCTGGTTCGGGGTCAGTCCGCGCCGGGCGCACCAGCGGGCGAGGTAGCGGGAGTACGGGCTGATGCAGTGGGTGGTGAAGAACCCGTCGCGGGACTTGACCGCGCTGCGCAGCCGGACCGCTTCCTCGTCGACCGCGGCGACGGCCTCCCGGGCCTCCTCGCGGGTGGCCGGGGTGAGCGGGACGGCGGCGACCAGGCTGCCCGGCTCGATGCGCGTCAGGCCGATGTCGGCGTGGTCCAGGGCGTCGGTCAGGGTGCCGGTGAGGACGTCGGTGAGGTGGGCGCTCCCGGCGCCGACCGGGATCCGGGCGGCCGCGCGGTCCAGCGCGGCGCGGGCCTCGGGCTGCGCGGTGAGCGCGCCCTCGACGGCGGCTGCCGGGAAGCGGGGGTCGGTGAGCGCGAGGCGCAGGGTGTGCCGGTGGCCGACGAAGCGGGGGTCCACGACGGCGATCCGCTCATGGGCGGGGACCGCGGCGATCAGCTCGGCCGCGGACGCGGGGTCCTGTGCCGTACGGATGTCGAAGCCCAGCGCGCGCAGATCGCCTTCGAGCGGCGACCCGGCGACCGGCGGACCGGTGAGGATGGCGGTCGACAGACGAACTCACTCCTTGAATGCTGACAAGGCCGCGCCGTCCGGTCCGCATTCGGCACGAACTACCCGGGCAGTGGGCGCGGCACACCTCGCCCCGTGGGGCCGGTGGCACATCGGCAGAGGCTATCGGATGCGGGTTGAGGCCGTTCACCGCGGATTCACCGCACGATCGGGTGACCGACCGCTGCGCCTGCCGCGATCATCATGGTGGATCGGGCGGTGCCGGAACAACTGGCGCCGGGGGCGACGGCACGTTTCGGCGCCGGTTATGCGGGGGCTGGTCACGGGTGGTGCGGGTTGATCCGTGACGCGTCCGGCACCTCCGGCCCACCTCGCAGGTGCGCTGGTCAGCGGCGTGCGCCGGTCCCCGGCCGGGGCGCGCGGGGTGTGGACCTTCTCACGGGCCGGGCGGAGCCGGACGAGCCGCCGGGCAAGGCGGCGCCCGGCACACCACCGCGCGCCGCCTGAACCGTGCCGGGTACCGCGGTGGGGCAGACTTGGCGTCGAAGACCGACGACAAGGATGGGCATGCCGATCACACCTGCCAACGGACAGACCGCCGAGCGCGCGGCGGTGACCGCGCCGGACGGCGCCGCCGGGCCGATCATGCTGGAGCTGGTCGACGAGGACGGCACGACGATCGGCACCGCGGAGAAGCTCTCCGCCCATCAGGCCCCCGGTCAGCTGCACCGCGCGTTCTCGGTCTTCCTCTTCGACGAGCAGGGGCGGCTGCTGCTGCAGCGCCGGGCGCTGGGCAAGTACCACTCCCCCGGCGTGTGGTCCAACACCTGCTGCGGCCATCCGTACCCGGGCGAGAAGCCGTTCGCGGCAGCCGCGCGCCGTACCGCGGAGGAGCTGGGGCTCGCGCCGTCGCTGCTGGCGGAGGCGGGCACGGTGCGCTACAACCACCCGGACCCGGCCTCCGGCCTGGTGGAGCAGGAGTACAACCACCTCTTCGTCGGTCTGGTGCGGCAGACCCCGGAGCCGGATCCGGCGGAGATCGGCGAGATCGCGTTCGTGACGCCGCAGGAGCTGGAGAAGCGGCACGCCGAGGGGCCGTTCTCGGCGTGGTTCATGACCGTGCTGGACGCGGCGCGTCCGGCGGTGCGGGAGCTCACGGGAGCCGCGGCGGGCTGGTAGACGGCCCGGCGGGCGGCCGGGCCGCCAGCGGGAACTCCACCCAGACGATCTTGCCGCCGCCGGGGGTCGGGGCGACGCCGCAGGCGCCCCCGGCCTCCGCGGTGACGGTCTTGACCAGCCACAGTCCCCGGCCGCCGAGGTCGCCCGCGTCGGCTTCGAGCGCCTTCGGGCAGTAGGGGTGCAGATCGGCGACGGCCAGGCGGAGCCGTCCGTCGCCGATGTCGAGGTGGACCGCCAGCTCCGGGGAGAAGTGGGCGGCGTGCCGGACGGCGTTGGTGACGAGTTCGGAGACGATCAGCAGCAGGCCGTCGCGGACGGCGGGGGCGAGGGGCACCCGCCGTTCGGCGAGCAGGTCCCGGACGGCGTGCCGGGTCCGGGGTACCGATGCCGTGTCGAGCGGTGCGGTGAAGCGCCAGGTGCCGTGGTGGGCAGGGGGCGCGGTCAGTTCCTCGGGGGATTCGGCGGGTGGTCCGGGAGGGGTCCTCACAGGTCGAGTGTGGGGACCGGGGCCGGTCCGATCCGGCCCACTGAACGTAAGTCAGCGTCAATCGACGCTTCCCGACCGATTCGGCGCGTTTTCCTTACTCGGATGACCGGTCTTGTCGTTTCTGCTTCTTCGTCAGGGAGCTCCAGGGCGCGGTGGACGATCGTTCCGAGCCATTCGCCACGCCGTACCCCGCCGTGCCCGGCCCCTGGCGTCCCTCCTCGACCATGCCGACGATCCGGCGGCCACCGAAGCCCATCGCGAAGAGGCCGAGTCCGTCGAAGAGCAGCGCGAGGGAGATGAAGATGCCCAGCACATAGCGGCTGCTGTGCGGCCAGTCGGCGAGCACCAGGATGCCCAGCAGAAGGTCGAAGGCGCCCTGCACCAGCGTCCAGCCGAACTGCGGTCCGCGTACCACCACCCCGCCGACCAGCCGGAAGACGCCGCCGGTGAGGAAGAGCAGCGCGGCGAACATGGTCAGCGCCGCGGCGGCCACATCGGGGCGGACGATCACCACGACACCGGCGGCGAGGTTCAGCGCCGCGACGATGACCGCCAGCCAGACGAAGTTGGTCCCCCGCGACTGGAGGGCGTGGAGCAGCCCCACCGCGCCGCCGACCAGCAGCAGCCAGCCGAAGAGCAGCATCGAGGTGAGGGTGGCGACCCCGGCGTACACCAGGCCCACCGCGCCCGCGACGACGAGGACGACGCCGAGCGCCGTCAACCGGCCGAAGCCGCGGCCCAACTCGTCGGTGTGCCGCTGCTCGGGCGTGCAGTCACGAGCGGATCTGCGGATCATGTGCCGCCTCCTCGAAATGCCTGATTCGTCCGTGTATACCGCGTTTCCACAGAGGAGGCAGCGCGAACGGGCGACGGCATACGGGAACGGCGAAGGCCCGGTGCGTGGGCACCGGGCCTTCGTTTGTGAGTAGCGGGGACAGGATTTGAACCTGCGACCTCTGGGTTATGAGCCCAGCGAGCTACCGAGCTGCTCCACCCCGCGTCGGCTCGCACCACCCTACGGGCCGCCCGGCGCAGGGCCAAATCGGTGACCGGGGGCCGCCGCGTCACACCGCCCGGTCGGTGATCCTCCCGGCGTCGACCTCGATCCGGCGGGTGGTGTGCACCGCGTCCAGCATCCGCCGGTCGTGTGTGACCAGCAGCAGCGTGCCGCCGTACGAGGCGAGCGCGGACTCCAGCTGCTCGATGGCGGGCAGGTCGAGGTGGTTGGTCGGCTCGTCCAGGACGAGGAGGTTGACGCCGCGGCCCTGGAGGAGGGCGAGGGCGGCGCGGGTCCGCTCCCCCGGCGACAGGGTGTCCGCCGGGCGCAGCACATGCGCCGCCTTCAGCCCGAACTTCGCCAGCAGGGTCCGTACGTCGGCGGGGGCCGTCTCCGGGACGGCGGCGCGGAAGGCGTCCATCAGCGGGGCGTCGCCGAGGAAGAGGCCGCGGGCCTGATCGACCTCGCCGACCACCACACCGGGGCCCAGCGCCGCCGCGCCCGCGGTCAGCGGCAGCCGACCGAGGAGGGCGGCGAGCAGCGTCGACTTGCCGGAGCCGTTGGGGCCGGTGATCGCGACGCGGTCGCCCCAGTCGATCTGGAGGTCCACCGGGCCGAAGCGGAAGGTGCCGCGCCGCGCCTCGGCGCCGCGCAGGGTGGCGACGACGGCTCCGGCGCGGGGCGCGGCGGCGATCTCCATCCGCAGCTCCCACTCCTTGCGCGGCTCCTCGACGACGTCGAGCCGGTCGATCAGGCGCTGGGTCTGCTTCGCCTTGGCCGCCTGCTTCTCGGTGGCCTCCACCCGGCCCTTGCGGGCGATCTTGTCGTTGTCGGGGGCCTTGCGGCGGGCGTTGCGGACGCCCTTCGCCATCCAGTTGCGCTGGGTGTGCGCCCGCGCCTCCAGCGACGCCTTGGTGTCGGCGTACTCCTCGTACTCCTCGCGGGCGTGGCGCCGGGCCCGCTCGCGCTCCTCCAGATACGAGGTGTAGCCGCCGCCGTAGGTGTTGACCTGCTGCTGGGCGAGGTCCAGCTCCACGACGGAGGTGACGGTGCGGGTCAGGAACTCGCGGTCGTGGCTGACCAGGACCGTACCGGCGCGGAGTCCGGAGACGAACTCCTCCAGGCGGCGCAGTCCGTCGAGGTCGAGGTCGTTGGTCGGCTCGTCGAGGAGGAAGACGTCGTAGCGGGAGAGGAGGAGGGAGGCGAGGGAGGCGCGGGCGGCCTGACCGCCGGAGAGGGCGGTCATCGGGTGGTCGAGGCCGGTGGTCAGGCCCAGCTGGGCGCAGGTCTCCTCGGCGCGTTCGTCGAGGTCGGCGGCGCCGAGGGCGAGCCAGCGCTCCAGCGCGGTGGCGTACGCGTCGTCGGCGCCGGGGCGTTCGTCGACCAGCGCCTGGGTGGTGGCGTCGAGGTCCGCCTGGGCGCGGGCGACGCCGGTGCGGCGGGCGAGGAAGGCGCGGACCGTCTCGCCGGGGCGGCGGTCGGGCTCCTGCGGGAGGTGGCCGACGGTGGCGGTGGGCGGGCTGAGGGCGAGGGTGCCCTGCTCGGGGGTGTCGAGACCGGCGAGCAGGCGCAGCAGCGTCGACTTGCCCGCGCCGTTGGCGCCCACGAGTCCGATCACCTCGCCGGGGGCGACGACCAGATCGAGGCCGGAGAAGAGGACGCGCTCACCGTGGCCGGCGGTGAGGTCTTTGGCGACGAGAGTGGCTGACATCAGACCGTCGATCGTAGCGGCCCGGCGGGCGGCGGTCGCTCTAATATCCGGGCATGGAACCGGGCCTGGAAACGCATGTCAGCGACGGCACAGCGACCGTCGTCCTCCGTAATCCCGCCAAGCGCAACGCGATGACGCCGCGGATGTGGCGGGAGCTGCCCCCGCTGCTGGCGCGGCTGGCCGCGGACGGCGCGGTGCGGTCGCTGGTGCTGACCGGCGCGGGCGGCACGTTCTGCGCCGGGGCGGACATCGCCTCGCTGCGCGAGCACGCGGGCGAGGCGCAGCGGCTGGCGGTCGCGGCGGAGGAGGCGGTGGCGGCGTTCCCCCGGCCGACGCTGGCGGCGATACGGGGGCACTGTGTGGGCGGCGGGGCGCAGTTGGCGGCCGCCTGCGATCTGCGGTTCGCCGAGGAGGGCGCGGTGTTCGGGGTGACACCGGCCAAGCTGGGCGTGGTCTATCCGGCGTCCGGCACCCGGCGGCTGGTACGGCTGGTGGGGCTCTCGGCGGCCAAATATCTGCTGTTCTCGGGCGAGTTGATCGACTGTGCGCGGGCGCTGCGGACCGGGCTGGTCGACGAGGTGTGCCCGGCGGGCGGGCTGGCGGCGCGGGTCGCGGAGTTCACCGCGGTGCTGGCGAGCCGCTCGTCGATGACGCAGACGGCGGCGAAGGAGCTGACCGACGGCGCGTGGGACGTGCCGGAGGAGGAGGCCGCCCGCCGGGCCGCGCACTGGGCGGCGCGGGCGCAGGCGAGCGGTGACACGGCGGAGGGCGCCGCGGCGTTCCTGGAGCGGCGGAAGCCGCGGTTCGGTCCGGTGGGCTGAGCGGGCGCCGGGCGGACCGTACGCGGACCCGCGTGCGGGGCCGCCCGGCCACCGCGCTTCCCGCCATACCAACGGGTCGGTAACCTGCCGGGCATGACCTCTGCGACCACGCCGGACCTGCGCGCCGGACGGCACTGCCACAACGTCGTCAACCCGTTCCACTCGACCCACTACTTCTCCCCCGACCTCGGCGCCGAACTGGCGGAGATCGGGGTCGAGGGCCGCAGCCCCGGATACTTCGCCATCCGTTCCGCCGCCATGGGGGCGGTCGGCCCCGGCACGGTCACCGCGACGTTCTACAACTTCCACCACACCCTGGTCGCCCGGCACGTCCCCGCCGTCTGGGACGTCGTCACCCCCGAGGCAGCGCTGGCGGCGCGGCTGCGGGCGGTCGACCGTACGCTGCGGCGGCTGCTCGGCGAGGAGTTGCTGACGTCGCCGGAGATGGCCGAGGCCGCGGAGCTGGCGCTGCGCGCCGCCGAGGCGGGTGGCCGCGGCGCCCGCCCGCTGTTCGCCGCCCACGCCGATCTGCCGGTGCCCGACGCCCCGCACCTGGCGTACTGGCACGGCGCGACGCTGCTGCGCGAACACCGCGGCGACTCCCATCTGATCGCGCTGGTCGGTGCCGAGCTGGACGGTCTGGAGGCGCTGGTCACCCACAACGCCAGCGGCCGTGGCATGAGCTATCTGGGCATCATGCGCACCCGCGGTTGGTCCGCGGAGGAGTGGGCCGCGGCGCAGGAGCGGCTGCGCGGGCGCGGACTGCTGGACGCTGACGGCGAGTTGACCGAGGCCGGGATAGGGCTGCGCAAGGAGCTGGAGGACACCACCGACCGGCTGGACCGGGCACCGTACGCGCATCTCGGCGCCGCGGGCGTGGCGCGCCTGACCGAGCTGGGCGGGGCGTTCACGCAGGCGGCGATGGCGGCGGGCGCGTTCCCCGCGGAGCTGTTCGGCCGGTAGCCCGCCGCCCCGGGCGCCACGCCCGTCCGCCGTTCCCGTACGGGGGCGCCGGGCGGGCGTGCGCCTTCTCACAACCCGGCGCTCCCGGCCGGGCGGTGCGACACCGCGACCGCCGAACCTGCACAATGCAGGCTCAAGCGAGCGCGGGAAGGCGGGTCTGGTTCAACGTGACGGCATCCACCGAGGTCATGGTGTCCATCGAAGCGAGGATCGCCGGGGAGCTCGGCGTCAGGGAGCGGCAGGTGACGGCCGCGGTCGCGCTGCTGGACGGCGGCTCGACGGTCCCGTTCATCGCGCGCTACCGCAAGGAAGCCACCGAGATGCTCGACGACGCGCAGCTGCGCGCGCTGGAGGAGCGGCTGCGCTATCTGCGGGAGCTGGAGGAGCGGCGCACCGCGATCCTGGAATCCGTCCGCTCCCAGGGCAAGCTGGACGAGGCGCTGGAGGCGCGGATCCGGGGCGCGGAGTCCAAGGCGCGGCTGGAGGACATCTACCTCCCGTACAAGCCCAAGCGGCGGACGAAGGCGCAGATCGCGCGGGAGGCGGGGCTGGAGCCGCTCGCCGACGGGCTGCTGACGGACCCGTCGGTGGAGCCGCAGGCGGCCGCGGCGGCGTTCGTCTCCGCCGACAAGGGCGTCGCCGATCCCGCCGCGGCGCTGGAGGGCGCGCGGGCGATCCTCACCGAGCGGTTCGGCGAGGACGCGGACCTCATCGGTGAGCTGCGGGAACGGATGTGGTCGCGCGGGCGGGTCGGCGCGAAGGTGCGCGAGGGCAAGGAGGAGGCGGGCGCGAAGTTCGCCGACTACTTCGACTTCGCGGAGCCGTTCACCGAGCTGCCCTCGCACCGGGTGCTGGCGATGCTCCGCGGTGAGAAGGAGGAGATCCTCGACCTCGCGCTGGAGCCGGACGCGCAGCCCGTCGAGGGCCGTACCTCGTACGAGCAGGCCATCGCGGCGAAGTTCGGGATCGCGGACCGCGGGCGGCCGGGCGACGGCTGGCTGCTGGACACCGTCCGCTGGGCCTGGCGCACCCGCGTCCTGGTCCATCTCGGCATCGATCTGCGGCTGCGGCTGCGGCAGGCGGCCGAGGACGAGGCGGTCCGGGTCTTCGCCTCCAACCTGCGCGATCTGCTGCTGGCGGCGCCCGCCGGGACGCGCGCGACGATGGGTCTGGACCCCGGTTTCCGTACGGGGGTGAAGGTGGCCGTGGTGGACGCGACCGGCAAGGTCGCCGCGACGGAGACGATCTACCCGCATGTGCCGCAGCAGAAGTGGGACGCGTCGCTGGCCACGCTGGCGCGGCTGGCGAAGGAGCACGGCGTCGAGCTGATCGCGATCGGCAACGGCACCGCCTCCCGCGAGACGGACAAGCTGGCCGCCGATCTGATCGCCGCGCAGCCGGAGCTGAAGCTGACGAAGGTGATGGTCTCCGAGGCGGGCGCGTCGGTCTACTCCGCCTCGGCGTTCGCCTCGCAGGAGCTGCCCGGGATGGATGTGTCGCTGCGCGGCGCCGTCTCGATCGCCCGGCGTCTCCAGGACCCGCTGGCCGAACTCGTCAAGATCGACCCGAAGTCGATCGGCGTCGGCCAGTACCAGCACGACCTGTCCGAGGTGAAGCTGTCGCGGTCGCTGGACGCGGTGGTCGAGGACTGTGTGAACGGCGTCGGCGTGGACGTCAACACCGCCTCCGCGCCGCTGCTCTCGCGGGTCTCCGGCATCAGCTCGGGGCTGGCCGAGAACATCGTGACGCACCGCGACACCAACGGCCCCTTCCGCTCCCGCAAGGCGCTCAAGGACGTCTCGCGCCTCGGCCCGAAGGCGTACGAGCAGTGCGCCGGGTTCCTGCGGATCCGCGGCGGCGACGACCCGCTGGATGCCTCCAGCGTGCACCCGGAGGCGTACCCGGTGGTGCGCCGGATGGCCTCCGCGGCGGGCGGCGCGGTGGGCACGCTGATCGGCAACGCCACGGTGCTGCGGTCGCTGCGTCCGGCCGATTTCGTCGACGACGCGTTCGGGCTGCCGACCGTCGGCGACATCCTCCAGGAGCTGGAGAAGCCGGGCCGGGACCCGCGTCCGGAGTTCCGGACCGCGACGTTCAAGGACGGGGTGGAGAAGATCGGCGACCTGACGCCGGGGATGGTCCTGGAGGGTGTGGTCACCAATGTCGCCGCGTTCGGCGCGTTCGTGGACGTCGGCGTCCACCAGGACGGTCTGGTGCATGTCTCCGCGATGTCGAAGACGTTCGTCAAGGACCCGCGCGAGGTGGTCAAGCCCGGCGACATCGTGCGGGTCAAGGTCCTCGACGTCGACATCCCGCGCAAGCGGATCTCGCTGACCCTGCGGCTGGACGACGAGCCCGGGCGCGAGGCGAGGGCCGGGGGTGAGCGGCGCGGCGGCGGTGAGCGCCGGGAGGGGCAGCGGCCGGACGGCCGACGCTCCGGCGGGCGCGGCGGCGCGCCCCGGTCGGGCGGCGGACGCGGCGGCGACCGCCGGGGCGGGCAGGGTCCGGCGCCCGCCAACGACGCGATGGCCGACGCGCTGCGCCGGGCCGGTCTGCTCGGCGGCGGCGAGGGCGGCAACGGCAGGCGCCGCTGAGCCGGGGCGCCGGACCCTGACGTACGGAGGCGGGGCCTCGCGGGTTGTCCGCGGGGCCCCGCCTCCGTGTCGTGGCCGGGCAGCGCGGGTCCGGGCCGGGCGGCCCGCTCAGAGTGCGCCCGTGTGCCCCCGCATCCGTTCCAGTTCGGCGGCGACGTCGGTGAGCGTGGCGCAGTCCGGGACGGGCGCGACCGGGCGGTCGTGGAGGTGCGGCAGTCGGTGGCCGGGGTCGGCCAGCGCGGCGGCCATCGCGGACAGCGCCTCACCGAGCCGGGCCGCCTCCTCGGGGCTGGGCCGCCGCGCACCGTGGTCGATCCGGATCGCGGCGGCGGTCGCGGCGTCCACGATGCGTTCGGCGGCGGTGAGGATCGCGGGCCAGTCCGGGTTGCGGTCGCGGGCGGCGAGGAGTTCCGCGGTGGCGGTCTCGGCGGCCGTGCGGGCCTGGCCCAGCGCGTGGTAGGCGTTCCGGCGCAGCGCCAGCCGCTCCGCGGTGGTCCCGGCGCCGGGCTCGGCCGCCAGCACATGCCGCAGATACGCCTCCGTGGCACGCAGCGCCGACACCGCCCGCTGCGCGATCCGGCGGCGGGGATCGGCCAGCCGCGGCAGATGCCCGACGACGAGGACGATGCCGCAGGCGATGGCGGTGTCCGCGATCCGCTCCCCCGCCGCCTGCGGGTCGCCGCCCACCCAGACGAACGCCAGCACCATGAAGGTGATCGCCGAGGTCTGCAGCGCGAAGTGGCGGGTGGCGAACGGCAGCACCGCGCCGCCGATGCCCGCGGCCAGCGCCGGCCACCAGGAGCCGGGCAGCACCGCGCTGCCCAGCGCGAAGACCAGGACGCCCGCGACGGTCCCGGCGAAGCGGTTGACGGTCCGCGAGAACAGCGGCCCCAGATCGGGCTTGACCAGGAAGGTCGCGGTGGCCGGGAGCCAGTACCAGTGCACGGGGTGGAGCAGCAGCGCGACCGCGGTGCTGGCGCCGATGCAGACGGCGACGCGCAGCCCGTAGTCCCGGGCCGCGGGCCCCAGCAGATCGCGGCCCCGCCGGGTACGCCGGTCCAGGAAGCCGCGGATCCGGCCGGGCCGGTCGGACGGCGCCGCGGATCCGGGCACCGCGGCCACCGCGCCCGGCTCCGCCGCCCCGTACGCCGGTGACGGCTCGGACCGGGCGAAGACGACGGCCGCGGCCAGCAGCGCGCGGTCGAAGGCGCCGCGGGCGGCCGAGTTGTTGGCGGGAGCGGAGAGGCGGCCGGGGGCCTCCCCGGTGCGCAGCGCCGCGGCGAACCGGCGGGGGCTCTCCGCGACCGCGGCGGGCAGCGGCCGTCCCTCCCACAGGAGCGCCACGCTCGCCTCGCAGAGCGCGGCCGCCGCGGCGAACCGCTCGGCCAGCAGCGCCTCTTCGGTACGGACCGTGCGGCGCAGCAGCCGGTCGGTGAGGCGGCGCAGCCGCAGCGCCTCGTCGGCCCGGTCCAGGGCCGAGGTCAGGCGGCGCCGGGCCGGTTCCGCGCCCTCGCCGCCGACCGCGGCGAGCGCGTCGGACAGTGCGTCGAAGACGGCGGCGACGGCGGCCCGCTCACCGCCGAGCGGGCCACCGGGCGGCCGGGGCGAGCGCAGCACCAGCCGCAACAGCAGCAGCCAGGCGCACCCGGCGAGGACGTAGAGGCTCTTCGCCCAGGGTGAGCCGGGCAGCGGCATCCCCGCGCCGAGGACGGCGGTGGCGAGCATCTGCACCCCGGCGGTCGAGCGGACCGGTCCGGCCACGCTCGCGGCGCCGGAGACGAAGGCGACGGCGCAGAGCGCGGGCACCGTCCACCATCCGGCGTGCGCGGACTGCAGCGAGGCGCCGATCAGCGTGCCGAGGCCGCAGGCGAGGGCGGGCAGTCCGATGTGGACCATGCCGGTGCGCCGGGTGCCGGGCCGGTCGTTGACCCCGGCCATCATCGAGCCGAGCCCGGTCAGGACGCCGGGCGCCGGGTGGCCGGTGGCGATCCCGGCGCCGAGCAGCGGGCCCGCGCAGAGTGCGCCGCGGACGACGGCGGGCCACGGCACGGGCAGCCGCTGCCAGCGGAACGGGTGGGCGAGCCAGACGGGAACGGCCCGCGGGGCGCGGGGCATGTGCCTCCTCAGTCGACGGATGACGAACACGATCCGAGGGGCGACATCGGCCGACGGTGCTGGTCTCCAGCCTACGGTCTGCCCCCGACCTGCGACGTTCCCCCCACCGCGCGCCGCCGCGCGCGCCCCGCGTCCGCGCCCCGGATCACCCGCTCGCGTGGGCCGTCCGTGGGCGGGCCCGCTCTCGCCCGTTCGGACGGCAGCCGATAGCGTCCAGGTATGACGAGCGAGGCGAACGACATTCTGGTGATCGGTGGCGGTGTCATCGGTCTGACCTCGGCCATCACGCTGGCGGAGGGCGGCTACCGGGTGCGGCTGGTGAGCCGGGACCCGGCCGCCGACTCCACCTCCGCGGTGGCCGGCGGGCTGTGCTGGCCCTACCGCATCCGGCCGCACGCCCCGGCGGTGCGGTGGTCGCTGCGCGGCTTCGAGGTCCTGGCGCAGCTCGCCGAGCGGCCGCGGGAGACCGGGGCGCGGATGGTGGCCGGGACGATGACCGAGCCCGCGGCGCCCGGCGGGCCGGACGCCGGTGCCGATCCGCTCGCCGCCTGGTACTCCGCCGTGCCGGGGCTGCGCCGGGCCCGCCCGGACGAGGTGTCCGAGGGCCACACCGGCTGGCGTGCCCTGACCTCGCTCGTCGACATGCCGACCCATCTGCACTACCTGGAGGAGCGGTTGCGCGCCGCGGGCGGTGTGGTGGAGCGCGCCACGTTCACCTCGCTCACCGAGGCGGGCCAGGAAGCCGCGGTGGTGGTGAACTGCTCCGGTCTCGGCGCCCGCGAACTGGTGCCGGACCCGCAGGTCCACCCGGTGCAGGGCCAGTTGGTCGTGGTGGCCGACCCCGGCGTCGAGGAGTGGTACGTCTCCGCCGCCCCGGGCGCCGCGGACACCACCTACGTCCTGCCGCAGCCCTACGGCGTGGTGGTCGGCGGCACCGCCCATGAGCACGCCTGGTCGACGGAGCCCGACCCGGCGGTGGCCGAGGCGATCGTGGCGCGCGCCGCCCGCCGGTTCCCCGCGCTGGCCGACGCCGAGATCCTGGCGCACCGGGTGGGCCTGCGCCCGGCCCGCCCCGCGGTCCGGCTGGAGGGCGAGCGGCTGCCCGGCGGCGCCTGGTGCGTCCACAACTACGGCCACGGCGGCGCCGGCGTCACCGTGGCCTGGGGCTGCGCCGACGAGGTCGGACGGCTGGTGCGGGAGGTTCCGGTCGCGTAGGTCCTGGCTTCACCTTCCCGCCGCGGCCAGGAAACGGTCCCGCGGCGGGACCCCGCACATGGCGCGACCGCCGGGCCGGGCCCGGCGGTCGCGTCGCTCACGGTGTCACACCCGTCCGTCAGACAGGCCCCATCCCGGACATGGTGCAGGAGCCGGGGACGGTGTGGAAGCCATGACCCTTGTGGGCGAGACGCTTCCGGTAATCCTTCTTGGCCTTCGCCTCCGCCTGTGCACGGCTGCCCGCCTTCCCCTTGCCGGTCAGATACAGCACCAGGTGCGAGTCCTTCTTCGACCTGATCGCACACTTGTAGGCGGCCGTCCAGGTGCCTGTCGTGTACACCGTGCCGGTTGTCAGCTCGGCGGCACCGGCCCCGGAGGCAACCGGCAGCACCGACGCCGTCACCGCACCGACGGCGAGGGCCGCACGAAAACGCCACTTCATCTGCTTCTCCCCGTTTGCTTCCCGTACGCGGGCAAGTGGCCCCGTACTTCGGTCGGTGCTCCGCCTACCCGACCCGGCTTTCGCCACACACCGCCGCTCCGGTGTCCGTACGCCTGCGGGGAAGTCGCGGTGAAGCAACTGGCAGCTACACAGATGTCGTTCATGTGTCATCTGGGGCCATGGACATGACGAGGGGCGGGGGCGTACATAGGGTCGGAACGGTTCCACCACCCCTACGAGTTGGAGGACTCGGTGCGTCACAGACTCCTCG
Organism: Streptomyces catenulae; assembly: GCF_000718015.1. Classification (GTDB taxonomy): domain Bacteria; phylum Actinomycetota; class Actinomycetes; order Streptomycetales; family Streptomycetaceae; genus Streptomyces; species Streptomyces catenulae. The sequence goes on along the minus strand of NZ_JODY01000036.1, from coordinate 20,232 downwards.
TCCCGGGCGCGGCGGCGCTCAGTCTGCTGCTGGCGATCCCGGCATCGGCGGCGAGCTTCACCCCCGGCGCGCCCGGTGCGGGCGACTCCTACTACCCGGAGAGCGGGAACGGCGGCTACGACGTCTCCCACTACGACCTGCGCCTGAAGTACCAGCCGAGGACCGACCTGCTGGAGGGCACGGCGACGCTGCTCGCCAGGACCACCCAGGACCTGTCCCGCTTCAACCTCGACTTCGGGCTCAAGGTCGACGAGGTCCGCGTCGACGGCAGGAAGGCGCGGTTCACCACCTCGGGCGCCCATGAGCTGGAGATCACCCCGGCGACGCCGCTGGAGCGCGGCAAGCAGATCAGCGTCGTGGTGCGGTACGCGGGCAAGCCGTCCGAGGTGAAGATCGGCGGCTACACCGCGTGGGCCCGGACGCCCGACGGCGGGGTGGCGGCGCAGGAGCCGGAGTCCGCCGTGTGGTGGTACCCGAGCAACGACCACCCTACCGACAAGGCGACGTACGACATCTCCGTCGCGGTGCCGGACGGCACCCAGGCGATCAGCAACGGCGTGCTGGCCTCGCAGACCTCCAAGCTCGGCTGGACGCGCTACAACTGGCGTTCCGACAAGCCGCAGGCCACGTATCTGACGACGCTCGCCATCGGCAAGTTCGACCTCACCACCGGCACCACCGAGGGCGGCGTGCCGGTGATCAACGCCGTCAGCAAGGACCTCGGCGCCAACGAGGGCGCCGCCCGCGCCAGCATCGAGCGCACCTCCGAGATCACCGACTGGCTGGAGACGCTCTACGGCCGCTACCCCTTCAACGCCGTCGGCGGCTACGTCCCCAACGTTCCGGCCGGGTACGCGCTGGAGACCCAGACCCGCCCGTTCTACGGGAAGAAGGCGTTCGACCGCGGCGCCAACGTCTCCGTCGTCGTCCACGAGCTGGCGCACCAGTGGTACGGCGACAGCGTCTCGCTGAAGGACTGGAAGGACATCTGGATCAACGAGGGCTTCGCGGCGTACGCGCAGTGGCTCTGGTCCGAGAAGGAGGGCGAGGGCACCGCGCAGGAGCTGGCCGACTACGTCTACGACCAGCACCCGGCCGACGACCCGTTCTGGACCGTGAAGCCCGGCGACCCGGGCCCGGACAACCAGTTCGACGGCGCCGTCTACGACCGTGGCGCGGTGGCCCTCCAGGCGCTCCGCAACAAGGTCGGTGACAAGGTCTTCTTCGGTCTGCTCAAGTCCTGGCCGCAGGAGCACGCGTACGGCAACGCCTCGGTCGCCGACTTCGTGGCGTTCGCCGAGAAGAAGTCCGGCAAGCCGCTCGCGGACTTCTTCGACACCTGGCTGTTCCAGCCGTCCAAGCCGTCGGCGGGTGCGGCCCGGCAGGCCCTCGGCGCCCGCGGCGCGACCCCGGCGCCGCGCCCCGCGTCCTGGCCGAAGATCGCCGCCGCGCACGCGGCCCACCGGGGCTGAGCACGCACGGCGTACCAGGGGCCGGGGGCGCGCGGTGGTCGCGCCCCCGGCCCCGTCCGCTCCCGTGGGGCCGGTCGTCACCGCCGGGGAATCCCGTGCACACCCAGCGGTTACCAAGAGGTAACCGCGGCTGGTTGGATGGGCGGCGCCGGGTCATTCCCCCACCCCCCACAGGGAGTTTCCGTGTCGTACCTCTCGCCGCGCGTCCGCCGGTCCGCCGTGATCACCGCGGCGCTGACCGCCACCGCCCTCGCCGCCACCGCGCCCGGCGCCTCGGCCACGGCGCCGCCCCCGCGGCTGAAGGTCCTCACGTACAACACGTTCCTGATGAGCAAGACGCTCTACCCCAACTGGGGCCAGGACCACCGGGCCCAGGCGATACCCGACGCGGACTTCTTCCGGGGCAATGACGTCGTGGTCCTGGAGGAGGCGTTCGACAACTCCTCCTCGGACGCCCTCAAGTCCCGGGCGGCGGCGGAGTATCCGTACCAGACCCCGGTGGTCGGCCGCTCCAAGGACGGCTGGGACGCCACCGGCGGCGCCTACTCCGCGGTGACCCCGGAGGACGGCGGGGTGACGCTGCTGAGCAAGTGGCCCGTGCTCCGCAAGGAGCAGTACGTCTACAAGGACGCCTGCGGCTCGGACGCCCTCTCCAACAAGGGTTTCGTCTACGCCGTCCTGGATGTGAACGGCACGAAGGTGCACGTCGTGGGCACCCACACCCAGTCGACGGACTCCGGCTGCAAGGCGGGCGAGGCAGCCGCCGACCGCGCCTCGCAGCTGAAGGAGATGGACACGTTCCTGGACGCGAAGCAGATCCCCGCCGACGAGGAGGTGATGGTCACCGGCGACTTCAACATCGACTCCCGCTCCCCCGAGTACGACGCGCTCCTCGCCGACGCCGACCTCGCCCCCGCCGACAGCCGCACCGGCCACCCGTACTCCTTCGACACGCAGGAGAACTCCATCGCGAAGGACCGCTACCCGAACGATCCCCGCGAGGACCTGGACTACGTCCTGCACCGCAACGGCCACGCCCGCCCGACCGGCTGGAAGAACACGGTGGTCAAGGAGGAGTCGGCCCCCTGGACCGTCTCCAGCTGGGGCAAGCGGTACACGTACACCAATCTCTCCGACCACTACCCGCTGATCGGCGGCTGAGCGGGACGCGGTAGCTGACCGGCTCCGTGTCCGTCCCGGAGCCGGTCAGCCCGCGAGGAGCGTGGCGCGGTGGGCCAGGATGAACCGGACGTCCTCGCGGTAGCCGTCCGCGTGCCGCTCGTCGCGTTGTACGTCGAAGGCGGGGTTTCCGGCCCGGATCTGCTGCTCGATGTGGGCGGCGACGGCGGAGAGACGGACCACGGCGAGGTCGAGGAGCCCGTCCGGGGTGATGCCATGGCCGTAGGTGTCGGCGAGCAGCCGCAGCCGGGCGGCCCGGTCGGGCGGCGTCGGCCAGCCGAATGCCCTGGTCAGGCGGGGTGAGGAGAGCGGGACGAAGCGGTGGGCCGCATAGCTGAGGTCCCAGGCACGGTTGGAGGGTCCGGCGAAGTCCCAGTCGATGATGCCGGTCACCTCGGTGCCGTCGAAGGTCATGTTCCAGGGGGCGAGGTCGTGGTGGCCGATGCAGTCGATCCGCACCGGGACCGCGACCTCCCGGTGGCGCCATGCCCGCGGGTCGTCGGCGACGAACCCCCGGGTGGCGTCGTGCAGCGCGCGGACGGCCCGGGCCACGCTGATCAGCGCCGCGTCGGAGCGGGGTTCCTCGGCGAGGGGGTAGTGCGCGGCCCGGCCCGCGACGAAGCGGAGGAGGTCGCGCGTGCCGTCCTCGGTGGTGCCCAGGTAGCGCGGGGGCGAGCGGGAACCCGGTCCGTTCGAAGTGCCGCAGCAGGGCGTGCACACCGGGGCTGCTCCGGGCCCGTTCGACCACATCGCCCCGGCGCACGGGGCGGGAGAACCGGCCGCCCGCCATCTCCTCGTCCATGACCGAGGACTGTAGCGGCCCGGAACGGGCGGATCCGTCCCCGGCGGGCGGGCCGGTCCGGGGAGAGCCGGTACGCGCACGGGAGGGCGGTCGCGGTCGCCCCGGGGCTCCGCGACCGCCTCCCGTGAGGCCGCGCTACTCCGCCGCCGCGGTCTCCCGCTCCGCGGCGAGGCGGCGGACCCGGCCGCGGACCACGAACCAGCCGCCGGTCAGCGCCGCGGCGAGGACCGGGACCAGCATCACGGTCTGTCGGCCGACGCCGTCGTCGAACCACATCAGGACGATCACGCCGAGCAGGAACGCGATGGTCACCAGGTCCGTGACGGGCGTGCCGGGGAGCCGGAAGCGGGGCCGCTGGACGATGCCCTCCTTGGCGCGGCGGACGAAGACCATGTGGCAGATCATGATCGTGCACCAGGTGCTGATGATGCCGAGCGCCGCGATGTTCAGCACGATCTCGAACGCCTTGCCCGGGACGACGTAGTTCAGCACCACGCCGAGCACACAGACGGCGGAGGTGAGCATGATCCCGCCGAACGGCACCTGGTTGCGGTTCATGAGCCCGGCGAACTTCGGCGCGGAGCCCGCCATGGACATGGAGCGCAGGATGCGGCCGGTCGAGTAGAGGCCGGAGTTGAGGCTCGACATCGCGGCGGTGAGCACGACGAGGTTCATCACATCACCGGCGGCCGGGACGCCGACGTGGGAGAGCACGGTCACGAAGGGGCTCTCCCCGCCGACGTACTTGTTCCACGGCAGCAGCAGCGTCAGCAGCAGCACCGAGCCGACGTAGAAGACGCCCACCCGCCACATGATCGAGTTGACCGCCTTGGGGACGACCTTCTCGGGCTCGCTGGTCTCACCGGCGGTGACGCCGACCAGCTCGACGGCGGAGTACGCGAAGACGACGCCCTGCAGCACGATCACCACGGGCAGCAGGCCGGTCGGGAAGAGACCGCCGTTGTCGGAGAGGAGGTGCAGGCCCGGGGTGTGGCCGTCCACCGGGTGCTGGGTGGCCAGCAGGAAGATGCCGATGAACATGAACACGACCAGCGCGGCGACCTTGATGATCGCGAACCAGAATTCCAGCTCACCGAAGATCTTGACCGAGATGAGGTTGACAGTGAGCACCACGGCGAGAGCGATCAATGCCATGACCCACTGCGGAATGTCGGTGAAAAGACTCCAGTAGTGGGTGTAGAGGGCAATCGCGGTGATGTCGGCGATACCGGTCGTGGACCAGTTGACGACATACATCCATCCGGCGACGTAGGCACCCTTCTCGCCGAGGAATTCCCGGGCGTAGGAGACGAACGAGCCGGACGACGGGCGGTGCACGACCAGCTCACCGAGGGCACGGACGACGAAGAAGGCGAAGAGACCGCAGACCGCGTAGGCGATGGCCAGCGCGGGTCCGGCGGAGTGGAGACGGCCGCCCGCGCCGAGGAAGAGGCCGGTTCCGATGGCCCCGCCGATGGCGATCATGTTGATGTGGCGGCTCTTGAGGCCCTTGCTGTACCCGGCATCCCCCGCGTCCTGCCGTCCGCCGCCGCCCCCACCCGGCGACTGCGGTGCTTCTTCTGCGGCGATCTCTGTGCTCACTGGTGGTTCAACTCGCTTTCAGGCAGGCGCCGGGAACCATGGCCGAATCCCACGGTTCGCACGAATGGCCGATGGCACACCTTCCCCGAACCCGGACCCCTCGTCTGTGGTGCGGATCACAAGGGTTATCAGCCAATCTGAAGTTCGGCCTGTTTGCCCACTGTTGCCCCGGCGGGACATTTTGAAATCGCTGGTCCGTACGCACCCGGATGAATTCCCGGCGATCTTCACGGGAATTTACGACGGACGGGCGCATCGTTCCCGAAACCGCACCGAAGCGACCGCCCGCGGCGCCACGGGGATTCCGACGGGGCGTTCGCGAGGTTTCACACTATTGGTGAGACAGCAATACTGTTCCGCATGAAAGAGTCCGCCACGGAGACCGGAACCGAGCCCGGCACCGCTCTGACCGTCGACGAACTGGCCGCCCGCGCCGGCGTCACCGTCCGTACGATCCGCTTCTACGGCACCCGGGGCCTGCTGCCGCCGCCGGAGATCGGCCCGCGCCGCGTCGGACGCTACGGCCCCGACCATCTCTCCCGGCTGGCACTGATCGAGGAGCTGCAGCACCAGGGCATGACGCTGTCCGCGATCGAGCGCTATCTGGAACAGCTGCCGCCCGATCTGAGCGCCCAGGATCTGGCCATCCACCGGGCCCTGGTGGCGAGCTGGATCCCGGACAAGGCGGAGGACACCACCCGCGACCAGCTGGAACGCCGGGTCGGCCGGGAGCTGACCGAGGACGATCTGGACCGGCTGGCGGCGATGAGCGTGCTGGTCCGCACCGACGCCCCGGACGTCTTCCAGGTCGATCCCGGGCTGCTCCATCTGGGCGTCCGGCTGCTGGACGTGCCGATCGCGCTGGAGACGATCCTGGCGGCGCGCACCGTCGTGCTGGAGCACTCCCGGTCGGCGGCGCGGGAGCTGAGCCGACTCTTCAAGGACGAGGTCTGGGAGCCGTACCGCGAGGCCGGACCGGACGCCGAGGACGTCGCCCGGATCAAGTCCCTCTCCGCCCATATGCAGCCGATGGTGGTACAGGCGCTGGTCACCGCGTTCCAACGCTCGATGAAGGAGGAACTGCGGGAGGCGTTCGGGGAGGGGTAGGCCGTTCCGGCGGGGCTGGGGTCAGGGCCTGCGGCCCGGACTGTGGTCAGAGCTGCGGTCGGGGCTGCGGAAGGCGTTCGGGGGCTTGTGGGCTCGGGGCGGGTGCGGGGCCGGGGCGGGCGGAGCCCGAGAGCGTGGCGGCGGGTCCCGGGCGTGGCGGCGCCGGGACGGGCGCGGCGGCCGGGGAGGCTCCCCCGCCGCGCCCCCGGTGGCGTCGCCGCCCGCCCGGCCCCGCCCGGCCCGCCCGGCCCGTCCGGTCAGGCGTCGCGGAAGATCTCTCCCTTCTCCGCCTTCTCGACCAGGAGCGCGGGCGGCGCGAAGCGGTCGCCGTACGCCGTCGCCAGTTCCCGGGCGCGGGCCACGAAACCGGGCAGACCGCCCTCGTAGCCGTTGATGTACTGGAGCACGCCGCCGGTCCAGCCGGGGAAGCCGATGCCGAGGATGGAGCCGATGTTGGCGTCGGCGACCGAGGTCAGCACGCCTTCCTCCAGGCAGCGGACGGTGTCCAGCGCCTCGGAGAACAGCATCCGCTCCCGCATGTCGCGGAAGGGGACGTCGGCGTCCGGCCGGGTGAAGTGCTCGCGCAGGCCGGGCCACAGGCCGCCGCGGCTGCCGTCCTCGGCGTAGTCGTAGAAACCGGCGCCGCCGCTGCGCCCGGTGCGGCCGAACTCGTCGACCATCCGGTCGACGACCGCGTCGGAGGGGTGGGGCGCCCAGGTGCCCCCGGCCGCCTCCACGGCGCGCTGGGTCTCCCGGCGGATCTTGCGCGGCAGCGTCAGCGTCAGCTCGTCCATGAGGGAGAGCACCTTGGCCGGGTATCCGGCCTGGGCGGCGGCCTGTTCGACGGAGGCCGGGTCGAGGCCCTCGCCGACCATCGCCACGCCCTCGTTGATGAACTGGCCGATGACCCGCGAGGTGAAGAAGCCCCGCGAGTCGTTGACCACGATGGGGGTCTTGCGGATCGTGCGGACCAGGTCGAAGGCACGGGCCAGCGCCTCGTCGCCGGTGCGCTCCCCCTTGATGATCTCCACCAGCGGCATCTTGTCGACCGGTGAGAAGAAGTGCAGACCGATGAAGTCGGTGTCCCGCTCCACGCCCTCGGCGAGCTGCGAGATCGGCAGCGTCGAGGTGTTGGAGCAGAGCAGCGCGTCGGGCGCGACGATCTGCTCGATCTCCTGGAAGACCTTGTGCTTGAGCGCGGCGTCCTCGAAGACCGCCTCGATCACGACATCGCAACCGGCGAGGTCCTGCGGATCGGCGGTGGGGGTGATGCGGGCGAGGAGTTCGTCCCGCTTGCGCTCGGTGGTGCGGCCCCGGGCCAGCGCCTTGGCGAGCAGCCCCTCGGAGTACGCCTTGCCCTTGGCGGCGGCTTCCGGCGAGACGTCCTTGAGGACGACCTCCAGCCCCGCGCGGGCGCAGCTGTAGGCGATGCCCGCGCCCATCATTCCGGCGCCGAGGACGGCGACCTTCCCGACGGTGCGGGGCTCGATGTCCTTGGGGCGGCTGGCGCCGGAGTTGACGGCCTGGAGGTCGAAGAAGAACGCCTGGATCATGTTCTTCGAGATCTGGCCGGTGACCAGCTCGGTGAAGTACCGCGCCTCGATGGTCTGCGCGGTCTCGAAGTCGACCTGGGAGCCCTCGACCGCGGCGGCGAGGATGTTGCGGGGCGCCGGGTAGGGCGCACCGTTGAGCTGCTTCTTGAGGTTGGCGGGGAACGCCGGGAGGTTGGCGGGGAACGCCGGGAGGTTGGCGGCGAACTTGGGCTGCGCGGGGGTGCCGCCCGGGATGCGGTACCCCTTGACGTCCCAGGGCTGCTGGGATGCGGGGTGCTCGTCGATGAACGCGCGGGCCTTGGCGAGGAGTTCCTCGGGCGTGGCGGCGACGTCGTGGATCAGCCCGGCATCCTTGGCCCGTACGGCGTTGTACTGGGTGCCCTGGAGGAGGACCTTGAGCAGGGCGTCGGCGATGCCGAGGAGGCGGACGGTGCGGGTGACGCCGCCGCCCGCGGGCAGCAGGCCGAGGGTGACCTCCGGCAGGCCGATCTTGGTGCCGGGGGTGTCGAGGGCGATGCGGTGGTGGCAGGCGAGCGCGATCTCGTAGCCGCCGCCCAGGGCCGCGCCGTTGAGGGCGGCGACGACGGGCTTGCCGAGGGTTTCGATACGGCGCAGATCGCGCTTGATGCGCATGCCCGCGTCGAACGCCTGCTGGGCGCCCTCGGGGGTGACGGCGATCAGTTCGCGCAGGTCACCGCCTGCGAAGAAGGTCTTCTTGGCGGAGGTGACGATGATGCCGCGGACGGTGTCCGCCTCGGCCTCCAGGCGGTCGGCGACCGCGGTGAGGGAGGTCTTGAAGGCGTCGTTCATGGTGTTGGCGGACTGGCCGGGATCGTCCAGGACCAGGGTGACCACGCCGGTCTCGTCCTGCTCCCAGCGGATGGTCGACATCGCAGAGGTCTCGCTCACTGTGGCTTCTCCGTAAGGGGTGGGACGGGCGGTCAGAGGCGCTCGATGACGGTGGCGATGCCCATGCCGCCGCCGACGCAGAGGGTGGCCAGGCCGTACCGCTTGTCCTGGCGTTCCAGTTCGTCGACGAGGGTGCCGACGAGCATGGCGCCGGTGGCGCCCAGCGGGTGGCCCATGGCGATGGCGCCGCCGTTGACGTTGATCTTGTCGAGGGAGAGCCCCATGTCGTCGGCGAACCGCAGGACGACGGCGGCGAAGGCTTCGTTGATCTCGACGAGGTCGATGTCGTCGATGGTCAGACCGGCCTTGGCCAGCGCCTTGCGGGCCGCGGGCGCGGGGCCGGTGAGCATGATCGTCGGGTCGGCGCCGGAGACCGCGGCGGCGGCGATCCGGGCGCGGGGGGTGAGGCCGTGGCGCTCGCCGACGGCGGCGTTGCCGATGGCGACCAGGGCGGAGCCGTCGACGATGCCGGAGGAGTTGCCCGCGTGGTGGACGTGGTCGATCTTCTCGACCCAGTGGTACTTCTGCAGCGCGACGGCGTCGAAGCCGCCCGCGTCGCCGATCGTCGCGAAGGACGGCTTGAGCGCGGCCAGCGACTCGGCGGTGGTGCCGGGGCGGATGTGTTCGTCGCGGTCGAGGACGACCAGGCCGTTGCGGTCGCGTACGGGGACGACGGAGCGCTCGAAGCGGCCTTCCTTCCAGGCCCGGGCGGCGCGTTCCTGGGAGAGCGCGGCGAAGGTGTCGACGTCGTGCCGGGTGAAGCCGCCGAGGGTGGCGATGAGGTCGGCGCCGACGCCCTGCGGGACGAAGTTGGTGTCGAAGTTGGTCATCGGGTCCAGGTGCCAGGCGCCGCCGTCGGAGGCCATCGGCACCCGTGACATGGACTCGACGCCGCCGGCCAGGACCAGGTCCTCCCAGCCGGAGCGGACCTTGGCGGCGGCGAGGTTGACGGCTTCCAGACCGGAGGCACAGAAGCGGTTCTCCTGGACTCCGGCCACGGTGTCGGGCAGCCCCGCGGCGATGGCCGCGATCTTGGCGATGTCGGCTCCCTGGTCGCCGACCGGGCTGACCACGCCGAGGACGATGTCGTCGATGGCTGCCGGGTCCAGTCCGGGGAAGCGGCGGCGCAGTTCGTGGATGAGGCCGACGACGAGGTCGACGGGCTTGGTGCCGTGCAGGGCGCCGTTGGCCTTGCCGCGGCCGCGCGGGGTGCGGATCGCGTCGTACACGTACGCTTCGGTGCTCAAGTCGGGCAGCCTTTCGGGAGAGGGAGAAGTCGCGGCGGGGCGGGCCGGGCGGGGCCGGGTCAGCCGAGCAGGGAGCGGCCGATGATCTCTTTCATGATCTCCGTCGTCCCTCCGTAGATGGTCTGGATACGGCCGTCGGTGTACGCCTTGGCCACCGGGAACTCGGCCATGTAGCCGTAGCCGCCGTGGAGTTGCAGACAGCGGTCGGCGACGCGTTTGTGCAGTTCGGTGGCCCACCACTTGGCCATCGAGGCGTGTACGGCGTCCAGCTCCCCGGCGGAGTGGTCGGCTATGCAGCGGTCCAGGAAGGCGCGGGTGACGGCGCATTCGGTGGCCATCTCGGCGATCTCGAAGCGGATGTGCTGGAGGCGGGCGAGGGGGCGGCCGAACGCCTCGCGCTCCTTGACGTACCGCGTGGTGATCTCCAGCAGATGCTCGGCGCCCGCGATCCCGGCGACGGCGATACCCATCCGCTCCTGTGCGAGGTGGGTCATCAGATGGAGGAAGGCGCCGTTCAGCTCGCCGAGGAGGTTCTCCTTGGGCACCCGGACGTCGTGGAAGAAGAGTTCCGCGGTGTCCTGGGCCTTCTGGCCGATCTTGTCGAGGTTGCGGCCGCGTTCGAAGCCGTCCATACCGCGCTCGACGACGAGGAGGCTCAGGCCGTGGGCCCCGCCCTCGGGGGTGGTGCGGGCGACGACGATGACGAGGTCGGCGAGGATGCCGTTGGAGATGAAGGTCTTGGAGCCGTTGAGGCTCCAGTGGTCACCGTGGTCGGTGGCGGCGGTGCGGATGCCCTGGAGGTCGGATCCGGCGCCGGGCTCGGTCATCGCGATGGCGGTGATCAGCTCACCGCTGCAGAAGCCGGGCAGCCACCGGCGCTTCTGTTCATCGGTGGCGAGGGTGGTGAGGTAGGGGCCGATGATGTCGTTGTGCAGTCCGACGGCGAGGCCCGGGGCCCCGGCGCGGGTGAACTCCTCGGCCAGCACGGCGCTGTAGCGGAAGTCGGTGGTGCCTCCGCCGCCGTACTCCTCGGGGACGGCCAGGCCCAGGAGCCCCTGCCGCCCGGCGGCCCGCCAGGCGTCCCGGCTGACGATGCCGTCCTGCTCCCACTGTGCGTAGTACGGGGTGACCTCCTTGGCGAGGAAGGTGCGTACCGTCTCGCGGAAGGCTTCGTGGTCCGCGGTGAAGATCTGGCGCTTCATGGTGTGCTGGCCCTCCTGGGAGCCGGGGTGCGGTGGGCGGCGGATGGGGCGGGCGGCCGTCAGTGGGCCTCCCCCGGGCCGGTGCCGGGCTCGGGGTCAGGGTCTGTCACGGTCGGCCGCGGGGTCGGCGCTGGTGCGTCCGGCGGGTCGCCGAGCAGTCCGGGGACGGCCCAGTCGCGGGCGACCTCCGCGGTGTCGGCGCCCGGTTGGGCGGGCGGGCGGCGGACGGCTCCGGGGGTACGGGAGAACCGTGGCGCGGGGGCGGGCTGGGTGAGCCCTCCGTGGTCGAGGAAGGTGCCGCGGGCGGCCAGGTGCGGATGGTGCGGGGCCTCGCGGAGCGACAGCACCGGGGCGACACAGGCGTCGGTGCCCTCGAAGACGGCGGTCCACTCGGCGCGGGTGCGGGACCTGAACCGGGCGGCGATGGTGTCGCGCAGCGCCCCCCAGGAGGCGAGGTCGTCGCGTGCGGGTGCCTCGTCCTCGATGCCGAGCAGGCGGATGAACTCGGCGTAGAACCGCGGCTCCAGCGCGCCGACCGCCATGTGGCCGCCGTCCGCCGTCTCGTAGGTGCCGTAGAAGGGGGCGCCGCCGTCGAGGAGGTTGCTGCCGCGCCGGTCCTGCCAGGCACCGGCGGCGAGCATGCCGTGGATCATCGAGGAGAGGTGGGCGGTGCCGTCGACGATGGCGGCGTCGACGACCTGTCCGCTGCCTCCGGGGGCGGTGGCGTGCCGGAGTGCGGCCAGGAGTCCGATGACGAGGTAGAGCGAGCCGCCCGCGTAGTCGCCGAGGAGGTTGACGGGGACGGTGGGCGGGGCGTCGGGCGCGCCGATCATGCCCAGGGCGCCGGTGAGCGCGATGTAGGAGAGGTCGTGTCCGGCGGTGTCGGCGAGCGGACCCCGCTGGCCCCAGCCGGTCATCCGGCCGTAGACCAGCCGTGCGTTGCGCGCCAGACAGGCGTCGGGGCCGACGCCCAGTCTTTCGGCGACGCCGGGGCGGTACCCCTCGACGAGGATGTCGGCGCGCTCGGCCAGCTCCAGCACCTGCGCCACGCCCCGGGGTGTCTTGAGGTCGACGACGACCGAGCGTTTGTTGCGGTTGGTGAGGTCGTACGCCGGGTCGATGCCGAGTGCGGCGCCGCCGGGGCGGTCGACGCGTACGACGTCGGCGCCGAGGTCGGCGAGGGTCATGGCGGCGAAGGGGCAGGGGCCGATGCCTGCCAGCTCCACCACGCGCACCCCGCTGAGCGGGCCGTGGCCTGACTCCGTCATCACGCTCCTCGCGCACTGTGACACTTCTGATGTAACACTCGTGATGTTAAGAACGTGTTCCACTTTCCACAAGCCCCCTGAGCATCGCTTCCGCACCCCTGGAAAGGCGACGGCGGCGAGGCTCAACCGCCTTCGCCGCCACGGGTCTTGCGCGCTGCACCGCGCGCCGCTATCCCCCGTCGAACCCGGCGATGGGCCACGGCAGGGCTATGCCGCGGTACGGTCCCGCCGCCCGGCCGCACATCGCCGCGCCACACACCTTCGCCATACCGCCCTCCCCTTCCGTTCCGTCCGGCTCCGCCGGGCGTGCCCGCCTCGCCGCGTTCCGGTCGTTCCGGCGCCTTTCCCGGCCGCTTCCGTGCCGTGCCCGGAGCGGGTCGGCGCCCTCGTCCGATCTCATCACCCACGCTAACGGCGCCCACTGACAACGGCCCGCGGAGCCACTGCGCGAAGGCGTCCGGGAGGAGAATGCAGGCATGTCTCACCTTCCTCTCGCCACCCCGTTGTTCGCCCTTCATCCGGGTCAGGGTCCGCGTCAGTTCGCAGAGTTGGCGCTCGCGCTGCTGTTGTCGTCGCTGATCGGGATGGAACGGGAGGCCCGGCAGAAGAGTGCCGGGCTGCGCACCCATACGCTCGTCGGGGTCGGCAGCGCCCTCTTCATGGAGGTGTCGATCCACGGATTCGGCGCGATCCTGGGCACGGACGGCGTGGCGCTGGATCCCTCCCGCGTCGCGGCGCAGGTCGTCTCCGGTATCGGCTTCATCGGCGGCGGTCTGATCTTCGTGAAGAAGGACGCGGTCCGGGGCCTGACGACCGCCGCGACGATCTGGCTGACCTGCGCCATCGGCATGGCGTGCGGCGGCGGGCTGCCGCTGCTGGCCCTCGGGGCGACGGCGGTGCACTTCCTGATCGTGCGCGGGTTCACGAAGGTGTCGGAGCGGATCGGCACCACGCCGTCGCCGGACCGGTTCGAGCTGCGGCTGGCCTACCGCCCCCAACGGGGACTGCTGGGACGGATGCTGGAGCTGTGCACCGGCAGCGGCTTCCTCGTCTCCGACGTACAGGTGGAGACCGGGCCTCCGGAGGGCGCCGTCTCCGCGGAGGTCCTGCTCCGGCTGGAAGGTACCGGGTCGGCGCACGCCCTGGTGGACGCGCTCGCCGACCTCGACGGCGTACGTGGGGTGCAGCTGGGGCGGCAGGCGGACGCGACCGAGTGACGGCCGCGCGCCCTCAGAGCAGTTCCGCCTCCTCCAGCGCGCGGCGCACCGCATCGCGCGCGGGGCCGTCCAGCGGGATCTGCGGCGGTGCGGTGTCCGGGCAGCCGATGACGTCCAGGAGGTGCAGGGCCGCCTTGAGCGCCCCGAGGGCGGACGACCCGCGGCCCATCGCCGTCGCGTCCCCGGCGTCGGTGAGCGCGAACAGCGCGGCGAGCCGGTCCTGTTCCGCGGCGGCGGCGCGCCAGTCCCCCGCGCGGGCGTGCTCGTAGAGCCGTACGAAGGCCGCGGGGTCGACGTTGCCGAGCCCCGGGACGACGCCGTGCGCCCCGGCCAGCAGGGCGCCGTCGGCGGAGAGTTCGCAGCCGGTGAGCACCGAGAACGGCCGGTCGAGGGCGGGCAGCCGCACCAGGAGGCGGCGCAGGGCGCCGATGTTGCCGCTGCTGTCCTCGATCCCGTCCAGGATGCCGTCCGCCGCCAGGTCGAGCACGGTGTCCGCGGGGAGTTCGGTGGGGAGGGACGCGGGGGCGTTGCAGGCGAAGAGCGGCAGGTCCACGGCGGCGCGGATGCGGCGGTAGTGGTCGGCGATCTCGGCCGGGTGGGTGCGGGTGCAGAGCGGCGGGGTGGCCACGATGGCGTCGGCGCCCAGGGCCTGGGCGGTGCGGGCGTGGTCGAGGACGCGGCTGGTCGCCATGTCGAGGGCCCCGGCCAGTACGGGGAGCCGTCCGCGGGCCGCCGCGACGACGGTTTCGATGACGGTGCTGCGCCTGCCGTCCGACAGACACGCCGCCTCCCCGGTGGAGCCGAGCACGAACAGGGCGTTCACTCCGGCGTCGATGAGGCGCTCGGTGAGGGCGGCGAGCGAGTCGACGTCGACGCGACCGGACGCGGTGAGGGGTGTGCACACGGGCGGCACGACGCCCGTGAGTGGTGCGGGGAGGGGCATGCAGGTCCAGCCTTCTGCCGTACGGGGCCGGTGGCGCGGGTGCGCTGCGGGGCACACAGGGCGGTGGGGGCCCGTACCCGTGCCGCCGTCCGGACATGGGACGTCCCATGTCATCGGTGAATGTGGACCAGGCCAGGCGGGGTGTCAAGACCGCGCGCCTCGGGGGCACTTCCCCAACGGACGGGAAACAGCGGCCGGACTCCATGCGTACGGGGCCCGGGGAGGTCACCCGGAAGTGGCGGCCGGGCCCGCGAGTTCAGGGGTGATTCCTCTTCCCTTGGGGCTCGGCGGGGAGGGTTTCCCGGCGCGCCGGAGGTCCGGCGCCGCCCCTGCTGAACGGTCCGGCGGGGGCCGGAATGCCACCCCGGCCTGGCCTGGTCCGGCCTTGAGGGAGGCGGACTCTCAGCTGGCGGCCAGTGCCCGACGGCAGAGGGCGTCGGCCGCGCGGGTCGTCTCGGGGAGCCGGTACTTCGGCGCCAGCCGGAGCGTGTGTGCGCAGGCGCCGTCGAGGCCGGTGCGGTGGCCGACGGAGACGAAGACGGGCTTGACGCCCGGCTGGGTGCGGAGCGCCCGCCCCACTTCTTCCGTGGCGCCGTCGCGGTCGTCCAGGAGTGGCGAGGTCGCCCCGCGTCCGTCGTCGGGGGCGTCGTAGCGGAAGGTGAAGGGGTTCTTGGCGACGCCGATGGTGGGCAGGCCGGTCAGGACGCCGAGGTGGCTGGCGAGGCCGAAGCGCCGCGGGTGCGCCCGGCCGTAGCCGTCGCACACCACCAGACCGGGCGGCTGCGCAAGGGCGGCCAGCGCGTCGACGACCGTCGGTATCTCCCGGAAGGCCAGCAGCCCCGGGACGTACGGGAAGGAGATCCGGCCGACCGCGGTGGCCTCGTCCACGATCTTCAGGGTGCGGGCGTCCAGCGCCACGGCTGCGGCCGCGACGACATCCCGCTCGTCGTCGTACGCCACATCGACACCGACGACGGTGCCCTCGAAGTCCGGGGGCGGGCCGGGCTCGTCGAGGCGCACATGGCGCCGCAGCCGGTCCTGGACCGCGCGTGCCTCGGCCTCGTCGGTCGGCCAGTTCCGCAGTTCGTCATCGAGGGAGACGGGGCTGGTGTTGTCCATGGTGACGCCACGGTATCGAACAGGCGGAGCGGTGAGTCCGCCGCCGACCCGGGCCGCCGCGGTCGGCGGGCCGGGTCGGCGGCCACGGGGTCAGCGCACCACCTCCGGGGCGGGTGCGGGGGCGGAGGTGGCGGCGGGCCAGCGGCCTCCGTTGCTCCAGTAGCTCTGGATCTCCTCCAGGGGACGCCCCTTGGTCTCGGGTGCGGTGAAGGAGGCGAAGACCAGTGCGGCCAGCGCCAGCACGCCCAGCCCGGCGAAGGTCAGGGAGGCGCCGATCCAGGCCATCAGGGTCGGGAAGAACTGCGCGATGAGGAGGTTGGCGACGAGGTCGGCGGTGAGCATCACCGACGCGCCCGTCGACCGGAGCTGCGCGGGGAACGCCTCGCTCGCGTAGACCCATATCAGCGAGCCGAAGCCGAAGTTGAAGGCCGCGGTGAAGAGCAGTATCGCCCCGAAACCGATCCAGGTCAGGGTGCCGTGCAGTTCTCCCGTGGCGAAGACGGCCGTGAGCACGGCGAGCATGACGACCATCGTGCCGATGCCGGTGAGCAGGACCACCCGGCGGCCCAGCCGGTCGATGATGAGTATCGCCAGCACGGTGGCGGCCAGCGAGGCGAGTTGGACGAACGCGGGCAGCAGGAAGTTGAGTCCGTCGCCGGTGAATCCCATCTGTGTGAAGATCTGCGGGCTGTAGTAGGTGACGGCGTTGATGCCGGTGATCTGGCAGAAGAAGCCGAGTCCGATGACGAAGACCGTGGCACGGACGTAGGGCTTGTGCAGCAGGGAGCGGGCGGATCCGCCGCTCTCCGCGCTGAGCGCCGCACCGACCGCCGCCACCTCGGTGCGGGCGTCGACCTCCGGATCCGTCATCGCCATGACCTCGACCGCACGCTCGGTCCGCCCTTTGAGGACGTACCACCGAGGCGTGTCCGGCAGCCGGAGCAGCGGAATCATCACCAGCGCCGCGGGAATCGCCGACGCCCCCAGCATCCAGCGCCAGTGTCCGCCGTCCGACAGGCCCCAGTTGACGAAGTACGTGATGACGATGCCGGTGACGGTCGCGACCTGGTAGGCGGCGACGGAGGCGCCGCGGATACGTGCGGGGGTGGATTCCGCGATGTACAGCGGGGCGGCGACGATCGAGATGCCGATCGCGACCCCGAGCAGGAAGCGCACCGCGTCGAGCACGACGACGTTGGGCGCGAGCGCGGAGAGCGTGACGAAGAGGGCGTACGAGCCCGCGACGATCAGCATCGCGGCCTTGCGGCCGAAGGCGTCCGCGAGCTTGCCGCCGAGCAGTGCGCCCACGATGCAGCCGCCCACGAGGATGCTGTTGACCAGGCCCTTTTCCGCTTCGGTGAGCTGGAAGTCCCGGCTGAGGAACACCAGCGCGCCGGAGATGCTGCCGGAGTCGTAGCCGTAGATGACGCCGACGAAGGCTCCCGTCAGCGCGAAGAGCCGCCCCGTGCGGCGGGCCTTCCCGGGCGGTGGCGGCGGGGGCGTCCCGGAGAGCGTTGCAGTGGACATGGCGGGTCCTTCGCGCAGCGTGCCGACCTACTCATGACTGATCTTGCAAGTATCGAAGTCCTTTCGCGCAACTGTCAACAGTCTCCAGTGAACCTCGCTCACCCGACATTCACCGCACAAAGGGGCCAGTCGAGCGACACCCCGCGCCACGCCTTTCGAACACTTCACTCGCACGAGGGATGGCTCGACCCACCAACCATGCGTAGAGTTGCTCGCAACAGCCGAGAAGAATGCACTTTCACTCACTTTCCCGGCAGGCGAGAAGCCGAGCAGTCCGACCCACCGTTCACGAAGGGTGTGCCATGAGCGAGACGTCCTACATGGAGCAGGAGCTGCGCAGTCAGCCGGAGACCTGGGCCGAGGCCGCCGGGATCGGCGCCGCGGGCGGTCCGCTGCCGGAGCCGGGCCGACGGGTCGCCGTCGTCGGCTGCGGTACCTCCTGGTTCATGGCGCAGTCGTACGCCGCACTCCGCGAGAGCTCCGGAGCCGGGGTCACCGACCCCTTCGCCGCCTCGGAGGCTTTCCTCGGTCACGCCCGCGACTACGACGCGGTGGTGGCGATCACCCGCTCCGGCACCACGACCGAGGTGCTGCGTGTCCTGGAAGCCGTCCAGGGGCGCATCCCGACGGTGACCATCCTGGGCGACCCGGACACCCCGGCGAAGGAACTCTCGGATGCGACCGTCACCCTGCCCTTCGCCGACGAACGCTCGGTGGTCCAGACCCGCTTCGCCACCACCGCCCTGACACTGCTCCGCGCCCACCTGGGCGAGGACCTGACCGGGGCGATCGACGACGCACGCGATGCCCTCAGCGCTCCCGTCGCGCCGGAGTGGGTGGAAGCCGAGCAGTTCACCTTCCTGGGCACCGGATGGACGTACGGCCTGGCCAACGAAGCGGCCCTCAAGATGCGGGAGGCGTCCCAGAGCTGGACGGAGTCCTACCCCGCGATGGAGTACCGCCACGGTCCGATCGCCATAGCCGCCCCCAACCGCGTGACCTGGCTCTTCGGCACCGCTCCGGCGGGCCTGGAGGCGGAGGTGACCCGCACGGGCGCCCGCTTCGTCCGCCACGACCGTGACCCGCTCGCAGACCTGGTGCTGGTGCAGCGTGTCGCCCTGGAGCGGGCCCGCGCCCGGGGCCTGGACCCCGACAGCCCCCGCAGCCTCACCCGGTCCGTGATGCTCACCGTTCCGGCAGCCCGGTAGGCAGCCGCCCCACCCGACCTGCAGACAAGGGAGTCAGCGTCCCATGCCTCTCGTTTCGACCTCCTCGCTCCTCGACGCCGCGCGGGTGAACGGCGTCGGCGCCGCGGCCTTCAACGTCATCCATCTGGAAACCGCCGAGGCGCTGGTCACCGCCGCCGAGCGGGCCGAAGCACCACTCATCCTGCAGATCAGCGAGAACTGCATCCGGTATCACGGCAGTCTGCGCCCGATCACTCTCGCCACCCTGGCACTCGCGGAGGACTCGTCCGCCGCCGTCGCCGTCCATCTGGACCATCTCACCGACCCGGAACTGGTCCATGAAGGCGCCGCCGCCGGTGTGCGGTCCTTCATGGTGGACGCCTCGGCACTCCCCTACGACCAGAACGTCGCCACCACCGCCGCGCTCACCGCCTGGTGCCATGAGCGTGACGCCTTCGTCGAGGCGGAGCTGGGCGAGGTCGGCGGGAAGGACGGCGTGCACGCGCCCGGCGCACGGACCGATCCGGACGAGGCGCTGGCGTTCGTCGATGCGACAGGCGTCGATGCGCTGGCGGTCGCCGTCGGCTCCTCCCATGCGATGCGGGAGCGGACAACGGTGCTGGACAAGGAGTTGATCTCCCGCCTGCGGGAGACGCTCCCGGTGCCACTGGTGCTGCACGGGTCGTCCGGTGTACCGGACGACGAGTTGCAGCGCGCCATCGCAGCCGGAATGACGAAGATCAACATCTCCACGCATCTGGTGTCGGTGTTCACCCGCTCCATACGGGAGACCTTGGGAGCCGATCCCCGGCTCATCGACTCGCGTAAGTATCTGAAGCCGGCCAGGGAGGAGGTGGCCAGAGAAGCCGCCAGATTGCTGGGGGTGGTGAACACGGCGCCCGGACTGCCCGAGCAGTACGCGGCGCAGGCACCGGCGGCGCGGGGGTGAGCGGCGGGAACGCCATCGCCGCGCGGCTAGGCTCGCCGCATGAAGCGCCATGAACGGATGAACGCACTGCTTGAGCTGCTCGGCGAACGGGGCCGGGTGGACGTCGAGGAGGCGGCGACCGCGCTGGAGGTCTCCGCCGCCACGATGCGGCGCGACATGGACGCACTCGCCGAGCAGCAGCTGCTGACCCGCACCCGGGGCGGGGCGGTGCTCAGCTCGGTCGCGTACGACCTGCCGATCCGCTACAAGCACGCGCATCGGTCCGAGGAGAAGGAGGCAGTGGCGCAGGCGGCGGCACGGTTGGTCGAGCGCGGCGATGTGGTCGGTCTGAGCGGAGGCACTACCACCACCGCCATCGCCCGGGCACTGGCCGTCCGTCCGGACTTCGCCGAAGCCGGTCCGCAACCCCACCTGACGATCGTGACCAACTCCCTCAACATCGCCAATGAGCTGGCGGTACGCCCCCAGATCAAGATCGTGCTGACGGGTGGCGTGGCGCACTCCCGTTCCTTCGAGCTGGTGGGTCCGTTCAGCGAGTTGGTGCTCCAGCAGATCTCGGTGGACGTCGCGTTCATCGGTGCCAACGGGATGGACCCGGTGATGGGGGCCACCGTTCACGACGAGGCGGAGGCCAGGATCAACCATCTGATGGCCGAGCGGGCGCGGCGAGCGGTCGTCGTCGCCGACTCGTCGAAGATCGGCGAGCGCTGCTTCGCCCGGATCGGTGGGGCGGATGTGTTCGACACCTTCATCACGGACGGTGGCGCGCCCGAACAGGCGTTGAGGGAGTTCGCCGATCGTGGTCTGAAGGTGGTGACGGCGGGGGCTGTCGAGGCTGGGTGAGCTGCGGGATCGCTGCGGGAGCGCCCCCTGGCCTGGTGGTGGGGGTGACAGCTGGGGTGGCGGGGTGGGGCGGCCAGGTTCGGTCAGGGACTGGCTGGTCCAGGGG
>NZ_JODY01000035.1 GCF_000718015.1 Streptomyces catenulae | reverse complement strand
AGGGGACTCTGTGGGAGAGTAGGACGCCGCCGAACAATTTTTAGCTCCGGTCCCCGGAAACCAGTGATGGTTTCCGGGGACCGGAGCATTTTTGCGTTCAAAACCTTTCAAGAACTTCAGGGCCGTTACGCTCGGCGGATGCGCTACGACCTGATCATTTTTGACAATGACGGGGTGCTGGTGGACAGCGAGCCGATCTCGAATCGGATTCTCGCCGGTCATCTCACCGAGCTGGGCCACCCCACCACATACGAGGAGTCGATACGGGATTACATGGGCTCCGCCATGCCCCGTATTCACGACATCGTGCGGGAGCGGTCCGGGAAGCAGCTGCCGGACGGGTTCGACGAGGAATTCCATGGGCGGGTCTTCGCCGCGTTCCGTACGGAATTGGAGCCGGTGCGGGGCGTCGGCTCCGTACTGGAGGGATTGGCCGCGGCGGGGGTGCCGTACTGCGTCGGGTCGTCCGGCAGTCATGAGCGGATTCGGGTGGCGCTGCGGACCACCGGGCTGTTCGGGCACTTCGAGGAGGAGCGGATCTTCTCGGCGCAGGATGTCGGGCGGGGAAAGCCGGCGCCGGATCTCTTTCTGTACGCGGCGGAGCGGATGGGCGTGGCGCCGGAGCGGTGTGCGGTCGTCGAGGACAGCCCGCTGGGGGTGGCGGCGGCGCGGGCGGCGGGGATGGATGTGTACGGCTTCACGGCGATGACCCCCGCCGCGCGGCTGGGCGACGCCACCGGGCTGTTCGCGGAGATGGCGGAGCTTCCCGCGCTGCTGTCGGCGTAGCGCGGGTGGCGGACGGGCGCCGTCCGCGCGGGTCCGTACCGTCCGCGCGGCATCGGCGGGCCTGGTGGCCACCGGCCGCCGGGCGGTGCCCGTGGAATTGCCGTGGTGATCCATCTACCCCTCGGTAGCGGTGAGTTCTAGGCTGTGCGGCCATGACGGCGCCCCGGGTTCCAGGCACGCAAGCGCGGTACGGCAGGGTCGCGTTGGCCCTCAGCTTCTTCGTCCAGGGCACGGTGTTCGCGCTCCTGGTGACGCGGATTCCGGCGATCCAGGACCGGTACGGGATCTCCGATGCCCTGCTGCCCGCTTTCCTCGCGGCGGTGCCGGTGCTGGCCGGTGTCGGCAGCGTCCTGACCGAGCGGCTGGTGCGGAGGGTGCGGCCGAGCCGGGTGCTCCGTGTGGTGCAGCCGGTGGTCTGTCTGGCGCTGCTGGCGGCCGGAGCGGGCCGTTCGATGGGGCAGGCGGCGGTGGCGCTGGCCGTGTTCGGGCTGGCGGTGGGCGTGCTGGACGCCGCCATGAACATGCTCGGGGTCAGCCTTCAGCGGGCGTACGGCCGGAGCATCATGCTGGGCTTCCACGCCGCGTACAGCCTGGGCGGGATCGTCGGGGCGTCGCTGGCCTGGGCCGGGGCGCACTGGGAGCTGTCGCTCGGGGTGCTGTACGGGCCGGTGGTCGCGGTGCTCGTTCCGGTGGCGGTGGTCGCCGGGCGGTGGTTCGTCGACGGAGCGGCGGCCACCGGGCAGGGCGGCGGAGGCCAGGCGTGCGGCGGGCCGTCGAGCGGTGCCACCGCCGTCTCGATGCGGCTGCTGTTGCCGCTGTGCCTGGTGATGGCGTGTGCGTACATCGGGGACTCGACGGTCTCCAACTGGAGCGCGAAGTACCTCCAGGACGTGCTGGGTAGCTCCGAGCAGCTGGCGACCGTGCCGTACAACGTCTACATGATCACCACGCTGCTGGGGCGGACCGTCGGGGATCTGGGGGTGCGGCGGTTCGGGGCGGTCGCGGTGGTGCGGGCGGGGGCGGTGGTCGCGGCCGGTGGGTTCGCGGTGGTCGCGGCGGCGCCGGGGGCGTGGGCCGGGATGGCCGGGTTCACCCTGCTGGGCCTCGGGCTCTGTGTGATCGTGCCGCAGACCTTCGCGGCGGCCGGGCGGCTGGCGTACGAGCGGGACGGCGGCGGGGCGTCGGACGGCGCGATCGCGCGGCTGAACATCTTCAACTATGTGGGCTTTCTGGTGGGTTCGCCGCTGGTCGGGGCGCTCGGGGACGCGTGGAGCTACCGGGGCGCGATGCTCGTACCGATGCTGCTGGTGCTGCTGACACTGGTGTACGCCCGCTCGTTCGGGGCGTCCGGTGCCCGATACGGTGACGGGCATGAGCGGCCGCGCACAGCTGATGTGGGATGAGGCAGTAACGGGCTACGACTTCGGCCGCGGGCACCCCATGGACCCCGTACGGCTGGCGCTGACCATGCGGTTGGTGGAGGCGTTCGGGCTGGACCGGGCGCCCGTGGAGGTGGTCGCGGCGCGGCCCGCGGGCGAGTCGACGCTGCGGCTGGTGCACCGCGCCGACTACCTGGACGCGGTACGGGCCGCCTCCGCCGATCCGGCGGTCGCGGACGCGCGGTACGGGCTGGGCACCGAGGACGATCCGGCGTTCCGCGGGATGCACGAGGTGTCGGCGCTGATCGCCGGTCAGTCGGTGGGCGCCGCCGAGGCGGTGGCGCGCGGGGACGCGCTGCACGCGGTGAACTTCGCGGGCGGGCTGCACCACGCGATGCCGGGCGGGGCGGCGGGTTTCTGTGTCTACAACGACGCGGCGCTGGCCATCGCGCGGCTGCTGGAGCTGGGCGTGGAGCGGGTCGCGTACGTCGACACCGATGTGCACCACGGGGACGGCGTGCAGGCGGCGTTCTGGGAGGACCCGCGGGTGCTGACCGTCTCGCTGCACGAGCATCCGCGGACGCTGTTCCCGGGGACCGGCTGGCCGCAGGAGACCGGCGGGCCGGGCGCGGAGGGCAGCGCGGCCAACCTCGCGCTGCCCGCGGGGACCGGCGACGCGGGCTGGCTGCGGGCGTTCCACGCGGTGGTGCCCGAACTGCTCGGCGCGTTCCGGCCGCAGGTCCTGGTCACCCAGCACGGTGCGGACACCCATATCGAGGACCCGCTGGCGCATCTCGGGGTGAGCCTCGACGCGCAGCGGGCGGTGGCGCTCGCCTGTCACACGCTGGCCCATGAGCACACCGACGGGCGGTGGATCGCGCTGGGCGGCGGCGGATACGCGGTGGTGGACGTGGTGCCGCGGGCCTGGACCCATCTGACGGCCGTCGCCGCCGGGCGTCCGCTCGCCCCGGAGACGCCGGTGCCGGAGGAGTGGCGGCACGAGGCGTTCCGCCGCACCCGGCAGCCCGCGCCGCACCGGATGACCGACGGCGTCGAACCGCGCTGGCGCGACTTCACCGAGGGCGGCTACGACCCGGCCGACCGGCTCGACCAGGCCATCCTCGCCACCCGCCGGGCGGTCTTCCCGGCGCACGGGCTGCTGCCGTGAGGTGAGTCCGTACGGGTCTCCCGTACGGGACGGTGCGTCCGGATGTGTGACTACCGGGCGGTTCCGGCCCGGGGTCGGGGGCGGCGGGTCAGCATGGGCGCCGTGTCGGGGACCGGTGCGTTGCGCGCCCATCTGGTCGAGGCGCGGCTCGCGGGGACCCTCGCGACGCCGCGGGAGAAGAGCCTGGCGCGCTACCGCCTCTTCGCGGCGCGCGACCCCCGGGCGCTGCTGGGGCTCGACCCGGTGGGGGAGTGGCCGGTCGGGGAGGTGCTGCGGCTGATGGCGCGGCGCTGCGGGGTGGCGGCGGACCCGGCGCGGACCCGGGGCCCGAACGTGATCGACCCGGACCGGACGCTCGCCGCCCTGGACCGGTTCGCCGACCGGATCGCGGCGGCGGCGGCGCGGCGCGCCCCGGTGCTGTTCGGCACCGGACACCCGGACCGTCTGCTGGAGTTCTACGCGGCGCTCGCGGGCGGACTGACCGCCGCGGGGTGCGTCGTAGTCACTCCTGGGCGGGGCTTACCCGTCCGGATGACGACCTCGTTCGGCGTACGCACGTACGTACTCGACTACGTACGGGGAGTCGCGCTGGTGCGCGGGACCGGCGTGGGGGGCGCATCCGCAAAGGGGCGCGTGCATACCCATTCGCCCCTCCCCGTGCGGCTGGCGCTGGCCGCCGCGGCGGAGGGTGGCGGGCCGTTGCCGGAACTGGTGGTCGGTGATCACGGTTGGATCTGCGGTGCAGGTCAGCTGGGGTTTGAGGCGATCGGGCTGGCGGATGCGGACGATCCGGGGCCGTTCGTCGGGGAGGCCGAGGGCCGGGTGTGCGCCGTGGTGCCCCTGGACGACGGGGTGGCCGGGGAGCACTACGGACCGCTGTGGCGTTATGTCCTCAATAGAGCTGAACTGCCCTGGTAGCGGAGGTTTTTGCGGTCCGGGTGGCTCCTCTTCCCCACTCGCATCACCCGCCCCTAAATTGGGGAGTGAGCGCATAGCGACGAAGAGTGACCGGAGGGGAAGCCGGTGCCCGTCATATGCGGAAGGTGCAGGTGTGGCATGGCTGCGGACCAGAAGCCTCTGAACGAGGTCGTTTTTCTGACGGTGGCGGAGGTCGCCACCGTGATGCGAGTGTCGAAGATGACCGTGTACCGCCTGGTGCACAGCGGTCATCTGCCCGCGATCCGGGTGGGCCGGTCGTTCCGCGTGCCGGAGCAGGCGGTCCACGACTACCTCCGGGAGTCCTACGTAGGCGTCGAATCGGCCTGACGGAGGCTTCCGGGCCCTCGGATTACGCCGTACGCCCGGCGCCGGGTAGGCTGGCCCGATGTAGGTAGTGTGGGCTCGGACGCCCCGCACCGAGTAATTCGAAGTGAGCGAGGGTAGTCGTGGGCTCTGTTATCAAGAAGCGGCGCAAGCGGATGGCCAAGAAGAAGCACCGCAAGCTGCTCAAGCGCACCCGCGTGCAGCGTCGCAACAAGAAGTAAGCGACGCGGCTGGCGTTTTCGTGGCCCCTCACCGCCCTGTGCGGTGGGGGGCCACGGTGCGTTCCGGGGCCTTTCCGGCCGACCGTCGGGGCCGCTTCTGGGGCCGGTGGGGCGGAAATGCGACCCCGGGCAGCGTGAGGTCGCCGTGGTGCCGGGGCGACCCGATAGCGTGGAGCGCACAGCTCGGCGCAGGCGGCGGCCGAGGGCGGAAGGAGGGCCGGTCTTGGGCAGGGTCGTGCTCGTCACGGGAGTCGCCCGGCAGCTCGCCGGCCGGTTGGTCCGGCGCATCCTCCGCGATCCGTCCGTCGAGCGGGTGATCGGCGTCGACGCGGTGGCCCCCGTACATCCACTGGGCGGCGCGGAGTTCCTCCAGGCCGACATCCGGCACCTGGCCATCGCCCGGGTGCTGGCCGAGACCGGCGTCGACACTGTCGTCCACATGGACGTCAACAGCACCCCGCCGGGCCGCCGCGGCAGCCGTACCGCGGTCAAGGAGACCAACGTCATCGGCACCATGCAGCTGCTCGGCGCGTGCCAGAAGGCGCCCCGGGTGCAGCGGCTGGTCGTCAAGTCCAGTACCGGCGTCTACGGTTCGGCCCCCCGCGACCCGGCGGTCTTCGGGGAGGACACCCCGCCGAAGTCGCTGCCGTCCGGCGGGTTCGCGAAGGACGTCGTCGAGGCCGAGGGGTACGTCCGCGGCTTCGCGCGGCGCCGCCCGGACGTCGCGGTCTGCGTACTGCGCTTCGCCAACGTCCTGGGCCCGTGCGCCGACTCCCCGCTGGCCGAATACTTCTCGCTGCCGGTGCTGCCGACCGTCCTCGGGTACGACCCGCGGCTGCAGTTCGTGCACGAGGAGGACGCGCTGGCGGCGCTGCTGATCGCGGCGTCCGCACCGCGCCCCGGGACGCTCAACAGCGGCACGTTCAACATCGCGGGCGACGGCGTGCTGCTGCTGTCGCAGACCGCCCGCCGACTCGGGCGGCCGACGCTGCCGCTGCTGCTGCCCACCGTCACCTGGGCGGGCGCCGCGCTCCGTGCCGTCGGCGTCACGGACTTCTCGCCGGAGCAGATCCGGCTGCTGACCCATGGCCGGGTGGTCCGCACCACGCAGATGCGCGAGACGCTGGGCTTCGAGCCGCGGTACACGACGGCGGAGACGTTCGCGGAGTTCGCCCGCAGCCGTGGCCCGGGGCTGCTGCCGCCGGAGTCCCTCGCCCGTACCGTCGACCGGTTCGCCGACGTGCTCAGCGCGCGTCCGGCCCAGTGAGGAGCGCACGCGAGATGGCGGACGCCAAGGTCATTCCGTTCGGCGAGGACCCCCGGGCGCGCCGCACGGCCCGGCGGCCGGTGAACGGCACCGCGGTCCCGCTCACGCCCGTACCGGAGGCCCGCACGGGCGACCGGCCGCGCCCGGCGCCCCCGGCGGCCCGCGGCGGCCGCTCGCTGGACGAACGGCTCGCCGGGGGCCTGCGCTTCCTGCGGCGGCGACTGACCGGCGAGTACGAGGTCGACGACTTCGGCTACGACGAGGAGCTGACCGACCAGGTCCTGATGTCGCTGCTGCGCCCGCTGGCCGAGAAGTACTTCCGGGTCGACGTCCGGGGCGTGGAGAACATCCCGGCGGAGGGCGGCGCGCTGGTCGTCGCGAACCACTCCGGGACGCTGCCGCTGGACGGCCTGATGCTGCAGACCGCGATCCACGACCACCACCCGGCCGAGCGCCACCTGCGGTTCCTCGCGGCCGATCTGGTCTTCGTACTGCCGGTGGTCAGCGCGCTGGCGCGGAAGGCCGGGCACACCCTGGCGTGCGCGGAGGACGCGCAGCAGCTGCTGGAGCGCGGTGAGGTCGTCGGGGTGATGCCCGAGGGGTTCAAGGGCATCGGCAAGCCGTTCGCGGACCGCTACAAGCTCCAGCGCTTCGGGCGGGGCGGTTTCGTCTCGACGGCGCTGCGTGCCGGGGTGCCGATCGTGCCGTGCTCGATCGTGGGCGCCGAGGAGATCTACCCGATGATCGGCAACGCCCGGACGCTGGCGCGGGTGCTGGGGCTGCCGTACTTCCCGCTGACGCCGACGTTCCCGTGGCTCGGGCCGGTGGGCGCGCTGCCGCTGCCGACGAAGTGGACGATCCAGTTCGGCGAGCCGATCGCGACGGACGGCTATCCGCCGGAGGCGGCCGACGACCCGATGCTGATGTTCAACCTCACCGACCAGGTCCGGGAAACGATTCAGCACACGCTGTACAAGCTGCTGGTGCAGCGCCGGTCGGTCTTCTTCTGACCGCACCGCGGCCCGCTCCCCGTCCGGCGCAGGGCCGAGGGGGAGCGGGCCGCGATCCGTCAGCCGTGGCTGTTCTCGCCGTCGATGCCCAGACCGGGCAGCAGACCCGGGATGAGCGGCGGCACGGTGATGTCGGGGTGGTCGGTGAGCCCCTTGCCGCCGCCGTGCGAGGGCGTCGGGGTGTCGTCGCGGTCGGGACCCCCGAGCAGTCCGCCGGTGTCGCCGCCGAGCAGCCCCTGCTCCTCGGAGGGGCTGGACGAGGGCCGCGTCGGGCGGCCCGCCTCACCGGGCGTACCGGACGGGGCCCGCTCCACGGACGGCGACGGGTGCGGCTGCCCGGAGGAGTGGTCCGGCGAGGCGGGGGAGGAGCCCTGCCGGGCCGCCTTCTCCGGGGTGGGCAGCAGCCCGCGCAACGGCTTGACCTGCTTGTCCATCGCGTCGAAGACCGAGCTGACCTCGTCCCGCGCATCGGTGAGCTGCACCGGGAGCCGGTCGCGCAGCTGTGACCAGGTGGCGCGGTGGGACGTGGCGAAGGAGTCCAGCGCCTCGATGGGGCCGAGGGAGCCGTCCCGCTGGTACGCGGCGTACAGCAGGCGGTGGCCCTCTCCGGCGTCGTGGGTGATCCCGGCGAGCGTCCGGCGGACCTCGGCGAGCGATTCGTGGTCGAGGTCGGCGACCCGGCCGCGCTCCATCAGACGGCGGGCCTCCAGCATCCGGGTGGCGGCCTGGTCGAGGTAGAGCCGACCGCGGTCGGTGTCGTCGTCGCTCAGGCCGAGCTTGAAGTCCTCCATGCCCCGCTTGAGGCCGTAGAGGGAGTCGCCCGGGAGTGCGTCGGAGCTGGCGGCGGCGACGCCGCTGAGCGCCCCCGCGGCGACCCCGACCGTCAGTCCGCCGGCTGCCAGCCGCTTCGTCAGCCGGGAGCGTGGACGCAGCCTCCCGAGCTGCTCGGCGGCGCGGTGGGTGCGTTGTTCGGGCACCCGGGCGCCGTCGGAGGGGCTGCCTTCGGTGAAGGCGGCCTCCATCGCGGCCATCAGCTGGGCGCGCTGGACGGTCTTGACCTCGGTGGCCATCTCCGGCTTCGGGAGTTCCCCGAGGCCGTCCGCCACCCCCAACAGTCGTGCTTCACCCGGCGTCTGTGCCGCGGTGTCGTCCTGGTCCTCGGCCGCGCCCCGGGAGGTCTGGTCCTCCAGGGCCTGGGCGAAGGCGTTGGCCCGCCGGTGCACCGAGATATTCGCGATCACGGGCGGCACCTCCTCTCGTATCCCGCTCGACTCCCCTGACTGGACTTGGACCATCCAGACGGGCCGGACGGTTGTACGCCACCCTCCGCGGCCACTCGTAGGAGTGAGAGGCAGCGGACAGGGCGTGACCGCTTGGAGCCTGCATCCCGCACAACGAGCGGCGCGGCACACGGGTTACGCACACACGATGATCTGACCGAGGGGGCACAACCGCTCACCGTACGTCACCGGATGCGGGCGTACGGGTGACCGGAAGGCGAACGAGGGGGCGGGGGGTGGGCGGTCGGTCAGCGGGCGTCTTCGGGCAGCAGCCGGGCGAGGGTGCGCACCGCGCGGTACTGGAGGGTCTTGATCGCGCCTTCGTTCTTGCCCATCACACGGGCGGTCTCGGCGACCGAGAGACCCTGCAGGAAGCGCAGGGTCACGCACTCCTGCTGCTGGGGGTTGAGCTTGCGGACCGCCTCCAGCAGGGCGGCGTTGGAGAGCGATTCGAGGACGGAGTCCTCGGGGCTGCGCTCGACCTCGTTGGCGTCGAGCATCTCGCCGGTGGTGACCTCCAGGCGGAACCGGGAGGACTTGAAGTGGTCGGCGACGAGGTTGCGGGCGATCGTCACCAGCCAGGCGCCGAAGTCGCGGCCCTGCCAGGTGAAGGTGCCGATGCGGCGCAGGGCCCGCAGGAACGTCTCGCTGGTGAGGTCCTCGGCGGTGGCCCGGCCGCCGACGCGGTAGTAGATGTAGCGGTAGACGGTGTCGGCGTACTGGTCGTAGAGGCGGCCGAAGGCTTCGGCCTCTCCGGACTGGGCGCGTTCGACGAGGTCCATCATGCGACGGCTGTCGCTGTCGACGGGGCGTCGGGCGGTGGTCGTGCCGGTGCCGGAGCGGCGGGATCTGCCGGCGGTCGCGGGCTTGCCGACCGCCGCGCTCCCGTCGGCCAGGGCGTAGCAGGGGCCGGCGGGGACGGCTGTGGCGAATGCGGGGACGGCGTACGCGGTGGGGACAAAACTGCGCAGGTGGTCGACGAGTGTCGTACGCAGCGTAGCCAGGCCCGAGGCGTCAACCCCGACGTGTGGGTACACGGGACTCCCAGAGGCAGAGCTTCCATCACGTGCAGTGCGGGACCATTCACTCGTCGTAGGGACGTGTGGGTTCCGGAATGCGTCTGAGGAGAATAACGCTTCGTATAGGCAGCGCTACACCCAGTTGTTCAAATCATCGATTACTTACGATCCGTGCCTGGTTGGTGGCGGAAGTAGTATCGATTACTGAGCAGCTTTTGATCGAAAGGTGACGCAATCTGCCAGGTTGGAGGGCGTGTTGTGGTGGAGCGCCAGCAACCGGACCGCAGGTGGGGCGGGGCGAGGCTCCGGGGTGAACGGACGCGCCCGCCTGCCGATGATCAATCCTGGTCAGCGGTGGCGGTAGGCGGGTGCCGGGCCGGTCAGCGGCGGCGGCGCTGGAGGGCCACGGCGGCCGCCGCGCCGCCCGCGAGCGCGCCGACCCCGGCGGCCGCCGGGATGCCGATACGGACGGCCTTGCGGCCCGTGCGGTAGTCGCGCAGCCGCCAGCCGTGCTCCCGGGCGTGCTTGCGCAGCCGCCCGTCGGGGTTGATGGCGTAGGGGTGGCCGACGAGCGAGAGCATCGGGATGTCGTTGGCGGAGTCGCTGTACGCGGCGCAGCGGGCGAGCTGGAGGCCCTCGGCGGCGGCGAGCGCGCGGACCGCCTCGGCCTTGGCGGGGCCGTGCAGCGGTTCGCCGACGAGCTTGCCGGTGTAGACGCCGCCGACGGACTCCGCGACGGTGCCGAGCGCGCCGGTCAGGCCGAGCCGCCGGGCGATGATCGTCGCGGTCTCGACCGGCGCCGCGGTGACCAGCCAGACCTTCTGTCCGGCGTCGAGGTGGGCCTGGGCGAGGGCGCGGGTGCCGGGCCAGACGCGTTCGGCCATGTACTCGTCGTAGATCTCCTCGCCGATGGACATCAGCTCGGAGACGCGGTGGCCCTGGACGATGGAGAGGGCGCTGTTGCGGACGTCGGCCATGTGCTCGGGGTTCTCCGAGCCGGCCAGCCGGAAGTAGATCTGCTGCCAGGCGAAGCGGGCCAGTTCGCGCTTGTGGAAGAAGTGGCGCTTGTAGAGGCCGCGGCCGAAGTGGAAGAGGGCGGCGCCCTGCATGACGGTGTTGTCGAGGTCGAAGAAGGCCGCGGCGCGGTCGTCGCCGACGACCGGGAACTCCGGCTCCTCCGCCGCCCCCTCGGCCTGCTCCGCCTCCGCCTCCTCGGCCTCCTGGGAGGTCTTGCGGGCGGCCTCGGCGGCGGCCTCCCCGGCCAGCACGCTGCGGGCGGTGGCGGGGCGACGGCGGCGGCCGAGCCAGGCGGGCGCGCGCACCCCGGCGAGCGCGGCACCGAGACGGTGGGCGGGGGTGGGGGACGGGGTGTCGGGCTGGGGTGCTTCGGGCGTCCCGAAGGGACTCCTACCGGGGCGGTGGTCGGGCGACGGGCGGGCCATACGGACAGCGTAGCCAGTCGGTTCCGTGGTTCCGGTGACGGCCCGGTGTCGCGCTACGGGTGGGGCGGCGAAGAGCGGGTGGCGGGGCGGGCGCCGGGTCAGGCGCCGAGTGCCGTGCGGAGGCGCTTGGGGTCCACGCGCCAGAAGTCGTGCTGGGCGCCGTCGACGAGGATGACCGGAATCTGCTCCCAGTATTTGCGGTGCAGCTCGGCGTCCTCGGTGATGTCCTTCTTCTCCCAGGAGGCGCCGGTCTCGGCGCAGATCCGCTCGATCACGGCCTGGGCGTCGTCGCAGAGGTGGCAGCCGGGCCTGCCGATGAGGGTGACGGTGCGCTCCGCGGGGCTCTTGCGGGGGGCGCGCTGGAACATGCCGAACGAGGGGGCCATGGGGCCATTGTGCCGGGAGCGCGGCGGCGCGGGACGGCCCGGAGGTCGACTACCATCGGTGGGCGATTTGTAGGTTTCCGGGGGCATAGCGGTGAGGAGTGAGGACCCGTGCTCCCGTCGGCTACCCCGTGTGACCTGCGGGTAGCGGGCGAACGGCGTGGTGGGGAAGTTGGTTCCACGGACCGCGTCAAAACCCGCGTGACACCGATCACTTTGGCCAGACAAAGCGGACATCATCTTTGTGCACGCGTTCACAAAGACATAGCCTGCACAGGACAGGGCGGTCGGGTGACGTATGGCCGCCCGCAGCCCCGCTCTACCCGCAGGAGCACCGTGGCAACTGGCCGAACTCACCGACCGGCGACCCGAAGCCGAGGGATTCCCGAGGCCACCGTCGCCCGGCTTCCGCTGTATCTGCGTGCACTGACCGCGCTCTCCGAGCGCTCGGTCCCCACGGTCTCCTCCGAGGAACTGGCCGCCGCGGCGGGGGTCAACTCCGCCAAGCTGCGCAAGGACTTCTCGTACCTCGGCTCCTACGGGACGCGTGGTGTCGGTTACGACGTGGAGTATCTCGTCTACCAGATCTCGCGGGAACTCGGCCTGACCCAGGATTGGCCGGTTGTCATCGTCGGCATCGGTAATCTCGGCGCCGCGCTCGCCAACTACGGCGGCTTCGCCTCGCGTGGTTTCCGGGTGGCCGCGCTGATCGACGCCGATCCCGCCATGGCCGGGAAGCCCGTCGCCGGTATCGCGGTGCAGCACACCGACGAGCTGGAGCACATCATCGACGACAACGGCGTCTCGATCGGCGTGATCGCGACGCCCGCGGGCGCCGCCCAGCAGGTCTGCGACCGCCTCGTCGCCGCCGGTGTCACCTCGATCCTCAACTTCGCGCCGACCGTGCTGACCGTCCCGGACGGGGTGGACGTACGGAAGGTCGACCTCTCCATAGAGCTGCAGATCCTCGCCTTCCACGAGCAGCGCAAGGCGGGCGACGAGGGCGCGGTGACGGCCGCCGCGGCCCGTGCCGCCGTGGACGCCTCCGCGTCGTCGGACGACGACCGCAAGGGACCGGACGGGGACGTCCCCGCCGTGATGCCGGCATGAGTTTGCTTGTCGTAGGACTGAGTCACCGCACCGCCCCGGTCAGTGCGCTGGAGCGGGCCGCGCTCGCGCCCGAGGTGCGGGGGAAGCTGCTCCAGGAGGCCGTCGCGGCCGAGCCGGTCAGCGAAGCCGCCGTGCTCTCCACCTGCAACCGCATCGAGCTCTACGCCGACGTGGACAAGTTCCACGCCGGTGTCGCCGAGCTGTCCACGCTGCTGGCCCGGCACGGCGCCGCCGAGCTGGACGAGCTGACGCCCTACCTCTACGTCCACTACGAGGACCGCGCCGTCCACCACCTCTTCTCGGTGGCCTGCGGCCTGGACTCGATGGTCGTCGGCGAGGGGCAGATCCTCGGGCAGATCAAGGACGCGCTCGCCGTCGCCCAGGAGCAGCACACCGCAGGTCGCCTGCTGAACGACCTCTTCCAGCAGGCGCTGCGGGTCGGCAAGCGCGCGCACAGCGAGACCGGGATCGACAAGGCCGGGCAGTCGCTCGTCACCTTCGGCCTGGAGCAGCTCGCGGGCGGCGCGGACGTCGCCGACTGGGCGCGGGGCAGGCGGGCGCTGGTGATCGGCGCCGGTTCGATGTCGTCGCTGGCCGCGACCACGCTGGCCCGCGCCGGGATCGGCGAGCTGGCCGTCGCCAACCGCACCGTCGAGCGCGCCGAGCGGCTCGCCCAGATCCTCACCGAGCCGGGCGGCCCGGGCGCCGCCACCGGCCTGCGGGCCCGTGCCGTCGCGATGTCCGCGGTGGACGAGGAGCTGGCCGCCGCCGATGTGGTCGTCTCCTGTACCGGGGCGACCGGTCTGGTGCTCGGCGCCGAGGCGGTCGCCGCCGCCCGCGCCGGGCGCACCGCGGACCTGGCCCTGCTCGACCTGGCGATGCCGCGGGACATCGACGCCGCCGTGCACCGTGTCGAGGGTGCGCACCTCGTCGACATCGAATCGCTCGCCGACGCCTCCGCGGACGCGCCGATGGCGGCCGATGTGGACAAGGTGCGGTCCCTGGTCGCGGACGAGGTCGCCGCCTTCGGCGCGGCCCAGCGCGCGGCGCACATCACGCCGACCGTGGTCGCGCTGCGCACCATGGCCGCCGGTGTCGTGGCGGGCGAGATGGCCCGGCTCGACGGCCGCCTCCCCGATCTGGACGACAAGGAGCGCGCGGAGATCACCCAGACCGTGCGCCGGGTCGTCGACAAACTCCTGCACGCGCCCACCGTGCGGGTCAAGCAGCTCGCCAGCGAGCCCGGCGGCGCCGGGTACGCGGACGCGCTGCGGGAACTCTTCGATCTCGACCCCGAGACGGTCGCCGCCGTCAGCAGGGCCGACACGCGGGCCGACAGGCACGATGCAGCACGGGAGCGGGCATGACTGACAGCACAACGAGGGGCACGCCCCTTCGGCTGGGCACACGGCGGAGCAAGCTCGCCGTGGCCCAGTCCGGACAGGTCGCCGACGCGGTCCGCGAGCTGACGGGCCGCCCCGTCGAGCTGGTGGAGATCACCACGTACGGCGACACCTCCCGCGAGCAGCTCGCGCGGATCGGCGGCACCGGCGTCTTCGTCTCCGCGCTGCGCGATGCGCTGCTCGCCGGGGAGATCGACTTCGCGGTCCACTCGCTCAAGGACCTGCCGACGACGCAGCCCGACGACCTGACGCTGGCGGCCGTGCCGCGGCGTGCGGACCCGCGGGACGCGCTCATAGCCAGGGACGGGCTCGCCTTCGAGGAGCTGCCGGACGGCGCCCGGGTGGGGACGGGCTCGCCGCGGCGGATGGCGCAGCTCAACGCCTGGGCGCGGCAGCTGGGCCGCCGCATCGAGGCGGTCCCGATCCGCGGGAACGTCGACACCCGCATCGCCTTCGTCGAGAAGGGCGAGCTGGACGGCGTCGTACTGGCGGCCGCCGGGCTCACCCGGCTCGGCCGTATCTCCGAGGCGACGCAGCTGCTGTCGCCCGACATGGTTCTGCCCGCCCCCGGCCAGGGGGCACTGGCGGTCGAGTGTGCTGCGGTCAACGCGGACCTCGCCGCCGAGCTCGCCGGACTCGACGACCCCTTCACCCGGGTCGCCGTGACCGCCGAGCGTTCCCTGCTCGCCGCCCTGGAAGCCGGATGCAGCGCACCTGTGGGTGCGCTGGCCGAGGTTTCCCCGAGCTCTCGACTCCGTTCGAGCGGGGGAGGCCCCATGGCCGACGAGCAGGCTGTCACCGAAATGCGCCTGCGCGGCGTCGTCGGCACGACCGACGGCAGCGCGCTGGTGCAGCTGTCCACCACCGGGCACGTACCCGCCTCTCCCGACGACACCACGATGCCGCTGCGCATGGGCCGTGAACTCGCCGCCGAGATGCTCGCCAAGGGTGCGGCCGGTCTTATGGGGGAGCGAGCACTTTGAACCCCACCGCCCCGAATCACTCCGCCTCCGGTCAGGTCACCTTCCTCGGTGCCGGGCCGGGAGACCCGGGTCTGCTGACGCTGCGTGCCGTGGAGGCACTGGCCCAGGCGGACGTGCTGATCGCCGACCCGCAGGTGCTGGATGTCGTGCGCGTGCACGCCCGCGCACAGGTGGACACACCGCTGCAGGCGTCAGCTGACGAGGCGTCAAAGCCCGTCATGCCCGCAGAAGTTTCCTCGCTGCGTGACACTTCCAATCTTGTCATGGCGGCCGCGCGCACCGGCAAGCGGGTCGTGCGTGCCGTGACCGGTGACCCCGGTCTGGACGGCGATGTCGCCGAGGAGATGCTGGCCTGCGCGGCCGAGGGCATCGTCTTCGAGGTCGTGCCGGGCATCGCCGCCGCCGTGGGGGTTCCCGCGTACGCCGGTGTGCCGCTGCGCGACGCCGAGGGCGCCGACGTCCGGTTCGTCGACGCGCGCACCGCGACCGACCGCTGCTGGGCCGAGCTGGGCGGCAGCGATGCGACCGCGGTCGTCTCCACCACCCTCGACTCGGTGGCCGCGGCCGCCGGTGAGCTGGTGTCGGCGGGCCGTAAGCCCGACACCTCGATGACGGTCACCGTCGCCGGTACGACCACCCGCCAGCGCACCTGGAACGCCACCCTCGGGACGGTCGCCCAGGTGCTGAAGGCCGCCAAGGTGCTGCCGTCGCCGGACGGCGGGCAGCCGGTCATAGCCGTGGTCGGTGAGCGGGGCGCCGTGGCGCAGCGCGACCAGCTGTCGTGGTTCGAGTCCAAGCCGCTGTTCGGCTGGAAGGTCCTCGTGCCGCGGACGAAGGAGCAGGCCGCGTCGCTCTCCGACCAGCTCGTCTCGTACGGCGCGGTGCCGCACGAGGTCCCGACGATCGCCGTCGAGCCGCCGCGCACCCCGCAGCAGATGGAGCGGGCGGTCAAGGGCCTGGTCACCGGCCGGTACGAGTGGATCGCCTTCACCTCGGTCAACGCCGTCAAGGCGGTCCGGGAGAAGTTCGAGGAGTACGGTCTCGACGCCCGGGCGTTCGCCGGGATCAAGGTCGCGGCGGTCGGTGAGCAGACCGCCAAGGCGCTGATCGCCTTCGGTGTGAAGCCCGATCTGGTGCCGTCCGGCGAGCAGTCGGCGGCCGGGCTGCTGGAGGACTGGCCGCCCTACGACGCGGTCTTCGACCCGATCGACCGGGTCTTCCTGCCGCGCGCCGACATCGCCACCGAGACGCTGGTGGCGGGCCTGATCGAGCTGGGTTGGGAGGTCGACGACGTCACCGCGTACCGCACGGTGCGGGCGTCGCCGCCGCCGGCCGAGACCCGGGAGGCGATCAAGGGCGGCGGTTTCGACGCGGTGCTCTTCACCTCGTCCTCGACCGTCCGCAACCTCGTCGGCATCGCCGGGAAGCCGCACAACGTCACGGTGATCGCCTGTATCGGCCCGGCGACCGCGAAGACGGCGGAGGAGCACGGGCTGCGGGTGGACGTGCTCTCGCCCGAGCCGTCGGTGCACAAGCTGGCGGAGGCGCTGGCGGACTTCGGCGCCGCCCGCCGGGACGCCGCGATCGAGGCGGGTGACCCGGTGACCCGCCCCAGCGAGCGGCGCCCCGGCTCGCGCCGCCGCCGCGCGACGCCGTAGCGGGAGACCTCCCGCGCCCTGCCCCGTATCCGCTCCGGCGGGTGCGGGGCAGGGGCGTTTCGTGGGGGTACGCGGCCGACGCCGCGTCGGCAAAGGCAGCGGGGAGGCGGGCGTAGCGTGGACGGTATGACGAAGTACGGAACCTTCCCCGGCGCGCGGCCCCGGCGGCTGCGGACCACCCCCGCCATGCGGCGGATGGTTGCCGAACACCGTTTGCACCCGGCCGATCTGATCCTCCCGGCGTTCGTCCGCGAGGGGATCTCGGAGCCGGTGCCGATCTCGGCGATGCCCGGGGTCGTCCAGCACACCCGGGACACGCTCCGTAAGGCGGCGGTCGAGGCGGTCGCGGCGGGTGTCTCCGGGATCATGCTCTTCGGCGTGCCCGAGGAGGCGAAGAAGGACGCGGCGGGCACCGTCGGCACGGACCCGGACGGCATCCTCCAGGTCGCGCTGCGCGACGTCCGCGCCGAGGTCGGCGACGACCTGGTGGTCATGTCGGACCTGTGCCTGGACGAGTTCACCGACCACGGGCACTGCGGGGTGCTGGACGCGGACGGGCGGGTCGACAACGACGCGACGCTGGAGCGGTACGCCGAGATGGCGCAGGTCCAGGCGGACGCGGGCGCCCATGTGGTGGCGCCCAGCGGCATGATGGACGGCCAGGTGGGCGTCATCCGGGACGCGCTGGACCAGACCGGCCACGAGGAGGTGTCGATCCTCGCGTACACCGCGAAGTACTCCTCGGCGTTCTACGGGCCGTTCCGTGAGGCGGTCGGCTCCTCGCTCCAGGGCGACCGCAAGACCTACCAGCAGGACCCGGCGAACCTCCGCGAGTCCCTGCGGGAGCTGGCGCTCGACCTCGACGAGGGCGCCGACATGGTGATGGTGAAGCCGGCGCTGCCCTACCTGGACGTGCTGGCGAAGGTCGCGGACGCGGTGGACGTGCCGGTCGCGGCGTACCAGATCTCCGGTGAGCTGGCGATGGTCGAGGCGGCGGCGGAGAAGGGCTGGATCGACCGGGACAAGGCGATCCTGGAGACGCTGACCGGCATCAAGCGGGCGGGCGCCGACCTGATCCTCACGTACTGGGCGACGGAGGTCGCGCAGGGGTTGTGAGCGGGGGCGCGCGCCGTGCGGTGCGCGCCTGCCGTGACGGCGTCCGGTGACCGGCTCCACGGTCACCGGACGCCGTTGTCGTTCCCGGGACCGTCGGCGTGGGTGCCGGTGGTGGCCGTGCACTCGGGGGCGGTGGCGGCGTGCAGGAACTCCCGGAGCAGCGGGCGGCGCCCGCCGGAGGGGAGGTGGGCGAGCCGGACGGGGATGGTGGGGGCGTTGGTGAGCGGGATGAAGCGGACGCCGGAGTGGGCGGCGCGGCGGGCGGCCAGCGCCGGGACGACGCCGACGCCCCGGTCGGCGGCGACGGTCTCCAGCCACTCGTCGTAATTGGCGCACGGGACGACGGTGCGCGGGGCGGCGGCGGGGTGCCAGGAGCCGGGGTTGGTGGTGCCGGTGACGGTATTCACCACGAGCGGCCACTGGTGGAATTCCGACCAGTCGATGCTTTTTCGTGTCGCGAGAAAAGAAGATGTTGATATCGCGGCTATGCGCTGTTCGTCGAAGAGCGGGTGAACCGTCGCCCCGGTGAGTTCCAGGTGGCCACGTAATACGGCGATGTCGATGCGGGCCGTTTCCAGGGTGGCGACGGGATTGTCGACGCGGGCGAGGGTGACTTCGGCGTCGGTGGCGCGCTCGAAGCGGGCGATGGTGCGCTGCGCCCACGGGTCCGGCAGCAGCCAGCTGAAGCCGAGGCGGAGGGTGCGGTGGACGCGCATGTCCCGCGCCGCCTGGTCGAGGTTGCCGAGGACCCGGCGGGCGTGGAAGAGGAATTCCTGCCCGGCCGCGGTGAGGGCGACATGCCGGGACGAGCGGTCGACGAGGCGAATGCCCAGCGTCGCTTCCAGTTGTTGAATCGTGCGGGAGAGTGCGGGCTGGGTGACCATTAATTCGGTCGCGGCGCGGGTGTAGGAGCGGTGGTGGGCGAGCGCGGTGAACGCGCGTAAATGCCGCAGTTCCAGGTCCATGCCCGGGAAGCATAGTTCAGCAGCGAGAAGCATTTCTCAGCGCTCCGGGGGCTCCGTAGGCTTACCGAACGACCGGGACTTTTCGGGCAGTTCTTTACTCCGTGGCGCGGCTGCGCGGTCCGCACGGCCACGGAGGACGTCAGGGGGTGGGGGCCGCGGCGTGGAAACGGGGACGGGCCGGGGCGCCGCGCCCGGGCTCCTCGGACGGCGCGCCGCCCGTAGGGTGCCGGTGCGCCCGCCGGGCGTGATCGTCCCGCCGCCCGCCACCTCGACCTCCCGACCCGGGGCGCCCCGCCGCCGGTCGCACGGTGCCGCATCCGCTCCTCCCGCGTGCCGTCCGCCGTCGGCCCCGGCTCCCCGCCGCTCGCCACCCACCCTCCCCGCACCGAAGGAGCCACCGTGTTCGACCTCTCCCACCTGCGTATCCCGATCGTGCAGGCCCCGATGGCCGGGGGCCCGGGCTCCGTCGCGCTGGCGGTCGCCGTCAGCCGGGCCGGTGGCCTCGGCACCCTCGCCGCCGGGTACAAGACGCCCGCGCAGCTCGCCGAGCAGATCGCCGGGGTGCGGGCGGGGACCGACGCCCCGTTCGGGGTGAACGTCTTCGTCCCGCAGGAGGTCCCGCACCCCGACACCGTCGCGCCCTACCGCGCCGAGCTGACCGCGGACGCCGAGCGCCGGGCGGTGGCCCTGCCCGAGCCCGACCAGGGCGACACCGACTCCTGGGACGAGAAGATCGCGCTGCTGACACAGAGCCCGGTGCCGGTCGTGTCGTTCACCTTCGGCGCGCCGCCCGCGGAGACCGTCGAGGCGCTGCAGCGGGTGGGCAGCCGGGTGGTCGCGACGGTCACCACGCCCGCCGAGGCGAAGGAGGCGGCGGCGCTGGGCGTCGACGCGCTCTGTGTGCAGGGCCCGGAGGCGGGCGGGCACCGCGGCACCTTCGACCCGTACGCCGAGCCCGACGCGACCCCGCTGGCCGAGCTGCTGGCGGCCGTCGCGGCGGGCACCCGGCTGCCGCTGATCGCCGCCGGTGGCCTGGCGACCGGCGCGGATGTCGCGGGCGTGCTGAACGCCGGGGCGACGGCCGCACAGCTGGGCACCGCGTATCTGCGGACCCCGGAGGCGGGTACCGCCGCGGCGTACCAGGAGGCGCTGACCCGGCCGGAGTTCGACACCACCGTCGTCACCCGGGCGTTCTCCGGCCGCTACGCGCGCGGGCTGCGCAACCGCTTCATCGAGGAGCACGACGCCGCCGCGCCGGTCGCCTACCCCCTCGTCAACCAGCTCACCAAGCCGCTGCGGGCCGCCGCCGCGGCCGCCGGTGACGCCCACGGGCTGAGCCTGTGGGCGGGCGTCAACTACCGCAAGGCGGAGTGCGTTCCGGCCGGGGAGCTGACCGAGCGGCTGTGGGCCGACGCCTCCGCCGCCCTGCACCGGGACTGACCGCCCCCCGAACCCCGCTCACCCGCCCCGCGGGCCGCACCACCGGCCCGCGGGCCACCCGGGCGCACCGTTCGTACGACAGGCACCGCACGCACCACCGGCACGACAGCACGACACGCACCACCGGCACCACGTCCTCACAGCCACCACGTGGGCCGTTCGCACCGTGT
Organism: Streptomyces catenulae; assembly: GCF_000718015.1. GTDB lineage: Bacteria > Actinomycetota > Actinomycetes > Streptomycetales > Streptomycetaceae > Streptomyces > Streptomyces catenulae. The sequence goes on along the minus strand of NZ_JODY01000035.1, from coordinate 42,686 downwards.
GATCCGTCCGATGTGAACCGTCCGATGTGAATCCGTCCGATCGGAGAAGCGGAAATGACCAGCCGAACCGTCGCCGTCGTCGGGCTCGGCCCGCGGGGCCTTTCCGTCCTGGAGAGACTCGCGGAGAACGCCCGGCACGACGCCACCGAGCACCTCACCGTCCACCTCATCGACTCCCACGCCCTCGGCTCCGGCCGGGTCTGGCGGCCCGAGCAGTCGCCCGAGCTGCTGATGAACACCGTCGCCTCCCAGGTGACCCTCTTCACCGACGACAGCGTCAGCTGCGCGGGCCCGGTCGTCCCCGGCCCGAGCCTGTACGAGTGGGCCCGCAACGCCGTCCACCTCGCCCAACTGCGCACCACCGCCCCGCACCTGGAGGCGGAGGCGGCCCGGCTCGGCCCGGACGACTATCCGACCCGGGCGCTGTACGGCCGCTACCTCCAGTGGGTCCTGGAGCACGTCTCGGCCCGGCTGCCCGCCACCGTGCACCTGGTGCCCCGGCACACCCGGGTCCGTGCGATCACCCGCGGGCCGGAGGGGCGGCTGGTCCTGGAGACCTCCGACAGCGGCCGGATCAGCGCCGACCAGTGCGTACTGACGTTGGGTCATCTGCCGGGTGCGTCCGGCCCCCGCGAGCGCGGGCTGCGCGACTTCGCCGCCCGCCACGGGCTGCGCTACTACCCGATGGCCAACCCCGCCGATGTCGATCTGCGGGACATCGAGCCGGGCGAGGGCGTCCTCGTCTGCGGTCTCGGTCTGAACTTCTTCGACTACCTCGCGCTGCTCACCACCGGGCGCGGCGGCCGCTTCGTGGAGACCGGCGACGGCCTGAAGTATCTGCCGTCCGGCGCCGAGCCGTATCTGCACGCCGGTTCCCGCCGCGGCGTCCCGTACCACGCCCGCGGCCACAACCAGAAGGGCGTCACCGGCCGCCATCTGCCGCGCTTCCTCACGCCCGGGGCGATATCCGGCCTCCGGCGGCGCGCGGCCGACGGCGGTCTCGACTTCGACCGGGACGTGTGGCCGCTGGTCTGCCGGGAGGTCGAGTACGTCTACTACCGGGCGCTGGGGGAGGAGCGGGCCCGGTGGGCGGACGGGGCGGACGCGGACGGGGCGGAGCGGTCCGGCGCCGGGTGCGCCGATGACGACGCCCTGCTCGCCGCGGTGGCGGGCGACCCCGCGGTCAAGGCGCGCGCCCTGGCCGCCCTCGGGTTCACCGCGGAGGACCACTGGGACTGGGCGGATGTGCGCACCCCGTACCGCGACGCCGCCTTCGCCGACCACGGCGCGTTCTCCGCCTGGCTGCTCGACCATCTGGCGCAGGACGTCCGGGACGCCGTCGGCGGCAACGTCCGCAATCCGCGCAAGGCGGCGCTGGACGCGCTGCGGGATCTGCGCAACGAGGTCCGGCAGGTCGTCGACCACGGCGGGATCCTGCCCGACTCGCACCGCGACGCCCTCGACGGCCACTACACCCCGCTCAACGCCTTCGTCTCCATCGGGCCGCCCGCCCGCCGGATCGAGGAGCTGATCGCGCTGATGAAGGCGGGCATCGTCACCGTCGGCGGCCCCGGCTTCACCGTCGAGGCGCACCCGGACGGCCACTTCACCGGCCACGCCCCGGGGCTGCCCGGCAGCCGCCGCGAGGCCCGCGTCCTGATCGACGCGCGGCTGCCCCCGGCGGGCATCGCCCACACCGACGACCCGCTGACCGGCCAACTCCTCACCGACGGTCTGGCCCGGCTGCACACCCTGCGGCACGGCGACGCCGTCCACACCACCGGCGCCCTGGAGGTCACCGGCCCGCCCTACCGCGTCGTCGACGCCACCGGCGCCCCGCACCCGGACCTCTACGCGTTCGGCGTCCCCACCGAGGGCGTCCACTGGGCGACGGCGGCGGGCGTCCGCCCCGGCGTCGACTCCGTCATCCTCGGCGACGCGGACGCGGTGGCGCGGGCGGTGCTCACCGCGCTCCGTACGCCCGACGAGGAGCGGCGGCGGCAGCTGACGGCCCGGGCATGACACGGCGGCGCGCCGCCCCGGACGGTTCCGGGGCGGCGCGCTCGTCCGCGTACGTCAGGTGAAGGCGAGGATCCCGGCCAGCGACAGGGCCCCCGCGAGGACCGTCGACCCGGCGCCGAGCGCGACCGGGCGCGCCCCCGTGCGGATCAGCGACATCAGGTGCACCGAGGTGCCGAGCCCGAAGAGCGCGCCCGCCAGCAGCAGGGTGGTCAGCGTCTGGGCGGCGGTGAGGACGGCGGCGGGCAGCACGCCGGAGCTGCGGACGGCGACCATCGCGATGAAGCCGAGGACGAAGAGCGGGACCAGCGGCGGGCGCTTGCCGGTCGCGTCGGCGGTGCCCTTGCGGCGGCGGACGATGCTGTATCCGGCGATGAGCGGGGCGAGCAGTACGACGCGGGTGAGCTTGACGACGGTGGCGACGGCGAGGGCGGCGGGACCGGCGACCGAGGCGGTGGCGACGACCTGCGCGACCTCGTGGACGCTGGCGCCGGACCAGACGCCGAAGGAGGTGTCGGACAGGCCCAGCGGGTGCTGGAGCAGCGGGAGCAGGACGATCGCCAGGCTGCCGAAGATCGTCACCAGGGCGACGCCGGTGGCGAGGTCCTCCTCGTCGCTGTCGCTGACCGCGTCCATCGCCGCGGCGGCGGAGGCGCCGCAGATGGAGAAGCCGGTGGCGACGAGGAGGGTGGTGCCGGGGCGGACGCCCATCCGGCGGCCCAGCCACACCGTCCCGGCGAACGTCCCGGCCACCGTCACCGCGACCACCAGCAGCACGCCGGGGTCGAGTTGGAGCACCTGGGAGAGGGCGAGCTGGAGTCCCAGCAGGACGACGCCGATGCGCAGCAGCTTCTTCGTGGCAAGCTTCGCGCCGGGCAGCACCCGGTCGCCGAGCAGCCCGGTGTTCCGGGCCAGCGCGCCCAGCAGCACCGCGATCGTCAGGGCGCTGACCGCCGGGACGAGGCGGTTGAGCCCGTACGAGACGGCGACGCCGACGACGACCACGGCGAGCCCGGGTCCGTGGTGGGCCAGCCAACCGGGGCCGTCGCCGCTGCCGTCGCCGGGTGCGGGCGGCGGGGCGGAGGGCGGCGCGGCGCTCTCCGCGGGGGCGTCCCCGGCGGTGGGGAGGTGGGGGGTGGCGGCCGGTTCCGGGTCGCTGCGGCGGTCGGGGCGGGCGGTCCCGTCAAGAGAGGGCATGTCCCGATCGTCCGATCGGGGGACAGTTCGCGGTAGCCACCAACCCCCTATGCACCCATAGACTTGTGCTATGGACGGCCAATACGCTATGAGGACGGACCTGCGGTCGCTGGAGATGCTGCTCGCGGTCGTCGACCAGGGCAGCATCGGTGGCGCCGCGCGGGCCCTGCAGGTCGCGCAGCCCTCGGTCACCAACCGCATCAAACGGCTGGAGCGACATCTCGGGCTGACCCTGGTCGTCCGCTCCCCGCGCGGCTGCCGACTCACCGACGAGGGCGTCGCGGTCGCCGACTGGGCGCGCGAAGTCCTCGGCGCCTCGGACCAGTTGGAGACCGGCGTCGCCGCGCTCCGCCGCAGCCACGACTCCCAGCTGACCGTGTCCGCGAGCCTGACCGTCGCCGAGTACCTGCTGCCCCGGTGGCTCGCCGATCTGCGGCTGCGCTCACCGGAGACGGGCGTCGCGCTGCGGATGTGCAACTCCGAGCAGGCGGCCCAGGACGTGCTGCACGGCGCCGCCGACCTCGGCTTCATCGAGGGCCCGCGCACCACCGGCGGGCTGCACGCCCGGGTCGTCGCCGTCGACGACCTCGTCATCGTGGTGGCGCCGGGCCACCCCTGGTCCCGGCGCCGCCGCCCGCTGACCGTCGCCGAACTCGCCGCCACCCCGCTCATCGCCCGCGAGAAGGGCTCCGGCACCCGCGACACCCTCGACCACGCCCTCGCCCGCGCCGGTGCCGAGGGCGCCGCCGCACCCCGCCTCGAACTGGCCTCGACCGCCGCGATCCGTACGGCGGTGCTGACCGGGCAGGGCGTCGGCGTGCTCAGCCGGTTCGCGATCAGCGACGACATCCGGGGCGGGCGGCTGCGCGAGGTCGCCGTCGAGGACGTCGATCTGCGCCGTCGGCTGCGGGCCGTCTGGCGCTCCGGCTCCCAGCTCTCCGGGCCCGCCGCCGACCTCACCCACTGCGCCCTCCAGTCGAGTTGGGGCCGCCCGGCCCAGGGGCGCACCCACCGCCCGGCCCGTAAGGAGGCCACCACGGGCTGAGCCCCCGGACACGCGAAACGGCCCCGGCGGGAAGCCGGGGCCGTTCGTGGTGCGCCCGGGCGGGCGCGGGGTGGCTCAGAGGCGCTCGGGGGTGCGGATGCCCAGCAGCGCCATGCCCCGGTGGAGGGTGCGGGCGGTCAGGTCGCAGAGGAAGAGACGGTTCTCGACCTGCGCGGGCGTCTCCGCCTTCAGGACCGGGCACTGGTCGTAGAAGGTCGTGTAGAGCGACGCGAGCTGGTAGAGGTACGCGGTCACCTTGTGCGGCGCGTACTCCCCGGCGGCCTCGGCGACGGTGTCGCCGAACGCGTCCAGGTGGAGGCCCAGCGCCCGCTCCGCCGGGGCGAGCGGCAGCTCGGGACGGGCCACGGGGCCGGTCTCGCCCGCCTTGCGCAGGATGGACCTGATCCGGGCGTACGCGTACTGGATGTAGACGGAGGTGTCGCCGTTGAGCGACACCATCTGGTCCAGGTCGAACTTGTAGTCGCGGGACGGGGACGTCGAGAGGTCCGCGTACTTCACCGCGCCGATGCCGACCTGCGCGCCCCGCTCCTGGATCTCCTCCTCGGTGAGGTCGCGCGCCTTCTCCCGCACCACCTCGGCGGCGCGCTGGGCCGCCTCGTCGAGCAGGTCCTCCAGCCGGACGGTCTCGCCCGCCCGGGTCTTGAACGGCTTGCCGTCGGCGCCGAGCACCGTGCCGTAGCCCATGTTGTGGGCCGTGACCCGCTCGTTCAGCCAGCCCATCCGGCGGGCCGTCTCGAAGACCATCTTGAAGTGCAGGGACTGGCGGACGTCCACGACGTACAGCAGGTTCGTCGCCTTCAGACCGAGCGCGCGGTCGCGGATCGCGGAGAGGTCGGACGCCGCGTAGCCGAAGCCGCCGTCCGCCTTCTGCACGATCAGCGGGACCGGCCGGTCGTCCTTGCCCTTGATGTCGTCGAAGAAGACGACGAGGGCGCCCTCGGAGCGGACCGCGACGCCGGACTCCTCCAGCAGCCGGGCGGTCTCGGCCATCATGTCGTTGTACGCGGACTCGCCGACGATCTCGTCGTCCCGGATCTCCATGTCCAGCTTCTCGAAGACCGAGTAGAAGTAGACCTTCGACTCGTCCACGAACCGCTGCCAGATCTCCAGGGTCTCCTTGTCGCCGGACTGGAGGGCCACCACCCGCCTGCGGGCCCGCTCCTTGAACTCCTCGTCCGCGTCGAAGACGGCACGCGACGCCTTGTAGACGCGGTTCAGATTGCTCATCGCCTGCTCGCCGTCGACGTCGGTGGCCGGGGCCAGCTCGTCGGGGTGCTCGATGAGGTACTGGATGAGCATCCCGAACTGGGTGCCCCAGTCGCCGATGTGGTGGCGGCCGATCGTCTTCTCGCCGGTGAACTCCAGGATGTGCCGCAGCGCGTCACCGATCACCGCGGAGCGCAGATGGCCGACGTGCATCTCCTTGGCGACGTTCGGCTGCGCGTAGTCGATCACCGTCGTACCGGCGTTCTCCGCGTACGGCACACCGAGGCGGTCGTCGGCGGCGCGTCCCGCCAGCGTCCGCACGATCGCCTCGTCGGTGAGCGTGATGTTGAGGAAGCCGGGCCCGGAGACCTCGATCTCCTTGATCAGCTCCGGCGCCGAGATGCCGTCCACGACCTTCCCGGCCAGCTCCCGGGGGTTGCCCTTGAGCTTCTTGGCGAGCGCCAGCATGCCGTTGGCCTGGAAGTCGGCCCGGTCGCTTCGTCGCAGCAGCGGGTCGGCGGCGCCGGCCTCCGGCAGGGCTGCCGAGAGGGCGTCCGCGACGCGCTGGTGGACCGTAGCTGCGAGGGAGGGGACCGAAGCCATGGAGTGCTGCCGTTCCGTTGAGGGTGATCAGAGAGCTGATCTGGCGGTAAAGGGTTTGCCGATCAGTATCCCACGGAGGTTCCATCGGTTTTCCGTCTGGGAGAATGGGAGCGCCGGGCGTTTGTCCCGGCACGGCAACCGTGAGCGATCGAGCGCAGAGTGCTGCGCGGAGAGCGCCGTGAGCGCAGAAAAGGAAGGGCCGACCGTGGCTCAGAGCACCGAGACAACCGACTGGGTCTCCCGTTACGCGGATGAGGTCATCGCCGAGTCGGAGCGTCGCGCGCCTGGCAAACCGGTCGTCGTCGCCTCCGGACTCTCGCCCTCCGGCCCGATCCACCTCGGCAACCTCCGCGAGGTCATGACCCCGCACCTGGTCGCCGACGAGATCCGCCGCCGCGGCCACGAGGTCCGGCACCTGATCTCCTGGGACGACTACGACCGCTACCGCAAGGTCCCCGCGGGCGTCGACGGCGTCGACGAGTCCTGGGCCGAGCACATCGGCAAGCCGCTGACCTCCGTCCCGGCGCCGAAGGGCTCCGCGTTCTCGAACTGGGCCGAGCACTTCAAGGCGGCCATGACCGCCGCCCTCGCCGAGATGGGCGTGGAGTACGACGGCATCAGCCAGACCGCGCAGTACACCTCGGGCGTCTACCGCGAGCAGATCCTGCACGCGATGAGGCACCGCGGCGACATCGACGCGATCCTGGCGCAGTACCGCACCAAGAAGGCGCCCGCCAAGAAGTCGCAGAAGCCCGTCGACGAGGCGGAGCTGGAGGCGGCCGAGGGCTCCGGCGCCGCCGGTGAGGACGACGGCAGCGCCGGGGGCGCGGGCTACTTCCCGTACAAGCCGTACTGCGGCGCGTGCGGCAAGGACCTCACCACCGTCACCGCCTACGACGACGACACCACCGAGCTGACCTACACCTGCGCCTGCGGCCACGGCGAAACGGTCAAGCTCAGCGAGTTCAACCGCGGCAAGCTGGTCTGGAAGGTCGACTGGCCGATGCGCTGGGCCTACGAGGGCGTGATCTTCGAGCCGAGCGGCGTCGACCACTCCTCGCCCGGCTCGTCGTTCCAGGTCGGCGGCCAGATCGTCGGGATCTTCGACGGTACGCAGCCGATCGGCCCGATGTACGCCTTCGTCGGCATCAGCGGCATGGCGAAGATGTCGTCGTCCAAGGGCGGCGTGCCGACCCCGGGCGACGCGCTGAAGATCATGGAGCCGCAGCTGCTCCGCTGGCTCTACGCCCGCCGCCGTCCCAACCAGTCGTTCAAGATCGCCTTCGACCAGGAGATCCAGCGGCTGTACGACGAGTGGGACCGCCTCGGCGCGAAGGTCGCCGACGGCTCCGTGCTCCCCGCGGACGCCGCCGCCCACGCCCGCGCCGTCGGCACCGCCGCCGGTGAGCTGCCGAAGACGCCGCGCCCGCTGCCGTACCGCACGCTCGCCTCGGTCGCCGACATCACCGCCGGACACGACGAGCAGACCCGCCGCATCCTCAGCGACCTGGACCCGGCCAACCCGGTCACCTCGCTCGACGAGGTCCGGCCCCGGCTGGACCGCGCCGAGCACTGGATCACCAGCCAGGTCCCGGCCGATCAGCGCACCGTCGTCCGCGCCGAGCCGGACGCCGAGCTGCTGGGCTCGCTGGACGACGCGGCGCGCGCCTCGCTGCGGCTGCTGCTCGACGGGCTCGACACCCACTGGTCGCTGGACGGCCTGACGCACCTCGTCTACGGCGTGCCGAAGGTACAGGCCGGGTTCTCGGCGGATGCCACGCCGAAGGAGCTGCCGCCGGAGATCAAGGTCGCCCAGCGGACGTTCTTCGCGCTCCTGTACCACCTGCTGGTCGGCAAGGACACCGGCCCGCGGCTGCCCACCCTGCTGCTCGCGGTCGGCGCCGACCGCGTCCGCACCCTGCTGGGCGGCTGACGCCCGGCCCGTAGCGGCGGAGAAACGCGGCTGCGCCCGCCATCCCCTCGGGGGTGGCGGGCGCAGCCGCGTCCGGGACCGGTACGCGATCAGCTCTTGGCGTCCTTGGCGTCCTTGGAGTCCTTGCCGTCCTTCGCATCGGACTTGCTGTCGGACGTGTCGTCCTTCTTGGCCCCGTCGGTCGCCTTGCCGGAGGCGCTCTGCGAGGCGTCCGGGGCGGCGGACTTGCCGGTGGCCGCCTCGACGGCTTCCTTCACGGCCTTCTCGGCGTCCTTGAGCAGGTCGCTGCTGTCGGGGGTGTCACCACCGGCGAGCCCCGCGCCGTTGTAGTTGAGCGTCACCACGATGTTGTCGGCCCGGACCACGACCGTCTGGTTGCGGTAGTCGTTGCCCTTGCTCTTCAGGTTGTACGTGACCCAGGTCGCCGCGGAGCCCACGCCGTCGACCGCGCCGGACTTCACCTTCGTGGCGTCCTTGGTGGCCTTCGCCAGGTCGACCTGCTTCGCGTAGAAGTCCTCGGCGCGCTTCTCGCCGGTGGCGTTCACCGCCGCCTCGGAGTCGTACCGCTTGAAGCTGACGTCCAGCCAGCGGAACTGGCTGCCGTCCACACCCTCGGACTTCGAGCTGTACCAGGAGCAGGTGGCGCCGGCGTTCGGGTCGGAGGACTTGCCCTTCTCCCCGGCGCTGCTCTTCGGCTTGGGCAGCAGCTGCTTGAGGGTGCCGTTGGCGAACACCGTGCACGGGTCGGGCAGCTTCGCGTACTTCGCCGGGGCCAGGCTCGGCGACGGCTTCGCGGCGGAGGAGGCCGGGGCCGACGGGTCCGAGGCGTCGGCGGCGTCCTTCGAGCCGGAATCGGAGCAACCGGCGACGAGCATCACCGGTACGGCCGCGCAGGCGAGAATGCTGGCGAGTCGCTTGGATGAACGGTGCATGGTTCCTTCGCTGTTCGTCGTTGTTCCGGCACATCAGGGCCGTTCCGGTGCGCCGGAACGTACGGCACCGACGGGGGCCCGGACCAGGCGTACGGCGTCAGACCCTACGCGGCGCGCGGACGATTCGCCCCGGAGATCACCGGCAGAAACGGACTGTTCGCCGACAACCCGACAGAAGGATCATTTACCTCGAACGGTGCATTACTCGCTGAGGGAGTCGGCCAGCTCCTCGGCCAGCGCATGCGCCTTGTCCTGCAGTTCCTGGCTTTCCGGCACCCGCGTCTTGTCGGTCGACCACTGGTCGTAGGTGACCGTCACGACCACGTTCGACGTGCGAAACACCACAGTGATGTCGCGGTGCACCCCGGAGTCCGCGGTGGCCAGCGCGTCCTGGAGGAATCCGGCGTCGCCGAGGTCGTCGAAGGTGTGCGCGGTGGTCCCGGTCGACGGCGCACCGCTCGGCGTACCGGCCTTGCCGCCCTTGCCGCCGTCCTTGCCCTTCCCGCCGGTCTTCCCGTCCCCCGTGAGCACGTCCGCGGCGTCGCCCGCCGTCTTCCGCGCCTCGGTGTCCCCGGCGCCGCCCTTCGCGTCCTTCCCGCCCTTCGCGTCCTTGCCGCCCTTGCCGGGCTCGGTGGAGGCGCTCGGCGCATCGCTCGGCGGCGCGGACTCCGTGCCCTCCTGCGGCACCCCCGCGGCCTGCGCCCGCTGCCCGTAGATCTCCCGCGCCCGGTCGTCGTCGCTGATCTTCGTGTCGTACGAGACGACCCGCTGGATGTCGAGCGTCAGATGCCGGGTACCGGCGGTGGTCTCCCGCTTCCAGCGGCAGCCGACGCGGCGGTCGGTGTCGTAGGTGACGTCCGCCTGCCCGCGGTAGACCTGCGCGGCCTCGTCGCCCGACAGATGCTTGCCGTCGCCGGGCAGCATGGCGCGCACGGTCGAGGCGGCGGGCAGTCGGCACGCGTCCGGGAGTGAGGAGTAGCGGCCCGGCTCGCCGGACTGCGCCAGCGCCGGTTCACCGCCCTTGGCGTCGCCGCCGCCCGTGGCGGAGGAGCCGCCCGAGCAGCCGGCGAGGCCGACGGTCAGCGCCGCGGCGGCCGCCAACGCGGCAGTGGGGACGAACGACCTGCGCTGCATCGTCCGGGGCTCCTTCCTGCGAATGCCCGGGAAATCCGGTTGCCGCCGGGAGGCGGGCGATGGACACAATGTCTACCGCACGTCTCACCGCAGGCGCCGTTCGACCGTCCCGCATCGCATGGATGGTCCGCGTTTTGCGTTCTATGACTTTTCGGGGGAATGAGGAAGGTATGTCGTACACCGAGCTGCCCGGTGCGCAGGTGCCGATCCGGATGTGGGCGGATCCGTCCACCGTCGAGGACGTCGCGATGCAGCAGCTCCGCAACGTCGCCACCCTGCCGTGGATCAAGGGCCTCGCCGTGATGCCCGACGTCCACTACGGCAAGGGCGCCACCGTCGGCTCGGTGATCGCCATGCACGGCGCGGTCTGCCCCGCCGCCGTCGGCGTCGACATCGGCTGCGGGATGTCCGCCGTCAAGACCTCCCTCACCGCCGCCGACCTCCCCGACGACCTCTCCCGGCTGCGCTCCCGCATCGAGCAGGCCATCCCGGTCGGCCGCGGGATGCACGACGACCCGGTCGACCCCGGCGCCCTGCACGGGTACCCGACCGCCGGGTGGGCCGACTTCTGGTCCCGCTTCGACGGCGTCGCCGACGCCGTCCACTTCCGCCAGGACCGCGCCACCAAGCAGATGGGCTCCCTCGGTTCCGGCAACCACTTCATCGAGTGCTGCCTCGACGAGGACGGCAGCGTCTGGCTGATGCTCCACTCCGGCTCCCGCAACATCGGCAAGGAGCTGGCCGACTTCCACATCGGACGGGCGCGGAGCCTCCCGCACAACCAGGGTCTGGTCGACCGCGACCTCGCCGTCTTCATCGCCGACACCCCGCAGATGGCCGCGTACCGCAACGACCTCTTCTGGGCCCAGGAGTACGCCAAGCACAACCGCGCCGTGATGATGGCCCTCTTCCAGGACGTCGTCCGCAAGGAGTTCCGCCGGGCCCGCCCGGTCTTCGATCCGGTCATCAGCTGCCACCACAACTACGTCAGCGAGGAGCGGTACGAGGGGATGGACCTGCTGGTGACCCGCAAGGGCGCCATCCGCGCGGGCAGCGGCGAGTACGGCATCATCCCCGGCTCGATGGGCACCGAGTCGTACATCGTCCGCGGGCTCGGCAACGAGAAGTCCTTCAACTCCGCCTCCCACGGCGCGGGCCGCCGGATGAGCCGGAACGCCGCGAAGAAGCGCTTCTCGACCAAGGACCTGGAGCAGCAGACGGCGGGCGTCGAGTGCCGCAAGGACTCCGGCGTCGTGGACGAGATCCCCGGCGCGTACAAGCCGATCGGCAAGGTCATCGAGCAGCAGCAGGACCTGGTCCAGGTGGTCGCGAAGCTGAAGCAGGTTGTTTGCGTGAAGGGGTGAGCGGTCGCTTCTTCCGAGGGGGCGTCCCGGACGGCACCGGGGTGCGGTCTTCCGCGTAGAAGTGGGGGCGGTCCGCCCTGTCTCTGTAGTAAAAGAGTGGTAAGGAAAGCTGGCGCCGCGTCAGCCCGCGGGTATCCCGGGCGGCTGACGCGGCGTCGTGCTGACCGTAACGAGGGAACGCACCACTCAGGGGAGAAGTAATGACAGAGCGGATACGACGTACGCGGTACGCGGCGGGCGTCATGGTGGGCTGTGTGTCGCTGCTGGCGCTGGCCACCTCGCCGGCTGCCGCCTCGGCGAAGGGATGTGCCGGGAATCCCGGTTCCACCGACGGCTCGGGTTCCGTCTGCCTCGACGTCAAGGGGACCAAGCTCAAGGTCAACAAATTCACCCTCGACAAGAAGTCGAACAACCGCGACTGGAAGGACAAGCCGGTCGTCACCGCGGGGAAATGGAAGTGGACGGGTGCGACCGTCAGCGCCCGCCGCGTCGAGACGAAGAAAGTCACCAAGACCATCAACAAGAGCTTTCCGAACAACACCGTGATGTGCGGTTACTGGAGCAAGTACCCGGGCACCAAGGCGTGCATCAAGATTCACAAATGATCCGGTGCTCCTGACCGGAATGTGATCCGGTAGTCTTGCCCGGCGGTGGGTGGGCCGCATCCACCGCCGGGCGAGCCCCGCCCACGGCGCCTCCGGCGCACGGAGCAGGTGACACGAGGAGGGCAGATGCTGACAGCCCGGAAGAGCGCGACGCCGACGACGCAGCCCCGGGGGGCCAAGCGAAAAAGCAGCCGCCTCCTCCTTCCGCTCGGTCTCGCCGTGTTCGCGGCGTGGATCGCCGTCGTGGTCGTCGGAATCGCGCAGGAGCCCGATCCCGGCGCGGCCTCGTACGGGAAACTCGCCTCCGATGTGGCGGAGAATCTGCACAAGGGCGATGCGGAAAGTCTGGCCCGTTATGTCAACGGTGACGGCGCGGATGAATACGCCAAGAATCTGGTCGGCAAGGTGAAGGATTCCGGGGAATCCGGAAAGATCTCGGTTTCCCGGGCGAGTGGTGAGCAGGTGCAGTTGAGTGCGCCGCATCTCTGTCTGACATGGGATGTCGAGAAGAGCGACGGCCGTTTCTTTCTCGACCCCGTTCCGCCGCTGACACCGTCGGCATGCACCACACCCTGACCCGCTGAATTCGGGAATTCCCCCCGCGTTTTCCCTCCCGCGCTTTCCGCACCGCGCTTTCCGCACCGCGCATTGCGCGGAAACGCCGCCGTGCCCCGCGCCCGACCCCGTACCGCCGTCCCGTCGGGCGGGGTCCCCGGGCCCGGGCACACAATGGAGGGGAGGCGTGCGGCAGGCGTGTCTCGGCAGCCGACGTCGAGGCGCCCGGACGGGGGCGGGCGGCGGGGAGTGTGCCGATGCGGTACGTCACCGTGACCGCGCTCAGCCACACGGGGCTGGTCCGGGAGCAGAACGAGGACAGTCTGGTGGCGGGCCCCTGGACGCTCTGCGGCACCGTCACCGAGAACCCGCAGACCCTGGTCTTCCCGCTCGGCCACCCGCTGGTCGTGGCGGTCGCCGACGGTATCGGCGGCCAGCCGGGCGGCGAGGTCGCCAGCGAGCTGACCGTCCGCCAACTCTCCGTGGCGGGCGCGTCGTTGCACTCCGAGGAGGCGCTGCGCGACGCGCTCGCCGTCTGCAACCGCGCGGTCTACGACGCCGCCGACCGTAACCGCGCCCTGGCCACCATGGGCACCACCGTCGCCGGGGTGGTCGCGCTGGCGGACTCCGTCCTCGCCTTCAACGTCGGCGACAGCCGGGTGATCGACGCCGGAACGGACGGCGCGCGGCGGCTCAGCGTGGACGACAACCCGCCGCTCACCCAGGGGCGCCGCACCACCTCGCTCCTCACCCAGTCCCTCGGCGGCGGGCTGCACTTCACCCCCGTCGTCCCGCATGTCGCCACCGTCCCGCACACCCCGGACGCGCGCTACCTGATCTGCACCGACGGCCTCACCGACCCCGTACCGGAAGAGGAGATCGACGACGTGCTGCGCCGGTACCCGGACGACAACAGCAAGGCCGCGTTCACGCTGTGGAAGGCGGCGATCGAGGCGGGCGGGCCGGACAACATCACGCTGGCGCTGGTCGGCATCGGCGGCCTGGACTGAGCGGCCCCGGACAGCCGTGAGGGCCGTCCGGGGACGGCCCTCACGGGTGGAGCGGGAGACGATCAGGCGCCGACGGTACCGGCGTGGTAGAGCGCGTTCCAGGTCTCGGGGGTCACGGCGCCGTCCGGCACCAGACCGTAGTTCCGCTGGAAGTTGACGATGGCCACGAGGGTGGGGGCGTCGAACGTCCCGCTGAGGTGGTTCCAGCCCAGGTACTTGCGGTTGGCGAGCAGGCACTGGATCTGCGAGACGCGGTCGCCCTGATCACCGAAGGAGGTGGTCTGGCGGCCTTCGTAGAACGCGCAGGCGGCGGGGGTGTCGACGAGGTTGTCGCCCATGGCGGCGAAGGCCGGTCCGGCGGAGAGGCCGGTGGTCAGCGCGCCCGCGGCGACGGTCAGCACGGCGGCGCGCTTGAGGGCGCGGCCGGAGCGGCGGATACGGGGGAGGGGGATACGGAAGGTACTCACGCCTGTCCCCGTTCCCCGCGACGCGCGATACATGTGGCCCGGCGGGCCCAGATGTTGATCTTCATAGTGATCTTTCTGTGGGTGATGTGCGGACGGTGTGAGCGGCCGCCGCGGCGGCCCCGGAAGCCCTCCCGGCGGACCGTGCGGCGGCCCCGCCGGTGGCCTCAGGAGGTGCGGTGGACCTTGGAGTTGGACGCCTGGGCGCGCGGGCGGACCACCAGCAGGTCGATGTTGACGTGGGACGGGCGGGCGACGGCCCAGGCGATCGTCTCGGCGATGTCGTCGGCGTCGAGCGGCTCGGCCACGCCCTCGTAGACCTTCGCCGCCTTCGCGGTGTCCCCGCGGAAGCGGGTGGTGGCGAACTCCTCGGTCTTCACCATGCCGGGCGCGATCTCGATGACCCGGACGGGCTGACCGCACAGCTCCAGCCGGAGCGTCTCGGCGAGGACGTGCTCTCCGTGCTTGGCGGCGACGTACCCGCCGCCGCCCTCGTACGTACCGTGCCCGGCGGTGGACGACACGACCACGACGGTGCCGTCGCCGGACGCGGTGAGCGCGGGCAGCAGCGCCTGGGTGATGTGGAGCGTGCCGAGGACGTTGACCTCGTACATGGCGCGCCACTCGGCCGGGTCGCCGGTGGCCACCGGGTCGGCGCCGAGCGCGCCCCCGGCGTTGTTGACGAGGACGTCGCAGCGGTCGAGGGAGGCGGCGAACGCCTCGACGGCGGCGCGGTCGGTGACGTCGAGGACGTACGCCTCGGCGTCCGGCAGCGCGGCGGCCAACCGCTCGATACGGTCCCGGCGGCGCGCGGTGAGCACGACGCGGTACCCGGCGTCGGCCAGCTGCCGCGCGGTCGCGGCGCCGATCCCGCTGCTCGCTCCGGTGACGACGGCGGTACGGGCGCCGACGGCGCGCTCCTCGGCGGTCATGGACACTCCTCGGGACGGGACGGCGGCACCCGTAGCGACGACGGGTGCACGGTGGGTGTTCCAGGATAGGCACGGCGATCTTCCGCCCGGTGCCCCGGGCGGGGTACGGGAGGTGGCCGACGGCCGGTCACCGGGCCTGCCGGGGCGGGGTGTTGGGCCGACGGCGGGCTCCGGGCCCCCGCCGGGGCCGCGCGGCGTTCCCGGGCGGGGTCAGCGGCCCCGGGGCGCGTACATGATCACGGCCATCCCGGCCAGGCAGATGAGGGCGCCGACGACGTCCCAGCGGTCGGGGCGGTAGCCGTCGGCGACCATGCCCCAGGCGAGCGAGCCCGCCACGAAGACGCCGCCGTACGCGGCCAGGATCCGGCCGAACTCGGCGTCCGGCTGGAGGGTGGCGGCGAATCCGTAGATCCCCAGCGCGATGACGCCCGCGCCGATCCACAGCCAGCCCTTGTGCTCTCGCACGCCCTGCCAGACGAGCCACGCCCCGCCGATCTCGAAGAACGCGGCGAGGACGAACAGCAGCACGGAACGGGCGATCACCATGCGCACCAGCGTAGAAGCCGCCCCGCACCGGCCGGGACGGGCGGTGGACCGGCGGTCCCGCGGCTACGGAAGCGGCGCGATCACGGCCACACCAGGCAGTACGCCTGGTGGCCCGCCTCGTGCAGCCGGTGCGAGAAGTCCTGCCACTCGTGGAGCAGCTGGTAGACGGTGTAGGCGTCGCGCGGGCCACCGCGGTCGGGGACGGTGGACCATATGAACGCGGCGGCGCCGACGGACTCCTCGCCGATGCCGCGCAGCGGGTCGACGACCGTCATCGGCAGCTTGACCACCGCGTAGTCGGGGTGGAGGACGACGAGTTCGAGCGGCGGGACCTTGTGGAGCGGGACGCCCTCGATGCCGGTGAGGACCATGGCGGCCATCGTCTCCGGCTTGATCTTGGTGAACATGCCGCCCATGCCCAGCTCGTCACCGCCGAGCTCCTCGGGACGCATCGAGATCGGCACCCGGGCAGCGGTGGCACCGTTGGGCGCGCCGAAGTACTTGTACGTCACCCCCATGCGGCCGCCTCTGCTGTCCCCACCCTTGATCCCGTCGCGCCGGTGGCGGCCACGCTGGGCGCGCTCAGGACCCCGGTCATCGGTCCCCTCGCCCAGTCCGCCACCGCGATGCATATCTCCCACCCGACCACTCGCGGCCTCAGCCGCGCAACCCGATCATCGTCTCAGAATCTCCCCCGTCACGGGCGCGCGAAACCGCCCCGCCGCACGCCCCCGCGCGCCTCTGAGACCATGGATGGCGTGACCCATTCGTACGATGCCCCAGTTTTGCAGACACGCGGGGGCTGACGCCCGGCCGGGAACGGGAGGATTCCGCAGGGGCCGACAAGGGACGGCGAGGGCCGTACCGGTCGTGCGCCAGGGTCTCCCGCACCGTTGTCAGCCGGGCCGTGTCCGTGTGGCGCCGCCCATCCCCCCGTATATGCAGGTCAGGATCGCTGTGACTTTTCCTTATGAAGCCCCTGTTTCGCAGTCGCTGTTCGACCGTGCGTCCCAGGTGACGCCCGGTGGCGTGAATTCGCCGGTGCGGGCCTTCCGGGCCGTGGGTGGTACGCCCCGGTTCATGGTGTCCGGTACCGGTCCGTATCTGACGGACGCCGACGGTCGCGAGTACGTCGACCTCGTGTGCTCGTGGGGACCGATGATCCTCGGACATTCCCACCCCGAGGTGATCGCGGCGGTCCAGGAGGCGGTCGCGCGCGGTACGTCCTTCGGTACGCCCGGTGCCGGTGAGGTGGAGCTGGCGGAGGAGATCGTCGCCCGGATCGCACCGGTCGAGCAGGTGCGGCTGGTGTCGTCCGGCACCGAGGCGACGATGTCCGCGATCCGGCTGGCGCGCGGCTACACCGGCCGGGCCAAGGTCGTGAAGTTCGCCGGTTGCTACCACGGCCATGTGGACGCGCTGCTGGCCGCGGCCGGTTCGGGCGTGGCGACCTTCGGTCTGCCGGACACCCCGGGTGTGACGGGCGCGCAGGCGGGCGACACGCTCGTGCTGCCGTACAACGACATCGAGGCGGTCCGGGCGGCGTTCGCGGCGTACCCGGGCGAGATCGCCTGTGTGATCACCGAGGCGTCCGCGGGCAACATGGGCGTCGTCCCGCCGCTGCCCGGCTTCAACCAGGGTCTGAAGGACCTCTGCGCGGACAACGGCGCGCTCTACATCTCCGACGAGGTGATGACCGGCTTCCGCGTCTCGAAGGCCGGTTGGTACGGCATCGACGGGGTCACCCCGGATCTGATGACGTTCGGCAAGGTGATGGGCGGCGGCTTCCCGGCGGCGGCGTTCGGCGGGCGCGCCGATGTGATGGCGCACCTGGCGCCGGTCGGTCCCGTCTACCAGGCGGGGACCCTGTCCGGTAACCCGATCGCGACCGCGGCGGGCGTCGCGCAGCTGCGGCTGCTGGACGACGCGGCGTACGCGAAGGTCGACGCGGTCTCCGCCGAGGTGCGGGCGCTGGTCGGCGAGGCGCTGACCAAGGAGGGTGTGGCCCACCAGGTCTCGGTGGCGGGCAACATGTTCTCGGTCTTCTTCACGGACACCGAGGTCACCAACTACGACCAGGCGAAGGCGCAGGAGTCGTTCCGCTTCACCGCGTTCTTCCACTCGATGCTCTCCCAGGGCGTCTACCTCCCGCCGTCCGCGTTCGAGTCCTGGTTCGTGTCGACCGCGCACGACGCCGCCGCGGTGGAGCGGATCGCCGCCGCGCTGCCCGCCGCGGCCCGCGCCGCCGCCGAGGCGACCGCCTGAGCCGGAGCGTGACGTAGGGCCGACCGGCGCGTACCGGTCGGCCCTACGCCCCCCGGCGGGGCGGTGCCGTCACGGCCCCACGGACCGACGACCGAATGAATGGGTGACATGAGCAGCGAAGACTTCACCGTCGTGCATCTGATGCGGCACGGCGAGGTGCACAACCCGGAGGGGGTGCTCTACGGGCGGCGCCCCGGGTACCACCTCTCGGATCTGGGCCGGAAGATGGCCGACCGGGTCGCCGAGCATCTGGCGGACCGCGACATCACACATGTCGTCGCCTCGCCGCTGGAGCGGGCGCAGGAGACGGCGGCGCCGATCTCGGCGGCGCTGGGGCTGACGACGGCGACCGACGAGCGGCTGATCGAGGCGGCCAACGTCTTCGAGGGGAAGACGTTCGGCGTCGGCGACGGCGCGCTGAAGAAGCCGGGCAACTGGAAGTACCTGACGAACCCGTTCCGCCCGTCCTGGGGCGAGCCGTACATCGAGCAGGTCGTCCGGATGATGGCGGCGCTCGGCGCGGCGCGGGACGCGGCGCGCGGGCACGAGGCGGTGGCGGTCAGCCATCAGCTGCCGATCTGGATCGTGCGCAGCTTCGCGGAGCGGCGGCGGCTGTGGCACGACCCGCGCAAGCGGCAGTGCACGCTGGCGTCCCTGACGTCCTTCACGTTCCAGGGCGACAAGATTATTTCCGTGGGTTACAGCGAACCGGCGAGGGACCTCGTGCCGTCTCATCTGTTGGCGGGCGCCAAGCCGGTCAAGGGGAAGGCCAAGGCGTTCGGCGCGTGACGTGAGCGGATGTGCTCGGGGCGGCCCCGCCGGGGCCGCCCCGTCGTCGTTCACGGGGGCCGGATCGCGGGTCGGGCTGACGGCTTGTCAAGGATGACTCGCCGGATGTGTCAAAAGTCATGAGATATAACCGAATAGCACGGAACCACCTTCTTCGTCGGGCCATCTAACCGATTGTCCATTTATATGGATATTGAAATCGGCGAGTACGGATGGGGACGACGCTATGCGCGCAATCAGTCGGCGGAACCTGCTGGGAATGGGTATCGGGGCGGCTGCGGCGCTGGGCGTCGCCGGCTGCTCGACCGGCTCGGACACCGCCTCCGACAAACAACGGGTGAAGAACGCGATCCAGGCACGGCCGAAGCTCATCGGCGACGGCTCGACCGCCGACTACGGACGCCAGCCCCACCAGCCCAAGGCACCGGAACGATTGGAACCGGGCCAGACGCCACCACAGTTCGTGATCTTCTCCTGGGACGGCGCGGGCGAGGTCGGCAACGGTCTCTTCCCCCGCTTCCTCCAGCTCGCCCGGGACCACGGCGCGGCCATGACCTTCTTCCTCTCCGGGCTCTACCTCCTGCCCGAGAGCAAGAAGCACCTCTACCTCCCGCCCAACAACGCCCCCGGCGCCTCCGACATCGGCTACCTCACCGACGAGCACATCAAGGCGACGCTCAAGAGCGTCCGCCAGGCGTGGCTCGACGGGCACGAGATCGGCACCCACTTCAACGGCCACTTCTGCTCCGGGTCCGGCACGGTCCAGAGGTGGACGCCCGACCAGTGGCGCTCCGAGATCGACCAGGCGGTCGACTTCGTGACGAAGTGGCGGACCAACACCGGCTTCACCGACATGGAGCCGCTCCCCTTCGACTACCGCAAGGAGCTGGTCGGCGGCCGCACCCCCTGCCTCCTGGGCCAGGAGAACCTGCTGCCCACCGCCGAGAAGCTCGGCTGGCGCTACGACGCCAGCTCGCCCGGCGGCCTCCAGATGTGGCCCCGTAAGAAGGGGAACATCTGGGACTACCCGCTCCAGCAGATCCCGTTCCCCGGCCACACCTTCGAGGTGCTGTCGATGGACTACAACATCCTCGCCAACCAGTCGAAGAACTCCACCCGCGCCCCGTCCGTCAACTACCCGGGCTGGCGCCGCCAGGCCACCGACTCGTACATCTCCGGCTTCCAGCGGGCGTACGAGACCAACCGGGCGCCGTTCTTCATCGGCAACCACTTCGAGGAGTGGAACGGCGGCGTCTACATGGACGCCGTCGAGGAGGCGCTCAAGCACATCGCCAACGAGCAGAACAAGGATGTGCGGATGGTCTCCTTCCGGCAGTTCACCGACTGGCTCGACGCCCAGGACCCCGCGGTCCTCGCCAAGCTCCAGGCGCTCCAGGTCGGCCAGCAGCCCACCGGCGGCTGGAAGAGCTACCTCGCCGCCTGACGGTCGGCCCGAAGCGGTGCGTGCGCGGTCCGTCCGACGGGCCGCGCACGGCCGTGACATGCCCTTTCGTGGCGTGATCCGCCCGGTGAGGGGGGCGCCAAAGATCCGGAATCCGCCCATGCGAAACTTTTCACATGAGTGCCTGCCGTGCCCCACGCCGCCTCACCGGCCGCCGTCGCCTCACCCTGCTCGCCGCGGGGACGGTGCTCGCGTCGCTGACGCTGAGCGCCTGCGGTGAGGGCACCTCGGGCGGCTCCTCGCAGACCCGGTTCGTCCAGGGCAAGAACGGCATCGCCCGGGTCGACGCGGCCGACCGGCAGAAGGTGCCGGACATCTCGGGCGAGACCACCACCGGCAAGCAGCTCGACCTCTCCTCCTACAAGGGCAAGGTCGTCGTCCTCAACGTCTGGGGCTCGTGGTGCGGTCCGTGCATCGCGGAGGCGCCGAACTTCGCGAAGGTCGCCAAGGACACCGAGAAGCAGGGCGTCCAGTTCGTCGGGATCAACACCCGCGACAACAAGACACAGGCGACCAGCTTCGAGGACCAGCACAAGATGCCGTACCCGAGTCTCTTCGACCCGACCGGCAAGCTGATGCTCCGCTTCCCCAAGGGCAGCCTCAACCCGCAGTCCATCCCGTCGACCATCGTCATCGACCGGCACGGGAAGATCGCCGCGCGCTCCCTCGGCCCGCTCGCCGAGTACGATCTGCGCGCGATGATCAAGCCGCTGATCGCCGAGAAGTGACCCCGTGATCACGCTCGCCGCCGCTGCGTACAACGACACCGTCATGACCGGCGCCCTGCTGGCGGCGGTCCCCCTCGCCCTCCTCGGCGGGCTGGTCTCCTTCTTCTCCCCCTGCGTGCTGCCGCTCGTACCGGGCTACATGTCGTACGTCACCGGCGTCACCGGCACCGACCTCGGCGAGGCCCGGCGCGGCCGGATGGTCGCCGGGGCGCTGCTCTTCGTCCTCGGCTTCACCGCCGTCTTCGTCTCCGGCGGCGCGCTCTTCGGCTTCTTCGGGCAGCGGCTCCAGGAGCACAAGGAGATCATCTCCCAGGTCCTCGGCGTCCTGATGATCCTGCTCGGCCTGGCCTTCGCCGGTGTCCTCAAGCGGTTCGGCCAGCGTGAGCTGCGCTTCCACAAGAAGCCCGCGATGGGGCTGGCCGGTGCGCCGCTGCTCGGCGCGCTCTTCGGCGTCGGCTGGACGCCGTGCCTGGGCCCCACCCTCACCGCCGTCAACACCCTCGCCTTCAACCAGGCGAGCGCCCCGCGCGGCGCACTGCTCACCGTCGTCTACTGCCTGGGCCTGGGCCTGCCGTTCATCGCCGTGGCGCTGGCGTTCCGCCGGGTGCTCGGCGCGTTCGGCTGGGTCAAGCGGCACTACGTATGGGTGATGCGGATCGGCGGCGGCATGATGGTCGTCCTCGGCATCCTCCTGGTCACCGGCGTCTGGGACGGAATGATGTCCGGGCTGCAGAGCTGGACGCAAAGCTCCACCGTTGGGATCTGAACCGATGTCCACCACGACCGACACCTCTCGCGACGCGGAGTCCGGCGCCCCGCGCGACGGCGACGCGGGCTCCGATCTCGGCGCGGCCGGAGCGCAGCTCTCCACCGCGCCCAAGGAGGAGATCAGCTTCCCCTCGCTCGGCCCGATCGGCTGGGTGCGGTGGTTCTGGCGCCAGCTCACCTCGATGCGGGTGGCGCTGCTGCTGCTCTTCCTGCTGTCGATCGGCGCCATCCCCGGATCGCTGATCCCGCAGACCTCCATCGACCCCGTCAAGGTCGACGCGTTCAAGACCGACCACCCCTCGCTCGCGGGCGTCTACGACAAGCTCGGGATGTTCCACGTCTACAGCTCGGTGTGGTTCTCCGCGATCTACCTGCTGCTCTTCATCTCCCTCATCGGCTGCATCGTGCCGCGCACCTGGCAGTTCGTCGGCCAGCTCCGCGGCCGTCCGCCGGGCGCACCGCGCCGTCTGACCCGGCTGCCCGCGTACGCGACCTGGCGTACGGAGGCGGAGCCGGAGGCGGTGCTCGACGCGGCGCACCGGCTGCTGAAGAAGCGGCGGTTCCGCGTCCACCGGGCCGGTACGGCGGTGGCGTCCGAGAAGGGGTACCTGCGGGAGCTGGGCAACCTCGTCTTCCATGTCGCGCTGATCGTGATGCTGGTGGCGTTCGCCGTCGGCAGCCTGTGGAAGTCCGAGGGCGGCAAGCTCATCACCGAGGGCGACGGCTTCGCCAACAACCTCACGCAGTACGACGACTTCAAGTCCGGCCCGTTCTACGACCCGGACGCGATGGAGCCCTTCGGCTTCACCCTCAACAGCTTCGACGCGACGTACGAGCGGACCGGCCCGGAGCGCGGCACGCCGCGGACCTTCCGTGCCAACGTCACGTACTACACCGGCGCGGACGGCGCGGAGCACCGCACCAAGATCGAGGTCAACGAGCCGCTCGACATCGCCGGCTCGCGGGTCTACCTCCTCAGCCACGGCTACGCGCCGCAGGTCAAGGTCAAGGACGGCCGCGGCAAGACCGTCTACGACGGCGCGGTGCCGTTCCTGACGCAGGATCCGAAGAACTTCACCTCCACCGGTGTGATCAAGGTGCCTGCCGCGCAGACCAAGGACGGCAAGCGCAATCAGCTCGGCTTCCAGGGCTTCTTCGTGCCGACCTTCGGCGGCAAGGGCTCCGGCTCGATGTTCTCGACGTTCCCGGCGCTCGACTACCCGGTGCTCACGCTCACCGCGTACCACGGTGACCTGGGGCTGGGCTCGGGCCCCTCGCAGAACGTCTACCAACTCGACCAGAAGAACCTCAAGCAGTACCAGGTCAAGGACCGCAAGCTCGCGAAGATGATGCTGCCGGGCGAGACGATGAAGCTGCCGAACGGCGACGGCTCCATCACCTTCACCGGCGTCAAGACCTGGGCCACCTTCAAGATCACCCACCAGCCGGGCAACGGTCTCGCGCTGACCGGCGCGGTGGCGGCGCTGCTGGGCCTGGCGGCCTCGCTCTTCGTCCAGCGCCGCCGGGTGTGGGTCCGCGCCGAGCCGGGCCCGGACGGCACCACCGTCGTCGAGATCGCCGGTCTGGGCCGCAGCGAGTCGGCCCGCCTCCCGGAGGAGCTGGCCGATCTGGCCGCCGCCCTGACCCCGGACGCCCCGGTCGCCCCGGACGCGGAGCCACAGCCGGACGACGCGGCCCCGGCCACCGGCGAGGCGCCGACCGAGGAGAAGGCGGCGTCCCCCGACGAGGCGGCCCCCGCAGCCCCCGAAGACCCGGCGCAGCCCACCGACTCCGCCGACCCCGCTGACCCCTCCGAAGGAGCGCGCGCGTGAACATCGCGGCCGCAGCCAACGAGACACTGGCGCACAACAGCAATCTGCTGGTCTACGGCGCGATGGCCGTCTACACCCTGGCCTTCCTCGCGCACATGGCCGAGTGGGTGTTCGGCAGCCGCAGCAAGGTCGGCCGCACGGCCGCCGCGCTGACCGCCGAGGCGGCGAAGCCCGCCACCGTCACCGTCCGCGCATCGGCCAAGGGCGGCACCGCCGTGCTGGACCGGCCCGTGGTCCACACCCGCTCCGCGCCCGGCAGCCGGGACGTCCCCGACGGCCCCGGCGCGGCCGGCGGCACCGAGCAGGGCGACCTCTACGGCCGGATCGCCATCTCCCTGACGGTGCTGGCCTGGGCGCTGCACGTCGGCGGCGTGGTCACCCGCGCGATGTCCGTGCAGCGCGCCCCCTGGGGCAACATGTACGAGTTCTCGACGACGTTCGCCGCCGTCGCGGTCACCGCGTACCTGGTCCTGCTGGTGGCGAGGAAGAGCGTCCGCTGGCTCGGCCTGCCGCTGGTCACCACCGTCCTGCTCACCCTCGGCCTCGCGGTCTCCGTCCTCTACACCGCCAGCGACCAGCTCGTCCCGGCGCTCCACTCGTACTGGCTGTGGATCCACGTCAGCTGCGCCATCATCTCCGGCGCCGTCCTCTACATGGGCGCCGTCGCCACGCTGCTCTTCCTCTTCCGCGACCGTTACGAGGAGCGGGTCGCCGACGGCCGGGTCGCCGCGCTGCACGAGCGGCTGGACACCCTGCGCCGCACCGGCAAGAACAAGGAGGAGTCGACGTTCTGGCTGCGGGTGCGGATCGCCGGTAACGACGTGATGTCCCGGCTGCCCGCCGCCGCCTCGTTCGACAAGTTCGCCTACCGGGTCAACGCCACGGTCTTCCCGCTGTGGACGTTCACCATCATCGCGGGCGCCATCTGGGCCGAGGCCGCGTGGGGCCGCTACTGGGGCTGGGACCCCAAGGAGGTCTGGTCCTTCATCACCTGGGTCGCGTACGCCTGCTATCTGCACGCCCGCGCCACCGCCGGGTGGAAGGGCCGCAAGGCCGCCTGGCTGGGCCTGATCGCCTTCGCCTGCTACCTCTTCAACTACTACGGCGTGAACATCTTCGTCACCGGCCTGCACTCGTACGCCGGGGTCTGACCCACCCGTACCCACACCCTCGGAGGCGGTCCCGGCACGGGGCCGCCTCCGGGCGTCTCCGGGGGCGCCGGACAGGCCCGGGTTCCCGGCGCTCACTCCGCCCCGGCGCCCCCGATGTCCTCCCGCCACAGCTCCGGCCGCTCCTCGGTGAACTCCCGCATCAGCCGGACGCACTCCGGATCGTCCAGCACCACGATGCGGACGCCGTGGCGGGCCAGCCAGTCGTGGCCGCCGTGGAAGGTGCGGGCCTCGCCGACGACGAGCCGGGAGATGCCGAACTGCCGCACCAGACCGCTGCAGTACCAGCACGGCGAGAGGGTGGTGACCATCGTGGTGCCGCGGTAGCCGGGGCGGCGCCCGGCCGCGCGGAAGGCGGCGGTCTCGGCGTGGGCGGACGGATCGCCGTCCTGGACCCGGCGGTTGCGGCCACGGCCCCAGAGCGTGCCGTCGGGCCCGTAGAGCGCCGCGCCGATCGGCACCCCGCCCTCGTCGCGCCCGGCGCGCGCCTCGGCCAGCGCGGTCGCCAGCATCGTCCGGGCCTGCTCCTGGAGATGGCGCGGATCGCCCGGCAGGTCGGGGGCGGGGCGGTCGTCCGTGCCGTCGCGCATCAGCGCGTCACGGTCGCGCGCCCATTCCCGGCGGCCGGACTCCGTGGGGTCGTCCATGCCGCCCAGCCTGTCAGTCCTTCGACGGCGGCGGGGTCTGGCCGGGGCCGTTCGGAGTGCCGTCGTCGTCGCGGCGGCGCAGCTCCTCCTCGCGGCGGCGCAGATCGGCCTCCCAGTCCTTGAGCAGTGCCTCGTCCCGCTCGCTCTCCTGCTTGCGCCGCCCGTCCTTGAGGGAGTCGAGGAACTCCGGGTTGTCGTCGGGCGCCACCCAGGTGGCCCGGCCGCGCGGCGCGCCGCCCGCGGTCTCGCGGACCTTGCCCGCGACGAGCCAGGCGATCGGCCCGACCAGCACCTCGCCGAAGAGCAGGATGATGAGCACCCAGACGACCTTGGGCAGGCCGCGGATCTGCGACTCGGGGGTGTTGACGCAGTCGATGAAGGCGTAGATCCACAGCGCCAGGACCAGAAGGAACGGCAGATACCTGAGCATGGCGGAGGCGGCCCCCTGGACGCGGCGGCGGGCCCGCTGCGGGGCCCGGTGACCCGTCCAGGGTAGTGCGTACCCGATACTGGGACGTATGGCTTATGACGATCTTCGCTCGTTTCTGCGCGCGCTCGACCGGGAGGGCGACCTCAAGCGCATCAAGGCCGAGGTCGACCCCCATCTGGAGGTCGGCGAGATCGTTGACCGGGTCCAGAAGGCGGGCGGCCCCGCGCTTCTCTTCGAGAACGTCAAGGGCTCGGCGATGCCGCTGGCCATGAACGTCTACGGCACCGACCGCCGCCTGCTGAAGGCCCTCGGCCTGACGTCGTACGGCGACATCAGCGACAAGATCGGCGGACTGCTCCGGCCCGAGCTGCCGCAGGGCTTCGTCGGGATGCGCGAGGCGTTCGGCAAGCTCGCCGGGATGACGCACGTCCCGCCGAAGAAGGTCAAGGGCGACGATGCGCCCGTGCAGGAGGTCGTGCTCCGCGGCGAGGACGTCGATCTGGACGCGCTCCCGGCGCTCTTCACCTGGCCGAAGGACGGCGGCTCCTTCTTCAACCTGGGCCTGACGCACACCAAGGACCCCGAGACCGGCATCCGCAACCTCGGTCTCTACCGCCTCCAGCGCCACGACAGGCGCACCATCGGGATGCACTGGCAGATCCACAAGGACAGCCGGAACCACTACCAGGTCGCCGCCCGCCGCGGTGAGAAGCTCCCGGTCGCCATCGCCTTCGGCTGCCCCCCGGCCGTCACGTACGCCTCGACCGCGCCGCTCCCCGGCGACATCGACGAGTACCTCTTCGCCGGGTTCCTCCAGGGCAAGCGGATCGAGATGGTCGACTGCAAGACCGTCCCGCTCCAGGTCCCGGCGCAGGCGGAGGTCGTCATCGAGGGCTGGCTGGAGCCCGGCGAGATGCTGCCGGAGGGCCCGTTCGGCGACCACACCGGTTTCTACACGCCGCAGGAGCCGTTCCCGGCGCTGAAGATCGACTGCGTGACGATGCGGAAGCGGCCGATCCTCCAGTCGATCGTGGTGGGCCGCCCGCCGACGGAGGACGGACCGCTGGGCCGGGCGACGGAACGCTTCTTCCTCCCGCTGCTGAAGATCATCGTCCCGGACATCGTCGACTACCACCTGCCCGAGTCCGGCGGCTTCCACAACTGCGCGATCGTCTCGATCGACAAGAAGTACCCCAAGCACGCACAGAAGGTCATGCACGCCATCTGGGGCGCCCACATGATGTCGCTGACCAAACTGATCGTCGTGGTCGACGCCGACTGCGACGTCCACAACCTCCACGAGGTCTCCTGGCGGGCGCTGGGCAACACCGACTACGCCCGCGACCTGACCGTCGTCGAGGGCCCGGTCGACCACCTCGACCACGCCTCCTACCAGCAGTTCTGGGGCGGCAAGGCGGGGATCGACGCGACGAAGAAGTGGCCCGAGGAGGGCTACACCCGCGACGGCGGCTGGCCGGACATGGTCGAGTCGGACGCCCGGACGGCGGCGCTGGTCGACCGCCGGTGGAAGGAGTACGGCCTGTGAGCAGCGAAGCCCTCCCCGGCGACGGCGGCGCGCAGCTGCCCGCCGCGCCCCCGCGCCCCGGCCGCACCAAGGCGTTCCTCCGCCTGGTCATGATCGAGCACTCGGTCTTCGCGCTGCCCTTCGCCTACATCGCGGCGCTGACCGCGATGTACGAGGTGGACGGGACCGTCCAGTGGGGGCGGCTGCTGCTGGTGACGGTGGCGATGGTCGGGCTGCGGACGTTCGCGATGGCCGCCAACCGCATCATCGACCGCGAGATCGACGCCCGGAACCCGCGCACCGCCGGGCGGGAGCTGGTGACCGGCGCGGTGTCGGTCCGCTCGGCGTGGACCGGCGCGCTGATCGCCGTCGTCGTCTTCCTGGGCGCCGCGGCGCTGCTCAACCCGTTGTGCCTGGCGCTGGCGCCGGTCGCGGTGGTGCCGATGGTGGTCTATCCGTACGGCAAGCGGTTCACCCACTTCCCGCACGCGATCCTCGGGCTGGCGCAGGCGATGGGGCCGGTCGGCGCCTGGCTGGCGATCACCGGCAGCTGGTCGTGGGACGCGGTGATCCTGGGGCTGGCGGTCGGGGTGTGGATCGGCGGCTTCGACCTGATCTTCGCCTGCCAGGACGTGCAGGCGGACCGGGCGCACGGCGTGAAGTCCGTCCCCGCCCGCTTCGGCATCCCGGCGGCGCTGCACGGCGCCCGCGCCGCTCACGCCGTCACCACCGCACTGCTGGTCTGGTACGCGCTGGCCACCGGCGCCGGGGTGTGCTTCTGGGTCGGCCTGGTGATCGTCGTCGGGGCGTTCCTCTACGAGCACACGATCGTCCGGCCGCACGACCTGTCGCGCCTGAACCGCGCGTTCTTCAGCGTCAACGGCTTCATCGGTATCGCGCTCTTCGTCTGCGCGCTGGCCGATCTGGTGGTCCGCGGTCTGACGCTCTGACGGCACGGCACGGAAACGGCGTACGGCCCGGAGCGGGAGGCTCCGGGCCGTAGCTGTCTTCGCGGGCCGTGCCCCGGCCGTCACCGGCGGGGCGGGCGGCTCACGGCTTGAGCATCGGCCAGGCGACCAGGCGGGGGTAGGTCCACCACTCGCCGCGGTTGGCCTTCATGGTGGCGATGATCGAGCAGACGACGCTGCTGAGGGCGTAGCCGCCCATCATCACGATGATCGTCAGCATCGGGACGGCGAGCCCGGCGGACGCCCGCTGCGCGGCGTTGGCGACCATGCCGTAGACGATCATCGTGCTGAAGTAGAGCACGGTGCCGATGACGGCCATGATCGCCTGGGTGAGCCCGAAGTTCAGCGCCTCGGTGGTGTGGTGGCGCAGATACGGGTCGTTCTTGTTGCGGGAGTCGTTGCGCATCGACATCGGGCCGATCCAGCCGAGGAACGCGCCGATCCCGCAGCAGATCGCCGAGCCCGCGGTGACCGTCAACAGCGCGCTCAGATGCGCCCACATCGCGGTGGAGTGGGACGGCGCCGACGGCGGCGGCGCGGCGTACCCCGGGCTCGGGTACGGACCGGCGGACGGATAGCCGTAGCCGCCGGGCGGGGCGGACTGCTGCCATCCCTGGGCGCCGTAGGGCTGCTGCGGCTGGCCCTGTGGGCCGTAGCCGTAACCGGGCTGCTGGTCGGACATCTGCTCACCCCGTAGTACTGCGGCCGGACGGTCGTCCCCGCCCGGCGCTCTGCCGTTACCGAGAGATTACGGGACGGGTCCGACAGCGGGCCGGGCGGTGCGCCGCGGCAGCGCACGGAGCAGGAACGCGGCGAGCACCCCACCGGCCAGTCCGAAGAGGTGGCCCTGCCAGCTGACGTCCCCGGCGCCGGGCAGCACGCCCCACAGCAGCGAGCCGTAGACGACCAGCACGCCCAGACCGATGAGGACGTCGGGCAGCGAGCGGTCGGTGAAGCCGCGGACGAGGAGGAAGCCGAGGATGCCGAAGACGACGCCGGAGGCGCCCGCGGTGTTGCTGTGCGGGAAGGCCGTCAGCCAGACGCCGAGCCCGCTGACGACGGTGATCAGCGCGACCACCCACAGGAAGCGGCGGACGCCGAGGCGGAGCGCGGCGAGGAAGCCGAGGACGAAGAGGGGCAGGGTGTTGGCGAGGAGGTGGTCGAAGCCGAAGTGGATGAAGGCGGCGGGCACGATGTCGACCAGTTCGGACAGCTCCCGCGGCCGGATCCCGAAGGTGTCCAGGGCGTGGCCGCTGACGGTGTCGGCGATCTCCAGGACCCACAGGAGCGCGGTCCAGCCCAGCATCAGGAAGAGCGCGGGCCTCGCTCGGCTCATCGTCCGGCCTCCTCGGTGCGGTGGCCCGCCCGGGCGGCGGGGTTCCGGTGGGAGAACGGCCGTGACGGGGCCGGTGGTTCCGCCGGATAGGGTCGATGTCGTGGAGTTCACGCCCAGCGACACCAGTTCATCCGGCGCCCCGCAGCCGGTCCCCGGCCCGCGCCGCCCGTGGGTCGTCGGGGTCTCCGGCGCCTCCGGCACGCCGTTCGCCGCCTCGGTGCTACGCGCATTGCTCGCCGCCGGGGAGGCGGTCGATCTGGTGGTGAGCCGGGCGTCCCGGTTGACGCTGCTGGACGAGACCGGCATCGCCTTCCGGGACGCGCACTGGCAGGCGGATCTTCGGCAGTGGCTGGCGCGCGGCGCCGACGGCCGACCGGAGACGTTCCCGGTGACCGAGGCGGATCTGGCGGATGTGCGGTGCTGGCCGGCCGGGGATCTGGCGGCCGGACCGTCGTCGGGTTCGTATCCGGCGAAGGGGATGGTGATCGTCCCGGCGAGCACGGCGTGCGTCGCCGGGGTGGCGCTCGGACTCTCGAAGGATCTGCTCCAGCGGACGGCGAGCGTGACGCTCAAGGAGCGGCGGCCGCTGGTGGTCACGGTGCGGGAGACCCCGCTGAGCGGACCGACGCTGAAGCAGCTGGTGGCGCTGGACGAGGCGGGCGCCGTGGTGCTGCCCGCCTCTCCGGCGTTCTACGCGGGGGCGACGCACATCCAGGATCTGGTGGACTTCGTCGCCGGCCGGGTGCTCGATGCGGCGGGTGTGCCGCACGGCCTGTACCGGCGCTGGGAGGGGGAACTGGGGCGGGCCTCCCGTGAGGAGGGCCCCGGTGTCCGTCGGTGAGTGGTCCGCGGGGGCCGGTCCGGCCGGTGGCGCGGCGCCCGCGGGGCGCGGATCAGCGCTTCTTGGCGGCGCGCAGCGTACGGCGCCGGGCCCGCGGGGCGGCGGGCTGGTGAGCACGGGAACGATTGGCCCGGTCCTGCAGCTCGCGCATGCGGGCGTAGGCCATCTCGATCGAGTACACGGTGACAACTCCTGTGAAGATCGTCCTTGATCATTTGAGAGAATCACAGGGCATCGGGCCCTGTATGCCTTAGATTCTACATGCAGGACTCGAAAATTCATAAAGATTGGAAGGCTAGAGGGCATGGACGCGGTGGATAGGCAGCTCATCCAGGCACTTCGCGAAAACGGGCGGGCCTCGTACGCGGAGCTGGGCCGGCTCGTCGGCCTCTCCGGGCCCAGCGTCACGGACCGCATCAACCGTCTGGAGGCGGCCGGAGTGATCACCGGCTACCGCGCGACGATCGACGCCAAGTCCCTCGGGCTCGGCGTCACCGCGCTGGTCGGCATCTCCCTCTCGGACGCCGCCGACCACGAGGACGTCGCCCAGCGGCTGCGCGACCTGGAGGAGATCGAGGACTGCTGGTTCATCGCCGGGGACGACTCCTACATGCTCAAGGTCCGCGTCGGCGACGTCGACGGCCTGGAGACCACGATCCGGCGGCTCTCCGGCACCAAGGGCGTCTCCCGTACGCGCACCACCATCGTGCTCTCCACCAAGTGGGAGAACCGCGTCGGTGAGCTGCCGGAGGAGCCCGCGTAGCAGACCGGGGCCGGGCGGGGGCCCGTCAGGGGTCTCCGCCCGCCTCGCGCGCGGGGGAGTAGGCTCGGTCCGGCTCGTTCGCAGGGCCGGAACGGGACAGACACGGACACGGCAGGACTGGGAGGCGACCGGATGGCTGCGTCGATGGATGCGGGGCTCAAGCGCGAGCTGGAGGCGAAGGTCCACGCCGGTGAGCGGCTCACCCGCGAGGACGGCATCGCCCTCTACGAGTCCGACGACCTGGCGTGGCTGGGCGGTCTCGCCCACGAGGTGCGTACCCGTAAGAACGGCGACGTCGTCCACTTCAACGTCAACCGTCACCTCAACATGACGAATGTGTGCACCGCGTCGTGCGCCTACTGCTCGTTCCAGCGCAAGCCGGGCGAGAAGGACGCGTACACCATGCGCATCGAGGAGGCCGTCCGCCTCGCCAAGGCGATGGAGAACGACAATCTCACCGAGCTGCACATCGTCAACGGGCTCCACCCGAACCTGCCGTGGCGCTACTACCCGCGCTCCCTCAGCGAGCTGAAGAAGGCGCTGCCGAACGTCTCGCTGAAGGCGTTCACCGCCACCGAGATCCACCACTTCGAGACCATCTCCGGTCTCTCCGCCTCCGAGATCCTCGACGAGCTGATCGAGGCGGGTCTGGAGTCGCTGACCGGCGGCGGCGCGGAGATCTTCGACTGGGAGGTCCGGCAGCACATCGTCGACCACCGCACCCACTGGGAGGACTGGTCGCGCATCCACCGCCTCGCGCACGAGAAGGGTCTGAAGACCCCGTGCACGATGCTCTACGGCCACATCGAGGAGCCGCGCCACCGCGTCGACCACGTGCTGCGCCTGCGGGAGCTGCAGGACGAGACCGGCGGCTTCCAGGTCTTCATCCCGCTCCGCTACCAGCACGACTTCGTCGACATGCAGGACGGCAAGGTCCGTAACAAGCTCCAGGCGCGTACGACGATGGCCACCGGCGCCGAGGCGCTGAAGACCTTCGCCGTCTCCCGACTGCTCTTCGACAACGTCCCGCACGTCAAGTGCTTCTGGGTGATGCACGGGCTGCAGACCACGCAGCTGGCGCTCCAGCACGGCGCGGACGACATGGACGGCTCGGTCGTCGAGTACAAGATCACGCACGACGCGGACAACTACGGGACGCCCAACAAGCTGACCCGTGAGGACCTCCTCGACCTGATCCGCGACGCCGGGTTCCGCCCCGTCGAGCGCAACACCCGCTACGAGGCGATCCGCGAGTACCCGGGTCCGGACCCGGACCGCCGTGAGTCGCCGCAGGCGATGCGCGTCTGACGCCGTTCACCGACAACGCCCCCCGGCTCCGGCCGGGGGGCGTTCTCGCTGGTCCGGGACGCCCTGCCGGCGGCCCGGCAACGCCCGCCGGGGCCACGGAAGATCGCCCCTGGCGCTGTGCTTGACTGGTTGGCGACCCTTTGGTTGCCGTTGAGAAGAAGGTTCCGCACCGTGAGCAGCCCCAAGTACGCCACACTCCGCTACACCGCGCTTCGCCTCGGCCTCTTCCTCGCCTGCTTCGTGGTGGCGTGGGGGCTCGCCTGGCTCGGGGTCATCCCGCTCGCGACCAAGGGTTCGCAGGTGATCTGGCTGCTGCTGGTCGCCATCGTGGTCTCCGCGCCGCTCAGCCTGGTGCTGCTGCGCAAGCAGCGGGACCAGATGTCCGTACAGATCGTCGACAAGGTCGACCGGCAGCGCGAGCGGCTGGCCGCCAACCGCAGCCAGGAGGACGGCCTCCTCTGAAGCCGCCGGGCCGCACGCCGGTCCGTCCGCCACGGGTGTCGGACACCTCACACCCGCACCGCACCGTCCTGGACGCCCCGCCCCGGAATTTCCTTTCCGTGGCGGGGCGTTCGGCATGTATGAGCGGTTCCGTGGACGCCGAGACCAAAGATTTTCTTTGGGTTCCTCAAAGCTTGAGTGTTAACGTAATCGACATGAAGACAGCAGCCGCGCACACGCTCCCGCCGGGCATCCGGCTCGTGGCGCGCCTGCACGTCGATCTTTGCCGCTGTGTCTCCGCGGCTTGTTGCCGCCGCTGACCTCTGAGAGCGGCCGGAGATCCGCGTACGGACCTCCGGGCGGCCTGACGCCCCTTCACCTCTGCACCTCACCCGAGCCTGACCTGCCCAGGAGTGTGTCCGTTGTCCACGCCTTCCGAGACTTCCGCGCCCGCGAGACCCCGAATACCCAAGATCCCGTTCTGGGTCCAGATCCTGTCCGGTCTGGTCCTCGGCGTCCTGCTCGGCTGGGTCGCCAAGAGCGGTGACGTCGCCTGGCTGACGTCCACGCTGGGGCACATCGGCGACATGTTCGTGCAGCTGCTGAAGCTCGTCGTCGCCCCGCTGGTCTTCTTCGCGATCCTGGTGTCGATCACCAACCTGCGGCAGGTCAACAACGCCGCCCGGCTCGCCACCCGCACCCTGCTGTGGTTCATGGTCACCTCGCTGATCGCGGTCGCCATCGGCCTCGCGATCGGCCTGCTGACCCACCCCGGCGCGGGCACCGGCCTGACGCCGAAGGACGGGCAGGCGCCCGACCACGCCGGATCCTGGATCGACTTCCTGACCGGCATCGTCCCCACCGACGTGATCACGCCCTTCACCGAGCTGAAGGTCATGCAGATCGTCTTCATGGGCGCCGTCGCCGGTGTCGCCGCCCTCCAGCTCGGCGAGAAGGCCGAACCGGTCCTCAAGATCAGCCGCTCCGGTCTGGAGCTGCTCCAGAAGGCCCTGTGGTGGGTCATCCGCCTCGCCCCGATCGGCACCGTCGGCCTCATCGGCAACGCCATCGCGACGTACGGCTGGAACCTCATCGGCAAGTACGCGACGTTCACCGTCGACATCTACGTCGGCTGCGCCCTGGTCCTCTTCGGCGTCTACCCGCTGCTGCTCTCGACGGTCGCCAAGGTCAACCCGATCCAGTTCTTCAAGGGCGCCTGGCCCGCGATCCAGCTGGCGTTCGTCTCCCGCTCCTCGGTCGGCACCATGCCGGTCACCCAGAAGGTCACCGAGCGCCTCGGTGTGCCCAAGGAGTACGCGTCCTTCGCGGTGCCGTTCGGCTCGACGACCAAGATGGACGGCTGCGCCTCGATCTACCCGGCGATCGCCGCGATCTTCATCGCCCAGATCTTCGATGTGCCGCTGAGCATCGGCGACTACGTCCTGATCGCCTTCGTCTCGGTCATCGGCTCGGCGGCGACCGCCGGTCTGACCGGCGCGACGGTCATGCTGACCCTGACCCTGTCCACCCTGGGCCTGCCCCTGGAGGGCGTCGGTCTGCTGATGGCGATCGACCCGATCGTCGACATGATGCGCACCGCCACCAACGTCGCGGGCCAGTCGGCGATCCCGATCATCGTCGCCGCCAAGGAGAAGATCCTCGACCGCGACGCGTACGCCACCGCCCACGGCAGCACCCTGGAGGCGGACGCGGCGGACGTCGTCCCCGCCGAGCAGCCCGCCCCGGTGCCCGCCGCGGCGGCTGCGGGCTGAGCCGTCCGCGCGGGCCGTCCGTCCCCCGGTCCGCGCGCGCCACGGCGCCCCCGGAACCCTCGTGGTTCCGGGGGCGCCGTCGTCGTACCGGCGGGCTCACCCCGTGGCGCCGGTGTGCGCGAGGATCGCCGCGGCGAGCGGACCCTGGACGGCCGGGGGCAGCGCATGGCCCATGCCCGGGATCTCCGTGACCCGTACGGCGTTGAGGCACCGGGCGAGGTGGTGCGGGTGGGGCGGCGGGAACACCGGCTCGGCGGGGGCCACGACGACCTGCACCGGGACGCGGTTGGCGGCCAGTTCCTCGGTGCGCAGCAGTCCGTCGGGGTCGGCGCGGGAGTGGGCGCTCGGCGGGGTGTACGTCCCGGTGTGCGCGATGATCTGCCGCTCCAGGTCGCGGTACCACTCCGGGTCGAAGGGGAGCCGCCCGCCCGCGAGCAGCCGCCAGTGTGCGACGCGCCGGTCCAGTTCGGCCTCCTCGCCGTGGTCCTCGACCGGCCGCGCCCAGAACTCCAGGATCTCCGGCGCGATGCCCGGCAACTCCTCGACGGGGGTCTCGGTGCCGTCCGGTGCGGTGTACGGGCGGGTGCTGAGCGCGTTGGTGCCCATCAGGGTGGCGGAGGCGACCCGTTCGGGGTGGTCGGCGAGGACGAGTTGGCCCAGCATCCCGCCGAGGGAGAGCCCGGCGAGGTGGGCGCGGGCGATGCCGAGCCCGTCGAGGAGGGCGACGACGTCCTCGGCGAGCGCGGAGATCGGATAGGGGTCGGTGTCGAACGACCAGGTGGAGCGGCCGGTGTCGCGGTGGTCGTAGCGGATCACGCGGTGGTGCTCGGCGAGCGCGTCGACGAACGGCTCGGGCCAGCCGATGCCGGACGCCTGCGCGCCCATGACCAGGAGCAGCGGCGGCGCGTCGGCCGGACCGCGCTGCTCGGTCCAGAGGCGGACGCCGGGGGCGGTTTCGACGTACTGCTGCATGGGGGACCTCCGGGGGCGGTGACGGGAAGGGGCGTACGGGCCCGTTCGCGGGCCTGTCCGCGGGCACGGCGCGGCGACGTCAGGCGAGACGTGGCGTCTCGCTTCGCAACGAGACGTATCGTCTCGTTAAGTGGGGAGGGCGTCAAGGGAAGGGGTGTGCGAGCCGAAGATCGTAAACTTCGGTGCGGTCGAGGGGTGGGACGGAAGGACGTTCGGCGTGGGTGCGGTGAAGGGGAAGCGGGTGCCGCGTGCGGTCCGCGAGCAGCAGATGTTGGACGCGGCGGTGATCACCTTCGCCCGGCACGGCTACCGCGCCGCCTCGATGGACGGCATCGCGGAGCTGGCCGGTGTCTCCAAACCGCTCGTCTACCTCTATCTGCACTCCAAGGAGGAGCTGTTCAGCGCCGTCATCCGGCGGGAGGCGGCGGCGCTGGTCGCCGCGGTGACGGCGGCGGTCGAGCCGCACGCGCCCGCCGACCGCCAGCTGTGGAGCGGGCTGACCGGCTTCTTCGCGCACACCGCGGCGCACCCCGACAGCTGGGCGGTCCTCCACCAGCAGGCGCGCACACAGGGCGAGCCGTTCGCGCACGAGGTGGCCGCGATGCGCGCCGGGCTGGTCGACTTCGTGGCCGATCTGATCGGCGCCGCCGCCCGGGAGTCGGAGTGCGCCGCCGATCTGCCCGCGCGCGAGGTGGCGGGCCTCGCCCACGCCCTGGTCGGCGCGGCCGAATCGCTGGCGGAGTGGGCCAACGTCCCACCGGAGGGCGCCGGTTCGGACGATGCGCCCCCGGCGGACCCGCGGGCGGCGGCGGAGCGCACGGCCGCCACGCTGATGAACTTCGCCTGGACCGGGCTGCACCGGATGATGACGGGGGAGCGGTGGGGGCCGGGGGTGGCCGCTGAGTCGCCGGGGGTGGGCGACTGAGGGGGCCCCGGGGTGCCACACGCGGACCCGTACGGGGATCCCGCCCTCGGCCCGGGACGGTTACGACGGTGGCCCGGCGGGCCGGGCGGCGTGGCGCCATCCGGGTGAAGCGGGAGCGGAGGGCTTTTCCGCTCTCCCCGATCGGTCGCACGGCCTCTTATGTTGCCCGGTGTCCATCCCGGCGGGAGCGGCGCCGGGGCGGAGCCGCCCTCGCCCACCAAGGGAGCGCGACATGCGCCAGATGCCGTCGTCCGAGATGGTCACCTTGATCTCGTTCCTCGCCGTCCTGCTGATCTTCTTCAGCATCGATGTGCGGGCGAGGGAGTCGCCGGGCTCCGGACCGTGGCACGCGCGCCTCTTCGAGGGCGCCTCCCGGGTCGGCGGGATCGCCACCGCGCTGGCCCTGGCCCTGGGGTGGGTGGATCTCTTCCTGCCGGACGAGGGCAGCCCGATCCATGTGGCGCTCGTGGCCGTTCCCGGCACGGTCGCGGTGGTGTGCGCCATCGTGCTGGGACTGGAGATGCTGTGGCAGCGCCGGGCCGAGCCGTGAGCCCTGCGCGGCGGGCGGCGGGGCGGCGCCCGGATCCGGCGCACAAAGCCCGGCGTCAGGCATTGGCCGACGCGCGACCCTGGCGTAAATTTACCGCGAAGTAAGGTTACCGGCCGGTCGGCGCGAACGGTCGGCACAGGCCACCCCTTGCCGCCTGCCGAACGCCACCTGCCGAAACCCCAACTGCCGTCATACGTAAGGCAGTTGGCTGCTCATCAAGCGCCCCGTCGCCCCGCTCCCCTCGCTCACCCACTCCCGCTCTCCCTCCCCACGTAGCGCACCCGGTCACGTCCCGCGTCCGTCCCCCGCGTACGCGGTGGTGGCCGCCGCCCGTCGGGTTCGACCGTGCCCGGCGGCGACTCCACCACCGACGAGGAGCCGCCCGTGTTCCGCCAGGATTCCGCCCCGCCCCCGCCCGCCGCGCCCGCGCTGACGGTCCACGACGGCACCGTCCGCGAGGTCGCGCTGCCCCCGCTGGCGGCGCCGCTCGTCCGCGGTTCCCTGGGTGACCTGCCGTTCGTCAACGCCGCCCAAGCGCCCGGGGCGGTCGCGCTGGCCCGGCGGCAGGCCGACGGCGGCTGGTCCGACCTGACCTGCGCGGACTTCGCGGACGAGGTCCGGGCCGTCGCCAAGGGCCTGATCGCCCACGGGCTGCGCCGCGGCGACCGGCTGGCGCTCATGGCCCGTACCACCTACGAGTGGACCCTCATCGACTGCGCCGCCTGGGCCGCCGGGCTGATCACCGTCCCCGTCCACCCCACTGCCTCCGCCCACCAGGTGGCGTGGATCCTCCACGACTCCGGGGCCGCCGCCTGCGTCGGGGAGAGCGTCACGGAGACCCGGCTGATCACCGGCGTCCGCGGCGGGCTGCCCGCCCTCGTCCACCTCTGGCAGTTCGACACCGGCGCCGTCGCCCACCTCGTCGCCGCCGGACGGGAACTGCCCGACACGGTGGTCGACGAACGGCGCGCCACCATCGGCCCCGCCGACCTCGCCACCCTCGTCTACACCTCCGGCACCACCGGCCGCCCCAAGGGCTGCGCGCTGACCCACGGCAACGTCCACGCCGAGATCGACAACGCGGTGGCGCTGCTCGGCCCCGTCCTCCGCCCCGACGGCGCCGAACCGGCGTCCACCCTCCTCTTCCTCCCGCTCTCCCATGTCTTCGGCCGGATGGCCGCGCTGGTCTGCCTGCGCGCCCGGGTACGCCTCGGCCACGCGCCCAGCCTCCGCACCGACGACCTCCTCGCCGACCTGGCCGACTTCCGCCCGACCTTCCTCCACGCCGTCCCGTACGTCCTGGAGAAGGTCTGCCGCACCGCTCGCGCCGCCGCCGAGGCCGCGGGCCGGGGCGCCGCCTTCGACCGGGCGGTCCGCGTCGCCCGCGGCTACGGGGAGGCGGTCGCCGCCCGCGACCGCGGCACCGGGAGAGGGCCGGGCCCCGGCCTGAAAGCGGCCCGCCGCCTCCACGAGCCGGTGGCCTACCGCCCCTTCCGCGACGCTCGGTGGCCGCGTACGGCATCTGATCTGCGGCGGCTCCCCGCTCGACCGGGATCTGGCGCACTTCTGCACCGGCGCCGGGGTCACGCTCCTGGAGGGTTACGGTCTGGCCGAGACCTGCGGCGCCGCCACCGCCGCCCCGCCGCTGGGGCCGCGCCCCGGCACCGTCGGACTGCCGCTGCCCGGCGGTGCCGTACGGATCGCGGACGACGGCGAGGTGCTGCTGCGCGGCGGCCAGGTCTTCGCCGGGTACTGGGAGGCGTCCCGCGCCACGGCCGTCCCCGCCACCACCGACGGCTGGTTCGCCACCGGCGACCTCGGCACCCTGGACCCGGACGGCCACCTCACCCTCACCGGCCGCAAGACGGACATGATCGTGACCACCGGCGGCAAGCGGGTCGCCCCGGCGCCCCTGGAGGACCGGGTCCGGGCGCACCCCCTGATAGCCCACTGCCTGGTCACCGGCGACAACCGCCCCTACGTCACCGCGCTCCTCACCCTGGACCCCGAGGCCCTGACCCACTGGCGCCGCAGGGCCCGGAAGACGGACGTCCCGCTCGCCGCCCTCGTCGACGACCCGGACCTCCGCGCCACCCTCCAGCGCGCCGTCGACGACGCCAACCGCCTGGTCTCCCGCCCGGAGTCGATCCGCCGCTTCGCGGTCCTCCCCGTCGAGTTCACCGAACGCGCCGGCCAGCTGACGCCGTCCCACAAGCTCCGCCGGGCGGAGGTGACCCGCCAGTTCACCGACCGGATCGAGGACCTGTACGAGGCGGGGCCCGGGTCGGGGTGACCCGTACGGGGCCCTGACCCGTCCCTCGGGGGGCGGCCCCGCGCGCCCCGCACGCTCCGATCGGGCGGCCCACACGAGCCACCCGAAGTGACCCACGCGACCTGACTCCTCCGTAAGAAACCCGCTACCCCCTATGGAGCCATCCCGCGCGGCGCGTCAGACTGGAACCCCGTGTCACCTCTGTGGGGGAGGTGGCACGGGGCTTTCGGTTGGGGCGGAGGGGCGAAGCCCCGGGGGCGGGGGATCGCCTCGTCGTCCCCGTCCGTGGCCTGAAGGTGGCGCCGGGTGGGCCCCGGCCCGTGGTTCCGGCGGTGGCCCGGCACCGGTTCGTCGCGGCGGTGCAGAGGGACGGGGCCAGTACGTGGGCGACGGCCCTCACCCCGCGGCTGCGTGATCGGACGTGCGCCGTACGGAGGTTTCCGCCCCGTGGCGCCGGGCTCCGGGTGATGCTGGGGCGATGAGTGACGTGACCGGTCGGGGGCGGGCCCTGGCGTTCGAGGGGGATGCGGTCCGCTACGCGGTGAGCAGGCCCTCGTATCCGGCTGAGCTGTTCGACTTCGTGGGGGAGTGCCTGGGGCGGCCCTGGGCCGGGGTCCGGGTCGCCGATGTCGGGGCGGGGACCGGGATCGCGACCGCGTTGCTGCGGGAGCGCGGCGCCGCGGTGGTCGCGGTGGAGCCGGGGGCGGCGATGGCGGCGGAGCTGCGGCGGGCGTTGCCGCAGGTGCCGCTGGTCCGGGGCGACGGCAACGCGCTGCCGCTCGCCGACGGCAGCTGCGACCTCGTCACGTACGCGCAGTCCTGGCAGTGGACCGACACCGCGCGGGCGGTGCCGGAGGCGCGGCGGGTGGTGCGGGCGGGCGGGGCGTTGGCGGTCTGGTGGAACACCACCGCCTTCGATGTGCCGTGGCTGCGGGCGCAGCACGAGCGGATCGCCCGCCACTGCGGGGTGGCCCCGCGCGCCGCGACCCGGCCCGACGACGCGACGGCGATCCGGCTGGCGGGCCTCACGGAGCTGCGCGTCGTACGGCGGCTGCTCCCCTGGGGGCGCGCCGTGCCGCTCGGCACCCACCTCGCCAACGTCGGCAGCCGCTCCGCCCTCCTCGTCCTCGCACCGGCCGCGCGCCGCGCCTTCCTCGACGCGGAGCGCGAGCGGTTGGCGGCGGAATTTCCCGGTGGGGTGGTCGAGGAGCGGTACGTGGTGGATGTGCTGGTGGCCGGGGAGCGGTGAGGGCCGGTCCGCTGCCTCAGACCGCGCGGCGGGCCACCGTGCCGACCGCGCCGCCCGCGTCGAGGCGGGGGATGCGCTGCTGGGCGGCGTGCGCGGCGGCCCGGTAGCGGGGGTCGGGGCGGAGCGCGTACTCGCGCAGACACGCCTCGGTGAACTTGATGACGTGTTCGTCGCCGTGCTCGGCGGCGCGCCCGGCCTGATCGGCGAGGGGCGGCAGGTCGGGGACCTCGTCGCGCCAGGCGTCGGTGCCCTCGCCGCGCCGGTCGGTGGTGA
Source organism: Streptomyces catenulae (assembly GCF_000718015.1). GTDB lineage: Bacteria > Actinomycetota > Actinomycetes > Streptomycetales > Streptomycetaceae > Streptomyces > Streptomyces catenulae. The sequence continues at coordinate 1,835 of NZ_JODY01000035.1, read as the reverse complement.
ACGCCAGCAGGAACGCGGTGTGCACCTGCCAGAGCCGGGCCAGCGTCGGCTCGTACAGCTCGTACGGGAGGTGGGGCAGGACGAGGCGGACGGCGGCGGGGGCGGTGACGCCGTGGATGAGGGGGACCGGGGGGACCTCGGGGTGGCCGAGGTAGACGTCGGTGAACTGGAGCGTCATGTCGCCGAGCAGGCGCGGCGCGTGCTCGGGGGCGAGGCGGCCCAGGCTCTCGTGGTAGCCGGGGTGGTCGGTGAGGGCGTCCAGACGCTGCCGGACCGCGCCCGGGGTGAGGCCGCCGTCCTGCGGGTCGCGGGGGAGGGCGGCGACGGCGGACGGGAGGGCGAAGGTGCCGTGCAGGTGGGGCACGCCGGGGAGTTCGGTGTGGCGGGCGGCCCAGTAGGCGAGGCCGCGGGCGAGTTCGGTGAGCTGGAGCGGGGTGGCGTCGGCGCCGGTCGCGTGCAGGCCACGGACGGCGTGGGCGGTACGGATCAGACCGTGGGTCAACCCTGCGAACAGGCCGGGGAGCAGCCGCGGCCACCAGCGGACGAGGACGTCGCGCCAGGGGGAGTCGGCGAGTTCCCGGGCGAAGAGGGCCTCCCAGTCGCCCGCCCGGTCGAAGGCGCCGAGGGCGGGGCGCCAGGAGGACGGGTCGGCGGGGTCGAGGGGGAAGCGGGCGGTGGGCGGGGCGTGGTGGTCGAGGGCGTTGCGGTAGCGGCCGACCCAGCGGGCGACGTCGTCCTCGTGGCCGAGCGCGGCGAGCGCCTCGGCGCCCATGGGACCGTGGCTGGCGAGGTCGACGCCCTGCCCGCGTTCGTAGCCGAGGTCGTCCATCCGCTCCAGGGCGTCGTTGAGGGCGTCGTGGTATCCGGTCGACGGCATGGTCTCCCCGTTCTGGGTGGTGTGGGGCGAGGGCGGGTTGGTGCGGATCCCTGAAGTGGATTCGGTGCGGAACCCTGAAGTGAGTCCGGTGCGGATCTCCGAAGTGAGTTCGGGTTCCTTGAGTTCGGGTTCCTTAACAGTTTGGATATCCGAAGCGTTTAGGATCGGAGTATGCCTCATGCGTACGAGCCGGGGAAGAGCCCCCGGGTGCCGAACCCCGCGGAACTCGAAGTCATCGGCCTCGTACCGCTGTTGGCGCCGTTCTTCCGGGCCGGGGCCGTCGCCGACCTCATGCCGGAGAAGATGCGGCGGACGATGGCGGAGCACGGGCTGACCGCCCGGCACGGCGCGGTCCTGCCGCAGCTGCTCTCCGGCGGCCCGCTGCCCGTCGGCGAGATCGCGCGGCGGCTCCAGGTGTCCCTGCCGACCGCGAGCGAACTGGTCGGCGCGCTCCACCGCGCCGGAATGGTCACCCGCACCGAGGACCCGGCCAACCGCCGCCGCATCCTGGTCGACCTCGCCGACGCCTACCGCCCGGCCCTCGAAACATTCGTCGCCCGCCGCTCCGAACCCCTGCTGCGCGCCCTCGACACCCTCACACCCGACGAACGCGCCGGATTCCTGGCCGGGCTGACGGGGTGGGTACGGGAGATCAGGGAGAGCTAGGGGAGGGGAGAACTGGGGTGGAGCTGGGGGAGCGTCGCGGGGTGTTCCGGTGGCGTCGCGGGGGTGTTCCGGGAGCGTCGCGGGAGAACCGTCCGGCAGCCCAGCGGGAGGACCCGCCCGGGAGGACCCGCCCGGGAGGACCCGGGGCGAGATCAGGGAGATCCCAGGGAGATCCCAGGGGCCCTCCCGCCGTACCCGTGCCGCCCGCCGGGCAGGGATCAGCCCGGGGGCCCACCCACCCCCTACGGGACAACCCGCACCCCCAACCCGCCCCACCCCACCACCCCGTAAG